>CAWDCI010000021.1:0-100371 GCA_963800745.1 uncultured Acidobacteriaceae bacterium
CGCTCGCCCTGTACCGGCCAGCTGTCCTGCGCGGAATCGGTCTGGTCACGAACCGATTGCGCCCCGTCCACCAGGATTTCGGTGAACGCCGCGTTCCCGGTGGTGTGCGGCAGAGCATAGCCCCAGAGTCGGGTCTGAGCTTTAAAATGCAGGTTCTTGCTGATGCCACGATGATCGTCCGACTCCTCGCTGTAGACGAAAGCGGGCAGCCACAGCCCGCGGGTCGATGTTCAAACGCCAACTGTCAAAGTGCAGGTAATGACCGGTGTTGGGGTGGTCGCTGTAGGTGCCATTAAAGCGCACAATGTTGTAGTTCTCGTCCTCCGCCCAGATTCTTCCCACGAACCTCCCATCCCCGCTGTCCTTTCTGGGCTGGACGTTGATCACCAGGCAGCGAATCTCTCCCAGAAACTCGCGCCGCACGTAGGTGAAGCTGTAGAGATCGCCGATCAAAATCGCGGTCCACCAGGACCATTTGGGCAAATCCTGACGGCCGAAACCTCAGCGCGTAGAGTTCGCTGAGCTGAGGGAGGATGTTCAGTCTGGCCACCGCCGAGAACTGCCCCCCAGCCTGGTCGGCAAACCGATCCTCGAGACCCCCCGTCAGGTCCAACCGGCCCAGAAAGTAACGGTCGCTAATTGGGACCGGGCCGGTCGCGTCATCGTTCCTAAGGTTCTGAATGTGAGTTTTGATCAGCGGGTGTAAGCGAAGAATCTGCTCATTAAAATAATGTTCTCGTTCCACCACCCGCCCAATGACTTCGTCAAATGAACCTGGTGAGGGAATCGAAGAGGGCGCTTGATCGGTCACGCGGGCAGCCGATTCCGAAACGGCAGTGGTGGTTTGGCCTGCTAACTTATGGGCCAACGTGAGGCAGAAAAACAGCAAGAGGGTAGCGCTAAGAATACGCATGGAAATCCCCATTTCTGAGAAATTAAAAATTTTTAAGTGGAAGTACCGCGCGTTTCAGGCGAGCTGGAAGACGATGTGTAAGACGGCAGTAGAGTCCGCGGGCTGGCCGTCCCGCAAAGCGGGCTTAAAATCAATCTGTTCCGCCGCCTGCACGGCAGCTTCATCCAGACCGTGGCCCAGGCCTCGGATGATCCGCACCACGTGAAGCTTGCCGGAAGATTCGAAAACCACTTCAAGCAAAACCTCCCCTTCGATTCGCAACTTCCTCGCTTCATCGGTATAGATGGGCAGCGGCTTGATCAGTATTTCTGCCGGCACCATTTTTAGTGCAACTGTTTCTGTCTTCGGACGGGAGGTATCGCCACCACCGTCTCGGCACCGCCGAATCCTGCCTGGCGAACCGTGCCCCGGGTGGAGTTTACGTTCCCGCTGCCATCTCCGGTTGCGACTCCATTGCCAAAGCCCGCGCTGGCGATCACCCCGCGCGCACCTTTGGCTCCCCCTGTACCGTTTCCGTAACCCGGCCCTGTAGGGCAGGTCGAACGAACCCACCCGGGCGATGGTTACCGGTTTACCATGGTTCTCCGCAGCCGGCACGCCGTTGGGGTCGCCGAAGCCGCCCGTTTGCGTCTTCTGCGGGGCTTGCGCGATGGTCGGGGTAGCGGAACTCCCAGTGGAAAAATTATCCAGCTTGACCAATTTTCGAGGAATAACGGGCGCCAACGGGGGGACAACCGGAGCTTTCGCGGCCAACTCAATCTTGGGAGCGACCGGTGCGTCCGCTTTTGGAACCTGGCGTTTCACTTCGGGCGGAAGGCGTAAAGCTTCATGTACAGGCGCGGTTTGCGGCGGAGGCGTAAACGGGCTTAATGACTCGCAGCGGCGCCGGCTGATGATTGACTGGGATAGGCGTCGGGACCAGCGCAATCGCCTGATGGTCGTGCTTGAGTTGGGTTATCACTTCCGAATGACACCCCCACCCAGGCCAGCAACACGCCCAAAACACTCTCCGTGCCCATGCTAAAGATGAATTCTTTCCAGGGCGCACGACGCTCGGGAAGCATGGAAAACATAGTGTTATCCGGAGACTGCGGCATAGATCCCCTCATTCTTCTGGCCAGAAAATAAGCTACGACCAAAGAGCTAACCAAGCCAACCCCTGAGGGATAAACCTTGAGGAACTGGCCAAGGGTGCAAGCCCTTCCAATCCATTCACGCACGAATCGACCACTCCCGCTCGATCCGCGGGAATAAAGTTCAATCTAAACGGACACTTGATGGAGGAGACCACCATTTTACCAAAGGGATGCCTCGCGCGGGCAAAAAAGTTGCATGTAAAAGGGCATTTCGTGCCTACAGGGGCCTTGCCCCTGCCAGCCCCGTTGCCACCGCAACGGGGTTCTGTTCAGCCCAGCGGCTAGCACCATCCAAGCCCTAGCAGCGGACCACCTTAGGATCGCGGATGCCGCGAGTGGCATTGCGCGTATCCACCACCAATCGCGACTCCCGCACGATGCGGGCGTAGTCGTAGTCGGAGTGATCGGTGACAATCAGGACGCAATCGTACTGGGCGAGATTTTCCAGCGGCGTGGATTTCATCTGCAAATCGTACTTTCGTCCTTTGCCAATGGCCGGGATATAAGGATCGTTGTAGATAAACGTCCACTCCCTCTTTCTGCAACAATTCAATGATAGTCAGGGCTGGGGATTCGCGCAGATCGTCAATGTCTTTCTTGTAAGCCACGCCCAGGATCAACACGCGTGATCCGTTGAGCGCCTTTTTGTGCTGATTCAGCGCTTTGGCGACCGATTCGATCACGTGATAAGGCATTCCAATGTTGATTTCGCCGGCCAGTTCGATGAAGCGGGTGCGGAAGTCCCACTCTTTGGCCTTCCACGAGAGGTAAAACGGATCTACTGGAATGCAATGTCCGCCCAGTCCGGGTCCCGGATAAAACGGATGAAACCCAAACGGCTTGGTGGCGGCCGCCGCGATGACCTCCCAAATGTCCAAACCCATGCGCAGAGAGAGCAGCTTGAGTTCGTTGACCAGGGCGATATTCACGCAGCGATAGATGTTTTCCAGCAGCTTGGTCATTTCCGCGGCGGCAGGGGAAGAGACCGGCACGACCCGGTTGAAGATAGCCCCGTACAAAGCTGCGGACAATTCGGAGGCCCTCGGGTCCAAGCCTCCAACCACCTTGGGAATATCGCGCCGAGCCACGGAAGTATTGCCCGGATCCTCGCGCTCGGGAGAGAAGGCGACGAAAAATGCGTTGTCGACCCCGTCGCCGGCGCGCGCGGCTTTCAAACCCTGCCGATTACCTTTTTCGAGGATCGGAACCATCACTTCTTCCGTGGTGCCGGGATAGGTTGTGCTCTCGAGCACCACCAACTGGCCGGCCCGAAGGTGTGGAGCAATGGCCTTCGCCGTGTTGGTGATGTAGCTCAAGTCAGGCTCGTGGTACTCATTCAGGGGCGTAGGGACGCAGATGATGATGGCGTCCATCTGGTCGAGCCGGGAGAAGTCGGAGGTGGCTTCAAAGCCCTTGGCCCGCGCTTCCTGAATCTCCGGAGCCGGAATGCGGTAGATATAAGTGCCGCCTTTCATCAGCGTGTCAACTTTGCGCTGGTCGATATCGAATCCGGTCACGCGAAACTTCTGCTCGGTGTAGAGCAAAGTCAGGGGCAGGCCCACATAGCCCAGGCCCATCACAGCGACCCGAGCTTCCCGGGTCTCGATTTTTTTCTTGAGCTCAGCAAACGGAGCGGTAACCAATTCAGTCGTCATGAATAAGAAACTCCAGCGATCCTAGTCAGTATGCCATAATCCCCCGTACTCCCCAGGGGACATAGTAGGTTCCCAGACGGGCTGGGTCGCTGTCATTGAAGTTCACGAAGAAGCGATTACTTTGGTTACCCGGAATTCGGCGGCGCGGCAGGATATCAGGAATATCCCGAGCCCGCCGGTGGTAGGCTGGATGCCTGCCGGCATGCCGTGTTTGCATCCAAAGTTGGGGAATGTGCAACAAAAGTGATTGACGGCGTGGAAGAGGCGGGCTAGGATGAGAAAAACCAAACCAACAACTTGGGGTCGAAAGGCAGGACTATGTTACGCAATGCCGTTTGCTGGATGATGTTAGCGCTGTTCCCACTTTCTCTTTTCGCAGCGGATAGCAATGCCGCCATGCTCTACGCGAAGGGCACGACGTGGGTAAACGGCGGTACGGTGACCGATTCTACCGCGGTCTTCCCAGGGGATTTGGTGCAGACGAAGTCCAACTCCATGGCAAACATCAATGCTTCGGGCTCCAACGTGATGGTTCTGTCAGATTCGCTGGTCACGTTCAATGGAAGCGGAGTTGCCATCGACCACGGCAGCGTTAGCGTGAAGACTTCGCGGGGACTGCGGACTACCGCTGAAGATCTCACCGTCGCGCCGGTTTCGACTTCCTCCACGGAATTCGATGTCACCAATGCCGGCGGAAAAGTTAAGATTATGGCCTTGAAGGGCAACGTCAGCATTAGCGATGACTCGGGGACGACGACCCTGTCTCAGGGACAGCAGACTACGCGCGACGCTCCCGTCACCAGGAAGAAGAGACGCAATGGTGGCGCAGCTCCCGCCGCGGGGGGCGGCATATTGGATTCCCCGATCGTTGTGGGTGCGGGTGCGGCGGCTATCGCGGGGATGATTGTCTGGGTGGCGTTGCAATCGCCCAACCCGGCCAGTCCGGCGGTCCCGTAACTATTTCCGCAACTCGGTTTTGAGGTTGATGGGCTGGCCGTTCTGGTCGGCCCATCGTCGTCTATACTCACCATTCCCGCTTTAGTTCTTACCAACTGCAGGCGTGTTTACCACGAAGATGCGACCACCGGTACTGGCGTTCTTGGCTGCTGCTCTCCTCGGCACATTCCTGTCGGGATGCGGCGGCGGTTCCGCGCCTACACCGCCTATGGTGAGCGTCTCCCTTTCTCCCACCCAGGCGAGCGTTAAGGCAGGCAGTCAGTTTTCGTTCCAGGCATCGGTTCAGGGTGCCGCCAACACAGCCGTGACCTGGCAAGTCAACGGCGTAGCTGGAGGCACTACGGCCTCCGGTACGATTAGCACTGCGGGCGTGTATACGGCGCCCTCAATCCTGCCTTCTCCTCCCAGTGCGACCGTTACCGCCGTTGCCCAGGCGGACCCGACGAAGTCGGGTTCTGCCAGCGTCACCATCACCATCGGTGTCGCCGTGACTCCGGCGATTGCGTCCCTGAATATCAGCACTACGCAATGTCCGGTGACGCAGCCGTTCAACGCAATCGTGACCGGAATGGCCAATTCCACTGTTGCCTGGAGCGTCAACGGAGTGTCCGCTGGGGGATCGAACGCTTTCGGCGGCATCGATACGAACGGCCTCTACACCTCGCCCAGCGCGATTCCAGCCCCGGCTAAATTCAGCGTGACGGCGACCTCACAAGCAGACTCCACCCAATCCGGCAATGCTGAGGTTACGATTTCCGCGGGAGGCCCGGCGGCCAACCAGGCGGCGCAAGGAACTCCGGTCCTGTTGGGCAGCTCCGGAGGGAATGAGAACGACAAAAGCAGCAGCGCTTGCTGTTCTGGAACGCTGGGAGCGCTGGTGACGCGAAATGGGATCAATTTTATCCTCAGCAACAATCACGTTTTGGCCCGGTCAGATCAGGCCCAGCCCGGGGAAATCATTGCTCAACCAGGCCTGGCGGACAACGCCTGCCAGGCGGGCACCGCCGTGGCCACCTTCAGTCAGGCAGTACCGCTGAAGACCGGCAATAGCATCGCGGTTGCGGATGCGGCTTTGGCCCAAGTGATTCCGGGAGCAGTCGATCCCACCGGCGCGATTCTGCAACTGGGGCCAGTGAATTGCGGCTTGGCCCAAGCAGCGCCGCCCGCCAGTTCGGTGGTCGTCCCGGCCGTGGGCATGTCCGTTGCCAAGAGCGGACGAACCACCGGGTTGCAGTGCGCCGCCATCAGCCAAGTCAATGTAGACAATGTAAAAGTGCAATATCAGACTTCGTGCGGCTCCAGTTCCACCTTCAGCGTCACCTTTAACGATCAGGTGGTCATTGAAAGCGCGACCTTCGGCATTGCGGGAGATTCGGGCTCTTTGATCGTCGAAGCCGACACCGCGCAACCCGTGGCACTGCTCTTCGGCGGAGATTCCACCACCGGTTTCGCGGTCGCCAATCCTATTCAGGAAGTGCTGTCTGCTCTCCCCGATCCCTCAAATCACGCCTTGCCAACCCTTGTGGGAGGGGCCACGCATGCGGTTGGCGGATGCACCCCTGCTGGCAATGCCGCTTCATCCCAAGATTTCGCCCACGCCCTGGCGCCGGTTAAAGCCGCTGCGATGGAACAGGCGAAAGCTGCCAAAAACGTTCATTTGGCTGAGTTGACTGCCGATCCCGCTGTTCTCGGGGTTGGAATCGGGGCCGGCGAGGCTGCGGGCGAAGCCTCGATCGTCGTATTTGTGGCACGAGGGAAACCACATGCGGCAATTCCAGCGAGATTGGATGGCGTCGAAGTCAGGGTGAAGACCATCGGTCCATTCAAAGCTTATGGGGAGTTGGGCTGTCCAGCCGATAAGTTTGCGGATTCCGGGCTCACTTCGCTACGCTGAGAGTTCGTCTTCGAATGCAGTCCGGAGGCGGTGGTGGCGCCGGCGGCCCAGCGAACCGAAGCGCGGCTCCATGGCGGCGGCCACGCAGAACACGTAAAACAATGCGGCGTTGGCTGGGATTTGCAGGTTGAAGTCCACCAGGCTGTGAACCACGATGCCGGTGATGCCAAGCATCGTCGCTAGCGCAACCGCGCCATTCGGGTCGTGGGTCCAATCCTCAATCTTCTTACCGGCCCGGTAGTAGGCGGTCGACAGGAACCACAGCATAATGGCGAACCCCGCGGCCCCGGTTTCAACTAACAACTGCAGATAGTCGTTATGGGCTTGGTTGACGAACACATTGGTGTAAAAGCTGCGGTACTTGGGATAAACCGTGGGAAACACGCCGAGTCCCCATCCCAGAACCGGTTTGCGCTCGAATATTTTCACGCTGTCGCGATCCACTTGCAGTCGCAGATTTTCGGAAAGCTCGGGATGAGCGCTGGCGCGAAGGCTTGAAAGCCGCGCAGTTACTGCCCCGCCGCCAAGCCAGGCCAATAACCCCGCCACCAAAACCAGGAAGAAACCCAGCGCCAGCGCTATCCTGAGTCCCCTCTGGCGCCGAATCACCAGAGCAACCAGAACCGCCAACTGCACGGCCAGGGCAAGCATTCCTCCGCGAGAGCCGGATAGGAAAATCGTGGTGGCCATCACGGCCGCTACTCCCGCGGCCAGAGCTCTTCGAGAATGCGCCACGTAATGAAACAGTGAGAGGACCAGCGGGATGGGGACCAACAGTTCCATCAGACCAGCGTAGTGGTTGTGATTCACATAAGGCCCGTAGATCCATCCGCCAGAGAGCGGCGTACGATACCAGTAGAGCTTTCCGTTTGGCGCAAGGCCCTGAATTAGGGCGAACGCTGCCATTGCGAACCCATACCCAGAGAAGAGCCAGGCCAGAAGCTTAATTTGCCGGATCTCCCGCAAGCATTGCACCACCAGGAAACACAGCAGGCCGTAGCTGCCATAAAGCAGGCCGTGCGAGCGGGTCACGTACGCGTAGGAGGTGGAACCAATTATTAGCTGCACAGCAATCAACGCAGCAAAACAGAGCATGGGGAAAAACAGAGGGTTCCCCGCTATCTTCACCTCTTGCGCCGTTACCTGCTGAAGCGTCCAGACCGCAAACAGAATTGCCGAGCCTGCCTCTAGAACATAGATGGACCACGGCTCCACTGCGCCAAAAGCCAGCGGGCCGAAAAATAACAGACCTACGACGCCGTAGAAAATAACCGCTGCGGAAATCGAAAGCGACGGATGGGACGCCGTGCCTGCGTCGTCGATGGAGGCGAGAACCAAAGGAGATCTCAACGATGTTCTCCCGGCTGCATGCTCTTGGCGGCTAAGCGGATGCCGTCAATCCACAGCGTGCCCTTGATCGGATCTCCAGCCGGGAAGCGCTGGACGCGTAATAGCAGAAGCTTGGTGTCAGGTCCGGTGGTGAAGTCGCCACTCACATTTTTCCAAAAACCACCGTCGGTCAGCGTGTCGCTGGAAAAGTACGAGGCTCCGCTGTACATATCCTGCAGGACGAAACGCGGGCCGCCGGCTCCCCTCATGTCCTCCGATCGAAAGTTGGCGGAGAATTCGTACCCGGTGTTCGGCAGCACGGAAATCAGGTGTTGCAGGCCGGCGTCTTCCAATCCGCGACTGTCGAAAACCATTCGCAGAGAGCGGTTTCCGGTATGGAATTGCGTGGGATCAAGAGCCAGAGAGACGTCCGGGGATTGGCGGTAAAACCAATCGAAACCGCCATTGAGGACGTCCCGGCTGAAATCACCGTTTACCACCAGGTTCTCCGCCGTGGGCTGGTAGGCGGAAAGCTGCGACAACCCGGCCGCCTGTTGCCACACTAAGCGGGCCTGATCCACTTCGTGTACCGTGACCAGGTAGCGCATGTATCCGAACACATAACGCCTTTCGACCGGTTGCGCAAGTTGTGCCATCGCCGCCCACACTTTCGCGGCGGCAGAAGTCTCTTTCTTGGAAATCAGATACTCCAGGAACCACGAATAGACCTTGGGAATCGGCGGCACCACATCCCGGAGCAGCGCATCAATATCGGGATCAATTCGCCAGCACATCTCCAGGGCTGCGGGCGGCCGGTAGGGATCATTTTCCAGTACGACACGGAATTCCTTCAGCGCGTTGCCGGTTTCTCCTTGCACTAAGTACAAGTTCGCTGCCTCCCAAGCCACATCTGGAGTCGAGGGGTCCTCTTCGATGGCATGCTGCAAGGCATCTTCCTGGCGATTGGTGTCGCCCAGGAATTGGTAGACCGCGGCTAGGTCAAACCAGGATCGCGCATCGAAGGGATTCAGCCGAATGGCTGCCTGGTAGGGTTCGATGGCCGCATCCGGAGAACGCTGCACGAACCAGAAGTATCGGCCCAGATGATAACGATATCCGGCATTGCCGGGTTGCAGGCGAATCGCCAGCTGCAAGCCCCGCAGACTCTCCTGGGCGGCGAAGTGGGCCGCCAGAAACTCCCGGGTGGCGAGAGTCATGTAGCCAGCTATGGCCAACAGAAGAGCGGCCAATACAACCAGCTTCCCCTCGGTGCTCCGAAGCAGGTTTCGCATAGGTGATGGAATCAGCTTCGGCGTCTGGGCCGGGTAAGCTCCCCGGTTCAGGCGCCGGTGGACGTTGCCTTGGGCCCAACTTCCGGATTGGCGAGATCGTCCCCGGACGCTTCGTCCGACTGATAATAACGGCTGCCGTATTTCCCCTGATATTCGTAATAGTAGTAATAGTCCGGAGACCTGAGATCGGCGGCGTTCAACAATACTCCGGAAATACGCGCATTGACCCGAATCAGGATATCGCGGGCACGGCGAAGGGCCTGCTTGGTCGTCTGCCCGGAACGAATAACCAACACGACCGTGTCCGCCCGGGTCGCCAGAATTACCGCGTCGGTCACCGAAAGCGTGGGCGGTGTGTCGATCACGATGTGGTCATATTGAGCCCGCAGATCCGCCAGCATCTCACCCATATGCGCGGAGGCCAGCAGTTCCGCCGGATTGGGCGGCGGGGTTCCAGCCGGGAGTATGTACAAATTCGGCACGCGGTCATATCGAATCACGGCCTGCTGCAAGGTCGCGCTGCCGGTTAGAACATTGCTGAGGCCGGTTCTGGGGCCCATCGCCAGGGCTTTGTGAATGCTGGGGCGGCGCATGTCGGCGTCAATCAGCAGAACCCGGCTGCCTTTCTGGGCCAGCACCACGCTGCTGTTCAGGCTGGTCGTAGTCTTCCCCTCCTGAGGGAGGGCGCTGGTGATCACAATTACTTTGGGAGGCGCTCCCAGCGAGGTCAACAAGAGGGAGGTGCGCAGCGCCCGATAGGATTCCGCCATCTGCGATTGAGGACGCGAAACGGTGATGAGCTCGACCACTTCCTTCGACGCGGCCGCGGTCAGGGAATCTGAAAGGCTCGCCCGGGAAAGGCGCTTGGCAGCTCCTTCGGTGCTGCTCCTGGAACTGAGCGGAATCATACCCAACGAGGGCAGCGTCGAAATCGCTTGAGCCTGTTCCGGGGTCCGCACCGTGTTGTCAATTCCCTCCAGCAGGAAGCCCAGTCCAATGCCCGTGGTCAGGCCTAGAGCCAAGCCAAATGCCAGGTTGCGTGGAACATTGGGCTCCGCGGGGGCGGTGGGAACGCGGGCCACATCCACCGTGCGAAAATTGTTCGACCGCAAGCTGGAAGTGACTCCCGCTTCCTTTAATTTTTCCAGCAGGCCTTCATAGAGAGTCCGGTTGGTCTCAACGTCGCGCTTGAGCAGGTTGTATTCGATGGCGCTCTCGTTGAGCTGGTTGGCCTCCTGCTTTTGCTTCTCCATGGCGTCATTCAGCATGCTCTCGCGCTGCGCGGCCGCCTGGTATTCCCCCCGCACCCGGTCTACAACTTTCTTCAACTCGATCTGAATCTGCTCCTCAGTCTCTTTGATCTGGCTGTTAAGCTGAGCGACTTTGGGATACGACGGACCGAATTGCGTGGTCAGTTGGGCCATCTGGACTTTGAAATCCGCTTCCTGCGCCCGCAATTTTTCCAGCAGGGAGGAGGTGCCGCTGGAGGCTCCGTTCTGGCCGTCAGGTTCGCCGCTGACCGCGGCCAGCGCGGTTCCAAGATCTGGCGATTGCGCCATGCGGTACAGCGCCTCTTTTTCCATCCGGTCGGACTGAGCCGCGGTCAACTCTTTATTCAACTCGTCCAGCTTGGAGGTGATGATGTTCTGCTTTTCGTCAATGCCAAGAATTTCGTGTTGTTTCTGGTATTGCACCAATTTTTCCTGCGAGGATTCCACCTTCATTTCCAGCTCCGTCAATTGCTTCTGAAGCCAATCGGAAGCCTGCATGGTGGACTCATACTTGGTCTTGAAGTTTTGCTCCACGTAGGTGCTCATCAGGGTATTGACGACCCGAGCCGCAATTTCCTTGTCGGGGCTACGGTAGTGGATATCGATGATCCGCGTGCCCGGGAGGGACGACACGGTCAGATTCCCTCTGAAACCGGCCAACAGATCTGAGGTCTCTGTGGAATCGGGCTGCAGTTCATCTGTGGTCAGTCCCAGGGTGTTCGGAGTTGCCGGCCCGCTCTGGCGATCCAGGTTCAGTTGCTTGATGACCTGCAAAGCCAGCAGATCGCTGCGCAGGATGCGTACCTCGGTATCAACATCCGTGGTATCCGAGTAGGGCGCCTCTCCTCCGCCGGAATCCTTGAAGCTGGACAGAAAAGAATCCGGCTTGTTGATGGCGATGCTGCCGGAGGCGTCATAAATCCGCGTAGCCCGCATGGTAGCAATGGCGGTTAATCCAAAGATCACCGCCACCGTAATAATTACCACCCAGCGGCGCTTGACCAGAACGCGGAAATACTCCCGTAACATGGACTCCTGCCCTGGGACGGGTGCGTAGAGATTGGGCGCCAGTTGCCGCTGAAATTCGGCCTGGAAGGTAGGCGGCGCTTCGCGCACCAAGTGGTCATTTGCTCGAATCAGGGGTCCCGAATCCATCAACACTCCTTCGAGAGCAGATCTATGGGCCAGCCGGGAAAAATTCCCGCTGCTGTTGGAAGGTTTGCTTCAATCAAGCCAAACTATCCGCTCACCGTGGCTCTGCGAATCTGCCAATTTTACACTGGCGGCAAGCCTGACTAGCAGTTAATTTCGCTGGTGCCGAGAAGCGAAACCCTGACCGAGATATCGGAAGCAAGCAAAGGTGGTTGCCCCTCTCCGCTATACTGCATCTCTGCTAGTCCTCTGCGTCCTTTGCGGTTCAGAGCTCTAGCTTGGGGCGTGCCGCAGGTTTATGCCAGATTCTTCAGCAGGTCACGAGGCGCTCTCTGCCGAGGCGGTCGCGGTGGCCCAGGCCAACCACGGGACGGCGAAGTTCCGCCAGCAAATGGGGCATATCTCGCGGCAGTCGTCGGTCTTTTTTGCCGGAACCGTCTTCACCGCAGCGGCTGCCTATCTTTTCAAAGTCTATCTGGCGCGGATTCTGGGGGCCGAGGCCCTGGGCATCTATGCCCTCGGCATGACCATGGTGGGATTCCTAAGTGTCTTTAACGCCCTGGGGCTTCCCCAGTCGGCGCTCCGCTTCGTAGCCGCCTATGCCGCCACCGGAAAGATGAAGCTGTTGGGCGGCTTCCTCGCCCGAAGTGTCTTCCTGCTGCTGGTTTCCAACCTTCTCCTGGGTGCGGTCTTGATTGGCGCCGGACGCTGGACTGCCATTCATCTCTACCACACGCCCGTCCTGGGCGCGTACATGGGGTTGTTCGCGCTCCTCATGGTATTTGGGACGATGAATGGTTTTTTCGGTCAAGTCCTGGCCGGATACAAAGACGTAGCCCGGCGGACGCTGATCACCAACTTTATCGGCACGCCCGCGATGATGGTTCTCACCATCCTGTTGGTCTGGTGGGGGCTGGGACTTTGGGGATACATTTCAGCCCAGGTGCTGGCTGCGGTTCTGACTACGGCGTTGCTTACCGCGGCAGCGTGGAAACTGACCCCCCAGGGAGCCCGTTCCCCTTCCCTGTGGCGAACCGGGTTTGAAAGGAAAGTCGTTTCGTTTTCGATCGCGTCCTTCGGCATGCTTTTTCTGCAATTTCTAATGGGCCAGGCCGACAAAATATTGATCGGATTTTATCTAAATGCGCGGGAGGTCGGAATCTATGCGGTGGCCATGGGCTTGGTGGCTTTCGTGCCCAGTGTTCTGCAGGCCGTAAACCAGATCTTCGCCCCGACCATTGCCGAGTTGCATGCCCGCGAAGACCACGAGGTGTTAGGGCGCATCTTTCAGACGCTTACCAAATGGATTCTGGGATTGACGCTTCCGCTGATCACCATGCTGCTGATATTTGCTCATCCGCTGATGCGAATCTTCGGCCGCGACTTCGAGGCGGGCTGGTCCGTCCTGGTCATCGGGACGTTAGGCGAACTGATAGACTGTGGCGTCGGTTCGGTGGGTTTTCTTCTGCTGATGTCGGGAAACGAACGACGACTGCTGCGGATTCAGATGATGATGTCGGCCGGAATCGTTGGTTTCAATCTCTGGCTGATTCCGCGCTGGGGAATCGTCGGCGCGGCCATCGCTTCGGCAATCACCAACATCGTCACCAATCTGTGGTGCCTCAAAGAGGTTCACCACGTCCTCGGGTTGTTTCCCTATACCCGGAGCTATTTCCGGCTGTTGGCGCCGGTCGCTGGCAGCTTTGCCGTGTTGTGGCTGGCGCGTTTGTGGTTCAGCGCGTTCCAGCCGGCGGTGGTGATGGGCGTGAGCATCATCCTGGCCTATGCTGTGTTTGGAGCTATCGCTTTGTTGTTCGGCCTGGACGCCGACGACCGGCTGCTTGCCGGCGCAGTCTGGACCCGGCTGCGTGGTGTGGTTTCTGCTGCGGAGGTGAATGCGCAATGACGGAGGATGTGCGCGAAGTAAAGCTGGCGGCTGCGCTTTGCCGGGCGGCAGAGCAAAAATTTGGCGCGCGTTTCGGCGGCCTGGAGCCCTTCCTCAATTTTCTTCTGCAGGAATTGTTGCGGGAAGACGCCACTGAAATGGATCAAAACGACCGGCGCGTCATCGAACAGCGGCTGAAAGACCTCGGCTACATCTGACTTCGTTGTGGGATCGGCCTGGCCTGATGCCGGCGGACGTTCGCTCAGATTGCCAGTGTTCAAACGCAAAGCAGAAAGCCGCGGATACGCTTTCGATTGCTGGACGGTTACCCTGGCGACATAGCCCCGATCAGCGACTGGAAGATTTGCAGGCCCTGCGTGCCCCCCAACTCCGGCTCACTGGCTCGTTCGGGATGAGGCATCATGCCCAGTACGTTGCGGCCCGCGCTGCAAATGCCGGCGATGTTGTCGAGCGAACCGTTGGGATTCGCCGCGGAAGTAATTTCACCCGCCGCCGTAGAGTAGCGAAACACCACCCGCTTCTCGCGGCGCAAATCCGCCAGGGTGGCGTCGTCACAAAAGTAGTTGCCTTCCATATGGCCAATCGGGATGGTGAGAACGTCCCCTTCACCGCAGGCATTGGTAAAAGGAGTCTCGGCGTTTTCCACCCGCACCTGGACGGGCTTGCAGACATACTGAAGGCCGACATTGCGCATGAGCGCGCCCGGCAATAATCCTGATTCGCAAAGAATCTGGAAGCCGTTGCAAATGCCCAGCACCAACCCGCCGCCCGCCGCAAACTTGCGAACCGATTCCATCACGGGAGAGAACTTGGCGATCGCCCCAGTGCGCAAGTAATCGCCGTAAGCGAAGCCTCCCGGCACGATGATGGCGTCGCAATTCTCCAAGTCGTGAGATTCGTGCCACAAGAAAGTCACTGGCTGCTTGGCGATGTTCTGGATCGTCCAGTATGCATCATGATCACAATTCGATCCGGGGAAGATGATGACGCCAAATTTCATGACGGCCTCGCAAAAGGGGTCTTATCTGAAGTCTAGCATGGCGGAAAAAAGCAGGGCCGCCCGCTGCAACTCGCGAGACGGCCCTGGGAGAGAGAACTGGGACAGAGAACTGCGGTGAACAACTGTTAGTTTTCGCCGGGGCCCGGTGGAGGCGGCGGCGCGCCGTCCTGGCGTCCCCTGGGGCCGTGACCGCCGGGACCCATGCGATGAGAGAAGTCATGATGGGGCGGACCAAGTTGTTCACGAATGGACTTCAGTTGCCGCCATTGCTCGACCGAAAGCACTTTTCGTAAATCGAGATTCATCATCGTGTATTCGCGTTCGAGTTTGCCACGCGCGCTCAGAACCTGGTCCACCTGCGAACTTACCTGGCCGGTCTCGGGCATGTCTTCGTCGAGCAGGTTCTGCAGCTTCATATCCTGTTTTTCCATCTCCGCGCCATAATCAATGAGCTTCAAACGGTGGTCGAAAAAGGTTTGGTTTAACTGCTTGATCTGGGCATCGGTAAGTTGCAGTTTCTTGGCCAGTTCGGAATCCTGCCACCATTTCCCCATTTCATGGCGCATCATCCCGCCATGCATCTGGGGCCCGCCGCGGGCAGGCGGGGCCGGTGGATCAGGGGCTTCTGGCGGGGCAGGGCCACCCTGCGCAAACGCTGACAAAGGAAGCAAGAGCGCAAGCGTGCAAACGAAACGGCTAATTCTCATTGTTGCTTCTCCTTAACAACTTGCACGGTTTTTAGAAGTGGGTTGTGCGTTACCGATTTCATCTGCCAGCAAAGCTGCAGGTTCTAGCGACTCCGGCCCGTCGGTTTCGACCGCCTGTTCGACCGCTACCAAAAGTTCCTGGTCGGAATCATTTTGTGCCTGCACCGGCTTGGGCGCGGGACTCTTCATCAGCAGTGAAACCGCCAGCAACAACAAAGCCAGCGCGCCGGCCCAGGCAACGCCGGGGTGAAATAACCTTCGCTGTCTGGCGGCAACGCGCCCGCGCACCGCGGAAAGTTGTCTTTGCCAAAACCCGCTTGGCCGTTCCGTGGCCGATCGCAAGGACTGCGGCACGTCGGCAAATAGCCTCTGGACCTCCAGTTCTTCACCCTCCAGCAACAGGTCGGTCAATTCCTCGTCTTTTAACTGACGTATCAACTGCATGGCGTCCCCTTCACTGTCTCCTTCACTTTGCTAATGGCGCGGAACAAATGAGCTTTGACCGTGCCGATTTCCAGATCCAATACCTGCGCGATCTCCGTCAAAGGCATCTCCTCGGCAAATCGCAGCAGGAAAACCGTTCGCTGCTGTTGGGGCAACGCCGCGGCCGCGTTCCAGACTGCCTGCAACGCTTCCCGCGCCAGCAGCACCTGCTCGGCTGAGGGCTGAGCGGCAGCCAGGTTGAGCATTGGACCCACTTCCGAAGTTTCATCCTGCAGCCCGACCGTTCTTCGCCAGAATGCCAGCCGCCGGTTCTTGCCGTGATCGCGAGCCAGGTTCACCGCAATCCGCGCCAGCCAGGTGCCCACTGAGCACTCGCCCCGGAAGCCGGCCCGTTTCTGGTATGCGCGGAGAAAGCATTCCTGAGTCAGCGTGTCCGCAACGTCGCTGTCTTTCACCAATAGAAAGATCACACGATAAACTCGACGCTGATGCTGGCGGACGACTTCATCGAAACAGTCTTCCGCGATGCCTTCCGCTGTCGCCTGGCCCGGTGAGCTTAAGCTCGTTGTCAGTGTGGTCGCCACGCCTGGGTGATAGGTTCTGCTATTACTATGGACGAGATTGGAGGAAGGAGGTTTACCAAGAGACCAATAAATTGTCTCATAGCTGCCGCCCCTCCGAACCGGGAACCTCCCAGCATTTCACCGCGATGAATCTATCCCACTATTTTCGGCTCACCGGCAACGCTCTGAAGAACTGGTTTATCGCGCAATGCCAGGATGCGCTGGTGGTCGGCATTTTATGGCTGCTCGGTCTCTACCTGCTGAAAGTGCCATGGGCGCCGTTGTGGGCGATTCTCGCGGCCTTCCTGCAGTTTGTGCCGCATCTGGGCCCGGTCCTGGGGACCGTTGGCCCCACTCTCGCCGCGGCTATCGAGTGGAGAGACTGGGAGCACCCTTTCTTCGTATTGCTGCTGTATGCGGCCATTGTGGTGGTGGATGGCTTCCTTCTGCAACCCTACATCATGAAACGCACCGCGAAGGTTCCGATGTGGGCCTCCATCCTTGCCCCGATTGCCTTGAGTTTTCTGATTCCATTCTGGGGGATCTTGCTGGCGCCTCCCCTGCTGGCCGTGGTCTATGCCTACCTGAATAGAGGAAAAAGGGAGCAGTAAGGTTGCATTTGAAGTTGCAAGTGCGATTCGCCCGCGGCCAGGACAAAGCCTTGAACCGCTGAGATCGCGGAGAACTTCGGCCGAGGACGCTGAGATGGCAAATGCGACTCCAGAAATTGGTGTTTGCTTGAACTGAGATGCTTTCCGCAAGTTCCGCCCGCTTGTCCTGACAGAAGCGCAGGCATAGCATCGACACGGCATTAATAACTCTAATCAAATCAGCCTGAAGGAGGACCGGTATGCTAGCCAGAAAACTTGGCGGATGCGCTGCTCTCATTTCGGCAGTCCTGCTGGGAGCGCTCACATTGTTCGCGCAATCTCCCCAACCTAATAGCGATGCTGTGCGCAAACGGGCCGAAGCCATCATTCAAAAGATGACCCTGGAAGAGAAGATTGGCTACATCAGTGGAAGAAGAAGCGTCTTTCTTGAAGCGCTCCCTAACCTTGGCGTACCCGAGTTGCAATTCTCCGATGGCCCCTTCGGCATTCGTAACGACGCCGATTTCCTGAATTTTCCAACCACGGTGTATGCCGGAGGCATCGGGCTGGCCGCGTCCTGGAACCCGGCCCTGGCGGATCGGGTGGGCGCTGGCATCGCCCGCGATGCCAAAGCTCGCGGCATCCATTTCTTGCTTGCTCCCGGCGTCAATATTTATCGCTCCCCCCTGAATGGCCGGAATTTCGAATACCTCGGAGAGGATCCATTTCTCGCTTCCCAGGTCGTCGTGGGCTTCATCACCGGAGTGCAGAAACAGGGCGTAAGCGCGACGGTCAAGCATTTTGCTGGAAACGACTCGGAATTCGATCGTCATAATTCCGATTCTGTGATTGATGAACGCACCCTGCGGGAAATCTATTTGCCCGCTTTCGAAGCGTCCGTAAAGCAGGGCCACGTCGGCGCGATCATGGACGGTTACAACCTGGTGAACGGCCTGCACATGACGCAAAACGGCTACTTGAATAACCAGATTGCCCGCACCGAGTGGGGATTCGATGGCGTCATCATGTCAGATTGGGTTGCGACCTACGACGGAGTGGGCGCCGCCAACGGAGGCCTCGATCTCGAAATGCCTGTCGGCGACCACATGAATGCCAAGACGCTGCTGCCGGCGATTCAAGACGGCCGGGTCAAGGTTTCCACCATCGACGAGAAAATCGCCCACGTTCTGCAAACGGCCATTCGATTCGGATGGCTGGATCGCACGCAGATGGATCTTTCCATCTCGAAGTACAACGAGCAGAACCATGCCGTGGCTCTCGAAGCGGCACGGGAAGATATGGTGCTGCTCAAGAATGAAGGCCGGTTGCTTCCGTTGGATAGGGCCAAGACCAGATCCGTGCTGGTAGTCGGTCCCGACGCTTATCCCGCGGTGCCCACCGGCGGGGGGAGCGCGCAGTCAATTCCGTTCGCCACGACCAGCGTTCTCCAGGGAATCGGCACGTTTCTCGGTCGAGCCAGCACCGTTTATTACGATCGCGGCCTGCCCAGCCTGGTTGAACTCGCCGGCAAGACCGAGTTTGTGACCGCGCTTGAGAACGGCAAACCCGGCGTAAACGTGGAGTTTTTTGACAATGCCGCTCTTTCCGGGACTGCTGTTTCCGTCAAAACTGTCCCCCATGTCGATTCGGCGAGCGTGACTTGGGAGAATTTCGCGGAGGAGGTTGCTTCAGCAGCAAAACTGGCCCAGGCGGAAGGCAAGAAATCCCGGCGCTGGACTGGCTATTACCAAGCCGCGGAAGCTGGTGCTTATGAGGCCGCGCTGCAAGACCAGGCAGAAGGAAGCGGAAGCCGCCTGTATGTCGATGACAAACTCGTCATTGACGATTGGGATCTTGCGCGCGCATTACAGCCGCATGTCACGCTGCAGCTTGCGGCAGGATTGCACAAGATTGTTGCCGAAGACTTTCAAGACTCAGCCATCGGCGGCCAATTCCGTGCCGCCATCGCTCCTCAAAGCCAACTGGTGACCTCGGCTGCGAAAATGCTTGCCGCCAAGGCTGATGTCGTCGTCATCGCAGCCGGCTTTGATTTCGCCAGTGAGTCGGAAGGCGCAGATCGAACCTTTGATCTGCCGTTTGGGCAGGATGAACTGATCCGCGAAATGTCTGCCCTGAACAATAAGGCAGTCGTAGCGCTCACTTCCGGCGGGGGTGTGGATGCAAACAATTGGCTGGAACATGTTCCGGCCGTCATCGAGATGTGGTATCCCGGTGAGCAGGGCGGGACCGCGCTGGCGGAAATCCTGTTTGGCGTGGTGAATCCTTCCGGCCATCTGCCCGTGAGCTTCGAGCGCCGCGCGGAGGACAATCCCTCATTCGCAAACTACTACCCGGAAGGGAACTCGAAGCGCGTCGTCTACAAGGAGGGTATCTTTGTCGGCTATCGCGGATACGAACACAATAAAGTGAAACCGCTGTTCCCGTTCGGCTACGGGCTTTCCTACACCACCTTCAAGTACTCCAACCTGGCGGTTGCTCCGCAGAGCGGGACGTCGTCCACCGCTCTTTACGCCGTTTCCTTTGACGTTGCCAATACCGGAGACCGGGAGGGTGCAGCCGTAGCCCAGGTTTATGTTGCCGACGGACACTCCAAGATTGCGCGTCCGCCCAAAGAACTCAAGGGATTCGCAAAAGTCGTATTGAAGCCCGGGGAAACGCGGCGCGTCTCGGTCGCGCTGGATGCCCGCGCCTTCGCCTATTTCGATCCAACCGCGATGGGATGGCGCATCTCTCCCGGGACGTTTGGCATTCTGGTGGGAAGCTCGTCGGAGCAAATCGAGCTGACAGGATCGGTTGCGCTACCGGAAGCGGCAGCAAATCCAAAAATGTAGCGAAGGACAGGGACGTTTGTCTTACGGACAAAATTGATTTCTGCCCCAATCTGAAAGTTGGGCGCCCCATCCTAGCGCGTCTTCTGCGCTAGGGTGGGATTCCACAAACGCCTGCCCTGCGTGTAGTCAAGGGGCCCTCGCCCGCGAAAAGCCTGTGTATCTGTACCGCTGTTTGGTGCGGGGAGATACTTGTTCAAGATTCCCTAGGCCGTGGTCTTCTCCGCCGGTGCTTCGGAATGCCCACAGCGGTGCCGCATGCCTCCGCGAAACTTTTCGCGTTCTTCGGGAGTCATCTGTTCCCAGCGTTCCGTCATGCGATGGCGCCAGTGCATGCCTCCGCCGAAGCGGCGGTGGAATCCCCCAAACAGAATCCGGCTCAGGAGCACCAGGCCTACGGCCTGCCAGAAGCTGACCAGTTTCCATCCGAACAGGGCCGGCGTCAGCCAGTTCCACAGGTGCATGGTCACGAAGCCAAACAAAGCCACAGCCGCCGCAGCCAGCACAATGAACTTCAGTCCTCTCAAAAAACGGTGCGTTCTCATTCCTTCCTCCTCATGATTCATTCAGGAATTCGTCATAGATGGCGCGCAGCCGCTTTCGCAGATGCAAAACCGCGTAGTGTTTGCGCGCCAGCAAAGTGTTCATGTTCAATCCAGTTTCCTCGGCGAGCTCCTTAAAGCTCCGTCCCTCCAACTCGTGGGCAACGAACACTTCACGCTGCTCCCCGGGAAGTTCGTCCAACGCGGCATCGAGTTCGTCGAGCAAGACTCCGCGGGCGTATGCGGCATCCGGTCCGGCGTCCGGAGATGGCAGAAGCTCCTCCAGAAGCAGTTCTCCCTCGTCCTCCGCGACTGCCAAGGAGTCGCCGGTAGATGCCGCTGGCCGTTTCTTCCGAAAGAGATCGATGATGCGGTTCCGTGCCACGCGAAACATCCACGCGCCCATCCGCTCAATCGGCTGCATCAACCGGGAAGCGGCGACCAGTTCGTAGAAAACGTCTTGCAGAATGTCTTCTACTTCGCTCTCGTCGGCCACGCGTTTGCGGATAAAATTCCGCAACCGGCCCTGTTCCTGGGCAATCGCCGCGGTGATCCGTTGATCTTGCTCGGCCATCCAGAATGTGCTCAGCGGCTCATCCATCTACTTCTGAAGACGGATGAGCGGCGCTTATATTGTATGCGTGTGCCGCGATAAGGCGGCGGGGCGCAAGCGGCGTGAAAACAATGGCGTTTGCGGGCCCATGTTATACTTCCTTGTTCGCCTGCGTGTGTGTCAAGGGGCAAATCATGGATCTCCTCCAGAGGCGAATCCATTGGGTCGATCTGCTTGCTCACGATCAGCTGGGACAAGATCAGCGCCATTAAATATTCCTAAATACGAGGTCTAGCTATGTCTGGCCATTCAAAATGGGCCACAATCAAGCATAAGAAGGGCGCGTTGGACGCCAAGCGGGGCAAGATTTTCACGCGCCTGATCAAGGAAATCAGCATTGCGGCCAAGAATGGCGGCGACCCGGATACCAATCCGCGTCTGCGCGGCGCTATCGTGGCCGCCAAAGCCGAAAACATGCCGGCGGACAACATCAAGCGCGCTATCCAGCGCGGCACCGGCGAATTGCCCGGCGCAACCTACGAGGAGTTTTCGCTCGAAGGCTACGGCCCCGGCGGGGTGGCCGATCCTGGTGGAAATGCAACACTGACAACCGCAACCGGACGGTGAGCGAAGTTCGCCACGCCTTTGGCAAGAACGGCGGCAACATGGCCTCGGCGGGCGCGGTGTCGTATATGTTCCACAAGAAGGGCGACATCGTCATCCCTAAGTCGGCGGCCAAGGTGGACGATCTGATGAACATCATCATCGAAGCGGGCGGCGAGGACGAGCCCATGGACGACGGCGAGAACTGGGAGATCCTGACTGCGCCTTCCGCGTTCGAGTCCATGCTCGAAGCCGTCAAGAAAGCCGGCATCACGCCCGCGTCGTCAAGCGTCGCCATGGTCCCGGACACCTACATCAAGCTGGAAGGGCAGCAGGCCACGCAGATGATCCGCCTGCTGGAGGCGCTGGAAGAACACGAAGACGTGCAGAACGTCCACGCTAACTTTGATATCGATCAGAAGCTTCTGGAGGAAGTAGCGAGCTGAGTCCTGTCGTTTTAAGTGAGCTGAGAACCGAGAACTGATCGCTGAAAACTGCTTGTTGTTAACCGAAAGGCCGCCCAGGTTGAGGGCGGTTTTCTCTTGGCCGCGTGAGCCAGCCCTCTCCCGAAAGTTCAGTCTCCAAACTTTTCAACACTTCTCTGCAAAATGCTGTGCAAAATCCCGCAAGAACTTTCATAATCGTTTCCGGCTCAAGCACTTCTGCAATTTGCACTACGCCGTGTGCTGGCAAAATTGTTTTTGATTTTCTGAGGCGGGAAACGAGTTCACTGGCGGAGGTCGTTTGAAAATCAGACTCGACAAGTTACTGCTCGAAAGAGGCATCGCGGCGTCTCGCGAACGGGCGCAGTCGCTCATACTTGCCGGGAAGGTTCTGGTCAACGGCCAAAAAATCGAAAAGGCTGGCGCGGCGGTGGACACAGCGGCAGACCTGCGACTACTCGGCGAAGATCTGAAGTACGTGAGCCGCGGTGGCCTGAAACTTGAAAAAGCGCTCGATCACTGGAGCCTTGATGTTTCGGGAAAGGTCGCTCTCGATGTGGGCGCTTCCACCGGCGGCTTTACCGATTGCTTGCTGCAGCGCGGAGCGGCCCGCGTGATTGCCGTGGACACCGGATACGGGCAGATCAGTTTTCGTCTTCGCCAGGACGCTCGCGTCCGTCTGCTGGAGAAAACCAATGCCCGCTATCTGACTTGCCAGCAGGTCGGAGAGGCGGTGGACTTGGTAGTGATGGATGTTTCGTTTATTTCGGCAACTCTCGTGCTGCCGGCGGTCATGGCCGCGGCATTCCCCGGCAATCGCTCCCCCCGGAAAAAGATCGTCGTCGTTCTGGTGAAGCCCCAGTTCGAGGTTGGCCGCGAGCAAGTTGGCAAAGGAGGGATCGTCCGCGATGCCGCATTGCAAACCGCCGCGGTGGAGAAGGTTCGCCAAACTCTGCTGGGCTTGGGTTGCGGTCGCACCGACGTCACCGAGTCGCCTATCCTGGGAGCCGAAGGCAACCGCGAATTCCTGTTATATGGAACGGATTGACAGAATTCGTACGCATAACTTCCTTGGTGAGCAGCCCAGTTGGGTCTCCTGTTATCTCTGAAAGATTCGGTACAATTCAACTTGACCATGGCGCCAAACCACGCATCCGCAATCAAGTCTGTCGCGATTGTTTCCAAACCCTCGAAGCCGGAACTCAGGACCGTTGTTCCTGGGCTTGTCACCTGGTTCCACCAACACCAGTATCGGATCATCGTGGACCAGGAAACCGCAAAATACGCGGATGGCTGCGACGTGGTGAACCGCGACCAGCTCTCCTCCTTCGCTTTGAATTTCGTGGTGGTGCTGGGGGGGGATGGAACGTTGCTTTCCGGAGCGCGTGCCGTGGCCAAGGCGGGAATCCCGGTATTGGGCGTGAACCTGGGTTCGCTGGGCTTTCTAACCGAGGTTCCGCTGGAAGAAATGTATCCCACGCTGCAGCGCATTGACGATGGCCGGTGCATGGTGGAAACCCGGTCCATGGTGCACTGCGATGTGATTCGCCAGGATACCTCCATCGCCCAATATGACGCGGTGAACGATGTCGTGATCGGCAAGGGAACCATCGCCCGCCTCAATCACTGCGATGTCTATATCGACCGGATTTTTGTTTCCAGCTATCAGGCCGATAGCCTGATTGTTTCCACGCCTACGGGATCTACCGCCTATTCATTGGCTGCCGGCGGTCCGATCCTAATGCCGTCCGTCGAGGCCTTGGTAATCACTCCTGTATCTGCTCATTCTCTAACCCATCGCCCGCTGGTGGTGAGGGATGTTTCCGAGATCGAGATCGTAGCCAAGACTGGCAGTGACGAAGCTTACCTGAGCGTCGACGGGCAACTCAGCATGCCCATTCAGGACGGAGATCACTTGCTGTGCCGCAAGTCCGAGCTGCAGGTGAAATTGTTCCGTACGCAAGGAACCTTCTTCGATGTGCTGCGCGCCAAGCTGAAATGGGGACAACGCTAGCGCTGCCCCTAGGAAACTTGATCTAGTGTGGCGCGGGCGCCCTCGCCCGCGAAAAACCCGGGCCTTGGAATGCTGTTTCTTGGCGCTCCTGTTTGCTGCAGCGAAGATGCTGGTTCAGGCTTCCTTAGGAAGAAAGTCTCGGTAACATCACAAGCGATTTCTCTTAGAGGCCGTCTGCCCGAAGCCAACCTGCCCTTTCCGCAGCAACCGCAGGCAATCCGGGATTTTGTGAGGTCTCTGTAAGAGGAACAATCGAGTGGTGGTGCGCCGGCGCGGGCTCAGTTAGCCGCGCTGCCGCTCCATTCGCAGCTGATCGGCGGTAGTTTCTCTTCGGCGGATAACTTTGACCGCTTTGCCATCCACCAGAATCTCGGCGGCCGCGGCCGCGTATTGTAGTTCGAGGCCAGCACCATCCCATAGGCGCCGGCGTCCAGGATCGCCAGCAGGTCGCCCTCTTTTGCCGCTGGGAGACTGCGTTCCCGAGCAAAAAAGTCGCCGGTTTCGCAGATCGGCCCCACCACGTCCACGACTTCTTCTTCACCGGGGTGCATGTTCAAGACTACTGGCGCAATTTCGTGGTGTGCCTTGTAGAGCGAAGGCCGGAGCAGATCATTCATCGCTGCATCCACCACTAAAAACGTTTTAGGGCCGTTGGTCTTTTTGTAGATCACTCGCGCCAGCAGGGCGCCCGCCGGCGCGACGATTGACCGGCCCGGCTCCAGCAATAAATGCACGTTCAGTCCGCGGAGGGGGGCGAGCAGTGCCTGTGCATATTTCCGCGCCGCGGAGGCAAAGTCATGCCCGCCTGAACCCTTGGTAATTAATCCCGAGGCCTCCGCCGGCATCCACGTAGTTCACTGGTGTGGCCCGCCTTCCGCAGGCTGCGCACCAGGCCGCTACACGCTTCATGGTGTCCGCAAAGGGCACCATGTCGGTAATTTGCGATCCGATGTGCACGCTCACGCCTCGAATGCTTAGGAATCTGCTTTCTGCCGCCTTCTCGTACAAGTCCCGCGCTTGCTCGATCGGAATTCCGAACTTATGCTGATGCAATCCCGTGGAAATATAGGGATGCGTCTCGGCGGGAACATCGGGATTTACCCGCAACGCGATGCGGGCAACTTTCCTCATGCGGGCGGCGCATTCCGCCAGAGCCGTCTAACTCCGATTCACTTTCCATATTGAACAGCAGAATGCCGGTCTTGAGCGCCAGCCGCATTTCTTTGGAAGTTTTGCCGACTCCGGAGAAGACTACATTCCTGGCAGCCTTGGGCGCAGCCTGCAAAACTCGTTCAAGCTCGCCACCCGAAACCACATCGAATCCGCAACCCATCCTTGCCAACAGCCGAAGAATACTTAGATTGGAATTAGCTTTTACCGAATAACAGACCGTATGCGGAGCTTTTCCGAAAGCCTGGTCAAAAGCGCGGATGCGTTGCCGAATCGTGGAAGCGGAATAAACGTAGAGCGGCGTCCCGAAACGCTTGGCCAGAACATCCAGGGGAACCCGGTCGCAGTGCAAGGTAGCAGCCGCGCGGATTTTTCTCCGGCATGATATGAAAACGCCGAGGGACGTCCCCGAAGGGAAGTTGCCGATCGCCTCACTTGCTTGTCCTGGCGCCGTCTTTGACTTTGATCGCCACCACGGTTTGGTCGTCGAAGGTTTCCACGCCTGCCGAGTACTCGGTCACCGCCGCGAACAGCGTGTCCACCAGGGTTCTTGCCGTCTCGGTGGCGCACCGGGTGACAATTTCGTGAACCCGCTGGCGTCCAAACAAGTCGCCCTTCTGGTTTCGCGCGTCCAGGATGCCGTCACTGAAGAACACAAACAGATCGCCGGGTTCGGCTTGGAACGTGAGTTCGTCATAATCCGCGTCGTCGAAAAGCCCGAAGGGCAACCCGGTCGCCTCAATAATTTCCGTTTTGCCGCGATGGCAATAAATGGGCCGGGGAAGACCGGAATTGGCTACTTGCAAAGTTCTATTGGCATCGTTCCAGACGGCATAAATCAACGACACAAACTGTGCTTCGATGCGCCGTTCGCCGAGCGAGAAGTTGACCGCGCGCAGCATTTCCGCGGGCCCCGGTTCGATCAGGAGCGTGGGAGCGCAAAATACCGCTGACCAGCGCGGCATAAATGGCAGCCGGAGCGCCTTTGCCACTGACGTCGCCGATGACAATTCCGGTGCGCGACAGCGAATAGTTCACAAAATCGTAGAGGTCGCCACCGATGGCCCGTGCCGGCACAAACTTCGCGGCAATCTCCAGATTCGCCAGTTTGGGCGGCGATTGCGGCAACAAGCGATTCTGCAGCTCCCGCGCCAACGCCAAATCGCGCTCCAGCCGCTTTTCCTGGCGCTCCACTTCCTCATACAGGCGCGCATTCTCCAGCGCGATGGCGATCTGCGCCGCGAGGGTCGTGATGGTGCGCCGGTGATCGTCCGTGAAAAATCCGCGGCGGGTGTGTTCCAGGTCCAGAATTCCGATCACTTTGTCTTTGTAGATCAGCGGTACCGCCAGCTCCGACCGGGTTTCCGGGTTTACTTTGATGTAGCGCGGATCTTTGGTTACATCCGGAACTAGGACGGCTTGCTTGTTCTGCGCCGCATAACCCACGACTCCCAGGCCGAGAGGGCGGTCATCTTTCAGCTGGATGTTTTCTCCGAAGCGCAGCGAAAAGCGATGTTGCAGTTTCTCTCCTGTCGCATCCAGCAGCAGGATGCTGAACATCTGGTAATCGATCAGCCGCGCCACCAGTTCGGCGATGTGCTCCAGCAACTCATCCACATGCAGAATGGAGGTGAGTTCCCGGGCAATCTCATTGAGCAGCATCAAGGTGCGGGCCTGCCGGCTTGTCCGCGTGTGCAAGCGCGCATTCTCAATGCCTACCGCCATGCGGGAAGCAATCAGCGTAAGCAGCCGCTTGTGTTCTTCCGTGAAGTAATTGGGCTGGACCGACTCGATGTTGATGACTCCAATCAGCCGGTTCTTCAGGATCAGCGGGACCGCCAGCTCAGAGCGCACTTCTGGGACTGCCCCGATATATCGCGATTCCTGCGTAACGTCCGGGACCAGCACCGCTTCCCGCCGTTGCGCCGCCAATCCGGTGACGCCCTGGCCCACTTTAATGGCCGACCGTTCTGTCACCTCGGGCGGGTATCCAATCTGAAAACGAAAACGCAATTCTTGCGTCTTTTCGTTCAGCAGGAGGATGGCAAAAATCTGGTAATCGATTACTTTGCGCACTAATTCCGCCACCCGGCGCAGGGAAGTGTTGAGGTCTAGGGTCGTGTTGACCACATCCGCCACTTCGAGCAGAAACGGCTCGACGTTGGAGCCCAGACCGGGTTGAACTTCACTCACCACCATAGCCTCTATGATACCAGCCAGATTTCTTGCTGACGGGTTTCGGACGGATAAGTTGTGCTCCCATTGCGAATCGTGACAGTTCCGCTTATGTGATTGTAGAGATACGACTTAGGGTGCCATCGCTGGCTGGGGAATTCAACTCGTAACCTATTCGCGGGGTAAGACGCAGATGTCGGGAAGATTGCGGTACATCTCGGCGTAATCCAGCCCGTAGCCTACGACAAATTCGTCGGGGATGGTGAATCCCAGGTAGTCGGCTTGCATCGGCTGCCTCCGGCGAGAAGGCTTGTCGAGCAGGGCGGCAATGCGCAGTGACTCCGGTTGATGCGCCAATAGGATTCTCTTCAAGAAAGTGAGCGTAAGCCCGGTGTCGAGGATGTCCTCGACGACGATCACGTTTTTCGATCGCAGGGATTGATCCACATCTTTGGTGAGCCGCACTTCGCCGGTCGAGTCCCATCCGTCTTTGAGTTCCTGAACTGGGCTGGGCCGGTTGCCGTAACTGGAAACTCCGATGAAATCAAAGGTCGCATCCAGTTGAACCTGGCGCGCTAAATCGCTCAGAAAAATGGCCGCTCCTTTCAACACCCCCACAAAAATTATGGATTTGCCGGCAAGATCGCGAGTGATGTCTGCGCCAATCTCTTCCACCCGGCGCGCAATCTGCTCTCGCGAAATCAGAACCTTCAACTCAGCCACAGCGGTTCATATTAAACTAATCAGCGGTCAGCTTTCAGTAGTCAGCAGCCTGAAATACGTGGCAGCTTTCATTTTGGTGGAGTCTCGCCTTGCGTCGCTGATGGCTGAGAGCTGAACGCTGAGTGCTAGGATTTTCTTATGAAACTCGACGGCATAAAACTCACCTGGCTCGGCCACGCCACCTTTCGCATGGAAACTCCCGGGGGAAAGACCATCCTCGTGGACCCCTGGGTCATGGGCAATCCCATGTGCCCGAAACCAGAAAAGGAAATCAAGAAAGTCGATGTCCTGCTGTGCACCCACGGCCACGGTGATCATATCGGCGACGCGGTTGAGATTGCCAGGAAACACAACCCCGCAGTCATTGGAATTCCAGAACTGTGCGGATGGCTGGGAACCAAGGGCGTGAAGAACCTGGCGGAGATGAATAAGGGCGGTACTCAGACGGTTGGCGGCGTCAATGTCACCATGGTGCACGCCGACCACTCCTGCGGTATCCAGGACGGCGATCAACTCATCTACGGCGGCGAAGCTTGCGGCTACGTCATCGAATTCTCCAATGGCGTGAAAATCTACCATGCCGGCGACACCAACGTATTCGGCGACATGCGAATCATTCATGAACTCTATGCCCCGGATATTGCCATGATCCCCATCGGCGATCACTACACCATGGGGCCGCGCGAGGCCGCCTATGCCTGCAATCTGCTGCAAGCCAAGACCGTCATCCCCATGCATTTCGGAACTTTCCCGGTGTTGACAGGAACGCCCGGAGCCTTGCAGAAACTTGTGCCCGGCGTGGAAGTGGTCGAGATGAAGCCGGGCGTAACGCTTTCTTGACCAGCCCGAACCATGCAGGAGCGGGCGCCCTCGCCCGTCCGGCCGAGCGAACGGTCGGCAGCTTGAGCCGCTAAGGAGGAGCTTGACCCAACCCAACAATCGCCCCGAATGGTTTAACCACGGCATCACCACAGTTGCCGTGGACGAATATGTCTACTCACTGCTGCCTCCTCGCGATGAAGTTTTGGCCGAGATGGAAGCCCAGGCTATCCAGCACAAGATTCCCATCGTGGGCCCGGCAGTGGGCCGCTTTCTGCATCAACTGGCGCTGCTGATCCAGGCCAAGACCGTCTTCGAACTGGGCTCTGCCATCGGCTACTCCACCATCTGGTGGGCCCGCGCTGTGGGCGAAAACGGCCGCGTGATTTATACCGACTCCGACCGCAAGAATGCCGACCAGGCCCGCCGCTATTTCGATCGTGCCGGCGTGGGTAAGCAAATTAGCGTTAAAGTCGGCGATGCCCTCGAATTGCTCTCCGAGGACAAGCAGGAATACGACATCATCTTCAACGACGTAGACAAAGAGGACTATCCGCGCGTTTTCAAACTGGCGTTGCCTCGCCTGCGCAAAGGCGGGCTGTTCGTCAGCGACAATGTTCTGTTGAGCGGACGAGTAACGCAGAAAAATCCCGCGCAAGCGACCACCAAAGCCATTCTGGAGTTCAACCGCTTGCTCTACAACTCGCCGGATCTGTTTACCACGATTCTGCCGATTCGGGATGGTGTCGCCGTTGCAGTGAAGAAGTAAAGCGACTGAGAGAACTCGAGGAACTGCGGTACTAGGAACTGTCTTTCGTCTAGCTTTGTTCGGCAGCAGGTTTGGGACGAAAAAAATTCAGTTCTCAGTTGCCAGTTCTCTGCGCAAACCTTAAACCGCTAGATGGATTTCACCGGAATGACCGTAAGGTCCTCAACTAAGCCCACTTCCTTCTGCAGGAACGGCTCGGCATAGGTGACGCCCGCCAGCAGGCCGTAGTAGCGGGCCATGGCGTCGATGCGCGCACGGATCTCGGCCTGGGCAGGGAAGATATCCTTGCCCGCTTCCTGATCGTCGAATTGCGATTGGTAAGCCATGAGAGATTTCAGCCGCTCCTCGAATTGCTCAGTGATATCCACCACAAACGTCGGCCGCACGTCGTAGTAGAGCGTGGCGTAGATAATTTTGAAAGGGCGATGCGGGGGGGGGTCTTGGCTGAATGCTGAGGGCTGACGGCTGACAGCTTGATTCACATCCAGCTTCGCCAATCCCGCCAGAAAACACGCTTCATATCCCAGGGTCGAAGCGGTGTAGTGATCGGGATGCCGTCCCTTCCAATAGGGAAGAATCACGACTCTTGGCCGCTGCTCGCGGATCACCCGCGCCACCTTCAACCGGTTCTCCCAGGTGTTCTCTACACGGCCGTCGGGAATATCGAGCGCCTGCCGCCAGGCAACTTGCAGTATCTTTGCGGCCGTATTGGCTTCACGCTTGCGATCTTCTGCCGTGCCCCGCGTTCCCATCTCGCCCTGGGTTAAGTCGAGGATGCCGGTGCGATGGCCGCGCTGCGCCATCTTAAGCAGAGTGCCGCCGCAAGTCTGTTCAACGTCGTCGCGATGAGCGGCTATGGCTAGGATGTCGAGCGGCGGACTGGGCATATCAGTCCAGATTCCCCTGCTCCAGCACCACATTCTCCCGCACGATCAGCCGGTGCGCCGCCATCTCCTTCAGCTTAGGCAACACCCGGTTCACGTGCTCATCCGTGTCCACGAAGATAATGATCACCGGCAGCTTGCCTCCGACATCCACCAGATGGCTGGTCTCGACTTTGTGCCGTCCGAGAAATCCCGCCACGGCGTGAATCGCGGTCGCGGCATACGCATTTTCCTGGCGCAGATAGTTGAGAATCTCCATGTGCAGCGGCTTGTGGTGCCACTGGTCGGCTTCGTTGAGGTAAATAGTGACTTGTACCGCCACGGTGTTTGCCATTTTACAGCACCCTCGCCAGCGCCATACCGCCGATTGCCGCGGTCAAACAGAGTAAGTTGCTGCCGATCACATTTGCGAACATCAGGAACCACTGGCCGCGTTCGAAGAGAGACATGCTCTCGAAGGCATAACTGGAAAAGGTGGTAAACGCGCCGCAGAAGCCGACCACCACTAGCAGACGCCAGCGCGGATTGATCAATACCCGCTCGGTGGCCCAGATCATGAAGAATCCGACCGCTAGGCTGCCGAGCACATTGATGATGAGCGTTCCGTATGGAAACGTCGCGCCCCATTCGCGGGCAGCGAAGCGGCTTAGCCAATAGCGCGCGTTGGCTCCGGCAATTGCGCCGAGGGATATGGCTAGGAAGTCGAACAAGATGCAGTTCTCCTACAAAGGATTTGTAGGAGTTATCAGCCCAGTCGCGTTTATGGCTGGATCCAGGCGGTTATGGCGAACTCCATCGCCGTAGCTTATTTTTTACCACAGAGGACTCTGAGAACACAGAGGAAAACCAGCGAACCAGTTACAACGGTTACTCTTGGGGAAGACGTGGCAAAGCAACGTCCCTACGAAACAACTGTAGACCCCGTTTGCTGCATCTGCCTGAAGCTCATTTCTTTCGCTCCACCAGGAACCGCGCCAGCGACTTCAGCGTGTCCGCGCGGTCGCCGAAACTGCTCAACTGCGCCATAGCGGAATCCGCCAGTTCATCTGCCCGGCGCAATGATTCCTCGACCCCAAACAGAGCGGGATAGGTTGCCTTTTCTGCCGCCGTATCTTTGCCAGCGGTTTTGCCTAGCTGCTCGGAAGTCTGGGTCACGTCAAGCACATCATCCACAATCTGAAATGCCAAGCCGATTTTCAATCCGAAGGAGCGAAGCTTCGCGATCGTGTCTTCGTCACCTCCGGCATACAGCCCGCCGCTGACCAGGCTCGCCGTGATCAGCGCCGCCGTCTTCGAGCGATGAATGTATTCAATCGTTTGAAGATCGGGCTTATGGTGTTCGGCTTCCAGGTCCACAACCTGCCCGCCGATCATGCCGTTCACCGTGCCCGTGCCGCGCGCGATCTCTTCGATGATTCGCACCCGCGCTTCGGCTGGACAGCCCAGCCTCGCCAGCACCTCGTAAGCTTGCGTCTGCAATGCGTCGCCAGCCAGAATGGCAATCGCCTCTCCGAAAGCCTTGTGGCAAGTGGGACGCCCGCGCCGCAGGTCATCGTTGTCCAGCGCGGGCAGATCGTCATGGATGAGCGAGTAGGTGTGCAGCATCTCCAGCGCTGCGCCTAAATCTTCAATGCCGGCGGGAAGGGAACCATCGCGACCATGCGGCCGGCTTCCATGCAAAGGATGGGACGCAGCCGCTTGCCTCCGGCAAACACGCTGTGCCGCATGGCTTGATGGATGGAACTCGGATACTGCGTCGCTGGCGGAAGCAACCGCTCCAGACGCGGCGTCGGCAAGGCGTTTGCCCTTGCTGCAGAAGTCTCCTTCAGCATGACGGTTGAGTATAACAAGGCAAGGTTCAGCGACGCGCAGCGCGTCGCAAAGCTCCAGACACAAGTGAAGGGTGCAAACAAAAACGGACGCCCGTTGGGGCGTCCTGATTTCTGCCAGGGGATCAGGCAGCCATTCGTGCGGCTGCCTGGTCCTGCAATGCGGCTCGGAGAATTCCCGGAGTGTCCTGCGAAGTGCAAAAGTCGACGGCTCCGGCGCTCAGCGCCGCCGTCCACATCTCTTCGTCGGCCAGGCGGTGGTTACAAACGATCCGCGCTTCTGGGAAATCATGCGACAAATGGTCCACGTCGAACGTGGTGACAATTTCCATGTCCATGATCGCGATTCCTTCCGGATGTTCCGCCAGGTAACTTCGCAGTTCGCTCAAGCAGGGAGTTTGGCGAACCGTGCGAAACGATTTGTGCAAGGAAGCGAGAAGGGATTCGACGTTCCCGGATCGCCCTGCAAAAGAACTACATTGAGAGGTTGCATACATAAACCTCCTGGCTCAGCCGTCGCATAACGGCGGGCTGGCTGCAGTGGCTCACATGCGCCATGAGCGCTGCAGAGATTGAGAACTGCGGGTAATCCGGGCCGCGGTTTCTATTTCCTGCCTGGCGCCTTCCCGGCCACCTCGAACGGTTCCGCTTGGAGCTTTCCGTTTTGCTTCAGCAGAATTTCCACTTTCCCTTCCGCTTCTTCCAGTTCTTTGCGGCAGGCTCCGAAAGCTGCATGCCCTCCTCAAAAAGCGTCAGAGATTTTTCCAGAGGAACTTCCCCTTTCTCAAGTTCTTGCACGATCTTCTCCAGACGCTGGAGGCAGTCTTCAAATTTCGCCAACGGGATCCACTCCTAACTCATATTTTAGTCCACTTCGAGGACCGCGAATATAGGAAGAAGTTTCTTATATGTACTGACGAATAGCACCATCCTTCCCCTTTTGGGTTCTCCCTCGCGTACCTGTGCCCTTTGTGGTGAATGCGCTGCCAAATTGACGCTGCTCAAGCGGTAGTCCATTTGCCACGGCTTCGCCTCTGATAGTCTTACCTCTCGCTACGGCGAGGGTAAGGTTCGTGGTTCACAATGAAAGACCTATTCCGTAGAAGCCTGCTGGGCCTGGCATTTTTCCTCTGTCTTGCCTCGCCCCGAAGCACCGCCGCGCCCGCGCAAAACGACGATGTGCTTCTCACCGCGATGCAGCAGGAATTACAGCGAGCCCACGACAACCTCGGCAAACTGGATCCTGCCCCATATTTTCTGAGCTATTCGGTTTACGATCAGAACGCGGTTTTGCCGTCGGCAGCCAGGGAAGTTTGCTGAGTTCCGCCCGCGCCCGCCGCCGCTCCGCCGCCGTGATCGTGAGGGTTGGCAGTCCCGCGCTGGACAATGCCCATGAGCAGAACCGCCCTCTGCCATCGATTCCGGCACGCTTCCTTTGGCCGACGACCGCAATGCGTTATCTTATACCCTTTGGCGCCTCACCTACGAGGAGTATCGCAAAGCGGCCTCCGCCTATTTAAATGTGAAGACCAGCTCCCAGGTTCACGCGCAGGAAGAAGACACTTCGCCGGACTTCTCGCAGGAGCAGCCGCAAACTCACCTCAATTACGCGCGAAATGCCGACCCCTGCCCGGCCAAAGCCGATGGAAAAGCTGGTGCGGCAGTATTCCGCGTACTTTCGCAAATATCCCTACGTCTATAACGCGATTGCGATGGTCACTGTGGAGCAGGCCCGCTTTCACTATGTTTCGACCGAAGGCACCCGCGTCATCGTTCCCGGTGCTATGGTTCGTCTGGTGATTCAAGCGGAAACCCGCGCCGACGACGGCATGGAGTTGATGCGCGTGGAAACTTTCCAGGCCGAAAGCCTGGAGCAATTGCCTGCGCAAGCCGAGATCGCCGCGACTGCCGAAAAGATGGCGGCCGACCTCAAGGCTCTCCGCGCAGCCCCACTCGCCGAGCCTTTTGACGGGCCCGCTTTGCTTTCCGGCCGGGCCAGCGCCGTTTTCTTTCATGAAGTGCTGGGCCACCGTCTGGAAGGTCATCGCCAGCGCGGCGAAGAAGAAGGCCAGACCTTCACCAAGAAAGTGAACCAGTCAATTCTGCCGGACTTTCTTAGCGTCTCCGACGATCCCACCCGCCGCACCCTCGACGGCGTTTCCCTCAGTGGCTGGTACGAATATGACGACGAGGGCATGCCCGCGCGCCGCGTCGACGTGATCCAGAATGGCATCTTGAAGGGTTTTCTGATGTCGCGCATGCCCATCAAAAACTTTGCCACCTCCAACGGCCACGGTCGGGCGCAGGTCGGCCTCATGCCTACCGGACGCCAGGGCAACCTAATTGTTTCATCGTCCAAAACCGTGAAGGATTCCGAGTTGCGGCAAAAGCTGAAAGACGAAATCAAGCGGCAGGGCAAGCCCTACGGTCTTTACTTCGAAGACATTCAAGGCGGGTTCACCCTCACCCAGCGCAGCTCGCCCCAGTCTTTCCAGGTCTTGCCCGTCCTGGTGTGGCGAGTCTACCCGGATGACCGTCCCGACGAACTGGTGCGCGGTGTCGATATTGTGGGCACGCCGTTGGCTGCTTTGCAGCGCATTCTGCTCACCGGAGACAAGACTGCCGTGTTCAATGGCGTTTGCGGAGCCGAGTCGGGGTCGGTGCCGGTTTCCGCCGCCGCGCCCGCCATGCTCTTTTCCGAGATTGAAGTGCAGAAGCGGGCTCATTCCCTGGACCGTCCGCCCATCCTGCCGCCCCCCGGCTTTGAAGCGTCCGATTCCGCCAAATCCTCGAGCGCCGGAGGCCGGCAATGAGGTTCCAAGGTACGCGCTCCGTCATTTTCTTCTCGCTCCTTGCCCTGTTTCCGCTGGCGGTCTCTGTGCCCGCCGTCCTTGCGCAAACCAAAACTAAAGACGCGCAGTCCCCCGCTCAAGCCAACGACGATCCGCTGCTCCAAGCCATGAACGCTGAGTTGGCGCGCTCCAAGTCGGCGCTCAAACTCGACCACCTGGATGCTCCGTATTACATCGAGTATCGCGTCTTCGATCTGGATGCCTACACCGCGGAAGCCGCGTTCGGAGCCCTGCGCAGCGAGGTGCGGGCGCGCTTTCGTTTCTTGCGCGTGGTGGTCCGCATCGGCGACTACAAGCAGGATAGCTATTACGGACAGGGCCAGGGCTCGTTTGACGTAGTCCCGCTGGACGACGACCTGCTCGCCCTGCGCCACCAGATATGGGACGCCACCGACAAGGCTTACAAGGCTGCCGCCCAGGCCCTCACTGAAAAGCAAGCCCGGCTCAAACAACTTACCGCGCCCGATGAGCCGGTGGATGATTTCGCCCGCGCCGAACCGCTGCAGTCTATCGGCCCGCTCGCCAAACTTGATTTCGACCCGCACCCCTGGATTCCGGCGATCGAGAATGCTTCTTCGGTTTACCAGGATGACCCGCTGCTGCAGTCTGCCGATTCGGCGCTGAGATTTACCGCCATCAACCGCTACCTGGTGAATACCGAGGGCACGGTCGTCCGCAGCGGGTACAACCTGCTTGAGGTGTCCATCGCGGAGAGTACGCAAGCGCCGGATGGCATGAAGCTCGAGCGCGGATACGCCTACACCGTCAACAATAGGAAGGATCTGCCTTCGGCCGCTGACTTCCAGGCCCAGGCAGTGACTCTGGCGGGCACGTTAAAGAATTTGCGCGAGGCCCCTCTGGTCGATGAAGAATATCGCGGCCCAGTTTTGTTTTCCGCCAACGCGGCCGCCACGGTGTTTGGCGATATCTTGGGCGAACGCCTGCTTGGCGTAAAACCAGAACTCGGCAAGAATGCCCGCACCGTCGGAGACTTCGCAGCCAGCTACAAAACTCGCGTATTACCAGATTTCCTGTCGGTGGTGGACGATCCTACGCTGTCTTCTTTCAGCGGCCAGCCGCTGCTGGGCAATTACGCCATCGATGATGAAGGCGTGAAAGCCGCGCGGGTTTCGGTCATTGAGAACGGAAAGCTGATGAACTACCTGGTCGGCCGCCAGCCGATTCGAGACTTTCCCGTTTCCAACGGGCACGGGCGCGCCCGTGTTCCCACCAATTCGCCCGGGCCGAGCGTGGGCAATTTGATTATCAACGCATCCCCGGCATCCACGCCCGCCGAACTGAAGCAAAAGCTCATTGACCTGTGCCGGGAACGCGACCTGCCTTATGGCTATTACGCTGAAACGCTTGGTCCGCAAAAAGCTCCGCGCCTGCTCTACAAGGTCTTTGTGAAAGATGGACACCAGGAACTAGTCCGCGGCGGGACTTTTGGCGATTTGGACACTCGCGCTCTACGCAGCGACTTGGTGGCGGCGGGCAACGACGTCTACGTGGAAAACCATGCCCTGAACATTCCGCACAGCATCGTGACTCCGTCCATTTTGTTCGATGAACTGGAGGTCAAGCGCTCCACTGCCAACAAAGATAAACTTCCGGAGTATCTGGCTCCGCCGTTAGTCCCTTCGAGATAGTTACTTGCTAAGGAGAGGTTGATCAGTGTGGCGCGGGCGCCCTCGCCCGCGAAAAGCCACTGTATCATACCGCTGTCTAATGGGCAGAAACGCAGGTTGAGATTTTTTAGGACCCCAGCGCCTCCAGCACATCCACCGCCGAGACATACCGTCCCTGGGGAGCGCTGACTTGCGCCCCTTGCACCATCGGCCGGACCGACAACAGCATCTCCCGCGCAATGGCCACCCCTTCCTCGCGCGCCGCTTCCGGGGTTGACGCGCCAGACATGCGCTTCAGAATTGCGTCCGGCACCGAGACTCGCAGTTCGTTTTTCATGAACTCGGCATTACGCAGGCTCACCAGCGGCCAGATCCCCGCCATCACGGGGATGCGGAACTGTTCAATGCTGCGCAGGAAATTCTCCAGCAGCGATAGATCGAACACGGGCTGCGTGACCGCGTATTCCGCTCCCGCTTGCACTTTGAATTCAAAGCGGCGGATTTCTTCGTCCAAATTGGTTGCGCCCGGATTTGCTCCCACGCCGATCACGAATCCGGTGCCCGCGCCAATCGGATTGCCGCCAATATCCTGCCCCCGGTTGAGGTTGTGCACAATGTTCACCAGGCCGATGGCGTCCACATCAAACACCGCCGTGGCGTCGGGATAATTCCCCATCTTCGGCGGATCGCCCGTAATGCAGATCAGATTATGAATGCCGGTGGCCGCGGCGCCCAGCAAGTCGGATTGGATCCCCAGCACATTCCGGTCGCGGCAGGTGTAGTGCAGAATGGCCTCAATCCCCACTTCCCGCTGCATCAACAATGACAGCGCCTGATTGCTCATGCGCGCCGAGGCGCGCGGGCTGTCGGGGATATTAATGGCATCCACGCCCACCGACCTCACGAAACGCGCTCCCTCGATTTCCTTGCCGATATCAATACCCTTGGGGGGAACAATTTCCACCATGGTCACGAATTCCCCGGCGGCGATCCTGGCGCCCAGGCGGGATCGCTTTTCCAGCGGCACGGCGGGCGCCGCCGCGGGGGCTAAGGCGCTTTTCGCGTGAACCGTCGCAGTCCGTGCCCGCGCTTCGCCCACCCGCAGAGCGGACTTCATCACCCGGATATGATCCGGCGTGGTTCCACAGCAACCGCCCACCACGCGCACCCCGGCCGCCACAAATTTGCGGGCATAGCTGGCCATGTATTCCGGCGAGCACAAATAAATGTTCCGCCCCTCGACCGAGCGGGGCACGCCCGCGTTCGGTTGCGCCGCCAGCGGCAGGGAAGTGGCATTGCGCAGGCGCTCCACCGCGTCCAGCATGGCCACCGGCCCTACGCTGCAATTGCAGCCGATTACGTCGGCTCCCCACTCCTCCAGCCGGGGCGCGAAAGTCTCCGGAGTGGCGCCGTCCAGGCAGTTTCCGTCTTCATCCATCGTGACCTGCGCCATGATCGGAATCCTGGCATCGACCTCGCGGACCGCCAGAATCGCCTGATGAAGTTCTTCCACATAGCCGAAGGTTTCCAGAATAATCAGGTCCGCGCCGCCTTCCAGCAGCGCCGCGGCCTGCTCACGAAACGCCGAGCGAGCCTCCGCAAAGGAAGTCTTGCCCAGAGGCTCAATACGAATCCCCAGCGGGCCAATCGATCCGCCTACCCACACGTCAAAGCTCTTGGCCGCCTCCCGCGCCAGCCGGACGCCCGCCCCGTTGATCTCGCCAACCCGGTCGGCCATGCCGTAGCGCCCCAGCCGGAAGCTATTGGCCCCGAAGGTGTTAGTTTCAATGACCTCGGCCCCGGCTTGCAGGTATTCATGGTGGATGCCGCGAATCAGGTCGGGCTGGGAAAGGTTTAGCTCGTCGTAGCTGCGGTTAATGAAGACGCCTTTGGCGTACAGCCACGTCCCCATCGCCCCATCGCACAGGACAGGAGACGTTTTCAGGCGGGCAAGCAGGTCGGCGGGCATGGTAACTGAGAATACAAGATGGAGCCGCACTCATGCACCTTGCTCCCGTGCGTGCCCGGGCACGGCCCAAAAAAATCTGGTATCTTCCGCTCTGTTATAATCCCGCTTTTCGCATCCAAATCTTTGTCCCTCATGCGCTTCGGAGTCCCAGGTTTGAAAAGAACCCTGTTTTGCGTAGCTTTTCTTGTTTTCGCCAGCGTAGCCCTGATTTCCTGCGGAAGCAGTTCTTCCGGCACCACCACCACTGGGTCGCGGCCCAGCAAACTGGCTTCCCGGGCCTTTGTGTCGAATCCGCTCAATCCCTCGGGTGTTGCCGGTTCGTTCAACCCCGTGCTCAATATTGTGAACGCTCAAGCCGGCAGTTCTCTAACCGATACCCTCTCCCTTTCCACGGTGAGCCTCTCTTCGGGGCCTGGCTTGTTGTCACTTTCCCCCAGCGGGCTCTTGACCCTGGTTTTCAGTCCGGACAATAACTCCATCACGGTGATTGATAACGAGAAAGAAACTGTCTTGCAGCAAGGCAACACCACCACCACGGTCCCCGCACTCACCTTGCCGGGCCCAACGGAGAGTATGCTCGCCGGCAACGACAACGTTCTCGGCTTCGCCGCCGTACCCACGGCAACGGTGAACGGGGCGCCCCCCACGCCGGGAGCCGTGATCGTGTTTGGCTTGAACCAGGGCGCCATCGTGGCCACCCTTCCCGTGCCTGGCGCCCGTACCATTGTGCAAAGCCACAATGGCAATCGCATCCTGGCTTTTGGAGACAATTCGAGTACGGTTACCATCATTACTCCCAGCAGTCTCAACACCAGCATGGATCCCCGTTTTCCCGTCTGCTGCTTCGATCATCCCGTCTGGGGCCTCTTCAGCGCAGATGACACCACCGCCTATGTCTTCGACTGCGGTCCGGAATGCGGCGGCACCACGGCCGGCATCACCGTGCTGAATATGCTCACCAGTTCCATCGTCACAACCCTGCCATTGCCTGCGGCAACCTATGGCATATTCAGCGGCGGCGCGCTCTACGTGGCCGGCACTCCCCCAGGCACCCCATGTGGCGCGGGGACCGCGGCGACCACCTGCGGAACCCTGAGCATTGTCAATGTCGGCGCCCTCACCGCTTCGGCTCCAGTCATCATCACCGATGGCTACCACGACCGCATGGACATCAGCTCCAATGGCCAGCTTTTCATCGGCGCCAAGACCTGCACCAACCTGGCCACGGCCAGCGAAACCCGCGGCTGTTTGTCGATTTACAACACCACCACTCCCGGCGTCGTATTCCCTCCCGATAACGGTGACGTTACCGGCGTCACCGCAATCCCAGGTCGTAGTGTGATGTATCTGTGCGAAGGCGGGAATTTCCGCATTTATGACACCACCACCAACAAGTTGCTGGTTCCTCCGAATAACCAGACCACCATCGACATCGTTGGGCAATCGATAGACGTGAAGTTCGTGAATTGAGAGAAGAAGCTCTTAGCTATCAGCTATCAGCTATTAGCTCTTGATCTTCCGGTGGGGGAGTGGATTCATGCCACGGCGGAATACCGCAGATTACTTTCCCCAGCGGGTAGTCCTGAATAAGCACGGAAATCAGCCCCGGAGGGGCGTCCCGATAATAGCCCGGCGCTTCAGCGCCGGGAAGGCTAGAAGCTGAAAGCTGAAAGCTAGAAACTACCTCGGCTCCAACATCAGCCGATGCGCTTGCGCCTTATCCACGGCCGGTTTGGAAAACGGCAGAGTGAACGTAGAGCCCTCATACCATGCCTTCCACTGATCCATGTAGTAAGGGCTAAGAAAATTCCCCGCCTCGCCGGTCACCACGTTCAGCGTCGACTCGTCCAGATTCGACAGATCGACCGTCATTCTTTCCGATGGCCCGTGACTGCGAGTGACCGCCTTCACCGTGAAGCCGCTGCCCGATTGCGGCCGCACCCCCGGTCCCGCCCAGTGCCGCAAGAGGGGAATCTTGCCCAACACCGGATGCTGAATCTCCACCGGATTGTAATCTCCCCAGCGCCACGAGCTTAGCTCTTTCGGCGCCTCGCGAGCATTCACTGCCGCCTCGACCGCCGCCGCCAGCAGTTCGTCATAGTTGGAATAGGGCGCGGGCAGCCAGCGCTTCGGCTGATTCTCCAGAACATTCTCCAGCCATACCGATTGCATCCCCCACTGATAGCTTTTCCAGGTCAGCGTCCCATCCGGCTGCTTCTCGCCGTCCGGCGCTGCGCCTAATTTCGGTTCGAGCAACAAGCGCGTGAGTTCGGCGCGGGCGCGCGTTTCCAGCGTGGGCGCGGACGAGTCGGCGCTCATCCGGCCATCCCACTGCCGCATGATTTCGGCCGCCTGGCTTGCCCGGGCAGATACCGTCGTGGCATGGTCCAGGGCATACACGAAGCCTTCCGCGAAATAGCGCTCCGCCTCGGACTCAATATCGTTTTCCAGCGCCAGCATGTCGGCGGCGGAAAACTTGCGGCCGGATTCCAGCACGCGATAGATGCGCCCGGACCTCCATGGCGCCTCCCAACCCGTGCTGATCGAATAGGGATACTTCGCCGGCGTGATGCGGCTGTTGGCAGTGGCTAGCACTCCGGAGGCCGGGTTCAACACGCTGGGCAGTTTGTCGAAAGGAATGTAGCTCGTCCACTCGTGGGCATTATCGCTTCCATTTTCCGGCAGGCTGCCATCGCCCGACGCGCGGATGGGAATCTTGCCTGTCGCCTGATACCCAATGTTGCCGTCTACGTCGGCATAAACCACATTCTGCGCGGGCGCGTCGAACGCCGAAAACGCCTGGCGAAATTGTTCCCAGTTCTGCGCCGAATTGACTTCCAGAAATGGATTATGGATGCCATCGTAAAGCGTCCACCGCAAAGCGATTGGACGAGTCTCGCCGGGGACGAGCGAAGACACAATGGGCCCGTGCCGGGTAAGCACTACATCCACCACTACATCCGCTTTTCCCTTAACCCGAATTACTTCCTTGCGATGCTCAGGCGTTTTCCAGCCAGCTGGAGTCAGATACTGCCCGTCCGCATTGAAGGTTTCGAGGTAAGCGTCTTCAACCGTTGGGCCAATGTTGGTGAATCCCCAGGCAATGCGCTGGTTGTGCCCCACGATCACGTAGGGCAGGCCGGGCAGCGTGACTCCGGCAACGTCGAAGGCGAAGGCCTGGCAACGCAAATGCGCTTCATACCACAGGTTCGGCATCTGGTGGCCCAGATGCATATCGTTCGACAGCAGGGGTTTTCCGGAAACCGTGTGAGCGCCTGAGACCACCCAATTATTCGATCCAATGACTGGAGGCTCAACCTCGGCTTCCTCTCTAGCCAAGAACCCAGCAGGAAATTCAGGCAGCGCAGCCGGAGCCGGCCCGGAATTTCTGGTCACGGAGTTTCCCGTTCCCGAATCGTCGTCCTCCTCGTCATCTTCATCGTTATCGCTGCCGTGCGTTTGAGAGTTGCCTGGCATGACGGTGGGCGGGCGGTCGTGGCGCGAGGAATTCACGTACAAGTCGGCCGTCAGTTCGGGCCCCAGCTTGGCCAGAATCTTCTCGCGCACCAGCGCATGACGCGGACTGGCGCTGAGGTCTTTCACCATCTGAGCCGCAATCAGCGCGGAATCTTCCGGCGTCCACGGCTGCGGCAAATACCTCAGAATGCGAAATTCCAGAGGCAGCCGGCCGCCACGCGATTCGATATACGCGTTCACCCCGCGCGCATAAGCCTGGTAATGGCCCCGGACTTGCGGCGAGGCCACTTCGATTGCCTGGCGCGCCGCGACCCGCATTCCCAGGATTCTCTGTTCGCGGTCATGGTCGAGCAGGTCTGGACCCAAAATCTCCGCCAGATCTCCGGCGGCGAAGCGTCGCATGATGTCCATCTGCCAAAGCCGGTCCTGGGCCGTCACATAGCCTTGCGCGAAGAAAAGATCGTCGAAGGAAGCCGCTTCAATCGTAGGCACGCCGTGGGCGTCCCGAATCACGCTCACCGCGGAAGACAATCCAGCGACCGTTATCTTCCCGTCAAGTTGCGGCAAAGCGGCTCTGGCCAACGAATAAAGCCAGGCCGCGGCACACAGCGCCGCTATGAGCAGGGCAGCGAGCAAGTAAGCGGCGATCCGCCAGCCTGAACGGCGGCGAAGCGAGGTTTCCGGAATACCGGCCACGGCCATACAGAAACAAATTGTAGCGGGAGCGGCAGCCTTTTGCCCGTCGAACCAAGCACCAGCCTGGTAGAGACGTAGCTGAGCTACGACTCTACAGCCTCCGCAGCCTGACCAGCCTGCGAATCCGTCCTGCGAATCCGTTTGCTTTGCCGTCAGGTTTCTGCTAACTTGCGTCCGCCCCGAGGTGTGAGCCGGAAACGCTCGTATAATCCGGCGAGCACGGTAAGGGAAAACGACCCTCAGGGAGGAAACTATGGCTTTCTGCAGCGCGTGTGGAGCACAGGTACCCGAAGGCACGGCGGTTTGTCCCGCATGCAGCGCCAAGGGTTCGAGCGCAGCCGCTCCTGCCAGCAGCGGCGCAATGGCCGACAATGTCGCCGGCATGCTCGCCTACGTAACCATCATCCCGGCGATCATGTTTCTGGTCATGGAGCCCTACAGCAAGAACCGTTTCGTCCGCTTCCACTCCTTTCAGTCCATCTTCTTTGGCGTGGGGTGGATTGCTCTCTGGATCGCCCTGAGCATCGTCGGCATGATTCCTTTCTTCGGCTGGATGACCCTGCTGCTGTGGCCGCTGGTCGGCCTGGGAGGCCTCATCCTTTGGATCGTGCTGCTGCTCAAGGCCAACCAAGGGCAGAAATGGAAGATTCCAGTGATTGGGGATATGGCGGAGAAGCAGGCCAACGCCTAGCATTGCCGCGAGCAGAAGCGATTCACCACCCAGGCACACGGAGCAAACCACTGAACCGGAAGACTTCGTGAAGCTTCGTGTGCGTTGCGGTTTATGGGTTTGTCGGGCGCATCGTGATTCTCATCCTCTACATCAGACGACTCGCCGCTTGACAGAACCTTTCCCCAGCCGCCATCCTATTAGCTTTTGGTTTCATCCCATGCTCTTGCCGTCTGCGCGCGCCCGCTTCACGGAGGATGTTTGAAAGTTCGGGTGTTTTACCACGACCGCTGCTTCGATGGGGCTTCGTCCGCCGCTTTATTTTCCCGCTTTTATCGTGAACGCATCCGCGACCACGTAGACTTCGTCTTCTCCGGCCTCCTGCACCGCGCCGGCTCCCTGTTCAACGAGGACTCATTCGATGGCGACGAGAATGCCATCGTCGACTTCAAGTACTCCAGCTCGCCGAAAATTACCTGGTGGTTCGATCATCACGAGAGCGCCTTCCTCAATCCCGAAGATGCCGCTCATTTCGAGCAAGACCGCAGCAATCGCAAGTTCTACGATCCGGCCTTCAAATCCTGCACCAGCCTGATCGCCATGATCGGCCAGCAACGCTTCGGTTTCGATCCCGCTCCCGTCGCTGACCTGGTTCATTGGACCGACATCATTGACGGCGCGCTTTATGCCGACGCCCGCACCGCCGTCGAGATGAAGGAACCCGCCATGAAGCTGACCATGGTGATCGAATCCTCCCAGGACCGCACCTTCGGCGCCCGCCTGATTCCGCTGCTGGCCACCAAGCCGCTGGCGGAGATTCTCCAGGAGCCTTTTGTGGCGGATCTCCTGCCTCCCCTGATGGCGCGCCATCAGCACTCGATTACCGTCCTGAAAGAGCGCACCGAGTTCAAGGATCGAACTATTTTCTTCGATGTCACCGACCTGGACCTCGAAGGCTACAACAAATTCATTCCGTATTTTCTTCACCCGCAATCCATCTACAGCGTGGGCCTAAGCAAAAGCACTTTCCGGGTGAAGGTGTCGGTAGGCTCGAACCCCTGGGCCAAAGCCGAGCGCATGGTCAACCTGGCCAAGATCTGCGAGCGTTACGGCGGAGGAGGCCACGCCCGGGTAGGCGCCATTTCTTTCGAGGTTACGCAGCACCAGGAAGCTCTCCGCGCCGCGCAGGAGATCGTAGGCGAGCTTCGCGCCAGCGTTCAGGGATAGAATCATTATGAAGGCGTTCTCCGCTAAGATGTTTCCACTGCATGGACAGGGAGATGACTCGCGAAGCCGCGTCCCAGATAACTTCTCGATGAAAGTCGATCCCCATTTCCATGTAGGTCCCGCCTGGCGCGGCCGCAGCGGCCAGGTCAAAGTGTTGCGCGCCGTAGCCTCGCTCGAGCTGGCCAAGGGGCTGATCGTGCTGGCCGCCGGCGGCGCCATCCTGTTCCTTCTCCACAAAGACACCTACGAAGTCGCCGAGAACCTGCTGCACGTTCTGCACATCAGTCCTGACCGTCATCTGGCTCATGTTTTTCTACGCTGGGCCGATGGCTTGACGGATCGAAAGCTGTGGGCAGTTTCAGGCGTTGCACTCACCTATTCAACGCTTCGTTTTGTGGAAGCCTTCGGGCTTTGGAAGGCTCGGGGCTGGGCCGAATGGATTGCCTTGGTCTCGGGCGCACTGTACATACCGTTTGAAGTGCGCGAATTGATTCACCGGCTGAGCCTGTTCCACGTCTCCCTGCTCGCCATCAACCTGGCCATCGTGGCCTACATGGCGTACCTGCGGTCGCAGGATCACTGCACAACGGGATCCGCGGGCCGTAAGTAGTGGCCGGCATTAGGTAGCGCCGGCATCCTGCCGGCTGTCGCGAGGGTGTCTGGTCCTCGCCGCGGCGTTGTGATTTTCGTGGGATTTCGGATTAAAACTGGAGGGACCGGGCGGAATTGAACCGCCAACCTAGAGTTTAGGAAACTCTCGCTCTATCCAATTGAGCTACGGCCCCCTCGACGAGGATAGGTTAGCACGGGGTCAGACCTGCCGACAGCCGCCTGGTGTACAATTTCTGGCCGTCAAGCGAACCGCGGGAGGTGGCGAATGGCAGGATTGCAGCTTAAGTATGTGATCAAGTTCGTCTCTGACATGAGTGCAGCGGTGAAATTCTACCGTGACGTGCTCGGTCTTCCTCTAAAGTTCGAGTCACCGGGTTGGAGTGAGTTTCTGACCGGAGAGACTACTCTGGCGCTGCACCCGGCTTCCGAAAAGAATCTCGCCGGAAAGGTCGAACTGGGTTTCACCGTCCCCGACGTTGAGGTTCTCTATCGCGAGATGAACGCTAAGGGTGTGCAATTCACCGTGCCGCCCAAGGCGCAGGATTTCGGGGGAGTCTTGGCCCAGTTCATCGATTCCGAGGGTGCAGCCTGCAGCGTAGGCGAAACGGCGTAGGTCTCGAGGGCGGCCCTACGCTCAGTAGCAGATCGGTCGGACCCGAAGGTCCGACCGTAGAGCCAACTTACCTGCGGCCGCCGTGGCCGCCACCGCCGTGAAATCCGCCTCCACCGCCATGAAAGCCCCCACCACCGTGGTAGCCGCCTCCGGCATAGCCGCGATATCCGCCACCGGCATAGCCCCGGTAGCCGCCTCGCGCGTAGCCCCCGCGATACCCGCCGCCAGCGTAACCACGATACCCGCCCCCGTATCCGGGACGGCCATAGGAGCCGCGCCCGTAGTACCCATAACCGGGACGGCCATAGGAGCCGCGTCCGTAATATCCGTATCCGGGACGCCCGTAGTAGCCGCGCCCGTAGTATCCGTGATACCAGGGACCGATTCCGATGAACACGCCGCCAACAAAGTAATTTGGCCCGTAAAAGCCATAGGGCGCGCAGTCATAGGGATAGTAGGAATAGTAGCCATAGGGGCAGTCCGGCGGCGGCCCGGCCGGATAGCCGTAACCGGGACCTACTCCCACGCCGACGCCTACCCGCACTTGTGCGGACGCGCTTCCCGCGGCAAAAAGCAAAATTCCCAACATCGCAACGTATTTTAGGTAGCGCATACTCTTTCCTCATTTCCGGCCCGGTGTTCGGAACCCAGGTGGGCCAGAAGGCCTCCCCGCAATTCAGCGTGGGGAAACCACCCATTGAGGTAAACCCGGAAGTGGCCAGAAAGTTGCCGGCCCGGCGTTCTGCAGGCAAAAAAAACGTCCCCGGCTCAAAAGAGCCGCGGGACGCGAGTGTTGCAGCAGCCCTCCCCCGAAGTCTGCTCAATCGGGAAGTTAACTTAGGCGAGAGAGTTTGTGAATAGCACTCAAGTGGGGGGTGCTCCTAACCCAGACAAGCTGCTTGACTCTCCGTCCATGCGGGATCAGAATTCCACACCGGCTCATGCGGAGCCTGGAGTGCCGCCTCAAGCCTTGGAGTCTTACCATGGGTTCACCCGCGATGAATGAGCCAAGCGTTACCGCCAGCCGTGCCTATAGCCCCGACGTGATGGTCAGCTATTCCAGCCATGACCGCGTCCAGGTGATGCAATTTGTGCAGCGCTTGCGGGCGGCCGGCGTGGCGGCCTGGATCGATCAGGGCGGCATTGACGGCGCGCAGCGCTGGGGCGAGGAGATCGTCAACGCCATTGACGCTTGCAAGACCGTCCTGCTGATGATTTCGCAGACTTCCATGCAGTCGGAGAATATTGCCAAGGAAGTCATGCTGGCCTGGGAAAACAACAAGCATTTTCTGCCGTTGTGCCTGGAAGACGCCAAGATTGCCAAGAGCATGCAGTATCAACTGGCGGGAATTCAGCAGATCAAGTTGTACGAAGGCGATCCGGAAGTAAAGTTTGTTGCCGTGCTGCGCGCCCTGGTGCGCCTGGGAGTGCGCGTCTCTCCGTATTACATTGCGCTGGTCAGCGCCGATCTCGGAGAACGCGAGCAGGCGTTTGAGTGGCTCGACCGCGCTTGTGAGCAGCGTTCCAGCAGCCTGGCGCGTTTGAAAACCGAATCGCGTTTCGGCGTGCTGCATGGCGATCCGCGCTTTGCGGCGCTGGTAAAGCGTGTGGAATCGCTTGCCTTGGAGGAAGAGGCAGCCATCCCCGATGTGCCGGTGGTGTTGCCTCGTCCCATGGTGGTGCCGCAGGTGCTTCCGGCAAAAGCGGCGCCGCTGTGGAAAAAAATCTTGTGGCCCGATATCTACGATGGCCGCACCGCCCGGCAGGCCGCGGCTCAGGGGGTGTGGGTGTGCGGGTTATTGGTAGTCCTGGCGATTCTGGCCGTAATTTTTCCGCCGACTGTGGCGCCGGGGACAGCTTCGGTGCTGGGGCCGGCCTGGGGCGCGGCCACGGCGTTTCTGTTCGTTCTTATCATGGGTGGGCTCGGCGTCGGCGTGCAGAAGATGGGCCGGCCGGCGGCAATCATTGGCCTGGTGCTGTGCGCTTCCGGCGCTTTGGGCAATCTTACCAAGGTGCAACAAGCCGGCATCATGCTCGATGGCGAGGCCGCGCAGTATCGCCAATACCAGGTCTACCAGCAGCAGTATCCGCAATTTCAGAATCCGGCGATGGAACTGGCCCACCAGCAAGCGTCTTCGTTTTACTACGAAAGCTGGTTTGCGCTGTTGATCTCACTGATCAGCGTAGGCGCATTCACCAACGCGACGCGGGGAACGTTTGGATATCGCCGCATGGTGATGGCGCGCACCACTCCCGACAAGCAGGATGCCATAACCGGCGCGGACCTGGCCGCCATTCGGGGCCAGATCGCAGGGAGGCTGGGCAAGTCGCGGACTGCGGCGGCGCCAGCGCCGACCGCAGTTGCGCCCGCTCCAGTTGCCGCGCCTCCGGTGGTTTCGCCAGCGACGCGCCCACAACCAGGACCGGTTGCGGTGCCTCCGCTGGCAAGCGCGGCCGCTGTTCCGGTCAGCCCCGCGCCCTTGGAGGTTGTGGCGACGGCGCAGCCGGAGGCCGTCCTGGCCGCGCCGGTGGTGGCCGCGGAGACGGTGCGGCAAAGCTTTGCCGCCATGATTGGAGTGAGCGGCGGTCTCATCTACTGGCCGCGGGTGCTGGCCTTCCTGGCGGCGAACGTGGCGGCGGGGTTAGTCTTTGTGCTGAGCCGAAGCCTCACGGCCTCGGTTAGCGTACCCGTGGCTTACTGGCTGTGGGTGGTTTGTGCGGCAGGCGTTTTCACCGCGGCTACCGTCGTCGGCTTTCGTTTTGTGCCCAATGCCTGGGCGGCAATGGCCGCGGCCGCCGCCATCGCCACCCTGGTTACGCTTCCCCTGTGCGCGATGCTGCCGACCTTCCTTTGGGCGGACCTCGGATATCGCGAGCAGTTTCAGCAATTCATCCTGCTGCCCTTGATCGGCAGCTTTATCCTGCTGGCCGCCCTTTCCTGGGTGGTGCCTCGGCTCCAACCGATGGTGTTGGCGTTATGGCTGGCTGCCATGGGAACGGAGATTGCCAGTAGCGTGGTGGTTAATCTGCTCCATGCGCTGGGCGCGGGAGAACCTCCGGACGCCGTGCTCGGGGGAGCGTCGGTCATTTCCGCGGTCCTGCGCAGCCTCGCCTTCGCGCTTGCCTTGTGGGGCGGTTTGGAGTATCTGCGCAAGCGGGCGGCCAAGGCCACCGCCGCATAAATCCGGCCTTTCTGGCGATTCGGAGATTTCTTGTCAAGCCCCCCAGCGGGGCGAAAACGCTCTAACTTGGTCAGCCTACGGCAAATATAAAGTTCTCAACCATGTCCCATTTGCCCGTCTGGAATTGCTATTCTGGATATAGAGAGTGTTTCAGTTTCAGCTAGCCTTTTCGGCGCTAGCGAACCCCAAACCTTACAACGCAGAGGGCTCTGAGCGATGCGATTGTGCGGAGGCTCAATTTTGCGCGGGTTGGACGCCCCGCGGCCGGCGAGACGCCGGCGCTGCGCTGAATCGGTTGATGTCTTATACGGTGGAGGTTCGTCTAACCCGAGTTAAGTGGAACCAACGGGAGAAATTTCACGTACGATTTAACATAGCGGGGGAAGTATGCGCCTGATCTTCGACATCTTCGGCCAGACCATGCGTACCTTGTGGTCGCACAAGCTGCGCTCCTTCCTCACCATGTTCGGAATCGCCTGGGGGGTGGGCTCTTTGCTGCTGCTGGTGGGCGTGGGAGAAGGATTTCGCGGCGGCAACAAAGAGCAACTCGCGACCCTGGGCGAGAACGTGATGTTCATCTTCGACGGCCGGGCTCCCATGCTGAATGGAAGCTTCACCAGCGTGCAGCAGTATTACCTGACCGACAAGGATTACCGCGACATTATCGAGGAGTGCCCGGACGTAGGCCGGGTGGCGCCGATCATCGACCGCAACGACGTGCGCGCGGTCAGCGAGTTCTATCAAAGCAGTGGCGACGTGATGGGAACGACTCCCGTCTATAGCGAGATTCGCTACACCCCGATGGGCGAAGGGCGCTGGATCAACGATCTGGACGATTCCCAGACGCGGCCGGTGATCGTGATCGGCGACGAGAGCCGGCGCATTCTGTTTCCCGGCCGGCCCGCCATTGGAAGTTACGTGTTGCTGAACGGGCAGCGTTTTCAAGTGATCGGCGTGCTGCAAAGAATTGGGCATGGCGACAATATGGGCGACAACACCCGGATCATCATGCCCTACCACACCATGCAGAAGGATTTCCCTCCGCTGAAAGTGGGAGAGACCGTGGGCGCGATTTCCTACTTGAACTATCAGCCGAGCAGTCGGGAGAAGCATGCGACGGCGGAAATGGAAGTGCACAGAATCGTGGCTCGCAATCACGGCTTCGATTACCGCGACCCGAATTCGTTCGAGGGATTCGATACGGTTCTCATGACGGATCAGATCGGCAAGATTTTTACCGCCATGGATGTGTTTCTGGGCGGCGTCGGGCTGGTGACGCTGGTGCTGGGAGCCATTGGGATCATCAACATCATGCTGGTCGCGGTGGCGGACCGGACGCGCGAAATCGGGCTGCGCAAGGCGGTGGGGGCGACCAACCAGAACATCATGTTCCAGTTTTTTGTGGAAGGCGCGTTTCTGACGTTGCTGAGCGGGTGCCTTGGAATGGGAGCAGCGGCCGCCTTCATGGCCTTGCTGGGAAAGCTGCCGCAGCCGCCGGGATTCAACACGCCCCGGCTGGTTCCGCTGACGGCGTTTCTGGCCATTGTTTCGCTGGCCATGGCCGGAACCATTGCCGGGTTGTATCCGGCGAGAAGAGCCGCCGCGCTTACGCCGGTCGATGCTCTACGGAAGGAATAGTTTATGAAGCGGGATTTGCTGCAGCAGGCTTACGAGGCCATGCGTCACGATTTGCGGAGGACCCTGCTCACCATGCTGGGGATGGCCTGGGGCATCGCCACCGTGGTGCTGCTGCTGGCCTACGGAGACGGATTCGGGCGGGCGATCCAGGCCATCTTCGCAAACTTCGGCGCGACTGAGGTGGGAATTTTTCCGGGGCGAACCTCGCAACAGGCGGGGGGGAGCAAGGCGGGGGTGGCGATTCGCTTCACGGAAGAGGATATTGACCTGATACGCAATGCCGCTCCCCTGGTCCGCCACCTTTCGCGGCTCTCGGAAATGGATGCGACCCTGCAGGCGGGGGCGCGTTCGTTCAGTCTTCCGCTGAAAGGAGTTGACCCGGGCATCCCGCAAATCTGGGCTCTAACCCTGAGCAGCGGGCGCTTCATCAACGAGGAGGACGAAGTAAGCCATGCCCACGTGGTGGTGTTAGCGTCGGCGGCCAAAGACAAGTTGTTCTCCGGAATGCCGGCGCTCGACGACACGGTTCGGATCAATGGCATCAGCTTTCAAGTGATTGGGCTGCTGCAACCCCGCATGGAAGAACAGGGCGGCAACAACGACACCAACAAGCTGGCGCTCGTCCCTTTCTCCGCCATGGATTCATTCAAAGACATTCATTATTTGGATGGCATTTGGCTGGATATGGCAGGCCTGGATCACGTGAAAATCGTCGAAGATCTGCGGAGTTCGTTCGCCGCGGCGCACAATTTCAAGCCGGATGACGATCGCGCGGTGCATTTCTTCGACGCGCAGCGCGATATGGAGCAATTCAGCATTGTGGTCATCGGATTGAAGGTGCTGCTGGCCTTCATTGGGACGCTTACGCTGGGAATCGGGGGCGTGGGCCTGATGAACATCATGCTGGTTTCGGTCACGCAGCGCACCCGGGAGATTGGCGTGGAAAAGGCTCTGGGGGCGCGCAAGCGCGACATCCTGTTTCAGTTTCTGGCGGAGGCGCTGGTGATCACGGCGGTGGGTGGAGTCGCGGGAATTCTTCTTTCTTATCTGGTTTCCTTCTTCGTGGGAAGCATCACCTTCTACAGCGCGCTGGCCAAGTATGCGGACGCCGGGGATATCCGCCTGATCGTGGCTCCGAGGATCGTCTTGATTGCCACCTCGATTCTGGGGGTGGTGGGAATTATCAGCGGGATGCTGCCGGCACTGCGGGCGGCAAACCTGGATCCCATCGAAGCCCTGCGCTACGAGTAGGGGGTTGGTTCCGTTCTATACTTCCAGGCGGTAAAGCGTTAAGACTTCAAGGGAGCAGCGGCCTGCCTCGAAGCGCGAGGCAAGCACGCTGGCTTTTGGCGGGCGAGGGGCCCCCCCGACTTTGCACCGGGCAGGTCCGCGCCCCATTGAACGACGGCACGAGGAAGACGGTTGACGCGCGACCTTCTGCAAGAAGCCTACGGAGCGATGCGGCACGATCTGCGGAAGACCGTGCTGACGATGCTGGGCATGGCGTGGGGAATCGCCACGGTGGTTCTGTTGCTGGCGTACGGCGCCGGGTTTGGCCATGCGGCGCGCGCCTACATGGAGGCTTACGGGATCAAGCAGATTGGAATCCTGCCGGGACGCACTTCGCAGCAGGCAGGGGGCAGCAAGGCGGGGAAAGAAGTAAGGCTGACGGAAGACGACATTGACGTGGTCCGCAACACGGCGCCGCTGGTTCATCTCATTTCCCGTTTTTCCGACATGTCGGTGATGGTGCAGGCGGGCACGCGCTCCTACAAATTGCGGGTGCAGGGCTACGATCCCAGCATGCAACACATTGGCAGCTACAAAATAGACACCGGCCGTTTCTTCGATGACGAAGATAACGCCGCGCACGCCCACGTGGCGGTGCTCGGTTCCGAGTCCAAGCAAAGACTGTTTTCTGGAATGCCTGCGATTGGGGATGAAGTTCGCATCAAGGGGATTAGTTTCCAGGTGATCGGCGTGCTGAAGCCGCACATTCAACAGGGGGGCAGCGACGATCAGAACCGGGTCATCGTAATCCCGTTCGAAGCGGGCGACGCTTTCCGGGACAACTATTACCTGGACGGCATCTGGTTGAATACCACGGGCATGGAGCACTACAAGCTGGTGGCTGACCTCAGGCATGCGCTGGCCGATGCGCATGGTTTTCGCGCGGACGACGAGCGCGCGTTGTTCTTTATCGACGTGGAGGACTGGGAGAGGCAACTGACGGTGGTGGTGGACAGCTTGAAAATCCTGCTGGCCTTCATCGGGGTGCTCACGCTGGGCATTGGCGGCGTGGGACTCATGAATATGATGCTGGTTTCGGTGACGCAGCGCACCCGCGAGATTGGAGTGCAGAAGGCCTTAGGGGCGCGCAAGCGGGATATTCTGATTCAGTTTCTGGCGGAGGCGCTGGTCATCACCCTGGCGGGAGGCCTCCTGGGCATCGCGCTTTCGTATCTCGTTTCCCTTGCCGTAGGATCGATGACATTTGTCAGCGCCTTCGCTTCATACGCGGAAGGGGGCGACATCCGGCTTATCGTTGCCCCGAAAACCATCTTGATCTCTACCGTGATTCTGGCGCTGGTGGGAATTGCCAGCGGCATGGTGCCGGCCATGCGAGCGTCGAATCTGGACCCGATTGAAGCCTTGCGTTACGAGTAAGTACAATTGGCCGGAAGTTTGGGGAAGGAGATTTGCGTGAAATGCCGGAGGTTGCTGTATTCGCTTTGTCTGATTCTCTGTCCACTGATTCTCTGTGTACTGACGGTGAGAGTCTTGGCGCAAACCAATAAGCTGTCGTCCGCCGCAACCCGCGCGGTTCTTCTGGTGGTGAACCAGGGAGACCATACGCTGAGCTTGATTGATCCTGACGGCGGCCAGGAACTGGCGAAAGTTGCGACTCACGGAAACCATGCTCACGAGGTGGCGGTGTCTGCGGATGGACGGTTGGCTTATCTGCCTATCTACGGAGATGCGGGAGTGGGCAAGCCGGGTACGGACGGGCGCAGCATCGAAGTGGTGGATCTTGGGAAACGAAGCGTGGTGGCTACGATTGATCTTGGTGGCGCGACGCGGCCCCATTGCCCCAAGTTCGGTCCGGGCGGCAGGTTGTATGTATCGGCGGAACTCAAGGAGGCGATCGACATCGTCGATCCAAGCTCGCGAAAATTAGTTGGCTCGGTTCCAACGGGAGAGCCAGAGAGCCACATGTTTGTCATCTCGCATGACGGACGCCGCGCCTACACTTCCAACGTGGGCTCGGGCACGGTGAGTGTGCTCGATCTGGAGGCGCGCAAGACCGTCAAAGTGATTCCGGTGGCCAAGGCCATTCAGCGCATCGCCATCTCGATGGACGATGGTTACGTGTTCACCGCGGATCAGGATCAGCCGCGCCTGGCCATGATTGACACCTCGAAGAACGAAATCGCGCAATGGATTGTGTTGCCGGGAATTGGATATGGGACGGCGGCGACTCCCGATGGCCGCTGGCTGCTGGTCACGATGCAGAAACTGAATGAGGTGGCGGTGGTGGATTTGTCGCAGAGGAAAGTGGTCAAGACCGTCGACGTGGCGCCGGACCCGGTACAGATTCTTATGCAGCCTGATCGTCCGCTCGCCTATGTGTCGTGCAGCGCGGAGGGGAAGGTTGCGGTGGTGGACCTGAAGAGCTGGGAAGTTACGAAGACGCTGAATGCTGGGCCGGGGGCGGACGGGTTGGGGTGGGCGGTGCAGCGGTAGGATGGGTCGTTGCCGCGCATGGGGTCGCGGTGATTGGATAGAAAGATCCCGGGATGGAAGCGGTTGTGGAATCCCACCTTTGCGCAAAGAGCGCGCAAAGATGGGGCACCCACTTTTATAGAACCCACCTTCGTTTATAGTTTATTGATTCCATCCCATGGGTCGCCTTCAGAGTTTTACACTCGCCAGGAACTGCGGCGGCTTTCTTGCTTTGGTTATTTGCTCAAAAGCATAAGCCAGTTTCAGCAGCGTGGGCTCGCTCCAGGCTCGTGCGAAGAATGAAATCCCGACCGGCAAGCCGGAGACAAATCCCGCGGGCACGGTAATGTTGGGATATCCGGCGACGGCAGCAGCGTTTGAGCTTTCTCCGAGATCGTGATCGCCATCCACCAGGTCGGTGAGCCACGCCGGGCCGGCAGTCGGGGCCACGAGAGCGTCCAGATTGAACTTGTCCATCACGCCGTCAATGCCTTCTTTCCGCGCGAGGCGATGGTTAGTCTGCAGCGCGTCCAGATACTCTTGGCTGGTCAGCGGCCCTTTAGCCTGAGCTTTGATGAATAAATCCTGTCCGAAGTAAGGCATTTCCTTTTCGCGATTGCGCTCATTGAAGGCAATCAGCTCTTCGAGCGAATGCACCTGAGCTCCAGGGCGGCCCGCCAGATAGGCATTGAGATCGGCCTTCAGTTCGTAGAGGAGAACCGTCAGTTCCGTGTCGTCGAATTTTCCGTGCGATTCCAGATCGGCCGGATCAACCAGCACGGCGCCAGCTTGTTTCAGGGCGTCCAGCGCCTGGTTCATTACCTTATCCACGGCGTCATTGAAGCCGAAATACTTGCGGGCCACGCCAAGTCGCGCGCCCTTCAGGCCATTCGGGTCAAGAAACTTCGTGTAGTCGGAGGAAGCCTTGCCTGCGGTTTGGGCGGTGGCCGCGTCGCGAGCATCAATGCCCGCCAGCGCGCCCAGCAAAATAGCCGCGTCGCGGACGGTGCGCGCCATGGGGCCAGCGGTGTCCTGGTTGTGAGCGATGGGGATGATGCCGGAGCGGCCGATCAGGCCGACCGTGGGCTTGATGCCGACAATTCCGTTGGAAGACGACGGGCAGACGACCGAACCATCCGTCTCGGTGCCGACGGCCACGGCGCAGAGATTGGCTGACACGGCCGCGCCCGAACCAGAACTCGAGCCACAAGGATTGCGATCGAGCGCGTAGGGATTTCTCGTGAGGCCTCCGCGAGCGCTCCAGCCGCTGGTGGAGTGACTGGAACGAATGTTGGCCCACTCACTGAGATTGGTTTTGCCGAGAATAACGGCGCCGGCTTGGCGCAGTTTGTAGACGACCCAAGAATCCTGAGCGGGATGGGAACCGACCAGGGCGAGCGAGCCGGCCGTCGTGAGCATGCGGTCGGCGGTATCGATGTTGTCTTTGATGAAGACTGGGATGCCGTGCAACGGGCCGCGAGGCCCTTTTTCGGCGCGCTCCTTATCTAGACTCTGCGCGATTTCCAGGGCGTCCGGATTGACTTCGATCACACTGTGGAGCGCCGGCCCGCGACGGTCGATCTCCTCCATGCGGCCGAGATATTTCTCCGTCAGCGAGCTGGCGGTGAATTTTCCAGATGCCATTCCGGATTGAAGATCGGTTACCGTGGCCTCATCGAGTTCGAATGGACGGACCTCGGAGGCAGACTCGGCCGAAACTTCGCGTGCCCCGGCGAGGGCAGGCAAGAGGGAAGCGCTCAGTCCGCCAAGTAAGCCGGTGCGCAGGAATTGCCGGCGAGCTGCAGGTTGGAGAGAACTGATGGTTTTGGGCACGGCTGAGGCTCCTCGTTCCTTGACGGCCGCTTCCGCATAAGCGGATCGGGCGTAGTCGCAACGCAGGAATTATAGGGGATGGGTCAACCGCTCGGCTTGGCGGAAGCAAGACTGCTTTCCTTTTCCTGTGGAATCCGTCGAAAGCACTGAGCCCATGCCCGTCTCCCGCGTGGTTGCCGGTGGTCAAAGCCGGTGCGGCCAACTGATACAATCGAGCGTTCCCGCACATGAAATATCTACCCCAGTTTCTTATCCAGTGAAATCATCGGAAGGAGCCCGGATGTCTCTTTTAAAGAGATCGCTCACATTCTTGATCTTGATTTTAGGTTGCGCATGTTTTGCTACGGCGCAGCAAATGCAGGAAGGGCGACTGATGCGCTTTCCCGATATCTCTCGCGACAAGATTGCTTTTTACTATGGCGGAGATCTGTGGCTGGCGCCGAGTTCGGGCGGGGTGGCGCGGCGGATTACGTCGCATCCGGGACGCGAGTTGTTTCCGAAATTTTCCCCGGACGGCAAATGGCTGGCCTTCACCGGCCAGTATGACGGCAACTTCAACGTGTATGTCATGGCGGCCGAGGGGGGAGAGCCGAAGCAACTCACGTTTTATCAGGGCAGCGCCACGCCGCTCAACGATCGCATGGGCATTCACAACCATGTTCTTACCTGGACCCCGGACAGCAAACGGATCGTTTTTCTATCGCGCCGCGATGCATCGAATGGATGGATCAAGCGTCCTTTTACGGTGAGCGTGGATGGCGGCATGCCGGAGCCGCTGCCGGTGGATCAAGGCGGCTTGCTTTCTTTTTCGCCCGACGGCAGCAAAATGGCCTACAACCTGATCTTCCGCAACTTCCGCACCTGGAAGCGCTATACCGGCGGATTGGCGCAGGCGATTACGATCTACGATTTGAAGAACAACGCGTCGGAAGACGTTCCCCACACGGAATGGACTGACACCTTTCCCATGTGGCATGGCAACGTCATTTATTTCACTTCCGATCGCGGCGCCGAGCATCGTCTCAACTTATATAGCTACGATTTGAGCAGCAAGCATATCGAGCAGCAGACCCACTTCCCCGACTTCGACGTCATGTGGCCCAGCCTGGGCGCGGATGCGATTATCTTTGAGAACGGCGGGTACCTTTATACGTTTGATCTGCAATCGAAACAGGCAAAGAAGCTGACCATTTACGTTCCCGGGGAGAGCGATGCGACATTGAAGCGCTGGGCAAGCGTGAGCAAGAACATTAGTGATTTCGACTTGTCGCCCGAAGGCAAACGCGCGGTGTTTGGGGCGCGCGGCGATGTGTTCACCGTTCCCGCCAAGGAAGGCAGCGTGCGCAACCTGACGCGTACGCCCGGCATTCGCGAGGATCGGGTTTCGTGGTCTCCCGATGCGCGCTGGATCGCCTACATCTCCGACCGCAGCGGCGAAGATGAATTGTATATTGCGCCGCAGGATGGCATGGGCAAGGAGCAACAGGTCACCAGCGGGCACAAAGGATTCATGTTTGCTCCGGCGTGGTCCTCTGACAGCAAGAAGCTGGCGTGGGCCGACCAGACGTTGCGGCTTTGGTACGTGGACGTCACCGACAAGAGACCGGTGCAGGTGGACCAGTCGAAATACGGCGAGATTACAAATTACTCGTGGTCCCCGGACAGTAAGTGGCTGGCTTACGACAAAACCGGAGAAAACCGTTATGCGGTGGTGAACCTGTATTCGCTGGTGGACAGCAAAATCACGCCAGTCACCACCGAGATGACCAATAGCTACCAGCCAATTTTCGATCCGGACGGAAAGTACCTCTACTTCCTGTCTGACCGCGATTACAACGAAGTTCTGGGGAATCTTGATTTTGAATTTGCCAATCCCAAGACGACGCGGGTTTACATTGTGACTCTTCGCAAAGATGAGGCCTCGCCCTTTCCCGCGTTGAGCGACGAGGCCGAAGTGAAGAAAGAAGAGCCGGCGCCTTCGGCCGAAGCCGTCAAAGAGTCCAAGAGTCAGGCTTCGGCGAAAGACAAAAGCAAAGAAAAGAGCAAGGAAGCAGAGGAGACGAAGAGTAAAGACAAAGAAAAGCCCGCTGAATTCCGTATTGACCTCGACGGCATTCAGGGCCGCATCGTGGCCCTGCCCACGGAACCGGGCATTATTCGCAGCTTTGCTGCCGCCAAGGGCTACATCTACTACGCGACGGTACCGGTACAAGGGCTCTCGGGACCGCTGGCAGGCGAGACGGCGGCGGTGCAGGTTTATGACTTGAAAGAGCGCAAGAGCAAAACCTTGATCGAAAACGTCGAGCGCTTCGCGCTGTCGTTCGATGGCTCCAAGTTGCTGTATTCGGCTTCCGGCGGCCATGACGGCGGCACTTACGGCATTATTGACGCCAAACCGGACACTCCCAAGAAAGTTGGCGATGGGGCGCTCAACCTTTCCGGCATGCGCGCGGAGCTTGACCCGCCCCAGGAATGGAAGCAGATGTTCAACGAAGTGTGGCGGCAGGAGCGCGACTTCTTCTTTGAGCCTTCCATGAACGGCAACGATTGGGAAAAGCTGCGCGACAAGTACGCGGCGCTGCTGCCTTTCGTGAATGACCGCTACACGCTGACGTACATTCTCGGGGAAATGATTGGGGAGCTTTCCAATTCGCACACTTATGTCGGGGGAGGGGATTACCCCGAGCTGCATCCGGTGAATGAGGGCCTGCTGGGCGCGGACTTGGAGGCCGATCAGGCCAGCGGAATGTATCGCATCAAGAAGATCTATGCGGGCGAGAATTGGAATTCTCACCTGCGTTCGCCGCTCACCGAGCCCGGAGTCAATGTCAAGGAAGGCGACTACCTGGTCGCGGTAAACGGCCGCCCGCTGCGGGTTCCGCAAAACCCGTACGAGTTATTCGTCAATACGGCCAATGAGACGGTCACCTTGTCGGTCAACTCCAAAGCTTCCGAAGATGGCGCCCGCAACGTGCAAGTAAAACCGATCGCCGACGAATTCAGCCTGCGCGAGCTGAACATGATTGAGAGCAATCGAAAGAAGGTAGATGAAGCCACGCAGGGCCGCGTGGGTTACGTCTATATCCCCGACATGGGTGGCGAGGGCCTGAATGAATTCGTCAAACAGTACTTTCCGCAGATTCGCAAACAAGGCCTGATCATCGACGTGCGCTACAACGGCGGCGGCTTCGTGGATCAACTGATCTTCGAACGGCTACGCCGGGTACTGGCGGGCATGGATTCGGCGCGCAACTGGGAGCCGGACACGGTGCCTTCCAATGTCTTTCACGGAGCCATGGTTTGCGTGACCAACCACTATGCGGCATCGGATGGCGACATCTTCAGCTACTTCTTCAAGCAATACAAGCTGGGGCCGCTGATCGGCGAGCGCACCTGGGGCGGGGTGAGGGGCATTCGAGGTTCGATGCCGCTGCTGGATGGCGGTTACATCACCCGGCCGGAGTTCGCGCGCTACGATCTCAACAGCCAGTGGGTGGTGGAGAACAAGGGCGTGCAGCCGGATATCGTGGTGGAGAACCGTCCGGAGCAAGTGGTCAAGGGGCAAGATCCGCAGTTGGAGAAAGCCATCGAGTTGGTGTTGAAGGAAATCGAGGCCAATCCGAAGAAATTGCCAGCGAGGCCACCGGATTTGCCGGCTTATCCGGCTGGGCCGGGGTTTTAACTGGACCGGGGTTCCAGGGCCCTGGGGACGCCGAGTTGGCCGCTGGGGTCCCGAACGGCGAAATTTGTGAACTTTCACGAGGAAAAACTGCATCTAATCGTATAATTGGACGCAAATGCCCCGATATTCCATTGTTGTTCCCCTCCACAACGAGGAGGAAAACGTCACCGACCTCTATGATCGCTTGAAAGCGGTCATGGAGGCGAATGGCGAGACTTTCGAACTCGTTCTGGTGGATGACGGGTCCAGCGATCGCTCATTCCCGCTGTTGCGCGAGATTGCCGCCGTGGATAGCCGCGTGACCGTGGTCCGGCTGCGGCGCAACTTTGGGCAGACTTCGGCGCTGGCTGCGGGTTTCGATCACTCCCGCGGGGAATACATCATCGCCATGGATGGCGACCTGCAGCACGATCCCGCAGACATTCCTTTATTTCTCGAGAAGATTTCCGAGGGCTATGACATTGTCAGCGGATGGCGCAAGCGCCGCATTGATAATCTGTGGCTGCGCCGCATTCCCTCGCGTTGCGCAAACTGGCTGATGGCGAAGTTCAGTGGTGTGCCGATTCACGATTTCGGTACGACCTTCAAAGCCTATCGCCGCGACCTGCTGGAGCAGGTTCCTCTTTACGGGGAGCTGCACCGCTTTATTCCGGCGCTGGCTTCATGGTATGGCGCTTCTATCTGTGAGGTTCCAATCCGCAATGTGAACCGCGAGCATGGGACGTCGCACTACGGCATTGCCCGCACCTTCGGCGTGTTTTTCGACCTCATCACGATTCGCTTTTTGCTGCGCTATCTTTCCCGGCCGCTGCATTTCTTTGGAAGTTTAGGGATGCTGAGCATTTTCTCGGGATCGAGCGTTACGCTGTGGCTGCTTGGGCAGAAATTTCTTCACCATGCCGGGATCATGAACGAGCACGGCCCGTTGATGATTTTTGCCGCAGTCTTGCTGCTGGCGGGGCTGAATTTGCTGGCTCTGGGACTTCTGGGCGAGATGCAAGTGCGGCACTACTACGGCCCCAGCCGCCGCACGCCATATTCCGTGGACCGCGTTCTGCGGGCGCAGAGTGAAGAGCACACCATTTCGGAGTAATCCGTCGGGTCGTTTGCTATTTCGTGACGAGTCAACAAAACCCTAGCCGTAAGCTACTTCCCAAACGCCTCCTTGTTCACCACATACGGCATTTCTGCGGGATCTCCGCCGTAGTTTCCTTCGAGCACGTCGATCAAACCTTGCACACACCGTCCGGCCATGCCTCTATTGGGATCAATCGAAAGCCGCGTGATTCTGCCCGCGCTGGCAAAGTGCGGGTACAGCCGGCAGCGGTCTTCAATCGCCGGATCGCGCAGCAGTGAACCGGCCGGCAGCGGTTCTTCCTCATAAACGTCAAGTGCGGCGCCCGCAATCCAGTTCTCTTTGAGCGCACGGGCCAGAGCGCCTTCATCCACTACCGGTCCGCGCGAAGTGTTGATCAGAAACGCGGTCGGCTTCATCAGACGTAGCGTGCGTTCATTGAATAGATGATAAGTCGGCGCGGGACTTTCGCCCTCGCGCAGCAACGGCACATGCACGCTCACGTAGTCAGCTTGCCGGAGCGCGTCTTCGATCGAGGAGACGTATTTGATCCAGTTCTTCTCCGGCGAAATGCCGCGCGCATGGCGTAAATCCAGCACTTCCTGAATTCCTTGGATATAAGCTTCGTTCTGATACGCCGGGTCATAGCACAGAATGTTCATATCGAAGCCGGCGCATTTCTTGATCATGGCCAGGCCAATTCGGCCAGTGCCGATGATGGCGATGGTTTTCCCAGTGACTTCATCCCCCAGAAATGGCAGATAGGGATGCCAATAGCCCCACTTGTTTTCCCGCGTGAGGTGCTCCGCCGACCATAGTTTTCGCGCCACTGCCCCCATCAGGAAAAACGCGAACTCCGCGGTCGCTTCGGTGAGCACGTCGGCGGTGTTGGTGAAGGGAATTCGATAGCGATTGGCGTCGGCGCGGTTGATGTTGTCGAAGCCAACCGCGTACTGGGCCACGACTTTCAGCGTGCCCTTGCCTGCTTCGAAGACTTCGGCATCAATCTTGTCGCGCAGGGTGGTGATCAGGCCGTCAATCCCCGATCCCACTTTTTCCACAACCAGAGCCTTCGGCGGCGGTTCAGGACTGGGATAAACCTCAACTGCGTAGGCCTTGTGGCGCAGAACATCGATGGCCTCTCCGATATCGCAGGTGGCGAACACGCGGAAGTTCTTATTCATTCTCTCCTCGTCAGAAATCTAAATTGTCAGGGAAACATCCAGCGCGTGGCCGTGCCGGCAAACTTCTTTTCCAGCAAGCCAAAGGCGACAGCGGGCCGCACGCGATAGAATGGCTCGCCCATGCCGCTTACGTCCAACTTGTACTTCTTCTTGTAAGCCACAAAAACTGGCTTGAGCTTTTCCGGACTCACACTCTCGACCACGCCTTCGACGATCACCGCTTCAGCGGAATTATCGGAGCAGATGACGCACCGGGGATTACCCGCCAGGTTCTTCGCCTTGCGCGAATCTTTGCCGGTGCTGAAGTGGAAGCCGTCTTCCAGCCACAGTCCCCAGATCACCATTACGTGCGGAGAGCCGTCTGGGCGCGTGGTCGCAATCCAATATTGGCGGCTCTTGCGCAACCGGCCCAGCGCCCATTTCCAGGGCAGCAGACCTTTCTTGCTTTTTGCGATTCCGTAACCGGGTAGGTTCGAACGTCCAGCCCTGGGAGTCAGGGTAGCCTTTAAAGTTTTCTTTTTCGCCATTCGGAAAGCCGGCGAGACGCCGGCGCTACTCGAAGCAACTGTTATAGATTCTTCTTCACCCATTGGTCAATGCGTTGGATCGCCTGGTTCAAGTTCTCCAGGGAATTGGCCACGCTGAAGCGCAAATAGCCTTCGCCGAAGTCGCCAAACGCTGTTCCGGCCAGGCAGGCTACTCCCGCATCTTCCAGTAAACTGTCAGCCAGTTGTTTTGCCTTCCATCCCGTCCGCGTGATGTTGGGGAAGACGTAAAACGCGCCCTTGGGCACGCGGCAAGAGAACCCCGGGATGCGATTCAGCCCGGCCACAAAGAAATCCCGGCGTTGCTGAAACTCAGAGCGCATGTGCTCCACCGAAGACTGATCGCCACGCAGGGCCTCAATGCCGGCCATCTGAGTGAAACTGGCGGTGCAGGAATTCACGTTGGTCATGAGGCGCGCAATGTGGGCTGCGAAATCTGGGCGCATCACGCCGTAGCCCATGCGCCATCCGGTCATGGCATAGGTCTTGGAAAAACCGTCCAGCAGGATGGTGCGCTCCTGGAATCCTGGTTCCGACAAAATGGAATAATGCTCGCCTTCAAAAAGCAGGCGGCTGTAGATCTCGTCGGACAACACCATGATGTTGCGGTCGCCGATGGCGCGTGCGATTTCCTGAATATCACGCTTCGGAAGCACGCCGCCCGTGGGATTCTGCGGAGAATTCAGAATAATCAGTTTAGTGCGGTCATTGATGAGCGATGCCAGTTCATCGACATCCAGTCCAAAATCTTTTTCTTCGCGCAGCCGGATGGGCACCGCGCGGGCGCCAGCGTAAAGAATAGCCGACTCATAAATCGGGAACCCGGGATTGGGATAGATGACTTCATCGCCAGCCTCCGCCAGAGCCATCACGCTGAAAAAAAGAATCGGCTTGCCCCCCGGAGTGACGACAACCTCATCCTCGTGAATCTCTACTCCTCTGGACCGGCTGACGTCCTGGGCGATGGCTTGCCGCAACGCGGGCAGTCCCGCCGAGGGGCCGTAGTGCGTCCAGCCGCCGTGAAGCGCGTCGACCGCGGCTTCCACGATGTTTCCCGGCGTGTCGAAATCCGGCTCGCCAATTTCCAGATGGACGATATCTTTACCTTTTGCTTCGAGAGCCCGGGCTCTCACCAGAACTTCAAACGCGGTTTCCGTGCCTAAGCGCGACATGCGCTCGGCCAAGCGAAGGTTATGTTTTATGCCGTTTTGTACAGACATAAGAAAGGGGTGCCATAACAAAATGATACGCCCAGCCGGTCTTAGAAAAGTAATTCCTTTATGATGTGGCATTCATGTTCTCTCAACGCACCGGCTGGAAGCTCACGCTCAATCGCTTCACCGAGACTCATCGGGAGATGATTGCGGCGGGAAGGGATGTGCTCGACCTGACCGTATCGAATCCAGCCCGCGCGGGCTTTGCCTACGACACCGCAACCATTCTGCGGGCTCTGGCGCTGCCGGGAGCGATGGATTACGACCCGCAGCCGAAAGGCTTGCGCAGCGCCCGTGAAGCGGTAGCCACTTACTACCGGGAGCAACACGGCGGGCTCGATTTCGATCCCGAGTCGTTGGTGCTCACCACCAGCACCAGCGAGGGTTACTCGTACGTATTTCGTCTGCTGTGCAATCCGGCGGACGAAATTCTGGTACCCAAGCCGAGTTATCCGTTGTTTGAATTTCTGGCTGATCTGCAGGACGTGAAGCTGGCGCCGTATCCGCTGCTCTACGATCACGGCTGGCAAATTGATTTTCCTTCGCTCTACCAAGCGGTGAATCACCGCACTCGCGCGGTGGTGGCCGTGCATCCCAATAATCCCACGGGTTCTTATGTGAGCGCCGGGGAACGCGCTACGCTCAATACTTTTTGCCGCGAAAACAACCTGGCGCTGATTGTGGATGAAGTTTTCCTCGACTATGCGCTCGACGGCGCGCCGCGGCCAAGCTTCGCTATGAATCAAGACGCTCTGACTTTCACGTTGAGCGGCTTATCGAAGATTTCGGGCTTGCCGCAGATGAAGCTGGCATGGCTCGCCACCAGCGGGCCTGAAGATGTTGTTAAGATTGTAATGGCGCGCCTGGAAGTGATCGCCGATACGTATCTTTCGATGAATGCGCCCATTCAGTTGGCCGCGCCAGCGCTTCTTGACCAGCGAAAACAAGTATCAGCCGCTTCTGGGGAATCGGCTACGCGCGAATTTGCAGCAACTGGATGGTCAGCTTGCGAAGCACAAGACCTGCCAGCGGCTGGAGGTGGAAGGCGGATGGTATGTTGTGCTGCGAGTTCCGGTTACGCAATCGGATGAGGATTTGGCGATTGCGTTATTGCGGGAGAAGTCCGTGCTCGTCCATCCGGGCCACTTCTACGACTTTCCTAATGATGGATATCTGGTGCTGAGTTTGATCACGCCGCCGGAGGAGTTTGGCGAGGGCGTGGGTCGAGTATTTGAAATGTTGAACGGATAGGCCAACTGAGTATCAAGGGCTAGCGCAGGAACGGGTTACTCTCGCGCTCTTCGCCGATGGTGGTGAGCGATCCGTGTCCCGGCACAACCACGGTTTCGTCCGGCAAGGCCAACACTTTTTCCCGAAGCGAGTGAATGATTTTGTCGAACGACCCGCCAGGTAGATCCGTGCGGCCAATGCTCCCCGCGAACAAAGTGTCTCCGGCGATCAGTTTTTTTTCGAGAGGGAAGTAGAGGCAAATGCTGCCTTCGGTGTGGCCTGGCGTGTGCAGCACCTCTGCCTTTAGCGATCCTGCCGCGACCGTGTCAGATTGCCCGAGGCTCTGATCGATTTCCACTTTGCCAGGATCGGCCACGCCAATCCACGAGGCCTGCACGTCGAGCATCTTCAACAATTCGTAGTCGTTCTGATTGAGCAGGATGGGCGCGCCGGTGGCAGCTCGCAACTTCATGGCGCCGCCCACGTGGTCAATATGAGCGTGGGTAATGACGATCTGTTTGACTTGGAGATTGTGTTTGCGGACCAGGGCGAGCACGTCTTCGATGTCGTCGCCCGGATCGATCACCATGGCTTCGCGCGTGGCTTCATCGCCAATGACCGAACAGTTGCATTGCAAGGGGCCAACGGGAAGGATTTCGTGGATCATGGAAGCTATCCAGCCTTCAGTTGTCAGCTTGTCCCTCTGAGAGCGGACAGTTGATGGCTGACGGCTATTTCTGTGGCGTCTGCGCAGGTGCTGGCGCGGCGGGCTGCGTTTTCGTCTGCGAAGATTTCACGCCTTGCAGCACCGAAGTCGGACCAGACTTGCGTTGGGCATAGATGGAGAGCGTAATCGAGGTCACCATGAAGATGACTGCCGACCAGGTGGTCGCCCGTGACAGAGCGGTCGCCGATCCGCGGGGGCCGAAGGCCGTCTGGCTGCCCATGCCGCCAAAGGCCGCGGCAACATCACCGCTTTGGCCGCTCTGCAGCAGCACCACGATGATCAGGAAGGCGCAAACAATAATGTGAACGATGGTGATTAATATGACCATAGGCTTGCTAAATCGGTGCCGCTTGGTGGTTAAAACATTCTAGGGCATCGCGAACCGGCTGTAAATAGACCGCGATCAGAGGGGTTGCCAACGACGGACAGCAGTTCTTGTCGATAACGTCGGATTGGAAAAGGCCGCTGCTGTGCAGCAGCGGCCCTGCTGGTTGGAAATCAATCGCGCTCGGTGCGAATCTTTTTCCGGGCACGCTTTCGCGCCAAAGCCTGCTTCACGCGACGCTTGGCGCCCGGCTTCAGATAATAGGAGTGACGTTTCACTTCCTTGATGATGTCTTCCGTCTGAACCTTGCGCTTGAAGCGCCGGAGGGCGCTTTCCACTGACTCGCCTTCCTGCAGTCGAACTTCTGCCACGCTTACCACCCCCCAACCAGTTCCAATCGAACCTACTAGAGCTTACCCCATTTGGGTGCTCCACCGCACTCATTGCGAAATAAGAGGCGGTTCAGAGAATAAGGGCCGGCTCATTCGGAGTAACCGTCGCCTTCGTCGTCATCTTCGTCCTCGTCCTCGTTTCCATCCTCATCCTCATCCTCATCCTCATCCTCCTCGCCGAGTTCTTGCCGAAGGAAGACACCGGCTGCTACCGGCCAATCAGAAGCATGTGGGTCGGGACGTTGTGGATGTATTCTGCTCATGTCTAATGGTACGCCTAGTAGCGTAGCGCAACCGCCAGCTCAGCGGGCGGCGCATTGGCTGGAGGGCGACGGGCGCGAGCCAGAGGTACAATCCACAGGGAGACGTCAAAAGGAGAATCGCAAATGGCACAAAAAGTTATTGAGATAGTCGGAACCTCCAAGGAAAGCTTTGCCAAGGCTGCCGAAAAGGCAGTGGCCGAAGCTGCAAAAACAGTTCGCGGCCTGAAGTGGGCGCGAGTGGCGGAACTGGAAATGGAGCTAGACGGCAAGAAGATTGTCCAGTATCGCGCCACGACCAAGATTTACTTCGATATCGAAAACTAGCATTGGACCGGGCTTGGAGGTCATGCCCCTGTTCAATCGAGTTTTAAGGGAGAAGGCGGAACTCTTCCTGGCAATGTGGAACGTGACGAGCCGAGGGCATGCATTCCCTCACACCCTACTGCGGTAACTCGAAGACGAACTTGACCACCTCGGTGGTTTCCTGGGAAGCGGCTTGAAACTTCCACTTTTGGACGGCATAGCTGGCGGACTCGATCAGAACCGGATTGCCCCCCAATGGCCTCGCAGACTTGACTCTCCCATTGGCTGCGACAACCACTTCCAGCCTGACGACGCCACCCACGTGCAAGCGCTTCGCGGCTTCCGGATAGGAGGGGGCGATTCGGTTGATGACCCCGCGCTCGGCATGACCCTGGGTCTGAGCTGCGCTGGTTCCGGCGCCCAGCGTGGCAACCAATGCGGCAACAGCGACTAAAACGCTTGCTCGAAGCATGGGGATAGGCCTGCCTCCTGCGATCACCCTATAGTCGCGTCATTGGGAAGCGCAACTGTCGAAAGTAATAGCGCTCTAACCGGGCTTTCTGACTGTCTGTCGCAATGATCCCGATGCCTTCCGCGCCTTAGGCGCGACGAATTGATCGGGCATGGGCGACTGACCATCTGGGTCGATTTGGATTTCGGAAGCCGGTTCTGCGGGGATTCGGCTGCCGAGGGGGGGCTTTTCGAGCCGGGGCACTGCGTCAAAGGCCGTGAAGGCCCCTTTGGGCCAGAATGACGGTACGGTTGCGGGGCAGTAACGTAGGAGGAATGCCGGGAGTGCGGGACGATACTTGGTGCGGAAGGGGGGATTTGAACCCCCACGCCTTGCGGCGCCACCCCCTCAAGATGGTGTGTCTGCCAGTTCCACCACTTCCGCACGGAAAGCTGAATTCGATGCTGAGGCAGGGTTGATTATAGCAAAGTAGCGGCGGGTCGACCGCACACAGCGACCTCTGGTCCCTCCCTTTTTTTTGGGGAGACGAGCCTGCCCTCGCGGAGCCGCAGGGCCGGGGGATTTCCTCGCAAACGCCGGCGATCAAACCCAGCGTTCCGTGATCTTGAACCCGCGTTTCCGCCCTTCCCGCACGAACGCTCCGCCCGGCACGGCAAGTTCCAGGGGCGTGGCCCCGATCGCCACTTCTCCCCTGGCCATCATGGCCGCGACGATGGACAAGTGCCATCCCGTAAGCCGCTGCATGGCGGTGAACCCAGTGGCCTCATCGAAGTGGTCAATAATTTCGACCACCACCTGCGCCGCCTGACCGTTTTTCTTCCCGGCCGCTACCACACGAATAATGCACACATCCTTGACCTGATCGAACTTTACTTGCGGCTCAAACAACGCGTGGAAAACGTGGCGCGGCACTACATCGTTTCCATCGATGCGAATCGGGTTCAGATCAAACAATCCCAAGTCGGAAAATGCTTTCAGTTGCGCGAATGTGCCGGGATAGCGCAGCACTTTCAGCTGGTAGGTTTGCAGCTTGCCCTCAAATGTCCACGGCGCCGTGGAAGCCCCACCCGCAATCATGAAGGCCTCGAGCTTCCCCAGCGGAGGCACATCCACCAGTTCGAATTCCGTGAAGCACGGGATGTGCGCCAACTTTCCTTGGCGCAGGACGGTCATTCCGCCAAAGTATTCGTTGGTCAGGCCTGCGATGTTGAAGGTCATGGCGTAGTTCCATGGCGCCTCGGGAGACTGCGGCAACCCTCCGTCGAACATATAGATGTGTTCGGCTTCGTCAAGCAAACCCATGGCATAAACCGCCAGGGTGTTGCCCATGCCCGGCCCCATGCCGCAATCGGGGACGATCCGCACACCCGCTTTCCTGGCCTCACTGTCCAGGGCGTGCTGCAAGCGCACGGTTTCGGTGTGTCCGCCGAGATCGCAAAAGGAAACGCCATTCGCGATGGCGACTTTGGTGAGCGCCAGGTTGTAGAAGTAGGGCACCGCGCTGAGAGCAACCTGATGGCCCCGGAGCGCGCGTCCGACCGCATTCTCATCGCGCACATCGAGCGCCATGGGTTGCGCGATTGCGCGTCCGAGCAACTGATTGATTCGGTCCGCTCCGGCCCTGGCCTGCCCAGCGTCGGCGTCGGCCAGCGTAACCCGCGACGCCTCTCCAAATTTTGCTGAATCATAAGCCGCCGCAATTCCCTGTCGCCCCGCACCCAGCACAATATATGAAAACCCCATGGTGATATACCTTTCGGAAGAACCGGGTGGCCCAGCGTCTCGCTGCTTTTGCGAGACCTGGGATTTCTAGATGAACCGGTTTTATTCTGTCATACGCACCGCCGCCATTTTAGTCTTTCCGATTCTCGCTGAGTCGTCCACTCATCTCGTCAAAGCTTTTACAATGTTAATAACTTTGCTTCGGTAATTTGTTTCCAGTAGGAGGCCGCGATGGAACGGCGAGATTTCTTGAAAATAGGTGCGGCTGCTGGTTTGGTGACTTCGGCCAGGATGCTCGAACCGCTCGCGCAAGCGCAACCAGCCAGCAGCAGCCCCAAGCCAATCCCGAGAAGGAAGTTAGGCAAGACGGGCGAGGAACTTTCCATTATCGGATTCGCGGGCATTGTGGTCATGGAAAACAGCCCGTCGTTCGCCAGCAACATCGTGGCGGAGGCAGTGGACTGCGGCATCAACTACTTTAACGTCGCGCCCACTTATGGCAATGCGCAGGAGCGGCTGGGGGCGGCGCTCGAGCCCTACCGAAAGAATGTCTTCCTGGCTTGCAAAGAAGAAGACTGGACCAAGGACGGCTCCGCCAAATTGCTGGACGAATCGCTGCGCCTGCTGCGCACCGACCATGTCGATCTCTACCAATTTCACGCGCTGTCGAAGATGTCAGACCTCGACCAGATCTTCGGTCCCAAGGGAGCGATGGAGACCTTCGAGGCCGCCAAAAAAGCGGGCAAGCTGCGCTTCATCGGTTTTTCCGTGCATTCGGTGGAAGTCGCGCTTTCCGCCTTGGATCGCTACCACTTCGATACGGTTCTGTTTCCGCTGAACTTCGTGACCTACTCACAGGCCAATTTTGGACCGCAAATCCTCGAGAAGGCCAGGCAGAAGGGAATGGGCATCATGGCGTTAAAAGGGATGGCCAAGACCACCTGGCCTGAGTTCGAGAAGAGCAACCATCCCCATCCGAAATGCTGGTACGAACCAGCGGCCTTCCCGGAAGAAGCCGCTCTCGGCCTGCGCTGGACGCTATCGCAGCCGATCACGGCCGCAATTCCACCGGGCGACGAGAGATACTTCCGCCTAGGGATGGAGATTGGCCAAGACTTCCAGCCGGTCACGCCGGATGAAGAAAAACGGTTGCTCGCCGGAGCCGTGGGAGTGAATCCAATCTTCCGCCGCGAGTCCGCTTAGCGTGTTTTTAACGTTGGGGTGCTCCAGGTCTCGACGCAGTTTTGCGGGACTTGGGACCCCTTTGGCAGAATTGCTCTAACCTACTCCCCCGCTCCCACCATCAGCACCGGAGACGTGGGTACAGGCGAACCCGTCTCCTGTTCCACCGTAATGGCGAACGCCTTGGCCTCAACTCCCGCGGGCAGCGGCGGATCGACCACCATCGCGCTGCCGCGCGTGTCCGGCTTAAACATCCCCGCCGGAATGGGCGCACCCTGCTTTGGAATCAGCCAGAGTTCGTAAGCCTTCTGCGGCGGCAACTTCGGCATATTGCTGGCCATGAAAATCAGGCTGGAGCGGTCCCGCAAATAGATGGCTTTCCCTTGCGGCTGCGGAGGAGCCTTAGCGGCAATCAGGGTCACGTGCATGGCATCGGTCGCGGTCAGAGTTTCGACCACCTCGCTGGCCTTTTCCAGTGCCGCCTGCTGTTCGACCGCGGCCTGCGACATGATGGAAATCTGCCGCTTCGAATTCTCGTACTGCCCCCAGAACGCGAACGCCACCAACGCCATGGCGACCGCAGCCGCCCACCCGGCTATTCCCCACCACGCCCGCCGCGGAGCCGGACTAAACTTCGGCTCCCGGGCAATGGCCTTCATCAGGCGTTCCCGCGAGCGCTGCGGAGGCTTGGGCCCACTGGCCGAGAGCGCGAGCAGGGCGGTATCGCCGCGCAGTTGCTCCAATTCGCGGCGGCAATCGGCACAGCTCTCGAGATGCTTTTCGAGCGCGCTCCGGTCGTTGTCCGTCAACCCGCCCTGCAGCGCGCCCAGCGCGTACAGAGCCAGATCCTCCGCGAATTGTTCGTGCACGCTCATGCCGTCATGACCTTGCGCAACGCCAACAGACCGGTCCGAATGCGAGTCTTAATCGTGCCCAGCGGCTCGCCCGTCTTGGCCGCAATCTCGGTGTGCGTCAGTCCCTCGAAGTAAGCCATCTCCAGCGCGCTGCGTTGTGGAGAGGGCATGGCGCCCAGCGCGCCTCGCACCTTCTCCATGGCCCGCGCTCGTTCCGCATCTCCCGCCATGTCAGGCTCGACCGAAACCACCACGTCATCAATATCGCTCTCCGGGCGGCGCTTGCGCAGCACATCGATCGCTCGATTGCGCGCTATTACGGCCAGCCACGGTCCCAGGCTGCCGCGGCTCGCATCGAAACTTCCCGGAGTGCGCCATAACTGCATAAATACTTCCTGCAAAACGTCCTCAGCTGCCGCCGTATCTGCCAGCACGCGCAGCGCCACCGCGTACACGACCGAAGAATAGCGGTCGTAGAGCTGCGCCATGGCGCCCTCATCGCCCGAGCGGATCGCCGACAGCATTGCCGTGTCGGCCCCACCCGCTTTTAACTCAGCGCTGGACAAACGGTTATCTCTTCTCTCTGGAATACGGATGGCGCTGGCCGATAGATTGTCAGCCGCCGTTCAGGCGGCACCCATCCGTTTTCCCCGCGGTCACGTACCTCAGCAGGCGGGCGAAATAAGCCCCGACCGCGAAACCATAACAGTATTTCCACCATTTCGACAAGCTACAAGGAAGCGAAACTCGACATCCAAAACCACTAGGAGGAAGCACATGAAGCGTACGTTCTTAGCAATCACCGCAGCAGTCCTGATGACCAGTGGCGCCTTGGCCGCATCCATGAAAGGTTCGTGGAACGGCTGGGTCAGCGACGCCAAGTGCGGCGCCAGCAAAATTGATGCCGCCTGCGTCAAAACCTGCGAAGATGCCGGCTCGCCGCTGGTCTTCGTGAGCGACAAGGATAAGAGTGTTCTGCAAGTTTCCAACCAGGATGTTCTGAAGGGCCATGAAGGGCATCACATCAAAGTGAAGGGCTCGGTGGATGGCGACAAACTCACCATCACCAGCGTGAGCATGTTGAAAGATCAAACCATGAAGTAGGATTTCCAGCGGGGAAGGGTTCTCGTCTCTGGCGGAGTGAGAGCCTTACTTCAATCTTTAACTCATCCACATGGGATCATTCCGAGCGGCGCCCACCCGGAATCTGCTGCCAGTCGGCTAGCGGATTGTCCGCATGCCGAGCCGGCTCGGAATGCTCTTTTTGTGCGGGAATGACCAACCGGATTAGGGCTCGCCGTGGGAAGCAGCCTGTTTTTCGCCGGGCGTCATTTGATTCCACAGCGCGGTCAGATCGTCTTGAATGCGGCTATTTCCTGGCCTGCCGCGCAGCGCCCGCGCGTACCAGCGGTAGGCGGTGGGCAGGTCGCGGCTGACGCAATGCCCGCTGGCATACATTGTGCCCAACGTGCCTTCTGCGTCCGAACTGAAACGGGCGGCCGCACGCAGATCCTTATTGGCGCGAACGCAGTCTTGTTCCACCCCGTTGCCCAGTAGATATTTTGTTCCTTCCGCAAACAACCGTGCGGCCTCAACTGGAGAAGAAGCTTCCGCAAGCCCGGCCTCCGGCGCGGACGCTGAACTTTCCGGGCTCTCCGCCGCGGGCTCCGCGGATGCGGCAGCAGCGTGGCTTTTCACCGCGCCAGACTCCACGGCTTCAGACGGTAGAATGGTGGCGGAGCTGCCCTGCTTCTGCGAGGCGGTTTGCAACTGCGGCACTTTCTGGGAACCGCTCGCGGGTGCGTCCGGGGTAGATAAGTCCGGCCTCGGCGACTCGGGATTCGGTGATTCGGAAACCGAGCTGGGCGCGGGCTTCGCCCCAGTTTCAAGCGCGGCTGGAGCAGGAAGAGTTTGCGGCGTCGCCGGGACAGCCGCCGGTGCCGATTGCGCGGCAACTGCAGGAGACACCCCGTTATAGCGCCCGGTCGTCGAAGGAGCCAAGTTGTCCCAGGGATAGCCATTCCGCTGCCACTGCCAAACCAGCGTGGCAGCCGCGATTACCAGCAGCGCCAACGCCACATACATACGCCAGTGGGGCGGGCGATTCTCCTCCCCCTCGAACAAGTAATCGAGGTTGCGATTCAACAGGTCGTTCTGTTCCGCATCATGTTCCGCATCGTCGGACCGCTCGCTGTTTTGCGGGACTGCGGGCACGGGAGTCGCGTGCACTGGTTCTTGCGCCAGCCCCAGAATCGAATACCCACCCAGGCTCAGCGGAGCGGATTCGGACGGCTTGCTCTGGGGCGCGGGCAGGGTTCCTCCGCGCAGACCAGTTCCGCACAGGCCGCAAAAGTTGTACCGCGGATTGTTGTCATGGCCGCAGCTTGGGCAGTGCGTGGCCGCCGTAGTCGCCATCCTTTAAATATACCCATTCCGTGCGGACCGGGCGACGTTACTGATGGGTGAGTACGCAGGTTCCCCATGGTTGAGAGGGACGCTTATGATCGCAATTCGCGCTCGACGAAATGAAAAGCACCGCATTCTCGCCAGCCATGGCCGACTTCCGTGTTAAATGATATATCTATGCTTCCCGCGTCGGCGGAGTGTGTTCCGCCGCAATTCAAAATCAGCCGAGAGGTGATTGTGAAGATCGTAAAAGTGGAGACTATCGAGCTGGATCACAGTACCGTGTGCTACGGCGGATGGCTAAGCTGGCTCTGGGTGCGCATTCATACCGACAGCGGTTTGATTGGCCTGGGGGAAACGTATCCAGCGCGGCTTCGAGAAGCCAATCATTCTGAACGATTTGGCGCCGGTCCTGCTGGGCCGGGACGCTACCGAAATTGAAGCGTTGTGGCACGACATGCTTCTCCGGGTGCATTCCCGGGGATGGGCTGGCGCGGAAATGCACGCTATCAGCGCGGTTGATATGGCGCTTTGGGATCTGCTCGGGAAAGTGACCGGCCAGCCGGTGTATGTGTTGCTCGGCGGCAAGTGCCGGGAAACCGTCCCCATCTACAACACCTGCTATGACGACGCTTACGACTTCAACGAAAAACCCGCTGAACTGGCCAAAGACCTGTACGCCGCGGGCATCACGGCAATGAAAATCTGGCCTTTCGACTCCGTGGGAATCAAGAATCGCGGCCAGCACATTTCCCGGGATGAGATGGACCAGTGCATGGCGCCGGTGCGCAAGATTCGCGAAGCCCTCGGTGATCGCATGGAAATCGCCATGGAGTTTCACGGTCTCTGGAACCTGCCCTGCGCCATCAAAATTGCCCGCGAACTCGAGCCCTACCATGTGATGTGGCTGGAAGAGATTCTGGGCCAGGACAACGTGATGGCTTACAAAACGCTCTCCGAGCATACGTCTCAGCCGCTGTGCGTCAGTGAACGCCTGTATACGCGGTGGGGCTATCGCGAACTCATCGAGAGCCGTGCCGCCAGCATCATCATGCTGGACGTGGGCTGGACCGGCGGCCTGACGGAAGCCAGGAAAATTGCGAATTGGGCGGAGACCTACTATTTGCCCATCGCGCCGCACGATTGCGGCGGGCCAGTTAGCCATCACGCGGTTTGGCATTTGTCGGTCGCCACGCCGAATCTCATGATCATGGAAACCGTTCGCCGCCACTACGAATCTTTGTACGGGAAAATTGCCACGCAAGCCGGCGCTGTCTCGGGAGGTAAACTCGGCTTGCCCGGAGGACCTGGGTTGGGGGTCGAACTGCGCCCGGAGTTTCTGTCTGGCTCGGACGTAAAAATAGAATCGGTCAGCGGAAAGCCTGCGTGGTGATTCGACAGGCCCGCCTACGAGTAGGGCTTAAACGCTGGCGGACCATGTTCCACCGCGCGTGCTCCGCTGGGTTGGGTGCAAGCCGCAGCGAAAACAGTTGAGAGGGGATCGTTCCCGCCATATAATCAAGGTTTGTGTATTGGACTATGAGACCGAGGGCGGGAGATGGTTTGGCGATGAAGTCAGCACACCTTCATAAGTTGAAAACTCGACCGGCGGGCAAGCCTTCTCGCGACCGCAACGTGGTGGACGTCGGGAAAAAAATGTTTGTAGTTCTCGAGGCCTTGATGAAGAGCCCGCGAAATCCGCCTTCGCTCGAGGAAATTACCCGTTCGGTCGGATTCGCCAAAACCACCGTGTATCGACTGCTGAATACCATGAAGGAAATCGGGTATGTTGAGCAGATTTCCCCCAATGGCGGATATGTGCTGTCGCAGAAATTTTTTGAGTTGAGCCGCCCCGCCGTGCCGCATCAATATCTCATGCCCCTGGCGCGCACCTGGTTGGAGCGATTAAGTCTGCGCACCGGCGGAACCGCGAGTTTGGGGATATTGGATCAGGGCTCTCTGCTTTATCTGGCCGTCATCGAAAGTCAACACCCCTACCGCTACGCCATGAAACCAGGTGATTACTATTATGCTCATGCGACTGCCATGGGTAAATGCCTGCTCGCCTACCTCTCGGAAGAGGAGGTGGATGAGGTGATCCGAACTCACGGGTTGCCCAGGCTGACGCACAATACCATCACCACCGGCACCGAACTGCTGGGTGTGTTGGCCAAAGTCAGAAGAGATGGTTTCGCCATCAATGTGGAGGAGAACGCCGAGGGTGTGATGTGTGTCGGAGCTCCCATTTGGGGACCGGACCAGAGACCCATCGCCGCCCTCAGTATTTCCGCTCCCGCGGTGCGAATGCAGGGCATGATTGATTCCATGAAAAATGAGGCCCTGCGTGTGGCTCGCCAGCTTTCACTCATGCTAGGTCATGATCCTGAACTTGCTCCCCCCGAATTACGGCCCCAGGCAGCGCTCACGGGGATACTCGCTGAGAAACTCCCGCACGTGCTGAATGAGATTCCTGGGGACTGACTAATTCCGCCTGCCCCAGTGCGTCAGCCAAAGAACCCTTTCTGAGAAGGCTTCCCCAGAACCCTTAACCCCTTTTCGGCCGGGCTTTTTCCCCGTAGCCGCCACGCGCGGACATGAATCCACATCTGGCGTCAATTTAGATGATCGATAAAGGCATATTAATCAATATGATAAATTGTTGTTGTCCGTATTGCGGACCATATTCCGCCGATTTGTCTTGACAAGTTCAATGGGCTCAGCCTAGCATCGCCCCGCATTGAAATACACACTGCCGCAAAACATTGTGCTCACGTCAACGTGGAGGATGGAGCATGAATAATGCGCGCTCGCTGGCGGCGTTCTGCCGATTCAAAGGAGAATTCTCATGCGTGGAAACTGGAATTGTCCCCGGGTGCTCTCTCGTCTGATCCTGTGCGTCGTCCTAAGTCTGGTGCCCGCTTTGCTTTGGGCTCAAGGCACCGGCGGACGCGGTTCCATCAGCGGAACAATCACGGATCCTTCCGGCGCGGTACTGACCGGGGTCTCCGTCACGGCGCTCAACATCAGTACAGGGCTCAGCGTCACCGTTACGACCACCGGCTCCGGGACCTACGTGATTCCTCTGCTCCCAACGGGAACCTACACGCTCAATTTTCAGAAAGAGGGGTTCAAGACCGAGTCTCGTACCGGCCTGGTACTGTCGGCTGACGAATCCGCTTCGGAGAATGTGGTTCTCGCCGTCGGTTCGGCCACTGAAAAAGTAACGGTCAGCGCCACCGCCGCGGCCCTGGAGACCGAGAGCGCCGCCCTGACTACCACGGTGAACGGAACCGCCATCAAGGAACTTCCTCTGAACGGGCGAAACCCTGCCAGCTTGGTCCTTTTGACGCCAGGCACGACAGACATTCTGAAAGATGGCCCCGGTGTGAATCAGACGTACACCACTCATCCTTACGAATCCGGAGCCTCTTCCAATGGTGGGCGCCAGGGGAGTACGTACTACCTGCTGGACGGCTCCAATAACATGGACCCGTATCTTTGGCTGGCTGCTCCGTTTCCCAATGCCGACGCGACCCAGGAATTCAGCGTCATCGGCAATAATTTCGATGCGCAGTATGGTTTTGCTCCGGGGGCGGTGGTCAGCATCGTGACCAAATCGGGCACCAACCAGTGGCACGGAAATCTATTCGAATTCGTGCGCAACAACGTCTTTAACGCCAAGGACTACTTTACTGGCCAAAAGGACATCCTGAAGCGCAATCAGTTCGGTGGCTCGCTCGGCGGCGCCATCATCAAAGACAAGCTGTTTGTTTTCGGAAACTATCAGGAAACCCTGGCCGCCCTTGCGCCAGCGAATGGGGTTACTCAAACGCCGACCGCGGACATGCGAACCGGTAATTTTTCCGTCATTTGCGCCTCTGGTTTTGACGCAAATGGAATCTGTCTCGATAGAAGCGGCAGCCAGGTTATTGACCAGGTCTGGCAGGATCCCGCTCATACCATTCCCTACAAGGGCAACATTGTTCCCCAGGCTCAGCTCAACCAGGACACACTGAACTTTCTGAACAAGTTTGTTCCCCCCGGCATTGGTGCCAACGGGAACCTTGATTACACGCAAGCCACTCACACTCCCAACGACTATCAGTTCACCGTTCGCGCCGACTACAACCTGAGCGACAAGCACCGTTTCAGCGGACATGCGTTCCAGGATCTTTACCGGCAGCCCTCGCTGAGCGGAAACGGTAACCTGATCATCTCCGATCGTTCCTGGGATACGAACTACAGCAACTACGAAGGGTCATACACCTGGACGATCAGCCCCACGGTCGTGAATCAGGCAGCTTTCTCCTATGGCTACGAGTACTCCACCAGCCTCTCTGGCCAGGTGGACTCGTCGGGTAAGCCCATCTGCCTTTCGCAATACTTCCCCGGGATGGTCGATCCTCCGGCGGGGGGATGCGCCATTGAGAGTTACCCGTTCGTCAACGGGCAAACCGCCAGTTGGTACCACCGCTACATTTGGAACATCACCGACTCGGTGACCATCAGCAAGGGCAAGCACCTCATCGTGGCGGGCGTGGACGTGCAGCGTATGAACATGGCCGACCCCTCCGGCTGGCTCTCCGAGCCGATCGTCAGCTTCGACGGAAACTACACCGGGAACTATTTTGCCGATGTTCTGCTTGGCCAGGTTTCCAGCTTCGAGCAGGGCGCGGGGTCCAATTCGGTCTTCACTGGAACCCAGCTTGGTTTCTATGCCCAGGACCGGATCAAGTTAACCAACACTTTTACGTTGTCGGCCGGCCTGCGCTTTGAGCCGTTTCTTCCCCCCGTCCCCTATCACGGCAGGGCGGAATATTACCGCCCCGACCAAAAGAGCACGCGCTTTCCCAATGCCCCTGTAGGAATGGTTTTCCCTGGAGATAAAGGCATCCCGGCTGGCGGAGTTGCGGAGCAGAACTATTTTAACCCGCGGCTCGGCCTAGCCTGGGCGCCCAAGTTTCTGCCCAACACCTCAATCCGGTCGGCTGTCGGTCTCTTCACTCAGCCCATCGATTACTCGCACTATACCCACGCCGGCGACAACTCCCCCTTCAGCCCAACCTATAGTTTCGGCCGCAATGATCCCGGCATTGGCGGCAGCATCAATATTGACAACCCGTGGGCGAACTACGCCACGACTGGCGGCGTGAGTCCGTTCCCGCCGTTTGCCGGTGGAGGATCGGGGCTTCCCTCGTATATCGCCCCCTCCAACGCACCCTTCCCGCTGCCGGTTTATTTTGGATATAGCGCCCAGCAGAACTTCAACCTGGGGCAAACGGCGAGCTGGAACCTTTCCATTGAACACCAATTGAAATCGAACTGGCTCTTCCGGGCGGCCTACGTGGCCAGTGAGGCCTGGCACCAGGACTTAATTGTGGAGCAGAATCCGGGGGTCCAGGATGTTAGGCAAAACGCGAACTTTAGCCAGATTCTCCAAAACAACTCGGTTGGGACCGCCAGTTACCAATCCGGACAGTTTACGGTGGAAAAGAAATTCGCCAATGGCCTGCAATTCACCGCAAACTACACGCACTCCAAGACCATCGATGAAGGTTCGGCCGGCTCCATTGCCTTCGGCGGAAACGGCGTGCCAGATCCCTTCAACATCCGATTTAACCGCGGCATTTCCGACCTGAATATTCCCAATGTCCTGACCATCAACTGGGTTTACAAGACTCCGGCCTTGCACGAAATGAATGCCATGGCCAGGGGTGTGCTGGGCAGTTGGGAGCTGAGCGGAATTTGGACCGCCCACAGCGGCCAGCCATTCTCTATCCAGGGGGGCAACGGCAACGACAGCTCGGGGGCGTTGATTTACGCAGACCGGGCGGACGTAGTGTCTGGGGTGTCCCCCCATCCGGGCGTTTCGGCTTCCAGCGTTCCGGCGACTCTCAGTTATTTCAACCCGGCAGCCTTCCAGCCAAACGCCGTGGGAACGTTCGGCAATTCTGGACGCAACATCCTGCAAGCCCCGGGAATCAATACTTTTGATCTGGGCATGTTCAAGAACATCCCGTTCAAAGAGCGCTACAACGTACAGTTCCGGTGGGAAATGTACAATGCCTTCAATCGTCCCACCTTTGCCGGACCCGATACCTATCCGGGCGATGGAATCTACTTCGGGAAAATTTACTCCACCAACGGAGGCTACCCGGCGCGCGTAATGCAAGTGGCGATGAAGTTGACCTTCTAGAGGCCTAACCTTGCGTGGATGGGCAGTCGCCTATCCACGCATTTCTTAGTCAAACCTTCAGATCAAAGCGAAAGCGCACTCATGACCTCAAAATTGAGCAGCAAGTTCCTGAGGGCAGCCGTCGCGGCTGCCCTCGTTCTTCTGTCGGCGCTACCACTTGCAGCGCAAAAACCGGCAGACCAGCAGCCGATTGACCTCATCAACTGGGCGGGCGGTAAGTTTCTGTATGGCGCCTATTACTATCCCGATCATTGGCCCGAGGAGATGTGGGAAAAAGACGCCGAGATGATGCAGGCCGCCGGCATCAACCTCATCAAGACCGGAGAAGGAGCATGGGGTACCTTCGAACCCTCAGAAGGACAATTTAACTTTGACTGGATGGATCGCGCCATCAAAGTTTTCTCCGCCCACGGCATCAAGTTCATTCTCGGCACTCCCAGTTACTCGCCTCCGGCGTGGCTCTATGCCAAGTACCCCGACGTGGGCTCGGTCGACATTCACGGCGTGCGCTACCGCTTCGGCCAGAGGCAGGTGCAGAATCTCTCCAGCCCTCATTACGTCGCCGCGGTCAAACGGATCGTCACCGCGATGGGAGAACATTACGCCAACAATCCCAACGTCCTGGGATTTTCCATCGATAACGAAATCGGCGGCCAATTTTCCTACGACGATCTCACCCGGGCGGACTTCAATGAATGGCTGAAAAAGAAATACGGCACCATCGAGAACGTCAGCAAGGCCTGGGGCGGCGCATTTTGGGGGATGGAACTCTCGGCCTGGGATCAGGTGCCCATCCCGTGGAATGACGAAACCCCCAACCCGAGCATGGCCCTCGATTTCCGCCGGTTCCACAGCGACCTGACCAACGACTTCATGGCCATGCAGGCGGACATTCTGGCGAAAACTGCGCCGTCGAAAGCCACCACCCACAACGGCATGGGAATGTACGACGACGTAGACTATTCCAAATTATTTGCCCCACTCACTTTCGCGGCATGGGATCACTATCCTCCTTATTCGTCCCAGACTTTTGCCGATTACTTTTCCGGCGACCTGGGCAATGACGTCACCCGCGGCGAAAAGCGGCAGAACTTCATGGTGATGGAGCAAATGATGGGCATCGGGGCGTGGGACAAGTACTTCTCCATGAATCCCGATCCGCCGCTATTCAGGACCTGGAGTTATCAGGCCATCGCTCACGGCGCCGATGCCATCAACTACTACCGCTGGCGGCAGAATTGGTTTGGCACCGAGCAACTGACCATCGGCGTCTTGAACTGGGATAGCTATGCCGGTGAGCGCTACAAAGTTGTTGCTCAGTTGGGCGAGGAATTGCCCAAGATTACCAAACTGCTGCAAGGGTCGACTGTCGTTTCCGACGCCGCCATTCTGCTCTCGCCGGACTCGCGGTGGTCTTTTAAGGTCCAGCAACACACCAATAAGTTCGGTTATGACGCGCTGCTCCTCGACTACTACAAAGCGTTGCGCCAGCTGCGGACAAACGTGGACATCGTATTCCCCGAGCAGGATTTCTCGCGCTACAAACTCATCGTGGCGCCAGCCCTGCTAATCGTGGACAGGCAACTGGGCGCAAAGTTGGATGGTTTCGTAAAGAACGGCGGGACGCTGGTTCTGACATTTTTCTCCGGATTCAAAGACCAGAACAACTGGGACACGCAAACAACCTTACCCGGCCTGCTTAAACCCTTGGTGGGAGCGGCCATCCGTGATTTTGACCCGCAGATCGAGCAGAAGCAGGAAATTGTGATGTCCGACGGAACTCACTATCCGGCCGAAGTCTGGTACGACATTCTTACCCCTGAGACCGCCGAAACTCTGGCCACTTACACCAACCGTTACTACAAGGGACAAGCGGCGATTACGAAAAATCGCTTCGGGAAGGGAACTACCTACTACGTAGGCACGAAAACCTCCAGCGAAGAGTTTTACCAGAAGATCATCAGTGCGGCTCTCACCGGCGCGGGCATCAAGCCAGGACAACTGGTGCCTTACGGAGTGCAGGTAGCCTCCCGCGAAAAAGCGGGGAAAAAGATTTACTTCATCCTTAATTACGAAGACAAGACGAAGACAGTGCCCATGGGCGAAAAGCTGGTAAATGCTCTTACCGGCAAAGAAGAATCCGAAAGCGTCGAAATCGGACCGTACGACGTGAAGGTATTGACAGCACCGTAGCAGGCGGCTGGATTTTGAGGGTCGCAGCGCTAAAGCGCTGCGATAACTGGCGTGTGTTTTGTGCTGGCTTTAGCCGCTGCGGTCAGGCCAATGCCAAGAGGTTTCAGCGCGTAGCTTGTGGTGGAAAGAATCAGCGGTGAATGTTTTGACAATCAACAAACTTGCGTTGACGGCAGCGGCGATGGTCTTGGCCAGCTTCTGGTCTGCTCACGTTCTTGATGCCGCAGAGCCAACGGATGCCACTGGCAATGCCGTTACAACCATTCGTATCGATGGCAACGGCCCAGGCCGGACTTTCCAAGGAATTGGCGGCCTGAGCGCCGGAGCAGCGTCACGCTTCCTCATTGATTATCCTGAGCCGTACAAAAGCCAGATCCTCGACTATCTTTTCAAGCCCAACTATGGCGCCAGCCTTCACCATTTCAAAGTGGAGATCGGCGGCGACACCAATAGCACCTGGGGTTCCGAGCCCAGCCATATGCACTCCCGCGGCGATGAGAACTACAACCGCGGCTACGAGTGGTGGCTCATGAAAGAGGCACGGAAAAGAAATCCCAGGATCGTGCTCGACATTCTGCCATGGGGTACGCCTGGCTGGATTGGCAATCATCAGTTCTATTCCCAGGACATGATCGACTACGACCTCAAATTCATCAACGCGGCTCACGACATTCACGGGGTAGACATCAACTTTGTGGGTATATGGAATGAAACCCGCTACGACCGGGAATGGATCAAAGCGCTTAAGAACGCAGTGGTCAAGAACAACGCTCGCCATGGCCTAAACACCCAAATTCTCGCCGCGGATGGTGTAAATGACTGGCAACTTGCCGACGATATGAATGCAGATCCCGCGCTGATGGCTGCGGTCGACGTGCTGGGAGTTCACTATCCTAATTACGGAAGCAGTGCGGCCGCCCAAAATCTGAAACGAAACAACACGTACGTGCCCTTGTCCGACAGCGAGGATTCTTACAGCATCTGCCCGGATGGAGTTTGCCTGGGGAAGGTTCCTGCGGATGTGGTATTGGCCAAGATGCTCAACCGGAACTACATCGAAGGCAAGATGACCCGCATGGTCCACTGCACCATTGCAGCGGCGTTTCCCGCCTTCATTCCTTTCAAGGAGGGTTTTATATCCGCCACTTCACCCTGGTCGGGACATTATGAGGTTTCGCCGTCGCTATGGGCAGTCGCTCATACTACCCAGTTTGCGCAGCCGGGCTGGCAATACCTTGACAACGCTTCCGGCTACCTAAAGGACGGGGCGGGCAAAATTGTGGGAAGCTATGTCAGCTTGAAGGCGCCGAATCATTCGGACTATAGCGTCATCCTTGAAACCGCCGACGCTATTTCACCGCAGCCTCTCAACCTCCAAATAGCCGACGGTCTCTCCTCCGGCGCGGTGCATGTATGGCATTCAAACATGAAAGCCGGGACCTACTTTATCCAGGAGTCGGCTCTCGCCCGGGGAAACTCGCACAGTATCACGCTTCAGCCCGCGTCCATTTATTCGCTGACTACCACTACAGGCCAGCAGAAAGGGGATCCCGGCACCGTTCCGCCGAACTCCGCTCATCCCTTCCCCTTCTCCAATGACTTCGAGAAAGACGCTTTCCATCAACCCCCAAAGTATTTCGTGGACCAGGAAGGTTCGTTCGAAGTCGTGAACTGCACCGGACGATCAGGAAAGTGCATGGAGCAGATGGTCAATCAACCTCCCATCGCATGGGGCGGTGGGCTCAACACTCACTTTCCCTTCACCTTCCTGGGCGATCAGGTGGAGGCAAAGTCCTGGACTGACTACCAGGTCAGCGTCGATACCTTAATGCAGGAATTTGGATCGGTCACTCTTTGGGGGCGTCTCGATCACTTGATGCCATGCACCGCGGATACCTTCGATTGTTTGTTCTACCAGAAGGCGCCCGACGGTTACTCGCTCAACGTGGACAGCGAGGGAAGATGGGCCCTCAGCAAGAGTTTCGACAAAGGCACTGCGGTTACAGGCATCAAGTCAGGCGCCCTGACGGGTTGGCCGACTAAAACCTGGCACAAACTGAAGATGTCCTTTAGCGGTTCCACCCTGAATGTTTTCATCGACGGCAAGCCGGTAGTCAGCAATTACGTGGATTCGGGTCGAACCCATAGCTACGGCATGGTTGCCCTCGGCACAGAGTGGAACCAGGTGCAGTTCGACAATTTCTGCCTCGGCACAGCGTGTCCGTGAGCGGCAGGACTAAAGCAGAAATGGTACGACTATGAAAACCATAAACGCCAATTTCGAGGACTTGCTGGTTTCGCCCGAGTTCATGAAGGATCCCTACCCGGTGCTTCGTGAGTTGCGCGAACAAGATCCAGTCTATTGGAGCGACGCAATTGGAGGCTGGCTGCTCACTCGTTACGACGATATTCTGGTGTCGTTCAAAGATACCTCGCTTTTTTCCAATGAAAATCGTCTTACGAAAACTGTCGAGTATCTTTCCCCGGAAAAACAGGCGGGCTACAAGGCGGTGGTGGATCACTACGCCACCAAAGGTCTGATACATTCCGATCCCCCGGACCATACCCGCCTGCGCGCCTTGGTCACCCAGGAGTTTACTCCCAAGGTGGTCGAGCAAATGCGGCCACGCATCCAGGAGGTTGTCAACGAGTTGCTGGATGCGGTGGAAGCGAAAGGCGAGATGGATGTGGTCCCCGACCTGGCCACCGCGCTCCCCGTCGGCGTGATCGCGGAAATTCTCGGCGTACCTCCCGCCGATCGACACCTTATGCGGCTGTGGACCGATGACATCCTGAGCTTTCAGGGCGTCAACAAACCGAGCGAGGCAGATTTGTCGCGGGCTCAGCACGGCCTCCAGGAAATACGTCCTTATATCCAAAACATGATCGAGGAGCGCCGCCGCCAGCCGCGCCAGGACCTGATGAGCAAACTAGTGGCGGTCGAATCCGCCGGGGAACGGCTTTCGGAAGCGGAACTGATTAGTACTTGCGTCACGCTTATCATCGCCGGGCATGAGACCACTCTCTCGCTCATCTCCAACACGATTTATACCCTGCTCGCTAACCCGGCTGAATTTCGCTTGTTGCGTGAACATCCAGAACTACTAGAATCGACTATTGAGGAATCACTGCGCTATGAAAGTCCCGTCTCCCGCCAGGCGCGCCTCATGAAGGGCGACACCGAACTCGACGGCAAGCCGTTAAAAAAGGGACAGATCGTTTTTCAGATGCTCAACGCGGCCAATCGCGATCCCGCGTATTTTGTCGACCCAGACAGGTTTGACATCCAGCGCAAAAAGAACCGCCACATTGCCTTCGGGTTCGGCGCTCATTTTTGTGCGGGCGCATTGCTTGCCAGGACTGAGGCATCGGTTGCTATCGGGACGGCGATTCGGCGGCTGCCGAACCTCGGCTTGGTGGATGAAAAGCCTGACTGGGATATTGGAAAGCGCACTTCCCGCATGCTTCGGAAGTTGCCTGTACGATTTTGACGCACATCGACGATCAACGCCGCGGATCGAACTGGCGGACGCCGAACGCCGTTAGAGATGCGGTTTGAACCGCCATTGGAGGCTGAATCATGAACTGCTCCCCGGTACATGAGACCCTGGCTGCCGACTTCCGGAGCCTGCCTGTACCTGAAATGCAAGCCATTCTTGCCCGTTTTGACCAAAGAGTGAGTGCAGCTTTACAGCAGCATCCACGCAGCAAAGAGTGGGTCCGCAAAGCGCTCCGCCGGCAGGGTGCGGCCCGCTGCCCGGTCCGCCTCAAGCGCGTTTCTCTGGACGTGATTCTTCGCTACGGAGACGACCTTGCCGATCTGTACTGCCAGTTTCCCGACGACGTGCTTTGCATCCAGGCCTACGATTACGCCATCGGTCATCAGCCGCAAGGAAAAGAACCGCTCAACGAAGTTCAGAACTTGACCCAAAGCGCGGAGTGGACGGACGAATGGGGAACCCGTTGGGGCCATGCCTACGGTGGAATCGGCGCCACCACCGTCGCTGACGCCATTCCAGATTGGTCCCAGCTTGACGACTACCTGAGGCATCGCATGCCCGATCCCCACGCCCCTGGCCGATTAGACCGGGCCAAGGCAGTCCTCGCCATTCACGGCGACGACAAGTACTGCGTTGCCCTGGTCCACCTGGCGCTGTTCGAACGGCTGCACTGCCTGCGTGGAATGGAGAATACATTCTGCGATCTGCGGGCCAATGAAGCAGAAGTTGCCCGGCTCCTCGAAGCCCTGCGCGACTACTTTATCGAGCTCATTCGCGAGTGGGGACAAACCAATGTTTCCGGAATTTTCATGACCGACGATTGGGGTTCGCAAACTGGCCTCATGATTTCCCCGGACATGTGGAGGAAGCATTTCAAAGCGCATTACCGGCTGATCTTCGACGAGATTCATCGCTGGGATAAAGAAGTCATCTTCCATAGCTGTGGCAACGTCATGCGCGTCATTCCAGAGCTCATTGACCTTGGCGTCGATGTCCTCGACCCGGTGCAACCCACCGCCTTGGACATCGACGAAGTGGGCCGGTGTTTTGGGGGCAAGATTGCCTTCTGTGGTGGGGTCGACGACCAACGCTTGGAAGATCACACTCCCCAGCAAGTCAAAGATGAGGTTCGCCACGCTGTTGAGGTCCTCGGTAGACCCTATGGCAACGCCTACGTTCTAGCGCCGGCAAACCAGATCACTCCCACTGTGCCGTTTGAAAATATCCAGGCGCTCTTTGAAGCCTGCCATGCGCAATAGCAGGCGCGGACCTGCGCTGAGCGCCTGTGACTTTTTGATCGATTGATGAGATAACCGTGTCGGCTCCGTAACGGGCGAGTAGACTTGGAAGCGCTCAAGCGACCAAGGCTCGGAGGAAAGGAGCCGAGCGATGATGATTATAGGTTGCGATTTGCACACGCGCTACCAGCAGATAGCGATGGTAGACACGGAGAGCGGCGAGTTGGTGGAGCGCCGATTGGAACACGAGAGTGGAGAAGCGCGAGCGTTTTATGGCGGCCTGAAGGGCACGGTTCGAGTCGGGATCGAGGCCACGGGGCACACGGCCTGGTTCGAGGCCATGCTGGCGGAGTTGGGCCACGAGCTGTGGATGGGCGATGCGGCGAAGATTCGCGCCGCCGTGGTGCGCAAGCAGAAAACGGATGCGCGGGATGCGGCGCATCTGTTGGACATGTTGTGCGGGAATCGCTTCCCGACGATCTGGCGGCCGTCGCTGGCGGAGCGGGATCTGCGGCAACTGTTGTGGCACCGGCAGAAGTTGGTGTGGATGTGGGGCGCGGTGAAGAACCAGATGCACGCGCTTGCGATGGGGGAAGGCGTCTGTCGCAAGAAGAAACTGTTCACGGCGAAGGGACGGGTCGAACTGGGAAAGCCTGAAGCTGGGTCCGTGGGCGAGTTATCGACGGCAGGAGTTACTGCGCCTGTTCGAGGAACTGCAGAGCTCGGTAAAAAAGCTGGACCAGGCGGTGGAGTTAGCCGCCGAGAGTAACCCGCTGGCCGCGCGTCTGATGACTCATCCGGGAGTAGGACCGATCACGTCGTTAGCTTTCGTGCTGATTATCGGGCCGGTCGAACGATTCGATCGCAGCAAGCAAGTGGTGAGTTATCTGGGGCTGAATCCGCAGGAGCACAGTTCGGGCGGACGGCAGCGGCTGGGGTCGATCTCGAAGCAAGGCAATCCGATGATGCGTTCGTTGCTGGTGGAAGCCGGGCACAGTGCGGCACGCCTGGACCCGCAACTGCAGCGGGTGTATCAGAGGTTGAAGTTCCGTCGTGGGGCAGCGGTAGCGAAAGTCGCCATTGCCCGCAAACTGGCCGTGAGGCTGTACTGGATGCTGCGCAGCACGGCGGATTATGCGCAGCTCGTTCGCATGCGAGGCAGCTCGTGGGCCACCCTGGTGGAAAACAGTCCATCGCTGGGCTGATTGAGCGCCTCGCCTCCCTGAAGGGACGGGGAGTCTGAACAACGAATCATGGTCGGGAGTCAGAGACCGAATAGATGGTTGGTGGAACGAGCTTCCACCGCGGGATTCTGAAAGCGAGCTGAAGTCGCGTGAGCAAAAGCAACATCAAAAGCTTTCCAATAAGTAAAAATAAAAACTCGAACTCAGCACCAACGCACGGTGAAGCTGACCTCAGACACTCTACGTGTCTCTTGACAACGCCGACAAGGTTATAGAGGGTGGCCCATCCTAGCGCGTTTTGTGCGCTAGGGTGGGATTCCACAAACGCCCGCGCTGAGCGCAGTCGCAGGCCGCCGCCCGCGAACCTTAGCCCCTGAACTCCCGCATCGCTCTGCCGCTCGCGTAGGAATACCCATCCCCCCGGCGCGAAAACACGCTGGATGGGCCGCCGGCGAGTATTCTTGAGCCCTGGGGGAATGCGAACCGATGAAGATTGGGGTCACTGGCCACCGGCAGTTTGACGATCCTGCGGCGCTGCCTTGGGTGGAGAAGTGCATTCGCGACAGGCTCAGCCCTCAAGCGGAACTCTGGGGGCTCACCTCGCTGGCCAAGGGCGCAGACCAGATTTTTGCCCGCGTTGTACTGGAACTGGGTGGGACGCTGGAGGCGGTCCTGCCCTTCCCGGAATACGCGGAGACTTTCGAGGACTCCGCCGAGTCGGCAGGTTTTCGCGAACTGATCGGGCGATGCAGCAAGATTACGAAGCTTGAGTTCGCCGGGTCGGAAGAACAATCGTATTTGGCCGCGGGCCAGTACGTAGCCGATCACTCGGAGTTGCTGATCGCGGTGTGGGACGGGAAGCCCGCTGCCGGACTGGGCGGCACCGGGGATGTGGTGTCGTACGCGCGGCTGAAAGGGAAGAGGGTGTATCAGATCGATCCCGCAAGTCGAACGGCAGGCGAGATTCCATGAGTTAGCGATTTGCCGTCAGTTCGACTGCGCTCTCTGGGCAAGCCCTGGCGCGCGGAACCCACAGAACCCGCCAGGAGGGCTGCCGCGGAACCCAACATTTGCAGGGAAAATAACCCAGAACGAGGGTAGAATTCACAGACTATCGCCCCCCCAAGGCGCAAGCTTGACTAGGAGGTACTGTGGACTCAGCCCAACCCGTGCCCCCTCCAGCCTCAGTGGAGCAAATCCAGCCCGGTCCGCCGCCTTCCCCTTCGTCCGATATTCCCGTTGGCAGCATCCCCGGCGCCAGCGAACGCTCCGCCGTTCGATTGCCCATCCTGCGCCTGCTGCAAAAAAAGACAGGCCGCACTCGACTGCTGGCAATTTATTCCGACCACATGCTGATGGGGGTTTGCAGACGGACCTACTCGATTTCTGAAGGCATGCTTTCGGTGGAGGGCGAAGCGCTGCTGGCTGGGCAATTGCGCAGAATCCAGCGCTTGGAATTCAGCGATGTTTCCGCGGTCAGAATCCATCCTGGCAAGCTTTTTCACTATTTCATGCTGCTGGCGAGCTCTGGAAGAAATATGGGATTCTCCCTCCCCAGGGACCAGGCCGGACACGTAGCTCAATTTCTCCGCGCGAAATTGGGCGACCGGGTTCCCATCCATCGTCTTTGGGCGGGCAGAACTACCAGTGTGTTGATGATTTTTTTGGGCCTGGTGGGTGTGCTGGAAGCGATGAACCTTCTCGCTCTCCACCAGCGCGGCTGGGGTCTACTGGTGGGCCCGTTAGCCGTGGCCGCGATCGTCGCCGGGCTGTGGCTCCTGTTCGGACGCGGTTCCCCGTGGACGCCTTTGGAGTCTGATAAGACCGCGGCGCCGCATCCAGCAAGGCACGCCGTCCTCGTGGCGAAACCGCCGCTACGCTCCAAACCATTGGGCTGGACGCTCAAGCTGCTCGGTCTGGCCTACTGGTTTATTCTTTACAGCCCGCTGACCGATCCGCTGCGAGACTGGCTCAACACGCAAATGGACGCTCAGCCCCAGACCTACATCTGGACGGTTCTGTGGTTCCCCGCGCCACTGCTGATTTTTACCGGCTACCGTTTGTGCCAGCGCAGGTACGTCCCCAAGCAGACTGGTGATCCGCGAAAGCCCATTCTCTTTCTTCGTCCCTTCCAGGATGATGAGCATACCTCCTTGCAACCCACCGGCCTGACGGCGAAGGCCACCGGAATCCGTTCGCAATCGGCCTACGTGCGGGCAGGCCGAACCGATATGTTCGACCTCTTATGGTCGGCTCACCCCATCCGCGTGCTGCGCATGATCGCCGACTACGGAGCCGGCTCCTCGGAAGAATCGATCGCTCGTTTCTTTGAGCGGCACGGCCCAGTGATCGCGATCGGCAAGCCCGGTGAGCATCTCGCATCCCCCGGCGCGGCGCGCATGTACCTGGACGATGCCAGTTGGCAACAGGCCATCCTTTGCGAGATGGAGCGCGCCCAGGCGGTGGTGATACAGCCTGCGCCCAGCGAGGGGGTGCAGTGGGAACTGGCCACGATCCGGGAAAAGGTTCCTCCTTGCCGCGTCCTTTTGTGCCTGATCAGCTATTGGAATAATCCCGAAGGCTATGAGGAGCTTTCGACGGTGGTCACCGACACTCTGCGGGTGCAGTTGCCGCGCGTTGTCCCCTATCTGAAGCATCCCGCATTCGTCTATTTCGACGGCGGTGGAATCCGCACGTTCAGGAGTTGAGTTACAAGGACCCAGTCCTTTGGCCGGTAACTTCGGACGGCGCTGATCTGAAATACAGCCTGGCTCCATTCGTGGGCGGCATGCAGGGAGGGGAACATAACCCGCGCGCCCGCCGCGCTGGGTTGGGGGGCCCAAGAATTGGATCGCCAGCCTGGCGGCGATCGCTCTGGGGACGATCCTGCTCATCGTTCCCAACGCGCTGGTAGTGGTTACGGGCCAGGCGATCAAGATGGTTGCGGGAGGAAAGTCTATCTTCTCGGGCCTGGCAGGGGGCACTCCGCAGTCGGTCGCTCGCTCACCGAGGATCGCACTGCACGGCAGTGCGGTGGCTTATCAAATGCAGGTGCCGGAAGCCATGACCGCGCTCAAGCCGGATAACGCAATGATCGAGCACTGGCTGCGGACTCCCGACAACCGCTTCGAATTGCAGATCATCGCCGACAAGCAGCCTGAGGACTTGTCCAACATGGCGCAGGAAAGGCTGCAGACTAACCAAGTGGGAGCGGCCAGTGCCCGCCTCGATTCCTCGCGTCAGTTCGAGCAGGACGGCGTGAACTGGGTCGAGGGTGTCATCACCGTGAACGCAAAAAACGGTGTCTCCGTGCGAGAGATTGCGCGCGGGGCCAGCACTCCGGGTGGCACCGCGTTTATCGTCATTCACATCGTCCTGTCGCCAGATTCGGATGCGGTGTATCAGAAACTGGCGGAGGAATCGTTGCAGTCGTTCCGCTTCGAAAACGCTACGGGAAACTGATGTGCTGAGCCGGGTGGCCCAGGTCTCGCCGGGGTTGCGAGACCTGGGACCAGCGCCATGATGCAGGCGCTGTCATCGTTTGTGGTTCCTCCTCACCGCGCTCCCGCCTTTTGGTTGACTTGCTCTAACGACCAGACCCAGCCGGTTATTGCGGAAATGCCTCCGCAAGGGAGACACCGACCTCGGGGAGTTCGCCCTTGCTCAACACCAGCAGCCTCAGAGGCGAAGCATTTTTCTTGATTTCGGGACAGTCCAAGATCCGCGTTGAGAATTCCCGCAGTTTCGCGAAGGGTCGAAAATGTTTGTTCAGCGTGCAAACCAGGACACTGCTTTTGCTGAGCAATGGGTCGATGTCATCCAGATAGAACTCCAGCGACCAATGGAAGCCGATGCTAAAGAAACCATAAATCAGCTCATAAGGTCCGGGCAGCTGACGAAGCGGCAACTCCGCTGCATCGAACATCCGATAATTCGTGACATGGTTGTGATCCAGGAAACACCGTAGCAGAGGCAGATTGCCGCAGAAGGAGGAAATATCGGGCCATTGCGGCGGGCGATCATAGTACTTCTGCTTGTACTTGGTTTGCGTGCCATTGGCATCGTAAAGATGAACCTGGGCGTGCTCGTCCCAAACCCCCTTTTTGCCGAAGTAAACCACAGAGCGGCCAAACCCTGGCCCAATTTCCAGCACGCGCTGCGGAGGCGGCACCTGCCCGAACAGCGGGGCTAGCGCGTCGTATTCACGCCCTGACATCTCATTGGCTTCAGCCTGGCAAAGCAAACGCGAGCGCTCGTCGGCGCGGAACGGCAGGCGTGTGGAAATGAGGCTCACCGCCGCCGCGACTTCCGGCGTGAAAGGCGGAGCTAGGAAGAGTTGCTCTGCCCGGCTCTCCGCGAGGATATTCTCGCCGCGCAGCCGGTTGAGCGATAGCTTTAAAAACGGAATTTTCATGATCGGGGTTCCGCCGACCCAAAAGATACGCCGGACCGGCGACCGAGTGCAACTGTGAGTCAAGTCTAGATGCCTGGCAGGTGGGCCCGGCGGACATGCCCGGACAAGTCGTATCCATGCCGCCATTGCGCCGGTTGTTCCAGCAACGCCACCAACACCATCACAGTTTGAAGGGATATGCGTATTGCAGTCGCCGCCCTTAGGCTATATATATAGAGTTAGCATGTCAAATACACAAAAGTGTCTGGCTATGTTGCTTGTACGGGGCCTGCGTGCCCGCCACTTATTTTAAGAGCGTGTTTCGCAGAGGCTAAATGCGCTATATCGGCAGGATTGCTTGTTTCCTCCGGAAGTGAATTCCGGTGCTTGGAGGTTCGATCATGTGGCTCGAAACGATGTGGATGGACGTTCGTTATGCGTTTCGCATGATGCGAAAGAGTCCGGGCTTTACGGCCGTGGCCGTCCTATCGCTCGCCTTGGGGATCGGCGCCACGACTGCAATTTTCTCCCTCATGGATGCGCTCATGTTCAGGCCGCTGCCTATCAAGGATCCCCAGCAATTAGTGGTGGTGGGGCGAACTGGCGGCGGTTTTTTCCCGTACAAGATGTGGAATCGGCTTCGTGACCAGCAGGATGTTTTCTCCGGCATGTTTGCGTACATGCAAACCACCTTCGCTTTGGCGAACCGCGGAGAGAAGCAGTCGATTCCGGGCATTTACGTCAGCGGGGACTACTTCAATACGCTGGGTGTCTCGGCAGTTCGGGGAAGAACCTTGCTGCCGAGTGACGATCAACGCGGCGCGCCGCTAGTTTGCGTGATCAGCTACGGCTTCTGGCAGCGGCAGTACGGCCAGTCCCCAGGCGTGATCGGCAAGATGCTGTCTCTGGATGGGCAGCAGTTCGAGGTGGTCGGCGTCACGCCTCCCAGCTTTTTCGGCATCGATGTAGGGGAAACATTCGATGCGATGGCGCCACTCGAGAGCGAAAGGATTGTGGACGCCAGGCAGTCGGCGGTGAATGCTCCAATGAGCATTTGGTGGAAGCTGCCGCGCGTCGGGTCGGTGCTCGACGCAGATAGGTGGAGTCTAAGTGTCGGCGGCCGTCTAAAGCCGGAAGTCGATGCCCAACGCGCCAGTGCTCGGCTGAGCGTTTTGGCCCCGGCGATATTCCAGGCGGCACTGCCACCGCAAGCGGACGAGCAAACACGGCAACGTGTACTGCACATGACCATGGTTGCTTATGCGATACCCAACGGAATGTCCTACACTCGGCAGCTATACGGCGAAGCCATGATGCTCATGATGGTCATGGCTGGGATCGTGCTCGTCATCGCATGCGCCAACTTAGCGAACTTGTTGCTCGCGCGGTCCACGACTCGGCAGCGCGAACTCGCGACGCGATTGGCGCACGGGGCGAGCCGTTGGCGTCTGGTCCGGCAAGTCCTCACCGAGAGTATTGCGTTGTCGGTGATTGGCGCGGCGTTGGGCATCGTGATCGCGCGCTGGGGAGGCAAGCTGCTGATACCCGCGATTTGCATACCATGCACGAGCCGGACGCGAATTTCTCTTCTTGCCATTTGACCTACGGTTTCTCGGGTTCACCGCCATGGCCGCCATTTTGAGCGCCTTGCTGTTTGGCCTGGCTCCCGCGCTGCGAGCGTCACAACTGAGCCCCCTATTTGGCGATGAAGGTCGGTCCTACCGGCCTGACAAGCCGCCGCGACACTTCTCGAAGTTTGCTCATCATCGCCCAGGTCGCTCTATCGATGACGGTGCTGGTCGGCGCTGGGTTGCTGGTGCGGACGATCCAGAAGCTGATGGCGCAGGACACTGGGCTACGATCCCAAAGGCGTGCTGACGGTTCAAGTCGGCCTGGCAGGCGGGGATGATCGCCCGGAGCGGCAGGCATTCATCGCCCGCGAGTTACTCGCGAAATTTCGCTCCATGCCCGGCGTAGTGTCGGCCGCAAGATATGCGCAGCGCACATAATAACTCAATGAAGCCAAACGTGATCGTTCAGCCGCCGGGAGGCCCTGAGAGTCGTATTATCTGTGTCTTCCTGTTAACGTCTCCTGGCTATTTTCAGACCTTGCATCTTCCGTTGTTCGCGGGTAGAGATTTTAACGAGGAAGACAGCGCGGCGTCCCCGGAGGTTGCGGTTATCAGCGAGTCGGCGGCGCGCCGACTCTTTCCGGGAGTGAATCCGCTTGGTCTTGACATTCCGGCAGCTCGATGAGGAACAGGGCAGCAATCCGCAGTCGAGGTGGTCGGGATCGCGAAGGACATGAAAGAACTGACGAGATCGAGCGGCCAGCCCTATCCGATGGTCTTCCGTCCGATCGCGCAGTGCTCGTCTCCGTGCCCTTTGTTTGGCACCTACGAACTGCGTTTTATGGGGCCGTTGTCCGACATCACAGCCCGCGCAAAAGACGCTGCGAGAGAAGTTGATCCGCATCTTGCGCTGGAATTCCGTTTGGAGTCGGACATAGTCAACGAAGGTTACAGGAGAGATCGTATGAGTGCGACGCTCGCGACGTTGTTTGGGGCGCTCGCGTTGGTGCTGGCCGCGATTGGCATTTATGGCGTAACTTCCTATGCGACGGCGCAGAGAACGACCGAGATCGGGGTCCGCATGGCGCTGGGTGCGCAGCGGCGCGATGTGCTTCGACTGATCGTGGGCGAATCCTTGCGCGTGGTGCTCATAGGTATCGCCGTTGGGGCGCTGGGTGCATTCGCCGCCTCACGGCTGATTCGGGAAATGCTCTTCGGAGTCAGTCCAGCCGACCCGCTTAGTTTCACCTTGGCGGCGGTGGTGATGGTCGTGGTGGCGCTGATGGCAGCGCTTGTTCCAGCCTATCGTGCGCTGAAAACCGATCCGATCATTGCCCTGCGAGCCGAGTAGGCCGTTGAAATTACCTGACCGATTTTTCGTACGAAGTGGCAGGCGGTCCCTTCAAGCCGTTTTTGGGCTTGAGTGGGGCAGTGGTAAGCCGCCTGCCCCAGAGCCTGCCCTGAGCTTGTCGAAGGGTTCGCGCTCCGCTTTTGGGGGTCAACCTGGGAGGCCCCCCTCCGCGTACATCTCCTCTATCCTTTCCCGAAACCTCTCCTCCACCGCCCGCCGCCGCAGTTTCATACTCGCAGTCAGCAGGCCATTGTCCGCCGAGAATTCCTCCGCAATGAGCAGCACCTTCTTCAGCTTTTCAAACTGTGCCAGGTCCCGGTTCAAATCCGCGACAATCCCTTCATACAGTTCTTGGACGCGAGACAAACCCACCAGTTCCTCGCGTGAAGCAAACGAAACCTGATTGGCGCGCGCCCAGTCTTCCAGCAAAGGGAAGTGAGGTGCAATCAGCACCGCGCAGAACTTGCGCTTGTCGCCCAAAATCGCCGCCTCCGCGATCAGCGGATTGTGCTTAAGAGCATTTTCTATGGGCTGCGGCGCGATAAATTTTCCGCCAGAAGTTTTGATCAAGTCTTTCTTGCGGTCGGTGACAGAGAGAAATCCATCATCGTCAAGGTTGCCGATGTCGCCGGTCTTGAACCAGCCATCCGCGAACGCCTGCTGCGTCTCCTCCGGCCGGTTCCAATAGCTTTGAAACACCGAAGGCCCGCGCACCAGAATCTCTCCGTCCTCCGCGATACGGACTTCCACGTTGGACAACGGCTTTCCCACCGTGCCCAACTTGTGCGCATCGGGCTTGTTGAGGGCGATGACCGGCGAAGTCTCGGTCAGGCCGTAGCCTTCGTGAATGCGAACCCCGAGATCGGCATACCACTCGGCCAGTTTCCGGCCGAGCGGCGCTCCACCAGAGATGAAGAACTTCACCTGGCCGCCCATGCCCGCGCGCACCTTCGAGTAGACCAAGCGCTCAGCCAGTTTCCAGGCAAGGGATTTCGGGATTTGCCGGGCGAGGATTTCTGAACGATGAGCGCGTCCTATCCGGAGCGCCCAGCGGAGAGCCCATGCCTTGGGAAGTCCTTTTGCCTGGGCTTCGACTTGCGCATGAATCTTTTCATAAGCGCGCGGAACTCCCACGAAGATAGTCGGACGGACCTCCAGCAAAGCCTTGGCCAGTTGGTCGGGAGGAGAAACGTAGGCCAGCACAACTCCCAGGTGAAGCATCGCCAGATCCAGATGCCGCGCCGTGACATGCGACAGCGGCAGAAACGATATGCTCAGATCCCCGGGGCCGAGGTCGTATCCCTCGAGCGAGTGCGCGATGTTGGAAGCCATGTTCCCATGCGTGAGCATCGCCCCTTCGGAGTTCCTGTCGTGCCGGAAGTGTAAATAATGGTGGCTAAATCCGCGGGGCGGACAGCGCGCGCGCGCGCGTCAAGTTGTGGGTCGCTCTCCTGCGGGCCCCCATGCATGAAGACGATCCATCGGAAAAGCCCGGGCAGTGGTTGCCGCACCCATGACGACGATGTGCTCGGCACCGATTCTTCCGCCCTGCAATTCGCCACCCTCGCCGCCGAATTTCTCCGCGATGTTCGTATCGCCCAGAATCAGGTGGTCCTCAGGACCGCGCCGGGTCATGCCAGCTCGGTTGCTGTGGCACTCGACGACGAAGAGTGGCCCGAGGTGGTCCGGCACCATCGCCGGCGACGACACTATCCTCGTCATCTGCCCGGACGCGAAGGTAGCCGACAAGGTCCGGACTCAGTTGCTGGGGCTGCTGAACTGAATGTCCGCCCATGCCGGGAGCGGCCGCCCTGCATGGCTGTCGCCGTCTTCCGTTTTTGACAGCCCTCGTTCTGATGACGGCGCTTCACGCCCGTCGTCGTGTCTACGGTTACGACCGGCTCCCTTACCTTCGCCATCGGCGGCGCAAGGGCGGCCCAGAACGATCCGGCCGTGTTTCTCAGCCGCGGCGAAGGCCTCTTCGGCAAAAGCTACGCCCGTGTCTTCGGCTCCGAACCATATCACTCGCACCACATGCCGGTGTACACCCTCACTCAGGCACTGATCTTCAGGTTGTTCGGGTTTTCCGCTTTCACCCTGCGGGGGCCCAGCATTTTCGCCTACCTTCTGGCTTGCGCTCTCACCCTTGGGCTGCTATACCGCCTGTCGCGGGGAGCGCGATTCAGCCGCATGAGTCTGTTGACCGCCGGCCTGATTTCGACGTTGGAGCCAACGGCCATCGTCGTTGTCGGCAAGGTGACGGAAGACGACAGCCTGACCAGCCTCTTCGGCGTGCTTTGCTGCTGGTTCGCCTTTCCGCCGCCGGACAAAACCTCGAATACTCTCGCGCGTTTTCTGCTCGCGGCGCTGTTCCTGGGCCTTGCGATCGCCACGCATCCCGTCGGCATCGTCTACTCGGCGGTTCTCGCGGCTGCGCTCTTCGCATATTCGGCTGGCGGAGCCCGCCGGCGGGCGGTTCCCCATGTCCCACGCTGCTGCCGTCCCTTGTCTGCTCTGGGTCGCGACTTTTCGCGGCGATTCGCTGCTCGTCCTGCGCCAGATGGCAGTCTGGGCCAGAACCTCCGCGCCCATGCCAAATCTGACCGGCGACGCGTGGAACGCTCTGTTGAGCGGCGATGCGTCGGGCTTTTCATCAGGCTGGGCGGATTGTTGTTCGCGATCCTCGCTATGCCAGCCTGCGCACTCGCCGCGATCCTCTGGTCAAAGAAGGGCGGTAGCCCCGTCCCGCGACTTCCCGCCGTCCTCGCAGTTTCCTGCACAGGCGTCATTCTCGGCCTTCTCGTCTTCTTCGGGACCAGGCCGACGCGGCTTGTGGTCGTCTTTCCGGTTGCCATCCTCGCCTTCGGCGTCTGCCTGGGCCTCGCGGAACGGCGGATGCGTCAGGCCCTGCTGGTTGTAGCGACCCTCGTTCTGTTGTTTGAAGCCGTTGCCAGCGCCGTGGTTTTGAAGAGGGTCCATTCCGAATACGCGCTTCGCGATCCGCAGAGATTCGTCGCGCTGATGCAGCGATTGCCCGCCACGGCCGCCGTGGCGGGCGACACTCAACTCTGGTACGCCTTCGTCAGCGCCGGCCGCAATTTCCAGGATCATCGACCCCGAGCTCGACGTCGACGTCCATTACTGGAACGCCAGCCCGGATGTCTTCAATAGGTATCAGGCGATCGTCCTTGACGAGTTTTTTTCGGATGCCTACCGAATATCTTCCGCCGGGACAGACAAGCGAGTTCGCAGCCGGAGCCAACACCTTTCGCGTGATTGTTCCCAAACGGTAGCGGTTTATTTTCAGCCAGGCCGCGAGGTGCGCCTTTTGCGCGTCCGTCGCGTCGGGCCGCGCTTCCAGTTGCCACTTCGGCGGTTCTTGCGCCGAGCGTCACCTCGAAGCGCAGCAGTTGCTCGCGCCGTGACACAAGAATGGAAACCTTGTCGCCCGGCTTGTAGTTCTCCAGTCGCGCCGCGAGTTGATCGGGCCGCACCCGGAAGTCTCCGATGCCCACGATCTCATCCTCGGCGCTGAGCCCCGACTCATCAGCGGGTGTCTCGCGTGGCACGCTTCTGATCACCAGGCGCCCGTTATCGACCGCGCGTCTGAACCCCGATGAATGCTTTCTTTGCGCTGTCGCCGCCAGCCGGACCTTTGAAACGCAGTCCGAACCAGTCGAGCGCTTCCGAATAGTCGAGCTCTTCGGTCGGATTCCGCGGATCGCGCAAAGAAGTCCCGCAGCGGAACCCCGGCGACCTCCTCCGCCGTCGTCTTGAATTGATCCGGCGTATATCCCCGCTCGCCGGAGAACTTCGCATACGCGGCGCGCATCAGATCGTCCAGCGACTTCCTGCCATCCGTCGCGTGACGAATCCGCGCATCGAGCAGCCACCCGATCAGCGCGCCCTTCGTGTAGTAGCTGATCGAAGTATTTAGCCTAATTCTCGTCCGGCCGGTAGTACTTGATCCAGGCATCTTCGGACGATTGCTCCACCGACTGAACGAGACGCCCCGGAGTCGTTTACACGACGCGACCATCCCGCTCAGCGAGCCCGGCGCGGGCGGCGTGTCGGTTACCAGCAGTTCCGCCTGGTTCAGTCAGTCCGGCCCGCGCCGGGGTCATGCTGCGCGTAGTAGTCCGTGAATCCCTCGGCCACCCAGAGACTTTCGCGTCGGGTTCTCGTTCTCGTAGTCGAACAGTCCCCAGTTCCACCAGCGGCAGGCGTTTCACGTTCCAGGCGTGAAAGTACTCATGCGCCACCAGTCCGAGCCAGCCCACGTAGCCCTTGCGCGTGCGCGTCGCCCAGCGGTTCGTCATGATGCAGAACGAATTCTTATGCTAGGGGCGGCCGCCCGATTCCGTGATCATGTTCAGGAACGCGTACTTCTTGTCAGGCAGAACCCCACATCTGCCGGTACTGGCGAACGATCTTCTCGGTGTCGGCGGCGGAGCGTGGGCCGTCCCAAACTCCCGCCTCGCCTTCGTTCACCAGATAATGCGGAATGCCGTCGACTTCAAACTTGTACACGGCCGGGTTACCGGCAACGATACGGGGAATGGACCGGTGTGTCGTAATCGGCTGCAATGTAGTGATTCGGACCGCCGTCTTCGACCTCCGGCAGACCCCGAAACGCTCGTTTTCCAGGCCGCTGGAAGTTCCAGTTTCACGTCGTGAGGCCGGTTCAGTCCGCCAACCAGCGTCACGAACGTGGGCGCGCCGTTCAGCAAGGCGAAGGAGTCTTCCACCCAGTTGGTCCGTACCGACATCTCGCGGCAATAAACTTTGTAGGAAAAGCGAATCTCACGTGCTCGCCGGTTTCCACCCGCCAGCGGTTCTTGCGCGACTTCATGAACACCAGCCGTTT
>CAWDCI010000022.1:0-176250 GCA_963800745.1 uncultured Acidobacteriaceae bacterium
GCGGAGAGCCATGCCCCTGTCTCGCGTCGCCCCCCACTTGCAAATCCACCCGCAAAATGTATGATTCCCGCTCCCGGAATTACCCAAAACTTCAATTTGAGGAATCTACATGAAGAAGCTCTGCCAGCTTTCGCTTTTCCTGCTACTGCTCGCGCCAGGGTTGCTGGCGCAAGAACATTACACTGAGGGTCCGGTGTGGCGCGTAAGCCTGATTCGCGTCAAGCCTACCCACATGGACGACTATCTCACCATGCTGCAGAACTCCACCAAGCCTTTCTACGAGGAGGCGAAACGCCAAGGCATCATCGTGGACTACAAAGTCTTCCTGAAAGAAACCAAGGCCAGTCCGGAAGATTGGGACATTTGTGTTGCGGTCCAGCTCAAGAATCACGCCGCCATCGATGGCCTGGATGCGAAAATGGAAGCCGTGCGCGACAAGGTACTGGGGGGTAAACAGCAGGCCCATCAGCTGGCTGAAAAGCGCGAGGAAATCCGCGAGACCGTCAGCTTGGAAGTGATGGAAGAGATCATGCTTAAGTAGAACCCGACTGGGGCGGGTTCTCTAGGTCCGGACCAGGCTCCTGCCCCAGCGGTCTCATGCTTCGGAAGACGCCGTCGTGTCCTGCGGGCGCTGCCGCGGCAACTCCTCCAGTTTCCACTGGCGCGCCAGTTGTTCCAGGTCCTGCAGGACCTTCTCAATATCTTTCATTCGCTTGGTGATCCCGTAAGTGACCGAAGGTGGAATGGTTGGCTCATAGTGCCGGAAGACAAATCCATTCTGCTCCAGCCCGCGCAGCCGCTCCGCCAGCACTCGCGACGAGATTCCCGCAACCTGCTTTTGCAACACTCCAAAGCGTGCCGGGCCATTGGTGCTCAGCGCCCATAAGATGTGCAGCGTCCACGGCCGGGTAAGCAACTCCAGCAGGCCGTGAATCGGGCAGGGATTGGATTCTTGAGCCGATCGCCGCATATAAAACCCTCCCAACTTACTATAAAGTATCTAATATACTTATAATTGTCAATTATTAAAAGTAACCAAAGCTGATCCCTCCTCATCTACTTACCGAGAGGCACCCAATTCCAATCGCAAAAAGGAGTAAATCCATGGCCAGCAATTCAGCTACACTACCGGCCCAAGCCGCAAAGCAATCACACTATTTCGAGGTAAAGGAAAGCTCTTCGCCGCAACCCGCCGTCGTTCTGGCCGGACGCTTGTTTTTTTCGCTAATATTCGTCTTTGCCTCGCTAGGCCATTTTTCGCACCGGGAGATCGCCTTCGCTGCCCAGCAAGGCGTGCCCCTGGCTTCGCTAGCGGTTCCTTTTTCGGGTGTGATGGCGCTGCTCGGCGGCCTGAGCGTGCTCTTGGGCTACAAAGCCAAGTGGGGAGCGTGGCTGCTGATCGCCTTTCTGTTGCCCGTAACCCTTATGCTGCATCAGTTCTGGGCGGTGAAAGACCCCATGATGGCCCAAATGCAAATGGCCATGTTCCTTAAGAATGTTTCGATCATGGGCGGGGCGCTATTGATCTCGCAGTTTGGAGCCGGACCGCTCAGCCTGGATGCTCTCAGCCAGGATGCGCGCCGTTCGAATGGGTGAGGCTGAGGTCAGAGCTGCATGAAAAAAGCCCTTGAAGCGGGAGCTCCAAGGGCTGAACTTCACTCCACCAAAGCTGGCCAGAGTTCGCTACCAGCCGCCGTCGTGGTCATGGTCATTGCCGCCGGCGAACAGGTCGGTCATCACCTTGGATCCCTGATCGCAGGCGTGATTCAGGCAAGGCAATCCAAAGCCTGCCTCTAACGTCTTGAGCAGCGAAAAGGACGTATAACGCTGCCCGCTCTGTGCGCCGTGTACTCCGTAGTTGGTGTCCACGATCAGCACGACTTGATTGATGTTCGGCGCCAGGCTGTAGTCGTTCTCATCCCAGGTCAGGACGATGGCATTCCGGCCGTCTTTCCACGCGGCAGAGTTATGAATCGCGGTAACGATACGCTGCACCGTGACGTCTCCCTGGTAGATCAGCGCCGGATTGAGTCCGGCTTGTGTGCCATTGTCGTTAGGGTCTTCGTTACAGAACGCTCCAGCATTTGTGCGACCGTGCTGGTCATTGCATTGATTGGGCACGATGAAAAGGTAATTCGGTACATGGCCTGACCCGAGGTCGGCATACAATCCACGCACTCCCTCGAAGGGCACGATGTTTTTCAGACTGCTGCGCGGATTTTCGCCTTCCTGCACGCTCCGGAAGTAAGCGAACGGATCGTGCTTGACCGCATAGAGGTTTACCAGGTCACTTTGCGCGAGGGGCGGTGTTTGTGCGGGCAGAATCTTGCTGAAGTCCGTCTGGTCCGTGAAAAATCCGTCGCTGTTGTCTACTTTGTCGGCGCCGCTCAGCGGCAAGCTTTCCTGGTAGCTTTTCCAGCTCAGACCTCGTTCCGCCAACTGGTCGGCAATCGTCTTGCCCACGGTATTGGTATTGGCCGCGTAAGACTGCACCCCGTCGATGTTGTTCTCTCCGGGAGGCCCGGTGGTTTCGTTGGTGAAGTCCACCGCCGGCGTAGGCGCGTCCGTTCCAGTGCCGTAGATCGGGCAGATATTGCCGAACTGACCGTTGTCCAGGGACGCCGTGCCCAGGGTCAGATTGTTCGTGCAAGCGCTGTTGTGCCAGTCGGGCGAATTGTCGTTGAGCACCCCGAAATTTGATCCGCCGTTTACTTCCAGATAGTTAGTCAAGCTGGGGTGGGCCACGGCAAAGTAGTTGGTCGCCAGATTGGCGGACTTGGCATACTGATTGACGAACGGTTCGTTCGGGTTGTTAAGCACCTGGTTGTAGCCGTGGTTTTCCATCATGATAAAGAACACGTGGTCCAGATGCGGAACGCCTCGGGGAGTGGGCCCTTCCTGTGCGCAGAGCGTGCCCACCAGCGCGGTAACGAATAGACCCAGAACTGCGGCCTTTTTGCTCATAGAAGCTACCTTTCTTTGTTCCTGGTCTCTGTTTTTCGGGATTAAGAAGTGTCTCGCCGCACCTTGTGTCGAAAGGGTGCGGGCTCGATGTGTGCACTCTAGTGTGGTTTTGTTAAGGGGCGGTTAAATTCAGATGAAGATTTGGTGACTTCGGCCGGGCAATGGGGTCCCGCGGTTCTGCGCTCAGTCTCCTATTGGCACGGAATGGGCTTTTTCCGTATCCTGCTAGCTTGTTGGGCGGCGATGCCGCCAGGCAAGATGGCCCGGCACTCCGGCTGGGCTCTTAGAAGGGGCATGTGCGCGATTTGCGAGATCGAGAACTGGGCCTGAGCCGCAAAATCACGCGGCGCGACTTTCTGAATGGAGTTGCACTGAGCGTGGGAGCGTCGGTGCTTCCTGCCGGCACGCTGGCGGCGTTCGAGTTCCAGGAAAATGCCGCAGAGAACTCTCCCGAGTACTATCCTCCAGCTCTAACCGGATTGCGCGGCAGCCATCCCGGCGCCTTCGAAACCGCGCACAGCTTGCGCGACGGAACTTTCTGGGAGCACGCCGGAAGGCCCATAGATACCAGCGAAGTCTACGATTTGGTCGTTGTAGGCGGAGGCATCAGCGGGCTTTCCGCCGCCCATTTTTTCCGCAAAGCCGCCGGGCCAAAATCGCGAGTTCTTATCCTCGAAAACCACGACGACTTCGGAGGACATGCTAAACGCAACGAATTCCGCGCGCCCGGCCGCATGCTGCTGGGCTACGGCGGGACGTTCTCGATTGAGAGTCCCGCGCCCTACAGCGCGGTGGCCAAGGCACTGATTGAGGAGCTTGGAATCGATGTGCCCTCCTACTCCGAACACGTCACCAAGGGTCTATATGGGTCCTTCGGCCTCAAACCGAAGATCTTCTTCGATAAAGAAACCTTCGGCGCCGACAAGCTGGTGGTTGACCCTGAACCCATCATCAGCAGCGAGACGGGTGAGCGCTGGCCGAGCGGGCCTGACGATAGCAGCAAGTTCATAGCGGAGGCTCCGCTTACCGACACGGCAAAGCGCGATCTGCAACGCCTTTTTCACGACCCGAAGGACTACCTCCCCGGCCTGACCTCCACGGAGAAGAAGGCGCGTCTGGCGAGAATGAGCTATGCGAAATTTCTTGCTGACTTAGCCTTGATCGACCGGCAGGTGATCCAGCTCTATCAGGCTATCACCCAGCCGCTCTTCGGCGTAGGGATCGATGCCGTTTCGGCGCAAGATGCCTGGGGCCTCGGTTATCCCGGTTTTCAGGGCATGAATCTCGATCCTGCGCCCGGGCGAGGCATGAATCGCGATGCCATACCCAATGAAGAAGCCGACAAGTATTTTTTCCACTTTCCGGATGGCAATGCCTCGATTGCCCGCCTTCTGGTGCGCAAACTGATTCCGCAGGCGGTCCCGGGCAACTCATCGAGCGATGTTGTTCTGGCGCGCGCAGACTACGCCCAACTCGACCGGGCGGGTTCCGCGGTGCGCATCCGGCTGAACAGCACCGCGGTGCGAGTCAAGCATCGAGGCGATCCTGCCGCCGCCCAGGAGGTGGAGATCAGCTATGCGCGGCGTGGGAAGGTGTACACGGTGCGGGCTGCGCATTGCATCCTGGCCTGCTGGCACGTGGTGATTCCTTACATTTGTGACGAGCTGCCGCAAAAACAAAAAGACGCCCTCTCATCGGCTGCGAAAGTTCCGCTGCTCTACACCAACGTCGCCATTCGCAACTGGACGTCATTCCAAAAGCTTGGGGTCAGCTCGGTCTACGCGCCCGGAGGGTACCACACAACAATGACTCTGGATTTGCCAGTCAGCATCGGGGGCTACGAATGCCCGCGTAAACCGGAAGAGCCCATGGTCGTGCACATGATGAAGACCCCTTGCAGTCCAGGCCTGCCTGCCCGCGATCAGCATCGCCTGGGCCGTTACGAGCTATTCACCACGCCTTTCGAAACCATGGAGCGCAACATCCGCGACCAGTTGGCCCGCACGCTGGGGCCAGGGGGATTCGATCCGGCGCGCGACATCACCGCCGTTACGGTAAACCGCTGGCCGCACGGCTATGCCTACGAATACAACTCGCTGTGGGACGACTTCTGGCTGAACGGCGGCGAGACTCCTTGCGAAGTCGCCCGCAAACCCTTCGGCCGCATCGCCATCGCCAACGCCGACGCCGACGCCTATGCGTACACGGATTGCGCCATTGATCAGGCGTGGCGCGCGGTGGGAGAAATCACGAAGGGATAAATGTGCCCTTCTCGAAAGTGCGCCATCCACTTGAAATGCGAGAGACCGGCGCGATCCCAGGAATTTGACAATCTACAAACTAGTATTATAATTAATACATATTTGGAGTATCCATGGCCACCTTTTCCGCCCCCGATTTGGGTCTCGATCTTCGGACGTTACCCGATCTAACCGATCCGGCCACACGCGAAAGGCTGAGTCCAGCCGCGCTTGCGGCCTTCTTCAAGATAATCGAGCTGTGGAATGTCAAGGGCGAGGATGCTATGGCCCTGCTGGGCGGCGTTTCCAACGGCCGCTACCACCAGTTGAAGAAAACCGGTAAGGGTGTTTTGACCCAAGACGAACTTACCCGCGTGTCTCTTTTGATCGGCATCTTCAAGGCTTTGAATATTCTGTTCAGCCGAAAGCTGGCAAGCCAGTGGATCTCGCGGCCCAACAGCAATCCCATTTTTGGCGGTTCTCCACCGCTTGCGCTCATTCGCAGCGGCATGCCGGAAATGATTCTGGTCCGCCGCTTGCTGGATAGCCGTCGCGGTGGCAGGTAAGTCATTGCTCGATGTCAGCCAGGTCGATCGACGAAACACTCATCGTCTGATTCCGGCACAGCACGCCGAGGATGGAGCTTCAGTTCTCGCACTCCTGAGCGACGATCAAGGTCTTCTCGATGAAATCTTTGAACTCGACAATGCCACGAACGACCGGCTGATTGCGGAGTCGGGACGGTCTCTCGGTATCGATGCCCGCGAACTGGTGTTTGGCATCCCTTCTTACCGCATCATCAACGCCGCATTTTGCCATCCCGCGCCGGGCGGGTCACGCTTCAATTCATCCGAGCGCGGCGCCTGGTACGCGGCTTTCGACTTGAAGACTTCACAAGCGGAGGTCGCCTATCATCGCGCGCTCTGGCTGCGAGAAACAGGATGGGACGAAGAAGATACCGCTGACTACGCCGAATATCTCGCCGACTTCCGCGCCGAATTTCATGATCTTCGAGAAGCAAAAGGGCAAAAGGAATACGCCGATTGCCTGTCTCCGGGCAGTTATGCCGCGTCGCAAGTTCTCGCAGCTCAACTTCTGCAAATTGGCTCGTCGGGAATCGTCTATCCTAGCGTGCGCCGCGCCGGAGGAACATGCATTGCATGCTTTCGGCCCGTGCTGGTGACCAACGTGAGGCAAGGGAAGAGCTTCACGCTCCTATGCGCGGCCTCAAGCTCTGTGGCTAATTGGACAATGAAGGCGCAACAATAGGCGGGATCAGTGAATCGTCTTAGTCTTGCGCGACATGTAATCCATCAGCAGATATTGTCCCAGCGTATAGGGAGTGGTGAAGTACGCTTTTCCCCGGCACATCTCGGTCACCTTCTGCACAAACTGCACCAGCCCATAATCCGAAGCCAGCATAAATGTATTAATCATCACGCCCGCACGCTTGCACTTGGCGACTTCTTCCAGCGTCTGGCTCACCACCAGCGGGTCGAGGCCGAAGGCATTCTTGTAAATGCGGCCGTCCTCCATGGTCAGCGCGGAGGGCTTGCCGTCGGTAATCATCACAATCTGCTTCATGTCTTTGCGCTGCCGCTGCAAAATTCGCTGCGCCAGCCGCAACCCCTCGCGAGTGTTGGTGTAGTAGGGCCCGACTTTCACCCGCGCCAGTTGCGACAATGGAACTTCCTCGGCCGAGTCGTGAAACAGGATCAATGAAAGCGAATCTCCGGGATATTGAGTGCGAATCAGCTGTGACAGCGCCATGGCGACTTTCTTGGCCGGGGTGAAGCGATCTTCGCCATACAGGATCATGGAGTGCGAGCAATCCAGCATGAGCACCGTCGCACAGGAAGATTGATACTCGCACTGGTGCACCTGCAGGTCGGAATACTCGATGTTGAGCGGCACGGTCAGGCCCTCGCGCTGAATCGCGCTGGATAATGTTGCCGTGATGTCGAGATTGAGCACGTCGCCAAACTCATAGGTGCGCGATGACCCGCTGGTCTCGATGCCAGTGGCCATGTCGCGAGTATCGTGGCGTCCAAAACTGGATTTGCCCAGCGAGCCCATCAGATCGCGCAGCGTCTTGTAGCCCAGAAAATCCAGACTCTTGTCGGTGATCTCGAACTTGGCCTGCTGCTGCGCCTGGCCTGCCTGCCCTCCCACGCCGGACGGTCGCGATGGATCGTGAGGCTGGTCGATACTGATGTAGTTCTCCTGCTCCATACGCTCGATCAACTGTTCGATCAGTTCATCGAGTGTGCCGTCCGCCTGCATCTGCTGCAGTTGTTCGCGCATTTCATCGCTTAGCAAGTCCCCGCGGCCCAGGGCTTCTTCGATGGCCTGGCGCAAATCGTCCAGCGTCTGCTCTCCGCCGGATGACGGATCGTACATATAATTATCGAATCCACTTTGCAGCAGATAGTCCGCCAGAGCGCCGAGCAGATCCTCCATGCTCATCTCGCCCGCCGGATCGGGAACGTATTTGCTGTAACGGATGCGTCTCATAAACAACAGTGGTTAGTGGCTAGTGATTAGAGTTACTAACAACCAGCCACTAATCACTAGCCACTAATTAAACGACCTTCTCTGCCGATACGGAGGTTCTTCGCGCTGGAAGGGGCTCTCGCCCCGCTTCGGCTGTTTTTCTCCCGCCGTGAAAACGCGCTCCTCGCTTCGCCCGATGCGCTTGTTTGCGTATAGGCCTTCCAGCACGAATTCGGCCGCCGAGACCAGCGATTCGACATTGTCCTTGGGTCCCACTCCGACTTTGACCAGCTTGTCCATCAAGCCTTGAATGCCCCGCAGCGCCTTGAGCGCGTCTCCCGCGGCCGCGGTGTCGGCCAGTTGAATTTCTCCGCCCAAGTCGAACCATTGCACAATCTGCTGCATATCCGCGCCTTTGAAGTATTCGTCGTAAGTCTGGGCAATCGCGGTTCGGATCAACTCCCTGCCTACATGATCCGCGCCTTTCATTTCGCCTTCGTATTCCAGTTCCAATTTGCCAGTAATCGCCGGCAGGGCGGCATACACGTCGCCGATGCGCGGCACCACCAGTTTTTCGTCGTGACGAATTGCCCGGCGTTCGGCATTCGACACCACATTCTCCATGCAGGAAATCGGCAGGCGCTGGCTTACGCCGGACCGCTTATCGATCTTCTTATCCTCTCGCGCGCTGAACGCAATTCGTTCAATGACCTCGCGCACGTACTTTGGCAGGTGCAACTTGCGCCCACCGCGCTCGGTCCACGCTTCCTGGGCGGTGATGCAGATTCCTTCCTCCACCGTGGCGGGATAATGCGTGCGAATCTCCGAACCGATGCGGTCCTTCAGCGGCGTGATAATTTTTCCGCGCGCCGTGTAATCTTCCGGGTTGGCGCTGAAGACCAGCGCCACATCCAGCGGCAGGCGAATGGGATATCCCTTAATCTGCACGTCGCCTTCCTGCATGATGTTGAACAGTCCCACCTGGATCTTGCCCGCCAAGTCCGGCAGTTCGTTGATGGCGAAGATGCAGCGGTTGGCTCTGGGCAGCAGTCCATAGTGGACCGTCAACTCGCTGCCCAGATGATGCCCGCCGCGCGCCGCCTTGATGGGATCAATGTCGCCGATGAGGTCGGCAATGGTGACGTCCGGAGTGGCTAACTTTTCTACATAGCGGTCTTCCGCCGTGAGATATGCGATGGCCGTGGTATCGCCGCATTCGGCAATCAACTCCCGGCAGCGGCGGCAGATCGGCGCGTAAGGATTGTCGTGAATTTCGCAGCCCGCCACGTAGGGCATCAGGGGATCGAGCAGCGTGGTCAGAGCGCGCAAAATGCGGCTCTTGGCCTGCCCCCGCAGCCCCAGCAGAATAAAATTGTGGCGCGAAAGAAGGGCATTCACGATCTGCGGCACCACCGTGTCGTCATAGCCCACGATGCCGGGAAAAATCGGGCCATCCCGCCGCAGCCGGGTCACCAGGTTATCGCGCAATTCATCTTTAACGTGCCGGGTGCGCAAGCGTGATTCAGAGAAGGGGCTAGTGCGTAGTTCGCCAAGGGTCTGCGGCACACTCATGTGAAACACTCCACGAAGAACTGCGGTTGAAAGCGATTATACGCCGCCTGTCTCCACCGTTAGATGCGCGGCGGTTTCCAAAAGTGCGCTTAAAACTCGGGGAATATTCAAAGATGCCAAGCGGAAGACTAAGAGCGTCATTTCTCAGACTCTAGACGGCGTGCCCGTTCCCGCCGGCCTTCTGCCGCACCTGCACACTTCGCTTGATGCTGGGAAGAATGGTTTCGAAGTAGGAAATCACGGCTCTCAGCCTTTCCCCTTCCGACTTCATGGTCAGCAATGTCTGCTTGAAATCGAGGTCCAGCGGAAGCGGGCCGGCCAAACGAAACGAAAGTTGTTTTAGCTCGGGCGGCACGGCGCCTTCCGGTGGCGCGCCGGCCAGCGTCATGAGCTCGGAGTGCAGTTTCACCGCTTGCGAAACTTCCTCCGCCGAAGCTCCGTCCGGTTCGTCTTCCAGATAAAGCACCTCCGCCTGCATGAAAGCACGTTCGTGATTCACCTGCATCACTTCAAAGCGCCGGCCGCCCTGGGTAAGGATATCGCTGCGCCCATCCGAATATTCCTTGGCCACCTTCAGAATTTCGGCGGTGCAGCCGATTTCCGAGATGCCCTCTTCCTTCGCCCTCACCACCCCGAACGGTTTCTTCTGTTCCAGGCATTCCGCCGTCATTTCGCGGTAGCGCGGCTCAAAAATATGCAGGGGCAGGGAAGTGCCCGGCAGCAAAACCACATCGAGGGGAAACAGGGGAAGAAGACTCACACAACCTCCGGCGCCATGGCGAAGCGTAACCTCTTCCGATTGTACCCCGCGCTTGACTTGTTCCGCGCCGGAGATTAGAAGCTCGACATGGCTACAGAAACGAAACTCTCCGGAAAAGTTGTTGTCGTGACCGGCGCCTCCATGGGGATTGGCGAGGCAATCGCCAGACTTTTCGCCGATCAGGGAGCCAGCGTGGTTTTGCTCTCGCGTGACTCCGCCCGCGCCGAAGCTGCCCGTAACCGCATCGGCCATTCCGAGCGCACGCTGGCGCTAGCTTGCGACGTTCGCCAGCGCGAGCAGATTGACCAGGCGATTGCTCTCATCATGAGCCGCTTTGGCCGCATCGACGTTTGGGTGAACAATGCCGGCCACGGCATCCTCGATTCCGTGGCGCAAGTGAACATGACCCTTGCCCGCGATACCTTCGATACGAATTTCTTCGGCGCGCTCGCCGCCATGCAAGCCGTGATCCCCATCCTGCAGAAGCAAGCCTCGGGCGCGATCATCAATATTTCCAGCGTTGCCGGCCATATCCCCGTGCCGTTTCTTGCGCTGTATAGCGCCACGAAATTTGCGCTGAATGCAGTGAGCAAAGCCGCGCGGGTTGAACTGAGGAGCGCGGGAATTCACGTGATGACGGTCTGCCCTGGCTACGTGCGCACTGGATTCGGAGCCAACGCACTCAAGGGAAGGGAACAGAAGCAAGTGAGGCCAGGCTCAGTTCGCGGCATCACTGCGGAGCGGGTTGCCCGCGCGTTGCTCAGAGGATATGAGAAGAACAAGCGAGAAGTCATCGTTCCCTGGACCATGCACCCCGTAATCAAGCTCTACCAGCTTCTTCCCGGGCTGGTGGAATGGTTCATGATGAGAATGGCGAAGTAGGAAAACTGATTCGTATCGCACAAATCGCGTGGGGGCCTATCCCAATTCGGCCAGCATAGCTTCCATCTCCGATTGTGCGTGGGCGTTGCCGGTGCGTCGAGCCGAAGCGATCCCATCCACCAGCATTTTCTTCGCCTCTTCCCCACGGTCCGCCCTTGCCAGCGTTTGCGCAGCCATAAAGTACCCGGCAGAGTAGTCCGGATGGGCAGACAACAATTTCCAAAATTCCTCAACAGCGTGTTCGATATCTCCCGCTTTCGAAAACTCCATCGCCAGGCCATAGCGGGCGAAGGCGTCGCCAGGATTTTGCGTCAGGATTTCGTTCAGCATCGCGATTCGATCCATAGAATGTGATCCTACCTGGACCGGTGCATTTTACAAAGAAACATGTCTGAAGCCGTGTGAGCGATAAAGCAAGACCCCTTTTCGGCTTCCGACTTAGTTGAGCGGGGCCGACGGACCTAGGGTGTCTACAAGATTCAATTTCTGCGGCTTGTGCTGTTGAATGCCCACAATCCAACCGTCTAGCTTCGCACTGCCACTCTTCCAGCGGGTTTTCATTATTCCAAGGTATTGCAGGACAACCGCGTACTCGCCGCGGTCGAGAAGAGCCTGGGCCAGCAACATCCGTGGCCCGAACTTGCTCATCGCCGTTTCCGGCATGGTGGCGGCTTTCAAAAGATATTCCTTAGCTGACTTCAGGTCGCCGGCGCTAAGGGCTATGCGTCCCAGAGCGTCGTTCGCTTCGTGGATCATGTTCGATCCAGCAGCCGTTTCCAGGACGGTGAACCCACCCGGTCCATTGGCCAGCGCAAGAGCCCGTTTGGCATAGCCTTTTGCCGATTCATCATCTTTCACGTCGATTGCAAGATCGGCAAGTACCGGCAACAGCAGCGCGAGTTTCGCCGGTTCCAGCGTCATCTCATCGAAGTGCCGAAAGAGCTCATAGGTCTTCTTTTCAGCCGAGCTTCGCTGATCCTTAGTTTCTGCTGTTACTACTTCCACACTCAGAACTTGCAACAGCGAGATCAAGGCATAGGGGTTGTAAGGCTGAATCGCAACTGCCCGTGACGCTGCGTCCTCCGCCATATCAATGTACTTTGGTTTTGTGAACCCCGCCGATAGCGTCGGCACTGAGAGCACAAGAGCTGCTGAGGATAGCAAAATTACGTCTTGGGAGGCGGCTAGAACACTGCGAGTATGCTGGACGAAGGCCCCGTCACTCCCGTTAGCTAGCGATATCGCGTACAACCAGCCGAGCTCGCTTTGGGAGGGGGTATCGTCGGGGAAAAAAGAGATAGCCGATTGCAGCGTCCGTTCGGAGAAAAAAGGATCTGCTTCCGCACAGAACCATGCAGCGTTGAGAAATGTCTGCCTTTCCCGGGCAGGGTCGTCGACGGCGCGCCGCCAAGCGCGTTCGGCGAGTATCGCACCTTCTGGATCAGCCAGTGGTCCTTTGCCGCTGATGTTGAGCTCGCCGAGTTGAAAAATGTTTTCTGCCGAGGGCCGGTTCTCGATGACCCATAGGATGTGTCGGCGCCGCGCCGCAACGATCTCATGCCTGCTCATGCGCAAATCCGCGCTCGAGGAATAGTAGGCGAGCAATGAGAGACGAGTCGGCCAATCGTGCGGATCAGTCCTTAGCTTCGCTTCCGCCGTGTTGACTTCCGAAAGAGAAAGTAGCCTGCCTTCTTGTAGGGCGGTACTCGCAACTTGCTCCCCGTTCGTATCCTCGCTTCCACTCGCAGGGATACTCACAACAATTGTGCCTCGCAGCACCCCGTTTTGCCGGCCGATAGTCATGCGACTAATCTCTATATAGATCGGTCCGCGTGCTGCGTCTTCTTCACTTATCTGGGTTTCAACGGTAACGGGGCTTTGTCCGTTTCCTGCGGCGAGGCCAATCCGACCCGGCAGTCCGTGACCTGCGGCAGCGCTTAGGTCAATGTAGAGAGGAATAGGTTGATCCCATGTGCAAACGACGCTGAAATTCCCCGCGTGTGCTTGCGCTGCAAATCTCTTGCCTTTCCAAAGCGTCGAAAGCTCTGATGAAAACCTCATAGTCGCCGTTTGTCTGCCAGCATTGTCCGCCGAAAATTTCAGAAGCGTCGGAGCTGACAGTTGACTCTGCGCCGCCTTGCCTAGGCCGGCAAACGCAAGGACTAAGCTCATGACCAAGGCTGGCGATTTTGATCTTTTTCCCACGTGCGTGCATTTTAGCCCCAATCGTCATGCTCCCGGAGCGGCGGCAATTTTGGAAGGTTTGCGCGGTTCTTCTCAGGGAATCTTTTCCTGCACTGGAGCGCTGCCCTCCTACTGAGTAGACTGGTTAACTGGAAGGAGGAACCAACCTTGGCCTGTCCGTATTTCATGCCCACGCACAAGTCCGAAGCCGCCTGGCTTCATCCTTCGCGGCTTCCGCTCGGCGGTGGCTGGAGCGGCCACTGCAGCGCTCCCGGAAACGAAGGCGCTATGCCATCCGATCAAAGTCTCAGAGAGCATTGCAACCTGGGCTACGCGGTAGCTTGTCCTCATCTGCCCAAGGAGCGCACTGCCGACGCAGTTCGTTTCTCCATCGCTCGTGACCGCGGCTCGCAGCTTGAGCTATGGTTCGTCTGCGAGTTAGGTCACCGTCCCGCCGCTCACGGCAAACTGCAATATGATGTTGGACTCGCGGAATGGTTGTCCGTCCACTCCGATGCGCGCATTCAGAAAATGGCGGAGTGCTATGTGGAATCCTACTTGCGCCGGAGAACTCCGTCGGCCGAACTGTTGTCGAGCGCGACCGCATGAATCCCGAAGCCAAACTAACGCCTCGCCCCGTCCGCGCCTCGCAATCCGAGATGAACGAAATCGTTCTTCCCAACGATACCAATCCACTGAACGGCCTGCTCGGCGGCCGACTCATGCACTGGATTGACATTGCCGGCGCGCTAGCCGCCCACCGCCACGCTCGCAACAGCGTCGTCACGGCATCCGTGGACCACATGGACTTTCTCGTCCCTGTCCACATGGGTGACCTGGTCATTCTTCGCGCCTCAGTGAATCGCGTGTTTCACACGTCGATGGAGGTAGGGGTCAAAGCTTGGGTGGAGAATTATATTTCCGAGGAGTCCAAGCACGTCAGCTCTGCCTATTTGACGTTCGTCGCGGTGGACAAGGAAGGGCATCGTATTCCAGTTCCTCCCGTCATCCCGGAAACCGACGAGCAGAAACGCCGCTATGACGACGCCGGCCGCCGCCGCGAAATTCGCCGCGCCCACTTGCAAAGGCGCCGGGACCACGGATAGAGAACAAATCGCGTAGGGGCGTCCGCCTGGCGGAGCACAGTTCCACAGCCGGAGTGACCGGCGGAGTGTGACGGAGATCACATTTCCCTAACCTGCTCATTTGGCATAATTTCGCGTCTGCCGCTGGACTCAATCGCTGGACTCAATCATGGATAGCGCACTGCTGGTTCATCGCCTCCATTTCGCCTTCACCGTTACCTTCCACTACCTGTTCCCGCAGCTCACCATGGGCATCGCTCCGCTCATCGTGGTGCTCAAAACCCTTGGCCTGCGCCGGAACGATGAAGTTTATAACCAGGCTGCGCGCTTCTGGGCGCGCATTTTTGGCATCAATTTTGTGCTGGGCGTGGTCACCGGCATTCCCATGGAATTTCAGTTCGGCACCAACTGGTCGGATTTCTCGCGTTTCGCTGGAGGCGTGATCGGCCAGACGCTGGCCATGGAAGGCATGTTCGCCTTTTTCCTGGAGTCCGCTTTCCTTGGACTGTTTCTCTTCGGCGAAAAGCGGCTCAGCCCGCGGGCCCACTGGTGGTCTGCCGTCGCGGTTTTCCTCGGCTCCTGGCTTTCCGGATTTTTCATCATCGCCACCGACGCCTGGATGCAGCATCCCGTCGGCTACGCCTTCGCGCCCGATGGGTCCGCCCAGCTCACCAGCTTTTGGCAGTTAGTGCTCAATCCCTGGGCCTGGTGGCAATACGCCCATAACATGAGCGGCGCCGGGATCACTGGATCATTCGTCATGGCATCGGTAGGCGCGTTCTATCTGCTGTGGGGCAAGTATGCCGATCACGCCAGGAAGTTCGTGAAAGTGGGAGTCATCGCCGGCTGCGTGTTCAGCGTCCTGCAATTGTTTCCCACCGGAGATGGGCAAGGCCGCATGATTGCCCACAATCAGCCGGTCACGCTGGCTGCGATGGAAGGTCTTTTCAACGGCCAACCGGGCGCGCCGCTCGGTACTTATCGGCCAGCCCGATGTGGCGCAGCGCAAAATTGATAATCCCATCGTCATCCCCAACATGCTCAGCTTCCTCACCTACCAGCGGTGGAAAGCGGAAGTGAGAGGACTGAATTCGTTCCCCCCTGACCAATGGCCAGATAACCTGCCGCTGCTCTACTTCAGCTACCACATCATGGTCGGACTGGGGACCATCTTCATTGCCGTCATGTTGGTGTCTGTCTTTCTGCTTTGGCGAGGCAAGCTGTACGACGCCCGCTGGATGCTGTGGATTCTGGTGCTGAGCTTGCCCTTTCCCTACATTGCCAACACTGCGGGATGGATGACCGCGGAACTCGGCCGCCAACCCTGGGTGGTTTATGGGTTGATGCGCACCGCCGACGGCTATTCCAAAACCGTTTCCGCGGGCAACGGCATGTTTACGCTGCTTGGCTTCATGGGCATGTACCTCGTCCTGGGAATTTTGTTTCTGTTTTTGGTGCGGCGCGAGATTGAGCGCGGCCCCGCCGCGGACGTGGTATTGGCTCACTAGCGGACAAGGGGTTTGGGTGGAGCAGGCCTTAGGCCTGCAAAAAGTTGCTAACCGAGGAGGGGCTTTAGCCCCTGAGGACTTATGCCAACTCTCTGGTTCATGATCGTCGCCGTCATGCTGGCGGCCTATGTTGTGCTCGATGGTTTCGACCTGGGCGCGGGCATCATTTATCTGTTTGCCGCCCGCACCAGCGGCGAGCGCCGCACCATCCTCCGTTCCATCGGCCCGGTCTGGGACGGCAACGAAGTCTGGCTGCTTGCCACGGGCGGCACTCTCTACTTTGCTTTCCCCCAGCTCTACGCCTCCGGCTTCAGCGGCTTCTATCTCCCGCTGATGATGGTGCTCTGGCTGCTCATGCTGCGGGCCATCGGCATCGAGTTCCGCACTCACGTGGATAACCCGGTGTGGCAATCGTTCTTTGATGTTGTCTTCTCCGGGTCCAGCGCGTTACTCGCTATCTTCTTCGGAGCCGCGCTCGGCAATGTAATCCGGGGCGTGCCTCTGCAATCCGACGGGTACTTCTTCGAGCCGCTCTGGACCAACTTCCGGGTGGGCGCGCAAAACGGCATCCTCGATTGGTACACGGTGATGGCCGGAGTTGTCGCTCTGGTCACGCTGACCATCCATGGCTCGCTTTACATCGTGACCAAAACGGAAGGCGACGTAGCCCGCCGCGCCCGCGGCATCGCTCTGGGCTGTGGCCGGTTCAACTTGTTCTGACCCTGCTGAGCCTGGCCGCCACCTACTACGTCAACCCGCAGGTGATGAAGAACTATCGGAACTATCCGGTCGGCCTGCTGGTGCCCGTGCTGGTGCTGGCGAGACTCTGCTAGTTCTCTTGTGGACTCGCGCCAACAAAGAGAAGTTGGCTTTCGTTGCCTCGGGCGTGTACATCACGGTGATGCTGGTCGGCGCGGTGTTTGCGCTCTATCCTCTGGTGCTGCCCGCCAGCACGGATCCAAGCTACAGCCTCACCATCTACAACTCCGCCGCCGGACACCACGGCCTGGTCGTGGGCATAACCTGGTGGTCGCTCGGGGCAAGTGATCGCGCTCGGATACTTCGTCTTCCTCTACCGCATGTTCCGCGGCAAGTGCACCTCGAAGGCGGAGGCTATCGAGGGGCTGTTGAAAGAAAAGTATAGCCCGGCAAGGAGAAAGCGCCCCAACTCTTGGCGAGGCCAGAAGGCGGAGCAAGGACGCGCGTAGAGAGGAATTCTGCGGTCGCTGGACGTTCACTTTATCTTCAGAAATTCAAACAGAATTCCAAGCGGGTGAACCCGTGGAAAACCCACCCTAGTACCGTGACCGCCTGATTGTGTAGTCAAACGTGGCGGGGGCCTTTTTGCGAGTAAATTGCAATTGGAACAGAACGTGATGACGGTTCATATGATGGCTCCAAGCCTGAGTTTGTCTCCGCAGAGAAGTTTGATCTCCGATCTGTGGTGGCCCAGGCATTGCCGCGAGAACATGCTGATAGCGATCTCGGCCTGATTCAGCCAACTGCCACGCTGGGCGTAGTGGACCCAAACGATTCCACAGCCAGTCTGCCTTCTCTGCGCAAAGCGTTCCACCACCGCCTTGCGCGTATGCGAACTCAGATTGTCCAGCACCAAAATGGATGGAAACGCCTCCCAAATAACGGATTGCGACCTCCAAGAGGAGTCGGCAAACTCAGGCGATAAGCGGGGTCGTCACCTTGGAAAGTACCGGCCTGCTTTCGGCTGCACCCCGCAAAACACGTTGGCCGTGCCGCCACGCTGGTATTCGCCATCGCGCCGCGCCACTTGCCCCGGCCGCATGGCCTGGGGAGGGACCGAACTTCCTGGTGGAGCACCACTGGTTTTTCGTCCACACCACCGGCTCCTGCCACTCAGTGGTTTTTCGTACACCGCCAAGATGTCCTCCATGCGCCGGATGTACTCCTCATCCAGTTCCGCCACGCACCACATTTTTTTCCCGCCACGGCTTCAGGTCGTGGCTTTCGAGCAAGACCCGGATCGTCTCCCGTCCCACCCGCGGCACTAGTTTGCGCTTCACCACTTCTTCGGTCAGCAGGCGCACCGTCCAGCGCTGCGCGGCCTTCCGGCGGCGGACCACACACCAGGGCCACAATGCGTTGCCGGTGCTGCGCATCCAGCAGCGCCCGGCCGCGCCCGCTCGTACAAGGCCCGCTCGAGGCCGCCTTGCCGATAGCGTCTGCTGGTTAGCCATACGGTCTCTCTGGGCGTTAACGCCACGCCGCTGACTGGCGATGACTTGCCCTTCGGCCAGTTGCCGCAGGGCCAAAGCCCGCAGCACCGTCCGCACGGGCTGCAAACCACTCTGCAACAAGCGCCGCAACTCCTGTTGTTCCTGTTTGGTATAGCCGAACCCAAGATCGCTCATTCATGTCCCGAAGCTATAACTCGGACTCGGCTTTCAACAAGTATCTATATGTATTACTTATTCTATGTGGGGGGTCATACACCAGTTTGTAAAGCGCGACTCATGAGGATGGGCACCCGCGAGATCAGGTTCATGAAAGTTATTGAGAGCAAGGATTTTGTTTTATTCGCCGACATGATTAACGTGAATCGCGTTGCATGGCAGCCAGCGTTTTATTTTGCAAGAGGTCCACTACGCGGGCCGCACGCGGAAGCCGGTTGCCGGCGCAAAACCCGCCGTGGGTGCATAGATCACCAAAAGGTGTTGGTTCAATACACAACGTCATTGGCATCGCTGTAAATGTTGCAGCCGGCGCCTGCGATATTGCGCAGCATGCCCAGGAAGAATCGGCGCGCTGGAATAGACTGAAGTCCATCCCGGTTGCTGCTTGACCAATAACGTGATCGTTATACCGACCAAGCGCCCAAGGACTCTTGCGCTGTCTGCATCGTTCCCTAAAAGCGAGGACTCATGCTAAAACCGGGAAGAAGTGCGCCCGGCGAATGTTTGAAGATAGACCTGCCGGTCCAAAATAGATTGTCTATTTCGTCCACCTAGACGTTCGTTCCGTAAGCCAATCCTGCCGGGAGAGAAGCGGTGTACGGGCGACGCTGAGAGGTTAGCTGCACTCGCAGTTCTCCCGCGATAATTCTCTTCCCTCCAGCCGTATGCCGGTCAGCGCGCTCATGCTTTTAACGGACAGAGTCTTGTCAATATAGCCGGGCGCGCACACCCACACGGCAGTCGCATGGTTGCGCCGGAAGCGGGCGTGTAAAGCGGCACGCTGTTCGGCGCTCACTCGAAACGTGTTCAGGAAGATATAGCACTTGTAATCCGCAAAGCCGGATTGAATTCCAGATCGTTCAGGCGCACCGTGTCAAACGGCGTTCCCATAAAAACCAGTTCCCACTGCTTCTGGGCGGCCGAGCAGCGGCAAGAAAAGAGGCTCCTGGTCGGCGAAGTACGTAAAACTGTCTTCATCGAGAACCACGGCCACATCCGCAGCCTGGCCGCTTGTCCGCCAGCAGATAACGTTGGTCGATGGCACGAACCTCCGAAAATAGTCGCGTGATTTCCGGGTCATGAAACATTTCACCCAGCAGGTCCATGTACCACATGCCAAAGCCGCCGGTCAGCGCGTAGCCAAAGTCTCGCAGCAGCAGGCCGCGGGTTTCGGCGAAATTCTGTGGGAGGCGGAGAGAGGTCTCCCCCTCGCCATTGCCGCTGGTGGACATGAGTTTCCGTATCCACCTCGTTGAAGTAAAGCTTGTGATGGAGTGCGACCGTCGCAGGCAGGGTTTGCGCATTATCTGCGCCGCCTAACTCTCGATTGTCATAGGTGTAAGGACTGACGATGAAATCGACGTCCGGCGAGTCCAGCACCTTCTCGAACCCAAGGTGGCCGCTGTGGTTCAGGGAAAGCGAGGGCGAGTTGGTCCATAGATAGCCATAAAACACTCCCACAATCTTCCGCCGGTGCGACGCTTCTTTGACGATGCGGCTCGCTCCAGCAGTAACCCGGCAACCCTGTCGTTAAAGAACTCAAAATAGTCAGGGACCTGGCGGCTGATGGCCGGATCGAAGAAGATTCCATGGGTGGGATGTTTTCGAGAAGTTTCGGATGGGATTTCCGCCGACTGAAAAGTAACGGTTCGATCGCCCCAGGCCTGCTGAAGTTCCTCCCGCTGATCGTGGTATTTTTTCTTCAGCCATTCCTTAAACGCGCTCTTGGCGGGCACGCTGTAATCTTCTACTCCGTAACGGTCGGGGCGCTCGGAATCCTGGTCCGCTCCCCAGGAAGACCACTTGCCCCAAATTCCATTATCCAGGTTGTAGCCAAGCATGTGATTGCCGTATTTGTTTTCCAGGTGAGTGACCAGAGCAATCAGCGCCTCCCGTGCCAGTCTCCGGTATTTTTCCGAGGCAAAAGAAAAATGGCACGGTTGTCGTGTCGACGAGTCGGTCGGGCTTCCGTCACTCTGAAGACTGATTTCATCGGGAAATTCACGGCACCACCACGCTCCGGGTACGGGATCAATTTTCGGCATGAGCAGAATGTCCGGATCTTGCTTCAAATAGCCTTTAACTTCGGTGTCTATCTTTTCGAAGTTGTATGTTCTCGGGCCGGTCCAAAAGCCCGATTTTTCCGACCCCTCATACGGAAGCGAAATGACCGCAATTTTGAAGCCCGCGCTAAGGAAATCGGGCAAGTCCCCGCTGTTGCCGCCTCTGGAATTATGGTTGTGTGGAAGAGCAACGAACTCGCAGCCTCCATCGACGTACAACACGGGCAAGCCCTTGAATAGCCTGACTGCGCTGGTGAGAGTGGTAACCGTGGAGACGCGCCACGACGAGTCGCATTCCGTGGAAGGGCAAGATAGGCAAGAGTCAGGCCCGCAATCGCCGCAATCGCCACGCGAAGCCTGCCATGCCTGCATCAGCCAGTCCGATTCCAAGTGTCGTCGGCGATTCATGTCGTTGGGGAGCAGAAAGTAGAGCCCGGGAGAAAAGGGTGGGCCAGCCAAGGGTGAGAGGCACGGACGGCTCCTAGGCAACCGCCGCTTCACCGCGAGATTTCCATCTGGCTCGATCTGTCCAGTCTTCTGTGTAAACCACCAAGTCTTTCTTGGGGTTGCTTTTGGGCATGGACTGCAAGGCAAGGGAACAGTTCCCCTTCCCTTGCGTCCACGTAGAAAAAGAGCTCAGCTGCATTATGCCGACCTTCCCGCTGGCCTGGGCATGCGCTCGGGCCATAGGACTGTGAAGTAGTTCAAAAGCTTGACTTCAGATTTGTACGGCATGGTCCACTTCTTGCACGCCTGCCGGATCGCCAGAAATAGCAGCTTCAGCGCTTACTCTCCTTGGGAAAAGCGCCCCGCGTTTTGATGATCTTGCGCAGCGAACGTATGCAGTGCTTCTACGCTATTGGTGGTATAGATCGCCTTGCGAATGTCTGCGCATAGTGGAAAAAGGCGTGATGCGATCCCATCTTCTCGCTGCCACACTGGCTCAGGCTCGGATAGGCGGTCCATCTTCCGAGTTACCTCCTCCAGATTCTGCTGGGCCTCCTCCGCCGTGGCCGCACGATAGATGCGGCGCAGATCGGCCGCCACCAACTTGCGGTGTTTCCAAGGCACATAATTCAGCGAAGCCCGAACCAGATGCACGATGCAGAACCCCACTTCGGCCTGGAGGATAGATAGTTTCGATCGCTTCCGCAAATCCTTTCAGCCCATCCACGCAGGCGATGAAGATATCCTTCACCGCGCGACGCTTTAGCTCGGTCAGCACTTGCAGCCAGAACTCGGCTCCCTCCTGCCGGCGCACACCTACAGTCCCAGGACTTCCCTTTTCCGCCGCGAGGTCCACCCCCGGCACCACATAGATCGCCTGGTTCGCGCACATGCCCAGTGTCCCGCATCTTTACCATCATGGCGTCCAAGATACACTCATCGGATACAACTCCTCCAGCGGCCTGGGCTGCCAGGCCTTCACTTCTTCTACCACCGCATCGGTGACGTTGGAGATCAGGGTTGGCGAAACCTCGATCCCATAGATCTCTTCCAGGCCCTTGGATTTCGCGTGTGCTCATCCCCCGCGCATACATCGAGATGATCTTGCCATCAAATCCCGTGAAGCGCGTCTGCCCCTTAGCCACGATCTTGGGCTCAAAGCTCGCCTGGCGGTCCCGCTGGGTTTCCAGTTCCAGTTCCCCAAAGTCCCCCTTTAGAGCTTTCCGACTTGACCCGTTGCGGCTGTTGCCGCTGCGATGTCCTGCCGTATCGTGTTACTTAAATCCCAGATGGTCGGTCAGCCCAGCTCTGCAGAGCCCGCTCCAGGATGGCTTTGGTGAGTTGTTTCAGGAGGCCGCTCACGCCGATCATGTCTTCCGGCTTTTTCGAATCGGCCAGCAGTTGGTCAATCAGTGTCTTATCGATGGCCATCGGTTTCCTATCTTCCTCTTCCGATGGTCGTTTACACAGTTCCTTTAATTTCTCCGGCTCCCGTGACGCGCTCAACTGCAAGACTTTCGCGCCGCGCAGTCCGGGTTGCCCATTCGCATTGGCGCGCGGCTCGAACTGCGTCACTGCGCGCCGAATGTAGCGCACGAAGGCCGTTTCCATGGCGACTCCCGCGTCAGCCTCGAACTGCACCTTCTGCAGCGCGTCTTTTTTAGTTCCTTCAAACTGCACTCCACGCGGTGCTGCACTCCGCTTCCCCTCGATGCGCGCCACCGCCCGGTCCACGACCGCGCCGATCTCGGCTGCGCAATCTCCCTTGCGGCCCTGGCGCAGACGCCGCTTGGCCTTTCCGGCGGAAAACCATGCGGGATCGCGTCCGAACTCCTGCGGCGGGTCCAGCCGCAAAACTTCACATAGATGAGCATGAATATATCCGGTGCCGTGCCGGTAGCGGGCGAACGATGCTTCCTCGATGCGGCCATGCACGCCCGCCTCTTCGAAAGCTTCGAGCGCCGCAGCCTGCGCGTGACTGAGCCCCGGCTCCGTGCCGCCTTTGGGGAAAGTCCAGCGACCGCCGCGGGTCTGCACCAGCAGGAATTCGAGGCCGCGGCCGCCAAGCCGGTAGCAGACCGCCGCGACTTGCTCGCAACGGCGCAACTTGTGCAGGTGCGACAACTGGATGAACTTCTCAGATGCCTGGCTCATATGGCACCAGAGTGCCCGATGCGTGCCACTTCTGCCTAGAGCCCAGTATGGTTCCGGGGAGAGTCGTCATCCCCGGCCCGGTGTCCTTTAAAAGCGAATGATTGCCCGCTATTTTTTGCCGTCACTCTGCGCCGGGGTACTGGCTCCGGAGCCAGTCGCCGGGGAGGTGGCTGCCGGGGTGTTGGCCGCCGCCTTGTCCTTGATCGAAAGCAGTTCCACTTCAAAAATCAGCGTCGAGTTGGCGCCAAGCTCGGGACTCATGGCGTGGTCGCCGTAGGCGAGCTCGGATGGCACAAACAGTTGCCACTTCGATCCCACCGGCATGAGCGGCAGCGCTTCCTGCCAGCCTTTAATGACTCCGTTCACGGGGAACGTTACCGGCTGGCCGCGCTTATAGGAACTGTCGAATTCCGTGCCATTGACCAGCGTGCCGCGATAGTTGCAGACCACGGAATCGGTTGCCGCCGGCTTCGGTCCGGTGCCGGGCGTCAGAATTTTGTACTGCAGTCCGTCGGGCAGCGTAACCACGCCGTCTTTGCTTTTGTTGGCCGCCAGGAACGCTTCGCCTGCTTTCTTGTTGGCTTCACCCTCCTGCTTGGCCTTGGCCTGTTGCTGTTGACGCACTTCATTTTGAGCTTGGGTCAGCATGGCTTTGGCTTCGTCCTCGGTGAGCAGCGGCTTGGCGCCGGTCATCGCGTCCTTCATCCACGCGCCAGGATGTCGGGGTCAATGTCGACCGGTTGGCTTTTCACACCCGCCCCGATGTTCATTCCCAGGGCATAGCTGAGCTTGGCTTTTTGCGTGCTGAGAACCAGGGGAGCTTTTGCCGTGGCCGCGGTGTGGGGTTTTGCGGCAGGTGAAGTTTTTGCCGCGGGCGCCGTTGCAGGTTTTGCCGCGGGAGTCTGCTGGGCTTGCGCGTTCCCCAACATCATTCCGGCGGCCAATAGGGAGAGGGTAGTGAAAGATTTTTGCATGCGCTATTGTCCCATTTGCTATGCGAGATCGGCAAACCGAGGCTGGGCAAACGAAGTTCACCAGCCGCATCCCCTCCTGTGGGAATCCTTCTACGTACTTCGTGGCGAGGGCAAGGAGACAGTATTCCCCTTTGTCGTCGGTGTTTTCCCGGAGACCAGGGGGACCTTTGGAGAACCTATATTGCCTGCGCTGTAACTGCGAGATTGAGGCGGGACAGAAATCCGTGGCGGTGTATATGTTCGCGCAGACCGTGGGGGTGAGGCCGCGGCAAAAGTCGTCGGCGCAGCGCATCTGTTTCTGCCCGCAGTGCTCGGTGTCGCTGGCCATGGGACCTCCGCCGGAGGGCGCGCTCAATGTGGCGGCGTGGCAGATGATCCGAGAACTGGTGGGCGCGGACCCGGCACTGAACCAGGCAGCATGGGAGAGCCTGCGCGGTGACGCTGCCATGCTGTCGGACGGCGACGGCGACAACGAAGCCCGCACGGGCACTGGCGGCTACTTCGAGTTCTGAGCGCGCTGGTCCGTTCCTTTTTTTCGGAATGTTTCTGGTGCGCTAAGATTCCCCGGCGCACGTAACCTGCTGCCGCTCAAGCCAAGTTTGGACGGGCCACCATTGAGGCTGGGTTGCGAGCCCTAGTTCTTGCTCTCGGCGGGTTTCTCTTCGCCCGACTTGGGCTTGGCGAGGGAACGGACGTAATTTACCAGGTCCCAGTACCCGTCGGCTTTTAGGCGCTCGCCTTCGGGCGGCATGTCCTGGTGTCCGTTTTTGATGAGGTAGAAGATTTCGCCGTCGCTGCGATCTTTCAGGCTGGCGGGGTTGGTGAAATCCGGTATCTGGAGCTTCATGTCGCGCGCCGTTTCGCCTTTGCCATCGCCGCCCTTGCCATGGCACATGGCGCAGTCAAGGGCCCACCATTTCTTGGCTCGATCCAGTGACTCGGGAGTGGACTTGACCGGATTCGCCTGTTTGGCGGCTTCCATGGGAATCACCACGCCAGGGGCGGAGGCCGCTTTCTGGGCTGGCTGGTTCTGCTGCGCGGGGAGCCACAACGCGAAGAAAAACAGGGCTGGAAGAACCGCCAATGCACGTCTCGACATAGGAACCTCCGGCGGCGAGCGGTATGGCCTTCCTGAATAAATTGTAGCACCGAAGTGAAACTTGAGTAACGTGTGCCGCCTTTCATCGCGTGCTAGGCTGCTTAGCATAGGCGGCAAGACGGCAACTGAACCAACAAGCCGGGCCGCAGGTGTGCGCGCCGGCGCCTGTGATCGTTTCCTCGACGGCACACGCCGAAAAGCTGCCCTAGACGAGAACCGCGATACTCACGATGCCACGGATTCCCATTCCAATGTTCCGGTTCGGACGCGCCCCCGAACCGATCGAACCTCCGCTGCTGACTGGTTATGCGCCGGCGCTTTCCCTGCAAGGCTTGCAATTGGGCGTGGATAACCTGCGGCATGATGTCCATTTAAGCCGCGGATTCGTGGAGAAGGCTCGCTTGCACCTGGCGCGCCTGATTGCGCAGCACGGAAATGTGGAGGGACTGCTGGCTTCGGAAGCGCCGCAGGAGGGCCCGCCCAGTTACTTTGTCCGCGGCGCCAAACCCAGGGTTCCGCCTCGCCCCGAACCGACCGAGCTCAAGCCGCTGCTGGCCGAGTTGCACCTTGGAGCATTGAATCGCGCCAAGGCCGCCGAAGGTCTGGCGGTGGACATGCTGGCCCGCGCGGCCATCCTCAAGTTTCTGCGGGTGGAACTGGCGGCGCAGTTTGCCCAGATGGTGGAACGCTGCCGCATGCAACTGCGGAACTACGAAGGTGTCCGGCACGAGAAGGCGCTGGAGTACCGGGAGCGGGTGTCGTCGTTCCAGGTGCTGAAAAAAATCATCGTGCGCAAAGCGGGGCAGGAGTTGTTCCACACCTTGCGGGAGATTGAAAGGGAAAGCTTGTCCCGCACCCGCCGCTCCCTGTTCGGCGCCCGGGCAGAGGCGGAATATAGGCTGTTTCTGAATCCTCTGATTTTCAGCGAAGACGGCCGCGATGACTATCTGAATGCCCAGCACTATTTCATGTTTGGCAACTTCGATCGCGATCCTGACCGCTTTCTCCATATTCGGCGGATCGTTTGCGACTTCCTGCGTTCGCTGGATCTGGGAGCCGAGGCCAATGACGAATACACGCTGGACCGCTGGCTGAACGTGCCCGACAACGCGCAGGAACTGGTGGGAGATGGACTTGAAGACGATTCCAGCCCGCAGAAGCGCTCACAGAACACGCGGTTGCAACTGTGGGTAGACATGCTGGAGCGGGAAAAAGTGATGGATCACATCGTGGCCGGCTATGAAGTGCTCCCCCTGTTGCCCGAATATGCGCCGCGAATCAACGCTCAGCAGCTGAAGAATGCCCTGATCTCGAGGGAAGAGCGGGTCCGGGTGGAGCGGTTGATCGAAGAGTATGGCAAGCAGTCGGCGGCCCGCCTGTATGCGGCGGTGGAGCGGGTGGAAAATTGCCGCGAGGCGGAACGGGCCAAGGTGGCAGTGCGGTTTCTGCGCGATTTCCTGCGCTATCACCGCGATTTTCGCCGGCTGAGCGTGCTCAATGCCGCCATGGACAGCGCCAACCTCATCGGTAACGACAAGATGCGGGAACTTTCGGCGATGAACGGCACACTGTATGAGTTCCTGCTGCGAGACGAGCACGTGCCCACCGAAGACAAGATCGTGCGGCATGTGGTTTTGAAAGCCGATGTGCGGGATTCCTCGCGGCTGACCCGATCCTTGCTGGAGCGGGGATTGAATCCGGCATCCTATTTCAGTTTGAATTTCTACGATCCGGTGAACAAGTTGCTGGCCAAGTATGGCGCGACCAAAGTGTTTCTGGAGGGTGACGCAATCATTTTGGCGTTGCTTGAGCGCCAGAACCAGCCCGCTATGAGCGTGGGCCGGGCCTGTGTATTGGCGCGGGAGATTATTGAAATTGTCTGCGGCTACAACCAGTTGCTGGAACGCGCTGGATTGCCGGCGCTGGAACTTGGCATCGGCATCTCGTTCCAGGACTCGGCCCCCATGTACCTATTGGATGGCGAGGACCGGATCATGATCTCCGATGCCCTCAATGAGAGCGACCGGCTGGCCTCCTGCAGCAAACGGATCCGAAAGAACATGCAGCGGGTGGAAGGCAGCTTTAATGTGTATGCTCTGCAAACTGCCAGCGACAAAGACACCGCGGAAAATCCGGATGACTCTCTGTTGAGCTACAACGTGAACGGGATCCGCATAAGTGAAGCGGCATTTCGCCAGCTGGGACAGGAGATTTCGCTGGAAGCGTGCCGCGTGGAACTGCCGCAATTATGGGGCAGCGAGGATTTTCGACTGCATGCCGGGCTGGTGCCCCTGGGTGGAGATATCTTCCGCAAGATCGTGGTGCGCACCAGCCGGGTGCCGCAAATTGATCCCCAAGAGTTTAGTTTGAAGCAATGGACGGAGCGCTCGTACTACGAAGTTTGCACCAATCCTGCGGTGTATGCGCCTGCCGAGGCGAAAGCCGCGGGCGCGAAATAGGAGCTAACCCAGCTTTTGCAGTTGACAGTCAGCCATTAGCTGTCAGCCATCAGCTCTCAGCTTTCAGATTCCGTTACAGTTCCCGCCAACTGCGATCAGGATGTCGGCCGTCGCAAGATCCTTCATAGCTTTGCTGTTCAGGATGACAAGGACTTGGGTGTCTGGCTGAGAGCTGACAGCTGAGGACTAAAAGCTGGAAGCCGGTCTTACTGGCCGGCGCGCAGAGAAGGAATCAGAACATTGCCGGCAGCTTTTCTGCGGTCCGGCTTGTCTTGCTTATAGGCCAGATCGAGCGAGCCCGCCGTGCTAGCGGAAGCTTCCGCCAGTGTGCTGGCCAGTTGGCGGAACGAGCGGCCGATATCGCTGTTGTCCTGAAAGGCTACCGGGACGCCTTTATCAATGGCCGGCGCGATGGCCTGGTAGTTGTTGGGAAGTTTCCAGAGCAAGCGGCAATCGGTGGCTTTCTCAACGTCTTCGTCGGAAAAACCGGGAATTTTCTTGTAGCGGTTCAGCACCAGGCGGACGCGGTCACGGCTGGCGCCTTCTTCCAGGAAGGGGCGAATGCGGCCAGCGCTCCAAAGCGAAACCACATCGGTTTGCGCCACCAGCAAAACCGAGTTGGAAAGCTCGCAGAGCAGGCGGGCAATCCTGTCCACCCGTCCGGAGCAATCCACCACCACATAACTGAAATGAGTCACCAGAAGATCGAACAGCCGGGCGAGTTCGGCCGCAGTTGGTTCCAGGGACAAGGGCTGCGGCGGAGCGGCCAACAATTGGAGCCCGCCCTTGCACTCGGTCATCAATCCGTCCAGCAGGGAGGTGTCAATGCGATGCAAATTTTGCAGAGCGTCATAGATCCCGAACGCCGGGCGCACGTTCAGATGAAGCGCGCAGTGGCCGAGGGGGGCGAAATCCACCAGCAATACCTTGCCGCGCGCTTCCTGCAGGGCGACCGCGGTATTCACCGCGACGGTGGTTGCGCCGGAGCCGCCTTTGGCGTTGGCCACGCTGAATACGCGGGCGCGGCCGGCCGTGGCGCGCGCCTTGATCCGCGAGGCCGCAAAACGGTTCAGAGCTTCCGCAATGGCTTCGGCGGGACGAATTCCGTTCCAGATATTCATTCGCGCCCATCCGCATGCTGGCCACGATGGTGTTGGGCCGGTGCATTTCGCCGACGGCGAATAAGGCCACGTCGTTGGTGGCGGAGCGGATCAATTCCAGCGTGCTGAGCGCTCTCTCCTCCGCCTGCGGGTCGATATCCACGATCACGACTTCAGCGTGCACGTCCTGAATCTGGCGCAGGACCGAATCGCTCGGACCCATCGGGAAGCCAAAGTGGCTAAACACAATCTGCCCGGCCTGGGTGCTCTCCAGGCGGTTTTGCAGCATGGACAGTCGATCTCGATCCTCTGCGAGGAGCGCTACGGCTACGCCGGGCATGAAAGAGGCCTCATGATTACTGAAAATTCCGGTAAGAGCATGTTAAGAATGGATCAAGGTTGAGCCAAGTGACTTTGGTACCTCCTACCTGACCTGCACCAACACTTCCCTCGCCTGGAACGCGAGACTGCGGGTGAATGCCTGGCGAAGCTGAACAATCCAAGAGATTCCGCAAAATCGTACCGCAAGTGTCACTGCTCAACCAAAGTATATTTTATGTAAAAGAATCAAAATTGGGAAGGTGACCAAAGCTGCGAAACCCACGTCCTGCAAGGGATACAAAACAGAAGATATCCACACGCCGTGACCGTTCAGGGAAGCGCAGGAGTGGCCGAATGGACGGCGGGCCCGGATGCGCCTGCTTTTTGCTCGGGTGCCGACTGGGCAGCGACGGCGGCCGCCCGAAAAGACTCCGACCGGTGGGTCAGCGACTCCGGTTCGGGCAGGAATTCATATCCTTCGAGCCGTACGGCTACGCCACGAGCCATTCCACCGGACGGCGCAGCGACCCGGACCACCTTGCCGCGGCAACGGACCCGCATGGTGTCCGCGAGCGTGATTTCCGAAGGCATAACGAACGTGAGTTCGACCGCATCAGCCTTCGCCAGCGGCAAATCGGTGTAAAACAGAACTCCCCGGGCGCTCAGGTCCTGGGTATAGCCTGAACTTTCACGGTCGGCGCCAGCCAACCGGACTGAGACAGGCAGATGCAAAGCGAAGCGCTGCATGGGCCGGCGCTCGAAGCGGACTTGTTCATTGCTCATCGCATCCTCCTGGCACTTGCGGACCCAAGGGAACTATTGCATCGCACCTGGAAACGGAAACCCAGCCGGCTCTTTGTCGAACCGCTGTTTTCGCTTGCCTTCTAGATTGAGGAATTAAGCCGCTACGTGTTTTACCCGACAGCATCAGTCGATGACTCTACCGCAGGTCGGGTTCTTGAGGAAGTTGGCGAGTTGGTGACGTGAGAAGTTATAACCTAGGGGACACACTTGCTCGGCGGCGGAAAAGAATCGAAAAGTTGCCCAAGACCATCTGTAAGAAAGATTAAAAGTGTCAGACACTAGTATTTCCAAAGTAAACTCTGGGCGAGTGGTCCAACAGCCCTCCCCGGTGGATAACAGGTCCCGATCTCTGCCCGCGACCCTGCGCGCCTTGCAGCATCGTAATTTCCAGCTTTTCTTCAGCGGACAACTCATCTCGCTCACTGGCACCTGGATGCAAACCATTGCCGAAGCCTGGCTGGTGTACCGCTTGACGGGTTCGTCGTTGCTGCTAGGCACGGCAGGGTTTTGCAGCCAGTTCCCTGTGTTTCTAGTGGCGCCATTGGGAGGAATTGTCGCCGACCGCCACAACCGCCAGCGCGTGGTGATCGGCACCCAGATCGCTTCGATGATCCTGGCGTTACTGCTCGCCATTCTCACACTCACCGGACTGGTACGGGTATGGCACGTCTTTACTTTGGCGGCGTTGCTCGGCGTGGTGAACGCCTTCGACATTCCGGCGCGGCAGTCGTTCTTAGTGGATATGGTGGGCAAAGAGGACTTGATGAACGCCATCGCCCTGAACTCCTCCATGTTCAATGCCGCGCGCATTGTGGGCCCGGCGATTGCTGGAATTCTGGTGGCGAAAATTGGCGAGGGTTGGTGCTTCTTCGCCAATGGCGCGAGCTACATTGCAGTCATCATCGGGTTGCTGATGATACGGGTGCAGCGTCCCGCCCAATTGGCGTCTTCCGCTTCGCCCCTGGCGCACATCTTGGAAGGCTTTCGCTTCGTACGCCACACCCGGCCCATCCTGGCGATATTGCTTTTGCTGGGCCTGGTCAGCCTGGTGGCGATGCCCTACACCGTGCTCATGCCGATCTTTGCCGACAGAGTTTTGCATGGGGGCGCGCGCGGCCTGGGAATTCTGATGGGTGCAACCGGGGCGGGCGCGCTGCTGGGCGCGCTTACTCTGGCTTCCCGGAGCGGCGTACGCGGATTGGGAAAGTGGGTTGCAGTCTCCTGCGGAGGTTTCGGACTGTTTCTCGCCCTGTTCGCCTTCTCCCGGGTATTCTGGCTGTCCGCTGCCCTGCTGCTGCCGGTTGGGTTCTGCATGATGCTGCAGATGTCTTCTTCCAACACGCTGATTCAGGCTATGTCGCCCGACCGCCTGCGCGGCCGCGTGATGGCGGTGTACTCCATGATGTTCATGGGACTCGCGCCCTTCGGAGCGTTATTCGGCGGAGCGCTGGCGGACCGGATGGGTGCGCCCCGCACGGTTGCGATGGGCGCGGTGGCGGCCATCGGCGGCGGGATTTTGTTCTATCGGTACTTGCCGAAGATACGGGTAGAGGCGCGGCGGCTGATCATCGCGCAGACTGCGGTCGGCGGCGAACCGCCGCAGGAGATGACGGCGGGAGTGGTGAACGACTAGGGCAGATCTGGCGTCGGCGGTCATCGTTGACGCGGTCGTTGTTGACGCGGTCGTTGTTAACGCGGTCGTTGTTGACAAAGATTAAAGATGAGGCGCGTCGCAGTCTAAGGCCGCCTATCGGCCGAAGCAGGATGTGCTTCCGGGCTATTCCACAAAGCCCAATTCGTCTCTCTTGATGATCTGAAGAATACGCCAGGACTGCATCAACTGCCGCCGTTCGGCATAGTGACCAGTCCGAGCTCGCAGTTCGTGAAGCCGGGTGAGAACCACAGCCTGCGCAACTTCAACTTTCTTGAACAGCGGGGTGAGCTCCGTCTCCAGGACGGCGGCTTGATACTGCGGTTGCCATTGCGGATAGCTAAGTCCACCGTTGCTCTTGATCAACTGCCGCTCCTGCGCCAACCACCGGCCAGCGTCGGGCTCGTCGGCCAGCAGAGGAAAGGATGCGGGGGCAATCACGGCGGAATGCTCGCCGCAGATCATCTGCAAATACTCGTCATCGCGGGGGCGGGTGAATCCCTGAATTGGGTACGCACAAAGCATCGAGACTCGGTTTAGCCGGGACAGCTGGTTCCTCACCAGTTCCAACCGCAGTACGTCCTCATATTTCCCTTCCGACCACAACCGGGCAACGATTTCTCCGAAAACCGCAACCCGGTTTTCTCCTCCCCCCACGGTGGCGCCGGTTCTCCTGATCGCGCTTCCCAAGATTTCGGAGATGCGGGCTTCGTCGACCTTGCCGTCGGACATAACAGCCGACAAGACCTCCGCAACATCCAGCGGCAGATAGCGCCCCTGCCCGGTGGCGGCGGTCATGCCTTGATCGCGCATATGGAAGCGCCCCGCCAGCGTGGCTAAATGCTTCTCGGTCGCGACGCAGACGGCCCCGTCGCCTTTCTCCACTGCGCTACGAAGAAGCTTTTCGATTCCATCCACCAGGAAGTCGTCATCCGAGTAGAACTGGACGTCGTGGTCGGGGTGACCGAAGGAAGGCAATGGCGGCAGCGACGCGAGGCCCGAGGGTGGGTGCATGAGAGGGTTCCTCCGCCAGCACCGATACTATCTGAATGCTGGCGGCAAAGCGAAAGAGAATTATGGCCGGTAGTGCACTAATTTGATTGATCCGGCACCGACAGATCAGGGCACTACCTTACGAGAATCACGGTCAGCGGTTCGAGCGGAATTCCTGAATCGCTTCCAGCATCGAGCTGTGGGCGATGGGCGCGGGAGCGAAGGTCAAGATCAGCAACGCCAGGCCGAGAACAGCCAGCCAGCGGCGGGAAGGGTTCAGCTCCGGCCATTCGGGCACCATGGGATGACGCAGCCCGCTCAATGCCAGCAGCACTGCCCACATCAACCAGCCTAGCCAGAAATAAATTGCCAGCGGAAGCAGAGCAAGAATGGTAGCCCGGGAAACCAGACGGTGCGCGCGCGGAGCGAGAGAGAGACGATGTGTCCGCCATCCAGTTGCCCTCCGGGAAGCAGGTTCAGAGCGGTGGCGAACATTCCCAGCCACGAGGCCACGGCCACGGGATGCAATTCGATCCGTGCCAGGGGGAGAGCCGCTGCGCCGTGAGCCAGTCCCAGGGCCGCAAGCAGGCCATGCGTGAGATGGAAGATGAGCGGGAGCCCTAATTGAATCTTGTCGGAGGAGGAGACTGCGGACGCGGGTTGGGACAATCCGAGAGAAAAGAACAACATGATGACGGCGACGACGAACCCCGCGATCGGTCCGGCGATGCCAATATCAAATAAATCCGACCGCGAGCGGATGGGCGCGCGAATCCGAATGAACGCCCCCAAGGTTCCGAAAAGCGTGGGGAAAGGAATGAAAAACGGCAATGTGGCGCCCACGCGATAGCGGCTGCAATACAGATAGTGCCCCATTTCGTGGGCAAGAAGAATCAGCATCAGCGTGAACGAAAAGGGGATGCCCAGCCACAGGTGCGAAGAGCGCAACGCCCAGCTCAGGGGGAAAATCTTGAGGCTGTCGTAGCCGGTATAGAACACCGGCAACTGATGCAGGAAGTTGAACTCCATGCGCGCCCCCACCACGAGTGTGGTGAAGATGGTCGCGAGCAGCAAAAGAACATGAATCCAGTAGCGCTGCTTCAGCGGGCGGACCACGAAAACTTCAATGGGGCGGGAAAACTCCGGGACCAGAGGAACGGGGGGAATGAGGTCAGACATTAAAATTCGCTGTGGTGTACTACGACGTAGGCGGGCGGGGACGCCGCCCGACAGCCGGGGCTACGCGGCTCTAATCTTCTAATCGATTAATCTATGGACTGCAACTCCTTGCCTGGCTTGAAGCGGACCGCTTTGCCCGGCGGAATGGACACTTCGGCGCCGGTACGCGGATTGCGCCCGATCCCGGTCTTGCGCGGGCGCACGTTAAACACGCCAAAGCCGCGCAGTTCAATACGATCGCCTTTGCCGAGCGCATTCTTCATGCTCTCGAAAACCGTTTCCACGGCCAGTTCGGCCTTGGTTTTGGTGATGCCGGTCTTGTTGACCACTTCGTTGATAATGTCCAGCTTAATCACAGGTGACTCCCCGCGCAGCGGAATCGCGACAGTCCATCAAGTGATTGATGCTAAGGGAGATAAGGGAGATTGTCAACGGCACGATTTCTCCCGTAAGATGGCGAGGCCAGCCAGGACGCATTTTGTAATTGGGTAATCGGGGAATTTGGCAATTTGAACCCCGCTGTCGGTTGTCTTCAAATTACCAAATTCCCCAATTAACAAATCACCAAGGAGACCCATGCTGAAGAGTGACCGTTGGATCCGCAAGATGGCCCGCGAACATGACATGATTAACCCGTTTTCTGAGAAGCAGGTGCGCGAGGGGGTGGTCTCCTATGGCCTTTCTTCCTACGGTTATGACCTGCGCGTGGCCGATGAGTTCAAGATTTTTACCAACGTCAACAGCACCGTCGTGGATCCCAAGCACTTCGACGAGCGGTCCTTCGTCACCGTGCGCTCGGACGTTTGCATTGTGCCGCCCAATTCCTTTGCGCTGGCGCGATCGGTTGAATACTTCAAGATTCCCCGCGAGTGTCTGACGATTTGCGTGGGCAAATCCACCTATGCCCGCTGTGGGATCATCGTGAACGTCACGCCCTTCGAACCTGAGTGGGAAGGCTTTGTGACGCTGGAAATTTCCAACACCACGCCGCTACCCGCGCGCATTTATGCCAACGAAGGCCTGTGCCAGATTATTTTCTTTCAGTCGGATGAAGTCTGCGAAGTGAGCTACGCGGACCGCAAGGGTAAATACCAGTCGCAGAAGGGAATTGTGCTGCCGAAGCTGTAGTTCGTGTGGGGCGGACACCCTTGTCCACCGCTTTTGAATTTGATTTTTTTCTTGCTGGTTCTTTTCTGGTTCCGATGAGTTTGAATACAAATTCCAAACCAACATCAACGGCGGCGGACAAGAGTGTCCGCCCCACACGAACCCACCCCCCCTACTTCCGGCTGTTCTCACCCTCTTTATACAAATACTTGATCGAGGGCTTGTAGATCATCAGGTTGGGGCCGCTGGTGCGGTTCAGCTTGATGCAGGCTTTGTCGTACCACTCGATAAAGCCGTGTAATTCCTCGCCGTCGCGCAGCACCACGACCATCGGCGTTTTGGACTGCATCTGTTTCTGATAGTAGAAATTTTCCGCATTGGTCTGTTCTGGAGGCGCGCCCTTCTTGGCGCCGTTGCGGTCGCCGTGATTGCTGCGCTCTCCGCGGTCGCCGCGCTCTCCGCGTTCCGGACGATCACGGCGTTCGCCAGCCAAGGAGGGTGAACCGTGATTGTGATCGCCGCGGGTTAGCGAAGGCCGGATGAGCTTGCGGTTGGCATAATCTTCTTGTCCCAGGGGCCGCTCGGCTGGGAGCGAGTCAACAGCGTCTTTCATGGCGCACCTATTAGACACGCGGACCACACCACTTCAGTGCCGCAATTGTGGATACGGAAGGCGTGAGATTTGCCTTCCACCGTAGCACAGGATGCGGAGCCATGACAATGATCCTGGTGGGCCAGCGGTAAATCGTCCGTAATTCAGAAAGCGCAATTCAGAGAGCGCGTTCCCGCAGCGAAGATTTTGCGAATATCCAAGTGCTACAATCTTGTTCCATGCTGCCCGTTCCTTCCTCCCTTGCCTGGGCCCATCCTCTGGTGCAGGAGTGGTTTGTCCGCCGCTTTGGCACTCCTACGGAGCCGCAGGAACAGGGCTGGCCGCACATTCTGGCGGGGCGCACGACTTTGATTTCCGCTCCTACGGGTTCTGGCAAAACCCTGGCCGCTTTCCTCGCCTGCATTGACCGGCTGGTGCGGAAAGCGCTGGCCGGAGAACTACAGAATCGCACCGAGGTCCTCTATGTATCGCCGCTCAAGGCCCTGAGCAACGATATCCAGAAGAATCTGGAAGGTCCTCTAAGCGAGATTTTGCAAATGGCGGGCGAACGTGGGTTGCTGATGCCCGAGATTCGCACCGCAGTCCGCACCGGCGACACCCTGATGCACGAACGCCGCACCATGCTGAAGCGGCCGCCCCATATCCTGGTGACCACGCCGGAGTCGCTCTACATTTTGCTGACCGCCGAAAGCAGCCGCAAGATCCTGCGCGACGTGGAGACCGTCATTGTGGACGAAATTCACGCCGTGGCGGACGATAAGCGCGGCGCCCATTTGACGCTGTCGTTAGAACGGTTGGAAGTGCTGTGTCAAGAGACGAGGTGCGGAGAGAAGACGGCGGGGGGAGGAGCCCTGGGTGGAGCAGCCCTTCAGGGCTGCGTCGAGGGCGGCTCTTTTGATCTTGGCCTTAGCTCCCGGAGCACCTCGGCGGCTGATGCCGATCAAAATACTGGATCTGAATGCAGCGCTGAAAGCGCTGCTCCACCCAAAGGATCTCGTCTGGTCCGCATTGGCCTTTCCGCGACGCAGAAGCCGATCGAGCAGGTGGCGCATTTTCTCACCGGCAATGGCCGCCCCGATCCGGTCATCGTGGATATCGGTCATAAGCGGACGCTTGATCTCGCCGTCGAAGTTCCTCCCAGCCCACTGGGCGCCATCACCACCAATGAGATGTGGGATGAGATTTACGACCGCCTGGCCGAACTGGTCGGGCAACATCGCTCCACGCTGGTGTTCGTGAATACGCGGCGATTGTCAGAGCGGATTTCGCATCATCTCGCCGAGCGGTTGGGCGAAGAGAATGTGGCGGCGCACCACGGCAGCCTTTCTCGCAAACTGCGCCTGGCCGCGGAGAAAAAACTCAAAGAGGGCCAGGTCAAGGTTCTGGTCGCGACCGCCTCTCTGGAATTAGGAATCGATATCGGCACGGTGGATCTAGTCGCGCAGATCTGTTCGCCCAGGGCGATTGCGGTGACCCTGCAGCGCGTAGGACGTTCTGGCCACTGGCGCGGCGCAGTCCCCAAGGGACGCCTGTTCGCAACTACGCGAGATGAGCTGCTGGAGTGCGCGGCCCTGGTGCGCGCCATTCGCCAGGGCGATCTCGACCGGCTCATCATCCCCGAAGCCCCGCTGGATATCCTGGCGCAGCAGATTGTGGCGGCGTGTGCGGCGGAAAGTAGCGCCGGCGTTTCGCCGGCAGTTCATGAGAGTGACGCGGCTTCACCGGTGGCGGCGCGAGGCGCCCACGACAGCCGGCGGGACGCCAGCGCTACAAACGACGGCTGGGACGAAGAAGAACTCTTCGCGCTCATCAAGCGCGCCTATCCTTACCGCAATCTTTCGCGCGAAGCCTACGAACGGGTTCTGGAAATGGTCTCCGAGGGTATTGCCGCACGGCGAGGGCGTTATGGCGCCTACCTCCACCGTGATCAGGTCAATCACAAACTGCGGGCGCGGCGGGGAGCCCGGCTGGCGGCCATCACCAGTGGTGGCGCCATTCCGGATAACTCGCTCTTCACCGTAGTCGCGGAGCCGGAAGGCACGGTCGTCGGCACACTGGATGAAGACTTCGCTATCGAGAGCAATCGCGATGACATAGTTTTGCTGGGCAACGCTTCCTGGCGCATCCGCCGCGTCGAAGGGAAGACCGGGCGTGTTTTGGTGGAGGATGCCCATGGCGCACCTCCGACTGTTCCCTTCTGGCTGGGCGAGGCTCCGTCGCGTACCCAGGAACTCTCGGCGCACATTGCCGGCTTGCGAAGAGAAATCAGCGACCGCTTGCCGGGCGTTTCGCCGATTGGGGTTTCGCAGAATCAGCCGGTAGTTGCGGAAACGGTTCGCTGGCTCAAAGAAGAATGTGGCCTCGATGACTCCGCGGCTGAGCAGTCCATCGAATACATTCTGCAGGGCCGGGCGGTGCTGGGAACCGTACCGACCCAGGAAACAATCATTGCCGAACGCTTCTTCGATGAAGGCGGCGGCATGCAACTAGTGATCCATGCGCCGTTTGGCGGACGCATCACCAAGGCCTGGGGCCTGGCGCTGCGCAAACGCTTTTGCCGCAGTTTTAATTTCGAGTTGCAAGCGGCCGCCACCGACAACGGATTGAACATTGCCCTGGCGGAGCAGCATAGTTTTCCGCTGGCCGATGTCTTTCATTTCTTGAATGCGGAAACCGTGCAGCCCATCCTCGAGCAAGCTGCGCTGGCGGCGCCAATTTTCGGTACGCGCTGGCGCTGGGACGCCAGCCGCGCTTTGGCTTTGTTGCGCTTTCAAAGCGGCAAAAAAGTCCCACCGCAAATTCAGCGCATGCGTTCCGACGATCTGCTGGCTTCGGTGTTTCCGGACGTGGCCGCCTGCCAGGAAAATATCGAAGGCGACATTCAGATTCCTGACCACCCGCTGGTGAATGAAGTCATGAAAGACGTTCTCACCGAGGCCATGGATCTGGAAGGCCTGAAAGATTTATTGCGCGGCATGGAAGATGGCCGTATCCGCTGCGTGGCCGTGGATACCCCGGTACCTTCCCAGTTTTCGCACGAGATTCTTAACGCCAACCCGTATGCCTTTCTCGACGACGCTCCGCTGGAAGAACGCCGGGCACGAGCTGTGGAGATGCGGCGAATCTTGCCCGAATCGGTGCTGGAAGAAGTGGGCAAGCTCGATCCGGCGGCCATTGCACAGGTCCGGGAGGAAGCTTGGCCGGATGTGCGTGACGTCGACGAGTTGCACGATGTGCTGCATACCCTGGTTGCGCTGCCCGACGATTCCGCGAATCGAGAATGGAAGATTTATTTTGAGCGGCTGGTGACACAGGGCCGCGCGGCGCTTGCTATCCATAATGGCCGGAGCTACTGGGTTGCGGCGGAGCGCGCCCACCCATTCTTACGGGTTTTCCCTTCGGCTCATTTCGAACAACCTCCCGCAGACATACAGACGGCGATTCTGTGTCAGGAAGACGCACTTCTTGCCACGGTCGGCGGCTGGATGTCACATATCGGGCCTACGTTCTCCGAAGAACTTGGGGGAATTCTTGGCCTTCCTGCCGCAGAAATTGAAAAAGCGTTGCTGCGGATGGAAGCTGGCGGCAGCATTCTACGCGGCAACTTTACCGGCCAAGGACCGCGGGCGGGGGCGTCCGCGCCACACGAATGGTGTGAGCGGCGTCTTTTGGCCCGCATTCATCGCCTCACCGTTGCAACCCTGCGCAAGCAGATCGCGCCGGTCAACGCCGCTCAATTCATGCGCTGGCTGCTGCGCTGGCAGCACGTTGCGCCAGAAGCGCAGGCCCAGGGACAACGTGCAACGCTTGAGGTTTTGCATCAGTTGCAGGGTTTCGAGATTCCGGCCAACGCCTGGGAGCGGCAAATCCTGGCGCGGCGGGTTTCCGACTACGATCCCAAGTGGCTCGACCAACTGTGCCTTACCGGCGCAGTTGGCTGGGGAAGACTTTCACCCCACCGGCGACCCTGGAAGGTTCGGCGCCCGGCAAGCGGCGGGTGATTCCGACCAGCGTTGCCCCGATCACATTTTTCGTGCGGGAGGAGGCCGACTGGATGTCTCCACACAATCCGGCCGAGGGGGAACCCGAGTCCCGGGGCTTGAGCGAGGGCGCGCGGCAGGTTCAGGAATTCTTGCGGCAACGCGGAGCTTCGTTCTTCGCGGACATTGTCCGGGGCACCGGCAAACTGAAGGCGGAAATCGAAACTGCGCTTTGGGAGTTAGTCGCCGCCGGCATCGTTACCGCCGACGGCTTCGATAACCTTCGGGCTCTCATCGATCCCAAACGACGCGCCGGTCAAGGCAGCGGGCGCGCCACACGTCCGCGGCACAGTTCCGGCCGCTGGGCGCTGCTTTACACCGATCAGGCGGTGGAGCGCACTCGCGCCGTCGAAGCGACTTGTTGGATGCTTCTAAGGCGCTACGGCGTGGTCTTCCGTGACTTGCTGGCGCGGGAAACCAATCTGCCAAAGTGGCGCGAGTTGCAAATGGCCTTTCGTCGTCTGGAAGACCGCGGCGAGATTCGCGGCGGCCGCTTTGTGGACGGATTTCTCGGCGAACAATTTGCTTTGCCGGTTGCAGTTGAGTCGCTCCGTGCCACCCGTAAGCTGCCGCCGAACGGAGAGATCGTCAGCGTCTCAGCAGCCGATCCTCTGAACCTGGTGGGAATCCTGGTTCCCGGCGAGAGAATTCCGGCGATTTCTGGAAGGTTCGTGACTTTAAGGGATGGGGTAGCGATCGAAGAGTCAGAGACAGCGGCGATGCCCTTATCGATTTCCGCGATCGGTTAAGGGTTTTCGGCAAGGTGCGCCGTTTCCGCCCACAGCCACACACATAACAATCGAGAGCCCGATGAGGGGGTCGCCAGGCTCCCGACAGACATTGCCCGGCCCGATAGCCGAAAGCGCTTCCCCCCGTCGCTTTTGCCGAGCCAATGCAAGTCCCAAACCTGCACTTGCGTGGCCATAGTTATGAACAGCTGACGAAAGTGACGCTAGAAAACTAACTGCCGACTAATCATTGACTTAAGGCGATGCCTGCGGCCGTGAGACTGCCACTGCGATCCCGCGCCAAGTATCTGTTCGGATAGCCAAAGCTATCCTTTTTCATAATCCGAACAAGAGTCGAGTTTCCAGCCTTATGGCCTGAAAATGTGGTAAGTACGGGGTGCACGAGGGTTTGAGTGAATCCAAGACTCCTGGTTGTTTCTGGCCCCCTGAAAGGCTCCGCGTATGTGCTCTCCGCCAAAGAAGTTCATATTGGACGGGAATCCTCCAACGATTTGATCATCAGCGACCCTGCCCTGTCGCGCCGGCATTGTGTTTTGGTTTGTGAAGGAAGTGAATACTTCATTCGCGACCTGAAGAGCCGCGGCGGAACGCTTGTCAACGGAATTGCTGTCCAGGAAGGCCGTTTGCAGCACCGGGACCAGGTCTCGGTGGGGAATTCGGTCTTTCTCCTTATGCTGCGGGAGGAGACCGAGAGCACCACCGGGAGCTTCGAGTTCAAAGACGGCGTAACCTACCCCACGGCTCAGCTCCGGCCCCAGGACGCCCTCTACCTGCAGCCTGATCCGCAAGTGAAGGAATTGCCCGCGTCCTCACGCGTGGCCAGGAATTTAAATGCCTTGTTGAAGATGAGCCGGGTAGTGCACGCGATCCGTGATCTCGATCAGCTGCAGGCGCAGATTCTGAGCTTGATCTTCGAAGTAATTCCTGCTGAGCGCGGTGCCATCCTCCTGGACAGCAGGAGCGGCGAAAAGTTTGGCTCTGTTTTCGCGCGCCATCGCCAGCCCAGGGCGAATCAGACGGTGCGCATCAGCCGCACCATCGTCAAGCAGGTGATGGAGCAAGGCCTTGCCATCCTGGCCACGGATATCGAAGGCAGCGCGTTTAAACAGGTAGAAAGCTTGTTAAGTGCCAATGTGCACTCGCTGCTGTGCGTGCCGCTAACCGTGTTCCAGAAAATGACCGGCTGTATCTACCTGGCCACCAGCAAGGCGATCAGCCGCTTTGATGAAGATCACATGCAGGTGGTGGCGGCGATCGCGGGCATTTGCGCGGTGGCGCTGGATAATGCGCGCCGTCTGCAATGGCTGGAACTGGACCATACACGGCTGAACGCGGAAGTTAATCTGGAACACAACATGGTGGGCGACGGTTCGCGCATGAAAGAGGTCTACCAGTTTATCGCGCGGGTGGCGCCCAAGGATTCCACCGTGTTGATTGAAGGCGAGAGCGGAACCGGGAAGGAGCTGGCAGCGCGCGCCATTTATCGCAACAGTCCGCGCGCAGCAAAACCCTTTGTTGCGATTAACTGCTCCGCGATTCCCGAGGGCTTGCTGGAGAGTGAATTGTTTGGTTACGAGAAAGGCGCATTCACCGACGCGGTCGCGCAGAAGAGAGGCCGCCTGGAAATCGCGAATGGCGGCGTGGTGTTTCTGGATGAAATCGGGGAACTGGCGCCGGCTTTGCAAGTCAAGCTGCTCCGCGTACTGCAGGAGCGCGAGTTCGAGCGGATTGGCGGCACGCGGTCCATCACGGTGGACATTCGCCTGATCGCGGCCAGCAACCGTAATCTGGCGGGCGCGGTGAAGATGGGCCTTTTTCGGGCTGATCTCTTTTATCGCCTCAACGTGATGAGCCTGGTGATGCCGCCTTTACGGGACCGCCGCGAAGATATTCCCGGTCTCGCTAATTATTTTGTCACGAAGTATGGCAAGCATTTCCGAATGAAGGGGAGGGCGATTTCTCCTGAAGCGATGGCCTGCCTGGTAAATTACGACTGGCCAGGCAACGTGCGTGAATTGGAGAATGCCATGGAGCGCGCTCTGGTCTTGAGCGTTGCCGACTCCATCCAGCCCGAGGATTTTCCGGAATCCGTCCTGGAAAAAGATCTCCCGCCGGAAGCGATTCCGGCCAAGTACCACGCTGCGATGAAGGAAACGAAAAAACAACTGATTCTGCGCGCCGTGCAAGAGGCCAAGGGGAGTTACAAAGAGGCCGCTCACCTTCTGGGAGTGCATCCCAACTATCTGCACCGGCTTATCCGGAATTTAGAATTGAAGAATTCGCTGCGCTCCGCCGCGAAGGTTCACCCGGCGGGAAAAATTTCGAGGGTGCGGTCGTAGGGGTGAGTTTTCAGCCTTCGCGTTCAGCGGCAGCGGTGTTTCAGTTTTCAGCAAACCTTAAGATTTCGAGAGCCGATTTGGGGTCTCCGCGACCTTCGTCGAAGTTCTTGGCGATCTCCGCGGTTCAAGGCTCTTATTGCCGGAACCATCAAACCTCATCGCAGAGGGCGCTGAAAAAAGCCACCAAGGGCGTCGAGAATTAGGCAGAGGGAACTAAGAGGCTAAGCACTCCTAACGTGCCGGAATGGAAGGTCGCGGATTAGGCTGATTGCTTGCCACCGAAGGATAGTGGCTGTGCATTCCAATCCCTGGCACCGTCCTCCCCACCACCGGCGCGATCTGCCGCACCTGCGCCATCAGTTCATCGAATTGATCTGGATAGAGCGACTGCATGCCATCCGAGAGCGCCATGTCGGGCTGGTTATGAACCTCGATAATCAATCCATCCGCGCCCACAGCTACCGCGGCCCGCGAAAGCGGCGTGACTTTATTACGCTTACCCGTGCCGTGGCTGGGATCAACCACGATAGGCAAATGGCTGAGACGCTGAACGGCGGGAACGATGCTCAGGTCCAGCGTGTTGCGGGTGTGGTCGACGAAGGTGCGAACTCCGCGCTCGCAAAGAATCACGCTGTAGTTGCCTTCGCTCATTACGTATTCGGCCGCCATGAGGAATTCTTCCAGCGTCGCCGAAATTCCACGCTTGAGCAGCACCGGCTTCCTGGTTCGTCCGGCGCGCTTGAGCAGCGAGAAATTTTGCATGTTGCGGGCGCCGATCTGGATGACGTCGGCGTACTCCTCAACTAGTGCCAGCGATTCGTTATCGATGGCCTCGGTTACGATCTTCAGGCCAAACTTTTCGCGAACTTCGGCCATGATTTGTAACGCTTGCTCGCCGAGTCCCTGGAAAGCGTACGGGGAGGTGCGCGGTTTGTAAGCGCCACCGCGGAAAAATTGTGCGCCCGCCTGCGCTACCCGATCGGCTACAGCGAATGCCTGCTCGCGGCTTTCTACCGAGCATGGTCCGGCGATAATGGCGAGACCCTTGCCGCCAAACGTCGCGTCGGTGCCGGCAAAACGGATCACAGTGTTGTCTGGCTTGGTGTCGCGGCTAACAAGTTTGTAGGCTTTGGTGACCGCGATGACTTCCTGCACGCCAGGCATTTCATCCAGCGCGCCAGCCTGAATTTCGCCCTTGTTGCCGGTAATGCCAATCGCGGTGCGCTCGGCGCCGGGCAGAGGATGGGCGCGGTATCCCAATGACTCGATCTTGTCGCAAACGGCTCGAACCTGCTCTGCGGTGGCGTGGGCCTGCATGACAACTAACATGGTCGTATCCTCAAACCATGAGTCTATCGTTTGCACCGGGATTGCAGCAAATGGCGCCGCTATACTGCTGTTATGCCACGCTCCCTGGCTCGCGCACAGGACATTCTGAAGCTACCCGCGCCCAAGCGGGCACCCCGCCTGACTTCCCGGCGGATCGGCATTCACACCTCCAGCGCCGGCGGCGTGCAGAACGCCGCCGAACGCGCCTACCGGTTGGGCTGCAACACGTTTCAGATTTTCTCTTCCAGCCCGCGGCAGTGGGCGCCGCATGAACTGGCGCCGCCGCAATGCAACCAAATGAAGCGGTTGCGCGAGAAATATGACCTGAAGCCGCTGGTCATCCATACCAATTATCTGGTGAACCTGGCCAGCGTTACGCCGGCGTTTCTGAAGAAATCGATTGAGGCGTTCCGTGGGGAAGTGGAGCGGGCGTTAGTTTTGGGCGCGGAATATTTGGTTCTGCATCCGGGGTCGTTCCGGGGGGCGGATCGGGAGGTTGGGCTGCTGCAGACGGCGGCGGCCATCGCGGCTTCGACCACTGGGCTGGATCTGGCGCGGGGCGGGCTAACTATCCTGATCGAGAATTCGGCGGGAGCGGAGTTTTCTCTGGGCGGAAGCTTTGAGCAGGTTGCCGAAATTCTAGAGAGACTTCGCGGCCTCGTTCCAATTGGCGCGTGCATCGATACGTGCCATACCCACGTCGCCGGCTACGACATTGTTAGCGAGGCGGGAATGAAGGATACGCTGGCGCATCTGGACGAAACCGTCGGCCTCAAAAATGTCCGCGTCTGGCATTGCAACGACGCCAAAGCCGCGCGGGGATCGAAACTTGATCGCCACCAGCATATCGGGAAGGGAAGTATCGGCTTAGAGCCTTTTCGCCGCCTGCTGAACGATCCCAGACTCGCCCACGCCTCTTTCATTGCGGAAACGCCGATTGATGAGCCGGGAGATGATCGCAGAAATGTGGACGCGCTGAAAGAGCTGGTAAAGAAGTGAAGCCGAAAATGCCGATATTTAATGGCGACAATTCTGTAGACACATTGCTTGGAACGTCTTTGCCCGGCCGGGAAATGCAGCCTGACACAGAGGGTCGTGGGTCAGTTTGAAAATCTCCAAAGAATCGTCATTCCGAAGCGCGACACTATGCGCAGGAATCTGTTGTTTTGGCACTGGCAGAAAGCGGATTCCTCGCCGATAAAGCTGGCTTCGGAATGACAAACAGGCTTGTACGGAAATGGCCCATTACCGCAGCGGAGCTAGGTCTCTACATTCGTTGTAAAATCACTGTTTACCTTCTACTTAAGACATCTCTCTATGCCCCACGAAGAAAAAACTGCAGCCCCACACGACGACCGCTACGACGCCCAGGCCGTCGAAAAGAAGTGGTTTGCACGATGGCAAAGCGACCCGTCACTCTACGCCGCTGACGCCAATCCCACCAAACCCAAGTACTACGTGCTGGAAATGCTGCCTTATCCCTCGGGCGCATTGCACATGGGGCATGTGCGTAACTACTCCATCGGCGACGCGCTGGCCCGCTACATGTGGATGAACGGTTACAACGTGCTGCATCCCATGGGATGGGATTCCTTCGGTCTTCCAGCCGAGAACGCCGCTATCCAGAACAACACCCCGCCGCGAGAGTGGACGCTGCGCAACATCGCCAACATGAAGGCGCAGATGAAGCGCCTGGGCTTTGCCTACGACTGGTCGCGCGAGGTCACCACCTGCCTGCCCGAATATTACCGGTGGAATCAATGGTTCTTTCTCAAGCTGCACGAACGCGGCCTGGCGTATCGCAAGAAGAGCCGAGTGAACTGGTGTCCCAGGTGCGCCACCGTGCTGGCCAATGAGCAAGTGGTTGGCGGATGCTGCTGGCGCCATGAAGACACGCCCGTCGAACAGCGCGAACTCGAGCAGTGGTTTCTGCGCACCACGCAGTATGCCGATGAGTTGTTGCGCGATCTCGATAAGCTGGATGGCTGGCCGGAAAAAGTTCGCACCATGCAGCGCAACTGGATTGGGCGCAGCGAAGGCACGATGGTGGATTTCAAGCTCGAGGGACAAACCGGTTCGGCTGGATCCACGATCACCGTCTTCACCACGCGCGTGGACACTATTTTCGGCGCAACTTCCGTGCAGCTTGCGCCCCAACATCCTCTGGTCGCGGATTTCACCGCTGACAACGCCGACTTGCGGTCAAAGGTCGAGCAGTTGATTGCCGAGCAGCGCAAAGCCAAAGAAGTCGGTGATATCGGCGCCATTGAGAAACATGGCGTCAATACCGGACGCTTTGCGCTCAATCCTTACAACGGCGAAAAGGTTCCCATCTGGGTGGCGAACTACATCCTGATGGATTATGGCACCGGCGCAATTATGAGCGTGCCGGCTCATGACGAACGCGATTATGAGTTCGCAAAGAAGTACGGAATTGAAATCCGGCAGGTGATTGTGCCGGGGGCTGAAGGCACTGAGCAAACCTTGCCATTTACTCTGATGGACGGCAAGCTTATCAACTCCGGCCCGTTTACCGGACTCAGCTGCGAAGACGCTATCCAGCAGATGGCTGCACTGGCTGAGACCGAAGGTTTCGGCAAAGCCACCATCACGTTCCGCCTGAAGGACTGGGGCATTTCACGGCAACGCTACTGGGGTACACCCATCCCCATGCTGTATTGCGAGAAGGATGGCATTGTCCCCGTGCCGGAAAAAGATTTGCCGATCCTTCTTCCCGACAACGTGGACATCACCTTAACCGGTGGTTCTCCTCTGGGCCGGGTGCCTGAGTTCGTCAAAGCCACTTGCCCAAAGTGTGGCGGCCCGGCTCGACGCGAGACCGACACCATGGATACGTTTGTGGATTCATCCTGGTACTTCTATCGCTACACCGACGCGTGTAACGACCGTGAGCCCTTTGACAGCGCCAAGGCCGGCTACTGGTTCGGCGAGCGGGGGATTGACCAGTATATCGGCGGCGTAGAGCATGCCATTCTCCATCTGATTTACTCGCGCTTCTGGACCAAGTTCATGCGCGATCTGGGACTGATCAAGAACGACGAGCCGGCTGAGCGCCTGTTCACGCAGGGCATGGTCATCAAAGACGGCGCCAAGATGTCGAAGAGTTTGGGCAACGTGGTTTCGCCGGACGAGATGGTCGCGCGCTACGGGGCTGATGCTGCGCGCCTGTACAGTTTGTTTGCCGCGCCTCCAGACCGGGATCTGGACTGGCAGGATACGGGAATCGAGGGCATCCAGCGGTTCTTGGGGCGCGTGTACCGGTTTGTGGTCCGCAACGCACCCAAACACGCTCCCGTGGAGACGCAGCTTGCTGCGTCTCTGCCGCCGGAAGCCCGCGCCATTCAGCGCAAATTGCATCAGACGATCAAGCGCGTCAGTGACGACTTCCAGGGGCGCTGGCACTTCAACACTTGCATTGCGGCCATCATGGAATTGGTCAATGCGCTCTATGGAGTCGAAGAAAAAGCTGCGCAAGGTGGAATTCCAACGGTGCTGCTTGCCGAGGCCCAGCGCGCTTTGGCTCTGTTGCTGGCTCCCTTCGCGCCTTATCTGGCGCACGAACTCTGGGAGATGCTGGGCGAAAAGAGTGATCTCCTGAAAGCGCAATGGCCGACTTACGATCCAATCCTGGCCAAGGAAGAAGAAATCGAGATCCCGGTGCAAATCAACGGCAAATTGCGGAGTCGCATTGTGGTCACGGCCGACGCGTCGGAGCAACTGATTCTTGAACGCGCTCTGGCGGACGAAAAAATCAAGGCCATGATTGCGGGGAAGCAGTTGGCTAAGACAATTGTCGTTCCCGGCAAGTTGGTTAACATCGTCGTGAAATAACCTGGCGGCCTAAGGCCAATTCACCCGGTCATCCTGATTCACCCGGACATCCTGAGCGAAGTTGCCGTTCGCCAAGCGAACCGCAATGCAGTCGAAGGACCTGCATTGGCGGCAGACACGACGAACCCACGGCAGCCCAACTTGCGTTATCCTAGCCACGGATGAGGCGCTCTCCGACTCTCGAAGGCTTCAAAGCAATCTTTCGCCAGCCGTCTTTTGGCTTGGCTGAGATTGCCTGGCGCTGGAGCCTGGGATTTGCCGGGCTTTCCCTGTTCGTCCTCGGGCTGGTCGAATACTTCGATACTCTGCCCGTGGGCGCGGCGGACATGTTCCTGCTGCGCACCCGCCAGCCCGTGTTGATGGGCCGTGCCTTGGAACACATTCTGCGCGGAAGCGCGCTGCGCTTGGGCGAAGCCGGCCTTCTGCTGGGTCTCGCGTTTGCCGTGGCGTGGGTGGCGGTGGCCTCGCTGGGACGGGCGGCCACGCTCAAAGCCTTGCTGAATTATTTTTCGGAACCATCTTCCCCGCGCGCCGCAAGGCCCTGGCGGCTGCGCTCGCTGGTTGGAGTTAATTCTTTTCGCGCCGCGGTTACTCTGGCGGCAGCCGTCGGTTACCTGGGCGCAATTCTTCTCGCAGGTGCAGCATCGCCCAACGACGATCCCTCCCCGGGCAGCGCGTTTCTCGTCTTCCTTATGGTTTTCATGCTGGTAAATCTGGCTTGGCTGGTGGTGAACTGGTTCCTTTCGTTCGCCGCGCTGTTTGTGGTGGCGGACGGTGAAGACACATTTGGCGCGATGGCCGCCGCCGCTGATCTTTGCCGGACGCGCACGGGGCCGGTACTAGCGGCAAGTTTCTGGTTCGGCCTGGGCCATGGCGGAGCGTTCTTTTTCGCCAGTTCGGTCGCGGTTTTCCTGCTGTCTTTTCTAGCGGTGCTGCCCGGAGGAGTGGTTTTAGGCGGCGTGCTGCTGGTGACACTGGGGTATTTTGCCGTCGCCGATTTTTTGCATGTGGGGCGGCTGGCTGCTTACGTTTATATTGCTGAAAGTCATGAGGACCTGGCAATTCCGCAAGTCGTTGAGACGAGTCCTCCGAACCATCCCCCTTCATTTTCCTTCGATGGCCGCATCGATCCTGAGGAATTGATTCTGAGCGACCTGCCGCTCCCGGTCAGCCCCTAAATCCGCTGTGGCGGCTTGCCGGCTTTCCCTTTACACTGTTCTGCCAATCTGAGAAACTCATCCGTGGAAACCCAATCCATCGTTGTCCTCGATTTTGGCGCGCAGTATTCGCAGCTCATCGCGCGCCGCATCCGCGAACAAAGCGTCTTCTCCGTGGTGCTTCCCTGCAACGCTCCGCTGGAGGAGATCCGCAGCTACTCGCCGATCGGCATCGTTCTGTCAGGCGGACCTTCTTCGGTGTACGACGAAGACGCGCCCGCTGCCGATCCCCGCATCTTGGAGCTCGGCTTGCCCATTCTCGGCATCTGTTACGGGCTGCAATTCATGGTGCACGCCCTGGGAGGCAAAGTTCGCGCCGCCAGCAAACGCGAGTACGGTCATGCCGAAGTCGAAGTGAAACCCGGCTCGCGGTTGTTTGAAAAGCTTCCCACGAAACTTTCCGTCTGGATGTCGCACGGCGACGAGGCGGTAGAACTTCCCCCTGGGTTTCGGCTCACCGCCAGTTCTCCCCATGCGGTTGCTGCCATCGAGAACCCGGAAAAGAGAATGTGGGCGGTGCAATTCCATCCCGAGGTGCACCACACCGCGCGAGGCAAGGAGATTCTGGCCAATTTCGTATTCAACATTTGCGGCGCCACTTCCACCTGGACGGCGCAGCATTTTATCGATGCCACCATCGAGAATGTTCGTCAGACTGTAGGCGACGGTCGCGCCATCTGCGCGCTCTCTGGGGGCGTGGATTCGGCCGTGGCTGCGACTCTGGTAGATCGCGCCCTGCGCGACAAGAACGGCATCTCCCGTTTAACCAGCGTGTTCGTGAATAATGGCGTCCTGCGCAAGAATGAATTTGAAAAGGTCCAGCAGAATCTGCGGGACAAGTTGGGATTGCACCTTATCGCCGTGGACGCCAGCCAGCGTTTCCTGAGCAAATTGGCCGGCGTAGTTGACCCGGAGACCAAGCGCAAAATCATCGGAGCCGAATTTATCTCCGTCTTCGATGAAGAGGCCAACCGCATCGCGCAAAAAGAGGGAAAAGTTGAGTGGCTGGTGCAGGGAACGCTCTATCCCGATGTGATCGAATCCCGCTCGGTGCGCGGCCCTTCGCAGGTGATCAAGTCGCACCACAACGTGGGGGGCCTGCCGGAGAAGATGAAGCTTAAGCTCATCGAACCGTTGAAGGAATTATTCAAGGACGAAGTCCGCCGCATCGGCCGCGATCTCGGCATGCCGGAAGAAATTCTGCAGCGCCAGCCGTTTCCAGGACCGGGGCTCGCCGTGCGGATTCTTGGCGAAGTGACTCCGGAACGGGTGGCCATCCTGCAGGAATGTGACGACATCGTGGTGACGGAAATAAAGCAGGCTGGCCTCTACAATAAAATTTGGCAATCATTCGCCGTGCTACTGCCGGTCATGTCGGTCGGGGTGATGGGTGACCACCGGACCTATGCCAACACCTGCGCTATTCGTGCCGTGCACTCCGAAGACGGCATGACCGCCGACTGGGTTCCCCTGCCCCATGAAGTGCTGAAGACCATCTCCAGCCGCATCGTCAACGAGGTGAAGGGTGTGAACCGAGTGGTGTACGACATTACGTCCAAGCCGCCAGGCACGATTGAGTGGGAGTGAGAAAGCTGTCAGCTCTCAGCCGTCAGCCTTCAGCTAAAATCACGTGGGGACAGCCACCCTCGGCTATCCATTCACGCAAGACCGCGCCTGATGTGAGATAAAAGAACCATGACTCCGACCGTATCCGACGCGCTGGTCTTCCTGGGAGCTACCGGCGACCTCGCCCACAAGAAGATTTTCCCCGCCCTGCAAAGGCTGGCCAAGCGCGGCAAACTCGATATTCCGGTGATCGGTGTGGCCAAGGCCGGCTGGAATCTCGATCAACTGAAGGCGCGCGCCAAGGATAGCGTGGAACACTACGGTGGCCTGGATCCGGAAGGCTTCCCGAAATTGATGAGCGTGCTGCGCTACATTGACGGGGATTACGCCGATCCCAAGACTTTCCAGCAATTGCGCACCGAACTGGGCGAGGCCCAGCACCCGCTTCATTACCTGGCGATTCCTCCCAGCCTGTTCGCAGAGGTGGTGAAGCAGCTTAAAGCTGCAAACTGCAGTGCGGGCGCCCGCGTGGTCCTGGAGAAGCCATTCGGCCGGGACCTGGCTTCCGCACAACAGCTGAATCAGACGTTGCATAGCGAGTTCAACGAACCCGACATTTTTCGCATCGACCATTATCTGGGGAAGAACGAAGTCCAGAATGTGGTCTTTTTCCGTTTTGCCAACTCTTTTCTCGAGCCCATCTGGAACCGGAGATACGTCGAGAGTGTTCAGATCACCATGGCGGAAAATTTTGGGGTGCAGGGACGGGGAGCGTTCTATGAACAGGCAGGCGCCATCCGCGATGTGGCGCAAAACCACCTGCTGCAACTGCTGTGCAATATCGCGATGGAGCCTCCGCCCAACGTCGAGACCGAGAGGGTGCGCGACGAGAAAGTGAAAGTGCTGCGCAGCATCCGCACCCTGCGGCCGGAAGACGTAGTGCGCGGGCAGTTTGACGGATATCGCGACGAGCCGGGCGTAAATAAAGATTCCCAGGTCGAGACCTATGTGGCGCTGCGCTTGTCTATCGATTCGTGGCGATGGAAAGGAGTCCCGTTCTACATTCGCGCCGGCAAGTCGCTGCCGGTGACTGCGACGGAAGCCATCGTCAAACTGCGCCCGGCTCCGGCGATTTTCGAGGATAGCCTGCCCCATAACTACTTCCGGTTCCGCGTGACTCCCAACCTGGAGATTGCGGCGGCGGCACTGGTGAAGCAACCCGGCGAGGAATACCGCGGCAAGATGACCGAGTTGATGGTAACCGAGTCTTCAGATCCCGCCGAAATGCTGGCCTACGAAGAATTGCTGGAGGACGCCATGTGCGGCAACCAACTTCACTTCTCACGCCAGGACTACGTCGAAGAAGCATGGCGCATCGTGGACCCCATCCTGGGCAATGCGACGCCCCTGCATCCGTATAAGCCTGGAACGTGGGGTCCTTCGGAGGCGGATGCGCTTGTGGCCGCGGATGAAGGATGGTTCACTCCGCAGTCCTAAACTGCAAGGTCCTGCGCACTACACAGCTTTTTCCACCACCCAACGGGAAACTGCGACTGCAAGTTTTCGCGGACTGAAGCGCACCGACTCTGCCAGCAGCCAGTTCATGAATCCGGCAATTGCCAGGGCCTTGCCTTTCATGAGGGCGCGATAGCCTACCCGGGCTACCGCTGGCGCGCTCATGGGGCGAAACCACTCGAATAGACGCGAATGTGCGTTGCCCGCGCGCGCGGCAAATCCCGTGTCAGTCGGCCCAGGACACAGACAAGTTACGGTTACTCCGCTGCCCTTCAATTCATTGGCCAGAGCCTCGGAAAACAGGATTACATAGGACTTCGAAGCGTAATACACCGCCATGAGCGGACCCGGTTGAAATCCCGCCGTGGAAGCGACGTTCAGAATCTTCCCTGAACCCTGCTTGATCATGGAAGGCAGAAAAAGTTTCGTCAAATGGGTAAGAGCAGTGATATTGAGTTGAATCTGGCCCAACGTCACTTCCCAGAGCACATCGGCGAATGCGCCCAGCTTGCCATATCCGGCGTTGTTGACCAGAACGTCGATTTCGATCCCTTCGCGCTGTAACTGATCGAACAGAATCCGGGGAGCGTCCGCGGTTGTCAGGTCCAGAGCCACCGGCTTCACCGAAACTCCAAACTGCCGGTGGAGGTCATCGGCAAATTGCGCCAGCCTGGGGCCGCTCCGCGCGACCAATACCAGGTTGTGGTGGTCTTTGGCAAACAGCTTCGCCAGTTCGTATCCGATGCCGCCGGAGGCGCCGGTGATGAGAGCGGTTTTCGTGTTCATGTCGGAGATCATTTCGAACCGCGTTGCTACAAACATCTGCCCGCGTTTCGATGACATTGTAAGAGGAGCGAACTAGAAATAAAAATGGGCACGGCCATGCGCCCGTGCCCCACGATGTGCGTTTTGCCTCTGAAGATTATGCGCCGACTAGAGCCGGCTCCAACCCGTAAATCGAATGCCAGGAGGTCGCCGCCTTGAGACAGTCATTTACGTTGTTGATGTTCTTTACGCCTTCGTTCTGCAACCACTTGCGGAAGGCCTCCGCGCCGTGCTTGGCATAAATCGGGATGCCTTCTTTCCAGGTGGCCCGGCCACAGAGAACCCCATTGAACTTCACACCGGATTCTCCAGCTAGTTGCAGAGCCTCGGTAAATTCCTCATTGCTTACGCCCGCCGAGAGATAAATAAACGGCTTGGTGGCGACCTTCGCGGCTTTGAGGAACAGGTCCGCAGCTTCCTTCTTGCTATAAGCCTTCTGACCGGCAAAAACCTTGGAACCTTCCACGAATTTCATATTGACCGGAACTTCCACCTTCAGCACGTCCACGCCATAGCGTTCCTTGCTGAACTCCCGCATGCTCTCGGTGACAATCTCCGGCTTCTTCTTGGCGTAGTCGAAACCCTTTTCATCCGCGCCTTCCTGGTAGCCGACAAATTCCAGGAAGAATGGAATGTCATTGGCGCGGCATTCATCGCCCAGCCGTTCTACCCAGGCATGCTTCTTGTCATTGATGTCTTTGGGGTCGAAAGGAGTGTAGTAGAGCAGAATCTTAACGCAATCCGCGCCCGCTTCTTTCAGGCGGTGCGCCGACCAGTGATCGAGCAGATCTCCAAGGCGGCCCGGACCCGTCTTGTCGTATCCGGTCTTTTCATACGCTAGCAACAGTCCCGCATTCTTGGAGCGCCGCTTGGAGGCGGGCAGTCCCCACTCCGGATCCAGCAAGATTGCACTGGCGTGCGGAGTCAGAACCTCCGTCACCAGCGACTTGAATTCTTCCATCATGGCGTCGCCGACTTCGCCGCCCTTTTCTTTGGCCAAAGACTTTTGCAGCGAACCGCGCTGGTCCATAGCTGCGGCCGCAATCACACCACGATCATTCGAGACTTTCCTGAGTCCGGCAAGTTTCCCGGGCGTAAGCTTCATAGATTCCTCCGATGAGTGCTGAATTCAATTCATTGTAAACCAAAGCACGGGAACGGCCACTGTGACGCTCATCACAAACGGCCACCAAAGAGCGACTTTGGAACAAGAAGATGGTGGTAGATAAGCAGTTGTCGCAGGCCTCCTGAATCTAAGAGGATAATAATGCCTCGCGTGGCAGAGTGACCGACGTCACCGCCAGAAATTTGCTAAAGATTTATCTTGAAAGCAGTTACCTGCCTTGGCGACAGGTTAGGAGGTAACGGTATGCGAATGGCAGTGGTGATTTTCTACTGGGGTTGCGCCGCAGTTCTAATCCTGCTCAGTGTTCACGCCGAATTGCACAAGGACGGAAAGTCAGACAAGAACGCCTCCCATCCGGGACATCACGCGCACTAGTCGCTGGTTTCTTGTCCACGGGAAGGGCATTGGCCAACTCGCAACCCTGATGCTCCCAGGGGCTATTGTCTCAGCGTGAGCGCGCTCAGGACCGCTTGCTGTTTGGCGATCAGGGATTCGACCCCTTTGCTGGCGAGAGCTATCATCTTGCCCAGTTGCTGCTCATCAAATACCTTGTGCTCGGCTGTAGCCTGCACCTCCACCAGTTTGTGCCCGGCAGTCATCACAAAGTTCATATCCACGTCGGCGCGGGAGTCCTCCTCATAGCAGAGGTCGAGCAGGATTTCGCTGTCCACGATTCCCACACTCACCGCTGCGACGAAGTCGCGCAGCGGAGCGGCGCTCAGCGTTCCGGCTTCGACCAGCTTTTGTAACGCCAAGCCCAAAGCGACAAAGGCCCCGGTGATGGCAGCGGTGCGGGTGCCGCCATCCGCCTGAATCACATCGCAATCAATCCAGACAGTGCGCTCGCCCAGGCGTGCGAGGTCCGTTACCGCCCGCAGCGACCGCCCAATCAGCCGCTGAATCTCGTGGGTACGCCCGCTGGGACGGCCTTTGTTTACTTCCCGCGGAGTTCGGGTCAAAGTCGAACGGGGAAGCATGCTGTATTCGCTCGAAATCCATCCCTTGCCGCTATTGCGCAGGAACGGAGGAACGGCTTCGTCCACGGAAGCCGTGCAAATGACCCGCGTATTACCCACTTCGATGAGCACTGAACCTTCCGCTGTCTTGATGTAGTCCGCGATGATGTTGACGGGGCGCATTTGAGCGGGCGAGCGATTATCCGAGCGATAGTGCATAGGCTGCGATTGTAAATGAAAGGCGGTATCCGATTGTTCTTGCGTGTGATTTGCACCAAGCTTAGACTCGCCCCTGGGAGGGGTTCCCTTGCTGGGTAAACGCGATTCCGTTCGCACGCCTCGCGGAGTTGCTGACGTGAGGGGCTGCTTGACAGTGTTGCTATGCTTTTGCTTTTTTCCCCTCTGCCACGCTCAGACTCACGGCGTGCTCTGCACCGATGGCACCGGTAGTTTCGAAGCGGCATTATTCAACAAAGTTCAGGTGCGCGTGGGGGCGACCAAGAAGGGGGCGCTTGCGGTGCGATCTTGCGAAGCCACCCTTAGCTGGAATGATCAAAACCTGGCGGTCGCTACCGATATCCCGGTGCTCGATCTCGATGCCTTCGGTGTAGACCTTGGCCTGGGGGCGCCGGCTGCCGCATTTCAAATAAAGCAATCCAAAGACGATTGCTGCATGACGTACCAGATTTACTCGTTACAAAAGCCGCCCAAATTGCTGCGCACTTTAACGGGAGGCAGCTTTTTCGACGCTGCCGACGCGGATCTTGATGGTCAAGTGGAAATCTGGACCGACGATACTGCGGCCTTCAATGGTATCGACAACTTAACCCTGGCGGAGTTGGATTTTGCCCCGCCGATGGTACTGCGTTTTGAAAAAGGCAAACTCCTGGACGTGAGTTCTGAATTCGCTCCCGACTTCGATAAGCGCATCGCGGCGCTGCGTTCGCAACTTCGTCCGCAAGATCTGAATGATTTCAAAGGCAGCGACGGCAAACTGCAATCTACCGATTCTTCTTTGATAGAGAAAATTCACCGGCTGCGGGGAATGAAGGTCAAGATTTTGGAGATCGTATGGTCGTATCTCTACAGTGGTCGCGAGCAGGACGCATGGCACGCTCTGTCGGAAATGTGGCCGGCTTCCGATGCCGACCGGATTCGCGATGTTCTCGTAAAAGCGCGCGCCGCCGGGATGCATACGCAACTCGATGGCATTTCCACTGCAATTCCCGTGAAGAGGAAGACAGTCAAACTCTTCACCCCTACGTCTTCCTCACGCGAATTGCAACAACAGGTTTTCTCGCAACATCCAACGCAGGTGAATGAAACCGAGGAGCCAGACCCAATCAGCGCGGCAGAACCCATTCTGGCTCGCAGCTTTCCCACGGTCGGGACTGCCGACCAAGTTCTGCCGCAGGGCGAATTGACCGTCACCCTGGTGATCGATTCGGCGGGGAAGGTGCGTTCCGCCGCGCCTATGGGCGGCGCGTCATGGAACAACATCGACCTGATGAGTGCGCTTTCGGAATGGAAGTTCGTTCCGGCATTCAAAGGCCACCGAGCGGTGGCCAGCACCATGGTGAAAATCTTCTCGCTGCAGCAGTAGCTGCTCTCCGAATCCAGCAAGAGTATCTGTCAAAAGCCGTATGCCTGGGCGTGGATGACGTTCACTGCGAAGCCTGCAGCGCGTTCGCCATCTGGGCGACATTGTTCACATCGTAGACGCCGGTTAGATCGGCGTGGCCGGCCAGAGTTTCGCGCTCTTTGCCGTCCACCAGAAACTTCACCCGCCTGATGGCGGGAAGATTGGCGGAAAGCGTCTGCACCACAGACGCCAGAGTAAGCTCTTCCGCCAGTACTCCGGAGCGGTGGCCGTTGGCGAGATCGGCGTTGAAGTCAATCACCGCCAGGCCGGGCTCCACCAGATAGACATCGCGAATGTCCGAGCCTGGCGCCAGCGCGTGGGGCGAAGATTTCTCGAGATAGCGGCTGATCAACACGCGCAACAATTCACGGGCTCGTTGCTGGCGGTCTTCCGGCATAGGAAGGGTAAAGGGTTCCGGCAACAGGACGCCCGGAGAATCATAGGCGATATACAGGGTTACTTGCTCAGTTGGCCCGGATACCGGGGGGGCGACTGGCTGGGCCGCGGTGACGGGAGCTTCTGACACCACCACCCGACGCATGTGCCAGGCATAGGCGCCCATACCCAGCGACGCCGCCAGCAGAATGGCTACGGCAATGATCAGGGAACGCGGAGTCATCGGCCCGCCTCCAGCTTGGCGCGCAGCGAGAGCACTCCCGCGGCCAGGGCGGCGGTTACTTGTTGTTGGTACGTGGATGAGCTAAGGCTGGAGACGCCATCCGGGGATGGCGCAATCTCTACCGCAACTGCGGCTGCCGCAATGCTGTTCAGGGGCCGCAAAGGCGCCAGCAATACGCGAACGGAAATCTGTTTTTGCTGCAGGTTCGTGGCCAGGCTGGCTGCGGTCTGCTGGCTGAGTGGAAGAAAAGAAGACTGAACTGTATTCCAATCCAAAAACAGGCCTTTATCCATTCCATTGGCGGGCAGCATGGCCGTGTAGAGCCGGACACCATGGCCCTCGGAAGAAGCGTGCAGACAAATGTAGATCATCGGATGGGCTAGGTTGGTCAGGGTAGCGCGCTGGTCCAGCGTGAGCGTGGCGTCGCCATCGCGCAAGACCAGAGTCCGCAGTCCGCGAGCCTGGAGCTCCTGACGCAGACTGCGCGCGAAGGCCAGAGTCACATCCTTTTCAGCCAGTTGCTCGCTGATGGCTTCGCCGCGTTCGTCGCCCCCGTGACTGGCGTCGACGACCGCAAAGAACTGCGGGGTGGAAGGGCCAGCCGGCGGCGAGTTCGTGCTCGGTGCCGGCGCAGCTGCGAGCGTCGGCTGACCTGGAGCCGCCGCCTGAAGGTTGGGCGGCGCTGCAGCCGAAATGGTGATGCTGTGGTTTCTGTCGCTGAAGCTGGCAAAAAGCGGTGCGGTTCCGTTCACCGTGATCTCAGCCCTGCCATTGGCCTCTTCGTAGCTTGCCGAAGGGATGCTCTTGTCGCCGAAGGTCAGCGCCGGAGAGCCGGGCGCGACCACCGCCTCGTGGTTGAAAAACATATGCAGCTTGCCGGGTTCGGTGGCGATCATGGGATTGACCGGCGAGGTAAAGGTCATCACCAGGGTGGGCGGGTTTTGTTTGCTCATTTGAGCCGTGAAATGGACCGCGGCGCTGCCGATGAATAAGCGGCGCGAGGCTTCGTGAAACGTCACCGGCCCTCCCAGAATGTCGGAGAGCAGCTGTCCCAGAGAAGAGAGGGGCACCAGGCCGCGCCCGTTTTCCAGAAGGAATTCGGCGTGCAGATCGAAGTCGTGCCGGCGGATGTGGGCGTGACTGGAGCCGGATGTAAACTCGCCTTCCACCTTGTCGTAGCGAATCTTCCAGCGTTTGCCTTCCGCCGTAGCTTTAACGGTCCCCAGGGGGTCCAGAGCCTCGAGCAGTGCCACGTAGTCCTGCCCGTTGTGCTCCACCACCGGAAGCGCGTAGTTGGCCGCCAGGGAATAAATTGCGACACGTTTCTCTTCGGCCGGGGAAGAGAATAGAAAAAGACTGGATACGGCGAGGATCGCAACGAAAATACCAAGCGGTCGCGCGATGGACGTAGAGGTCATGGGCCAGCCGATAAAGTAGTGATCCTGAACAACCTTTATACCGCAGGCCGGCCAGGAAACCGGAATTCGGTGGTCCTTCGGGTGGTTCGGTCTCACCACGTCGCAAGAAGCCAAGGAACCATGAAACACACGGAATGCGGCAGCGAATTGATCGCTCATTCTGGGTTATCTTGTTACGGGAGTCCTGCATCCTGACAGAAGGTGGTTAGCAGCTCGAACGACATGAAAATCTGCGTGCTTGGACTGGACTGCGCGGCGCCCAAAGTTGTGTTTGGCGACGACCGCCTGGTAAATCTTCGGCGGTTGATGAAGAGCGGAGTGTACGGCCGCCTGTGTAGCGTGGTTCCCCCCATCACGGTTCCCGCCTGGATGTGCATGTGCACCAGCCAGGACCCTGGATCACTGGGGGTCTACGGGTTCCGCAATCGCATGGACCACTCCTATGACAAGCTAGGGTTCGCGAACTCAGCGTCCATCAAGGCTGCGGCCATCTGGGACCATTTGGCGCGCACCGGCAAGAAGTCCATCGTCGTGGGCGTGCCGCCGAACTATCCCCCCCGGCGCGTTAACGGCATCAGCATTGGATGTTTTCTCACTCCAGACACGGTGAAAAATGATTTCACCTATCCCCCCGGCCTCAAGACAAAGCTTACGGAACTGGTCGGCGAGTATCCCGTGGACGTGAAGAATTTCCGCACCGACCGCAAGGATTGGCTCAAGGAACAGATTTTTGAAATGAGCCGCAAGCAGTGGCAAGTAGTCCGCTGGCTGATCAAGGAGCAGGAATGGGATTATTTTCACTTTGTGGATATCGGCCTCGACCGCATGCACCATGGCTTCTGGAACTACTTCGATCCAGAGCACGTGCAATTTAAACCCGGCAATCCTTACCAGAACGCGATCCCTGAGTACTACTTGTGGCTGGATGAGCAAATCGGATCAGTTCTCGAATTGCTGGACAAGGACACCATTGTCCTGGTTGTGTCGGACCACGGCGCGCAGCGCCTCGATGGAGGATTTGCGGTAAACGAGTGGCTCATCCGGGAAGGATTGCTCGTACTGAACGAGTATCCGCAAACCATTACGCCCTTCGAAAAACTCAACGTGAACTGGAGCAAGACTCGGGCGTGGAGCGAAGGCGGCTATTACGCCAGAGTCTTCTTCAACATGCAGGGCCGAGAACCGCAGGGAGTAGTGCCTGCCGCCGAATATGAATCCTTCCAGAACGAAATGAAGGCTAAGTTCGAGGCGCTGACCGACGACAAAGGCCAGCCGCTGAATTCTCCAGTCTTCAAGCCAGCGGAGATTTATCAGCGGGTGCGGAACGTCGCGCCCGATCTGATCGTGCACTTTGGCGGGCTCTACTGGCGTTCCATCGGAACGGTCGGGTATCGGGAGATCCACGTGCGGGAGAACGACACCGGTCCCGACAGCTGCAACCACGCGCAATACGGCATGTTCGTCCTGAATGCCCCCAATTGTCCGCTGAGCGGGGAGTACGAGGGCGCGAATCTGCTGGATATTGCCCCCACATTGCTCGACCTGGCCGGCCATGAGATTCCGGAAACTATGCAGGGGCGCTCTCTGGTTGCGGGGCTGGAGAAGAAAAGTCAGAGATAACTGGCCGGTCCACTCAGAAGTCTGCGGAAGAATTTCCGCGCATTACTGATTGGCCGCCTGATTTCGGAGGTTTTGTCCATGGCAAGCGCAATCCCCAGCCTTTCGTACAACTACCCTTCGTACAACTAGAGAACTGCCCGAGTGTCTCAAAATGGGATTGCATTCTTCCGGGACTCCCCTTTTTCCAAATTGCACCGGAAATGGTGAAACTTTTTGTCACTCCGCGGTGACTTGGGAGTAAGATGAACCAGATTTTGGGTATGCAACCCCTTTGGAATAAACCGGATTTGCCGACTGGAGCTCTGCTCTCCGCCAGGCCGAACCGCCGCTGGTCGGTGCGGCAGAAAATCCATGCCCCTGCCTATATCAGCGTCGATCCGTGCGGGGACGGCACGATTTTCGGCCTCAATGAAGTGTTCGACATCGGCACCGAAGGACTTTCTTTCCAGAGTTCCGAACCCTTGAGTCCTGGTTCCCGTGTCCGCTTGAATCTCGAGCTTTCCGGGGCCGGGGGGCCGGTTCGCGCGACTGGACGCGTGATTTGGTCCGAGCCCTCGGGGCGCACCGGAATTCAGCTGCGCAGGTCTTCGCTGTCGGCTCCCCGCCTTCTGGATGAGTATTTGTTTCTGAATGCGGTCACGGCTTGCTCGCATTATCAAGCGTTGCAGTCGGGACCGGGCCCTTCTGACCCCCCAAAGGAGTTGATCGCGGACAGAGGCCCAGGGCAGGATTCTGCGGATGAGCCTGCCGGCGCGGAATTTCCCGACTACCCCTCCTTGCTGGCGTGGCTGGCGGAAATCAGTGCCGAACTGGAGGCAGCAGGGCTCACCGGGAACCTTCCGTTGCAGGCGCTTGCCGAACAGGTTCTCAGGTTTCTGCGCGCGTCGGGAGTGGCCATTGCAACTTCCCGCGAAGGCGAAATGATCTGCAGCGCTTCCGCCGGCGCGGCGCCTGGCGTGGGTACGCGGTTCCAGTCCGGTGCAGGTTTTTCCGGGGAGTGCATGCGCAGCGGGGTCCTGATGCGCTGCAACGATGCGGAAAACGATCCGCGGGTGGACCATGGAGCCTGCCTGGCCATGGGCATCCGCTCCATCCTTGCTGCGCCCATTTGCTCGCACTCACAGGTGACCGGACTGATTGAGATTTTTTCGAACCGGCCCTGGGCCTTCAACCGGAATGCTCGCATCTTGCTGCAGCGTTTGGCGGAGATTGTCGCCGCCAACGATCCCCATTCCTTTGGGGTCTCCACCGAGCCGCACCTGGCCTCGCCGAGCGTTGCCGACCCTCAGCACGCACCGTTATTCGAGATGGGCTTGAACGAAGTCCAGTTGGACGATTCGAATCGAATCATGCCCAAGTCGACCCGGGAAGCTTTCGATGAGTTTTTTTCGTCCCGCTTGCACAGAACTCTTGTGCTCGGTACGGCGGCCGCTCTTCTGATAACCGCAACCCTGTTCATGCCGTGGATAAGGACAAAGGCGGGAAATGCCCAGCGGCCAGGACACGCACTTCAGCCGGCGTCCTATCGTTCGTCGTCCCATGAGAGCTCCGCTACAGCCGTTCCCGTATCTGAATTGGAACGTTTGCGCCAGTTGGCGGAGGCCGGCGACGCTACCGCGCAATTTGCCCTGGGTGCGCGCTACGCCACCGGTGAAGAGGTTGTGCAGGACTACGCCTCGGCCGCCCGATGGTTTTCGCTCGCTGCCGACCAGGGCCATGTGGTCGCGCAGGCGACCTTGGGCGCCTACTACTGGGCGGGAAGAGGAGTGCCCGAGGATCTTTACAAGGCGTATTTCTGGTCTGTCCTCGCCCAGTCCGGGGGCGACGAAGGCAGCAAACTCCGACTCGCTTCTCTGGCCTCCAGCATGAGCCGTCGTGAGGTCATCCGGGCGCAGGCCGAAGCAAACGAATGGATCCGGCAACATCAACTAGCCAACCGCGCTGCCGCCGATACCGCTCCCTAGACGAACCGGCCTGACGTAACTCACCACTCCGGGGTCCGCGCTTTTATTCGGCGCAGCCGAGGGGCCAATCCCGCCCCTCCGCTGGGCCCCATCGGGTTTAGAATAAATTCGGAAGAGGTCCCCTCCCTTGCCCAGCCTTCGCGATATTGTTTACGAAAACGTGCGCGAAGGTGAGCTGTACGAAAAGCTCGACCGCAAGCGGATCCGTTGTTTTGCCTGTGGTCATTGCTGCCCGATTCCGGATGGCCAGCCGGGAGTTTGCAAAGTCCGCTACAATCGCGGCGGCACGCTGTACGTGCCTTGGGGATACGCCGGCGGCGTGCAATGCGATCCGGTCGAAAAGAAGCCTTTTTTCCACGCCTATCCCGGCTCGCTGGCCTACAGCTTCGGAATGTTGGGTTGCGATCTGCACTGCGCTTACTGCCAGAATTGGGTGACGTCGCAGGCGCTCCGCGATCCCAATGCGATTTCCTCGCCGCTTGAGGCTTCTCCCGAGCTGCTGGTGCGTGACGCGCTGCGCCAGGGCGCGAAGATCCTGGTCAGCACCTACAACGAGCCACTGATCACCGCGGAATGGGCGGTTGCCATTTTCAAGGAGGCCAAGGCCGCAGGCCTCATCACCGGATTCGTGTCCAATGGCAACGGCACGCCGCAGGTGCTCGAATACCTGCGTCCCTGGGTTGACCTCTATAAAGTGGATCTCAAGAGTTTCGACGATCGCCACTACCATGAGCTTGGCGGCCGCATTGGTCCCATTCTCGACACCATTCGGACTCTGCACCAGATGGGTATTTGGCTGGAGATCGTTACTCTGCTTATTCCCGGCTTCAACGATTCAGAGGCAGAACTGCGCGGTCTGACGGAGTTCATTGCCGGGGTTTCAACCCAGATTCCCTGGCACGTGACCGCGTTTCACAAGGACTACAAAATGGCCGATCCCGACGACACGCGCCCGGAAGACTTGCTGCGCGTCGCGGATCTGGGCAGGCAAGCGGGCCTGCAGTATATCTACGCTGGAAACCTGCCTGGCCTGGTGGGCGCATTGGAGGACACTCGCTGCCCTCATTGTGGCAAAGTACTCATCCGCCGCTACGGTTATTTCGTGCAAGACTACCAACTGACTCCCGAAGGCAAATGCCCGTCCTGCGGAACCGGCATACCGGGCCGCTGGGCGCCGAGGTTTGAAGGGCAGGTTACCGACCGTCCTTTCTTGCCACAGCAAAGCTCGGGTTTGGTTACAATCCACAACTAGTAGTGAAGAATTCAGCGGGATCCAGATGTAGCTTCACATGATACAAATGATTTCAATAAACGCATGAAGAAAAACGTACTTAAAAGCTTGCATATCAGGAATCTACTATCTTTTGGCGACGATTCGCCCGAAATCGGACTCGGTGATCTGAATGTGCTCATTGGTCCGAATGGTTCCGGCAAGTCGAATCTTATCGAGATCATTGGATTGCTTCGGAGCACACCTAAAGACTTTGCGGCTGAGGTCGCGGACGGAGGGGGTGTTTCCGAGCTACTGTGGAAAGGAAAGTCGAAGGCTAAAGCCGCAGCGGCAACTCTCCAGGTGGTAGCAAGTCCCCTAGGAGTCAAACGTCCAATTTTGTATCGACTATCGTTCACTAGAGTCGGCGCTCAGCTAAGAATCGTTGACGAAAGAATCGAGAATGAGGAACCAGACCCGGGTCACGACCAGCCATACCTCTACTTTGACTACAACGGAGGGCGCCCAATGCTCAACGTGGCTGGCAAGCAACGCTCCCTTAGGCATGAGGAGGTAGACCCTCAAAAGTCAATATTGTCCCAACGCCAAGATCCAGATCAGTATCCGGAAGTGACATATCTGGGCAGGTTCTTCGGGAGCTTCCGACTCTACAGAAACTGGAGCTTTGGCCCCGATTCCGAAGTCCGAGACCTATACGGAGCGGAACAAAAGAACGATTTTCTGGAAGAAGACATCAGCAACCTCGGTCTGATGCTGAACCGGCTCCGTGCAGAGCCCAAGGCTAAGTCGGAGCTACTCGAACACTTAAAGATGTTCTACCAGGGGGCGGAAGACATCTTGACGCCCATCCAGGGCGGCCTGGTTGATGTGCGCGTTGAGGAGGAGGATGGGATTACTATCCCAGCATCTCGCCTCTCAGATGGCACGCTACGATGGCTTTCACTTCTTACGATTCTTCTTCATCCAGACCCGCCACCACTTGTATGCATAGAGGAGCCTGAACTGGGCCTGCATCCAGATATGATTCGGCCTCTTGCGAAGCTGCTTCTAAGCGCTTGCGAACGCATGCAGCTAGTAGTCACCACCCACTCTGACGCATTAGTCGACGAACTTTCGGCCACACCAAGCGCAGTCATAGTCTGCGAGAAGCATGACGGCTCGTCCGCTCTTAAGCGCCTGGACTCCGAACAGCTTGCCGAATGGCTCAAGCGGTACACCCTAGGCCAGCTTTGGCGCACCGGCGAGATTGGTGGGAATCGCTGGTGAACGTGCGGATTTATGTCGAGGGCGGCTCTCAAGGCAGCACGAAAAGTGACTGCCGCCAAGCATTTCGTTCTTTCTTCGGGAAGGTAATTCTGCAGGGGTCCTTCAAGGTCATAGCCTCAGGAGATCGCAGCGCGGCTTTCAAGGACTTCTGTTCGGCGCTGAAACAACATCGCGAAGACTACATTATCCTGCTGGTTGATTCTGAAGAGGCCGTTGTGGCCGGCCCCTGGCAACACCTTGCGGCCAGGCAGGGCGACCATTGGCACCGACCGGATCGTGCCAGTGACGACCAGGTTCACTTGATGGTCCAGGTCATGGAGTCATGGTTCCTTGCTGACAAGCAGGTACTGATTGACTACTACAAAGCCGGTTTATTGGCCGATTCCTTGCCGGGTCAACACAATATCGAACTAATTTCCAAGAAGGATGTTTACGCCGCGCTTCAGCACGCATCGAAAAATACGCAGAAGGGGGAATATCACAAGACTGGGCACGGATTCGACTTACTTGAGCGGATCGACCCCAATCGCGTACGAGCGGCCTCACAACATGCCCAACGCCTCCTCGCCGTGTTGGAAAAGGAAACCGCTTCGTGAGGATTCAGGTCGAGTAGCCGAATGATCATGCGGAGATTAATAATTTTTCTCTGTTGCGGCGGCTTACTGTTCACTGCCGCCTGTTCGCCGCGCGACTTTCTTACCCGGCGTCTGGCCGCCGACTTGATTGCCGGGTCCGAGGGTTTCAGAGATGCCCAGCAATTCTGGCTGCGCACCGGCATCATGTCCAACAAAGACTATCTTTCCCCGGACTACCTCGTGCTCGAACGCCACGGCTGGATTTCCGGATCGAACACCGCCTGCCCCTCCGACATCAGTCCGCCTCCCTGTTGGGACGTTGCCCTTACCCCGAACGGCATCAATATATTCCATGACTTGATTCCTCCGGATGCCGCGGCTTCCCAATTTTTTAGTGTGCAGGCGGCGCGCAGGGAACTGCTGGCGGTGACCGGCATAAGCCGAAGCGATCAGGTGGCGGAAGTGGATTTTCGCTGGAAGTGGACCCCGCTAAACGCCGTGGGCGCCGCCCTCTACAACGAGAATGTGGAGTACCTCTCCACCGTCGGGTTCCGGCAGTACGATGACGGATGGCGCCTGATCGAGGGCAGCGCGGCCAAGAGTTATCAAGGGATGGATGAAGCGCTGAGGAACGCCGAGCCAGCCCAGTGACGCTTAGCGCCCTAGACTCCGCATTTCGAAAAGCAGCCGGTGGGCTCACCCGGAAGCGCCTCGGCGTACATGCCGTCCTGCTGGCCGTTTGCGCCTGGGCCGTCATCGGGGCCGACTTTGCCACTCCCGGCTTGATCGACCGCGCTGGAAACATCAAGTTCCAGGATTTCCTGCAGTTCTATATTTCCGCCAAGCTGATCCGCCAGGGGCGCGTGAATCAACTTTTTGATCCGCAGGTCGCCGCCCACGAATTGCAGTCCATCATTGGCCAGCCCACCAACGTTAGACTTCCAACCGTATACGGGCCACAAGTGGGACTATTTTTCTTGCCTTTTAGCCGTTTGTCATTCTTCGCGGCGGCAATGCTGTGGGTCAGCGTTAGCGTCCTGGTGTACTTCGGTTGCTGCTATCGGGTATGGAAGCTGTGCCCGAATCTTCGAGCCAGCCAAAGTCTCGTGTGGGCGGCCGCTGTGGCCTTTCCCCCGTTCTTCCACTTCGTGGTACGCGGACAGATCGCCATCCTGATCCTGGTTTGCTTGGTCGCCGCCTTTTTCGCGTTTCGCTCCGGCCGCGATTTCCTGGCGGGACTAGCCTTGGGATCGCTGGTTTTCAAACCGCAGTTTCTGGTAGCGATTCCCCTCATTCTGCTTGCCGCCGGCGCCTGGAAAAGTTTTGCTGGAACGGCCATCGCCGCTGCCGGACAGTTAGGCGTAACCTGGCTCTATTTCGGCACGGCAGTCATGCGAGCTTATGCCCTCACCCTTTGGCACATGCCGCGGAACCTTGCACTGGTGGAGCCGGCATTCTCCCAGGCCCAAATGCATTCCCTGCGTTCTTTTTGGTTATTGCTGCTGCCCTGGCCGTCGTTGTCCTTCGTACTTTACGTGGCGAGTTCGATTGCGATTCTGGCTCTGGCTATCCTTGCCTGGAGATCGCCAGCTTCGTTGCGGCTGCGTTTCTCGGTCCTGGCCCTCGCGGCGGTTCTAGTCAATCCTCATTTGTTTGTCTACGATCTGCTGCTTCTGGCGCCGGTGTTGCTGCTCCTCACCGATTGGGTACTTGGCAATCCTTCGCATCCGGCGGCCGATCGTGTCTCCGTTCTGCTCTACTTGGCTTATCTTCTGCCTTTGATGGGGCCGCTCGCCTGGCTGACGCGGCTGCAACTTTCCGTGCTCGCGTTTGCGGCTTTACAATGGATGCTCTTCACTATCTTGCGGCGCGAGTCCAACCACTTAACCCCGAACCCGGAAGGAACAGCGTGAGTCGGCTTACACTTTTTGGACTATTTGCAGTCACGGCGATGCTGGTGTCTTACGCGCTGGAGAAGCGCAACTCATGGTTTATCCTGGTGTTTGCGGGGTCTTGCGCGCTGGGATCGGTTTATGGTTTCCTGCAAGGCGCCTGGCCGTTCGGTCTGGTGGAGGCGGTCTGGTCGGTGGTGGCGGCACGCCGCTGGTGGATGGCTCGAACCGTCGAGTAAAGAAGCGGGAGTCCGCGAAAGAGAAAGGAACCCGCGTTATTGCCCAGAGGTTCTGGACGATGCGCTGGCCACATTCACCCGGTGTTGCGCCTCGGAGTAGGCTGCAATCCCTTTGTACAAACCTTCCGCAATTTGTTGCCGGTACGCCGAGCTTTCCAGTTTGCTTTCGTCCTCCGGACTGCTGACGAAAGAAACTTCGGCGAGAATCGCGGGCATGGTGGTTCCGGTCAAGACCACATAGGAAGCTTCCTTCACCCCACGATTGCGAAGAGCCGGATTCTTGGCTGCCAGCGTGTGGTACAGCGCTTGCTGAACATCGCTGGCCAGACCGCGCGAGCGCTGCACCTTCTCGCGGATATCCACATTCAGCCAATCGACGTTGAGAGCTCCCGAGGAGCCGCTGTCGGGAACCCGGGCGCGCGCCGAGGAATAGGTGTTGGTGTAGTAAGTCTCCACGCCGCGCGCGTTGGGAGAATCGCTGTAGTTGGCGTGCACCGAGAGGAACAGATCCGCCTGCGCCAGATTCGCCGTCTCCGTTCGTTTCTCCAGCGGGATGTACGTGTCGTCACGCCGCGTATAAACCACTTCCGCCCCCAGGCCTTTGCTGACCAGCCTGCCCAGCCGCGCCACGATATCCAGAACCAGATCTTTTTCCAGCAATCCTTTGCGCCCCACCGTCCCCATGTCCCATCCGCCATGTCCAGCATCCAGCACGATGCGCAGGCCGTGCGCCGCACCCGGCAGCGCCATGTTTTCCGAGTGCGTCGAGGAATCAGCGGGCGCGAGCCACGTCCCCTGTTCCGGAGTGGCGGAACTCGGCCGCGGATTCTCTTCAGCCGTGCTCAACGGAGCAAAAAGATCCACTTTGGCGCTGCTCTTCGGCTTCGCCGTAGCACTGCGGATTTCAATCAAAAGGCGGTACGGGTTGTTTTCCAGCTTTACCGAGAAGTCCGGATTGTCCTTGGTCTCAAGCACCACGCGGGTCAGGTCAGCCGTGGGCTGCGCCACGCGAATGCGGGACAGCAATGCGTCCTCGACTTCCACGTTCCCCGGAATTCCACTCGCCAGGGTGGTATCGCGCAGATCGAAGTAGATTCGCTCCGGATTCGACAAGCGGTGGGCTTCGTATTGAACCTGCCCCTCTAAGTCAATGGCAACCGTGCTGGATTCGGCGGACGACCAGTGGCGGATACCCATGATCTGCCGCGTCGGAATGTCCTTCGCCACTTCTGGCAGTGCCTCCCCGCCGGTTGACTGAGGCGCCGAGGAGTTGGGCGTCGCGCTGAGTGCGGAACTTCCCTCTACATTTCTCGGAGGCGCGCTGGCCGGTCTTCTGGAATGCCACCACCACCCGGTCACCCCTGCGAGCGCCAGCGCCAGGCTTGCCAGAACGAGAATGGCTGCCAGAAGACTCTTGGACTTGCGGGGCGCCTCCACTTGTTGGAAGAGATCGAGTAAAAGATCTTGCCGATCGTCCGCTTGCGTCTCGTGGACCGCCCCTCTTTCTTCGGTGACCCGCGAAAGAGTGCTTCGTAGAGCATCGAGGTTGGGCAGGAGGCGTTCCTGATCTTCATCTGAATCTGAGCTTTCGGCCTCTGGCTCCGGATGCTCTGTCGTTTTCGCAAGTGGAGGCTGGGTGGTTTCAGTCCCGCCCAGCGTCTCCCCTTCCGTCATCACGCCAGGTTTAGAGGCTGGCGGGTATTCCTCCGGTTGCAGAGCCGCTAAAGCAAGCTCGGCAAGAAGACTCAAGCTGCGGATATCCCCGTCGCTCACTCCATGGGTTTCGCGACAGAAGGCAGCAATTAACCCGACTACCCCTTGTTCCGTCAGCAGCGGCACGGCCACAATGGAGCGCACGCCAATTCGCCGGCAAGCTTCCTGATCCACTCGCGGGTCTTTCTCCGTGTCATCGCAGCGTACGATGAGGCCCGTCCGGAAACACGCGCCGGAGAATCCTGAATATGGATCGAGACGCACGCCCACGTCGGGAGCCATTTCTCCCGCCGCGGCGCGGCAGCGCACCTCGTTGCCTTCCGTAAGTGCGATTGCGACGCCATCGGTCTCAGTAATGGCCAAAGCGCGCTCGCTGATAAGCTGCAACACTTCGTCGGGAACAAAACGCTCTGCGGGGAGCGGAGAACCTGGCCATTCTGGCGACACCGGCGGACGTCCGCGCCGCCGCCGGATTTGATCGTGCAGCGAGGAAAAAGCCAGCAACGCTTGCAAGGATTCACGGCCGGGAGCATGAGATGCCGCTGTCCGCTGTGACGGACCGGCGTCAGGCGTCCCTGGGCCGCTGCCCTCTTCGGGAATCCTAAGGTTCGCGTTGGTCGGGGTTGCGCTCATGGAAGCGGTGGACTATTTGCTGCAAACTTGTTTCCAAACTCCAAGTCGCCAGCGGGAGATCGTGGGGAACGAAATCTCAACCGATCGGCCAATTATGCCTTTGCAGGCGGTGCCGATGTACTTAACTTACAGTGGTTTGGACTCAATCGCAACCGTTCCTTTTAACCCCGCTGCGCGGAAGATGGCCTGTTCCCCCGGCTGTTTACTTCGACGATAAGTTGCAATCCTTTGCATCTGCGCGTATGTTGGTGTGCTGGAATTATTTACGGGTCTTGTGGGTAGTGGGTGACAAGTTGAAATCACGCTGGACGTGGCCCTTCGGGCTGCTTGCTACAGGTTTGGCCGGGACCGCTGTTTTCCTTTTACGAGGCTGCTGGCACAGGAAGATGAGCTGGCCGGTGCGCGCGCAGGATCATTCTTACCAGGTTTGCCTGGGTTGTGGCATCAAGCGCTTGTTTGATGAGCAGGCCTTTCGCGCCTACGGTCCATACAGTTACGACCTCCATCGCTTGCTCGCCTGGGATCGCAAATACCAAGAGGACTTCCAAGCCGAAACCTTGCAGCCCAAACACCGCTCCGCTTCATAACGGGCCGCTGGCAACTGTGGGGCCTCAGTCGCCGCAAGTTTGGAAATACTGCCGTTCCAGCCACAACCGCAAGTCGCGCTTTGCGGGCTCGCTTAAGTCCACCAACCGGATGCCCGCCTCCCCTCCCGCATCTGCCCACGCGACTTCGCCACGAACGTCGAGCGCCAGCTGAGTTCCCGGCAGCTGAAAATGAACTGCCACATCCCCCCGCAGAGCTTGCGGATGATCCATGCGGACTCGAATCCCTCGCTGGCTCAGATTGAGCAGATTCGCGTGAATCTCCTGTTTCGTGCCCGTGATAGAAACCGGTGTATCCAGGGTCTGGCGGTAGTAGAGCAGTCGCGTTTTCAAGATCAAATTGCGAGCCGCGGAAAACGTGTGCACCGCCTGCTCGACCGAGATCGGTTTTTGCGCCACAAATTCCCCGCCCGCAGCTTCCAGGCGGCTGCGGTCGCCCGAACCGCTGACGATCACTACCGGCTTGGCGTCTTGCTCGGCCAGCTTCTGCAGTTTGCGCAGGAATCCATCCGCGCCCCCCAGATCGCAATCTACGATTACGGCGTCAACTTTCGATTTTTTGAGACGAATCCAGGCGGCCCCGGGGTCGGTCTCGACCTCCACATCGATGCGCAACGAACTGAGGATGCATTCGACCACGCTGACTTCCTGCGAGTCGCGAGAAAGAATCAGGCAAGAAAGCGGCATGCAGCCACTGTAAGTCCTGCGCGTAACCCAGCCCAAATGACCGAAGTAATGCCGGCCAACCGCAGAGAGATGTAGCTCTGCAACATCTCTACACGCGGGCTCCACAGACCAGCCATGAAGATCAGGACGGGGCGTGCGGTCGCGCTACTCTGCTAGCTTTTTTCCTGGCTCCGGTACCATGCGACGGTGCGCCGCAGGCCTTCCTCGAAAGCTACTTCTGGTTGGTAGCCCAGATGTTTCCGGGCGCGGGAAATATCGGCCAACGAATGTTTGATATCCCCGGCGCGTTCCGGCGCATAGTTCACTTCCCCGGAATATCCAGTCAGCTTCCTCAACACCTGAATGGTTTCCTTCAAATCCACTCTTTGTCCGTTGGCCACATTGAAAACCCGTCCGGCTACCTCGCTGGCGGGAGCGGCTGCGGCGCGCAGATTCGCTTGCACCGCGTTGTCCACGTAAGTGAAATCGCGGCTTTGACTGCCGTCTCCAAACACCGTGGGCACAGTACCCTGGAGCATGCAGCCGATGAACTTGGCCAACACCCCGGAATATTGCGAAGTGGGATCTTGCCGCGGCCCGAAAACATTGAAGTAACGCAAGGAAACCGTTTCCAGCCCGTAGCAACGATAAAACGAGAGCATGTAATATTCACAGGCGGTCTTCGCTACGGCGTAAGGCGAGATGGGATTGGGCGCCATCTCCTCGTGCTTGGGCAGAGTGGGCGTATCGCCGTAAGCGGCCGACGACGCCGCAAATACCACGCGACGCACTTTCGCGTCTCGGGCCGCCACCAGCAGGTTGACGGTGCCGTCCACGTTGGCGCGATTGCAGCCCAGCGGATCCATTACGGACTTGGGGACCGAAGGGATCGCCGCTTCGTGGAGGATATAGTCCACGCCCACGCAGGCGGCGTGTAGCGCGTCCAGATCGAGAATGTCGGCCTCGCGAAAATCGATGGCGCCGAGGATCTCCGCGAGGTTCTCGCGTTTCCCGGTCGACAAATTGTCAATTCCGCGGACCTGGTCGCCTTGCGCGAGCGCCGCTCGCGCCAATGCCGAACCGATGAATCCAGCCACTCCCGTAATCAGACAGGTCGCCATAGGTATTTCATGATAGCGGATTGTTCGCTACCTCACTGATTACGAACGGGGGAGATGCGGTGAGGTCAGGACTGCAAGCCTGTGGCCAAGCGAATCTGCCGCCAGACTTCCTCGCGCCCAGTTCCGGTGCGCGCGGAAAATGGCAACACCTGAGCCTGCGGGAATTCCGCTGCCAAAGTCTTCATCACGTTATGCAACTGATTGCCGGACAGCCGGTCGGCTTTGGTGCCCACGATCAAAACGGCCCGCCCGCTTGCATTCAAAAAGTCCAGCAACCGCCGGTCACTTTCCTGCGCAGGCACGTTGACGTCGATCAATGCCAGACATAGCGCAAGATTCGGCCGGTCGTTGAGATAAGGCTCGATAAAGCTGGGCCACTGGCTGGAAATTTCCCGCGAAAGCTTGGCGTAGCCGTAGCCGGGAAGGTCGGTGAAAATCATCTCCGCCCGTGGCTTGCCCTGAAACCGCACCTCGAAAAAATTGATTGCGCGCGTGCGTCCGGGAGTGGAACTGGTCTTGGCAATCTTGGCGCCCAGCAGGGAATTGATCACACTCGATTTGCCGACATTCGACCGCCCCAGGAAGGCAACTTCTGGCAGTGTGGGAGGAGGAAAGCGCGAGGCATCGCTGACCGAAGTCAAGAACTGGGACAGGACGCGCATAAACTAGTTTGCAGGTTCGCCGGACAAGATGCAAGCGGCAGCTCATTTCAAACTAGCAGTACTCGAATTGAACGATGGGTGCCCCATCCTAGTCGCGTTCTTTGCGACTAGGGTGGGATTCCACAAATGTCGGCGCTGGGAGTCTGTGACTTTTTGAATGATGGGATTCTGTTCGTGAACTGAGTAGGACCCACTCCGAAAATCCAGGTCCAGACTCTTACCCTTGAATTCAAAATGAAACCGTTCTGCGCCGAACTCCACATGAGCGTAAGCATTGTCCCAGCGCGGGTAGTCATGCAGCGCAATCTGCTTGCCGTCAACCGTCAGCGGGCCGGTCCAACCAAATCTCACCGCACCCGTTCCTGCAGCGTGGTACGTCACTTCTAATCCCTTTACGTCAATCGCAGCCTGCGACACCTTTTGAATGAATGCCTGAAAAGTTCCATCGGTGGCTTGGCGGCCCACTTGGCAGATCCAGATATTCCGCAGCCCAGGCGTACCCATCTCCTGCCCGGCTTCCTGGCCAGAGGTTGTCCACTGGTACGGAAGATGCGAATACAGGCCCACGTATCCGCCGGCGACGCGACCGAAGACCCATCCTCCGCCCCCCGCTGCCGGCCCTTCCACCACTTCGTCGAACGCCCACTTAGGGAAATAGGCGTGGGTGAAGCCATAGGGACGCGTTTCAAATCCGCCCGGCCTCACCTGCCGCTGAATGTTGTAAATCGAGATCAGTACATTTTTGTACTGCCCGTTGCGCGGCATGCGGCCATTGGACGTCCAGTACCCCGGGCCTTCGCCCAGATCGTACGAGCCGGGATTCGTGGCGAACACCACGGCATAGGGACCGAGTGTCGCTTGCCAGATGTGCTGCTGGTAGCCCTTCTCTCCGGGCCGATAGTCCTGTGCCGTGGAAAGCATCGCGTCGGGCGTGCGATAGGTCACCTTATTGACTTCCGACATAACTCCCCCGTTGGCGTCGGCGTTCAGCAGTCGGCTGGCCAGCGGCATCAGGCCCAGTGGCCGCAGTACTCTCCCGATCTTCCGTAAGGGCGTGAAATCCTGGTAGTACCAAAGGCGATATTTATTAATCGCGTCATAGGTCAGATTGATCACGGGAGGATTTGCAAACGCCCCCATGCCCCACCAGAGCTCGAAATCCCTGGTATCAGTCAGGCTCAATCCGTATTTCGCTGCAGCCTCCGCCGTCAAAGGGATAGAATGCCGCTGGTAATTCAGCAATTCCTCCGGCATGTCCTGGCCGATGGCTTCAAGCACCGGCGGCACGGTGTAGCGTTTCCCGGTTGCCAGCATCGTGCTCGCCATATCCACTGACTGAAGCCGTCCGCGGCCAAATACCAGCGTCTGGAAATTGAGCAGGCTGTCGCCGGCTGCACTGCGTATCATGTCGGTGGTTGCCCGGCCGTGCGAAGTCCCCAGCTGTCCGTAGAAGGAGTTCACCGCCACGTCAAAAAGGTACAAATCCACCATCATGGTGGCTCGGACCTGAATTTCGGGATCGCGGGCAAACTCTACCAGATTCAAAAGTGCCGCCAGATCCATGACGTAGTAGGGAACCGAATCCCATTCGGCGGGCCCGGTGCGGGCGTGGTAGTTCAGCCAGCGCAATACGGCGGCGCGCGCTTTTTCCTGGTGCTCCCGCCCCGTTCTCCCGTCATTCGAGAAGATCGCGTCCGGGAACATCTGCCCCACCAGATAATCGGAGCCGTGGCCGAGTATCTGGTGGTTCTCTGTCCACATAATGGTCTCGGACTGTCCGGGCTCGTCTAACCCGTACTTGTAATCGAGAAGCGCCTTACGGATCGCTTCGGCTTGCGCTGTCGCCAGCAAGCCGTCGTCATGGTGGAGATAATAGGCGCGAACCAGGTAAGCGACGGTGAAGTCAGCGGGGTCATGGCGTGCATTCACAAATTCCAGAGCGTCCTTCAGCGCGCCCGGGGATAAAGTCTTGATCGTGCCGGCTTCCATCTTGAGCAGATCCACCATCACCCCGCCGCGTTCGTTAGGAGTGGGTTGTTTTGCTGCCCAGGCAAGGTACATTCGCCGCCGCTCGGCATACGTGGGAGCGATAGGTGTCTTGCTGAACGGCGTGTCGCCGGGTCGGGGATGTTTGGTGGGGGCGTACTCGAAATGTGCCCGCGGCCACTCGGGCTTGGTCGCGGTGAATCGGTCGAGGGCGATCCCGCCAGCCAGCACGGCGATTCCAGCGACCAACCAAAATAGTTTGCGGATCATGATTGCGCAGACACTGGTATCGCGTTGTAGCCGGAGTACCGCTGGCCGGTCTCGTGGATCGCTGACTTAATCCAGTCCCAGCGGCCGCTTCTTTTCGATGTCATCTTCCTTCAGCGGACGAAAGCGGTGCCAAAGGTGCAAAATTCCCGCTGCTACCAATCCGATTCCGACGCTGATCAAGATGAACCACCGGTAAGCAGGGAAGGTGACGGACACTCCCACTACGACGCCAATCGCGACAATCAGGCCAACGGAACCTTTGAACACGCTGCGGGACTCGCCATTCTGAGCATCAGGCGGCATGGGATGGCCTCCGGCAGACCATTCTAGCCCGAACCTCGCAACTTTTCGACCCGTGGGATTCCACAAGAGCCTGCTCTGAAAGGTTGTGACTTTTTGAACGATGGGTGGCCCATCCTAGTCGCGCATTTTGCGACTAGGGTGGGATTCCTCGAAGGCCTGCTCTGGCCGGAGTCGAAGCGGATGGACCCTACTGATGTGCCGCGGGACCCTCGGCCGAGGGAGTAATAGGTGCGATGGCTTGTGCGGCTTCCTCCGCGATCTGCGGCAAAGGCCCTTCCAGCGCAATAGCCAGCACTTGATCCATGGTCTCGACAAAATGCAGCTTCATGGCGTTGCGCAGATTTTCCGGCACTTCCGCCAGGTCTTTTTCATTGTCTTTCGGCAGGATCACTTCAAACAATCCGGCGCGGTGCGCGGCCAGCAATTTTTCTTTCAAGCCGCCGATGGGAAGAACCTTGCCCCGCAGGGTGATTTCCCCGGTCATCGCCAGGTCGCGGCGTACCGGAATTCTGCTCAAGGCGCTGGAGATCGCAGTCGCGATGGTGATTCCGGCCGAAGGTCCGTCCTTGGGAATCGCACCCTCCGGCACGTGAACGTGAATATCGACATTGCGGTAGAAGTCCCGGGGCAGCCCCAGGCGCTGCGCGCGCGAGCGCACGTAGGACAGAGCGGCCTGTCCAGACTCCTGCATCACGTCCCCCAGTTTGCCCGTCAGGATCAGCTTGCCCTTGCCATCCACCATGGTGGCTTCGGTGCTCAGAATCGAGCCGCCCACTTCGGTCCAGGCCAAGCCGGTCACCAGCCCAACTTCGCTTTTTTCGTGAGCCAGCGTGTCGCGGAATTTCGTAACCCCCAGGAAGTCGTTCACGTTCTCCCCGGTGATTGCGACTGTATAGTTTTCGCCTTCCTTTACCACTTTGCGCGCCACCTTGCGGCAAACGTTGCCAATTTCGCGTTCCAGATTGCGCACCCCGGCTTCCCGCGTGTAGGACCGGATCAGCGCAGTTATGGCTTCGTCGGAGAACTGAATATTCTTGTCAGTGAGCCCGGCCTGCAACAGTTGTTTCTTCACCAGAAATTGCTTGGCGATCTCCACTTTTTCCGGCTCGGTATAACCGTGCAGGCGCAGTACTTCCATGCGGTCCTGCAGGGCCGGCGGGATGGTGTGCATGACGTTGGCAGTGGCGATGAAAAACACCTGCGACAAGTCGTATTCCACGTCGAGATAGTGATCCACGAACATGAAATTCTGTTCGGGATCGAGCACTTCGAGCAGCGCCGCCGAAGGGTCGCCACGGAAGTCCATGGACATCTTGTCCACTTCATCCAGCATGAAAACCGGATTCTTGGTGCCGGATTTCTTCATCATCTGGATGATCTGTCCAGGCAGCGCTCCGATGTAGGTGCGCCGGTGGCCGCGAATTTCGGCTTCATCGCGCACTCCGCCCAGCGACATGCGCACAAATTTCCGTCCCGTGGCCTTGGCGATGGACATGCCCAGCGAAGTCTTGCCGACTCCGGGAGGCCCAACGAAGCACAGGATCGACCCTTTGGGGTTCTTGACCAGTTGCCGCACCGCGAGAAATTCAAGAATGCGTTCCTTGATCTTCTCCAGCCCGTAATGATCTTCGTTGAGAACCTTTTCCGCGCGGCTGATATTCCGAATTTCCTTCGAGCGCTTCTTCCACGGCACCGCCAATAGCCAATCCAGGTAGTTGCGGGAGACGGTGGACTCGGCCGACATCGGCGGCATGGCTTCCAGTTTCTTCAGTTCCTGGAGCGCTTTTTCGCGCACTTCCTTGGGCATGCCGGCGGCGTCAACTTTTTTCTTCAGCTCGTCGAACTCGCTCTTCTCGCCGCGGCCCAGTTCCTTCTGAATGGCTTTGATCTTCTCGTTGAGGTAGTACTCTTTCTGCGCCCGCTCCATCTGCCGCTTCACCCGCGACTGAATGGTGCGGTCCATGTTCAACTTCTCGATCTCAATGTCGAGCACGTCGCCAATGCGGTTCAAACGCTCCGCCGGATCGAAGATCTCCAGCAGTTCCTGCTTTTCTTCAATCGAAAGCTGCAGATTGGCGGCAATGGTATCGGTCAGCTTGGCCGGATCTTCCATGCGTACCGCCGCGATCATGGTCTCGTAATTCAGCGACTGGCAGAGTTTTACGTACTGTTCGAAAAGCCCGGTAACGCGCTGCATCGCGGTTTCGATTGCGGGGTGGTTTCGGTCGCGTAACGCGCCACCCGCACCGAAGCCTGCATGTAGCCTTCAGTCTCGGTAATCTGCAGAACCTTGCCGCGCTCGATGCCCTCAACCAGAACTTTGACGTTGCCGTCCGGCAGTTTGAGGCTTTGCACGATGTTGACGATGGTTCCCACCTGGTAAATCTCGTTGGGCTTGGGCTCGTCCACGCTGGCGTCGTGCTGGGTAGCCAGGAAAATCTTCTTATCGGTCGCCAGCGCCTCTTCCAGCGCGCGCACGCTCGATTCCCGGCCCACCACGAACGGAGTCATCATGTAAGGAAAGATGACCACGTCCCGGATGGGCATCATGGGAAGTTTTTTGCTCTCGAATTTTTCCTTGGCTTGGGTCACTTTTGCTTCCTGATTCTTCGGCTCTTCTTGATTAGGCACTAGCCCGCCTTCTCCATCATGGCAAGGGAAACGTCGCGTTTTTCCACCATTTCACGGGTCACTTCAAATTCCTTGAGCTTCTTCTGGCTGGGTAGGTGATACATCAGGTCCAGCATCAGTTCTTCGAGGATCATGCGCAAACCGCGTGCCCCCACTTTGCGGGCCATGGCCTGGCGCGCAATCGCCTTCAAGGCTTCCTCGCTGAACTTCAGGCGCACGTTCTCGAACTCAAACAGGCGCTGGTACTGCTTGATGATCGCGTTCTTGGGACGGGTGAGGATTTCAATCAGCGCAAACTCGTCCAATTCTTCCAGAACACCGACCACGGGAAGACGGCCTACAAACTCGGGAATCAGCCCGAACTTGATCAAGTCCTCGGGCTGCACGTCGCTCAGAAGCTCGAAATTCCGTTTGCGGCTGGAAACCGTCTCGTCCTTGTCCTCTTCCACACTGGCTTTGAAGCCCAGCGACTTCTTGCCCACCCGCCGCCCGACAATTTTCTCCATTCCCACAAAGGCTCCGCCGCAGATAAAGAGGATGTTGGTGGTGTCGATGGGAGTAAATTCCTGATGGGGATGCTTGCGTCCGCCCTGGGGCGGCACGTTGGCGATGGTGCCTTCCAGAATCTTCAGTAGAGCCTGCTGCACGCCTTCCCCGGAGACATCGCGGGTAATCGAAGGGTTCTCGTCTTTGCGCCCGATCTTATCCACTTCGTCGATGTAGATAATGCCGGTCTGGGCGCGGCCCACATCGCCGTCGGCCGCCTGCAACAACTTGAGGATGATATTTTCCACGTCTTCGCCGACGTAGCCGGCTTCGGTGAGGGTGGTGGCATCCACGATGGCAAAGGGCACATCCAGCATGCGGGCTAACGTCTGCGCCAGGAGCGTCTTGCCCGTGCCGGTGGGGCCGATGAGCATGATGTTGGACTTGGTCAGTTCCACCCCGTCCCCGGTGCGCTGCCGGTTCATGTAGATCCGCTTGTAGTGGTTGTACACCGCCACCGCGAGCTTCTTTTTAGTTTGCTCCTGGCCAATCACATACTCATCGAGAAAGGTCTTAACCTCTTGCGGCTTAGGCAGTTGATTGGGATGGGTGGTTTGTGGGGCCGCCGTGCGGTCGTCTTCCAGGATGGAGTTGCACACCGCCACGCACTCGTCGCAGATGTAAGCCCGCGGATAATCGCTGGGAGAGGAAATCAGTTTAGCCACGGCGTCCTGCGATTTATGGCAGAACGAACAGCGCAACATCTCCTCCGTGCCGGTTCGGTTTTTCACAGGGCCTACTCCTTTTCACCGCACTAGAATTCTCGCCATGCCCGGGCCAGAATTCCGATCATACCTTTTCCCGTGTCTTGTAGATGATATCGTCAATGATTCCGTATTCCTTGGCTTGCTGCGCGTTCATAATAAAGTCGCGCTCCACGTCCTTCTCCACCTTTTCCAGCTTCTGCCCGCTGTGTTTGGCCAGTAACTCGTTTGTAATCTCGCGCATGCGCAGGATCTCCCGGGCGTGGATGTCAATATCCGTAGCCTGTCCCGAGAGTCCTCCCATGGAGGGCTGGTGGATCAGAATCCGCGAATTGGGCAGCGCTAAGCGTTTCTTCGGCTCTCCCGCCGATAGCAACAGTGCCGCCATGCTGGCCGCCTGGCCAATGCAGATGGTTGTCACATCGTTCTTCACGTACTGCATGGTGTCGTAAATCGCCATGCCCGCGGTAATCGAGCCGCCCGGCGAGTTGATATAAAGCTGGATATCCTTTTCGGGATCCTCCTGCGCCAGGAACAGCATCTGGGCGATCACCAGATTGGCGATGTTGTCGTCAATGGGCGTGCCGATGAAAATAATGTTGTCCCGCAGCAGCCGGGAATAAATGTCGTACGCGCGCTCGCCTCGCCCGGTCTGTTCGATGACCATGGGCACCAGCATCATTTGTGGGTCTTTCACATTCACCTGCCATACTCCCGTCGGCCAGTCTTTATTTTGGGAGGAATCGAAATTCGCCTGCCTCAGGCGGATTGTTGATAAAGGAAATCGAGGGTTTTTTCTGCGCGGATTCTAGCTCGAATTCTATCCAGCGCCCCATCCTGTGTCAAACGCGCCCGAATCGATTCCGGCGTCTGTTTCGACTGCTTCGCCAGCGACTCGACCTCGCGTTCGATTTCCTCGTCGCCTACCTCGATTTTCTCTTCCTCCGCAATCTTTTCCAGCAGCAGGGAGGCTTTCACGTCCTCCAAAGCCCGCTCCCGTTGTCCGGCGCGCAGCCGCTGCATGTCCATCTTTTTCAAGTCTTCCGCCTTCATGCCTTGTGCCGCCAGCGCCCGCAGCCCGCGCTCCAGTTGGAGGTCAATTTGCCGCTCCACCATCGCTTCCGGCACTTCGAACTGGTTGCGCTTCACCAGTTCCGCAACCAGCTTGTCTTTAGCGGTGCGCTCGGCTTCGTGCTTCCGTTCCGCTTCCATGCCCTCGCGCAGCCGTTTGCGGACATCGTCCAAGCTGGTAAATTCCCCCAACTCCTTGGCGAATTGGTCATTCAACTCGGGCAGAGTCTTCTGCTTGATGGCTTGCACTTTCACCGTGTAGTTGAATACCTTTCCGGCCAATCGCTTGTCGGTTGAATCGTCGGGATATTTAACCTCGAAGCTGCGTTCCTCGCCTGCCGACACCCCCCGCAGATTCTCGGTAAACTCCGGCATGGTGTTCTTGCCGCCGATTTCCACCAGCACCTCGTCCATGTGGACCGGTTTGCCTTCGCCATCCTGGGGCACGCCATCCAGCGAGGCCTGGGCAAAGTCGCCTTCCGCCAGGGCCCGTCCCTCCACCGCGGCGAAGGCAGCATGTTGCTCCCGGATGCCGTTCAGCGACTCTTCCACTTCCTCATCGGTCACGGTGACTTCAGCTTTTTCCGCGCGCAATTCCTTGTAACCCTCGACCTGGATCTCGGGCATGATCTCGAAGCTGGCCTTAAAGCGCAGGGGTTCGCCTTCATGCACATGCAAATCCGTGACTCTGGGCTGCGAAACCGGGATCAGGCCGAGCTTGTCGGTTTCCTGGCGGAAATATTTCGGGATCAGCGCGTCTACCACATCGTTGTTGATATCTTTGCCGAAGCGCTGCCGGATAATCGAGGCGGGAACGTGCCCCCGCCGGAATCCCGGCAGGCGTGCCAGCTTCTGGTATTTCTGAATCAGGGTGGCGGTTTCCCGGGCAACTTCATCGGCCGGGATCTCAACCTGAATTTCCCGCTGGGTCGCAGTCGTAGTCTCTGGGCTCACAGTGTGAGTGTAAAGACAGAACGAGAGCAGCGTCAAACCAGTAAGGGCCGATTTTCGTTACTTTCGGACCGGATTTCGCCCCTCTCATGCCAGTCCGCGGCAACCCGCTTGGTTCCGCGAGGCGGAAGAAGCATCCAGATCTAGACTTGAGCGTTGCGATCTTTCGAGAGTGTCAAGAAAGTAACCTCGGGCGGACAAAGAAATCGCACCGGTGGGTTGATGACTCCCAACCCGACATTGGTATAAACCTGCAAAGCCCCTACCCGGTTTAACCCTATGGGATATTTGTGCGCCATTTCGGGCAACACCAGAGCGCCAATCCCGGGAAACCTGACTTGCCCGCCATGCGAGTGTCCGGAGAGCTGCAGGTCTACAGGAAAGCGAGCAGCGTGATCGGCGAAGTCGGGCTCGTGGGCAAGAAGTATGGTGGCTTCGTCCGTGGGAACGCCGCGCAGCGTTCGGCCCAGATCGGCCGCGCGCACCCAAACGTCGTCAACTCCTGCAATCCAGATTCGATCCTTACCAAGTTCCAGGGGAAGGGACGCATTGCGCGGGATGGCAATTCCGCGCTCTTTAAGTCCGGCCTCCACAATCTTCGCGCCATTGAAGTGGTCGTGATTCCCCAGCACGGCAATCATGCGGATGTCTTTGAGTTGCGCCAGCACGTCGGCGCAAGGCTCAATAAACATGGCTCCAGCCCGTCCATTGGGCTTATGCCAGGGATGAGAAACAAAATCTCCGGTCAGCGCCACCAGGTCCGGACGAAACGACTGCGCCAGGCGCACCGCTCGTTCCACGCCCGCCTGTCCCATGTAAGGTCCGAAGTGGATATCGCTGATCTGGGCGATGCGAAAGCCGTCAAAGGCCTCAGGCAACCGCTTTAAGAAAATATTGACCCGGCGGGGCTGGAGATCCTTCGGTTCCACGACCAGCGTGTCCGCCCCCAGGGCAAGCGCGGCCAGTCCACTGACTGCTCCGGCCAGGAATTTTCTTCTCGAGAGCCATTTCCGCACCCCTCAAGTTTAGCTTGCGCGCATGGTTCGTGCCAACGTACAGACGTAGTTCAAGCTACGTCTCTACGGCAGCCTGTACAATGGCGGCGCGATGTTGGAAAAACTACCTCCCTGGCTCGTTGAATTGGATTGCGAGGTCGTCGCCTGCAGGCTGTGTCCGCGGCTGGTGAAGTATCGGGAACTGATCGCCCGTGAAAAGCGCCGCGCCTACCTTGATTGGGATTATTGGGGAAAGCCGGTTCCAGGATTTGGCGATCCCAATGCCCGCGTCCTGATTCTGGGCCTTGCGCCGGGAGCGCATGGCTCCAACCGCACTGGCCGCCCCTTTACCGGCGATGCCTCGGGCGTGTTCATGTATCCCGTGCTCTGCGAGACGGGATTCGCCAATCAGCCCACGGCCACTCGCCGCGATGACGGCCTCAAATTGAACGATCTCTACATCACTGCTGCGGGACGGTGCGCTCCTCCGGATAACAAGCCACTGCCGCAAGAGCTAGCCAATTGCGCGCCTTATCTGGAGAGGGAACTGGATGGCCTGAAGAAACTGAAGGTCGTAGTGGCCCTGGGAAAGATTGCATTTGACGCCTACCTAAATTTTCTGAAGCGCCGCGGCCTGCTGCCTAGCCGGAAGGAATACGTTTTCCGGCACGGGGCTAAATATCGGATGGCGGATGGCAAGACATTACTGGCGTCTTATCATCCTTCTAACCAGAACACGCAAACCGGGAAACTTACGCGGCCCATGTTTATGAGCATTTTTAAAGAAGCCGCCCGTTTGGCCGATAGCTAAACAGCGGCGCCGTCGGGCCGGATCGTGGGCCCACCCCCATGCGCGGGGAGAGACAAGAGTTGGGCACGACCTGGGGCAGCGCCGCTGTTCTTAAGGCATCAACTTCGTCGCAAGAATTGTCAACTGAAATTCGTGGTTGGAGTCAGGATCGGCGGCGCTCGCCATAGTCATAGGCTTGTCCATAGCAACTGGCGAAGCGCCTGCGAGTCTAACCTCGCGTATTAGTGGGTTCCCGCTTCCCGGCTTAATTTGACTCGGATCGGCTAGGCTGCTTATGTCCACATCCACGGATATAATAGGCGGAAACGGTATCGGTCCCCCCGTATAGGAGGATAACCGTACGTTGATCGAAGTTCCGAGGTCCAGATACTGGAACTTCCCTTCTTCCGCCTGGATCGGAACACGAGTACCAATTTTCAAACTCTCTGAGCCACCACCATTTGGGCCTGCCACATTCATTGAATAGTGTCGCGAGTTGATCTTCTTCCCGTCCGCCAGTTCATTGATCGAGATTTCGAGATGATAAGTGGCGAATTGCCGTTCGGAAACCTTGGGGGCTTCTTTTTCGTCCTGTGCGCTCGCTAGCGGTAACGCACAAACAGAAGCAGTCAGTAAGGCAAAAAGAACCACAGCCTTGTGCATAAGTAATCTCCTTTAATCCCGAGGGTGAGTTTGCTCATGTTCCGAGAATCCATACTGTTCTTCGAACTCGGCCAGACCTTGCTGAAATAGTTCCGTTTGCGCTTGGGCTTCTCGTTTAGCATCGTCTGGCCGTTCCCGGACATAACGAACCAGCAACTGTTCTTGAGCGGTGAGCGGCCGCGGAGCAGGAAACTGCGCTAGCCGTGGCTCGTCGGTTTCCGCGTGTTGAACCCGCAATCTCCGGTGCGCAGATCTCCTCGGCATCGGAGCTTGTGAGATTTTCGTTCTGCTGGGCATTTGGACATTCGCGACTGCCTGCCCGGAATGGCTGACCACCGACGCCCTCATCCCTGTGATTTCTTTAACTCCGCGATGCTCGCTCGCCCAGAAAACTCCCATCCCGATTACGAGCACTACTGCGACTGCAACTACGGCTGGCCGATTCCAGCCTCGCGAGACTAGGCTTTCCTTCTCAGCTCGCAGATTCGCCAGTACCCGCCCTTCCAACCCGGCCCGCGGCTCGGCCTCGCCATACTGCTTCAGTGCGGCGTCCAGCCATTGATCCGCAATCTTTTCGCGGTCTCTTGTTTGGTGATCTCTAGGTTCCATGTTTCCCATCCAACAAGGCCGTCAGTTTCTCCCGTAAAATCTGCCGCGCCCGAAACAATCTCGATCGCACCGCCGCTTCTTTGATTCCGAGCACCTCCGCAATATCCACCGGCGACATTTCTTCTACCGTCGAAAGCGTAAGCGGATCACGTAACTTCGCCGGCAATGCGGCAATCAGCGCCCCTAGAAATCCACTCGTCTCCGTGCTCAGCATGACCTCATCGGCGCCAGCCGCAGTAGAACGAATCTGCTCGATCACACCTTCCTCATCGTTCAGCGGAATCTGGGATACTTTTCTCCGCCGCTCAACAGCTACTCTCCAGGCGATCCGCGCCAGCCACGTCCGTGCATCGCGTACTCCTGTTAACTTTCTGCGGTAGCGCAGGACTCGCAGAAACGTTTCCTGGGTGGCATCCTCGGCGTCGTGATGATCCCGCAGCACGGAATAAGCCACCCGGTACACCAGCCGCGCATGTTCCCGGACCGCGAGCTCGAGTGCGTCCTCGTCAGTCTGCACCAGCGGCATAGCATCGTTCACGAGCACCTGTCCCGTCACTACTCGTTGGCCCTCAAACATGCAGACCGCCATGGCGCCTGATTTGTTCGGAAATATTTTCGGCCCGTGTGGCGCGGACACTCTTGTCCGCGCGCCGGCATATTGCATGTCCGAAGCTCACAGAGGGAGACATAACGCCTACTGAGTTATTTGTACTTTACGCATTTCGCGGACAGGAGTGTCCGCGCCACACAGCTAGAACCCCACGAACACCGGTTCGGGCTCCAATTGGATACCCCAGATTTCTGCGACTCTTCCCTGGATATGCTCTTTAAGCGCCAGAATGTCCGCCGCCGTAGCTTCGCCGCGGTTTACGATGGCCAGAGCATGCTTGCGGGAAAGACCTACGCGGCCGTCGTCATATCCTTTGGCGAAGCCGGAGTGCTCCACCAGCCACGCGGCCGAGATTTTTTTCTGCGACTCCAGCGCCGGATAGCTGGGAATCTGCAGGCCGCGTGCCGCCGCGCGCCTCTCCAGCGCTTGGTGGCGTTCGGCCGAAACAATGGGATTCTTGAAGAACGACCCCGCGCTGCGGCAATCCTCGTCGCAGGGAGTAAGCAGCATTCCCTTGCTGGCGCGGATTCTGCGCACCGCTTCGCGCACGTCCGCGAGGGCTGGTTTCTTGTTCCATCCCGCAAAATGTCTCTGCAGATCGCGGTACTCGACATGCGGCGCGCCGCCCGGGGTCAGAGTGTAGGTCACACGCAAAATGATGTAGCGTCCGCTCTCGCAGCCGTTGAAGATGCTGCTGCGGTAGCCGAATCCGCAGGCTTCCGCGCAAAGTTCGTGAAGCTGGCCGTCTCGCAGATCGAGAGCCATCACCGATTCAATGACGCTGGAGACTTCCTGCCCATAGGCGCCTACGTTCTGCACCGGCGTTCCACCTACACTGCCGGGGATGCCGCTCAAGCACTCCACGCCCGCGCAGTTTCGCGCCACGGCATGCGCTACGAGTTTGTCCCACTCTTCGCCAGCGCCCGCTTGAAATTGCGCCTTGCCATGGTGCGTGGTCTCGTCGATACCGTGGATTGCAACCTTCAGCACCAGGCCCGGCCAGCCGGAATCTGAAACGACCAGGTTGCTGCCGCCTCCCAGCACAAACAGGGGAAGGCTTCGCGAGCGCGCAAACTCGGCTCCCGCGCCCACCTCACCGATGCTTCGAGCCTCGAGGAAAAACCGCGCCGGTCCTCCAACCTTGAAGGTGGTCAACGGCGCGAGCGGGACGTTCTCCTGGACGAGCATTTCCTGAATGACCATTTCCTGAATGACCATGGAATGGCATCAATATATACGAGTGGGTTGGCGGCCACATGCCAGATGTCGTAATCCGCCAGGTTTCAAGCCGGAGACGACTTGCCTAAGCGCAAAGGAATTCACAGCATTGGGACAAATAGATGAAGAACATTGCGGTTTTCTCCCCAAGCGTCTACCCCAAACTTCGCGTGACCATTCGACCCGCATGATTTAAGATGACTGGCGCTGTTGATTTGGCGGCGATTGAGCGGTTGACCCTAGGAGGTGTGATGTATCCCGAGATTCTCGTGGTTTCCATGCGTGAAGAGCTGACCAGTGTTGGCGTGCAAGAGTTGCGAACCGCGGAGGAAGTGGATCGCGCCATGACCAGTCACACGGGCACGGCGATGGTCGTGGTGAATTCTATCTGCGGCTGTGCCGCGGGACGTATGCGGCCCGCCGTGCGCACCGCTCTGCAACATTCCGTGCGCCCGGAGAAGGTTTTTAGCGTATTCGCCGGGCAGGATCGCGAAGCCACCGATCGCGCCCGCACTTATTTCACCGGCTTTCCGCCGTCGTCGCCTTCGGTCGCATTGCTGCGGGACGGAAAGCTCGTGCACATGTTGCAGCGCAGCGACATCGAACATCGCGAGGCCGCGGACATCGCTGCCGAACTCCGGCGGGTGTTCGACCAGCACTTCACGACGGCATCGGCAAAGTAGTCCGCACCGCCAGGAAGGTCATCTCTTTCGCCGGACTTTTTGTGCGCCGTTTCCAGGCAAAGAATAATTCGGCGTAGGTTTGGGTGATGTAGTCTCCCGCGCCGATTTCGAGAGCCCGCGCGGTTCGATCAATCCAGCGCGGCAAGCCTTCGATCTCGCCGAAATTGCCGATGGGAGTCTCGTCCACCACTACGTGGCCTTTGCCATCGCTCCACTCGGCGCGAAATTTCTCGTAGCGGAAGGTGGGTCGATAGCCCAGAGCGTGCAGAATCGCATCCATCTGCGCTCCCTCCTCTACCTTGGTTTCGGTTTCTACCCGCGTTTTATGCCGCCCCGCTTTTCCCTTGGCCTTGTGCGTTAGTACCCAGGCATCGCCGTATTTCCGCAGGCGCAGCAATTCACCCTTTTCCCGCAACTGGCGGCCGGGAAGGTCGTAAAGAGCGTTCATCTCGTGAGTGCGAGGAGTCACTCGACGAAATCCCGCAGCTCGCAGCAGCCGCGCAAGCGAGCGCGCATTCTCCACGCGGAACTTGATTTCGATTTCTTTGTTCTCGCCCAAGAGTCTGCCTGAGTTCTCGAAGCCTACAAACGTGCTGGCTAACCGCGCCAACGACCGACGACGTACGACCGGCGACTTTTCTACGAAAACGTCGGCAGCTTCACTAAATCATCTTTCGGGACGCCTTCCAGGGGCAGGCCGGCCTTCCGCCATGCGGCCAAGCCGCCCTGGATCACGAACGCGTTGAAGCCCTGTTCTCTCAGCAGGAGCGCCACCCGGGCGCTCGTGGCCTCGCGCGCTCAAGTGCAGTACAGGTAGATGTCCTTGTCCTTGGGCAAACCCTTTACTTCCTCGGACAAGTGGTTCGGCTCGAGCCGCAACGATCCTTGGATGCGCATGGTGTCAGCGTCGTAGTAACCATGGCTGCGCACATCCACCAGCTGAATATTCTTTTTTTCTTCCGAAGCCAGTTTTCGCGCCAGTTCCTCGACCTGAACGCGCGGCAGCACTCGATAGACCTTGTGCTTGCGGAAAAGCAAAACTTTGTAAACGATGTAGCCGATTACGGCGGCCGCGAGCAATTCCGCCATGATATGGCTTGCCACATTCAAACCGCGGGTGAGGGAAGCCAGGAAATTGTGGAACAGAAAACCCACGCCGATGTAGCCGATGACGTAAAGCAGCGCGCCCGCCAGATCCAGTTGCAGGAATTGCAGCGGACGCATCTTCATGCTGCCGGCCAGCGGCGGCGCCATGCTGTTCACTCCAGGAATGAACTTGGCGACGATGAGGGTGGTTTTCCCGCGCTTGTAAAACGACTCCGCGGAGCGCAGGATGCAGCTCTCCGGGTTCGCTGAGACTTGGCAGAGAACCCCCAGCAAGCCCCAGCCCATATATCCGCCGAGCACGAAAAGTATCGAGTCGCCCAGCATCATGGCCACCAGCGCAACCGCCAGCACGGCCGACAGGCTCAACGTGCCCGCCGCCGCCGCCGCTCCGCCGGCCATTAGCGCCAGTGCCGCCGGGGCCGGCAGCCCCAGGGCCTCCGCCAAGACCACCACGAAGACGAGAACGTATCCGTGATGCGCGAGCGATGCCAGCAAATGGTTCATAGGCAAGGAAATCCAGACAGATGCACCGTTAGATTCTAGCTTGGTTGCCTGGATTCAATCTCTTGGGGACAGCCGCGCGCAGGTTTGAGATTTGCTCAGCGCGGTCTTCGGCGTGTTCCGCGGGCCGTGCTCTCCGCGCGCTCCGCGGTTAAGGCTCACTTCTCGCGGGACACCACGAACTCCGGCGCCCACAACAGGGCCTGTTTGATTTCGCTGTTGGGAAAGCCGCAAATCGCGTTTCGCGCCAGCGTGGCATACTGCACCGCCCGTTGGTTGGCCGCGTCCAGGGAACCGTAGCGGTTCAAAACATCGAGAATCTCCTGGTGGGTTACGCCATCGAACGCCTGTTCGCGCACCACCGTCTCGATCAAGGTTCGCTCTGGTGGCGTGCAGCGCTCCAGCGCGTGGATCACCGCCATGGTCACTTTGCCTTCGCGCAAATCGCTGCCCACCGGCTTCCCCAGCACATTTTCCGATGCTGTGAGATCCAGCACGTCATCCACGATCTGGAAGGCCATGCCCAAATCCAGTCCATAACGCGCCAGGTTCTCTTCCTGGTCCGGCGTCGCCCCGCCCAGGATCGCCCCCATCCGCATGCACACCGAGAACAGGCACGCTGTTTTGCGGTAGATGAGGTCGAAATGTTCTTCCAGCGAAATCAGCTTGCCCAGCTTCTCCATCTGCAGCAGTTCGCCTTCGACCATCTGCTGGGTCAACTCGATGAGGGTGTCGAGAATGCGAAAGTTGCGCTCCTGCACCGCGACCTTGAAGGCCTGCATGTAGAGCCAGTCGCCCGCCAGCACGCACTTAGGATTGCCCCACTGGGTGTTGGCCGCCGGCCGCCCGCGCCGCGTCTGGGCTTCGTCAATGATGTCGTCATGCACCAGAGTCGCGGTATGAATGATCTCCACCACCGCGCCCAGCTTGATCGCGCCCCGCCCCTCATAGTTGAGCAGCTTGGAAGCCAGCAGCAGCAGTACCGGACGAATACGCTTTCCTCCGCCCTGGCGCAGGTATTCCCCAATCTCGGTGATGGCTTCCACTTTCGAGACCGTGTCGCGGCCGAATTCTCGCTCAATCGCGGCCAGGTCTTCGCTCAGCATGGCGAAGACTTCTTTGCCGTTAATGGCGGCGCGTGTGCTCAAATGCTCCCAATCCTTCTGTAGAAACGCAGCTCAGCTACGTCCCTGCGCGGCCTAATTTGTCCGGTAATTCGCAAACTGCATGTCTATGCCAAAATCTTTTTGCCGCAGCAGGGCAATAATTTCCTGCAGGGAGTCGCGGTCTTTCCCGCTGACTCTTACCAGATCTCCCTGAATCGAGGCCTGGGCCTTCTTTTTGGATTCCTTGATCAGCTTTACGATCTCTTTGGCTTTTTCAATGGGAACTCCCTGCTGCATGGTAATCCGTTGTTTGCTGGTCCCGCCGGCGGAAGGCTCGACGGCGCCGTAGGTCAGCCCTTTCAGCGACACGCCGCGTTTCACCAGTTTCGCCTGCAGGAACGTCATTCACCGCTTTCAGTTTGTACTCGTCAATGGAGTGCAGCACAATGGCATCCTTGCCCTCCAGTTCGATGTTGGACTTGGAGTCCTTCAGATCGAAGCGCGTATGGATCTCCTTCAACGCATGCTGGATGGCGTTGGAAACTTCCTGCAAATCGATCTTGCTCACGATATCAAAAGTATTTTCTGGCATGTGGTATCCGTCTGCTGCTGTAACTCCGTCCCAACAAGCTAAATCGAATCACGGTTTTCGGGAAGCGAAAAGAAGCGGTAGAAGTTTCTTGCCGTCCGCTCGCCGATGGCCTCCCTTGAAAGTCCACGCAATTCCCCCAATTGCCGCGCCGTTTCGACCACAAAGGCAGGCTCATTTCGTTTGCCGCGATGCGGCGCCGGCGCCAAAAACGGCGAATCGGTTTCGATCAGCATGCGGTCGAGCGGGACCTGCTGGGCGGCATCCCGAATCTGCTGCGCTTTGGGGAAGGTGACGTTCCCCGCGAACGAAATCATGAAACCCATGTCGAGCGCCGCTTTGGCCTGCACCCAGGTTCCGGTAAAGCAATGCAGGACGCCGCCCAAGCCGCTCGCCGCCCAGTGCTCCTGCAGCAGGCGCAAGCAATCTTCCCACGCATCCTCGCTGTTTTGCGATGGACGGCAATGAATCACGATGGGGAGTTCGGCCGCTTTCGCCAATTCGAACTGCCGCAGAAACACCTGCCGCTGGGTCTCGCGCGGCGAGTGATCGTAAAAATAATCCAGCCCGATCTCACCCCACGCGATTACCTTCGGCTGCGTGGCCAGCTTCTCCAGTTCCCGGAAATCAGCGTCGGTCGCCAGCTTGGCTTCATGGGGATGAATCCCGATCGTGGCATAGACAAGCTCGTATTTTTCCGCCAGTTTAAGCCCGCAATCCAAAGTGCCCGGACCATCTCCCGTCCCGATGGCAACAATGGTGTTAACCCCAGCCATCCGCGCCCGGGCCAAGACTTCATCCCGGTCCGCAGCGAACCTTTCACCGTCGAGATGGGCATGAGAGTCTACAAACACAGTCGTTGGTGGTTCGTCCTTAGTCGTGAGGTTTCCCCTGTGTCCTTTGGGGTGAAGAATATGTCGCCGTCGCACTCACTTCAGCCTGGTCCCCACCGGCACATCCTCCAAAAAGCTCGCCAGCACCGGTTTCCCGCCTTCGGCCGTCGCTGCCACAATCATTCCATTCGACTCAAGGCCGCGCAGCTTGCGTGGCGCCAGGTTTGCCACGATCACAACCTTCCGCCCGATCAGCGACTCGGGCGCGTAGGCTTCCGCGATTCCGGCAACAATCTGCCGCACCTCGGTACCCAAATCCACTTCCAGCCGAAGCAACTTGTCGGCATTCTTTACCTTTTCCGCGGCCTTCACCTGCCCCACTCGAAGCTCCACCTTGGTGAAGTCGTCAATCGAAATCTTGGCGTCCACGGAGGCGGGTGGGGCTAGTACGGCAGGAGTCGCGACTGTCGCACTCTCACTCTTGGCCTCGGCAACCACCGCGCCGGTCTTTCCCTGATCTTCCATCTGCTGCATCCTTTCCACTGCCGATTTATCCGCCCGCGGAAACACCGGTTCGATAGTCCCCAGCCTGGTTCCCACCGGGAGTTGCCCCCACTTCAATTCCGCCAGCGCAACTTTCTGGATGTCTCCCAGTCCCAGTTGCGCCCAAATCCTCGCGGTCGACCTCCGGCATTACCGGATGCGACAATGCGGTCACGATGCGCAGCGCTTCAGCGGAGGTGTAAAGAACGGTCGCCAGCCGCGCCCGGCTAGCTTCTCGTCTTCCTTCTCGCCCAGCGCCCAGGGTTCGTTCTCCACAATGTACTTATCCACGGCGGCCACCAGTTTGATCCAGATGGACTCGAGCGCGGCGGAAAACTTATATTCACTGAAGAATTGGCCGCACTCCGCGATGGTGGTCTCCGCCAGTTGCCGGATCGCGTCATCGGACGCCTTGCGGGCCGCTGCCGAGGGATACGGCACCTCGCCTTTGAAATACCGGCGAATCATGGTCAGGGTGCGGCTGGCCAGATTCCCTAAGCCATTCGCCAGATCCGCGTTGTAGCGCTGGACCAGCGCATCGAAGGAGAACGACCCGTCATGTCCAAACACGATCTCCCGCAGCAGAAAATATCGCAGGGCGTCGGCGCCCAGCACATCCAGAATGGTTTCCGCCCGCACGATGTTGCCGCGCGACTTCGACATCTTGTTCTCTTCAAACAACAGCCAGCCATGCGCCACAATTCCTTTGGGCAGCGGCAGCCCCGCGGCCAGCAGGAACGCCGGCCAGTAGACACAGTGAAAGCGCACAATTTCTTTGCCGATCATGTGCACGTCGGCCGGCCAGTATTTTTCAAACTTGCTCTCGTCGCTCGACCCATACCCCAGCGCGGTAATGTAATTGGCCAGCGCATCCAGCCACACGTACACCACATGTTTAGGATCGTCCGGCACGGGAATGCCCCAGGAAAATGTCGAGCGGCTGATCGAAAGGTCGCGTAATCCGGAACGCACGAAGGAGATCACTTCGTTGCGCCGGGTCTCCGGGCGAATCAACTCGGGATTCTCCGCGTAGATCTGCAGCAGCTTTTCCTGGAATGCGGAGAGCTTGAAGAAGTAATTTTCTTCCTGCACCGTTTCCGTCGGCCGGCCGCATTCCGGACAGGGCGCGCCCGGCCCTACCGCGTCCACATACAGTTCGTCGAAGACGCAATATTGCCCGCTATAGCTCCCTTTGTAGATATACCCGCGGTCGCAAAGCCGCTTCCACAGCGCTTGTACGCCGGCTTTGTGCCGCGCCGACGTGGTTCGGATGTAGTCGTCGTAGGCGATTCCCATGCGGTCCCACAGCCCGCGAAATTGCGCGGAGACTTCGTCCGTCAACTGCTGTGGAGTCTGGCCCGCGGCCTGCGCCGCGCGCTCAATCTTCTGCCCGTGCTCGTCGGTGCCGGTGAGGAAGTAGGTGTCGGCGCCCAGCATGCGCTGCCGCCGCGCCACCGCGTCGCACGCAATCGTGGTGTAGGCGTGGCCAATATGCGGCCGCGCATTGACGTAGTAGATGGGCGTCGTGATGTAAAACTTCATAGGTTTATCAGTTCATGGACCACTAAGGAAACGATGTTCCTGCAAAGAAATTCCCTTGGTTCTCCTTAGTGGACCTTAGTGCCCTTCGTGGTTAAGGCCTTTCGCATAACTCTGCACCGCCTCCTGCATCACGCTCTTCAGCGGGACACGCCGTTCCGCCGCGATCTGCCGGCAGTCTTCGTATTCTGGGGCATAATTCGTTACTGTCCCATTCAGGCTGGCGATTTTTATCCGCACGTCACCCCACTGCGTGGAAACGGTTTGCCATTTTCTCGCCAGCACCTGGCGTTTTTCCTCGCGCCGCCGGACGCCCAGGGTTGTCGTTTCCGCAAAAATGATCTGCTCCAGTTTTGCCGCGTCTTCCGGCTGGCACAGAACCGTCAGCAGAGTTCCCGGACGGTTCTTCTTCATCTGCACCGGCACGCCGAAGACATCCAACGCGCCTTCTTCCAGAAGCCGGTCCAGCACGTAGCCGAACAACTGCGGATTCAAATCGTCGAGATTCGCCTCCAGCACGCTGATGTTTTCCTGCGAACGTCTTGGCCGCCAGTTGCGGCAGGGCCTCGCCGACGGTTAGCCGCAGCACATTCGCTTGCCGTGGGAAATCTCCCGAGCCCGCGCCGTATCCGGTTTTCTCGATCGTCATCGCGGGAAACGCCGCAAAGCGTGTCACCAACGTCTTCACAATAGCTGCGCCCGTTGGCGTGACCAGTTCCGCTTGTAGGCCCGACGAAAACACCGGAGCGCCTTTCAGTAATTCCACGGTAGCCGGCGCTGGCACCGGAAACCTGCCATGCGCGCACTCGACCGTCCCTCCGCCAACATTTAGCGGCGAGCACACAATCTCGTCCACGCCCAGCGCCTCCGCACCCACGGCCGCGCACACGACGTCCACCATGGCGTCCACTGCGCCCACTTCATGGAAATGGATCTTCTCGATCTCCACATTGTGAATCTTGGCCTCAGCCTTGCCCAAGGCCTCGAAAATCGCAATCGCAGTTTGCTTAGCGCTCTCGCCGATGGACGCTCTGCCGATAATCTCCTTGATCTGCTTCAGTCCTCGCCCATGCGCGTGTAGCGCCGGCATCCCCGCCGGCCCAGTTTCTTGAGCATGTGAGTGGCTTTTCCCCTGGGGGCGGTCATGATCGTGCCGATGTTCGCCCTCACGCCCCGAGATCTTTTCCCGCGGGGCGTCCTTCTGGCCATCGGCAAACACGTCCACCTTCGTCGCCGTAATCCCACTGCGATTGACCCGAGAAACCTCCAGCCTCGCCCCGATTCCGAGCTCTGAGACGGTCTCCTCCAACAGCTTTGCCGGCACACCCGCATCCACCAGGGCGCCCAGGAACATGTCGCCGCTGACGCCGGAGAAGCAATCGAGGTAAGCAATGCGCATGAAGGCCCGTCGTTCGTCGCAAGTCCCTGGCTAACGACCAACGACGGCCGGCCAAAGGACTGATTTTCATCATAGGGAAGGCTGCATCTATCGTCAAACCTCCGCCCCTCGCGGACTTTGCTACAATCACTTTTTCTTCAATCACTTAGAGGGACTCTTGTATCGCTATTTGGAACGCCGCCTCGCCCAGCATATTCGGGACTTCCTGCGCCGCAGCTATGGCCTCGATCTGCCTAAAATCGTCATCGAACAGCCTCCCCAGGTGGAGTTTGGAGAGTACGCGCTGCCCCTGGCTTTTGAATTGGCCAAGAAGCTCCGCAAGGCTCCGCGCAAAATAGCGGAGGAAATTGTCAACGGAATTGGCATTGTCGAAGGCTTCGAAAAACTGGAAGTCGCGGGCGCGGGCTACATTAATGCTCGGGTAAAGCGCGCTGCGCTGGCCGCCGGCCTGGCCGCCGACGAAAAACCCGCCGCTGAAACTCCCGCCGGAAAGATTCTGGTTGAGCACTCCAGCATCAATCCCAATAAGGCGGCGCACATCGGCCACCTGCGCAATGCCATCCTGGGAGACACCTTTGTTCGCCTGTTGCGCTCTGCGGGCAGGGAAGTGGACGTGCAGAACTATATTGACAACACCGGTGTGCAAGTCGCCGACGTGGTGGTCGGTTTCCTGCACCTGCAGAATAAGTCCCTCGGGGAAATTGAACAACTCGCCCGCCAGCCACGCTTCGACTACTACTGCTGGGATCTCTACGCCCGCACCTCGCAGTGGTACGCCGAGGATAAGCAGAATTTGCAAATCCGCCTGCAAACGCTGCACGCCATCGAAGAAGGCGGCAATGAAACGGCGCTCATCGCGGATTTCATTTCGGTCGCGGTGCTGCATCGCCACCTCGAGACCATGGATCGTCTCGATATCGAGTATGACTTTTTGCCGCGGGAGAGCGAGATCCTGCGACTGCATTTTTGGGATGCGGCCTTCGGCAAGTTGAAAGAAGCCGGTGTGCTGACGTTCGAAAGCGGGGGCAAGAACAAAGGCTGCTGGGTGATGCGGCGGGCGGGAACTTCGTCAACCACAGAGGGCACAGGGGACACAGAGGAAACTCAGATTTCCGAAGACGATCAAAAAGTCATCGTTCGCTCCAACGGTACGGTTGGCTACGTGGGCAAAGACATCGCTTACCACATGTGGAAGTTTGGCTTGCTGGGCCGTGACTTCGGCTACCGGAAATTTTATCGCTATCCCAATGGCCACGATTGCTGGATTTCGTCCGCCGATGGTGACAAGGACCACCCTCATTTCGGCGATGTGGCCGAGATCTACAACGTGATCGACGCCCGCCAGTCGGAGGCGCAGAACACGGTGATCGAAGCTCTGCGCGGCTTGGGCCACGGCGAAGCCGCCGAGCACTACACTCATTTTTCCTACGAGATGGTCGCGCTCACGCCGCGCTGTGCGGCGGAACTCGGCTACGAGCTCAGTGACGAAGACAAAGGCCGAGCCTATATCGAAGTCTCCGGCCGCAAGGGATTTGGGGTGAAGGCGGACGACCTGCTCGACACACTGATCGCTTCCGCCAAGAAAGAAGTGGACTCGCGCCATGCTGAATTGAGCGAGGCGGAACGTGCAAGCATCGCTACTCAGATCGCCATCGGCGCGCTGCGCTACTTCATGCTCAAGTTCACCAAGAACTCGGTCATCGCCTTCGATTTCAAGGAAGCCCTCAGCTTCGAAGGAGAGACCGGACCCTACGCGCAATATGCGGTGGTTCGCGCCAGCAATATTTTCCGCAAAGGCGGCTTTGACCTCGAGGGAGACGCAGCTGGCTACGTCTCTACGGAAACGTTGCAAAAATATCTGAACGAAGATGATCTTTGGGAGTTATGGCTGGCGGCTTCGAAGACCTCTTACTTGATTGACCAGTGCATTGCGACCACCGAGCCCGCCCACCTGGCGAAACACGCCTTTCAACTGGCCCAGCTTTTTAACACCTTTTATCACCGGCATCCAATTCTCGCGGAGGCCGACCAAGAGCGGAAGAAGTTCCTGCTGGCTACGGTTGCGGTGGTTCGACGCGAGCTGATCCGCGTGCTGGACGTGATGGGGATCGCTGTACCGCCAGTAATGTAGTTACAATACGGTCAATCTTTGCTCGTGGAACGGGAACGCTACGCTGTTCTTCTTCCGCCTGCGATCATCAGTCCTGCACCAACGACCAGCAGCGCGATGCTGGCTGCGGGCGGAAGGTGCTCATCGTGCTGGGTTTGCACGCCGATTTTCGTGTCTCCCACTTTGATACCGTGATCCTCGGTCTTGGGGAAGGGAACAAAGAAAGACAGAATGCCCAGAATCAACACCACCAGCCCAACTCCAAATAGAGCTTTCATTAGCATCCTCCTGGATGGACAAAGCTGTGCAGATGGGAAGCGTGCCAAGATATCAGCGGCCTTAGGATGCAAATCCTCCCACCGGGGATGTTTTGAGATCCTACGAGCGGCGGCCGACTAAACCGCGAAATCTCTCACCAACTCCACCAAGGTGCGCAACGCGATTCCCGACGGGCCTTTGGCGATCCACGGCTTCGGGTCATCCATCCAGGCGGTGCCGGCAATGTCAAGATGCACCCAGGGAGTATCTTCGGCGAATTCTTTCAGGAAGGCAGCCGCGCAACTGGCCCCGCCCCAGCGTCCGCCCGCATTGACCAGGTCGGCGATGTTGGAGCGCATGGCTTCCAGATAATCCTCGCCGAGCGGCAGCCGCCAGAACTTTTCGCCGGCTTCACCGGACGCTTTTGAGAAACGCTCGTACAGAGGATCATCGTTGGCAAAGACGCCAGCGTTGGCATGTCCCAGCGCCACTACGACCGCGCCGGTTAGCGTGGCCGCATCGACTAAGTGGGTACAACCCAGTTGCCTCGCATAGCAGAGACCATCGGCGAGAACCAGGCGGCCTTCGGCGTCCGTGTTGATGATCTCGATGGATTTCCCCGACATGGCGATTTGCACGTCACCCGGCTTTTGCGCTTTCCCGGAAGGCATGTTCTCGGTCGCTAAAATGATGGCGATGACTTTCACCTTGGGTTTGAGCAAAGCCACGGCTCGCATGACGCCGATCATGGTGGCGCCCCCGGCCATGTCATACTTCATTTTTTCCATGCCGTCGGAAGGCTTGATGGAGATGCCGCCGGTATCGAAGGTGATGCCTTTGCCCACCAGCCCGAGCACCGGCTTTTCCGGCGCGCCCGCCGGCTCGTAACGCAGAACGATCAGCGCGGGAGGCTCGTCGGAGCCTTGCGCTACGCCCCAGAAGGCGCCCATCTTGAGTTCTTTGATCTTGTCCGCGCCAAAGACTTCGCATTGCAAGCCGACTTCTTGCGCCATTTTCTTAGCCTGCTCGCCCAGTACGGTCGGGGTCATGCGGTTGGAAGGCTCGTTCACCAGTTCGCGGGTGAAGTTCTGCGACTCGCCGACGATGTGTGCCTCGTCGAGGGCCGATTGCAATTTGGCCTTGTCTCCCTTGACCACGACCGTCAGTTCGTCAATCCTCTGGTCCTTTCGGTCGCTCTTGTAGGTGTCGGACTCAAAGTTGCCGACGAAGGCGCCTTCGACAATCGCTTTCACCGTCTCTTCCGGCTTGATGGCGTTCTCGGGGGCGACAAATGCGAAGCTGCGAATTCCCCGCGACTTGAGTGCGCGCACCGCGGCCCCAGCCAGACGCCGCAACTCGAAGGCTGAGAACGATTTCGCTTTGCCGCCGCCGAGCAGCAGCAAGCGCTTGCCCTTCAGCTTGGCCGGGTGATGCAACAGCGTGGTCTCCAGCATTTTGCCGGTGGCCTCGCCGCTGGCAATGACCTCCGCTGCGGCGTCTTGGAGTGCTGGGTCGGCGGCCGCAACGAAGATGCCGGGTTTGTCGTTTGGACCGCGATTCGGTTCGCTGCGATCCAGGACGACGGCGACCAGGCATTCGGTTTCAACTTCGGCGGGAACGGAGAAGGAAAGAATGGTCTTCATGATTGTCGCTTTCAGTATCGTTGGCGGACGGCAAAAAATGCAAGGCGGTAACCACCAGGTCACGAAGGGTCACGAAGGAAGCCACCGAGAGTTAAACACCTTCGTGAAACTTCGTGTCCTTCGTGGTTCGCGGGTTTCTTTCTCTGTCCCCGAAGCTAGATCTCTTTTTTCTCCACCTTGTCCAGCTTCGTGTCGGGCACGGATTTGCTCGCGCTGACGCTGAACTCCTCAACATTTTTCAGAACGAAGACGGGCGTGCCTGGGTTCGGCGACGCGTTGATGTGGAAGAAATCGGCTTTCTGCACGCCCTCCAGGACAAAGGCGGGCCGCGCATCCTGTTTTTCGAGGACGATCTTGACGTCATTCATTTCCAGCCCGCGTACGTGCCGGATAAAAAAACCATGGGATGGCGTGATCCCGAACATGCCCGGCTCGGGATAATGCTTCTCGTTCTCCTCCAACTTCCGTGCCGCGTCTTCTTTGCTGCCGCCGCCGCGATGCTGAATCAGGATGTTGCTTAGTTTCAAATCCTCGATCTCATAGCCGGGGATGCCGCTAATGACGGACGACACGGAGCCGCTGGCATTGGAGCAGACGATATTGCTGATGGTCACCCGCCGGAGCTTGCCGACAGGAACTCCGTCCGGCCCCCGCATGCGCGCGCCCAGACGCAGGAAAATCGGCGCCTCCACGATGTCGCGCATGGTGATGTTGGTGATGGTCACATCCTCCAGCAGAGCGCCATCCACGGTTTCAAGGGCGAAGCCGTGGCAGCCATCGAACACGCAATTCGAAATTGTAATGTTCTTGAACCCGCCGTTGGCTTCGGTGCCGAACTTGATTCGTCCGTTTCTATCCACGTCCGCATTGGGCGCGAAGTGTTTGTAGGTGGCGTCGAGCAGCGTTCCTTCTTCGAAATCGCCGCTCACCAGGCAGTTGGTGATGGTGACCATTTCCGTGGCGCGGGCATAGCCCAGGGCAAAAGAACTCTTCAGGCAAATGCCATCGTCCCAGGGCGAATTCACGCTGCAATTGGAGACGCGGACATTGCGGCAGCAGTCAATATCCATGCCATCGCGATTGGTGTCAATTTTCAGATTGTCGATGGTCAGGTTATCCACGCCGGTGGCCAGAATGCCGAAGTGGCCGCCATGCAGAATCGAAAAGTCCCGCAGCAGAACGTTGCGGCAGTTTTTGAGGGCGATTGCTTTATTGCCTACGCCAGGATTTTCCGCTTTGGGCCCGGGCCCTTCGCCCCGGCTCAAACCTTTGCCCCAGATCAGTCCTGGCCCCACGATGGAAACATTTTCCAGCCCTTCGCCCCAAAGCAGGCTGTTGTGCCAGTGGTTGTGGCCATAGTCCTGATAGTTTTCCCACGGCTGGTTTGATTCCGCCGGATCGTAGCCGGCGCCGTCCGCCGAGGATTCCGCGGCAAGGATGGTCGCCCCTTGAGAGAGCTGCAAGGCCACGTTGCTTTTCAAGCGGATGGAGAAGCAGGCGTAACTCCCAGCCGGGAACAGAACCGTGCCCCCTCCTGCGGTGGCCGCTGCCTCGATGGCGTGATTGATGGCAGCTGTGTCGAGAGTCTTGCCATCCCCCTTCGCGCCGAATGCGGTGACATCATACGTGGCAGATCTCGCTGGGGAGTTGGCACCTTGGGCTGCGCCGCGTTCCGGCAATGCTACGAAGGCGGCGGAAGCCATGGCCACACCGGCCTTTTTCACGAAGCTGCGTCTCGGGTTCTGCTCATCCGGCATGAAGTATCCCTTTCAATTGCATATTTGAGAAGTGAAAGAAAGTTTTGCAATGCGGCTCAGTTGTTCGAAGCTAGGATAATACGCCAGCTCACCGGATGGTTCGGCGGGGCAGAATGATGAATTTCTTCCGGCCGCCAATACGGTAGGTCTCAAAGTCGTCGTGGTCCACGGTCAGAATCAAGCTCAGCGATTCGCGGGCGGCCAGATGCACCAGCGTCGCGTCGGCGAAATCCATGGGGCGGTCGGCGTAGTCGTCCATCAAGGCGTGGACTCGTGGCAGTTCCCCGTTAGCGATCGGGGCCATCTGAATCGCGCCGGAATGCAACAGCGTCCAAACGCCCTGGACATCGCGAGCATTGCGCTGGGCGAGATGAAAGACTTCGGTGAGAACGGCCTCGGTCGTCAGCAGGGGGAGGCGCGAGTGATTGTAGGCTTCCACGCAGAGCATGTGCCACGCGTCGTTGCGATCCAACAAGGCAAGCATGGCGCCGGTGTCAATTAGACCGGCGGGCGGACCGGCGAGAGGCATGGGATTCCTTGGCGTGCTTGCGGGCTATAATCTCGCGAACCAATTCGCTGGCGCGTGCGGACCGGGTCGGATCGCCGCCCCGTAGCGATCCGATGGCGGCAGCAGCGCGCTTGCGAATCGCCGCCTGCTCGGCTTCGTCATCGTCGGGGCCGTTGCGCTTTTCGGTGAGCCAGTCGGACGTGATGCGCTCCAGCAGCGCCGACACGGACGTTCCTCCCCGCCGCGCCTCGCTCTCCAGTTCGGCTTTTCTTCGCGCCGAAACGCGCCAGCTATAGACTTCGGTCTTCATGCACTACAGTGTAGTGCATTGGCGAGATGGCGGCAACTCGTCAACTTTCCGGGAGATACCTCCGCGGCCTCTGCCAGAGACTCGGCGCACTCCGCGGTCAAAAGCTTTAAGCAGCCGAACTCGCAAAGCAAAGCTGCGGAGTGCGCCGAGCCTAAGACGTTAGGCTAAAGCACCACCACCGTAATGCCCAAATTCTTCCGTCCCAGGTCCGAGTCTCGCTTCAGTTCTGGCCGGGCTTGGATCAGTTTCCAGGTCTGCTCGTCGGACCTCGACCAGTTTTCCCCGAAGATGCAGTTGCGAATCTGGCCATTGCGCGCCATCTCAGCCAGCCGGAGTTGCACGGCAATGCGAATGTCTCCTCCGCTTCCGGTGGATCCATATCCGTGAATCAGCTTTAGAATCGGGCGTCCCTGGCGCCGGGCGGCGGCCAGTTCCTGGTCGAGGCGGCTCAGTGCATCGTGAACCGTTGGCCTTCCATCTTCCAGGTTAGCTACTGGAATTGGGGAGTTGCGGGCCTCACGCCGGACTTTCATTTGCTTCCTTAAGCGGCAGTACAAGTGTTGGCTTCTCGCGGACAAGAGTGTCCGCGCCACAACTGCACAGCGTTAGTCGCGCTTGCGCCCTCTGGCTACCGCTTCTCGCGCTTCTTTATCCGCGGTGCGGCGCCGTTCGGTTTCGCGCTTGTCCCAAAGCTGTTTGCCCTTAGCCAGGGCGAGTTCCACCTTGACCCGGCCATTCTTGAAATACATACGGGTTGGGATGAGCGTCAGCCCGCGCTGTTGCGTCTTGCCAATCAACTTGCGGATTTCTTCCTTGTGCACCAGCAATTTTCGGGTGCGCAGCGGGGCGTGGTTGAAGATGTTCCCATGTTCATAGGGGCCGATATGGGCATTAAGCAGCCACAGTTCGCCGTCTTTCACCAGGCCGTAGGCATCTTTCAGATTCGCTAGCCCCGACCGCACCGACTTGACCTCAGTCCCGGTGAGGGCGACGCCGGTTTCGAATTTTTCCAAAAGGAAGTAGTTATGAGCCGCGACGCGGTTTACGGACGCATCGCGCTGCCCGGCGGCGGTTGGGTCGCGCCTGGGGTTTTTCTCCGGGTTCGGTTTGGTGGGATGGGCGGTTTGGCGGGCCATGTTTTCGAATCGTGTCTGCAGAATAGGTTATCTCATGCCGGGCTGGATATCACCGCCGCCTGCAAACCTTCTGCCCCGGGACATCCCGGGGGCGGACGTCCGCCGTCCTAGTCACTGAAACCTGGTAACTGAACCGGGGTACGGAACTGGCCCGTTTGGCCTAAGACCTCTGGCTATAAATGTATGGCAGACTTAGGGTTGGGCCGCCGCCCCCGATGCTATAATCGCTGCATTAAGCTTCTACTTAGGGTATGCGCACCAATGTTGTAAGCCCCGGGCAAGGACGGTCCGGCGGAAGTCTCCTGCGAGGAACTACTGATGACGCGATGGATGCGCCCGGCGGCACTCCTGCTGCTTGTTTTGGCCTCGACTCTGCCAGCTACTGCCGACCAGGCCCTCGCCTGGCACAAGAAAGGCGAGGATGCCGAAGCCCGGCAGAACTACGAGCAAGCCTACGATGACTACAAGCAGGCTTACGACCTGAAACCGAAGGACGTGCGCTATCGCGCGTCCTATGAACGCTTGCGCTTTCTGGCGGCGGCATCGCATGTGCACCGCGGACAGTTGCTCCGCGAGGCGGGCAAGCTGGATGACGCGCTGGCCGAATTCCAAAAGGCGGCGGAGATTGATTCCTCCAGTTTCATCGCCCGCCAGGAGATTCACGAAACCCAGAAGATGATCGAGCAGGCCAAGTCGCCGGGGCCGCGTTCCGGCGCGCTGCCTCCGGACGGCTTACAGAAGCGGCTGGCCCAAGCCCAGGGCCCGGTCGAATTGGCTGCTATCCAGAATGTGCCCATGAACTTGAGTAGCACTCAGGACAGCAAGAAGATTTATGAGACGCTCGGCGAGTTGGCGGGCATCAATGTGCTCTTCGATCCCGATTACACCTCGCGCGTCATCCCAGTGAAGCTCAACAACGTTACGCTACAGCAGTCGCTGGACATTGTTGCGCTGGAATCGAAAACTTTTTGGCGGGCGGTAACGCCGAATACGATCTTCGTGGCTCAGGACAATCCTTCCAAGCGCAAGGAAATCGAGCAAAACGTCGTAAAGACTTTTTTCCTGGCGAACCTTTCCCAGACGACCGAATTGCAGGACGTGGTGAATACGCTGCGCCAGGTCCTCGAGATCACCAAAATACAATCGCTGGCTTCGCAAAATGCCATTGTGGTTCGGGGCACACCCGATCAGATTGCGATGGCGGAAAAGCTGGTGAATGACTTTGACCGGGCTAGACCAGAGGTCGTGATCGATGTGGCGATTCTGCAAGTCAGCCGCGACAAGGCGCATACCCTGGGCATCAATCCGCCCACCAGCGCGACCGTCGCCCTGCAGAACAATCTCACGAGCTCAACGACTTCGAGTACTACCACAACCGCCACCAGCACTTCAGGAACCCCGAATCAAGTCAACTTCAACCGCCTGGGAAATCTGAATGCCACCGACTTCACCGTGACCATCCCCTCGGCGACCGCCAGCGCCTTGTTCAGCGACAGCGATACCAAATTAATTCAGAATCCGCAGATTCGTTCGATTGACGGGCAAAAGGCCACGCTGAAGATCGGCGAAAAGATTCCGATTGCGACCGGGTCCTTCCAGCCCGGCATCGGCGGAGTGGGCATCAACCCCCTGGTGAATACTCAGTTCCAATATCAGGATGTGGGAGTGGTGATCGAGCTGACGCCCACCATTCACCCCGACGGCGACGTTTCCATGCATCTTAATATGTCGATCTCTTCGGTCACTGGCCAATCCAGTATCGGCGGCATTACCCAGCCTATTATCGGCCAGAAAACGGACGAGACCACAATCCGACTGCGCGACGGCGAGGTGAGCCTGCTGGGTGGGATGTTTGATGATCAGAATACGCGTTCGGTGAGCGGGATTCCTGGGTTGGCGCAGATCCCAATTCTTAAGTACCTCTTCTCCCAAACCCAGACCGACCACAGCCAGGATGAGGTTGTGTTCGTCCTCATCCCGCATATTGTGCGCAAAGCGGAAGTGGACGAAATGAGCACCAAGGCGATTTCGGTGGGAACGGCGAGTGGCATTCAGTTGAGCCGTTCTGCTGCGCCAGCGAATCCCGAGGCGCAGTCCGCTCCAGCCTCTGCTCCTGCGCAGCCAGCGCAAACTCCGGCCCCGGCGCAGAGTGTGCCTGCGCCTGCGACGCCACTTCCACCGGCATCTGCCGTGTCTGCCAGTTTCAATTTCGACCCGCCCAATGTGACCGCGAAAGCGGGCTCGACCTTTGCGGTCAATATCCTGCTGAACGGAGCGCAGAATGTGCACTCGGTTCCGCTGCAGGTAAGCTATGACCCGAAGCTGTTGCAGGTGGTGAATATTTCCAATGGCGGCTTCCTTTCGCAGGACGGCCAGGCTGTGCCCATCGTGAACCGTAACGATGAAGCCGGCGGGACGCTGCAGATTGACGCGAGCCGGCCGCCCGGGACCAGCGGCGTGTCTGGCCAGGGCGCGGTAATCACCCTGACTTTCATGGCCAGGGCAAGCGGACAAGGCACTCTGGTCATTTCCAGAGGCGGGGCGCTCGATCCCGCCATGCAAGCCATCCCGGTGACGGGAACGACAGCGACGGTGACGGTGCAATAGCGAAACTCGTCTGGGTAAGCGATAGGAACTCTGCGCGAAATCCTGCATGTTGCGACTTCTTCAACCCGCCATGAAATCAGTTGCCGCTGCCGGCAGGCGTAGGCGCGCCGCGTTTCGTGGTTTCACCCTCATCGAACTGATCGTAGCCACCACCATCCTCCTGATTCTGACCAGCCTGGCGATCCCGCTGGCGCGCGTCTCGATCAAGCGCGAAAAGGAACGCGAATTGCGCCGCGCTTTGTGGGACATGCGGGACGCCATTGACCGCTACAAAGACACCGTTGACCGGGGAGCGATCCAGCCCAAGCTCGGATCCGATGGCTATCCGCCGGACCTGGACACGTTGGTAAAAGGTGTGGATGTGGGCGGCAAGAAGCTGCGGTTCCTGCGGAAAATCCCGATTGACCCTATGACCAACGGAACCGAATGGGGAATACGCTCTGAGCAGGACGATCCCGACTCGGATTCCTTTACCGGAGACGATGTGTTCGACGTTTACACCAAGTCGTTGGGTACGGGCCTGGACGGAACCAAGTACAAGGACTGGTAAATGGCGGGATTTCGCAAGAAAAATAGCCGAGGCTTTACTCTGATCGAGTTGATGATCGTCATCAGCATGATGATGATTCTGATCGCGATTGCTATTCCCGCCTACCGCATGTCCATCGAGCGCGCCAGGGAAGGGGTGCTGAAGCAGAACCTCTTCACTCTCCGCTCGCTGATCTCGCAGTACACGCTCGACAAACAGAAAGCTCCAGAAGCCCTCGACGATTTGGTGACGGCGGGTTATATCAAGCAGATCCCCAACGATCCCATGACCAATAAGGCCGACTGGACGGTGGTGCAGGAAGATGAAACGCTGATGTCGCCGGACGAGCAGTCGGGCGGCATTGACGATGTCCACAGCGCCTCGGACCAGATCGGCAGCGAGGGAACCGCGTACTCTACCTGGTGATAGAGAAGAGACCGCGCCGCTGTTGAGGCGCCCGGTACGCTTGGCCATTCCATGCAGTTTTCAATGCCTCCCCCTGCTCTTTCGCTCGCGCAATCTTCTCTCAGGCTCTACACGCCTTAGGCCCTCCCCGCAATCGTCCCGATACGAAGGTGAACCAGCACACAACCAGAAGGACGTTGGCAAATTCAAGTATCGGCGTTTCGAATTTACACGATTGACCCGATAGCGGCGCGGCGAAGAGCAAGTTACATTCTCCGAGTGAGCAGCAACGGCAGCCGCACGGGAAACATCTTAGATTGCCAACCATTTGACTGAGAAACGATTCGAGTGGAGAGGAGTCTTGTAATGAAAAATCAACGCATGCTGGCAAATTGGCTCGGAATGCTAACGGCCATTGTTCTCGTCCTAGGCAGCGCGGGCTGGGCCGCTGACGATAGCAAAGGCAATGAGTCGGACATTCGGAAGCGGATCGAAAAGTCCGCGGATGTTCTTAACCAAATCATGGAAACACCCGACAAAGCGATTCCTGACAAAGTGATGTCGGACGCGAAGTGCATTGCGATTGTGCCGTCCATGGTAAGGATTGCGGTCGGCTTTGGTGGCAGCCACGGGAAGGGAATTGCGACCTGTAGAACCAGCGACGGATGGAGCGCCCCGGCTCCCATCAGTGTCACGGGCGGAAGTTGGGGTTTGCAGCTGGGCGGCGAGGCCGTTGACCTGGTGATGGTGATTACCAACGACCAGGGAATGCAAAACCTGTTGTCGAGCAAGTTCAAGCTCGGGGTGGACGCTTCGGCTGCCGCCGGCCCGGTGGGGCGTGACGCTGGTGCGGATACGGATTGGAAGATGAAGGCGGAAGTCCTGACCTATTCGCGGGCGCGCGGCGTCTTTGCCGGCATCGATCTCAGCGGTTCGGAGATCACCCAGGACAAGGATGAAACCCGCATTCTGTATGGCGACCTGCCGCCATTCGAGAACATCTTGAATGGTCAGACTCGTCCCCCGCTGGGAAGTGAGTCGTTCTTGTCGACGGTCAAGAAGTATTCCCGCCAAGCCAAGCAGCAGGGAAGCTTAAGCGAACCAGCGAGCCCCGAAAGCGCAACGCGCTAACTAGTGTGAGGCGGGATCGTAAACCCGGAATCAGCCAACCACGGCTTAGTAAAACAGCACACGAAAGGAAGGACTAAAAATGGGAACCATTCTGTTGATTGTCTTAGTTCTGATACTCATCGGGGCCCTGCCCACCTGGCCCTACAGCGGTGGTTGGGGGTACTACCCGAGCGGTGGGGTTGGACTGATTGTTCTGGTATTGGTGGTTCTTCTTCTCATGGGTCGCCTGTAGCGACCCTGTTTTTTACCTTTGCGATCTCAGGTAGCCGGGTCCGCGGCGGCTCGAGTCCCGCTTTGCCGGAACTCGAATTTTAGAATCCAAACGCTCGGGACTCCCTGGCCGTTCCTCTGGGCAGGCGCGAACCGCCACCTTTGGGCCGCCTGCACAGCAAGTCTCGCGAAATACGCGCTGGACCCTGAAGAAACCAGGGTGGCTGACGACACATTGCCGGAAGCGTCCACTTTGACCCTGACCTTCACCCGGATTGTGCCTTGAATGGTTTGGCTCGCGCTGCGAGGAATTTCAGGCAGCACCTTGTCGACGACCGCACCGGGCGTATCGGCCTTGGCAGGTTCGGGAGCAGGAGCGCTTGCGGGAGCAGGGTTCAATGGCGGAGCGCTCTCGGCCGCCACCGGAGTCTGCGGCTGCGCGGACGGCGGTTGCGGCGCGCTTGCGTTTGAAGAACCAGCGGGAGACTCCGCCACCGGCGCATGATGCAATAGTTTGACGAAAAACAATATCAGCAGGGTCAGGGCAAGCAAGCTAGCCCCGACGAGCAGTCCCGGCTTGGCGAACGTGGGCCGCTGTGCAGGCTCCGCCAGCCTGGGCGTGCTGCGTTCCGCAGTTGCCGCAGGCGCTGGCTTGAGACTCGCCAGGCTCGCGGCAATCTGGTCAAACGTCCACCTTTGTTCGGGACGAGGGCGAAGGCAATTACGAACGATGTCAGAGAATGGCATGGCCAGCGACTGAGCCAGCAGATCTTCGTCTCCCGCTCCTCCCGCGCGCGCGGGGGGATGCTGAGTCAATGCTTCGACCAGCGTCACTCCTAAGGACCAGATATCTCTTGTGGGATGAAGCCCCGTGCTTGCGGCTTCCGGCGGGTCATAGAGACTAGCCTCGCGTGGAACTCCTCCCAGTTGCCCCATGCGCAGAACGCCGTCCCCGGAAAGCTTGACCTGATCTCCGCTGGCCATGATGTTGGCTGGCTTGAGGTGGCCGTGCACGAAACCCTGCCGGTGAAGATAGCGCAGCGCGTCCAGCACGGACGGAAGCATTTCCCGGGCTTCTTCCGGGCTTAACGGCCTGTCGGGGAGGATCTGGTAGAGATTCTCCTCCGCATATTCCATCAAGACATAGCAGTACGCCTCATCTCCGATCTGGCAGCGGCCCGCCCCAAACAAACGGATCAGATGAGGGTGCGAAAGTTTAGCGGCAGCCTCCCAACTGGAAATCTGCATTTCCGCATCGCTGGCCGTGGCCGGTATGAGCTTGATCGCGGCCCTCCGCGGTTCCACCTTTTGCTCGGTCAGAAACACGGCACTGCGGCCGGATTCACCCAGGCAGCGGAGCAGAGGGAACTTCCCGTCAACAACCTGGCCCTCCCAGCTTTTCCCCGCGTTACTCACAATGCCTCCTATTCTCAATCACCCGACGCAATTGTATGCGAAGAAACTCGGGTTGCAACCACCTCATGCGCTTGGCAAAATTTAAAAATGCGGAAATAATCCAGGGAAGCGTGCGGGGAGCTGTTCTGTCCGGCGGCAACCAACTGAGTCTAGAATTGCTGGATGCTCCGGGAGGCGTTCATGGGCGACCGTTTCAGGTCTCGTCGTGACTTTCTGAAAATAAGCGGCGCGGCCTCGGGGCTCGGGCTGGTGAGTTCTGGATGCTCGCTGAATGTCGCGGCCCTGCTGCAGCCGGGCATTCCAATCCAAACTTCTCCGCAACCCGAAACCCGTGCGGCGGACTATGTTTTGCGGATCGCCGCCGGCCCAATTGAGATCGCGCCGAAGAACATCGTCTCGGCCGTGACTTATAACGGCCAGTTTCCCGGCCCGCTGTTGCGTTTTAAGGAGGGCCAGGAAGTCACGGTAGAAATACACAACGACACGGATACTCCGGAGCAGCTGCACTGGCATGGACAGTTCGTCCCTCCTGACGTGGACGGCGCGGCCGAGGAAGGAACGCCGTTCATTCCGGCGCGGGGAATGCGCCGCCTGGTGTTCACTCCTCGGCCAGCGGGTTTCCGCTTTTATCACACGCACAACCGCGCGGGAGCGGATTTGCACGCCGGACAGTACAGCGGCCAGGTTGGGCCGGTGTACATCGAATCCAACCATGAGCCGGGGAACTACGACCGTGAGGTCTTTCTCGTGCTCAAGGAGTTCGAGCCCTCCTTTAGCCAGGGTGGCGACATGGCAATGGATTTTCTGACCCCGGCGACGCGGGTCAAAGAATTGGAAACCGCGGGCGAGTCTGCCATGAAAGCGTCGCTGGCCAAAGGTATGCGGCACGGTTACGAAGTGGGCTACCGCTATTTCACCATCAACGGGCGCATGCTGGGGCACGGCGAGCCGGTGCGGGTAAAACCGGGCGAGCGGGTACTGTTTCACGTTTTGAACGGCAGCGCCACGGAGATTCGCAGTCTGGCATTGCCGGGGCACACCTTCAAGGTCGTGGCGCTCGACGGCAACGCCGTACCTACTCCCGCGGAAGTGCCGGTGCTGTGGCTCGGGACCGCAGAGCGCGTTTCGGCCATTGTGGAAATGAACCATCCCGGCACCTGGGTGATGGGGGATCTCGCCGATGACGATCGCAGTCACGGCATGGGCATCGTCGTGGAATATGCAGGACACAAGGGAAAACCGGTCTGGATGCCGCCCAAGCCGTTCCATTGGAACTACGCGCGCTTCGCAAAAGCCGGCGCGCCAACCGCTTCCGTGGACCAGACCGTCGAGATGACTTTCGCGAAGGACAATGCCGCCGAGCAAGGCTTTAACCGATGGACGATCAACGGCGTTGCCTATCCCATGACTGGCGAATCGGTCCCAGCCGCATTCCATTTGAGGCAGGGCAAGCGCTACCGCCTCCGCATGCGCAACGCCAGTGACGACATTCATCCCATCCACCTTCATCGCCACAGCTTTGAACTTACGAAACTCGCCGGAGTGCGGACGGCAGGCGTGATGAAAGACGTTGTCATGGTCGGCGGCTACCAGGAAGTCGAAGTGGATTTTATGGCCAACAATCCCGGTCTGACCCTGTTCCATTGCCACCAGCAACTGCACATGGACTTTGGCTTCATGACCCTGTTCGATTATGCGTGAATCAACTCGGCAAGGACTGCGCATGCGCCTTCCGCGCGTCGGTCGATCGCAAGCTCAAATACTCCGCAAATTCATCCAGCCCGTAGCCGGTTTTGGCAGAAAGTTTGAAGGTCTTCATCCCCGGCCGCACCGCCTGGATATTGAGATTCACGGCTTCCTCGTCAAACTCTACTGCGGCCGCCAGATCCACTTTGGTGATGACCGCGATGTCGGCGCTGTTGAAAATTGTGGGGTATTTCAGCGGCTTATCTTCTCCTTCGGTCACGGAGATGAGCACGGCGCGCAGATCCTCGCCCAGATCATAGGACGAGGGGCAAACCAGATTGCCCACGTTTTCAATGAAAAGAAAATCCAGGTCGTCGAGCTTCCACCCCTGCAATGCGGTTTCCACCATGGCCGCCTCCAGATGGCACAGCGTCCCAGTCGTGATCTGCTTGACGGGAGTCTGGCTGCGCGCCAGCCGCAGCGCATCGTTTTCCGTGGCCAGATCGCCAACCAGAGCCGCTACCTGGCATTCCTTTTTCATGAGGGTGAGGAGTTTTTCCAACAAAGCCGTCTTGCCGGAGCCTGGGCTGGAGACCATGCTCACCACGAACACCCCGGCCTGGTGAAAGCGCTCGCGCAGAGCCCGCGCGATAACGTCGTTTTTCTGGAGCACATTTTTCCGCACCTCCACCAAGCGCGTTTCCTGGCTCATTCGTCCACCTCCAGTGCTACCACTTCAAGTTCTTTTCCGTGCACAACGTCAGGGGTTGGGTTCTCGCATTCCGGACAGCAGAACAGTTGCATCGAAGGAAGCGTGCGCTCCGCCTTGCATTTTGAACAATAGACCACAACCGGCACATCTTCGATCACCAGCCGCGAGTTTTTCAGCGGCGTGTCGAAGCAGGCCATTTCGTAGGAGGAGAGCAACGCTTCCTTCACTACTCCCGACAAAGGCCCCAGCCTGAGATGAACGGCGCAGACCTGAACGTCGCGGCGCGTGGCCTCTTCCTGTGCCATCTCCACGATGCTCATTGCGATGGAAAGTTCATGCATAAGTTTGCGCCGGGGTTCGGGCTGTCTCCCGGGTCCGATGATGTTGCCCGAATGCGGCCAATGCCGCCTGGCCGAGGCTTATTCCTCCGTCATTCGCCGGAACGGAATGATTGGTCCACACCTGTAAGCTCGCAGGTTCGAGGAGAGATTTCAAATCCTGCAACAGAAGTTCATTTTGGAAGACTCCGCCCGAGAGCACGATCGTATCAATGTCATTCGCTCGGCTGATCTCCTTCACGGAGTCATGGATTCCTTGCGCCAGGCCTCTTTGGAAGGCGCGAGCGATTTCATTCAGTTCCCGGCCGCGCTGCCGGTCCTGCGCCACGGAGAGCAGCAGCGGACGGAAGTCTAGTTCTTTCCCCGCAAATGGAAGCGGGTAAGGCTCAGCCATGGAGGCGGTTCGTGCCAGTTGCTCCAGCCACATCGCCGCTTGGCCTTCGAAGGTGATTTCGCGGGTGAAGCCGAGCAGCGCGGCCGCGCTATCAAACAATCGTCCCACGGAGGTGGTAGCGAACGTTCTCACCTGCTTATGCACCAACTGCAGCGCCTGCCGGTAGCGCTGGGGAAAAGCGAACGGAGCCGTGGCGAGATCGGGCAACTCATTAATCTGTGCGAGAAATCCAGCCGCCGCTTGTACTGGAAATTGTGCCGCCGCGTTGCCCCCCGGAAGAGTTGCACTCCGCAAATGCGCGACCCGTTCGAAACCATGCTTCACGCTTCCGACGAAAATCTCGCCGCCCCAAATCGTGCCGTCGTCTCCGTAACCGGTGCCGTCAAAACTGACTCCCACGACGCTCTTTTCCCATTCGCCGCGCTCCGCCAGCACCGACGCAATGTGGGCGCGATGGTGCTGCACCGCAACTTTGTGCGTAGCCGGCAAGCCTAGCGCATGACTGGTCGAAGCATATTGGGGGTGCAGGTCGTGAACCACGAGTAGTTCGTCCCAGCGGACCTCGTACATCGAAACCAGATCGCGGATGGTTTCCTCAAAGGCGCGAAACGCCCGATAGTGGTCCAAGTCTCCAATGTGTTGGCTGACAAAGGCCTGGCCGCCCACCACCAGCGTAATCGTGTTCTTCAAGTCCGCCCCCACCGCCAGCAGCGGACGCTCAATCGGAAGTTGCGCGGCCGCTCCTGGCGCATAGCCGCGAGCCCGGCGGAGAATGGCAGGACCGAAAACCCCGGCGCGTGCCACCGAATCATCCACCCGACGCGCGATCGGGCGGTGGCCCACCAGAAACGCATCGGCAATTCCCGCGAGGCTTTGCAGCGCGTCTTCGTCGTCATAGGCAATGGGTTCGCTGGAGCGGTTGGCGCTGGTCATAACCAAAATGTCGGGCGCCCCGCTCGCGAAAAGCAGATGGTGCAGCGGCGTGTAAGGCAGCATGATGCCCAACTCAGCGTTGCCGGGCGCGACACCTTCGAGTTCGACTCTGGCGTTCGCAAGCACAATCGGCCGCGGCGCGGAAGTGAGCAGCGTTTCGGCCTCGGCAGACAAATCAATCAAGCTGCGAGCAGAGTTAAGATCCTTCACCATCAGTGCGAAGGGTTTTTCTTTACGGTACTTGCGCTCCCGTAAAGCCGAAACTGCTTGCGGATTTCGCGCATCGCAGGCCAGGTGATAGCCGCCGAGTCCCTTGACCGCCACGACTTGGCCATCGTACAGAAGCAAGGCCGCTTGGCGCACCGCCTCCTGGCCGCTGCACTGCACTTCACCATCTGCATGCAAGTAATATTTCGGCCCGCAAGCCGGGCAGGCTACCGGTTGAGCATGGAAGCGCCGATTGGCGGGATCGTGGTATTCGGAATTGCAGTAGTCGTCAAGCGGCCACTGCTTCATCGTGGTGTTAGGCCGGTCGTAAGGCAGGCCGAGGATTACGGTGTACCGGGGGCCGCAGTTGGTGCAATTGATATAAGGATACAAATACCGGCGGTCGCCGGAATCGAATAGTTCGCTCAGACACTCATCACAGACCGGCAAGTCCGGGGAAACGCGAACCGTCGGGTGGTGGCGCCGCTGGCTTTCGCGAATCGCGAATTCCTTGAGGCCGAGTGGTTGTGCTGCCGCGACTTCAATCTCGACGATGCTGGCTGCCGGCGGCGATTTCAATTTCAAGTCGCGGGCAAAATGTTCCAGGCCCGCTTCCTCGCCCTCCAGAAAAATCTCCACACCCTGATCGCCATTGAGCACCCATCCCGCCAGCCCATTCGCCGAAGCCAGTCGATACACAAAGGGTCGGAAACCCACGCCCTGTACGACGCCGCGCACGCGAATGGAACGAGCTGCTCGCATATCACTCCAGGCTCACCGTGCAGCCACGTCCTTGCCAGCCCACCTGCGTCACTTTGCCATCTTCCACCAGGACCGGGACGGTGCGGCCCGCGCCCGCTAAGGCCCGCATGCGTCCGCGCGCATCCGCATCGGCTTCAACGTCGTACTCCACAAATTCACAGCCACGCCACTCCAGCCACTCCCGCATCTCCTGCGTGTAAGGACAGCCGGCCGTGCCGTAGAGTTCAAACTTGGCCACGCTCAAGCACCTCGAGGAGTTCCTAACAGATGCGCGGCAGCGGATCGCCCACCAGCATATCCACAATTCTGCTGCCACCGTAGCGGGTCGTGACCAAAACAGATCCAGCGGGCTGCTCGCGAACCTCGCCGATCGTCCGCGCTTCGTCTCCGCCGGACGCTCGCTTCAGGGCCGCCAGTGCGGCATCCGCGCACTCTGAGGCGACGACGGTAAGAAACTGCCCTTCGTTGGCGATGTGCAAAGGTTCCAGGCCCAGCAGTTCACAAGCTCCGCGAACCGCGTTCCGCACGGGAATATCTTCCTCCCGCAACACGACGCCCAGTCCGCAATCGCGAGCCAGTTCGTTGAGCGATGTAGCCACGCCGCCGCGGGTAGGGTCGCGCATCCACCGAATCCCAGCGGCGCACTCGGCCGCCATCGCTTCAACCAGGGGCAGAACGGAACGCGTATCGGAACGCAGGTCCGCTTCCATCTCCATGTCCCCGCGCGCCAGCAGAATCGTAATGCCGTGATCGCCAATCGGACCGGAGAGCAAAATCTTATCGCCAGGGCGGACTGTCTTGCGGATCGACCTTCACTCCGGGCAGCGGACATCCGATGGCGGCCGTGGTGATGTACATGGAATCCGCTTTGCCATGTTCCACAACCTTCGTATCCCCGCCGGCAATCGTGACACCGGCCTTCTGCGCGGCCGCAGCCATGGCCCGAACTTCAGCCTCAAGCACAGGCGTGGGCAGACCAGCCTCCAACACATAAGTAACAACCATTGCCCGCGCTTTCGCTCCGGAAACCGCCAGATCGTTCACGGTGCCGTTCACTGCCAACTCACCAATCGAGCCGCCGGGAAAAGTGAGTGGCCGCACCACGAAGCTATCCGTGGTAATGGCGATGGCGACGCCGTTCACATCGAGATGCGCGGCGTCGCCCAACGGTTCGGACGACGTGGGAAAAAGCAGAGGAGCAAACAGGCCTTCCACTAGCCGGCGGCTGGCTTTGCCTCCGGCTCCGTGTGCCATTTCGATTTGCGGATCGCGGAAGCGAACCTTCGGCAACTTTTCGTCTGCGGTGAGAGTCGTCATGCCGTCGGCGCTATGCTGGAGATCATTCCCGCCTTCTGATGCTCATAATTGAAGTATGCGGCGCATGAACCCTCGGACGAAACCATGAGCGCCCCAACCGGTTGCTCGGGCGTGCACTCTTTCCCAAACAGTTTGCACTGATGGGGCTTGAGCGAGCCGGTCAGCACCTCTCCGCACTGCGCCGCCTTGGGATCGGTCGCCCGCACTCCGGGAACCTGGAAACGCCGCTCCGTGTCCCACTCCGCATACTCATCGCGAATGCGCAGGGCAGACTGCGGAATGAACCCCAAGCCTCTCCACTCGAAGCTGGGACGCAATTCGAAAACTTCTTGCATCGCCTTTAACGCGGCTTGGTTGCCTTCCCATGGCACCACGCGCTTGTATTGATTTTCGATTCGGGCTTCGCCGGCCTGCAGTTGGCGTAACACCATTACCAGGGACTGCAGAATATCCAGCGGTTCGAAGCCGGAAATCACCACCGGCCGACCCGCGTTCTTGGCAATCCACTCATACCGCGCGCAGCCAATGATCGTGGAAACATGGCCCGGACCGATGAACGCGTCCAGTCGCATATCGGGAGAGTCCAAAATCGCCCGCAACGCCGGCATAATCGTTACGTGATTACAGAAGACCGAAAAATTCCGCATGCTCTCAGCCCTGGCCCGGATCAGGGTCAGCGCCGTAGACGGCGCAGTAGTCTCGAATCCGATGGCAAAGAACATCACGTGCTTGTCGGGATTGGCCCGCGCCAGCTTCAGCGCGTCAGTGGGCGAGTAGACGATGCGCACATCCATGCCGCGCGCCTTGTGCTGCAACGGGCTTCCCTGAGTCCCGGGCACGCGCATCATGTCGCCGAAGGCGGCAAAAATCACGTCAGGCTGCTGCGCGATGGCCAGACCATCGTCGATTCTCCCCATGGGAAGCACGCACACCGGGCAGCCGGGGCCGTGAATCATTTCCACATTTGCGGGTAGCAGATCCTTGAGGCCAAACCGATAAATCGCGTGGGTATGTCCTCCGCAGACTTCCATGATGCGGTAATGGCGATTGGGATCGGCAAGCCGGCGAATCTCTTCCGCCGTTTTGGTGATGACCTCAGGCTCACGAAACTCATCCACGAATCTCATAGCGCCCACTCCACTACTACCCAATCGCCAAATTCACCCGATAGGTTCTCATTCGAAGCGCCGGTTTCTGGCGCGAGGAATCTGCTTTTTGGGGAACTGGTCCCCAGCCGATTCCTCCTTCGTCGGAATGACAATCGGGACTGGCATCATTTCCAAGTATCATTCACGGTTTCCCATCTTCCGAATCTTCCAGACCGTAGCCGCGAACTTCCTGCGCCGCGGCATCCGCCTCGCCCAGCATGCGCAGGGTCCGCATCTGCTCCTGGGCATCCTCTTCGCTGATTTTATTCATGGCGAATCCGACATGGATGAGTACCCAGTCCCCAACCTTAGGCAGGTTGTCCTGCAAAAGCCCCAGGTCAACTTTGCGCCGCACCCCGGCCACATCCACCAGCGCCAGGCTTGACGGACTTCCCTCGACTTCGACAATCTGCCCCGGAATCGCCAGGCACATGTTTTCACTCTCCGCCTAATTTCTTAAGTTTACTCTTTCCCCTTGCGGCGAGGGGTCAATCATTACAATACCTTCGGGTTGAGACGGCACCTGCTGCGTCTCCCGCAACCGCCCCGTTCCCCCCGAAATCGCCTCGCACAAATGCTTTACAATGCGAATGTGTGCGCTGGAGCATTGGTCTCCCCAAATGCATAAACAAAGGCAAATCCTGCAGCTCGATTCCAAAGACAACGTAGCGGTTGCGCTTACCGATCTGAAAAGTGGCGAGAGCGTGGAGTTTGCCGGCCAGACTTATACCCTGGTTTCAACCGTCCCCGCCAAGCACAAATTTGCCACCGAAGACCTGGCCATCGGAGCCAACGTCATCATGTACGGCGGTTTGGTCGGCAAGACGACGGGGCCGATCCGGCGAGGCGAACTGCTTACCACCGGCAACATTCACCACGACACCACCGACTTCCACGAAAAATCTGGAACCTATCACTGGACCCCGCCTGACGTGCAGCGTTGGCGTGATCGAACCTTCCTCGGCTATCACCGGGCCGACGGCCAGGTAGGCACGCGCAATTACTGGCTGGTGGTGCCTCTCGTATTCTGCGAAAACCGCAACATTGGCGTGCTGCAGCAGGCTTTCGAGGAAGAGCTGGGTTTCGCGGCGCCCCAGGTTTATCGCCGCGAGGTGGCGGAGTTAGCCAGACTGTATCGCGAAGGCAAGACCGAAGAAATTAAGACGCACGCTCCCACCAATGGGCACACTATCCAGTCCGCGAAGCTTTTCCAGAATCTCGATGGCATCAAATTCCTGGTTCACGAGGGTGGCTGTGGCGGAACTCGCCAGGATTCGACCAGTCTTTGCGGGCTCATCGCCGGATACATTCACCATCCCAACGTGGCGGGCGCGACCATTCTCAGCCTGGGCTGCCAGAACGCTCAAATTGGAACGCTGCGCGAACAGCTCCGGCTGCGCGATCCCAATTTCGCCAAGCCCGTCTTGTACTTCGACCATCAGCAAAGTGGCTCCGAATTCAACATGCTTTCCCAGGCAATTCGCCAGACCTTTCAGGGGCTGATCGAAGCCAACCAGGCAAAGCGCACGCCCGCCGACCTTTCGCACTTGTGCGTCGGCCTGAAATGCGGTGGTTCCGACGGCTTCTCCGGCATCTCGGCGAATCCCGCCATCGGTCATACTTCCGATTTGCTGACTGCGCTAGGCGGCAGAACCATTCTTTCGGAATTCCCTGAATTGTGCGGAGTAGAACAAGGCCTGATCGACCGTGCCACGAACAAGGAAATCGGAGATCGTTTCATCACCCTGATGCGGGATTACGCCGGCCGGGCGCGGGCCGTGGGCGCTGGCTTTGACTCGAATCCTTCGCCGGGAAACATCCGCGACGGCCTGCTGACTGATGCCATGAAATCCGCCGGCGCAGCCAAAAAAGGCGGCACCTCGCCGGTCACCGCGGTGCTCGACTATCCCGAATATTCCACGCAGCAGGGGCTGAATGTGCAACGCACTCCGGGAAATGACGTGGAGTGCGTGACCGCGCAGGTGGGGGCCGGAGCCAACGTGGTGCTATTCACTACGGGACTCGGCACGCCCACCGGCAATCCCATTGCGCCCGTGGTAAAGATCGCCACCAATACCAAGCTGGCGCAACACATGCACGACATCATTGATATCGATACGGGCAAGATCGTCTCCGGCGAGACCACCATCGAGCAAATGGGGGAGGCCATTCTGGAATACGTGGTTAAAGTGGCCAGCGGCGAAGTTCGAACCGCAGCAGAATTGAAGAACCAACAGGATTTCATCCCCTGGCGAAGGGATGTTTCGCTCTAGCGCCGCTAAACCACGAGCTCTTTCACGGCAACCCAGGTTGCCACCCTCTGGGATTTCAAGCGCGCCTGCATTCGATGGACGATGAGTCTGAAAACTACGGGCTTTGGATTCGCACCGGCGCGTAGCCGCCCCGTCTCTTGAAATATACCAGCAAACCTGCGTAGCACAGAAACATGATGGCGGGCAGCACCGCTACTTTGGTGAGGGTCGCCTGATTGTTGGCGGTAAGCAGTTGGTCCACCTCGTTTTTTTCGCCCGGGGATAGAGCCTCAATTTTGATTTGGTCGAGTGGTTGATAGTTCAGGCCGTATTTCCGCTGAACCGGCGCGGCTATTTTCTGGTGAAGAGCGGGATACTGCTGCGCGAGGTTTTTGTCGAGGAAATGATCCTGCATCGTGCCCAGCAGCGGATTACCCAACACCCCCACCGAAATTGCCCCGACTGCGGCAATCGCATTGAGGGTCAGGGCTCCCCCTTTGGGGAACAGTTCCGAGACCGCACCGAGGGTGGTCGGCCAGAAAAAGGTTTTCCCGAAACCGTAGCACGTAGCCGCCAGAAAGACCATTCCGGCAGCGGTCGCGTGGCCCAGCCAGAACAAGCCCGTTGAGGCCACTGCCGCACAGATGGTGAGCAAGCCCAAAGGCGAAAAACGACGGGTAATCGGGCCTGACCAGAACCGCAACACAAACATAATGGCCGAAGTATAGATAATCACGCACTTGCCGGCGTTGGGGCCAAACCTTTGCAACACGGGCTCCATCAAGGCGGCGATCCAGCTATCCGTCCCCAACTCGGTGGTGGCTAACAGAACCATCACCAGCAACAGGAAGATAAACAGAGGGCGCCCGAAACTGCGAATGCGGGTCGCCACCGCTCCCGTAATGGCCAACGGAATCAGCAATAGCGCGGCCGCGGGCAGGTGGGACCCAAACACCTGCAGGATTTCGTCCAATGCGTAGGCTGCAAAGACGGAAACGATCAGGCATCCTGCCAGGCCGAATTCCTTGAACATCTCGGCGTAGGAAACCCCCGCGGCGACCCGCTCTTGCACGGGAAATTTCTTGCCGAGCATCAGAAATCCGTAGATGAAAGTGGGGATAAGGTAGAGCGAGACCTTCCACCTCCACGCGTCCGCCCCCCCTGCGGTGCCCAGCAGGATGGCCAGCACCCCGCCAATGACCATGCCCGCAGGCCAACTGGCGTGCAGCATATTCAAGTGCTGGGTCTTGGTGCGCGGGTAAAGAGTTGCCGTCACCGGGTTGATCACAGCCTCCACCGAACCGTTGGCCACGGAAAGAAGAAACGTTCCCCAGTACAAACCTTGATAACCCGTCGCCGTCACGGTGACTACAGCCGAAGCAACCTGCACTACCCAGGCAAAAGCAATGACCCGGCCGTAGCCAATGCGATCCACGATGAGGCTTAAGAAAATCATGGCCAAAGCATTGGGATACAAGCCGGCGCCCTGGATGGACCCGATCTGCGTCTTGGAAAGATTGAAGATCACCTGCCACTGGTTGATCAGAAAGGCGCGAATGATAAACCCGAACGCCACCGAGACCAGGGCCAGGCTGCAAGCCACAAACAAGCGGGTTTGTTTTTCCATAAGGAACTTGAGTCAGGATAGCCCAAGATTTGTTTGCCAGGGGGTGCCGCGAAAATCTCTGTCCGGCCCCGTGTCGCTCGCTCGCTTTCCCAAGCTGCGAATGCGTTTTCTATGGCCGCCGCTGTTGTGCGGTGGGCCGGGCGGATCACCCGGAAGATTGATAGTGGGTTTTCGGGGTGAGTGCCCTCGAGAATCAATCTGTCTGGGGTCCCGCGATTAAGTTCGGGACTTCACGGGGGGCGAGGCACGTAAGGCGTTCCGATATCCGAATAGCTTTCGGCACTCTAGTCTCAAGAAATTGTCGAAGACCGGAATGTGAAGGCCGCCCTTTTCAAGAACGAATTTGCACGAAATGAGGCAGGCGCGCCATTTGAATTCCTCGGTACCGTGTTTCTTGCCGTAGGCGGTGATGTCTTCTTGGGTAACACCGAATACCACCGCTCCTATTTTGGACCAGACGCAGGCACCCGCGCACATAGCACAAGGTTCGTGCGTGGAATACAACACGAAATCCGGTAGATAGCGACCGTAGCCGGAGGAAACGTATTTCAAGGTTTCAAGCTCAACATGCTTGATGGATGAACCCGAAGTTTTTACTCGGTTGCCCGCAGACGCGATGACCACTTCCCGTTTCCCAACAAAACGAGTGATGACGGCACCGATAGGATAGTCGCCTCGGTCGCGGGCGCGCTTTGCCTCCGCGATCGCAAGCAGCATAAATTTTTTCTTCGGTTTGTAGCTGGGAGGAATCATTTGTGTGCCCGTGTCTGAAGGTCCTAGGCCATTCCCTGGAAGAGCGGTCTCAGGCCTTCATGGCTTCCGATCCCCGCCCGACCCCCGCCCACCCCCCGCATCAATCTTCTGCCGCCCCAACTGAGTCACAGCGGCAATCGCCAACTCCTTCGACTGGAATGTATGGGTCAGGTAAAACCGCTTCTCGGTCACGCGCTATGCATCATGCTCCTCGATGGAATACTCCGCCGAGAATCCGCCTTCCCTCACTTCGTGTGATCGTGCCTCGATGACCTAGCCTTTGTACCCCTGCCGGCATTTCATGGCCAGAGTTCCTTTGCGAGGCATTATCGCACCCAGGCGGCTTGTATTCGAGGAGTTCGTTTGGAGGGGCTCGGCCTACCGTCGTCCATTCCTATGCGCTAGCGTGGATGCCACTCTTGTGGGGGGCGTCACCTTCGAGCCATTCCACGACCGCTGGTCTTGCTTTAGAGGGAATAACGGACGATGGCTTGGCCTGCAATGCACGCCTTGAATGTTAGGAGGCGCGCGGCGAGCGCTCCCGCCGCGACCACCAGCATCCAGCCGGTAGGTCCAATGCCTCTTAGCGCTTCCCCTACTGGACCTTCAGGATCAGCTGGCTTCCGCTGTCCAAATGTACATTCTTGTTGATCGAGCTCACTACGGAAGCTTCGGGAGTAACGCTCAGCGAGAGGTCCTTCAATCCAACCACGCCTTGACTGGACGTGCTGAGAGTACTCACGGAGCCGCGGGAGTCGGGGCCGGATGGTGCGCCCCCCCTGGGGTAAGAAGCGGAGGTTGGGGAACTGGAGCGCTCCCCGGTTCCCAAAGCGCCACCGGAAGGCCCGGCGGCGACGCCCGGATGTCCACCACCAGGCTGCATAGAGGGGGATAGCGGGCCGATCGGCGAGTCCCCTCTTGCGAACGGGTTGAGGGGTGCTCCAATCGCTTGCACCGAGGTCTTCAGGGAAAGTTCGCGCCCATTTTTCATCACCAGGCGATCAAAAGCGATTCCAACGGTGGAATCCGGGGACTGCTTGCTATGGGCCTTGACGCTAATCACATGGCCCAGGATTTTGGTGTCGCGAGGCAGAACGATCTTGCCATTCGAAAGCATATCCAAAACTGTCTTGCCTTCGATTTTGTCGCCCACTTTGAGCTTCTTGGCGTCCACGGACTTTGACAGCTCGGCCGAAATCAGGATATTGGGGGCAAGCTGGGTCGGTGTTTGGGTCTGAATGGGCGCGGCCGGAGTTTGGCCAAAAGCCAACCCCGCCAGAAGAATTGGCGCGAGCGCGGAGAGAATGGTGGTTTTCATGGTGCTGTCCTCAGTTGTGTCAAGCCTACCTCTTTGATTCACCCAACGACAATAGGTGCGGCTAATGACAATTAGTTTGGGTGCAGCGCATGGCTGAGGGATGGTCCGCTGCGGTGATTGAGCCGCAGCGAGAGGCGGTCGTGGTGACAAAATCTAACAAGAAACCGCTGCACAAATTACTGCTCGCCCTGGGTGAGTGGGGAAGTGTACGGACCCTTGCGCGGCTTTGTGATTCCGATCAGTCGGTTTGCTTCCGAGGCACGGCTGACGTAGTGGAGTTCTTCCGTGTACTATGGGCCCACCAATCGCGCATTCGCATCGTGGGGTGAAACTGCCGCGTAAAGCGCGCCGCGACGAACTTGAAGAGCTTTGGACCGCACGCAATCGCGGAGGGCATGAGCTCACTGTAGTTGCAGCGGAGTATCTGGAGGTGGTTGCGATCCGCGCCTGAGGTCCCGTGTCGCAGTCGGAATCACCGGCCTTGAAATTAACGCAGCGGCGTGGGAAGAGGCCATCCCTCTCTCCGGTTGGAAGGCATGGGGGTGATCAAGGTCACTGCAAGGTACTCTTGAAGAGCGCACGTTATGGCGATGGTGAGTCGTTCTAAGGAGATTATTTATGCGACGTCGTGATTTCTTTGGGACTCTTCTTGCCGCTCCTCCGGCCTTGTCCTTCGCCGTGGCTCAGGTGGTTGAGCGCCTGGGATACGTGAGCGATGCCCCAATGGCGAAGCCGGGGACAGATCGTCCTGGTGCTCAGGGCCCCCGTGTGATCGAGCAAGGAGACCTCGTCACTCTCGATAATGGGCTAATTCGTCGTTCCATGACGCTGGGTGGAGATGGCAGTCTCAAGCTCGAATCATTTGAACGCTCGGCAAGCGGATATGATTGGGCGGCCCAGGGTGAACCTGCAGATATTTATCTGCAGATGGGCGAAACCATTTTGACCGGTCTTCAGCCCGGCCAAGGATTCCGGTTTGTTGGTCGCCATCAACAAAAGCTGGAGAACGGCGCTATTGAACTAAGTATTGAGGCTGCCCAGGAAACAAGCCAAGCGAAGATCACGCTTTTCTATACCATTTTCACCAACAGCTCTGTCATAGAGCACCGGCTCACAATCGAAAATCAGGGAGATAAGCCTCTTCCTTCGATTACGCGTTTCGACCCTCTCACGTTTTGGTTGCGAGGCGATCAAGGTCTTTTGCAAGCCTACTCCGTGGATGACGTCGCAGACCCCTCCGACCTGGTGACTCCGCGTTTACTGGAGTCTTTGACAGTGCGACGCCAAACCCTTGATTCAACCGTGGCCATGACGGGTGTTAACGGCAGTGCTCCATGGTTAATTCTGCAAGATCCCGAGAGGCGAGAATTCCTATTTGTCGGAATCGAATGGACCACCGACTGGGGCCTGAGGCTCCTCCGCCGGGACCGCCGGGTGTTATTGACAGCCGGAGCCCTGAAGTCGGTACATGGACTCGAGCCCGGACAAAAACTCGAATCGCCCCGGATCTTCCTCGGCCTGGCTCACGGTGAACTGGACGACGCGGTTCATGCCCTGCACGACCATTTGCGGTCCATTTTTCCACCTCCGCTGAAAGACATTCCTTGGGTCAGCTACAACCTGTGGTTTACCGAGGCTGGCGACATGGAAGCAGCCTTGAAGAAGGAAGCCGATACTGCTGCCGACTTGGGGATCGAATGCTTTTATCACGATGCGGGCTGGTACGACGGGGCCGACACCAGCGGGGCGGGCGCATTTTCCCAGGGCTTGGGCAATTACGACGAACTCCGCAGCCGCTTCCCGCATGGCCTCGGCGCACTTTCTGACTACGTACGCTCCAAGGGAATGAAATTCGGCCTCTGGGTGGGGCCCCCCAATATCGATCCTGCTCTGGTGGGCAAGAAAATTCCTCTCCACTGGCTGGCGCGGATGAAGAACGGACAGGACTGCATCGTCTATGGAAGCATCTGGAAAGGCGTTCCGGGATTCCAACGGATCTGCCTGGGCTGCCCCGAAGTCGTGGAATACCTGAAGAACACTCTATCGGGCATTATTGAAAAATGGAATATCGAGTGGCTGAAATGGGATCCTTCCGGCAGCAGCCCGTTCGACCAAGTTTGTGCCAGGACCGATCACGGTCACCAGGAAGGAAATGGTACGTTCGCCGCGCTGCGGGGAGAGCAGGAGATCCGGCAGTTCTTGGTGCAGAAGTTTCCCCATCTGGTCATCGAGAACTGCGCCCAAGGGCCCAACGCCATGACGCGTTGCTCGCGCAACTTCCCCATCAGCTACGAGGAGTGTCCGCGCAATGAGCTTCACAAGGTACGCCATCGCGTCATCGGTGCCAGCTACTGGTTCCCCGGAGCGTTTGGGGCGTCCTTTATCTGGGACCGGCCTGAGCCCATCGTGAACCGTACTGCCACTTCCGCCGAAGAGCTGGTATTTACCAAGCCGGTCGGTTTCTTGTTTAAACCCCATGACAAACAGTATCTGGATAATGTCTTCCGCACTTTCATGATGACGGGTTTTGGTATCGGCACGGAGGATGGCTCCATCAGCGAGCGCATCTCCCGCTGGCCACCGGATGTCCTCGAAGCGGCACGGCGCAACATCAAGGCTTTCAAGACGTACCGCCATCTGTTGAACGGCGACGTTTACCACCTCACCCCGCAAAGCATGTTGTATGTCCCCGACGAAGGCGATACCGATCGGTGGGACGTTCTCGAATACGCGAAGAAAGACGGCTCGGAAGCCGTGGCCTTTTTCTTCCGCGGAGGGGCGAAGGAGTCAACGCAAACCACCCTTTTGAAAGGTCTGAAGCGGGATGCCGGGTACGCGGTGACCAGCCTGAACACCGGCGCCATGACCCAGATCGCGGGTCGTACTTTGCTGGAACACGGAGTCGAATTAAGTTTGCCGGCAAAAGACACATCAGAGATCTTGGTCATCACCCACTCGTGAGTTCGGTCAACTGGCAGGATTTCCTCGCGCGTCATGACTGAAGAGCCGGCGGTGGCGCCGAGTTCGCGGCAAAGAATTCTCCGGTGATTGATCCCAATGAGCAATAAGTGCGGGACTCTCTGGAGACGATTGACGTGATCGAGCAGGATCACGATAGGGGGCGGTTATGAATATTGGGCGTCGGGAATTCATGGAAGTACTGGGAGCGTCGCTGGCCTCGCTTTCCTTGCAAGGAACGCAGGGCGAAGTCAGGGCGGAAACACTCGAGAAGGGCGGATGGCGACTTCAGGTGACTTCCGTCGGCGACATCGTGTCATTCACCGATGGCTTGGCGGAATTGATCGACCGCCGACTCGGGGACAGCCGCCCGCGGGTAGTAATCGGGGGGCAATTTTATGACCTCGATGTTGCAACCCGGCAGTACGCCTGCGAGTGGCCCAGCAGTTCGCACCGGGAGGATTCCAAGCTGGTATTCCAATATGACTTCTCCGGTCGCGATACGTTCTCCGTGATTTACGAGGTGGAGTTGATGGATTTGCCCGACGGTATCGTGGCGCTCAAGCAGAAAATCGGACTACAGGCTCCGACTAGGATCAAACAGGACGTGGAACTGGTGCTGCCGCGCAACCTTCGTTTGCCTTTCGAAAACCGGAAAGTATTCTTGCCTTTGAAAAATGGGATCGGCCGGCGCCAACCGGTGCGTGGATTCGGCAGCGACAACGAGTACCTCTATTCCATGGCGGGCGCGTGCAAGCGGATCGTGAAGCCGCAATGTCTGGCCATTCCCATGGTGGATGAATACTGCGATCAGACCAACCTCCGGCTGACCCACTGCACGGATCCGTATTTCACCTCGGATTTAATCCTGCCCTATCGAGATAGACGCGGAGAGACCAACTGCACTTATCTCGCCCAGGTGGGAATGCAAAAGGAAGAGAGGCTGGTGTATACGGCGTTGCACCACGGCGGAGAGAAGGAAGCGATGACGGCGTTCTATGCCACCTCGCTGGCCGACGTAAAGCCGGGCCCTGACTGGCTGCACGATGTGGCCATGGTGGGAGCGGACGATTTCAGCAAGAACGGCGCCGGTTGGTTCAAGGATGTTGACACGCTCGAGAAGTTGATCGTCCCCGCGGATCGCCATAAGGTCTTTCTGGGTATCGAGGGCTGGATGGACTACTTTGGACGCTATGCCTTCGACTGGCGGAAGGGCGTGTTCGATGACCAGTGGACGGTGTTTCCGCGCGCGCTGGACCTGCATCTGGAGGCTCTGGCGGACCTTCCCGATAACGGCACGGAGATCATGTTTCACCAGCGTTCGCTGCAGGCACTGCGGCCGGTGCGAACCTCGCGAGCTGATATCCACCGGCGCATCCGCTATGCCAAGGACAAGGGGTTTCGGGTGGGAATGTACTACGCGGATGGCACCAATGCGGGTGACGGGCTTAAGGAGACCTACGCGCCCGATAAAGTGCTCCACTGGGGTGGTTGGGGAGGACCGGAGACCAGTGGGCGAACCTACGCCCAGAACCCATTGCACCCTGAGGTGCGGGAATTCTACCGCAAGTACATTGGCGCTTTACTAGACGAATATGGCAAGGAAGTGGACGGATTCATCTGGGATGAGAGTTTCGTGGTGGCGCCGATCGAACTCGGACCAGATGCCATGCCAGGCTACGCCGGCCAGGGAATGATGACTCTGATGAAGGAAGTGGCCGCTGACGTCGCCTCGTTCAGTTCGCAATTGGCTTTTTTTGCTTCCGACGACATCGGTGCGGCGCGTCAGTTTGAGCAGGCCGCCCCCTATGCACTGGTGACCCATGGAACCTATCAGGATAGCTGGTGCAGCGCGAGCGCCTGGCCGTATGGGCTGTTTCCCAATTACCGCAATGTTCTTTGGTCGCACAACTGGGCGCCGGTAACGCGCTTCCAATACAGCCGCTATGGTGTGGAGACCTTTGGGGTGCCGGTCCCTTGGTCGGTGTCCTACGTCGGTGATGATGTCGGAATCAGCGAAATGACGACCGAACAGCAAGGGCAGATCAAGAACCTGTTCGAACGACGGAAGCAGGAAAGAATGGAGATCAGTTGGATTGAAGAAGGAACGGGGAATCCCAAGTATCAGGGGAAAGATGTCGCGAGGTGGACCCTGTGATAGATGGATCGGAGGTCTTTCGGCGTGCCACCGTGTTTCCCCTGGAGACAAGTGCCCGCGAACATAATCAGGATTCGGATAGGCGGTAAAGGGCAATGATTGTAATGACGTCCGCAAAACGGTGTTCAGCTAAGAAGTCAAGGAGCCTTTCGCCAAACCATTGGTTTCTGATCGTATTGCATTCGCCGACTTGATTCGTCGAAACCGGACTGCGTGTGTGCCTTCCAGAGAAAATGGCGGTAAACCTTGGCTGAGGCGTTCGGCGGAGCATTTTCTCTGGTCCGGTTTGAGCGCTAAAGTCGTGGAATTGCGGCCATTTCCGGCGATTTTCAGGGGAATGCAGCCCAGTTTCTCGGCATCCCAGACTGCGTGGCGGAGAGATATGGATTCGAACCCTCAGCACAGGTCTGAAACCTGTAAGAGTCGATGTTTTCGTAAGTTGCACGGAATCAATCAGTTCAGAAATTCTCCGGTGACTGGCCGCTCACCCCGTCGCCCTCTACTGTCCCTCCGCCAGCTCCCGGACCCAGATGTTGCGATAACGAACCGGGTGTCCATGATCCTGCAGCCTTAACGGCAGTTTTTCGGGCACCACATCATATTTAAGCGGCTCGTATCCTGTTTTTCCTTCAATCTCCACGTTGTCCTGCACCAGCACTCCGTTTTGCAGGACGGTCACGCGTGCTTTGCGCGTTATGGCGCCGTTCGTGTCAAACCGCGGCCCGTGAAAAATAATTTCATAGGTCTGCCATTGGCCGGGCGGCCGTGACACGTTCACCTGGGGAGGATATTGCCCATACACCGCCCCCGCCTGCCCGTCCGCATAGGTGATGCTGTTATACGAGTCCAGCACCTGAATCTCGTACTGGCCCATGATAATGACGCCGCTGTTGCCTCGGTCCTGATCTTTGCCTACGGCCGGCACGGGCTCCCAGAACTCAATGTGCAACTGCATATCGCCGAACGACCGGCGCGAAATAAGAAACCCGGTGTGTGGCACACATTGCACATAACCGTTCTCCACCTTCCATCTCGAGGGTTGGCCATCCGTGCCGACCCACTGCGAAAGATCCTTTCCGTCAAAAAGGACAATCGCATCCGACGGCGGGCGTCCGGTGGCCTCTTCTGTGCTCGCGGTCCCCGGCGTAATCACCGGCGGTAGCGGGCGGCTACGGTCGTTCATCTTCCAGCGCGGATCGACTTGCGCCGGAGACAATTGAGCAATGCAAAGAACTACGGCGATCGTCACTCCCGAGAAAAACTTTGCTCTTGTCTTCATATGGCAATTCACCTTCATAGGGCTATTCACCCGTTTGTTAAGATACACGATCCCAATCTTCGAACAAACGATCGCACTGCCTCTATCTTCTACCCTGGTTGATCATAAACGTGGACATCCGCTCAAGAAATGCTCTCAGCGTCCGGCTCTTCGAGCAGAGTCTGGAGGGAAAGTTGTCCGCTGGTGGCGGTCGTATCGAGTCCCGCGCCGCCAGCTTCCGCGCGGCGAGTGAAGGCTTCGGCGTGCCGCGCCTCGTCCGCAATTTGCCTGGCGAGTACTTCCTCCACTTCGCCGTAGTGGGGATGAATGCGGGCTAGGAAGCGTGCTGGGACGTAAAGGGCTGCGAACTCATTCTCGGTGAGAAAGGTCATGATCCGGGCGACCGCACCCTCGAGTTCCGGAGCCAGGAGAGGAAGGTGATCCCAAGGAATGTCGCGCGACGCCGACCACAACGGCCTTCATTTCTGTTCGTTAGTATTTTTTGACTATTGTGCCGCGATCAATCTCCAAGTACAAATTTAGCCCATAGCGAAGGCTTTTGACTCGGGGCTGCGTTCTATGCAAGTTTCAGAACCGAGAAGAGAAAGCCTGAGGGTGGATCAAGCGTAGTGTCGGAAGTCATCTTTTCCTTTCTTCCGAAGCAGCTAAGACGTGCTTGGTAGATATTGCGAACGTCGCGAGCCTGCGATGCCGCATTTGAAACTGATTTGAGTAAAACCTAAACAACACCACAAATACCAGTACGTCTATAAGTTTGAATGAGATAGATCCAAAACCGCTCCGGCGACCTTGCAATCGCAACGCGAACCGGTCGTTTTGAGCGAGTCCAAACAATGGCCGATCGAGCTTTCGCGCAGGGCAGCAGTTTCACGCTGGAAATGTTAGCGAATGGACATAGTGAGTAAAGTGGAATCCGAGTCTCGCCTTTCTTATGCCGGTTGGCAGGTCGTGCTCGCCGGATTCTTCGGCGTCATGGTCAGCTTCGCGGCATTGGTACCCTCTACGTTTAGTCTTTTCATAAAGCCTCTTTCAGCCGCCTTCGGTTGGCATCGCGAGGCAATCTCTGGCGGCTTTAGTATTGCCGCGCTGACCGTGGCCGCGGCCGCTCCAGTGTTGGGCTTTCTATTGGACCGCATCCGGCCGCGCCGAATTATCCTGCCCTGTTTTCTGGTTTTTTCCCTCGCGTACCTATCGCTTTCTCGGCTCACCCCGCATCTGGTCCAGTTTTATCTAGCCTTTTTTTTTATCGGCCTGGTGGGAGCTGGAACCTCATTTCTCGGCTACTCCCGTGTTATCTCTACATGGTTCGATCGTCGCCGCGGCGTGGCTCTGTCCATCATGCTCGCAGGAGCCGCGTCCGGAAGCATGTTTCTCCCGCTGATTGCCCAAACGGCCATCACTTGCTACGGCTGGCGCGCGGCGTTTGTCGTGCTTGGATTTGTACCTCTGATTGTCGGTGTCCCGCTTACCGCATTGTTCGTGCGGGAGCGGCCCGTCTCCCACCAGGACGCGCAAGGTTCGGTCGAGGTTGGTGAATCGGTTGGCGCGGCTCTGAAGGGTCGCATTTTCTGGATTATCGTTGCCACAGTTTGCCTCTCCTCCATCAGCGTAAACGGGGTTCTGGCTCATCTTTCTGCGTTGCTCACCGATCGTGGCGTCTCGACACAAGGTGCAGCTTACGCAATCGCAATCATTGGAACTGCTGGACTCCTCGGGCGATTTCTTATTGGGGCAATCCTGGATCGCTTTTTTGGGGTGCGCGTTTATCAGACGATGTTGTTGATTACCGGCGTTGCCATCCTTCTTCTTTCGGTTGCGCGCATGCAAACCACGGCCATGATCGCCACCGCGCTGGTTGGATTCAGCACCGGAGGCGAAGCCGACATCACACCGTTTATCGTCAGCCGCTACTTCGGCCTTAAACGTCTTTCGACACTGTACTCGTTTACCTGGACGGCTCATGCCATAGGTGCCGCGACAGGACCACTCATCGTCGGTTGGGTATTCGATTCGCTGGGGTCTTATCGCTCGGGGGCAATTCAGCTGTTGGCGTTGCCAGCGCTCATTCCCTGCGGGCTCATGTTTCTTATGCCGCGTTACGCAGCTCGCCGCGACTCACCGCAAGCTTCCATACTCAAGGTCTTGACGGAAATTCCGGCAGCCGATATTCAGCCGTAGCTTTCACGCGCTTTCGACTAAGGAGAAACTTTCATGGCACACATCACGCTTCCAGAAGGAATGCCCGGGATTATTGGGCTCCTCGCCTTCCGGCCCGAAACTGCCGCGCCCATGCGCGCATTATCCGAGTTTCTGCTGCGAGGCCCGAATTCGCTCACCAGCGCTGAGCGCGAAATCATCGCTACCTACACGTCAAGCCTGAACGATTGTTACTTCTGCCAGATGGGCCACGGCGCGGCTGCCGCGCACTATCTGGGAGGAAATCTGAAATTGATTGACGACGTAAAGCGGGATTTTCGCACCGCGCAAATCTCGGACAAGCTAAAGGCCTTGCTGGCCATCGCTGGCCAGGTACAAAAGGGCGGGAAGTACGTCACCGCCGCCGACATTGAGCGCGCTCGTCTGGCAGGCGCGACCGACCTCGAGATCCATGACACGGTGCTCATCACTGCGGCCTTTTGCATGTACAACCGCTACGTCGATGGCCTGGGAACATGGGCTCCGCAGGATCCAAAGACTTACCTTCCGATGGGTGCACGGCTGGCCGAGCAGGGATATGCCAACTCTGTCCCCGAGCCTGTTGAAACAACGCCGGGCAAGTGGCCCACTTAAAAGGAGGAAACGATGCCCCACATTGAACTGCAGCCGGGATTGGCGGGTCCGCGTGGCCCCATGGCGCTTCGGCCGGAAGCCGCAGGTCCACTGAGCCAGATGGCGGAGGTGTTGCTCAGAGGGCCAAGCACACTTACCAGGGCACACCGCGAATTGATCGGCACTTATGTTTCTTCAGAAAACAATTGCCGTTACTGCCAGACCATTCATGGAGCCGTGGCGGCACAGTATCTCGGAGGAGATGAAGAGTTAGTCCGCTCGGTGAAGCGGGATTTTCCGAATGCGGCGGTTTCACCCAAGTTGAAAGCACTTCTGCACATTGCCGGAAAAGTGCAAAAGAGCGGTAAGAGCGTCACCGCCGAAGATATTGAGCGTGCCCGCAAACAGGGCGCCACCGATCTTGAAATTCACGACACGGTTCTGATCGCGGCCAACTTTTGCATGATGAACCGGTATGTCGATGGCTTGGCAGCCTGGACGCCCGAGGGAGAAGATTTTTATCGCGAGCGCGCGAGGCAACTCGCCGCTCAGGGCTACACAGGTTCGGTGACTCGTTAGCCGCCCGGGCACGTGCGATCGCGTGTTTGCAGTTTCAGTGAAAAGCAGGGCTGTCCCACACCCACGTCTATGGAGCTTGGTGCAATGAAGACTTTCCCTGTAATCCGCGCGGTTCTCTTTGTATGCCTTCTTCTCACTTCTGGTCTTTGGTGCCAGGTCGCCACAACTTCGTTGCGTGGAACGCTGAAAGATCCCAGCGGCGCCGTAGTGTCGGGAGCTTCCCTGACTTTGACTCGGCCCGATACTGGATTCACCGCAAAGATGACCAGCAACCCCGATGGGACCTACATCTTCCAGCAGCTTGACCCTGGCACTTACAAGCTTGTGGTTGCATCGTCGAGTTTCGCGACTCAGACAGATCGGATCCAGTTGCTGGTCAACCAGCCTGCCATGCTCAATTTCACATTGGCGGTGGCCGCAACCAACACAGAAGTCAACGTTCAGGCCGGAGCGCAAATTTTTAACACCACCGATGCCTCGATCGGCAATGCCGTTGATAATCGAACCGTGCAGGCGTTGCCCTCTGAAGGCCGCAACGTCCCGGACTTATTGAGCCTGCAGCCGGGCGTGCTTTATTTAAGTCATAGCATCAACCAGGACGAAGACAGCCGCAGCGGATCGGTGGCGGGCGCTCGCTCTGACCAGGGCAATATCACCCTGGACGGCCTGGATAACAATGATCAAGCTCGCGGCTTCGCATTTACTGGAGTACTTCGCTCTACGCTGGATTCCGTCGACGAGTTCCGTGTGACCACGGTGAACGCGGAAGCCGACTCCGGACGGTCATCTGGGGCCCAGGTCAATGTGGTCACGAAAAGCGGCACCAATCAATTTCACGGCAGTGTCTATGAATACAATCGAGACACAATCTTCGCCGCCAACAACTGGTTCAACAAACAAGCCCAGCTTGCGGCGGGCGAACCCAACAAGCCGGGAGAACTGATACGCAACACCTTTGGCGCGGCCGTGGGCGGCCCGATCAAGAAAGACAAACTTTTCTTCTTCCTGAACTATGAGGCCCAACGAACCGCGGAAAATCAGCAAGAGATCCTGCAGGTACCCACCCAGGCATTTCGCGATGGGAATATCTCTTATCCCTCGGCCTCCGGGAATGTAGTGACACTAAGCCCGGCTCAATTCGCTTCCATGGACCCCAAGTGCCAGTCACTCGGGGCCTGCCCTCTCGGACCTGGCGCAAATCCCGCTGTCTTGCAATTGATGAATACCTATCCACTTCCGAATGGGAACCTGGCGGGCGACGGTTTCAACACGGCTTCATTTACGTGGTCGGCTCCGAACCCCCTCAATCTGGCCACCTATATAGGGCGCGTCGACTATCTGCTTTCGGAGAAGCATCGGCTTTTTGTGCGTGGAAACTTGCAAAATGACCGAGAGAGCTTGGCTCCGCAGTTTCCCGGACAGTCGGCAAGCGGCGCCAATACGGATGACAGCAAAGGCATTGCGGCGGGAGAGATATGGGTGATCAACTCGCACCTGGTGAACAATTTTCGATATGGCTTTACACGTCAAAGCTATGCCAGTCGCGGCATTGGCAGCGGCCCCTACGTGACTTTCGCTGCCTTAAGCAATCCTGTGGCGGAAACGCGCAGCACCGTCACGTCAGTTCCCATGCACAACTTTGTGGACGATTTGAACTGGACGAAGGGAAAGCACAACCTGCAATTCGGCGCTAACTACCGGCTTATCAATGATGAGGTAAGCACGGACGCCTCGTCCTATAACACGGCTGAATCGTACATAGGCGAGGCCCACGATGATATCGCCAATACCGGTTCGAGTTTGGATCCGGCCGCATTCGGTTTCCCTAACGTGGCTACCACTTTCGACACATCCTACGATTACGCGGCCATGAACCTTGCTGGTGTTATCGCCTGGGGCACTGATAACTACAGCTATGCCGTGGCCGGTAATAACGGTACTCTGCAACCACAGGGCGCGTTCGTGAACCGGAACTATAAGACAAATCAGTTTGACTACTACGTCGAAGACACGTGGCACGCGCTGCCGAAGCTTTCGGTCACGTTGGGTGTCCGGCACATGTTTATCCAGACTCCCTACGAAGTAAATGGACAACAAGTGTCGCCGACATTCAGCCTGCATGACTGGGCGCAAACGCGCATCGTACAAGCTGCCATGGGTAATACTGTAGAGCCAAATATTGAGTTTGTGCCTTCCGGTCAGGCAAACGGAGGCAAACCCTTCTGGCCGATGGCGAAAACAAACATCGGACCCCACATTGGCCTGGCCTACTCGCTGAATTCCCGCACCGTTGTGCGTGCAGGTTTTGGCGTTGTGTTCGATAACTATGGGTTGGGCATCGCCAACATTCTGGCAACCAATGGGTCGGCGGGCCTGTTGGGGCAGAACGGAACCCCCGGGGCTTGGACCACAGTGGATGCCGCCCCGCGCTTCACCGCCTTGCAATCCCTCCCATCGTTTTCCATTGTTCCCCCACCGGACAGCAGCATCACCTTTCCCTATACTCCAACCCTGGGCGCTACAGGGGTTGTTTCCGTCGCCGACGATAAAAGCAAGACTCCATATTCATACGCGATGAACTTGTCCATCGAAAGACAACTCCCCGGTGGATTCACACTGGAAACGTCCTACGTCGGGCACCTGGGAAGAAGGTTGCTGCAGACCATCGATTACGCCATGCCGCTGGACCTGGTCGATCCGAAGAGCGGCGTCGACTACTTTTCTGCCGCCGCACAACTTGAGAAGATGGCTTTTGCCGGTACGCCAGTGGCTTCGGTCCAGAACATTGCCTATTGGGAAAACATGTTTCCCGATGCGGCGGGCGGGGGATTTTCAGCAACCCAGAATGTTTATGCGAGCTACAAATCCAGTCCTCTGAACACGTCGGCTGACATATACGGCATGGACGTATTTTGCTTTCCTGGTTGCGGTGGACAAAGGTTTCGCTATTTCGCCAATCAATACGTCTCGGCGTTCGCGCAAGCGAGCATCGGCACCAGCAGCTATAACGCCGGGCAGGTTACGCTGCGTCATCCGTTTAGCCACGGGCTGCAGACCGATTTCAGCTACACTTTCTCGAAAGCACTCGACTACGGCTCCAGCGCGGAACGCATCGGTGGCCACCTGAACAACAATTTCGCCTTCAGCCAGATCGTCAATGCTTTCGACCCACGTCAGAATTATGGAATTTCCGATTTCGATGTAACTCACCTTATTACCGGCGATTGGACCTATCAATTGCCGTTCGGCAGGGGCAAAGCTTTTGCCGGACATTCGAACCGATTCGCAAATGCTGTGATCGGTGGCTGGGAATTTACCGGATTGGCGCGTTGGACCAGCGGTCTTCCCTTCAGCACTCCCGTTGCCGACGCCTGGACTACCGGGGTTGTGATCCCCAGCAACGCCATTCCGACTGGCCCCATCAAAATTCAAAAGAAAGGCAACCACCTTATTTTTACTTCCAATGGCCAACCGGTTGATCCCGCGACAGGAGTTGGGGTGAGATATCCTGTCTCCGGAGAAGTGGGTCCGCGGAACAATTATCGTGGGGATGGCTACTTTGGAATCGACTCCGCACTGCATAAGAACTGGCAGGCCACCGAAGGCCAGCAACTCTCCTTCGCCTGGGAGGTGTTTAACGTTACGAACTCAGTCCGCTTCGACACCAATCCGGCGACATTCCAGAGTAGCTTCAATCGCGGAAACTTTGGGACCTACGGAGCCACCTTAACGCAGCCGAGAGTCCAGCAGTTCTCTCTTCGGTACAGCTTTTGAGAGGTGAGGAAATCCCGGATCCTAATTCGTTACGCAATGCAACTAAACGCCACAGGAAGCCGGCGTTCAGCTAAAAAGTCAAGGAGCCTTTCGCCAAACCGTCGGTTTCTAATCGTATTGCATTCGCTGAATGAAGACGTTGAAACCGGACTGCTCATGTGCCTTCCAGAGAGAATGGCGGCAAAGCCCAGCTAAGGCGTTCGGCAGGACATTTTCTCTGGTCCGGTTTGAGGGTGAAAGTTGTGGAATTGCGGCGATTTCCAGGGGAATGCAGCTGACTTTCTCCGCAGTGCAGACTGAGTGGCGGAGAGAGTGGGATTCGAACCCACGTTAGAGTTTCCCCTAAACACGCTTTCCAAGCGTGCGCCTTCAGCCACTCGGCCATCTCTCCGGCGATACATAAGCCAGGCTATGTGTTGAAATTGCCTATTGGCATTCTACGGCAAGAACGTTCCCGATTCTACGGACCCCTTGAGTCCGGCGTAAACCAGGGGTTCCGTCTCATATCCATTCCATCTGACTTCGCCCTTTCGTAATAGCGTAGAGCTTCTCTAATACGCGGAAATGAAGGTGAACTGAAGACTGCGAACGGCCTAGGAAACTTTTCCCGATGTTTCCGCGTCCATCGGATTCATTGCCGGCTCGGGCTGAAGCGCGGGCAGATGCTGCGGGGATGCGGGCGGGCGAGGGTGCGGTCCTTCGACGATACGATTATTCAGGCAAAAAAGCGCCAGCTCAAGACGATCGGCGACTCCCAGCTTGTCATAGACCTTGCGCAAATAATTCTTTACGACCTGCTCGGTGGTGCCCACGCGTACGGCGATTTCCTTATTCTTCATGCCTTGCGTGACGCAGCCGACAATCAGGGTTTCCTTGGGAGTCAATTGCACCTTGGAGCGCGCTGCCGCCGGACGCGTCTCCTGGGTGCGATAGGCCTCGAGCACCCACTGAATCGCCTGGCCATCGAGCCAAGGTTCGCCGTTGGAGACTTTGCGAATACAATCGACCAGAAGTTCCGGCTCCACTTCCCGCGAAACAATTCCCAGCGCCCCTCGGCGGAACAGTTCCAGGGTAAGTTCCCGGCTGTGGTCGGCGGTTACGACCACCATTCTCAGTCCGGGGCACTGCCGCAACAGGTCACAAACGGCATCCACCGGGTTGGGAGCCAGCGCAGCCTCTAAGATGAGCAAATCGGCGGAGAAGCGTTTGGCCGCGGCCAGAGTCTGGGCAAGGGTCTCGGCTTGTCCCACCACTCGAATGTCGTCCTCCACGGCAAAGATCTTGCGCAATCCGGCGCGAAATATGGCTTGCGTGTCCGCAACAATCACACGAATAAACTGGCCGTTGCTGCCGCCGTCGTGCGGTTGCTCGATTCCCTCAATTATGACCGGAATGCTAGCCATTCACTTTCCTCAACGGCGCTCAAAACGATATTCGTCAATCACCACACCCACGCCCCGGCGGCCGCCGTCTTCGATGCTTCGCACCACGCGGCCACGGCAATCGATCTGCACATCTGCCGCCGCTCCCAACACCGCAGCCGGAAGGGAAATGGTGAAATCCAACGGTGCGCCCACGGGCATTTCCGCATCCACGCGGAATAGCACGCCATTGGAAGAGATATTTTGGGTTTCGGTGTGGCTTTCCCCCGATTTCGACTTCACCGAGACCGGCAATTTGATGGGAAAGCGCGCGGCACTCTGCAGATCGTTATAGTGTTGGGCTACAGTTTTTGTGGGCGCCGTTTCCGCATTGGCAGACGCGATCTGCGGCGGAGAGACACCCAGTTCAGCATCCAATGAGGTGCCTGCACGACTGGTTTGCGCCGATAAGCCGTTGTCCGACATTTAGCCGGAGCTTACACCCCTGAACCAACCGTGGAAAGTTACGGAAGTCATGGAACGAATGCGGCCTAAAGTATTTGCTGTCAATGAATTGCAAGCGGAAAGCGGGCAAGGAAAACGCCCGTTTGGGTTTTGGTTGGCGGGCTTGGCAATCGAGCTTGTGCAAGAGCGGGCCCACAAATAGGGGCTCGGTGACGATCTAGAGCGCTAAAGGCTTGCTGCCAGGGGCGAGGTGCTTCTCTAGAACTTCGTGACTTCGGTGAAATTGAAATCCTTCACCTTCATGGCAGGTACAACCATATCGAAGGATTCCTCTCCGCTGGCGCGAACTGGAATTCCCATTTCCTCCACATTGGAAAGCATGTGGATCAGGCTCTCATTAAAGCGGAAGTTACGCACGCCGTAGCGAACCTTACCATCCTCGACATAGAAGGTGCCATCCCGCGTCATGCCGGTGAGAATTTTTTCGTAGGGATCCACTTCGCGGATGTACCAAAGCCGGGTAACGAGCACGCCGCGCTCCGTCGAGGCGATCATCTCATCGATGGCTTTTGGGGCAGGTGGCGGGGCGAAGACCAGATTCATCGGCGCTTCCCCCATCTCGTTGGGCAAAGGGAAACCGTGGCCCGTCGCTTCAACCGGGCCGACCTGATCTTTGTGTTCGGAATTCTTCATTCTCGCGGCCGTGCCGCGCGCATAGACCAGACGCTTCACCACTCCGTTTTCGACTAACTGCAGCCGCTGCCGGGGCATGCCTTCGCCATCGAATGGAGAACCCGATTGCAAGGGGTGAGCCACATCATCCCAGATATTAATGTTGTCGCCGAAAAGTTTTGCGCCCACCCGGTTAGTGAGGAAAGAACGCTGGTCAAGAATGGCCAGGCCACCGAAGTCCCAGAACATGAATCCTGCCATATCCAGAACAGCTGCGGGCTCCAGGATGACGGTGTATTTTCCCGCGGGAATCTCGTGCGGGGCAACGGATCTGGCGGCTTTCTCCGCTGCTGTCTGTGCCAGAGCAACGGCATCCAGAGTGGCGACGTTGGGGGAATTGGCCTTCTGCCATCCCGAGGAATCATCCGCGAGCATGGTGATGGAAATCTCCGACGAGGTCTGGCTATGCCAATGTGAGAGTCCGCGTGAGTTGAAAATTCCCTCCACAGACTTCGATGTGGAGAAAATGCCCGCGGTGGTGAGTTCGTGACTCTTCGCCACGTGAACTATTTTCGCCACGGCTTGGGCGCGCTCTTCCGGAGTGGTGGCGGCGGTTTGCTCGAAGTGGCGGCTCGGCGCCTGGACCGTGCGCGCTCCCTCCTCGGCCCCCGGCAAGGGAAGCAAATCCGAATCAGGATGCTGAACTTTAGCCAGATTCTCCGAAGATCGCACCACGCGTCGCAGGCTCTCGTCATCCAGCTTGTTGGTGGTGGCGCGGGCGGTGCGTCCGCCAAATGCCGTGCGCACCGAGATGACCGTATTTTCCTCCGCGACATTTTGATGGATGGTGTTGTTGGCAAAGCGGGTGAGCGCGGAATGCCCGCCATAGATAAGGGCTTCGATCTCGTCGGCGGTGGACAGCTTCTGCAGCCGGCTGAAGATTTCGTGAGCTTTTTCTTTGGTTAGCATCGAGCGGCTTGACTCCGTGTCCCCTGAGCCCTCTGTGGTGATCAATTGCCTTTGTACGCTGAGCCGACCTTAATCCCGCGAAACCTAGCCGGACTCGCCCCGTGCCCTGTTCCCATCACTTGCTGCGGCTGGCCCTTGCCGCAATTGGGAGTTCCCCACAGCGTCCACTCATCGCGCGAGCAGATTGCATCCATGGAGTTCCAGAAGTCCGTGGTGATTCCCGAATACGATGGATTCTTCAACAGGCGAACCCGCTTGCCGTGCTTGATCTCCCACCCCATCTCGCAGCCGAACTGAAAGTTGTAGCGCTTGTCATCAATGGACCAGGAGCGGTTGGTGTGCATCAGGATGGCGTGATCGGTGGAGGCGATGAGCTGTTCAAGCGCCAGCGGCTTTTCCCCTGGCAGAATACTGATGTTAGTCATGCGGATGATAGGCAGGCGGTTCCAGCCTTCGGCGCGCAAGGTTCCGCCGGAGCGGTCGAGATCAATGGTATGCGCGGTCTCGCGCGAACTGAGATAGCCGGTAAACAAACCGTTGGTGATGATGGGCGTGCACTGTGCAGGAACACCTTCGTCATCGAAGGCGAACGTTCCCAGGCCGGGACCGTGCTCCTGGCGGGCGTCGGCGACAATGTTCACCAGATCGCTGCCGTACCGCAGGGTGCGCAACTTGTCGAGCGTAAGAAAAGATGTGCCGGCGAAGTTGGCCTCCATCCCGAGCACACGGTCAAGCTCAATGGGATGGCCCACCGACTCATGAATCTGCAAGCCGAGTTGCGAACCCTCCAAGATGATGTCGAATGCGCCTTCCGGGCAGCGGTCTGCTTTGAGCAACGCGACCGTTTCTTCGCCGATGCGGCGGGCGTTTTCCAGCAACTTCAACTCTTCGATCAGTTCGTAGCCCTTGTTTTGCCACTGTCCGCCAAACGAACTGGGATACGATCGTTTCTGAATCTCGTTTCCGGCAAACGCGTAGGCCGCGTAGCCGGCACCCGCCGTGTATTTGGTCTGGTGAATACTGGAACCCTCCGAAGAGACAAACCATTGTTCCTCCCGGCGGAAGTTCATGCTGGTTTCGGCCAGGGTGACGCCGGCGGCGGAGCGCAGTTCGGCGTCAATTTTCAGCAGCAGGTCAATGTTTTGATCTACGGAAATGGTGAAAGGATCAATCTGGTGAGGCGTGGTCCACTCCACCGAAACCGGTTTTTCCGGCGCGAGGCGGATGTCGTGCACTTTCACACGGGCTGAGGCTTTGGCGATTTCCACCGCCTGAGCGGCCGTAGCCTCAACCGCGGCACGGCTGAGGTCGTCGCTGGCGGCAAAGCCCCATGCGCCGTCGGCGATTACCCGGATTCCAATGCCGCGCGACTCCGCATCCGATGCGCCGCCCACCTTGCCATTTTTGGTGCTGAGAGCGCGGCTGCGTTCGTCCACGGCGCGAGCGTCCGCATAGGAGGCTCCCCGCAACAAGGCCGTGTTGAGTGCCCAGTCAGCAACGTATTTCATGGAGTATTCTCAATTTAACACAGAGGGGCGGGCGGAAACTCCCCGGTCCGCGGAGTACCGAAAGCCCCCTTCGGGCTTGAATTTCCCGTTGCAACGTAGAACTTTTTCCCGGCATCTGTGTTTAAAGAGTGCGTAGTTCGTAGTTTTTGACTGCAGGGAATGAAAGTTCTGCGGCTTGCTGCTAATCCTGAGGAGTTGTGCGGCCATGTGCCGCGCCAAATTATGCGTAACTCGCTTCTGCTAATAGGTTTGGCTCCGCTTCTGCTTTGTCTGGGGTGTGGAAATGGCGCGAACGCCGGCTTCGGCAACTCCACCATCGGTAGCTTTTCCGACACCAGCCTGAGCGGTCAATATGCCTACCAGATTAATGGCTATGACATTAATGGTGGCGCTTTTTTCCGCGAAGCAGGGGTATTTACCGCTGACGGAAAAGGGAACATCACGGCCGGGGAAGACGATTTCGCCGAAGGAACCACCGTCACCTCCAACGCCACCTCGGGTACTTACTCGGTCAGCAGCGACGGCACGGGGATTTTAACCATTGATTTTAATACCACCAGCGGTGGAATCTCTTTTGCGAGTACGGTTGTGAATGCCTCAAAAGTGTATCTGTCGGTGAACGCCGTGGCCAACGGCGCGCCGGTCAACGGAAGCGGCTCTGCCGTTCTGCAGAGCGCAAGCGCGCTCGCCTCGGTTCCCAGCGGCACTTTCGTGTTTGCACAACACAATCTGAGCACGTCGCAAGGTTCGTCCTCCAGCGTTGGCAGGTTCACAGTATCGGGCGGAGCGGTTTCCGGCAATGAAGACGTGAATCGCGCGGGAGCACTGAATTCGCCCTCCATCAGCGGCGGAATATTCAACGCACCAGATACCAGCGGCCGGGGCACGGGAAATTTCGTGGACAGTCTGGGCGTGACCTCCGGGTTTTTCTATTATGTCGTAGACGGGAACCACTTGCTCTTTCTGGCCAATCCGGGTGCGAGTAGTGGAACTTCCGCGGCCGTCATCGGTCTCGGCCAGGCAGAAACCCAGAGTGGAACCTTCACTACAGGGTCGGTCTCCGGTGGATACGCCTTCTACAGCCGGGGGGATGATGCTTTCTCGGTGGACGGAATCAACACTGTCGGCAGCTTTACCGCCGGTGGCGACGGCACCATCAGCGCTGGGCTGCTTGATTCCGACCAGGACGGCGCCCCGACCGCAACTCCGGTCAGCTTCACCGGTTCCTACAGTATTGCTGCGAGCGGCCGCGCCGTGGTCACCATCATTCCCACGGGCAGTGCCAGCTATCAGCAGGTTTTCTGGATGGCTAGCCCTTCGCAGGCATTTTTCCTGACCAACGACTCGACCAAAGAGGAAGATGGAGTGGCGACCGCTCAGCAACTGAGCTCTCTCTCGACCTCGAGTCTTACTGGCCAGTTTGGCCTGGTAATGGGTGGATATAATCCAGCGGGTGCTTTCGACCGGGTCGGGACCCTGCATTGGGACGGAAGGGGCAACCTGTCATTAAATGAATTTGCCAATAGCGCGGGCACAAGCCAGACCCCGGGCCTTCTTTCCGGTACTTACACGGTAGCTAGCGGCGCCAATGGGCGCGTCACCGGTTCCATCAACAGCGTGTCGAACAATTTTGTCTTCTACATGATCTCCAACACGGATGCCTACGTTCTGCAGAATGACTCGAGCACGGAGATCAGTGGGGTGATGAGCCAACAATAGATAGAACGGCAAACCGCAAGCCCGGGGCCGCTATAATCTGAAAATCTATGCGGAACGGCATGGCGGCGCGTTTTACACACCTCAGTTGCGGGTTGATTTTCTTTTGGGTGACGCAAGGGGTGTTTTCCGGCGCAGTACTTGCCCAGCAGGCTAGCAACGCGCCGCCCCTCACAATTACGACCTCTTCACTGCCTCGCGGATATGTCTCGCGGGTATACCACGTTCAACTGGAAGCGCAGAATGGCACCACGCCGTATAAGTGGTCCCTGGACAGCGGTTCCTTGCCCAAAGGATTGACTCTGAGTGAGGACGGCATTCTCGGCGGAGTCCCTTTGGAGGCCGGCCAATTCCGCTTTGTCGTGACCGCTGCCGACGGCGCGAGGCCAGCCCAACAGCAAAATCAAGGATTTGCTCTGCAGGTTCTGGCGCCGCTTCTGCTGAAGTGGGGCCGCTATCCGAAAGTCAATGGCCGGAGGATCGAGGGCTCGCTCAAAGTGTCGAATCAAACCGAGAAGAATTTCGATCTCACCGTGATCGTGAAGGCAGTGAACGAAACCGGGCGCGCCACGGTTCTCGGTTACCAGCACTTCACGCTGGAGAAAAATACCCTGGAGAAGGAAATTCCCGTCGGCGAAAATCTGCCTCCCGGAAGCTATCAGGTAAATGCCAACGTCGTGGGCGAAGTGGCGGCAACCCACACCATCCATCGAGCCAGCCTGGTGACCGACGAACGGCTGCAAGTCGTACAGGAACCGTAGAACTACGGGTGCGCCCTTAGGCGATGTCCTACTACGAAGACATAGTGCACTCCGGAAACAATGGTAAAGGCGAAGGTGAAGCGCAGGAAGGTGGTCCGGGCAATCCAGACCCACCACGCCGAGTGTACCTGAAATAGCATCACAAAAAATACCGCAGCCACCTGGGAAAACGTGTTGGCTTTGCCAAAGATGCTGGGGCGGAAATCGCGCAGTCCGGCAATGGTGTATAGCACGGCGCTGGCGCACAGAATGGATATGTCGCGGCTGAAAACCATCACCGTGAATTTCCATGGAATCCTGTGCAGAATGGAGAGCACCAGAAATGTGGTGCTGAGCAATAGCTTGTCCGCGATGGGATCCAGATACTGCCCCAGGAGAGTTTGCTGCTTTAAAGTTCGGGCGAGCAGACCATCGAGGCCATCGCTAAGGCCCGCGAACACGAACAACGTCAAAGCCCACCCATAATGTCCGCTCACCAACTGAATGATGACGAACGGAAGAAAGACCATTCGCAGCAGCGTGAGCTGGTTGGGAGCAGTTAACAGTTGGGAAAACTTTACCGGCACTCTCTCCACCAATTCCGCTTGCTTTCCCTCGAAGGGATCAGCGCCTCATTAGGATAATGTTCGCACACACACAGAAATGATTGTCGCCGTGCAACCCCTATTTGGCAACTGGGATCATCTCTTTGCCCACCGTCGGCTCCAGTTTTACGCGACTCGAACTTCCGGAAAAATCCCGCTGGCCGGGTGGGATGGCGGATGGGAAATGCTCCGGCTACCGTTCGCACCGGCGGACCTCAAAGCGGGTTTAGAATTATCGTCATGCGCTAATGAGCGCTAGCGTGTATATGTACAATAGTTGGGATCGGCGATTCGGGCGATTCGGATCCGCCGCTAATAGCGGGTACGGGCAACCCCCGCGATGAACAGTCTTTCAGTCCCGGTGAGTTTTCGCCAGGGTTGGGTTGTAGTAGGCTAGCCTCCATCATGAGCAATCTCGCAGAGCACCAGCCTCGCAAACAAACTCGCAAACACTATGCCGCGCCCGCTCTTGATAAAGGCCTCGATATCCTCGAGTTGTTCACCACCGAGGGCGATGGTTTCAACGCGAGCGAAGTCGCCCGGCGTCTGGGACGGACAGTGGGCGAAATTTTCCGCATGCTGGTTCGGCTCGAACAGCGCGGCTATGTTTGCCAGGTCCCGCCCGACGACCGGTATTTTCTAACCCTCAAATTATTCGAAGTGGGCCAACGCCATAAACCGTTGCGCCGGCTGGTTTCTGAGGCGCGTCCTTTATTGGAACGCGTGGCTCACAAGACCGGCCAATCGTGTCATCTCGCCATGCTCAGCAACGGGGAGGTGGTAGTGATCGCGCAAGTGGATGGACCGGGCCCGATGGGTTTCTCGGTCCGTCTGGGCGCCAGGATCGATCTCCTCAACACTGCTTCCGGACATACCATTTTGGCTTTTCAACACGACGAGCGCCGCTCTCGTTCTCTGGCCATTTGGCAGCGGCAATCTGGCAAGAAAATCCCCCGCGATCTGCGGGAACATCTGGCCCGCATCCAGCGGCGGGGCAACGAAGAATTGCCCAGTCATCAAGTGCAGGGAGTGATTGACATCGGTTTTCCCGTCCTCGACCAGCATGGCGAAGCGATCGCAGCCATGACGGTTCCTTTCTTGCCCCAGATCGGGAGCCCCATTGGTGTGGCTCAAGTGAAAGACGCATTGCGGCTGGCGAGCCGGGAGCTTTCATCCGTCATTGGCGGCAAGGTACCCTTGCCGGACGACGGGGGCTAGATTGAACGGCGCAGAATATTTCGAAGACTACGCGGTCGGCGCTCAACGGGTAACCTCTGGGCGTACCATCACGGAAACCAACGTCGTGATCCACGCCGGGCATACCGGGGATTTCTTCCCGCATCATGTGGATGCGGAGTTTGCGCGCCAAACGCCATTCGGCCAGCGCATTGCTCACGGGACCATGATCTTTGCCATCGGCATCGGGCTCACCGCCAGCCGAATTAATCCCGTCGCGTTCACTTACGGATTCGACAGGTTGCGTTTCATCAAGCCGGTTTTCATCGGCGACACCTTGCGGACGCGAGTTACGGTCAAGCACAAACAGGACGATCCCAAACGGCCCGATGCCGGTCGCGTAGTGGAAGCTTGCGAGATCCTGAATCAGCGGGACGAGGTCGCCATGTACTGCGAGCACATTCTTCTCGTAGCAAAACGTCCTTCCGATTCGGACCGGTCATGAATCCAGGATCGCAAGTGCGGCCACAGGTTTCCGACCCCGTTCTGGCGGTGACGAATCTCCAACGTTTGCCACACCGGCCATCAGCATGGAAATAGCCTTAAAGGGACTTACCTGGGACCATCCGCGCGGATATGCGCCCCTCATCGCGGGAGCTTCCGAGTACGAGAAGTGCAATCCTGGGCTACGCGTTCATTGGGATCGCAGAAGCTTGCGAGCATTCGGCGAGGCGCCGCTCGAGCAATACATCGGTCAATACGATTTGATCGTGGTGGACCATCCTTTTGTGGGATTTGCCGCGGCGCATCACGTTTTGCTGAACCTTGCTACCTTGCTGAGTGAAGACGAAAAGTCCCGATTTCAGCGGGATTCCGTGGGCCCATCCTGGCCGTCCTATGGGTACGAGGGCGGCTTGTGGGCCTTGCCGATTGACGCGGCGACGCAAGTGGCTTGCTATCGTCCGGATTTGTTCGAGCAACTCGAGTTGACTCCGCCGGCCAGCTTTGACGGCGTGCTGCGTCTGGGAACGCAGGCTCGGAAGATGGACAAGTTCATTGTCGTGCCCGCCTGTCCTACCGATGCCATCAGTCTTTTTTTTACGCTGAGTGCAAGCCTCGGCTATCCCATTGCGGAAGAGGCTGACCCGTTCGTGACGACTCTCGTGGGACGCGAAGTTCTGGAGCGGCTGCACGCATTGATCTCGACGGCTCATCCGAAATCGGTGGATTGGAACCCGATTCAGGTTTACGACTTCATGATCTCGGAATCGAGCGCAATCTATTGCCCTTATGGCTTCGGCTATTCCAACTACTCTCGCACCGGAAGTGCGGTCCCGTTGCGTTTCACCAACGCGCCCGAGTTGATTTCCAAGACGCAGGCTGCGACCATGCTCGGCGGTACGGGAGTTGCGGTCAGCGGCGAAAGCAATCATCCAATGGAAGCCGTGGCCTACGCAAAGTGGCTGGCTAGTCCCGAACATCAACGAGGCACCTACTTCCACGAAGGCGGCCAGCCCGCCAGCCTGGCAGCTTGGACTGATCCTGAAACGGACCGCGCAGCGGGCGGTTTTTTCTCCGGAACGCTGCGCACCTTGCAGACTGCCTACGTGCGTCCACGCTTTGACGGATTTGTCCGCTTCTTCGAAGCGGCGGGTATTGAAATCAACCGTTGTCTGCGCGGCGAGATCCAGGATGCCGGGCTTATCGATGGGCTCAACTTGCGCTATGCACGGCAGCTTGCCCAGTCCGTGCATGCATAAGTCAGTACGTACAACGTTAGAGCATCGCGCGAAATGCAAAGGCCCGGAATCTCGAATTTGGAGGAATATTTCCGTGAAGAATCCCAATCCCGACCCTGCCGCTCACAAGACCATTCCCATCTGGAATGCGGAGGACTGGCACTATGAAGACTTCCAGGTGGGCCAGTTAGCCCGCTCCATCCGGCGCACGATTTCGGAAGGGGAGAGCATGATGTTCAATGCGCTCGTCCTCGACATGCACCCGTATGTGGCCGACGATATTTTCGCCAAGGAGGAAGGTGTGTTTGGCAGAAGGCTCATCGCGGGCGCCATGGTTTTCAGCCTGGGGCTGGGGCTGATGGCACACAATTGTGTCCATACTTTTAGTTATGGGTATGACAAACTTCGCTTCATCAAGCCAGTCTTCATCGGCGACACGATCTATACCATTCGCACCAACCTGGAAAAATGGCCGAAATATCCCGAACTCGGCATGGTGCGGGTCTCCTATGAGGTCTTCAAGATGCCCGGCGATTTGGTCTTGTACTGCGAGCACTTGCAAACTGTGAAATATCGCGACCCTGCACATGCCTATCCGAAGAGTTAACCGGACCCGTGGCTGTGGACTCGCAGGTTGTATTGCACAGATAAATGTCATTTTTTATAAGTTATTGACAAGTTTAACAACGCCTGATAGCCTGCGTGAGTTTTTCATGCCTGAAGTTGTTGCCTGGAGAGAGGCTGCCGAAGATGTCGGAAATCTTCCCTCATCTTGATTACAAACCGAAACTGCCAAAGCGACTGGACCACGGAATCGGTATTGTCGGGGCCGGCGGAATCGTGACCTGCGCCCATTTACCCGCGTACAAGAAAGCCGGGTTCAGAGTTGTAGGCATCACCGACCGGAACTGTGAGCAGGCCGAAAGAGCCGCCAAGCAGCACGGCATTCCCAACGTGTATGCCACGCTGGATGAGTTTCTCCGTCAAGACGATATCGAGATCGTGGACATCGCCGTTTACCCTGCTGAACAGTTGGAAATCGTCCGCCAGGCCGCGGCCGCCTGGCAAGCACCTTCTTTGCCAGAAGCCATTCGCCGACGAATACGCAAAAGCTGTCCGCAGCGTGGAACTGGCCGAGCAGGCGAAAGTCAAGCTTGCCGTGAACCAGCAGATGCGCTGGGATGCCGGCATCCGTTGCACCAAGCTGCTGATTGAGGATGGCTGGCTGGGTACGCCCACCTATGCCACCATCCAGGTCCACTGTAAAACCGACTGGAGTCTCTGGCCCTGGATCTATCGCGGCCAGCAGCTGGAAATCATGTTTCACAGCATTCATTACATTGATTCGCTCCGTTATCTGCTGGGCGAACCCGCGCACGTGTTCACCAGCGGCAGCCGCGCTCCGCACGAAACCACTGAAGCCGAGACCAAAACACTTACGGTCTGGGAATACAGCTCCGGTCTGCAGGTGTCAATCGATGCCTGCCACTCTACCTGGCAGGATGACGCGTATGCAATCTTCCGTCTGGAAGGAACCGAGGGCGTGATTAAAGGCACCATCGGGTTGATGTACAACTATCCCACCGGGCGGCCGGACACGCTGGAATTCATGTCCAAACGCAACTCGGGTTACTGGTTCTCGGCGCGCCTCGACAGCATGTGGATTCCCGACGCTTTCATCGGCCCGATGGCCTCTTTGATGCGTGCGATTGAAGACGGCTCGGAGCCGGAGACTAGCGGCCGGGATAATCTCCGCACGCTGCAAATCGTATTCGCGGAGTACCGTTCCATGGCGGAGAAGCGGGCGGTGCGTCCGTCTGAAATCACGGCATGAAGGCCATCGGATATGAAACGCTACGGTTTTGTAATTAAAGTCAGGCTGGAGAAGATCGAAGAGTACAAGCGTTATCACGCGGCGGTGTGGCCCGAAGTGCTGGCGACGATCCGGCAGTGCAACATCCGCAATTATTCCATCTTCCTCAAAGATGACTTTCTATTTAGTTACTTTGAATATCACGGTACCGACTACGCGGCTGACCTGGCCAAGATGGCCTCCGATCCCAAGACCCAAGAGTGGTGGGCCGTCATGATGCCGATGCAGAATCCGCTTGCAACCCGCGGCGACGGTGAATGGTGGGCGAATATGGAAGAGGTTTTTCACGCCGACTGAGCCGCGAGATTCTCTGCGCGCATGATGGTGGTTTCCTGGACGAAAGATACGGCCTATGCAGATTGTGGATACGCATCAACACCTCTGGGACCTCGATCTCTTTCGGTACTCCTGGTTGAATTCTATTCCTTCGCTGAATCATTCCTTTCGTATGGCCGATTACGTTGGCGCCACCGAGGGCCTGAACGTGGTGAGGTCGGTCCACCTGGAAGCCGACGTGGACGAAAACTTCATGCTGGCAGAAACGCGGCATCTGCTGACCTTGGCCGATCAACCTGACAACCCATTGGCGGCAATCGTGGCCTGCGCGCGCCCAGAGCGTAAGGACTTCCACTCCCACCTCAAGAAGATTGCCGGACATGCGAAGCTCAAGGGCATTCGCCGCGTTCTACATACCGAGCCAGATGATCTTGGCCGGGGCGCGACATTTGTCGAGAACGTCGGCACCCTTGCGGACTACGGCTTATCCTTCGATATCTGTGTCCTGGCTCGCCAGCTTCCTGTCGCCATCAATCTAGCCTCGCGCTGTCCGCGCGTCACCTTTATCCTCGACCATTGTGGCGTGCCCCAGGTAAAGGAAAAAGTGCTTGATCCCTGGCGCTCTCATATCGCGGAGCTCGCCAAACTCCAGAATGTATTCTGCAAAGTCTCCGGCATCGTGGCCTATGCGGATCCGCAACACTGGACCGCCGAAGATCTGCGGCCTTATGTCGAACACGTGATCTCCTGTTTTGGCTGGGATCGGGTGCTGTTCGGGAGCGACTGGCCGGTGTGCACTCTTGCCGCAAGCTTTCGTCAATGGGTGGATGCCCTGAGCCTTATCACGCAGGACGCGGGTGAAGCCAATCGGCAAAAGCTTTTCCACGATAATGCCGTTCGTGTTTACCGGTTGCCAGTTCTGCCGGACGCCACAATGGCGGAGTCCGGCACGCTTCAGGGCTCTTGACAGCTCTGGGTTGCGAGTCCTATCTTTATATTATTCAGGCCAATGCGTCTGAATTATCCGTAGTCTCATGCAGAGTGGCTGAGGGTCACGGGCCCAAGGAAGCCACGACAACCGGATCAGGAAAAAACCTGGTCAAATGGTGCCAATTCCCGCCCGGTTCGCGGGGGACATGAGATTCGGTGAGCATTTCCGCCTCGTCCCCTCTATCCCGGATGAGGCGTTGGTGTTTCTTGGAGCGCGCAGGGCCCAGCGCAGCTCGTAGGAGTTTGATAATGTCAGGGCGCATTTATTTCGATCATTCTGCCACCACGCCGCTGGATCCCCGCGTATTGAATGCCATGATGCCGTTTCTCGACGGCACTTTTGGAAATCCATCGAGCCAGCACAACGAAGGCCGAAAAGCACGCAAAGCTGTCGAAAAGGCCAGAGCGCAGGTCGCGTCACTGCTCGGCGCGTCGCCGTCCGAGATTGTTTTCACCGCCAGCGGAACCGAAGCCGATAATCTGGCGCTGGTGGGCGCCACTCGCGCGAAGAAGGACCGGGGACACATTGTTACCAGCGCAATTGAGCATCCCGCCGTGCTCGAGACCTGCCGGTTCCTGGAGGAGGCTGGCACCCCAGTCACCTACTTGCCGGTCGACCATCACGGGTCCGTCAAGGCAGATGACCTGCGCGCGGCCCTTCGTCCCAATACCCACTTGGTTTCCATCATGGCCGCGAACAACGTAGTGGGGACCCTTCAGCCTGTCCACGAACTGGCGCATATCGCACACCAGGCTGGCGCATTGTTCCACACCGACGCGGTTCAGTCCGCGGGAAAGGTTCCTCTCGATGTGAAGCTCTTCCCAGTTGACCTGGTTTCACTTTCAGCCCACAAGCTCCACGGACCTAAGGGGATCGGCGCTCTTTACGTGCGGCCCGGCACGCAACTATCTCCCTTGGTCTTTGGCGGCGGGCAGGAGCGTGGATTGCGCTCCGCCACGGAGAACGTAGCGGCAATAGTTGGTTTTGGCCTGGCGGCCGAAATTGCGCGGCAAGAAATGGCGGCAGAAACAGCGCGCCTTCTTAAGTTGCGAGAAAGAATTTTGCAAGAACTCCGGACAGCCATACCTCATGCTTACTTGATTGGGCATCCGCTGGAACGTCTACCGGGCCATCTTTGCATCGGAATTGCCGGACAGGAGGCCGCAGTCGGAAGATTGCTTCAGGTCCTCGATGATGCGGGGGTTGCTGTTTCCTCGGGCAGCGCTTGCAGTGCCCAGCACGCCAGCAAACCATCCAGCGTGCTTCTGGCAATGGGCTTCGATGCGGAACGAGCGCGAGGTTTGCTGCGGGTCACCCTGGGGCGGTTCAATACCTCAGCGGAAGTCGAACGGTTTCTTTCCATACTACCCCGCTGCGTCGCTTCCCTGGGACCTGCTAAATCCGGGACATCGCCGACCCCTGGTGTGAATATTGCGCTCGAAATGGCACCCGTATGACTGGTACGGTGTCCTAGGATTCAATGAAAAGGAAATTCTGGCTGGCTGCGGCATTCGTTCTGCTAACCATGCTGGCGCAGTCGCTCGTTTATGGTTCCGACGCCCAGGATAAGGACGAGCGGGGCTCATGGCAACGCGGCCTGCTTGCATGGCGGGCTCAACGGGCAACCGACCTCCAGGCTCCGGAAGGCTGGCTTTCTTTGATTGCCCTTGGCTGGCTCAGAGAAGGGGATAACAGCATTGGAACCGGCGAAGACAGCCGCGTTCAGATCAGGGCCAAGGCGCCACCGCATATCGCGATCGTGCGGCTCGGAAAAGGCGAGTTGCGTTTGCTGCCCCCGGCCGAGGGTTTCCCGAACGACCTGCTGGTCGATGGCCAACCCGCGCGGGAGCAAACTCTGTTTGCCGACGATGCCGACAGACCCTCGAAGCTTACAATCGGCACGCTCACCATCTTGGTGATCCATCGCAATGACCAATTCGCTTTGCGCATCAAGGATCTGCAAGCCCCCACCCGCGCCGGTTTCCACGGATTGCGCTGGTATGCGCCGAATGCTGCCTATCGCGTGCACGCCCGCTGGATTCCGTACAGTCCTCCCAAAGTACTCGATATCCCCACCGTGCTTGGCACGACGACCCATCTTCCTGCGCCGGGTGCCGCCGAATTGACTCTGGATGGACGACTTCTGCGCCTCGAACCCGTGCTCGAAGATCCGAAATCGACCGAGCTTTTCTTCATCCTGCGGGACGCTACCAGCAAAACCACCACGTATGGCGCGGGACGTTTTCTGTACACCGAACTTCCCGACCATGGCGTAAGTCAGCCCGGTGAAGTTTGGCTCGATTTCAATCGATTAGTGAACCCGCCCTGCGCATTCACTCCCTACGCGACCTGTCCGCTGCCCCCAGCGCAGAATCGCCTCAGTGTTCCAATACCCGCCGGCGAGCAGCGTTACCACCATTGATCGGGCAGCGTCATCGGCGAAGTCCTTGAGCAGATGATGAGCTTTTAATTGTATGAGGGGATGTTGTTCCATGGGGACGATTGGTCAACACTTGGAGAGGTAATCTCGATTACGAGATAAAGTATCTGGTATCCTGGAGCTAGTAGTTTTGTCGGGAACGAGCGCGTATTGCGGGCTGGCCCCGAGCTTGCCGGACGGACGCTTCGAGCTGTCCGCCCAGCTTTTTATCTCACGGACATAGCGCGACCTTGGGTGCTTTGCCAGACTGGCCGCCCTTGCTATACTAAGATCAACATTTCGCTAGGCGCGTAGCTCAGTTGGTTAGAGCGCTACCTTGACACGGTAGAGGTCAGGAGTTCGAGTCTCCTCGTGCCTACCATATCTCTCTCTCCCGGATAACAAAGGGCTGCCATTTTGATCTCGGAGTTTCCCGGTCGATCGTCAAACGAAGGGCAGCCACTGCGGTCTGTGCGCTGGACTCGGTCCGATATGCTCGACCGTCCCAACAAGAGCCTTGCGATAATGCCTCCGTGCGGCGCGATTGAACTCATACCAGTTGCCAACCCAATCGAGACGCGGAGACTGACCCGGACATTTGGTTCCAAGGCCGCAGTGGATCAGGTTGAACTACGCCTCCCGTGTGCGGTTATGTTCTAGGTTCAAAGCCGTACGTCCATCGATGTCTAATCAGCGTCCTTCACACAGCGGAATCCGATGGTGGCTTTTCGATCCATGCTGGGCGCCATCAGGAACAGTTTCGCATGGTAGGCGAGAGGCCGCGCCGACCATTCTCCTGACGTAAGTCCCATTTGCGTAAAGCGGTCGAAGTACCAGCCCGAGCCTTCCACCTGGTAGAACGACCCTCCACGCAGCAACGCGTAGCGGTTTCCGTCATCTCTTTCGCTCTCTGTCCATTGCCAGACATTTCCAGACATGTCGCTCAGACCGGATGAATTGGTTCCCTTGGGGAAGGCCGTGACCGCGGAAGTCGAGGGTCCGTGATCGTTCGCCAGCCCATTCTCCCAGTTGTTGCCCCAGGGATAGCGAACGGTTTTCGCGCCTCCCGCAGCATATTGCCATTCTTCTTCCGTGGGCAGCCGTTTTCCTGCCCAACGTGCATAGGCGCGCGCGTCCTCGAGATCAACCCACACCACCGGATGATCTTCGAAACCAGCCGGAGGTCGAGGATGAGCCGCATCCGACCAATCCCAGTCTTTAAGGAAATTTGCGAGATCCGAGGGACGGTAACCGCTCGAATCCAGAAAAGCACGAAACTGCCCGTCGGTTACCGGATACCTGTCCATGAAGAATGCGGGTATGGCGGGAACGGAAATCTGGTGAATGATGTTTCGCCGGTGATCATTTGCCTCATACATATAGTGCTGGCGACGACTCCAGTCGGCGGCCTCATCATCGGGATAGCATCCCGCTTCTCCCAGGTTGTGGGTAACGGTCATCACGTAATTTTCAGCACCGGGGATCAGTACCATTCCTTTTGGCGGCTCGGTGCGGGCCGCGCGCACGGTTCTGGGCTGAATTCGCAGCACTGGATTCTTCGTCGGCACCCATTCATCGGAATAAGCAGACAGCGGTTTTTCCGCATCCTGGCGGAGAGCATCCAGTAAATGTTGCAAAGCCGCGTCCGGGGCACCGCGGTACCCGAGGATGGCGCCGAGGCCCCGTGGCTCCAGATCAGCCGTCAGGGTTACCATGCCGTTGCGAACTTCGGGATGGATCTCCACGCCATTCCAAACATCGAAGTAGCGCATGCCCGCACTGGCGGGGGCTGTGAGCAAGGTCCCGCTGCGGCGTTGATCACCCCAGTTCACCACGGTCCACAGTGAACGTTGATCTCCTGGCCAATACGACGCGTCCACTTCAGGAAGTTTTGTCGGATAAAGGGGTTCCCAGGCATCGCTGGAGAGCAGGTCGGCAGCATATCGCTCGATCGGAATCATGCGCCGCAGGATCGCTTGGTCGCGCTCGGTGTAGGGGTTCCAGGTGCCAAACACGTCTTCCCAGATGAGCACGCCCGTTCCGTTCAAGAAAGCGTGCTGGAACATGAGGGTGCGGCTATGACGCCAGCGATCGCCGTCATAGTGAATCATGTCCCGTGGCTCGGTCCATTTTGCGATTGGGACTCCCCGAAGCTGATCTTGGTAGCCAGCGTTGGGGTAGTCTTGTCCCCAGCAGCTATTAATGGTGTCGATGCCGGCGTCGGAGTAACATGAGCCCTCCGGCTCCAGCGCGACGCCCGGTTTCACCGCGTCCACCGCGTTGCGGAGCGTGGGATATGGATCGTTGTCGGTGGTGTCGAGAAAAATGCCATCGCCATCGGTGGCGCGAATAATCTCGGCTAATGAGGCTTCCTGCGAGGCGTTTTCCTGCCGGGTTTTCTCGTCCCACGGATTGAATGCGAAATAGACTTTCACTCCGCGCTCGTGGGCGCGCACGATCATTGCCCGCAACCCGGCCAGTCCACCGGGAAGGTTCCTCAACATTTGAAACTGGTTCTGGTCATCCACTCCTATGTTTGGGTAAGACTGCCAAAGCAGAAGGCTGTCATACCCGCCAAAGCGGCGCATACCGTCGTCCAAGAACTCATCGATCTTGTAGCGATTCTCTTTGTAGTCGTAGAACCGGGTGTCGTAGGTAAAGATGAATCCCTCGACGAAGTTGTGAGTGCTCCAAGCGTAGGGACCATCGTAGAGACGGCCGCTATGCTGGAGCTGGCGGCGGCGAGTGGCGCGTTCCTGCCGGAGGGCACTCAGCCAATCTTCCCTGGAAACAAACTGGTCGGGAGCGAGCCAGTAGCCGAACCCGGACATCAGAAGGCTATCCGAGAGCTCTACGTTCCCCGCCAAACCCGGACCCGGAGAGTACATGCGATGCCAGTCGGAGCCCGTTACCCGGACCGCCACGAGAACGCTTTCGGCGTTGGGCAGCCGCACCCGAAAAGGCGGGGTATTGGTGTAGGTGCCGCGAAAGCGGGGATCGGAAGATGGCGACTGTTGGGCAACCTGCTGGCCGTTGAAGTAAACGATGCAGCTATCATTCACCGCCCGAAAAACCATGAACTTGCCGCGAAAGCCAGGCTCAATGCTGATTCGCCTGCGATACCATCCAACGCCCGAGTAGTTGAAATGACCCTGGGCGGACCAGGAGCGGCTGGCGGTCGCAGTTTCCCAAGCCGAATCGTCGAGGTCAGGCTTCATCCATTGCTGGACAACTCCCACGGAATCCGGATCGGTCCGGAACTTCCAATTGTCATTAATCTTCAGCTCGTCGGCGCGGCAACACAGCACGGAGAAGGCAAGCAGATAAATCAATCCGAGAAATCGAGTGCAGGTTTTCGAGCGCAAATCCAGACGGACAACTCCAGCGCGATGTGAAGTCATGGTGTTTATTCCATCCTTATGAAATTCCCTGGATTCTGGCGCCTGGAGTCCAGACTTTCTCCTTTTATTGCGGTGCTGCGTCAAGCGTCGTCGAACGAGCATTTTTGTCAAGCGTCCGGAGTCTTGTGTCAGCCGGGAAAAGTTCCAGCCCTTTCTTCAGCACCGCAATGGCACTGCGATAGTCGCCGAGTGCCATGTACTGGGCGGCCAGCGATTCGTAGATCTCGGAGAAGTAGGGATAGGTAGTGCGCGCCTTTTCCAGAACTACGACGGCTTCGCGACTTCGATTCTCTCGTATGTAGAGATCTGCAAGCAGAGTGTAATCATCCACATTTGCCGCACTTTCGCGGATGACTCGCGTGATGCAGGCGATGGCTTGCTGGCGTTTCTCTGGCGTGTCTCGAATGGCCGACTGGCGGGCCAAAGTCCCGAGCACGATGGGATCGGAGGGCTGGTTGCGAGCCAACTCTTCCAGGAGTTGATCGAGTTTGGGCCTGAACTCCTCATGTTGGTTGCGCACAAGCCCGGCATACGCTTGCAGCAATACCAGCGGAGGCACCGACTGCAGGTCCTCGCGCTCGCCGAAAGGGGCGGTCAAATGCAGCAATTCCGTGCTGCCGGTAGGAATCGGGGCAGCCGTACCTCGGGTTGCGTTCTGCGGGTTCGCGGGAATCGTATGGTCAGTGAGGGCCGCATGCGTGATCGTGGTCACGGTGCGCTTCGGCATGTGACAGCCGACACAGTCGTCCGGTGGACTCGTCGCCAGCCGCTTCTCCCGGTTCGCGGTGCAGCTCTGGTCGCTATGACATTTCAGGCAGCGTGAACGGTAAAAGTCAAATGCCACCTGTCCCGACAACTGCACGTGCGGGTCATGGCAGCTAACACAATGCAAGGCGCCCGCACTTGCGGTGTAGCATTTGCTAATGGTCATTCCATAGTAGTGCTGGAGCAGCATGGAAAACGAAGGTGTTTGACGATCCACCGGAATCTTGAAAATGGAGATAACGCGATCCAGTGGCATTCCAGGCCGGAAATCCCGCTCTTCGGTTCCGGGACGGTCAACTCTAACGTCGTCCGCCTGGTGGCAGCGCATGCAGATGTTGTCCGAGAGCCCACCCGGAAGCCGGGCAGGATTGACGATGGTCATGTCAGCCGCTTCCGACGGAGCGACTCCCATCATTTGTTCTTGAGTGCGCTGCTTGACGTGCAGATCGCCAGGACCGTGGCAGTTCTCGCAACCCACGGCCAGTTCATCAAAAGGAGGATCCTTATAAAGACCAACTTGACCGGTAACCGGGTTAGGGCGGCCGCTATGGCATCCAATGCAGGAAGCCACGATCGGCCGCGTGAATGATTGGTTCCTGAATTCGTAGCCGGGAGAGAAACTCCAGGTGCGCTGCTTGTTGTAGTAGGAAAGCGGGGCCTCAAACAGATAATGATCGCGCTGGATTAAGAAACCCAGTCCATTGTCCCCGGCGCCGATGACGTAATCCATCTTCCAGGTTTGTCGAAATAGATCCTTGCCGTTGCCATCCAGGGCGTATTGACTTTGATACCAGTGTCCGTCTTTTCGCAGAACCTCGAAATACTGGCCGAGATCCTGGTCGTAAACCGTGACCGGGCTGGGCAGCCACGCCACCGAGTTGTCGTCCGCGGGGACCATCGAACGGCCCATGCCAGTCTGCTGGAAGTTCTTGAAGATCTCGGTATGGCAGGAGCCGCAGACTTTCGAGCCTGCATACCGGACTCCCCGGGCAAGATTGCGAGAGGGTGGGGAGGCCCCGGCTTCTGCGGCTGATTTCACAGGAGTGGTCTGGGGCCCTGCAACAATGGGCAGTAAAAGGAATAGGACGACCGGATAAAGCCATGCCATCGAAAGCTTTCGTCGAAACCACGAGCAGTGCAACGAAGCGTTGCTGGTTCGGTTCGAAGTGGATGTCCAATCGTTCATGGCGAGGCTCAGTATTGGGTAACTCAAAAGGCCAAGCGAGACGGAGATGGTACCGTGCTTTGCCGGGCGGCGACAAGGCGCTATTTGAGGAAGAATGTGTTTTCCTATTCTGCACTCAGTACTCCCCATTTGGTTTTGCCTGCCTCAGCCCCTCTCGAGTGGAGTTCTCGCGGGAGACACGATAAGATGCTTGCGCCAAACAATACCGGCATGTCCGGATTGCGGACTAGCTCGACTTGGGGAGACTGAATGTCTTTCTCGCTTGGTGTGACGGATTGGTGTATTTGCCTGGTCGTTTTGAGCTTCAGCATTTTTCTTGGCTTGTATCTCGCCATCCGCAAGAAGTCATCCGCGAACAGCGCCAGTTTCTTCTTGGCCGACCGCAGTCTTTCCTGGCCACTGGTGGGTGCTTCGTTGTTCGCCACCAACATCGGAGCAGAGCACCTGGTTGGGCTTTCCGGGGACGCTTACCGCTATGGACTCGCGGCCGGGACGGTCGAGCTGACGACCTGCATCTGCGTCGGTTTCGCCGCCGCGTATCTCTACCCGTTTTACTTGCGGAACCGGGTTTTCACTACTCCTGAATTTCTGGAGACTCGTTATCATCCCATGGCGAGAGCGTTTTTCTCAGGATTGATGCTCATCATTTCCATCACCACCAAGATGGCGTTCCACCTGTACGCCGGCGCGCTTGTGCTGCGCGGCCTGATCGGATGGGATGTCATGACTGTGGTTTGGGTCATGGGCGCGGTCGCTGCGTGCGTCACCATTATTGGCGGCTTTACCGCGGTGGCCTACACGGATTCCATTCAGACCGGCATCATTATTTCGGGTTGCGCGCTGATGGTGCTCACCGGGTTGCACAGGGTCGGGGGATGGCACGAACTTGCTCTCAAAGTTCCGCAGGCCATGCACATCGCCAAGCCATATACCGATCCCAACTATCCCTTCTGGGGCGTGATTCTCTCGGCAGTGTATGGCGGGACTTTTTATTGGGGAGTGGATCAGGTCAACGTGCAGCGAGTGCTGGGCGCGCGCAACATCGATCAGGCTCGTTCCGGCGCCATGTTTACGGTTTTGCTGAAACTCCTGCCGGTATTTATTTTTGCCTTGCCCGGCGTCATCGCACTGGCCCTGTTTCCCGGGCGGGAAAGCAAGACCACGTTTGTAACCCTGCTTAACGAACTCTTGCCCACTGGAATACGAGGGCTGGTTCTAGCCGCATTGCTGGCATCGTTGATCGGATCTACGTTGTCGGTGATGAACTCAGTTTCCACACTCGCCGTGCGCGACTTCATTCTCCACTTCCGCCCGCGGACCAGCGAAAAAACTCAAGTGTTGTTGGGGCGGTTCGCCATTGTGGTCGCCACGCTGCTCGGGGTACTGGCGGCCTATGCCGTGTATAAAACTCCGGATGGGCTGTACAAGTACCTGCAAACGGTTTCGATTTACCTGGTAATGCCAGTTGCGCCGGCGATTGTCTTTGGAATTCTCAGCAAACGTGTGACCACGGCAGGCGCTTTGACCTCGGTGCTGGTTGGAATTGTCTTTACCGTTGTATTTGTTACCGACCAGTTGATTGGCGTGCAAGCGGGAGCGCGGTTGTTCCCGTGGCTGCATCACAACCTCACGCTGAACTACACCTACCGGGGACTTTGGGGAACGATGGCTTGCATCATTACGATGTTTATAGTGTCGTCGTTCACCAAGAAGACCGATCCGGCAAAGCTGGAGAAACTTACGGTGGACTGGAAAGGCCAGAAAGACCGCTTTCGCGGAGTGTTCGACTGGCGCTTGCAACTGGCGGCGCTGTCGGCTATCACCGTCCTGTTGTATTGGCTGTTGTGGTAGGGGACGCGTCTTTAATATTTCCGTGTGCCGGGCACTTCTGGAGAACTGGAACCCGCTAGCGACCCGGCAGCAAAACAGGGGTGTCCGGAATACGGACCTATGTGGTCAATTTGTTGACTGCTGAATCGAGCGGGAATATAGTTCGGGGTTGCTGGTGAAACTTGTCCGCCCCGCGATGTCAGCAACTCCAACCTCGCTCGCATCTATCCGCAGTAGGGCAACCGCGCGCGCTGTTTTCTTAGAAAAAGGAATAATGACATGAAAATAGGAACAATATCCCGTCGTGATTGTTTGGCGCTATTGGGAACAGGGGCGGCCGCGGTCCTGGGTTCGACAGTTACTTCTGCGTCGACTCAAACCTTGGAAAAGGCAGCTACTCAGGAGCAGATCCAGCCGAGCCAGGGCGGTTCTCTTCCGATTGCCGTGTCGGCGTGGGAAGAACTGAGCAACAGCGCCCGAGTTTATGACACGACTCCGGTGCAGGCGAGGCCAGAATTTACAGCCGGGCAAACGGGCAATGGCTCGCAGATAAATCTGGATGGGGATTGGGAAATGGTGGAAGCGGATGAAACCATGCCTCCCGGTGAATTTCCGGTGAGCAGCGCCTGGATCAAGGTGAAGATGCCCGCGCCGGTGCAATACGCGCTAATGGAGGCAGGCAAGGTTCCCAATCTTTGGTATGGGGACAACTTCAAGCGGTTGCAGTGGATTCAGCAAAGAGATTGGTATTTGCGCCGGCGTTTCACCATTCCCGAGTCATGGCGCGGGGCTACGATCCGGCTGAGATTTGACGGCATGGACTACCGGGGTGTCGTGGGACTTGACGGGGAGCTATTGGGAACCCACGAAGGGGCATTCGGAGGGCCAACATTTGACATTACCGCGCAAGCCGTGCCCGGCAAAGAGCACGAATTGATGGTGAGGTTGCTGCACGAAACTCATGACCCGCTGCCAAACTATTTTGGCGACAGCAACAACGGCAAGCCAAGGGTGATAAAGCCCGACGCGGAGGATGCGGAGAGCTATCAATGGGGCAATCGCTATCGTTCCATGGGCCTGTATCAGCCGATCCGACTCATCGCCACCGGTCCGGCTTACATGGAAGCTCCGTTCGTGCGAACCGACGCTGTCGGTGCCGACTCCGCCACCTTGTGGGGTCAAGCCATGATTACGAACACGGGCGACGAGTTTGATGGGACCGTGAATGCGCAGATTGTGGACCTTTCCAACAAAGATGTGGTGTGGCAGGGACAAGCGAAGCAGAAAGTCGCGGCTGGCATCACTTTCTGGGAGCGGCAAATCGAGCTCAAGAATCCAAAATTGTGGTGGCCGAACGGCTTGGGAGAACAACCGCTGTATCGTCTGGAACTTAAACTCTCGAGAGAAAATGCGCAACTCGATGCCGTCAGCAGCCGCTTCGGTGTACGTACACTGGAGATGAAACGCAATGCGGTAAGTCCCGATAGCCCCAGAAAAGTCGCCAAAGGAGCGACTTTGGAAGATGAGGCGTACGAGTATCTCTGGGTGGCCAATGGCAGGCCTTTTTATGCGAAGGGCGCGTGCTGGATGGCCAGCGACGACGTGCTTGCGCTGGTTCCGCAACGCGAAGAATGGATGCTTCGCGCGGCCAAGCTGAATGGTTTGAATATCCTCCGGCTCAACGGCGGCACCAGTATTTTCGAGACAGAACAGTTCTACAATCTCTGCGATGAAAACGGTTTGATTGTCTGGCAAGAGGCGCCGCTGAACTGGGATGACAGCCCGGGCACGAGTTCGATGGATGTCTGGAAGGAGCAATTGACGCAATGCGTGCTGCGCTTCCGGCAGCACCCGTCCACCGGAGTTTATGTGGGAGGAAATGAGTTCGACCCGTTTGTAAACGGGGTTGAGCCCCTGGTCGGCCTGATCCGCGAAGTTTTCGCCGGCTATGACGGCAAGCGTCCCTTCCGGATGAATTCACCCTGCGGCGGCGACGTTCATGCATACGCTCCGCCGGACGGAATTTATGCCGGGGACGAGAACTGGTATCACAAGATTTTCGATCGCGGAACGTGTTTCGTGTCCGAATGGTCGTTTAGCAGCTTTGCGAATATGTCTTTGCTCAAGCGGATCATCCCGGCCGCCGAACTGGAAGTCAAACCGGTGGGCTATGACGTTGAAAAGTTCAAGAACAAATACCCCAACATTCGGGACCGCAGCGCTGAACTCAAATATACCTTTGTGAAAAGTTGGCTGAAGGCCTCCTGGTACGGCGACCTGGGAAAAGCGGATCTGGCGCAGCTCGTGGAATACAGCCAGATGGGATACGAACACAATCTCGCTTGCGTCTTCGAACAGTGGCGAGCCCAATTCCCGTACACCGGCGGCGAGACCCTGTGGACGTTCAACTCGTTGGGCCCGGTTGCGGAAAGCTGGCATTTAATTGATTGGTGCGGACAGCCGCAAATTCCTTTTTACGCGGCCAAGCGAGCCAACGAGCCGGTTCACGTAATGGCCGACACCGGATTTTTTTCCTGGGGCCCTGGCGATACGTTCCGAGCCTCTGTCTTCGCGCTGAACGATCGGGGGCAGGTGCTCAAGGGAGCGCGCATCACGGCTCGAATCCTGGACCAGAAGCTCAAGCCGGTTCACGACGATACTTGGGAGACTGATGTTCCGGCCGGCGGTACCATGAGCGACACGCATGCGGTCTCATGGCCCATTCCTTCCGACATGCCCGAAGGTTATTTCTTTTTGGAGCTGACCCTGTCCGATGCACAGGGAGTCCAGCTTTCCCGGCGCGCACATTGGCTTCGCGTGGTGAAGTTGTTAGCGGATCCAATTGAGCGCAAGAAATGGCAAAGCGCTCCGGTGGAAGATCTGGTAGCGCAAACCGGACCTTGGTTGAAACCTCAGATCGAGGCGATCCCCACATCGCTCGAGGGCACGGCTTCGTTTGAGCAAAACTCGAAACTTGAGGGCGAAATTACCGTCAATGTTCGCAACACGGGAGGCTTTCCCGCGTATCCGCTTCGAATCGACCTTTTGCCCGACATTTACTCGGTGATGTGGACGGACAACTACTTCTGGCTGGCTCCCGGCGAAAAGGTTTCTGTGAAAGGGATTGTTCGCCTGGACATGACAGGGATGGATCCGTTCTCGAAGCTCGAAGTGGGTAGCCGGGCGAATTTGAGCCTGCAGCTTTCCGCGTGGAACGCTCCCGCCATCAAGCTGCGGCCCTAGGACCTGGAAGGTCGGGAAGGCGTTGCCTGGCGTGTCCGGATAACGGAAGCTGGAGGCATATGATAATAATTGCAGCCTGCTTCGGTGAGGATCCGCCCGCCTAATCCACGATGGAGAGTTGACAGCAAGCATGTCCAAACCAAAGCAGCTCGACAAGAATTACATTGCCGTTATGGGCAAGATATTCGAAGTCCTGAACTATTTGATCGACAAGGGCGCCAAGCAAGAACCCGTGGCATTCTCTGCCATGGTCAAAGCGCTGCCTTTTTCGAGGACCACCATCCATCGAATTTTGTATTCGTTGGAAAAGTTAGGATACGTCGAGAAGGCTGAACTTGCCGCGCACTACCGTTTAGCCGCGAAGTTTTTTGAGTTTACCGGCCCGGCAGTTCACTTTAAGCATCTGCAGTCGATCTCACGATCAATCATGAACGATCTGATGGCGCGCCACGTGGAAAACGTCAACCTGGGCGTGCTGCAGAACGGACAAGTGGTCCACCTTGACGTTATCCAGAGCCCCAATGCTTTGCGGGTGGCTGCGTTTCCTGGCGAGCGCAATCCGCTGCACAGTACCGCCCTGGGCAAAGCTATCCTGGCCTTCTTGCCCGAGTCCGAGGTCAACACGCTTCTGGATGGAAATCCGCTGGTCAAGAAGACCCCCAGGACGATTACGCAAAAGGCCCATCTTCGCGAGCATCTGGCGCTGGTTCGCGAACACGGGATTGCCATTGATCTGGAGGAAAACCTGAGCGGCGTCACTTGCCTGGCTGCGCCAATCTTTGACCACGCGGGGCGGGTGGTCGCGGCTCTCAGCGTATCGGGACCGACGAGTCGCATGAATTCCAAGCTAAGCGCGCTTAAGATTGACCTCCGGGCGGCCGCCCTGTCCGCGACCAGAATGATCGCGCCGCTCTATGAAACGGAGCAACCCTCCACGCGGGGAAGGCAGCCGGCGCGGCGCTCCAACTCAAATAGCCGAAAAACCGAGATACCTGCGCCCAGTCTCCGAAGACCGGCCCGGCTGTGATGCCGCCCAGCCTTGGGCATCGGCGGATGAGTGGCTTTCGCTCCATCCCAAGTTGGTTCGGCCGGTGACAGGTTGAGACGATTTTCTTTTCTGCAAGACAATCAGATGTCTACTCTCGTGGGACCGAGAACTGCCGCTCAACACGGAAGGTCCTGTCGCAAGCGGTGTCTGGTCGTAGAGATCCTGGGCTCGATTCCATGGCGGAACTGTTTCCCAGAGTGGTTGGCCGTTTGTTCCAAAATGATTCTCCCTTGCTCAATTTAGCAACCGAGTGCATCCGGCTTACGAGGCTCGGACCGCAGTTGGAGCAGCGACGAGTCAGACAATGCACGAAGGTACCGGCACAAAACCGCCTGGCAAGACGCGTGCAACTCATTCCTGTTGTTTAGGGAGGCGAGATGAACAGCGTTCGTCCAGAGCAAGAGGTCTTTCAGCAGTTAGGTCTAGTCGCAGAGAAGCCGGCGGACCTCGGGGGCAGCACAATCCTCGTGGTGGAGGACGAAGATTTTGTTCGCGAAGTGACTTGCGAAGTTCTGCTGTCAGCTGGCTATCTGGTGTTGCGGGCGCGGACTGCAGCGGAAGCCCTGCGCTTGTTTAACCGGGATGGAGGAAAGCTGCAACTGCTGCTCACCGATGTAGTGCTCCCTGGGCGCAGCGGCCGAATGCTCGCGCAGGAACTCAGGACAGTTTCTCCAGAACTCAAGACCATCTTTATCTCTGGCTATCCGGAAACCCAAATCAGCAAGCAGGGCCTGAACGAGCCTGGAACTTTCTATCTGCCAAAGCCGTTTTCCGTGCAAATGCTATTGGGAGCGGTGGAGGCCGCATTGGGCCGACGTGAGATGGCGCCCACGGAAGGGGAGATGACTAAGCGTGCCTGGAGTAACGGGTAGCAAGCAGAATCTGTTCGTGTACCTGCATGAGGGGCACGACTCGCTGTAGGACTCCCGCTTCGGCACAGGAGCGTGGCATGCCATAGACCGTGCAACTGGCTTCATCCTGACCAACCGTGAGGCCTCCTTCCCGCGCGATGGCTTGCATACCCTGCAGTCCATCGGCTCCCATGCCGGTCAGGATGATACCCATGGAAAGGGAACGGAAGACTTCTGCCACCGAAGACATCATCACGTCCACGGATGGAGTGTGAAGGGTTCCGGCCGGAGAATTAGAAAGGCAGATCGTGACCCTTGAAGGGGTGCGGCGTTGAACTGTCATATGCAGGCCAGCCGGTCCGATGTACACGACGCCAGGCTCAACGGGCGCGTCGGGAGTTGCTTCGCGGACCGAAATTTTACACAGACCGTCAAGTCGGCGGGCGAAAGGCCCGGTGAAGCCCTTTGGCATGTGCTGCACGATGAGTACTCCTACCGGCAAATCTGCTGGAAACAATGGGAGAATTTCTTGCAGCGCTTTGGGGCCTCCGGTGGATGTGCCAATAGCCACGATCCTGGGCGCAATGCGCGGGGCGAACCGCGTCGGGGTCGAGACGGGCGCGCAAGGGACCTTCGCAGGCTTGGTTAGGAGCGGTTTTCTGCGGTGGCTTTCGGCCGCTGCTTTGATCTTGGCGACGAGATCGGCGCGGATTTTGACGATGTCCAGCGATACATAGGATTGCTGCTTGGGTACATAGTCGAAGGCTCCCAATGCCAGAGCTTCCAAAGTAGTTTCGGCGCCTTCCTGGGTGAGTGAACTTACCATAATGACGGGGCGCGGTGACTGTTGCATGATGCGCTTCAGGGTCTCAATTCCATTGAGGCCGGGCATTTCCACATCCAGGGTGACGACATCCGGTTGCAAGGAGACGATTTTTTCCAGAGCCTCAATTCCGGTCTGAGCGGTGGCGCTTACGCGCAGCTCCGGGTCCGACTCGATCATGCGAGTGATGGCGGTGCGCATGAACGCGCTATCGTCCGCCACCAGGACGCGAATCAGCTTTGAATTGGCAGACCCTTGGTTCATTAGCTTCGGTAAAGAGCTGTGACCAGACGATGCACTTCTTCCATGTAAGCTTCCAGCTCAAAAGTGAAGCGCGCCCAGTCGAAGGCTTTGAGCGTGGGGCATTCCTCCAGCAGAAGGGCAAACCCAGGTTCCTCGACGAAGCTGACCTGGCATTCTTCCACGTATCCGTAGCCCAGCCCACTCATGCGGCACAGCAGGTCGCTAAGCCCGACCAGAGCAACCAGGTCGCGATGTGTTTTGGCATTTGCCAGGTCATGGTGGCAACTGATGGTCTCAACCAGATCGGGAGCGAGGCGCCAGTTTTCCGCGACACTTCTTCCAGTGTCCCCGTGGTGATATCCCAGCGTTGCCATTTCCGCCTGGTGCAGGGGAATATGGCGGCCTTTCGCCAGTTCGAGGGTGGCGGCGAACTCGTGGGGGAGAATCCACAGGTGCGCCACGATTCCAATATCGTGCAACAAGCCGGCCAGGTAGGCTTTGCTGGGATCCGCGAATCCAATTTTGCGGGCAAACTGGCGGCATACCAAGGCGCAACCGAGCGAATGTTCCCAAAACACCACGGGGTCTATGCCGCTCTTGTCTTTGGGGGTAAGTTGCAGAACGGAGCAGGAGACCGCGATGTCCCGCATGCGTTGCAATCCCAGAGCGACCACAGCACTGCGCACGCTGTCGACCGTTTGCCACCGGCCGAAAATCGGAGAGTTTGCCATGCGCAGGCATTGGGCTGCCAAAGATTTGTCCTGAGAGATCAGGTCGACGACCTGCTGGACATCGAGCTGCTCCAACGGCTGCTCCAAGTACTTGAGCAACGGGGCAAGGATCACCGGAATGGTTGGCATTTGCTCCAACCCTTCGAGACGCTTGCGCAGTGTTTCGCTCGGTTGCTCGCTCATAGTTTCACCTGCGGGTTTATCTGCCTTTTTTCCGCCCGGACGTAAGCCGTCGCCGAAGGCAGGTGCACCAGACGAAAGTCTTCGCTCACTCCGTACAACGATTCGGAGTGGCCGAGGAACAGGTATCCGTGAGGCAGAAGGTTGTTGTAGAAGTGCTGGATGACTCGCTGCTTGGACGTGACATCAAAATAGATCAGAACGTTGCAGCAGAGAACAATGTCAATCCCCTTCATGAAGGCCATGCGGGCATTGTCCAGTAAATTGACGCGGCTGAAGTTAACCTTTAGTTTGACTTCAGGATTAACGTGCAGTTCCTCGCCGCGGGCAGTAAAGTACTTTTGCTTGAAATAGGGTGTGAGATTGCGGGTGCTGTAGTCGCCGTAAGCGCCGCGTTTGCAATGGGCGATCGAGCGTTCATTCAAGTCGGTTGCCAATATCTCGAAGGTCCATCCTTTGAACTTTCCCGCGGTCTCTTCCAGCATCATCATGCTCAGGGTATAAGGTTCTTCACCGGTGGAGCAGCCGGCGCTCCAGATGCGCAAATGGCGCAACGCCAGTTTGGCTCTGGCCTCGACGATTTTGGGCAACACCACATTGCGTAAAGCGTCGAGCTGAGGCTGGTTACGGAAGAAGCAGGTCTCCCCAACCGTGATCTCATTGAGCAAACTCACCATCTCGGCCTGGCGAATGGGCTTAATGGTGAGGCATTCGTAGTACTCCCGCAGCGTGCTGACGCCCAGCACCTGCATGCGCTTGGCGCAGCGGTCTTCCAGAAAGCGCAATTTGTTGTCGGGCTGAAAAATTCCCGCGACGTGGTAAACCAAATCCCGAATCTGGACCAGATGAGGGTTGGGTGGCCCGCTGGCGAGTTCGGAAGGACGCGGCGAGGTGGAGACTGGAGTCGTCATTGCAAGCTTCCGTGGGGGACGGGACCTTGGGCCGAAGCCAGCAGTCCAGCTGGATCAAGCACCAGACGCACCCTGCCGTCGCCGCTGATGGTGGCGCCGGCAATACTGGGGCAGTTGTGAAGGTACGACCCCAAAGACTTTATGACGGTGGACTCCTGGCCAATCAGGTGATCCACCAGCAGCGCGATTTGTTTGTCTCCGACGGCCAAGATCACGACCTTCTGTCCGCTGTTGCCAGGTTCGGCCAGCTTCGTGGCAAACATGTGCGCCAGACGCAGCAGAGGTAACGTCTTTCCTCGCAGGCGCAGAACCTCCAGACCCTCCACCTGATGGATTTCGTCACCCTGCACCTGGGTGGTTTCGACGACGGAACGCAACGGCAGGCCGTAGATTTCATCCGCCACTTGCACCAGCAAGACTGGCAGGATTGCCAAGGTGAGCGGCAAACGCAGCCGGACGGTCGTACCTTTACCCAGCCGGCTATCGAGCTCGATGGTTCCGTTCATCCGCTTCAGGTTGGACCGGACCACGTCCATGCCTACGCCACGGCCGGAGAGGTCAGTGGCTTTTTCGACTGTGCTGAAGCCAGGAAGAAAAATGAAATCCAGAATTTCCCGTGGAGTCAGCAAGCGAGCCCGCTCCGCCGTGACCAGGCCTTTCTCCTGAGCCTTGCGCAGCACCCGCTCCGGGTCAATTCCGGCGCCGTCATCGGCGACCGTGATCACAATGTGGTCGCCTTCCTGCTGAGCCTCCAGATGGATGGTGCCTTGGCGGGGCTTGCCGGCAGCGGCGCGTGTATCCGGCAGCTCCAGACCGTGGTCGAGCGAGTTCCGCACCAGATGAACCAGAGGATCGCCAATGAGTTCGACCATGGTTTTGTCGAGTTCGGTATCCTGGCCCAAAACCTGAAGCTCCACTTCTTTCATCAGGTTGTGCGCAACATCGCGCACCAGCCGGGGAAACTTGCGAAAGACCGCGTCAATAGGCACCATGCGCGTCTTCAAGCCGGCGGCTTGCAACTCCTCGGTGATGAAACTGAGCCGGGCGCTGGTAAGACTGAGGGCCGAGTGCAAATCTTCCCCGCTCAGGCGTCCCAGGCTGAGATCGCTGGTTACACGCATCAAGCGGTTTCGTTCCAGGACCAGTTCGCCTACCAAGTTGATCAATTCATCGAGCTTGCGGACGTTGACGCGCATGGTTTGCGTGCCCGCGCCAGTCGCCATATTGGATTCAGCCGGCGCTTGACGGAGGAGCGCATTACTCACATCGGCGGGGGAAGCCAGTTGTTTTCCTGTTAGCGACTGGCTGGGCTTTTGGTCTGGGGAAGACTCGGCGGGTTCGTGCAGCGCGCCTTCCAGTGTGCCCGGCTCGAGGAGGCGATCGGCAACCGGCATTTCACCCGGGCGTTCTGTGATTTCGCCAACTCCGTCCGGCTTGCGAACCGCTTCCAGTTCCGCCACCAGGGAGTCGATCGCGTATTCCTTAAGACCACCCTGGCGGATGTCAGACAGCATTTGCCCGAGCTGATCCCGCGCCCTCAGCAGCGCGTCCATCATGCGCTGGCTTAACTGAAGTTCCCCCTTGCGTAGTTCGTTGAGAACATCCTCGGCGCGATGGCTGAGGCGTACGATTGGCTCGAAGCCCAAAAATCCCGAGGTGCCTTTAATGGTGTGCAGGGCGCGGAAAATGCGGTTCAACAATTCCGCATCTTTGGGAGTCGTCTCCAGTGTGACCATATCCTGATCCATGCGTTGCAAGAGTTCCTCGGATTCCACCAGGAACTCCTGAATCAAGGTCGGGTCTTGTAAGAATTCGTTTTCCACGGACAGCGCATCCTCAAATTGCCCAAATCTCAGGCTACGGCGGAAGTCAGATCTTCGGCATCGCTCATCAGCCGATCCACGTCAAGCAGAATCAGCAGCCGGTTGTCCAGTTTGCCCACGCCGGAGACATATTCGCGCTCCACCTTCCCTAAGCGGGGCGGCGGCTCTACCGTGTCGGCGGGAATGCGCAAGACCTCTGAGACGGAATCGACGATGAAGCCCAAGACTGTCCCTTTGACCTCGATGACCACAATGCGGGTTTGCTTGTCATGGGCCAACTCTTCCAACCCGAAGCGTTTGCGCAAGGCGATTACCGGGATAACCTTGCCTCGCAAGTTGATGACCCCATCCACGAAATCCGGAGAGTTGGGAACGCGGGTCAACTGCTGAATGCGGATGATCTCTTGCACCCGCAGAATGTCCAGACCAAACTCCTCCCCCCCGACGTGAAAGCTGACGAGCTGCAGCAGGTCGCCATGGCCTTGCCCGCTAATGTGGAGGCTCGCCGTGTTATTGGCGGTGGTTTCGTTGACTTTGTTTTGCGTTTCCATCGAGCTCGTTCTCCTTCGTCCTATGTTTGTTAGCGGGCACTGGCGGCAAAGGCTTTGGCGGATTCCGGTTGCTCTGCGTCGCGGTTACCGGGCTGGTTGCGCTGGGCATGGCTGCCACCCGATTGGCTATGCCTCTCCCCAAGGTCGAATTTTCCGACCATGTTTTGCAGATCCAGGGCCAGGCCAGACAGGTCCTGGCAGGCTTTGGCCGATTGCTGTGCCCCCTCCGCCGACTCTTTTACCAGCTTCGCGATCATCTCCATGTTGCTGTTGATTTCTTCCGATGCGCTCGATTGCTCGGTCGCCGCGGTGGCAATGTGCGTGATCATCTCCCCGACTTCGTCGGACATGTGAATGATCTGTTTCAGCGAGTCGCCGGCGCGCGATGTCGAGGCCACGCCTTCCTCCACCTGCTTGGTCCCGGCCTCCATGGCAGTGACCGCGGTTTTGGTTTCGTCCTGAATGTTCTTAATCATCTGGGCGATTTCCTTAGTGGCGGTGGTAGTGCGCTCGGCCAGCTTGCGGACTTCATCGGCTACCACGGCAAATCCCCGCCCTTGCTCGCCCGCGCGGGCAGCTTCGATTGCGGCATTCAGGGCTAACAAGTTAGTTTGGTCGGCAATGTCGTCAATCACCCCGGCAATGCGGCCGATCTGATCGGAACTTTTTCCAAGTTCCTCCATCTTCTTGGCCGTTCCGCCCACCGAATCGGCGATGACCCGCATTTTGTCCAGGGTCTCTTCCACGATCAGACCGCCTTCGCGAGCGGTTTCTGCGGCCTGACGGGAGGCTTCGGCGGCTTTGTTGGAATTTTCTGACACCTGCAGGACGGTGGCTGACATCTCTTGCATGGCGGTGGCGACCTGAGTGGTCTGACTGTTTTGCGTCTCCGCGCCATGGGCCTGCTGGGAGGCAGAAGAGGAAAGTTCCTCGCTGGCGCTGGCCACATGCTCGGCGGTTCCCGCGATGGCTCGAACAATCTCCCGCAGGTTGTTCTTCATCTGGTTGAGGGCCGAAGTGGTCTCGCCAATTTCATCGTGGGCGTCCACGCAAAGATCGTTCGCCGAAAGATCGTTGGCGGCAATTTTGTTGGCCAACTCAACCGAGGCGGATAAAGGTTTGACCACCAGCTTGCGCATCAGCCAGAAAACCACGCCGGCCGCGGTCAGCAGGGTGAGTAGGCTGGTTAGAAAGAGCGCCAGAGAATTCGAACTTGCGGTTTGCGCGAGCCCTTCCGTGGAGGCACGCACGGAAAATGCGCCGCGCAAATCGCCAGCTTTCATGCCTTCTTTCGCATATCCGAAAGGGTCCTTTTCCCCCGCGGGATCGCCATGGCAGAGCAAGCAGTCCTGGGTTAACCGAACCGCCTGGGCATAGCGCATGACATCCTTTCCGTTCTCGACCAGCCGTTCGGAGTATTCCTTGAGGGAAGCGTCCTTCTGGAATGCCTCGAGCGCGCGCCGCTCAAACTCGTCGGGCTCATTCTTGGGGTCGCGGGGGCGCAGCGAAGGTGTTTTAAACGACATACCTTGTTGCTCGGCATATTGCTGCGCGACACTCCAGGCAACCACCACCGGCACTTGGTTTAGGTGCTTGAAATTACTGTGGGGTACCATGGTCTCGATGTTTGCGGAAAACCAGTTGCGCGTGGCGGCAGCCATGCCGGTAATTTGGCGGACCTTGTCTCGAAAAGCTTCTTCTGCCTGTTCATTGACCCGGCGCTGCGTAATCCAGAAGCTGACGGCGGAGGTAACCACCAGCGTGACCACGATTGACCCAATTATTTTTCCGGTTAGTTTCATGTGCTTGAACATCGCCCGTCCTCCTACGTGCCTCACCTAGTACGCACCTGCCGCGAAAGCCTTGGCCTTTTCTGGCATCGAGCCAGGAACCCGGTTGCCCGGCCGGCCTTGGCTGCGGCCCGAATGGCTGCGCCCGTTTCCCAGGTTGAATTTCCCCACCATGTTTTGCAGGTCCAGAGCTAACCCGGAAAGGTCTTGGCAGGCTTTGGCCGATTGCTGCGCTCCATCGGCCGACTCCTTCACCAGTTTGGCGATCATCTCCATGTTGTTGTTGATCTCTTCCGACGCGCTCGATTGCTCGGTCGCCGCCGTGGCGATGTGCGTAATCATCTCGCCCACTTCTTCCGACTTGTGAATGATTTGTTTCAGCGAGTCGCCAGCGCGACTGGTGGACTGCACCCCGTCTTCCACCTGCTTGGTCCCTTCCTCCATGGCGCTGACCGCGGTCTTGGTTTCGTCCTGAATGTTCTTGATCATCTGGGCGATTTCTTTGGTGGCGGTGGTGGTGCGTTCGGCAAGCTTGCGAACTTCATCGGCGACCACTGCAAATCCGCGGCCTTGTTCTCCTGCGCGGGCCGCCTCGATGGCGGCGTTCAAAGCCAACAAGTTAGTCTGGTCAGCAATGTCATCAATCACCCCGGCGATGCGCCCGATCTGGTCGGAACTCTTGCCGAGTTCTTCCATCTTCTTGGCGGTTGCGCCCACCGAATCGGCGATGATGCGCATTTTGGTTAAGGTTTCTTCCACGATCGACCCACCCTCGCGTGCCGTCTCCGCTGCCTGGCGCGAAGCCTCGGCGGCCTTGTTGGAGTTTTCCGAGACTTGCAGCACGGTGGACGACATCTCCTGCATCGCGGTAGCGACTTGCGTGGTCTGATTGTTCTGGGTCTCGGCGCTTTGCGACTGCTGGGTAGCGGAGGAGGATAATTCTTCGCTGGCGCTGGCCACATGTTCGGCCGTTCCGGCAATGGACTGAATCAGTTCGCTCAGGTTGCCCCTCATCTTGTTGATAGCCGTGGTCAGATCGCCCAGTTCGTCCTGGCTACGCACGGTCAGGTCATCCTTGGTCAAGTCGCCCGCGGCTATGGCCTCTGCTTGGACCAGGACTGCCTGGGTCGCGCCAGAAATGCTACCGCTCAGGAAAACTGCCGCGAAAACTCCGATGACCACTGCCGCAGAAGTGGTGAGCAGCATCGTCAGGTTGAGCGAACTATTCTCCGCATGCAGATCCTCCTGGTTCTTGGCTAATAGCGTTTCGAATGATTCCGACATGGCGTCGAGGGTTTTCTTGATGGCATCATCAACTGGAATCGCCTGGTCGGTGAATTGGTCACCCGCCTTAATGACAGCATCGCTGCTGCTGGCAGCGGCATGATTCATCCCAGTCTCCTCGGCTGTACGAAGCAGCGGAAGTTGCTGCTTCATCTCAGTCAGGCGGTCACGGTTCGCTTGAAGGGTCCAACGGGGAGCCAGTTCATCCATTTTGGCGATGTCTTTTTCGATATTGCCCCAGGCTGCATCAAACGCTGCCTCCGCTTCCGCTTTCCTGGCCGGTTCTGCTTCCGCCAGGATGGCTTGGCGAGTTTTGCTTGCTGTCTGATTTAGATCGCGCTGCAGCTCTCGGGCAACTTTGATCTGGGGTATGCGCACCTCGAACGTGATGTCCTGGCTTTCTTTGATGTCGCCTGACTTTCGATAGGCCATCACGGAACTGAAGACCATCAAAGCAAGGATTACCGCAAAGCCCATTCCAAGTTTCTTGCCCAGTGTAAGTCTCATTTCCTTCTCCTCGGAATCACGGAGCCATAGTGATGGGTCAGTCGTTTACGAACAGGAGCGCAGCGGCAGCCTCCGTGCTCTTCGGCGCGCCACGCTCACCCATGAGGTTCATCGGCGGAGAGGAGTCAAGCTTTAGCCGCGAAGGGGTGCAGGCGGGTTCTCCACGGAAGAAACACCCGGAAGACAATGGGCTACTCCGTGTATTTCCAACCACACGGGATTGAATCACGGCGATTCCTGGTCAGCCAGCATCAATACCAGAGCCGACAACGTCAGAAGGTTGGGTTCGGTCTCGACGGATATCACGGCAGGTAATAACGGACCGAGGTCAGAACGACGCTGTTTGCGCCCTCGGGAGATCCGCCAATTCCGCAAGCGCCGTCTATCGTCATGGGTACGAACTCGGCGCGGGTGGCGATGCCTTTGCGATCCGTGGTCAACAAGCTCCACATCTGGCCCGCGGTTATAGTCAAGCCGTCGCTGAAGGCTTGTCCCCATAGCTGACGCTGTCGAGGATTGAAGCTGTTGGTCTCGACTTGGTTGACAGGGGGCGTAGGTTCCATGGATTCGTCCTGGGTGCAAAACAAAACGTCCCAGACTCAAATGAGTCACTGGGACGTTTAGGTTGAACAGCCCTCCCCCGAAGTCTGCTCAAGAGAAAGCATACCGCCCAGGCTGGTGGAGCTGGAATGGCTCGAATGGGCCAGGAAGAGAACCGACGGTAACGCCGGCCGATGACCTAGGTAACACGAATGATTCCGGCTAGGGGGCTACCCGGATGGGCCATTGTCGCGTGGCTTCCGTGGCTCGAAAATTGTTTTTGTAGTGCCACGCAACTTCCGCCCATGAATGAAATGACTGAAGCTCTCCGCAAAGTCTGGCAGCAGGACGAAGGACAGGACATCGCAGAGTACGCGGTCATGCTCGCTGTCATTGTGACTATCGCGATTGCCACAGTCCGATTGATTGGCTCCCACGCGGGCACTGTGATGGCCAGCATAGGCAGCGCGATACATTAGAACTTTCGGAACACAATTCAGTGTGCCAGACCTAACTGTCCCGAAATCCCAACAGATATCCTTTTCGAGGGCTAGAGCTTGGCTTGTTGTCGGCCCCCTGATTCCATTAGATCGCAGGAGGTAGCGGGAGGTCTTCACTGGCGGCTGGTAATGACAGCCACCACCAGGCGAAGAATCCCACTACCGGAAACAGGACTACCAGATCGAACGCCTTCGCGTAAGCCGCAAGGTCGAACAGATGTCCGATCACCGGCATGATGAGTGCCACGAGTGCTGACCACGATCCCGCTCCGATGCCAGCCACCAGGGCCACATGATCAGAGTCGTAAACGCCCGTCCCGTAGCGAAGCCCCATGATCAGGAATCCAGCCCCGACGAACATGGCGAAGAAAAATCCCGCCATGGCGATCGCAACGGAAGCGGTGAAGGGAACTAATCCCAACGGCAAACTCAGCACGGCAAGAATCGCCATTAAGCCCACGTGACGCACTTTGTTTCGTGCGACGCGGTCTGCAATCCATCCCCATGCGAAGTAGCCAATCTCCCAACCTAGAGGAGGAATCCAGAGAAGTTTTCCAATCGTGGACTGCGACTGGCCCAGCACCTTGGCCAGGTAAAGGGGAACGGTGTAAAGGCAGAACGCCATCGGTAGAGCGCCGAGCCCATAGGAGCAGACGATCCCCCAGAATCGCCGCTCCCAGATTTTGGGCATGGTGGTAAAGGAGAACCGGGAGGCAGTGCGGAAGCCTCCGCCAGCTACTCGTGGCCATAGGAACAACCAGCCAAGTCCGGCCAGACCGGTCATGAGAAACGCTGCCCGCCATCCAAACCATAGCGCGACCGGCGTCACAATGAGTGGCGCGAGGATTGCGCCTAACGACCCGCCGGAGTACGCGACCGCGATTCCCCGCGATCTTAGCGAGCCCGGAAGGGTCTCTGCCACGGTGCGCAGACCTCCGGGGAAAGTTGCGCCCTCGCCAAATCCAAGCAAGGCGCGGACCGCAGCAAAACCTGGAAAGCCACCCACGAATGCATGCAGCGTGGAAGCCATCGTCCAGATGGAAACCGCCGCGGGCATGCCGCGCCGCAATCCGATCCGGTCCAGCAGCACGCCCCACACCGGATTGCCGATCATATAGGCGACGCTGAAGGCCGAAATAATGAATCCGTACTGCTCATTGTTCAAATGAGTTTCCCGAAGAATAGTCGGAGCGAGCACCGCCAGCGTGTTCCGGTCGAGGTAGCTGATGAGGGACATCAGCATCATCATTAGCGCGGGGGTCCAGCGAGCAGTCTGGGACGCCTGCAATTCAGAAGTATTCCCAGGGACGTGCCCGACTACGGGGTTTTCACGTGGTTTCAACAGGAGCAGAGAATAACCCGCAGACGGGTCAATTCACAATCTGGGCGATTTGAATCGCTGCGGAATCAGTTTTTCCTGGCAGAGGAGGAAACCTCAGAATGCTCCACCGCCGCCACCGCCAAACCCTCCGCCGGAGAAGCCTCCTCCGCCGAAGCCGCCTCCCCCTCCCCCCCAGCCTGACCCGGTGGAACTAGCGCGTGGCGCCGAGACAAACACCTGATGCATGTCCGTCGCCATGCTATGCATCGAAGCGGAAAAGAAGATGGGGTTGAATCCAGTGTAGGGGCCGCTTCCCGCATACCAGCTCGGTGGATCTTTCACGATTCCCGCAAAGGCCTGCGCCCAATGATGCTCGACCCCGAGTGCCATGGCGTAGGGCAGAAACTTTTCAAATGTATCCGCGGGCATCGTTTTCAGCCGGTCGGCATCCACCCGGTTCATGAACTCCTGAAAGCCAAGAACGGCGACCCAGGTGCGCGAGCCATTGGTGGTTTTGGCCGTCATCTTGCGCGCAAACAGCCACCAGATGAGCGCCGAAACTGCCGCACTGATCACGAGCAGCGCAGCCGAACTGACAAAGTTCGCCCATCCCAGCACTTGCATGGCGACAAACCCGATCACGATAGCAATGGCAGCTACGATGCTAAGGGCATTGGCTGAATCCGGGTCCAGGGTGTACATATTTTTGTTGCGCAGCGCCGCCATAACGTCCTGGCGGATCACCGGAATCGCAGTGTAGAACCGGTTCTTCAGACTGGAGAGTCTTGTCTCCTGTCCGCCGCCGAAAACATTCTCCAGCATCACGCGCTCATGGGGCGCGAGCCCCGCCCATTGCGGCTGCGGCTTCAGCAGATGAAAAACGTAATCTTTGTGATGAAAGACCAAGCCTTTGTCATCCACTTCTTCAATCTTCACATAGCCGCGCACCGCCAGATCCACCAGAGTGGATGTGATATCACGGGGATGAACCTGATCCTCGAGCAGAGCGCCGGCTTCCGCGGGCGTGAGCCCAGCCGGTGGTTCATACATCGGTGCGACCGAAATGCCCGGATCGGGGTCCCGTCCCTTGAGCCACCACAGCACAAACATAACGCCCAGC
>CAWDCI010000023.1:0-9355 GCA_963800745.1 uncultured Acidobacteriaceae bacterium
CTGCGGACCTTTGTAGAATCCCACCCTAGCGCAAACACCGCGCTAGGATGGAGCACCCGCTAAATGCTAAGTGCTAACGGCCAAGTGCTGTCCTAAGGCGCTTCGATCAGCTCCAGCTTTCCGTCGCGGGTGCGGTGGAGCACCATCACCTTGCCTTTGGGATCGCGGAATACAAACACGTCGCGGTCGCGGAAATGGGCCTCTTTAATGGCTTCCTCTAAAGTCATGGGGCGCAGGGCAACCGAATCGTCCGAGTGGACGAGGTGAACCTCGGTGGTCTTGGCGACTGGCGGAAAGCGGTGTAAGACCACCCCCAAAGCCGTGGCCGCGGTAAGCCCAATTGCGGTTTTCACCTCTGGGGGCGCGGCTTTGCCGTCCCACTTTTTCTCGTGATTCTTTTGCGCGTGGCGCTTCTTGCTGCGCCAGCGTGTCTTGTATTTAACCGCTTGCTTTTGCAAGTGCTCGAAAGCCTCGCCAATGGCGGAGGACATGTCGCCGGCTTGGGCTACTCCGACGAGCGGCCCGTTGCGCGGGCTGATGGTGATCTCAGCTTTGTGGCGGTGCTTTTCGACGGCGAGGATGACCTTGGTTTCGAACTTGTCGCCTAGGATTTTGCGGATTTTTGCCAGGCCGGTTTCAATCTCTTTACGAAGGTTCGGAGTAATTTCGCATTGTCTGCCGGTGTATTCGACGTTCATGAGTGCTCCTCGACATGCGGTTCGAGCTTGCAGATGAGTGGGAGAGCCGTTTGTGGAGAATGCAGCTCCCGGTTCCCAGTTATCTGTTCTCAGTTACTTTCGGTGGATTGAGCTTCGAGCCTTATTTTTTCACGCGGCGTTGATGGGTGCTCGGGATGCGCATGTCTTCCCGGTATTTCGCGACCGTGCGGCGGGTCACCTGAATGCCCTGCGATTGCAGGATGCGGGTGATCTGCTCGTCGGTCAGCGGCCTGGCGGAATCTTCCTCTTCGATGAGCTTTTTGACCCGGCGTTTGAGGATGAGCAGCGAAGTGCCGCCACCCTCGGGGCCGTTCACGCTCTCACTGAAGAAATAACGCAGCTCAAATACGCCTTGTGGAGTGTGGGCATACTTGCTGGCGACCGCCCGGCTTACCGTGGAAGGATGTACGCCGATTTCTTCAGCCACCTCCTTGATCATCATGGGTTTTAGCTGGTCGATGCCTTTTTCCAGAAAATCCTGCTGGCGGGCCACAATGCAATAGCAGACCTTGGTGATGGTCTGCTTACGCTGCTCGATGTTCTTAATCAGCTGGATGGCGCTCTTGTAGCGCTCTTTCACATAGTTCCGCGTGTCTTTGTCCTGGGTGTCGCGGTTGAGCAGGCGCTTGTAGGCTGGGTTCAGGCGAAGCTGCGGGACGCCATCGTCGTTCATCATGACCAGCCACTCGTCGCCATGCTTGACGAAGGCGACGTCGGGCTCGATCAGCCGGGGCTGAACCTGGTTGTACCGCATTCCCGGACGAGGGTCGAGGGTGCGGATGTAGTCGAGCGCTGGCTGCACGGCTTCGACGGGGCGGCCGATGGCGCGGGCAATTTCCTTGTATTGCTTGTTCTGTACGCCGCGAAGATGCTGGTCCACGATGGCGATGGCATCGGCAATCACCTGTTCGGCGGCCGCACCGTCTCCATTTTTGCTCGGGGCCAGCTTCTGGTGATAGCGGAGCTGATAGAGCAGGCACTCGCGGAGGTCGCGGCAAGCCACGCCTGGAGGATCCAATTGCCGAACCACTTCCAGGGCCTCGTGCAAATCATCGAGAGTGAAGTTCGCCTTGAATTCGGGCTGCGGGCTGCGGGTTGGTTTCGGAAGGGCAGTGTCCAGCGGAGCGCCTTGGGCCGCACTGGGTTGCAGCTCCGCAGCCACCGCCGTTGCCGTGCTGACCGAAGCAGCCTCTAACTCCGCCGGCGAGGCACCGTTCCAATCTTCCGTGAGCTCGGCTGAGGTGTCTGAGGGCTCTTCCGCCGAAACATCGGCCTCGGATTCTTCGATCTCTCCCAGTCCCAGGGCGGCGGCGGCCTTAACAACATTGTCTGCCAGCGCGGCATCCACTTCAGGAGAGGAGGGTGGCGCAACTCCGAGCAATTCTTCGTCACTGGCGATCAGGTAGCCGTCTTCGTTCAGATTGCCAATAATGGTGTCGGCGGCTTCCCGCACTTCCGCGCTAATAGGGATCGATCCCAGCTGCCAGGACAAATGGTCGGTAAGGTTGCCGGGCTTGGAGAGGAAGTTCTCGAACGACGGGCGTTCAATATCTTCCATCTCACGCGAACTGCGGTAGCCCGGATCAAGGTATTCCTGGAAAAAGGATCCAAAGTCAATCTCCTCGAAGGGATCTTTCTTTTCCTCAGCGGGGGCGGCGGTCTCTTCGACGGCGGGGCGGTCACGCTCTTCTTCGCGGCGTCCCACATCATCGAGGATGGGAACTGAATCCTCCAGTTCCTCCAGAACCGGGTTCTCCACCATCTCCGCGGTAATCATGTCCTTAAGCTCAAGCTTGTTGAGCGCAAGCACACTGACCATCTGCACCAGTCCTGGGGTCAGGATTTGGCGCTGCGAGACCTTCAGATTCAGTCTGGGTTGGAGTAGAACCATAACGTCGTTGGTCGTTCGTCGTTCGCCTAGCGCTTCTAGCTGCTAGCTCCTAGCTAAAATCCTTTGCTGCCAGCTCTTAGCTAGAGGCTGGGAGCTAGTAGCTTCTTCTCACACCAGCGAGAAGCTCTCGCCCAAGTACACCCGCCGAACTTCGGGATCGCCGGCTAGTTGCTCCGGAATACCGTGGCGGAAGATGCGGCCTCCTTCAATGATGTATGCCCGGTCGGTGACCGAAAGCGTCTCGCGAACGTTATGGTCGGTGATCAACACGCCGATGCCGCTCGCCTTCAAGTCCCCAATGATCTTTTGCAGGTCGAGCACCGCAATTGGGTCAATCCCGGAAAACGGTTCATCCAGCAGAATGAACGCCGGACTGATGCACAAAGCCCGGGCAATTTCGACCCGGCGCCGCTCGCCTCCAGACAGGGCATATCCCCTGTTCTGACGGATATGCTCTAATCCCAACTGGTCGATCAGCTTCTCCATCCGCTCTCGGCGCTCGTGCCAGGGGATAGGCTGCGCCTCTAACACGGCGAGAATGTTTTCCTCAACCGTGAGTTTGCGAAACACCGACGCTTCCTGGGGGAGATAGCTGATGCCATGCTGCCGCGCCCGCAAATACATAGGCACGTCAGTGATGTCTTCCTCGTCGATCAGCACCCTGCCTGTATCGGGCGGGACTAAACCCACGATGGCGTAAAACGTGGTGGTTTTTCCGGCGCCATTCGGGCCAAGTAATCCAACAACTTCGCCCTGCTCCACGCGCAGGCTGACACCATTCACCACCCGGCGACCGCGGTACGATTTGCCGATTTCGTCGGTGGCCAGAGTACGCATTTATCGTGCCACTCGTGTTTGCGTTACGCTCGGGGAGGTATCGGTGCCTTCAACCAGCACCCTACCATCGGCCCTAAATAAAGTCAACGAAACCCCGGTAACTTTGCCCCGTTCGGCATCAAAAATGCTGGGCGGGCCGCCCGTAAGCACAAACTTCGAATCCGCTGCGGTATAAGTTAGCTGGTCTCCGGTAGCCCGGCGGGTGGGCTGAGTCACTACCACTTGGCCGTGGGCGATAATGTGGTCGAGTTTGCCTTCTTCGGAAGCCTGACCTGCGGCACTCCGGTCGCTGGAAGGCTGGTTCCTGGGCTGGAGGAAAACGTCCATTTGGTCGGAGGTGAGAGTGAAATCGCTGCTTCGGGCGGTTACGCCGCCCGCATAATGCGCTTTTCGCTCACTGTCCACGTAAGTTAACTGGCCCGACGTAATGGTTGTGGGGATACTCCGGCCATCCTTCCCGGTTTGAACCACGACTGTAGATACGGGTTGGGAGGCCGACCCGCTGGCCGCGATCGAGCGGTGGTTGCGGTCGAACTCGATGGACGGCGCCACCACCACATTGGCATCCTGCCACAGACGTACATTCCCCGTGTAGAGGGCAATCGCCGGGTCGCGATGCAGGGTCATGGCGCCGGCGGTGACGTGAATGGGGCTGGAAGACGCCAGCAAGGCGCCGCCCGGCTGAGGCTTGAGGTCGGTGTAGGTGCTTTTGACATCGCCCTCGGCGAATCCTTCGCCGGTAGCCCGGTTCATGCGCAGAATGCGGGCGGTCGTAGCCATATTGCGGTCCAGCACCCGCGGGGAGCCGGAGAGTTCGAGCAGTTGATTGGCGGGCGTGTAGCGGGCATGCTCCGCCCAGGCTTTGCGGTCTCCATCGGTAAACACCACGTTGCCCTGTTGCTCGGCGGTTTCCATGCCTTGTCCGGGGGAGAAACTGGCATCTACCGCGAGGCTGGTACTGACGCGGTCCGGCTGACCGGGATTGGTGCTGATGATGCGGGCGTCAGGCGCTCCATGTACCGATGCTAGCTGGCCCAGGGCATCAAACTGCGCGGTGAACTTAGCCGCGGTGATGAGGGTTTGGCCCGCGTTCTGGGCCGTGGGCTGAACCCGAAATTGCGCCGACCCGGAGGTTTCGGTTCGGGAAAGGCGTTTGCCGGCAGCGACGAAGAAATTTACCGCCGCCGCATCGAGTTCGTAGGTCTGCGTCTTGGCTGACGGGGCGGAAGCTGGCTGCGGCTGCAACAACCGGACATTTTCCTCCGCCCGCACCTTATTCAGTACGTCATCGCCGGAGAAACTGGCAATGACGCGTCCCGCGCTACCCTTAATCGGACTGCTTCCGGCGCTTTCCATCTGGACATTTCCGGAAAACGTGGCGGTTTGAAGCTCGTCGCCGCCCGGTCTAGGAGAAGTTCCAATTGGTCAGCGTGAAGCTGCGTGGGCTGCTTGCCGGCAAGCGCGACGCGGACATTGCCCGCCGCCAGAATACGGTTGAGCGTGTTGTCAGAGTTTAGGAATAGTGTGGCATTATCCGCGTCACCGCGCTGGGCACCTTGCTGCATGCGCACCGCCTGGAGCAGAACCACTCGCGGGTCTTTGGTGATCGTCCCATGGGCTGCGTTGACGGTGGCTGCCTTGGCCCCGGCCAGCGTAATTTCGACCTGCGAATCGAAGGTCAGCGTGTCACTCTTGGAAACATAGCTCACCCCAATCGCCGAACCGCTGGCCTGCGAAATGCGGAAGTCAACCCTTTCCTGGGTGTGGGCATCCCCGGTCTTTTGATTGAACACCAAGCCGCTGGTCTCCAGGTGAATTGGATTCTTCAGCTCCTTGGGAGGGGTTTGATCGGGATGGGTCAGTCCGGCGGGGTTGGCCTCCAGGTCAATCTGAACTTTTCCCCGGGCAGTCACGTCTCCAGACTGCGTGTCGTATTCGAAGTCCGAGCCATAAATCTGATCGAAGCGGCCGGCGTCTCTCCCGTAGAGGGTGATGGCTACATCACGCAGCTCGGCCCGCCCATCCAACTTGAATATCGCCTTGGAGGCTTGAATCTTGAAGAGTGTGCGCCCCTGTTCCGACTGTGAGTAGGTGTACCCCTGGGCGCTCTGCCGGATGTCGGCGCCGATCTTCCCGGGCGTCTGCTTCAGCGCGTTCTGTACGCGATGGCGGGCGTAAAAATACGCTCCCCCAACAATAAAACCCGCAGCAATGGCAGCGGCGGCAAACCAGTGTCGAAGGCGGGAAATGTTGACCGGCATCTGAAGACAAGTGTAGCGCAGCGGGCTGGGCCGCACTCTTCTCTGTACCGGCAAAAACAAACGCAGAGAGGCTGTGACTTTTTGAACGAGGCCCCATCCTAGTCGCGCTCTTTGCGACGGAGCCTGCCCTGAGCGGAGCCGAAGGGGTGGGATTCCACAAACGCCCGCGCTGAGAGTCCTTGACTTCTTCGATTGCCGGCCCTTCTTCGACTCGTAACTTGATTGCGTCGAAGCGAGAGTGAAATCTAATAAAGTGACAGGCTCTGATCAGCATGACAACGGGGCCCTGGGCCGGATCATCCCCAAGTGCCTCTCATCATCTAAACTGGGAAACCATGTCCCTGCCGACTCCCGCTTTACTGGAACTGAAAAACATCCGAGTGATGCGCGGAGGCAATGTCGTCCTTGACGACTTCAACCTTTGCATCCATGCCAGCGAGCACGTTGCCATCCTGGGGCCAAACGGCTGTGGCAAGTCCACCCTGATCAAGACCATCACGCGAGAGTGTTATCCCGTGGTCCGCGAAGGTTCACGCATCAGCATTCTGGGGCGGGAGAGTTGGAACGTGTTCGAACTGCGCACGCTGCTGGGGATTGTCTCCAATGATCTGATGGCGTGGTGCAATCCCCAGTCGGTTGGACTCGACATCGTGCTTTCCGGATTCTTCAGCAGCAGCCATCTTTTTCCAAACCACCTGATCCGGCCAGAGCAGAGGGAGCTGGCGCAAAGCGTTCTGGCGCAACTCGAGGTTCCCCATCTCGCGGAACGGTCAGTATCCGAAATGTCTTCGGGTGAAGCGAAACGGATTCTGATTGCGCGGGCCCTGGTCCACCAGCCGAAGGCTCTGCTGTTTGACGAGCCTAGTAACTCTCTCGATTTCCATGCCCAGCACAGCCTGCGGCAAACCATGAGCCTGCTGGCGAACTCCGGCATCGGCATCATCCTGGTGACGCATGATCTCGCGGATATTGTTCCCGAAATCAGCCGCGTGGTTCTGATGGCGAAGGGAAGGATCGTGGCCGATGGCGGCAAAGAGGAAATGCTGCAGCCGGAACCGTTGTCGAAACTATTTGGGATGAAGGTAGAGATTGGACGACGGGATGGCTACTACCATTTGTGGTAGGAGGCCGACAATCCTAACGATTTGTCATTCTGTAACACCTTTAAGTGTGAGGAATCCGCTTCCTTTAGCTTAGAAAACCAGATTTCTCGCTTCGCTCGAAATGACAATTAGCTTAGTGCAGGACAGCCGAGGGCGGCTGTCCCTACGCGGGTTGTGGAGTCACTTCCTTCTCCGTGACCTCGGTGCCCCCTGTGGTTATCTTCCGGCGCTTGAAGTCTCTCAGCGACAACTCCAGCCCGCCGAAGTCAGGATGGTCATTGTGGTCGAGCGTAAAAGCGATATCCAGCACGTCGCCGGGGAGTAGCTGTTCCTGCTGCCAGCGTTCCGCCATGCGCCATCCGAGCACGTTCCAGGCGCGGGAGGAACGTCCGTCCGCTGTTCCTGGTTCCCGGTTCTCGGTTAGCTTAAGCTTGATGTGCTTTTCTTTCATCACACGCGCCGGGGTAAGCAAACGCACGTCGCTGGTGACGAAGACGGGCTCGGGATTGCGGCTGCCAAAGGGCTCGAGCCGCTGCACGAGCTGAAATAACTCCGGAGTGATCTGAGCAAAAGACAACTCTGCGTCGAACTGCAAGACTGGCTCGAAGTCGGCCAGGGTCAGGCGGGCGCGGGCATATTCATCGAGATGAGTGCGGAGTTCTGCGACCCGGCCCGACGGCAGAGAGAAGCCCACGGCATGAGAATGTCCTCCGAAGCGAGTGAACAAGTGCGAGCAGGATTCCAAAGCATTCAGCAAATGAAAAGGCCGGATGGATCTGCCCGAGCCATGCGCTTCCTCGCCGTCGCGGGAGATCACGAGCGCCGGCCGGCCGTAGCGCTCGACCACGCGCGTGGCCGTAATGCCGATGACGCCGCGGTGCCAGCCCTCGCCGTCGATCACCATGCAGAAAGCATCCCGCAGTGCGGGATCTTCTTCAATGCGAGCCTCAATGGCCTGCACGATTCGCCGTTCTTCTTCCTGTCGTTCCGCATTGAGTTGGTCCAGCCGAGTGGCCAACTCTCGTGCACGGGTTGCATCCTTCACGCTGAAAAGCTCGATGACATCGCGGGCCACGTCCATGCGCCCGGCGGCATTGATGCGGGGAGCGATGCGGAAAGCCACTTCGCCGGCGGTAAGCGGACGCCCGCCGAGTTGCGCAACTTCCAGCAACGCCTTCAGTCCCGGATTCACCGCCGTGCGCAGAGCCTCCAGGCCCAGTTTGGTGAAGACGCGATTCTCCCCGCTCAGTGGCACGGAATCCGCGATCGTGGCGATGGCGACCATCTTCATAAACGACATCAGCAGCCGAGATTGATCGCCCGCGCGCCGCCGCTCGATCAATCCCTGTGCCAGCTTGAACGCAACCCCGGCGCCGCACAGCACCTTGCAGGGGTAGTCGCATCCCGCTTGATTGGGATTCACCACGGCCAAAGCTTTGGGAACGCCGTCCGGGCCCGGCAGGTGGTGATCGGTAACGATCAGATCCACGCCAAGGCGTTGCGCAGTCTCCGCCGGAGCAAAGGCGCGAATACCCATATCCACGCTGACAATCAGGCGAACTCCCGCCGCGGCGGCGCGTTCAATAACATCATCGCGCATGTCGTAGCCGTCGCGAATGCGATGCGGAACGTGAAAATCGGTGACGCCTCCGCAAAGTTCGATGGCCGTCTTCAGAATGATATCGCAGTGGTGCCGTCGACGTCGTAGTCGCCGTAGATGAGGATGCTCTCTTTGTTTTCGATGGCGGCTTCAAGGCGGTCCACAGCCGCCTTCATACCGCTCATCAGATATGGAGAATGAAGATGATTGATCGAAGGAGAGAGAAAGCGCGCAGCCGACTCGGCATCCGTGATGTCGCGGGTAACCAGCAGCCGGGCCAACGTCGCGGCAACGTAAGAATTCTTGACGCCGAGCCCGGGTTAGAGCACAATTCCGCCGCGAGAAGTTCGACCTGCTCCGGTTCGGCGGATTTAAGCTCCCATTTCATGACTCGGGGCAATAGAGTTTCCGATCCCCCAGGACGATTCTACTCGCCGCATCGAAGGAGGGCGCAACCGGCAACCACTGCCGAGCCTTGCTCGGCTGGACGGGCGAGGGCGCCCGTCCCTACGCGTTCATTCTAGGTTTCGTCGTCCGGACCAGGCTGGTCGATGGGAATGCCGCCGAAGTCCTCGGTCAGTTCGAGCACCCGCTGGTAGCGCTCATACCACTCGGTGGAGGACTCATAGACCATCATGACGCCCTGGTGGGCGAAGCCGAGCTGCACAAAACCGGTTTTGCCAAGATAGGTGCGCAGCCAGCGGACCTCTTCCATATCTTCTTCGTTGGCGAACTCAGTATTCTTCAACCGTTCCAGAATTTCCTCGAAGTCCTCGCGCTGCCAACGTCCAGGAATCCATGGTCAGGAAAGGCGCGCTGGCCGCCTTGGCCAGTTCAACAAAATCCTTCCATCCGTCGGGATTGCCTTCCGGCTTCCACATGACGCTGGGGACTTCTTCGTAGTCCACGTAGCCTTGGAAGCGGCGCATGCCGTGGCCTTGTCC
>CAWDCI010000024.1:0-267748 GCA_963800745.1 uncultured Acidobacteriaceae bacterium
GTCCTTCCAGGCTTTCGAGGCGATGGAACCGTTCGAGCGCCTTAAAAAAGCGAGGTAGGCCACGATGTCTTAGAAAAAGAAGGTAGTTAGGCGCTGAACCGAAGAAATTCCAAAAAATGTATGTCCATGATAAAGAATAATTTAGTGGGATTCAGAGTCGCGAGCGGAGTGAAAAAGGGGAATTAAAAAATGAGGCTACTCCCACGATGTTATTGAAAACACATGTAGAAAAAATGTCAGTTTTGGCTACTCCCACGATATTGATGAAAACAAGGGACTTAAGTCTGGTATGCCACGATATTCATGAAAATAAAGGTAGTTATGCGCCGAGGTTGGCCGCCCCGACGCCCTTGAAGGGCTCGACGCTGGGGGCCGGAGTGAACCCCGCCGCGGCCCATTTCCCGGCAGAGCATGAAAAAAAGATGTTAAATGATACGTTCGAAGCCGGAATGTGTATGAAAACAAAGGACCGCAAGACACAATGCCCGAATAAAAACAGACTTATAGTTCCTCGTTTTCGACATTTTCGTCGAATCGAGCGCTATTTTGCAGAAAACTGCTGCATTTGAACGACAATTTGTCAGGTCTATGCGGATTTTCACGGTTTCATTCGTACTGGCGGTGATCCTTTTGCCAAGGGCCTGCGCTCGTAGTTTCAGATGTAGGGCTGGCTTCCAGCCAGCATTGAGTTACCGGGATGGCGCCGTTGCCTCCAGTTCGGGACACCACTCGCAGGGGCACGTCAAAGTCCGCGAAGTTCCCTGGCGGGGAACTATACGGAGCGACGTAAATTGTAGCGTCGATCTCCGATCGACGACGGCGGTCGGAGACCGCCGCTACAGCCGGATGCGCAAGCACTTATGTCGCTCCGTATAGTTGCAATTCCGTGAAGGTGCTGGGAATACCTCGGCTACTCGGGTGGGCGTGACGATTCGGAGATGATTTCCGTGGCGATTTCCTCGGCAAGCCGCTTGGTCATTTCCTCCACCGCTTCTTTGGGCAAAGGAGGGGGCGACATTTTCGCAACGACTTTGCGGACGATCGAGTAGAACATATCCCAGGGAAACGCTGATGGCGGCGCAGAAATCTGCGGCGTGTTCACCGGAGTTTCGAATTCCGCTGGAGGCTCGGGGGGCGGGATTTCCGCCGGGGCCACGTCTACCGCTGCCTCAGGAAGAGCCGTTCCCGTAGCTGGAGTTTCCTCCGTTGGCGTCAAATGTGCAACCACATCCTGCGTGGCCTCGGCGGGGACGGGTTCCATGGGGGCGTAATCCACAGGCGCGACCGTTCGGTCAAGACTCTCGACCGCAACGTCCGCAGAGGCGGATTCCCCAGAGGCATACTCCGCGTGGGCTACACTCGGGGCGACGTCAACGTCGGCGGATTCGATCGGTGCAGGTTCGGCGGCAGCGAGTGCAGAGGCAAGTTCCGCGGTCGCATAGTTGGCCGCCGAGGCTTCCGCTTGGGCATATTCCGCGGGAACGACGACGCCGGCAATTTCCTGGGTTGGAACCTCGCTGGGCGCAGCTTTCTCCGGCGCCTCTTCGACGGGTGCAACTGGAGGCGTAATCTCCTCGGGCGCGACCTCTCCGGGAGAAGCTTCCGCAAGGGTATATTCCACAGGAGCATCCGCGGAGGCAGCCTCCTTCGGGGAGACCTCACTGGGGGCGGGTTCCGCGAGGGGGTACGCCGCCACGTCGGAAGCAAAATGCACGTGTCCGGCAGCGGCGTCGTCCAAGGAAAAGCCGTCAAGACTCGTGGCGCCCAGGGAGGGGGTGGCATTCAGAGGATCGAGCGGCGGAGCTAAGGGATTCTCGGGAGACGCACCGCGAGGTTCGACTTCGGCTTGCGGTTCTCCGGCTGTGGATGCGACAGGTTCGGCCTCGGGCGGAGGGACAACCGTCTCGTCTTTCCAAACCGGCTCGGCGATTGCAGCGGGAGCGCTAAAAATCAAAGTATGGAGCGGGTCAGTAGCGCCGAGTGGCTCGGGATTTTGCGCTGGCAGCTCTTCGATGTAGGCCGCCTCCGCCGTTACTGCCTCCATTCCCTCGAGAAACGACGGAGTTCGCTCCAAGGGTGGTTCGACTGAGGGCGCCAGGGAACTGGAAGCGGGCGGCTCCTCCCCGACCAGAGGAGTTCTACAACCGAGACCGTGTGCGCCTCAGGGCCAGGAAGAAGATCGGCGAATTCTTGGGGAGAGCCCAGATCGAACACTGTTTCTGCCGGCGCCGGCGGCGCTGGATGCGGCGTTCCCGATTCGGCTTCATGCGATGCCGAAGAACTTCCTTCGGGTTCCTCTGCGGAATGCTCAGTGAATGCGACGCCCTCCGAGACCTCGGAAAAATCGGGTGCCGAGTGCTGCACCAGAGTCGGGACGTCGTCTAAGGTCCCGAGCGAAATCGCGTGGTCCGCGGTGTGCTGCGGCGCCGAGTGTTGCACCGAGGCCGGCACATCGTCAGGATGCAGGCTCGAAACAACAAATTCCCGCGTGCGTTCCGGCACCTCGGGCGTTGGGATCGGGGCAGCCAACTTGGAGGTCTCGGCTTCAAACTGCGCAGCAAATCTAACGACGAGGGAAAGCAGCTCCGACGCCTCAAAGGGTTTCTTGATGATCCCGTCCGCTCTTACTTCCGCACCCCGCGCATCGTCGTAGGGCTCCATGTCACTGGCGACGAGCAACACAGGAACATGAGAAAACTCCGTCGACTTCTTGATAAAATCGCAGACTTCGTAGCCATCTCGGCCCGGCATAGAAACGTCAGCGAGAACGACCATGGGGTGGAGCACGGTTAGCCGCTTGATCGCTGCCACACCGTTGGACACAGTTTCAACTTCAAATCCCTCACCTTTCAGTATTCCGACCGCTCTTTTCTGAATGGTAGGACTATCGTCGGCAACCAAAACAATCCGCGGCACGGGACTCTCCCTCTATATTGCGCCAAACCAAATTTGACTGAGAGATACCATGACACCACTAGGAAGTCAAGGCGCAACCATTTAGGAATCTAGAGTTTGGGCTGTGGTTCTGGCGGCGGTATAGTCGCGCCCGTCATCCGCCGCCGCTGAATGCCAACCCTCGCGACAGGCGCGGCTAAAGGGGAGGATCAAAACGGGTCAACAATCTTCTTTAAGACGTGGAACTTGCCCTTCTTCTTGGCAGGTGGCGCTGGTTTGGAAGCGTCCGGCTGGGTCTTGTCAGGCGTGCTTTCCTTGGCCTTGGCGCTGCCGTTGTCGGGAGTAGCGGGCGTTTCCGCCGGCTTCGGCGATTCCAAGCTCTTGTCACTGACGGGTGAAGCCACAATAGCAGTAGTCGCGGTGGGGACTGCAGGCTGTGGACCCTTCGCGGTCTCGACTCCAGCCGCGGGAGTTCCGCCAATGTGCACGGGGCCATAAAGAGTGGCGCTGGTATCAGGGGCAGCCGAAAAACTGCCACTCAGTTTGCTCAACCAGGTGCGCTCTATCACATGGCTTGCATCCGCTTGCGCGCGTGCCACCATGGCGCGCGTGGGCTTCGGCACGGGCGCGTTCATGGCGACCAACCGGCCTTTGGCCTGGGGAACCAGGGGGCTCAGAGGGAAATCCATGATCAATTGGGAATAATACGGAATTGCTTCGCGCGCTTTTTGCAAATGCTCAAGGCTCTGCCCCTCGTAATAGAGCGCAGCATCGCCACGGCTGAAGTCGGGGTATTTATCAATAATCTCCTGAAACCGAGACCGTGCCGCCGGAAACGCATTGTGCACGTAATAGAAGTTCGCGGTGTAGTATTCCCCTTGCGCCAGCACCTCCTGGGTTTGCCGCAGGCGACCCTTGACGCGGGGGATCATGGGACTGTCCGGATACTTGAGCAGGAATTCCTTGAATTCAGCGTCCGCCACCTTCGCCTCTGTCTGGTCGCGGTCGGCTTTCGCCATCATGCGAACATGCGCCATGCCTACCCGGTACTGAGCTTCGGGTGCCTCCGGGGCTGTGGGGAAAAAGGTGATGAAATCCTTATATTCCGCATCCGCTTGGGTCAATCCGGAAACTCCGCCCTCGTTGTAATAGGAGTCGGCGATCGCCAGCTTGGCTTTGGAAAGATACTCGCTATCGGGATAGGTGTTGATAAGGGTTTGCAGGGTTAGCCGTCCTACTTCGTACCGCGCATGGGTAATTTCGTTGGTCGCTTTTTGGTAAAGAACCTTGTCCGGCTGCTCCCCGGGGGAGAATATCGGCCGGGATCGGGATGGTGCATTCGATTAACCGCCGCGCAGCCTGGAAGGAATACAACGGCAAGCGTCAGTAAACCGATGATGCCAAGCGCTTCGCGAAGTCGGTTAGCTTTGATGGTCGGTTGAACAGAAATCTAGCTCCTCATCGGAATCACACACTGAAGACATGCTTTGAAGATGCCACCAATTCGATCATCCTCGCTAAGCGCGTCTTCGGGGTCCTTCTGGGCGTTGAGTTCGCAGCTCATCGGAGAAGTTCCCCAAAGACTTAGCAAGTGGAGTTCCGAACCGGTCGGTTTGAATCAGCATGGCGACAAAAGACCGCACGCTCTCGATATCGACACGGTCCGAAAATGACTTCCATGCGGCAATCCGGCGCACACCGGCGCGCTGTTCAAAGTTCACTTGCAGGAATTCCTCACTCAACTCGGGATGACTGGACTTGAGCTCTTGACCTACGCGGACAATCCCTTGGTCTAGACCGAGACCAGCTTCCATGCAGATGGACAACAAGTCCAGGCCGTCCGGAAGGCTCAACCTGATCTTTTCTCTTCTCTTCTTGATGGCGTGCCCGAGCCAAAAATCCGGCAGAAAGTAACCGAGCACAATGGCCAACAGGAAGAACAGGAATGTGTTGCTCTCGATGAAGAGGGCCACACAGACCCCCAGGAAGGCGGGTACAGCCAAGCGCGCGCCCAGAAACATATCTACGTTGGAGGGCTTGCGATATCCGGCGAGCAGCAGTTGGCGGACAAGAACCGGGTCGGGCTCGGACGAAAATAGTTTTCGAAAGATGGTGAAGGGCTTGGCGACAACATCAAACAATGCCGAACGCGGCGGCCCGGAATTCTCTTCTCCGGATGGCTGCTGCGCCGGCCGGGTCACTTTTTGCAGCAGTACGCTCTCCGCCGAGGGACTCAGCCACAGGAGGAATGCCAGAAGAAACGCTACAAATAAGAACACGCCGAATAAGATTGTCAGGTTCATAGCGTTTAGACCTTGATGTCAATGACCTTGCGAATAATGAGAATACCTATCAGCATCATGGTTAGTCCGGCATAAATCATGTCCTGCCCGAGCGGCTCTGTGAACAAAACCTTCTCGTACGATGGGTTCACCACGCCAATCAAAGCGAACATAATGAAAGGCGCGATACAAAGAATCCAGCCGGTAATGCGGCCCTGGGCGGTATAAATCCTGAGCTGCCCGCGCAACCGTGAACGTTCTCTCATGACCGCCGCGGTCTTATCGAGAATCTGCACCAGGTTTCCACCCGTTTCTTTTTGGAGAAGAATCGCCGTGGCCAGGAATCGCATATCGTCACTCGGCATTCGGTGCACTAGGTTCATCATGGCATCGCGTGCCGGCAACCCCAGGATCTGCTGCTCGTGCAGGGTACGAAACTCCGCTCCGACCGGATCCGCGACCTCGGTGGCCACCATCTCCAATACCGCATTCACCGCATGACCCGCCCGCAAACCTCGCGCCATGAGATCGACGGCTTCCGGAAGCAGGTTGTCAAACTTTGTGAACCTCACTTGCCGAAGGATATAAAGGTAAAGACACGGTGCCAGACCGGCGGCCAACGCCGCCAATAAACCCAGACCCACGCTTGAAAATATTATCGACCCCAACCAACCAACGACAATCGCCGCGGCCAACGAAGAAAAGAAAACTGTGCTCAATTGCCATTTTTGCCCCCCTTGCTTGATCAACGCAGACAGCGTCGATGCTCCAGGCAACTGCAGGAGCCGCTGATCCAGCCAGGGCGCCGAGCTACGTTGTTCCTCCTTGAGGATGGTGGGGCCCTCCGTGACCACCACACGGTTCTCCTGGATCCCAGCCAGTTGTTGCTCGACGGCACGTTCTGCCTTGGTCGGCTTCAGGAAAAAGAAGAGCACCCCAAAGCTCACCAGCAAGCACAGAACGAAAAGAATTACCGGAACCATATGAGCATCCTCAGCCTTAAATCATCATCGAACTTTCGAACCAAGAACCGGGAACGGCGATACCCGACGCCTCGAGCTTTTCCGCGAACTTGGGCCGAATGCCGGTTGCGGTGAATGTTCCCAATACACGCCCATCGGGCGAGACTCCATGCTTCTCGAAAACGAAGACATCCTGCATGCTGACGACATCGTCCTCCATGCCCGTGATCTCGCTAAGATGGGTCACGCGCCGCGTACCATCGTTAAAGCGAGAAACCTGGATCACGATGGCGACGGCGGAAGCAATCTGGCGGCGGACGGCTTTTTCTGGCAGATTAAGATTTGCCATGAGAGCCATCGTCTCCATACGTGCGATCGCGTCTCTCGGGTTGTTCGCATGGATCGTGGTTAGTGATCCATCATGGCCGGTATTCATGGCCTGGAGCATATCCAGCGCTTCCTCGCCGCGCACCTCGCCAACGATGATGCGGTTGGGGCGCATTCGCAAACAGTTGATTACCAATTGTCGCTGCATGACCGCGCCCTTGCCTTCAATATTCGCGGGCCGGCACTCCAAGCGCACCACGTGACGCTGCTTCAACTGCAGTTCTGCCGAGTCTTCGACGGTAACAATTCTTTCTTTGTCCGAAATATAGCCTGACAAGACATTCAGCATGGTCGTCTTGCCAGCTCCAGTTCCCCCTGAGATTACGATATTCAACCGCGCCCTCACGGCGCCCTTGATCAGATCCAGCATGGGCTGGGTAAGAGTCTGGTTGGCCAACAGGTCGTTCTCGGCGACAGGAATGGCTCCGAAACGTCGGATCGAGAGATGCGGACCGTCCACGGCTAATGGGGGAATGACCACATTGATGCGGGACCCGTCCGCCAGCCGGGCGTCGACCATGGGCGAAGACTCGTCTACGCGCCGCCCCACTGCCGACACGATCTTCTCGATGATGTGCATCAGGTGCGCGTTATCCTTAAACACGATGCGGGTTTCTTCCAGCATTCCCGCGCGCTCCACGTACACTTGTTTCGCTCCGTTGACCAGGATGTCGCTGATGGTCGGATCTTGCAGCAGGGGCTCGAGCGGTCCTAAACCGAAGACCTCGTTCAAAACCTCGAGAGACAGCCGTTCTCTTTCCCGGCCGCTCATCGGGGTCTGCAGATCCGCCACCAGTTCCTGTATGACGCTTAGCGCCTGAGCCCGGACCCGCTCGTCGCGCAAGGTGGCAATCTTCTCCAGATCCACCTTGTTCAAAAGGTCCCGATGAACGCTGGACTTTAACTCCTGATAGACCTTGAGGCTAAGCCCGCCCCTCTTGTTGTCTGCACCTGAGAGGGAACTGTTCGGCGTGCTTGGCACAACGATCGATTGGTTGAAGTCACCCATAATTTCTCCTCAAGTAAACAACAGATCTCAACGGTTCCAAAGACCCAGGATCCCGCGGCTCTCTTTCTTTGCCTTTCGGCCGACTGCCCCCGCCCATTCGTTCAGGTTCTTAGCGACATCGGAGCTGGAGACTTGACTAACCGGGTCGCCGGCGCTAATCGTCTTCATGACCTGGACATACTGGTTCGGGACCTTCCAGAAAACTCTTTGTCCAATTGCCTTCTCAATTTGCTCATCGGTGATAAGACCACGCTTGTTGTGGCGATTGACGACAACCCGGATTCTGTCGGGCGATATTTCTTTCTTGGTAAGGTAGTCGATCTGTCGAACCACGTTACGCAACGCTGCTACTTCCGCCACGGTGACGATATGAAGCTGGTCGCAATAGCGAATCAATTCGAGATTTCCTTCGGTCAATCCTGGGCCCAAGTCGAGCAGGATGAACTCGTAGCGAAGCCGGAGGAAATCGAATGTCTGTCGTACCGCGCCCGGGAGCACACTTCGTGTGGCCTCTGCGCCGTCTGGCCCGGGAATCAGATCCAGACCGCTGGAGTGGTGCATCACGAAACTCTGCAGCAGCTCAGCATCCAGCCGATCGGTGTTTTCCAAAAGCTCCAGGTAGTGGTAGCGATACTTCGTCAATCCCAGATACAGCGCGGCGTCTCCGAACTCGGGGTGAACATCCACCACCAATGTCTTTCTGGCATAGGAGTTCGCCAAGAGGGCGCCCAACTGGGTCACCAGAGTGGTGGCGCCACAACCACCTTTGGCTCCGATGAATGCCATCACTTGGGCGCTGTACTGCTCTTTCCGATCTTTTTTGCGGCCTCCGACTCGCGCCAAAGCATTCAGAAGCTGGTCGCGGTCCAAAGGCTTCACCAGATACTCGGTGCAACCGCTGCGCATAGCCTGAACAATCGCGTCCGGCTGCGACTGGGAGGAGACCGCGAAGATGGCGGTCTCTGGGGCGCCGGCGCGAATTCCCTCGGCAGCCAGCGCGGCGCTCCGCCGATTCTGGTCAAAATCGATCAGGCAAACATCGGGCGGAGGGTCGCCGATCCAGGCGAAAACCGATTCGGTATCTTCCAGACCGTAGTCCCCAAGATTCTTCTGCAGCACGACTCGACGAGTTGAATCAGCGAAAAGCTTCACCACACCCGAGGTCTGGGCGTCCAAACAGATACTGATGAGCGAGAGAGGGTTCGCTAGGGGAAAAACCCTCCTGCGCCGGAATGTTAAATGTCTCTTTCGCCGTCATTTCCGTCATTTTGAACTCGGGGTTTGCGGGGCGGGCTGGGTTCCCTTGTTCCCCGGCATATTCTTGTCAAACTTCGGGTTCTCTAAGAAGGGCACGGACAGTTTCGGATCTGGAGGCACTGGCATCATGGCCGCGTGTACCGGATCCACAATGTGAACGGTGACCAGCACGAGCAACTCGGTACTGCTTTTGTTTGTGGAATGGGACTTGAAGAACTGTCCCAGAATTGGCAGATCCCCTAGCCCGGGGAACTTGCTCATTTGAACCGTCGCCCGATTGTCCAGGAGCCCGGCGATCCCGAACGATTGCCCGTCCTTTAGTTCGATTTCCGTCTCGGCCCGCCGGGTCGAGATGGCTGGAATCACAAATCCAGAAATGGTCAGAGCGTTGGAGAAGTCCAAGGTGCTAACTTCTGGCGCCACATGAAGCCGAATGCTGTTGTCATTCTTGATGATGCTGGAGAAATCCAGCTTCACGCCAAAAGGCTTGAACTGAATGGTCACAGATGTGGTGCCGGTTCCGGGCTGAACGACCGGAAAGGGAAACTCACCGCCGGCCAGGAAACTGGCCTTCTGACCATTGAGGGCCATAAGGTTCGGCTCGGCGAGTATTTGGAGCACGTTTTTTTGCTGCAGCGCTTGTACCGTTGCTCCCAGATGTATGGCGGGGTTGAACAGGAAAATATTCAGGACCTGGTTTAGCGTCTCCGTAGAAGTGAACGGTATGTGGTTTGAACCCGTACTTGGTGTAAAGGTGTCTGGTGCCGGGTTCGCTTTGACCCCAATGTTGTCGGTGATGGTCTGAGTTCCGAATTGTCCGAATTGCCCGGTGGTGACCGTGCCCAAGGTATTGGCTGCGCCCGTGGACAAGAGGTTAAAGCCAAATTGACTGATGGCGGTGCGGTCAACTTCGGCAAACTTCACCTCAAGCAGCACTTGGCGCTCATTCACCGTGAGAGAATTCACCACTTGCGAGGAATAAAGTCCCGCCATCTTGTTGAGGTCATCGATCATCTGGGGAGTCGAAACACTCCCGGTAAGAAGAAGCCGCCCACCAGTTGCGTCCACGTCGACATGCTGGCCGGGAAAGGAATGTTCAATCGCGCTGCGCAGTCCAGTGATATCCACGTCGACGACAACATCCAGCATTTGGGACCGCCCGGTCTCGTCCCACACGATTAAGCTGCTGCTGCCGGCGGCTTTTCCTTCCACCACCACCTGGGTGGGAGAAGTAGCTAAGGTCCCAATAATTCCGGGATTGCTGGAGAGAACCCGCGTGATGGGCGTCTCCACATTGACGATCACGGACTTGCCAACCAATATGTGGAGTACCTGCCCGTCGAGGGCTCCCTGCTGGGCTCTAGCCTCGAGCCTCGCAGTAAGAGTCGCGAGACCAAGAATCAAGATTGCTATTTTCATTACCCTGGAGCTGTTCATCTGTCCCTCACCGCCTTTGGTCGAATCCTTCTACTTAGAACTTCTGCACACTCCGCTCGGTTCCTTGGATCATTTCCAGTAAATAAACGGTCTGCCGTGGGGGAGCCGCAGGCACGATCGATTTCCTTGGGGCGGCGGGGGACGCCGGGGGATTCTCAGCGGCAATCAGCTGATTCAGCCGCGTGGGACGGATTTCAACGTTCTTCTGGTCAACACCACTGCGCAATACGAACTGAATCGTTCCCTGACCCGAGGTTAGCAACAGCTTCTGGGAATCCTCGGGGCTCAATAACAAGGTCACCACATCTACGGCTTCTGGCTTGCCTTGGGGGTCCGGCTCAATCGTCTGGCCTGCTGCCAGGACCTCGACATCTTGCAGCACCGTTTGCGTAAGGGGTCCGGTAGTGGACGACGCAGCGTAAGTGGCAAGCACATCGACATGCGAACCTGGATACAAGAACCCGGCGACACCCACGATCTCGTTGGACTTGACGGCAGTTGCGCGCATTCCGGCTGGGATCCTTCCGGCCAGGCCCATGCCTGAGCCTTCGAGCCCCAGATCCCTCTTTAGGATCGGTTCACTGGCGCCCATCGAATGGATCAGGGGACGCCCCACCACATCCTCAAGTTTCGTGAAGGAGCCTGACGGTGGCGTGTCGTTAAACCAGTCGAGCATCGTGAGGTCTTTGGGGGTCAAGGGAACACCCGGTGGCAACTCACGGGTCGCAGCCACGATTTGGATTGCTTTGCGTTGTACGGCGGTGGCACGGAGGCTCCTAAAGAGCAAGAAGGTTATGCCCCCGGCTAAAACCGCCGCCAGTAGAAAAGCGATTAGAACGCGACGTAGAGTCGTAAATCACCTCCACCAAAAAGCATTGCCTGCGCAATACAGTGTCCCCATTGCAATTGCCAAACCATACGGGACTCTCATCGTGCTCGGCTCTCGAACATTCAATACCGGATGAGGCCGGAGCCCCGAAGTCATATGGTGACGAAGCAACTCCCCGGTGTTTAACAGCGTTAGCCACAGTTGCTTGCGAGAAACTATGTACACAACAGCCAGCGCGCCGCCGGCAATGGCGGCCGCGATCAAGATCGCCACAACTCGTAGATCTCCCGCCCACGCGCCCACGGCAGCCATCAGCTTGACGTCTCCGCCGCCCATGCCACCGAGCATAAATAGGAAAAAAAATATCCCTCCGGCCAGTAGGAAACCGCCGAGTCCGCTCCCAAGCCCCGGCCATCCACCCGCCGCGCACCTTACAACCAGGGCTCCAACCATGGCCGGGTAGGTCAGCCAGTTAGGGATGCGTCCACCACGAACATCCTGCACCGCTCCCGCGATGGCGATTCCCGAAGCCATGATTAAGAAATATTTGTCCACGATGTTCACACGTGTAGCACTACGCTGTCGGTGGGAGAGGGGGCCATCCGGTCGTTGATTCATACGGGCTCCCGGTTCACCTCGCCGCCCTGCGGCGAGGGAGAACCAGAAGTGTTTAAGTGTTGCAGCCTAGGTAAGGTATGTGCCCAGTATTGTGGCAATCTCCGTGAAAGCGCTGTTAATTCCACTCGCCAAGCTCCCCATTCCCGCTGCGGCAGCAAGAGCGACTAGGGCAAGAATCAACAGATACTCCACCAAACCCTGACCCGACTCATCCGAATGGAGCCGGATCACAGAACCAATAAGCATTGTCGTCATCGTTTGACTCCCGCTACGCAGGATTTTATTAGGTCCTGTATCGCCCAACGCCTTGCAGCAATAAAAGCTTAAACAGAACCCTTTTGTTTCTTTGTGACTAAGTGATGTAGTTCCCGAGTATTGTGGCAATTTGCGTGAAGGCGCTGCTAATGCCACTTGCCAAACTCCCCATCCCCGCGGTGGCAGCGAAAGCGACCAGCGCGAGAATCAATAGATACTCCACCAACCCCTGACCCGACTCATCCGAATGGAGCCGAATCATGTGACCAAGAAGCATTGTCGTCATCGTTTGACTCCCGCTACGCAGGGTTTAGTAAAGGTTCTGTATCGCCCAACGCCTTCGACCGGCGCAGGTCGAACAGAACCCCTTTTGGTGCCTTGCCACTATGTAATGTAGGTGCCCAGAATTGAAGCGATTTGCGAGAAAGCGCTGCTAATTCCGCTTGCCAGCTTGCCCATTCCCGCAGTGGCAGCAAAGGCAACCAGCGCGAGAATCAATAGGTATTCAACCAAGCCCTGACCAGCCTCATCCTTGTGCAGACTCATCAGGGAGTTCAGCATTTTGTTTCGCATCCTAGTTTTCTCCTGTTTTGATGAACGTTCATACACGCACCCTCAGCTGGGGGGCATGATGGGTTAACCCGTAACGACATCACTTATGGCATGTCTTAGGCCAAACCGCCGGGTTGAGTACGCGAATACCACCCGCGGCGACCAGTATAGGAAAACAAAAGGGTTACAGCATGATTTGGTATGTTTCGGGGGGCGAGAACGCTGCCCCGGATCGTTGCCATCCGGGGATAGACCCACGGGCTGATACCTTGCAGGGACGGCACCAGCAGGGTATCTGAATACGATTGTTTACACTTTAAATTGGGGCAGTCGAGGGAAAACGACGGGACCCGAGAGGTACTTAGAACCCCAGCTGGCCTGGCGCCGCCCTCGGAGTTGGTGCCCAGGCGGTACCTCCCGGACGAGCAGCCAAATCGGGGCCGCGAAAAGGAGCTATGGAAGGGATTTCAGAGTCAGTGGCGCACGCATATTGCCAAAGCGAAGGCCAGCAGCGGGAGTGATACCAGCCAAAATTGATCGGGTGTAAATGACATGCAAGCGGGAGCCGCAAACAGCAGCGCGGCCGCACTCATTTTCGCGCCCTCCAGGCGATACCGTCCTTTCTCAGCCCCCATCAAACGGTCGAGCATCAGGACCATGGGAATAAGCAATATGCACATGTCGTGGATGAACAGATAGTAGCTGACGAGCGCGCTGACCGGAATCGCGATCAAGAGCGCATCTTCTCCTGGCGGTCGTAGACGAACCGCGAAGATCATCGCTGCCGCGGAAGCCGCGATTGTCACTGGCAATACTAATGAGGACCTTCCTAACATTCCCGACACCGCACCATGAAGGTTTGCCATGTGATCCACCGCGAGCGGCAGACCTGAGCTCAAGCCCTGCGACGCACCCAGGTGGAGGATTGAGTGGAAATAACTAATGGATTGCCCGACGCCGGTAACCCATACTGAGACTGCCGCGAGCATTGCGGCCGAGCAGGCAAAAGCCACCGAAACGCGCCAGCGCCGCCACGCCAGAAATAGGACGGCGAGGGGAATTATCAATTGGAACTTGAACAATCCCAACGCTACAAGAACTCCCGCCCGATACTCTCGGCCACGCCGGATACAAGCCAGTGCACCGGCAAGCAGAGCCAGCAAGATGATTGAGTCCTGCCCTTGCATCAGTGCTGCCGCTATGGGGAGAAAGAGAAACATCGCGGCAGGCAGGCCAGGCCACACGTGGGCTAAGTTGCCCATGTATGGACGCAGAAGTCGAAAACAGAGGACGAGAACTGCCACGTTGAGCGCGAGAAACGCCAGGTAGGCTTGGCGAAAGGACAAGAACGAGAATGGAACATAGACGAGAGCTTGATAGGCCGGCCGAATAAATGGGATTGCAACCTCTTCGCGTGAGACCAATGCGTCTTGAAACGTTTTCTGTGCCGCATAGTTGTAGATCTCATGGCCATGCCCGACTCGAACCATGTAACCCGCCGCGTATAGGTTGCGAAAATCCGCGTGCCCGCTAAGTATCACGGGGAAAAAGCCGATCCAGCCGGATAATTGAAGGCCAAGCATGATCGCCGGCAAGGCCATCGCGAGGGCGGTGACGTAATACGGAGTTGCACTCCCGCTCGGAATCGCCTCGGGACGAGACGTTATGCGAACAACTTCTGGCTGGCTATTCAATCGGAATATCCCTTCGATCTCAGGTGGCGGTCGCGGCCAGCGCCTCCCGTCGGCCCGCCGCCATCACAACGACAAGGAAGAACAGCAGAGGCACCGCTACCAGGTAGAAGTGATCAGGAATGTAAGAAAAACAAATTGGAGCCACAAACAGGAGAGCGGAAGCTCGCGCGATCAGGCGGCCCATTCTGTCACCGCTAGTCTCGGCCCGAATAAAGCGATTCAAGGTGACGACAATCGGAATCAGTAAAACGCTAAGGTCGTGAATCAAGAGATAGTAGCTCACGACCGAGCTTGCCGTAATTGCCAGCAACAGCGCGTTGCTCCCGCCGCGCTCTTTAAATGACGACGCCGCAACCAAGCCTAGGATCAACCCCGAAAGAACAATGGTTGTGGCCTGGATCCAGAATGCAGGGATGCGCCCTCCGGCCAGGCCAAAAATCAGACCCCGGAGATTAGCCATAGCCGCTACCGGGATTGGATATCTGAGCAAGTCGGCGCGAGGCGTCAAACTTGCTCCCATGGCGACCAGCGAGCGCACATAGATTCGTGTCTGTGCGAGGCCGACTAACCAAATAGATCCGGCCCCGGCCGCTGTCGCCGAGACGGCAAACCCCGCCGAAAAACGCCAGCGCCGCCATATTAAGAAGAGCAGCGCGATGGGCAGCGCGATCTGAAACTTGAAAAGACCGAGACCCACAAGGAGTCCAGCCGTCAGATCCCGGCCTCGGCCGAGCGAAACCGCCGCCGCGAGAAGCAGGGTTAGTAGCAGGATCGAATCTTGCCCCTGCATCAGCGCTGCCGCGATTGGAAGATATCCCAAAAATATGGCTGCCGGCAGCCACCGGTATATCTCCGCCAGATTGTCCATGAAAGGCCGGAGAAGCCAAAAAGATATTCCCAGCAGGACCAAGTTAACTGCCAGGAAGACTAAGTACGCGGCTCTATAGCGCAACCAGGAGAGGGGAACAAACAGTAATGCCTGATATGCCGGGCGAATGAACGGCAATGGGATATCGGCTCGGCTTACGGTTTCATTTTGAAAGCGGAGTTGAGAATCGTAGTTGTACAATTCACGCGCGTGCCCGGTGCGGACCATGTATCCCGCGGTATAAAGCTGCCGAAAGTCTGCGCGACCACCCAGGAAAGTTGGCAGCATGAAAACCCACGTCCACAGATGGATGCCGATCAAGAACGCCATAACCCCTAGCGCCAAACCCCGGACGTAGTATGGCGCTTCCGATGCAACTGGCGTGCTCGTCAGCGATTCAATATGAGTTCCCATTTCTTCCCGTGTTCCGCCAAGCCCCGTCCTCTTACTACCTCTATCCGCTAAAGATCACGCTTGCGCAGGCGAGGTAGTAACCGGGCGGGCAGAGACCAAATAAACCTCCTGGTTCAGCCGGATCGTGGTTGCCAATAACATGATGACGGGAACACACATCAGCCCGTAGATGCTGTGGAGCAAGAGCAAGCGATGCAGAGGTGGTATGAAAAGCGCAATCAGTGTGACATTCAAAGCAGTTGCACTTAGCAAGCGCTGCCGAACGGCCAATTCACCACATAGAATGGCTATCGGCAACAAGAGCAAGATCAGATCGTAGTTGTAGAGGTGGTAGCTTGACAGCAAAGTCGCAAGGAGTGCGGCGGAGAAGGACAAGCCGAGTTCCTCATCCCGCCAGTATTTCGCGGCTATCCCCAGCACCAACAAAGAAAAAACCGCGACCAGCAAAGCAAGCCATGGTTTCCCCAGTCTGCCATCGAACATCAGATACAGAAGTCCCCTGATGTTCGGCATGAATTTCGGATTGAAGCCCGCAACTTTCTGATAAGTGCTGTCGAAAAACAAGAACCTCGGATAGTTCCTGATCACCCGAACTCCAGAAACTCCGATTGAGACCAGTGCCAACAGGAATGCCATCACCGCGAAACCCCTGATCACCGGCCACTTTCGGCGCAGCAGGAGAATGACTACAAGGGGAATAATGAAGTGGGGTTTGTAAAGCCCAAGCGCCAGCACGCCTCCAGCCAGATCGTCTGATCCCCGTTTGAGCAAAATGAAGACCAGGGTGAAGATGAGAAACGTGAGCATGGAATTCTCACCGAGCAGCAGACATGTGGTCGCTGGAGCAAAGGTTATGAATATGACAATCACCAGTCCGAAATCGACGCGGAGCCTAACGTACTGTGATATCGCCAGGCGCAGTTTGGTATGGGAGTCAATCAGTCGTGCCGCAAAGGCCAAAAGTCCAACACTTGCAAATGTCCAGATGATGTACGCGGTCCGGTAGCTGAAGTACGTGAGGGGCACGAAAAGCAGTGCTTCGTAGGGCGGGTGGTTATAAAAAGCGTGTACGGAAGCCACCTTAAGCTGAAATTCAACTTGAGTCTTTAGGTCATACAAGTCTCTGCCAAGACCCTGTCTGACAATTTGGGCCGCACAATAGAATGATGAGAAATCTGTGACGTTGCCCGTGTCATTCTTGTCGACGGGGAAGCTAATCAGAGCCATCCCAATGATCAGACTTACCACGGCGAGAACAGCCATGAGTCGAACGACCTTCTGCGCGCGGGACTCGTACGGCACGTATTGCTCAGGCTGGCCGGCTGTTGTAACGGAAGTAGTCGCCATTAGGGCCTCTCCATCTTCATCAAGGACACGGAAGATCCTTGCGAATCATGAAAAGAAACCGCCAGTCGCTGGGCGATTTCAAAACCCTGCAGCTCCGGTATTCACGCGCGATGTAATCGGCCACGGGATCGTTCGCGATCGCGGAGAGCGGCGTTCTCGGCCAGGAATTCGAAATTTTGTCGGCAAAGGACGATTCGAATAGAACAACTCGCACGCGGCTGGTTGCAAGCTTCCCGACGATTTCATCGGCTTGAGCTGGGGTATTCATGCCGGGCTGGAAATACTCGTAGTGCGTTGGGTTGCGGGTTCCCGTCAAGTAGTAATACAGGGGCAGATATGGATAGACCAGAATTGACTCGCCGGGCGCCACGTTTTGCTGGACGTACTCGATGACAGTGTCCTTCTTCGGAGTTGCCACCACCCCGCGACGGGTCGCGACCTTCTCATTGGCTTTAATTGCGCGCACCAGCAGCGGTATCGCCATCAGCACAAATGCGATCACGATGTATCGTCGCAAGTAGGGCCAGGCTGACTTGAAGGCGCGACCAGGAATATCCCGCCCATCCAAAATCCAGGCGAGCACCAGGCTAAACAGGGGCAACAAGTACATGAAGTGAATAATGTCCGCCCTGACCGTGACTACGGAGAGCAACAGTCCAGCCAATGTCGCGCTCAGTAAAATGTAATACGCGCGCCTCGACTGGGCAGCACCGTTACGCCCGATCCGAGCTATCCAGTAAAAGAAGAGTCCCACGGCAATCAACGGCAGGACGGGAACCAAAAAGCCAGGGCTTACAGTTACGACCTTGAGAAGTCGTACCCACCAGGAGCCAGTGCCGAACAGCAGGTGGCGGCTGTGGTCAGACCAGTTCTGGTAGCCGTACGGAACGCGGTTAGCGAGCGAATAGTGCTGCAGCGGCCAAAGCCAATCCGCCAGCATCAGAGAGAGGACATGGTGGGCGGCAAAGTAGACCAAAACGCAACCCAGCGGCCATGCCAAGCCGAGCGCGAGCCACACAACTTGAGCTTTTTTCAGGAACCATCCGGGTCCGCCCGTCAACACGATCGCCAGCAAGCCGAGGCCGAGTCCGAGACAAAGTCCGGCTCCCTTGGACTGCTCAAAAACGAAGGTGAGCGAGGCAAACGAGCCGGCTCCAAACCCCCACTTCCAGTCCGCGCTCTCGAGTAATCGCACTCCGCAATAGACAGCCAGGCATGCCCAAAGCGTGCTATCCCAGTTATGAAGAACCAGGAAGCGATAGGGCAGCGTCGTCAGCGTCACTAGCATCGCGACGGTAAGCGCATTTCCACGTGAGCAAGCCCGGCGAACCAGAAGATAGTTGACGGTTGAAAAGATTGCCCCGAACAGAACCAGAGGGAGTCGTGCAACCATGAACGAACTGCCGAAAGTCTTGAAGAGCAGTGCCAGCAGGTAATACGAGCCCGGGGTGAGGAAGGAAAAGAAATCCCGGTAAAGTACCTCCCCATGCAGAATTCGCTGTGCTCCCTGAAGAATAATGCCCTCGTCGGGTTCGATCGCCGTGTAACGCAGAAACAGGCAGAGGTAAGCCAATGAACCCAGAAACAGCAGCAACGCAATACGCCTGTCGGAAGGGGAATTTTCAGGAATCTGCAGTGTCAACTGTTCGGCTCGCTCAGCGTAGTGCGGAGCGGCTGCGGGTGCATCTTGATCGAAAGCACTGAGCGGCGTTTCGGACTCTAACGAGATTGGCATCGACTCAATAGCTGGCGCGTTACTGTGCGGGCGCCAGTTCTCCTCTCATTAGCGTTTCTCCACCGGCGCTCCCCGCGAGCCGAAATGCCGACAAGGCAAAGACTACGAGAACCGGGCAAATCAGATAGAGGTGATGCCCGGCCAGCAACACGAAATAAAGCGGGGGGATGCACAACACCGTCAGTGTGCCTCCCACGGCCCAGCGTAGCGTTAAGCGGTCCTTGCCGGGGAAATGGCCAGCCACCAGCAACATGGCAAGCATCAGCGGGCTCAGGTCGTGCGAAAGCATGTGGTACCCGGTCAGCAGTGAGACAGCCAATGCTCCCGCGAACATCACGTCCAGGGAGGCTTGCGGCCCTTGAAGATCGGCCAGCCGCCAGCGCCACGCGGTGAAGGCAAGCAGAAAAGTCGAAACCGCCGCGACGGCGCAGCTTAAGCTCGCAAGACCGATTCTGTCTCCAAAGGTTGCGTAAATGAATCCGCGAATTGTGGGCATGTCAGCAGCCGCCCCGTAGGCCGCGTTGTTCGGATTATGAGCAATCTTGAAAAGAAGATCGACGTAGCTCAGCGATCCGTGCCATCCCACGGCAACCAGAGACACCAAGCCGAGCAGCGTGGCGGAAAGCATGAATCCGCCTAGAAATTTCCATTTCCGCCGGAGCAGGAAAATGAGAACGAAGGGCAACACGAATTGAAACTTGAATAACCCCAGCGCCAGGCACAAGCCCGCACTTAGTTCACGCCCACGCTTAAGGTTGATAAACACCAGCGTGTAAATCAGCAGGAGAACAATGGACGGCTGCCCCTGATACAACGCGACGCCCAGTGGAGCAAAGAGAAGCCAGATTGCAAAATAGCCGACTGTGCTCTTGGGAGCAGGCGCATACGGGCGTAATAGGCACGCAACCAGCAGCCATAGAAAAGCATTGACCAAACCCCACACAATGTAAGCCGCTTTGTAGGAGATACTGGCTAACGGAGCGAGGAAGACTACTTCGTACGCGGGGTGATCGTAAATTTGTGGGTTGGGATGCTGGAAGAGCGACGCTCTTAAACGTCCCTGTTCTTCCAGACTGTAAAGATTGGAACCGTAGCCTTGGTGAATGATTCGTGCGCCAATATAAATGCTGGAAAAATCTGTTTTCTCGGCGAAGGTGCCACGACCGGCACCAAGAACGATGGCTACCAGAAAAGCGGCGATACCGCACAAAGCCACCACGCCCTCGAATCCGATGGCCTGTTTCCGCAGGGAAGGGGCGAATTCCGTGATGGGCATTACTCTCAAGGGACTGTCTAACTCCTCGCTTGGGGAGCAGAGACACAGCGGCCCTGGTCTCGGCTACTAAGACCCTGCAAGGAGACGGCCACACCCCAATTCCCTGTGACACCATTGAAAAATGACCACTTAGGTATCGAAGCCGGCCTATTTGCCAGGGTGCGCGCCACGCTTGGACAATGCCTAAACTGAGAACTAACTTTCCTGTTGCCTTTAGGACTAAACGCTCAAGAGCCCCTGTGTACATATGGGCACACTTCGCAGCGGGGTAGCCCAAACCCCAAGTTCCGAAGCATTCCTCGCCGGCTATTTTGGAAGGAAAAGTGCTACTTGGCCCTAGATGAGCCGCTCAGACGTCTCGCTTCCCGCCGTCTTGATCGAAACGAAATTGGCTTCGCCCACCTTCGGGATGCCGGACAACCGGGCGCAGGTGGCCAGAAGTCCTCGCCTATCGGTCGTTATGCCGGTTTACAATGAAATGGCGACGATCAAGGAAATCCTGGCGCGGGTTCAGGCCGTTGACATCGATAAAGAGATCATCCTGGTAGATGACGGCTCTACTGACGGCACCCGGGAGTTTCTGGCGGAACTGGCCAGTGGCCTCGAGTTGCATCCTTCGTCGGCGACGGAAGACCGTGATGGGCGCCTCCAGCATTCTGATACGATTCGGATCTTCTTCCAAAAGAAAAACTACGGAAAAGGCGCGGCTTTGCGTCGCGGTTTTCAAAAGGCCCGCGGCGAGATCGTAATCATTCAGGACGCAGACCTGGAATTGGACCCGCAGGAATACCCCAGGCTGATCGAGCCTATCGAGCGTGGCCTGGCTGACGTGGTCTATGGCTCGCGTTTCCTCGGAAAGCCGCGCCAGGACGTATCGTTCGCGCACTACTTGGGCAACAAGTTCCTGACGGCTTCCTCAAACGCACTTACCGGCATGAAGCTCACTGATGTCTGGACGGGATACAAGGTGTTCCGCCGCGAGGTTCTGCAGACCATTGACATTCGTGAGAACCGATTCGGCTTCGAGCCCGAGATTACCGCGAAAGTTGCCAAGCAGGGCTGCCGTCTCCAGGAAGTGCCTGTCTCCTATTCCTGCCGCGCCCGCGAGGACGGCAAGAAGATCAGTTGGAAAGACGGCTTTCGAGGTATGTGGTGCACCTTCCGCTACAGCCTTTTTCGCTGATTCAAGTCAAGGGCCCTTAGGTCCCGGTCCGTTCTTAGTGTGCAGTATCACGGCGCCACAGGAATCGGGTACGGGGCCAATCTCGGCGGTTTCTCGTCTGCTTCCAGCAGCCAAACCTTTCGGTCCTTGAAGTAGTGGATGAGTTCCTCGTTCTCTGCTGGAGACATATCGCGCGCCCACACTACCTTGGCTTTATCGATGTCTGCTTCGTTGTAAACCCACTCTTCGAATGGGTTGCGCCCGGGAGCATAGCGCACAATTACAAGCTGATGTCCTGAAAGTTGCTCCAATCGACTCAGCATCTCAGCTCGACCGAAACTCTTTGGACCGGCTTGGTACCACGCCGGTATGTAGTGGCGAGCAAGCGGTATGTGGAGCGGTCCCGCGCCAGCCCGTAAAACAAACATGACTACACAGATCACAGGAACGGCCCGCGTCATGAATAACCCTGCTGGCTTGCCGCGCCAGCGCCAGTGTTGCATGCTCCGCATGGCCAGGAGCACCAGGGCGAGGATTACCGCGGTGGCTGGAGACGCATAATGCGGAGCATAGAAAGTCTCGAGCACCAGGGCCGCAAGCACGAGTCCGCAAGAAAGCAGAAGAAAGCGCGCCCTCTTACTCATCTGCCTTCGCGAGGAGTCGGGTCGCATCGTAAACAGCGCCATCAGCAACGGAAGCGTCAAGGCTGGTCCCAGATAGAAGCGCCAGACCCAGGCCAATTTGAGCAGCGGAATGAGCATCCCGCCCGCCAGCGAACGCTCCAGCATGTAGAGGCGAACTTCGTCGCCCGCATACATCTGGCGGATAATCTCGTGGTGGTATGTCGGCTGTGGCCGGATGGATTGCCAGAGCATATAGGGCGCGACCGCATAAGTTTGGCGTTCGACCTGGTATGGAATGCGAAACGGATTTCCGGTTACTCGCCAACAGTAATAGCTGGTGGCGGTTGCCGTAACTGCCAGCAGCAGGCACAGCGGTACGACGACACGGCGAAGCGATAGCTGTCAGAGATGGCCCCCGCTTTGCCAACATCCACGCGAGAAGCGCCCCAGCCACTGGCAGGCTGAACACAAATCCCTCGTAGGGCCGGCTGTTGGCGAGTATCGCCAGGCCCAATCCCATCACCACCGCGTCACGCACGTGACGGCAGCGCTTGAGGCGAGGCAGCGCGCCGACGACCAGCGCCCCTCCAATGGCGCCAGCGGCGCCTCCCCAGTAACTGTTTCCCCAGTAGCTGAAAGTAGCGATCCGCAGAATCGCCAGCAATCCGCCGAGAAGCGCCCACCGCGCCGGCAGCCAGCCCTGCAGCATCCAGCAGATTGCTGCGCACATGATTCCCATGCTGAGCCAAACGCCCCAGAAAGGATGGCCAAGAAATACTTTGCCGGCAGCCAGGATGATTCCTTGCGCGGGCTGCGCGAAACATTGATAAGTAGGCTTCTGCAGGATGCTGAAGGTCTCGAAGTGCACCCACATCGGAGGGCTGGGATTGGTCACGCGGCCGTGTGCGAAGGTATCGGCTGCGAGCAGGTAGCCAAACTCATCATGAACAATCGGTTCCGGAATCGGCTCGATGGGCAGCAGTGCGACACGAAGTAGAAGAGCCAGCAGTCCAACTAGGACGACGGAAAGTACGCGTCGGCGGGCGAACGCGCTAAACCTGCGTTCCAGCGCTTCAAAGCTCCGCGATCCAGCCGAGGGATAGGTTAAAGCAACCAATACCGCGGCGACGACCAGAGCAAACTCGATTAGAAGCATCGGCCGGTAATTTCCTTAAGACTGTTCATTGGAATGGAAGGAACTCATGGATATGGCAAGAGTTTCGGGGGAATGTCGTCAGCTTCCAGCAACCAGACACGGCGGTCCTTGTAGTAACGGATCAGTTCTTCGTTCCCGGCCGCGCCCATATCTCGAGCCCACACTACTTTGGAGCCATCAATGTCCGCGCCGTTGTAGACCCAGTCGATCAAGGCGTTGTGATCGGGCTTGTAGTGTACTAGAACCAGTTGGCCGCCTGGCAAAGAGTCGAGCTGCGCCAGAAGTGCCGCGCGCGCCGGACCCATGCCCGCCCAAGTGCCAGGTTTAGGCCGGGCGGAAAGTATGCGCGCCTCGACCGGCATCATCAAAATACACATCACCACGATTGCGCGCACCAGAAACAGACCAGTCGGCTTGCCTTCCCAACGCCATATCCTCAGATGACGCATGCCTTGCAGCAGCACACGCCAGGATCACCACCACCATCGGAGCTACATAATGGATGTTAAAGAAGACGACAAGGGATGATCCCACGAAACAGGCTACCCCGGTAATGACCAAGAACCTGACGCGCCGATCCCTTATTACCCTGAAAAGCATGATCAAGGGGATGGTAAGCACGGGGCCGATATAGAACACCCAGATCAGTGCTGCTTTAATAGCAGTTTCGCGAATGAAGCCGAGCGGGGAGCGTGCCTGGGTGTACCGATCGAGTTCAAGCCCGTAGTAAAAGTCCCGAATCTCTTTGTGACGATAGACGTTCTGCCAATGGGGCGGCTGCCAGTAAAAATACTGGGCCACCGCATAGGTATCGCGATTTACCTGTTGCGGCATCCGCCGGACGTTGCCGGTAACTCGCCAGAAATAGTAGCCGGTCGCCAGGCCCACGAAAGCCAGCGCCAGCATTAAGGGAAGCACGACCCGGCGGACCACAATCGCGCTCGGAAGGTTTTTCCTTGCCACCATCCATGTCACTAAACCAACCGCGACCACGAGGCTCAGCACCAGGCCTTCATAGGGCCTGCTGTTGGCAAGCATCCCGACCCCCAGCCCCATCAGGAGAGCATCCCGCACGCGCTGGTGCCGCTTGATGCGCGGCAGCGCCCCCAACACTAATGCCCCTCCAATCGCAGCGGGTGCTCCGCCCCAGTATCCATTGTCCCAATAGCTGAAAACTCCAAAACGCATCACCGCAAGCAAGCCGCCCAGCAATGCCCAACCCGGTGGCAGCCAGGCCTGCAGCATCCAACAAATCGCCGCGCACATCACGCCCGCGCTGAGCCACACTCCCCAAAACGGGTGTCCGGCAATCACTGTGCCCGCCGCCAGGACTATCCCTTGCAGGGGCGGATACATCGACGCGTAGGTCGGTTGAGAGATGGTGTGGAAGGCCTCGAAGTGAACCCACATGGGGTGGGTGGGATTGGCGAGTCGCCAGTGCGCAAAAGTATCCCCGGCGAGAAGGAAGCTGAATTCATCGTTGATGTAGGGCACCGGCACCGGCAAAACCGGCAACAGCGCAAGCCGAAGCAGGAGGGCGGTGAAGCCGCAAAAGAGAACACTGGTCCGGCGACTGCGGGCCAGTGCTCCCAGCGCCCGCTCGATTTTCTGAAAGAGGCCCGCGCCGAGCTGTGGATAGGTAAACGCGATGAGCAGCGCCACCGAGACGGCTAAACTTTCGGGTCCTAGATGGGCGAACATGAAGGCTGCCTTGACTCGACTTTCCTGGGTATGGGAACCAGCCCTATCAGAGTTTATCGAGGTAATTTGAGAACCGCGCACGCAGAGAAACCAGCGGATCTCTTAGCCACCCGAAGTCCCATTCGTAACTTTCGGTCCAAGTTCCTGGGAGGTACCACACTTCCTGGAGTTTGTCCCAGTAGCGGGCTTGGGAGCCGGGGTCTGTAGCGATTTCGACCCGAATCTTCGCTTGCGACGGTAAATTCAGGGGGAGGGTGAGGGGGCAGATACGCGCGACTGTATTTCCACTGGATTTCAGTAACTGCACAGTCCCAGTAAGCTCTTGCTACCCGTTCTTCAGGGGCGCGCTTCGCAGCCGGCAAAGCGTTCGATGCATCTACAAACGCCGGCGGCATATCGACCCGCAAGCGGAACTTTGGCCGATACGACATGTATCCGATAAGTCCCAACACAACCAAGGGAATTACGATTTTTTCGAGCTTCCACCACATAAAGATCGCGACGCCTTTAATTCGTCAACCGGTGGGGGGGAAACCACATGGGCTATCGATTCTGCCCGCGGCCAAACCGGCTGAGGACGATCTATGCATACGACCGAGCGTTTCTCGCTCGTGAGGCGCTCACTCCTCAGGGAAGTCCGTTCGATTTGTTGGCTGGACCCGCGGGGGATTTGCCCGTGTGTTCCAGCAGGACACTTATTTTGTCGCTATACAGCGTTTTCCACTCGGGATCGTGCTCCAGCACGTAAGTAAGAGGTTCGCTGTGCGGGAACAGCACATACCGGATCTTATACTTGTCCAACACAGACTGGGGCTGATTGAGTTCCAGTGCGGCGAGGTAATCTTTCAGCACGCCCGAGTACTCGAAAATGTCGACCCGGCTGTCCAGGAATATTTTCACATTTCGGTCATTCCAGGTTAAGTATCCGCCCCAAAGATAAAAGTTCAGCATCGGACCGGCAGGGGGATGAGCTTTCAGGTAAGGCAACACTTCCGTGGGATACTGCTCGGCTACAAAGCGATCTAACTGAGCTGACCTCGGCCAGAAATAGGCCATACCGGCGATCATCAGCGCGATAACGACAGCGTTGATCAACGGAGTATCGGCTTCCCGGCGGTAAGGTGGAGCGAAATCCAGGATCCTGGCAATGACTGGGGCCGCAACCATTCCGAGCAGGAACAAGAAACGTACGTGGGTGAGGCCGCTGTATAGCGCGAAGAAAACCAGCGCTAATTCCGCCAGGCTCCAGCGGGTACGCCGCAGTAGTGCAGCCAGCAGCAGGCTCAACAGAAGCGCCATGACCACACTGCCCCGCGTATCGTGGAAGTTCACCGATTGCCACTCGGCCACGTGGGCAATATTGAGCTTTTGCCGAAAGGCAAGGTCCAAGGGGTACAAAACCAGCCGATACCCGAACGGATTCACAAAGAGTGCGGCAGCGCTTGCCAGCCACGTCAGGACCAGCTTGCGCGCCTGAGGCCGCGTCCAGCGCTCTGACTCCACTCTTCCCCACGATCCTTCTACAAAGCCTGCCGCCACAATGATGGAGAAGACGATGATCCCGAGAGACCACGACCCGTGCGTGTTGATCCATAGGCAAAACAGCGGAGGAACAAGCCACAGGGGAGCCTGCCCTTTGCGGCGAAAGCGCTGGAGAATAATCAGCAGAACTACCAGATACGCGTAACCGAACAAGATAGTCCGCGGTCCGTAGGAAACAGAGGCGAGAAATGTGGAGAAACAACAGGCCAAAACCGACGCTTTATAGTTTCCAGTCTCCTGGTAACAAAGATAGAGAAGACCCAAAAATATGATTTCGATGATGCCAAGCATCACAATGTTGACACCCGCGAGTCCACCTGCACGCCACCCCAGATAGTAAGGTATCTCCGCCAGCCATTCATGGTTTATCCAGGGATGCCCCGCGACCGTGAAAGAGTACATGTCATAGCGCGGAAGCTGATGGTTCTGAATAAGGTATTCCGCATTGCGCAGATGCCACCAAATATCAGGGTCGGCGATACCGTCACGAGCCATGATGAATTGGAGAGTGACCAGCAGCATGGTCAGCACGCTCAAGAAGGAAACCGCGGTCCAAAGCCAGCGACCAGCCCCGGTTTGGCCCCAGACGTGCTTTTCTTCAATCGGCATGATTACCGAAGGTTTGAACTTTGGGTCGACTTCAACGCAAACGGCGGGTTCATCTTTCGTGCTGTCGAGTTGGCCAGTTGAGGGCATTACGCGCTAGTCTCCACCTCATGATCTGTGCAATTGCGGGGCCACTGGTGCTTTCATCCTATAGCGTCAACCAGAAGGGGTGAAAGCAAGATCTTTCGGTGCCTGAGTCAAGATTCGTCCGCAGCATAAGGGGCTTAGGCCCGACTCAGCGAAATACCGCCGGCGAGGGTCGAAGCAGCGGCGGACTCAGGAAGGGAGGAGGTATCACATTTGAGCGATTGAATGTCGCCGATTGTTTTCAGTTGGCGCTGCCACTTACTTTGAACTGGCCTCCTGCGAGGCTTGGGCGGAAATCCGCCCGCGCTCCCCTCAAGCTGCACAAATGCTGCATCGTCTTGCATACTGCCAGTTGCCCGTTTGCCTTAACTTACAGATTATAAAGACACGCCTCTTTGGCTACCCGCTTGCACAAGTCTAGCTAACACCCCCCAGGGCTTGGCGCGAACGTGTGGGCCGATACGAGCCTACTCACGGACGCACAATAGCTGCTCTCTTGATCCCCTCTCCCAAGTGCCAGACTTGTTTGCTGGCAACCCGTTAGAGGGGCGCGCAGTATGGGCCGAGCGAAAAAGGGGGAAATTTTGCCAAACTCAAAACTTGACCAGAAGCATATTCTCCTCGTCGATCCTGACGAGGCCTTCCGGCAGGTTCTGCAGGAGGTTTTGGGGAGTGGGTATTCCATCCAATTCGCATCGAGCGTGAAAGCTGGAATCAGTCAGCTCGATGCCGAAGAACTTGACGTGGTCCTGTTAAACATGGATCTGGAGAATGGAGATTCTGGCATAGAAGAGTCCCACGCATTACTGAAAGCCGCGTCAGACCGGGCGTCCGCCCCGCCGGTGATTGCCTTCGGTTGGGACTCCCGCCGGAAAAGGGCCATGGAAGCGATGCAGCAGGGTGCGGTGGACTTTCTGGAACAACCGCTCGATATCCGCGAACTAAAGTTCGCGTTGGACGGCGCGTATCGCCGCGCGACTCTGGCGCGCGATCTCGCCGCCGCCCAGAGGTATTTGCCTTCCGCCCACGTGGAGGGATTGCTGGGAAACAGCAAAGCGATGGCGCCGGTGAATGACGTAGTCCGCAAAGTGGCGGGAGTTTTCACTTCCGTGCTCATCACCGGCGAAAGCGGCACGGGAAAAGGTGTTGTGGCGCAGGCCATCCATCGCCTCAGCCAAAGGGCGGGAAAACCTTTCGTAGCTTTCTCGGTCTGCGCGTTCCCGGAGTCCTTGATCGAGGCGGAGCTATTTGGCCACGAGAAAGGCGCTTTTACTGGCGCCATACAGAACCGTCGCGGCCGTTTCGAGGAGGCCAAGGGCGGCACTATTTTTCTCGACGAAATTGGCGATCTGGCGTTGCCTTCGCAAGCCAAGCTTCTGCGCGTTTTGCAGGAACGCAGCCTGGAACGGTTGGGCTCGAACACATCGATCCCGGTCGATGTCCGCCTGGTGTGTGCCACCAGCCGAAACTTGGAGAAGATGGTGCAGGAAGGCACTTTCAGAGAGGACTTGTACTTTCGGATTTCGGTGGTGAGGGTTCACCTGCCTCCACTCCGCGAGAGAGGCGACGATATCCCGTTGCTGGCGGAATATTTTCTGCGAACCTTCGCCAAAGCACACCACAAGCCGCACCGTTGCCTGACTCCTGGGTTCCTGGGAGCGCTTGCCCGGCACAGTTGGCCGGGAAACGTTCGCGAGCTGCAAAACATCATTGAGCGCAGCGTGGTTCTGGGGAACGGCCACGAGCACCTGGGCGTGAAAGATCTACCGCCGGAACTCAAGGAGTTGACCATCTCCGATGACGTACCGGCCGGTAGTTCGTTCCACGAGGCGGTCCGCAGCTTCAAGCGGGAATTGCTCCGTTCAGCGGTGCGCATGCATTCAGGAAACAAGTTGAAAGCAGCGCGTGAGCTCGGCATCAGCCGCTGTTACTTGCACCGGTTGCTGAACCAACTTAACGCCACCGATCTTTTGCGGCCGGATGACGAGGAGGAGGACTCTCGCCGGGATCCGGCCAACTCCCGGACTGACCCCCGGGACTTCGCGCTGGGGACGCACGCGGCATAAATGGATTGAACGCTGATCGATTTGTCGTTGACCGCCGCCGCATGCAACTGTTGTCCAGAAGGAGGGCTTGTGCAAACACCTAAACGGGAACTGATGCGAACATTAAGAGATGAGAGCGGACAATCCTTAATCATCATGCTGCTCTGCATGTCCCTCCTGCTTGGCATGGTGGGGTTGGCGACTGACGTTGGCTCACTGCTGTATCAGAAAAGGCTTTTGCAGACTGCCGCCGACGCCGCCGCCGTCGGAGCGGCAACGGAAATACCTTACGCGGATTGGGCGGCGGCAGGCGCGGCCGACGCAACCAGGAATGGCGTCACTGCGGGAACTGTCAGCACGGCAAATGGGTCAATCGTCACCACCGTCAATATAAACAACCCACCCTCCTATGGTCCGCACGCCGGCGTTGGCAACACGGATTATGCCGAAGCGATCGTGACCCAGACCGAGCCGGTTTACTTCATGCGGCTGTTCGGGTTGAGTTCGGTCAAGGTAGCGGCTAGGGCAGTAGCCGAACTGCAGAACGACCCGGGCTGCATCTATACGCTAAATCCAACGGCTGCCGGATCCTTAAGTCTCAGTGGTGCGTTTTTGATTTACCTCGACATGCCCGACTGTGGCATCTACATAAACTCCAACTCTTCGTCGGCTCTATCCGCCGGTTTCTTGGATAGGATTACAGCCAAGGCGATCGGTATTGTTGGTAATTACAATTCCGGTCTTTTCAGTAGTATCACTCCCAAGCCGGTTACCGGCATCGTTCCTGTGAGCGATCCTTTGGCCTATCTAAACCCGCCCGCAACCAGTGGATGCAGCCCCCTCAATACTAACAGAGTGGTAACTACGGGCACGACTCTGACTCCCGGCAATTATTGCGGCACTTTCACCGCGGAGTCGCGCACCCGGCCATCACCGTAAGCAGCGCGGCTCTGGTTACCTTCAATCCGGGATTGTACATAATCAATGGAGGAGGCAGCACCAACGCAACGGCGCCGGCGTCAGGCGGGCTAAATCTCACAGGTTCGGCATTAGTGAGCGGGCAAGGCGTTACGTTCTACCTTTATAACGGTGCTGGTTTCAATATCGGCGGCTACGGTGTTACGCTCCAGGCGCCGCCTGGCAATTCCATGTCAGCGACTTTTCCGGGCGTCCTCATTTATCAAGATAGGGCTGACACTTCGCCCGGTACATTTGGGGGCACCCTCAACTCCATGGACCTCGAAGGCGCCATCTATATGCCGGCCGCGAACCTAACATTTCCAATGCTCGCTTCGGTCACTTTCTCAAACTACGGCATTTACGTCGCGAGTGACATCACGTTTGCTGGGGCTCTTGGTATCTTTATTGACTATGCCAAGGCGGCGAGTTCTGGCGGAGTGTCACCTATCAGAGGGGTCTCCCTGGTGGAGTAGATTATGGAAAACACAACCAACCGAAATTCGTCGATGCTCTGCGCGTGTTGTAAAACCACCAGACTTGGCCAACGAGCGAAGGTGCGCAGTGATTCAGGGCAAGCAGTGATAGAAATGATGATTCTGCTGCCGATTTTCCTCGTCTTGATGATCGGGACAGTCGAGTTTGGACGCCTGGCTTACGCCTATATCGAAGTTGCCGACGCCGCGCGCGCCGGAGTCCAATATGGCGCACAGAACCGAGCGACTGCTTCGGACAATGCGGGAATGCAGCAAGCCGCACTCAACGACGCGCCCGATGTCCACGGAATATCCCTAAGCCCCGCCCCGACACACTTTTGTGCCTGCTCCAACGCCCCATCAACCACTGTCAGCTGCACCGCGGTCCCCGCCTGCACCAGCACCAATCGCCTGATCGAGTGGGTGCAGGTGAACACGAGCGTTCAAGTGGACCCAGTTTTCCGTTTTCCAGGTATCCCGCCCGCGGGCAAGAATTTCGTCCTGAAGGGGCAGGCAATTATGAGGGTAGGGCAGTAGTTGCTGAAGGCTCATCCTTCGGCGGGAGGTTATTTAAACAATGCTAAAGGCACCTGCTACCCCAACCCGTTCCCCGTTGCTTAGAGGGCGCACGCGTCGCGGCTTTTCTTCGTCGTTATCGTTGCGGCGGGGGGAGCGCGGCCAAACGATCGTGGAAATGGCCTTGTGCACCATTTCTATATTGATGGTTGTTTTTGCGGCCATGGAACTCTGCCTTGCCATGTATACGTATCACTTCGTCTCGGCGGCGGCCCGGGAAGGCACTCGTTATGCGATGGTTCGGGGGTCGCTCTGCACCACCGCGGGTTGCCCCGCCACGCCGTCCAGCATTCAGAACTATGTGCGAGAGATCGGCTTTCCGGGCATCAATCCCTCTTATATGACAGTGACCGCGACCTGTGGAGTGAACCCAACTCCGCCGACTACCCCCACCCTCGCGGCATGCGTCGCGACCGGGGGCACGCCCAACTACGTTCCGGGAAACCTGGTTCAGGTTCTCGTCAGCTACCAGTATCCCTTTGTGTTTCCCTTTGTGAAGAGCACTACCATCACCATGACCAGCACCTCACAGATGGTGATTTCGCAATGAGAATGCCACTCGGACATTGCGATTAGGCGATGGACAAGTTGAGTGCAAAGTGACTCAACTTCACTGCAGATCTTGCTTCAAGCCCTCCTCCGGCATGCTGAAAGAGGTTCTCTCTGCAATTACTAATGCCGGTATCTGAGCCAATGGAAGAAACACTTCCGCAGTCGTCCGTGCAGCTCACGTTCGCGACTCTTCCTTCCACCTATCTGCCGAGCCGCGCACTCTTTCTTTCCTCGGTCCTTCACGAAATCGTAATATTTGCCATCCTTTTTCTGGCCACTCATAACTTCGCGCACTCCATTCATCACCGGAACCCTTTCAGCATCAACCAGGGCGAACGATTGGTCTATCTTCCCGTACTTGGTGGAGGACATGAAGGCAGCGGCCGTCGCGGAGGGGGCTCTGGCGTCACCTGGAGAACCTCAGCGCAGCTGCCCGCGCGCAGCAGCAAGGGTCTCAGTTATCCCGGAAAACAGCCGTTCCTTTCCAATCCACCGAACCCGCTGAATTTCAATCAGACCCTGATCCAGTCTGGTTTGAAGAAGTTGCCTATCTTGCGGACGTTTGTGCCCCTGCCGAATCTGGTGCAGAGCGCAGACGCGGCGCCACCTGCGCCTCTAGACCTGCGACGGAATAAGACCTCAAATCAACCTTCCCCCGTCGCGCCGATAGCACCGCCGAAGATCGCGCTATCCGCCAAAGTTCCTCAAATGGCTTCGGACAATCCGATTCTGCCTGCGCTTCGCCCATCTCCGCCCCCCAAGCTGACTCTGCCGCTTCAAACGCGTGAGATGGCGCCACGCTTGCCAACCTCCGTGGCTGCACCGCCTCCACCAACAGAGAAATCCCGGCAGATACCCCCTGAGAGGCTTTCTGAGTTACCGACGCACGGGCCAGGAGCGCGGAGCATCGTGGCATTGAGCCCAACTCCCATACCGCCGGAACCTTCTCCTAAGATTCCGTTGGCGGAAACCCGGGGACAGTTCGCCGTCTCCCCCGAAGCCAATACGGCCTCTGCAACGCCGTCGCCGGGCTCGAAGTCCGTGGGCTCTGAAGCCGCTGGTATCGGCAATAGCCCGAGCGCCCCTTTGGGGAATGCAGCAGCGGAAGTTGCCGCAGGCGCTGGCAAGAACCGCGGCCTGCCGGCTAGTGGAGGTGGCGGCAACGGAAAGGGCGTAGGAACTGGGGATAACGAAGGGGCCGGGAATGGAGGCACTGGTAATGGCGCCGGCCGGGGAGAGGGTGTCGGCTCAGCTCTGGGAACGGGGGCGGGAACGACCGCAGGCAGTGGAACAGGCTCAGGAAGCGGTCATGGCGGCGGGGCGTTCCCCGGCATAACAATTCAGGGAGGCAGGCTGACCGGTGGAACGAACGTGGCCAAAGAGCACGGGGCCACGCCGGTGCCTGCCCAGACTTCGTACGGCATGACGATTGTCTCAACCGCGATGAGTGGTGGCGGGCTTCCCGACTACGGGGTTTTCTCGAACGAAAAAACTTACACCGTGTACCTCGATGCGCGAAAAACCACCGATGATCCATCCATCGCATGGACCCTGCAGTATGCCCCTCTGCAAGGAACGGATGGCGCATCGAATGCCGATGGAGCAAGCCGCACCATGAAGGGGCTGACGCCGCCCTACGCCATCTTCAAAGAGATACCGCACTGGCCAGCCGGGCTGGTCAACCGGTATTCAGATAGAGTGATCGTTGTTTCCGCGGTGATTAGCACCGCAGGAAAGGTCGACGAGATGCTGATCGTGCAGAGTCCCGATGACGCTCTAACGGAAAGTATTACAGAGGCATTGAACAAGTGGATCTTCCGGCCCGCTCAGCTGAATGGGCATCCGGTCGCCATCAAAATTATGCTCGGCATTCCCTTGGCTCAGTAAACTTGGCTCAATCTCACCGAGCAGATCCTTGACTGGCAAGCCTTTCGGCTTGCCTTTGAATTAATATTCTGAGAATATTCATTTCCCGGCCTCGATTCGCTCCACTAACATGTTTGCGCTAGCGAGATGAACGTTGTGACGATACTGCAAGCCAAAGCCACCTTCGTTGTGCTGCAAGTTCTGGATTTTTTTACGACGATGCTTGCATTCCACGTCGGAGCATTCGAGGTCAATCCTCTAGTCGCGCACTTGAATGTTCTTTTTGGGCCGGTGGGCGGCGTTCTGGCGAGCAAAGTCATCGCAGTGCTCATTGCCTTGGGCGTTCGCAAACGGCTCTGGATTGTGAACGTGTTTTACGTTGGCGTAGTGTGCTGGAATGTGGTTATTCTGTCGTTGCTCTCACTCGTCAGACACTAGGAACGCACAACCCTAGGCCGGGTCGGCGATGGGATGTTGGCGAAGACCCCGGATTACCGCGCTCGGTTTCGGCCATGCCCATCGGCGGGCTACTTGACTCCGGCCAGGGCGCGCAAACCGGTCATGGAATCAATGTGAATGCGGAAGAAGATCGACTCAATCAAGTCGTCACCCAACTTCATCTGGCGCTCGGCCAGCGCGTTTTGCCACCACAGGTGACGTTCCTCCAGGAGCTTACGCGCATGCACGCGCTCATCCGCAAACTGGGGCTCGGGTAGTTCCTGATAGTGGCCGTTGACCATCACACTCGCCCACTCAGACTCATTTGCGATTTCATCTACTTCGACACAAACCTTGGGATTTGCGCGCATCCATTCGATCTTTTGCCCGACGGTGGAAAGGACATAGAAGTAATCGGATTCGTACGCGAAATAAATTGGAACCACGTAGGGCTGATTCTCTTGCGAGCAGCCGAGCCTGCCGAGCGAGCTCCGCGACAGAATATCGCGACACTCTTTTTCAGTCATTTCATTGATCACCATGGTGCTATTCCAACTCTCTGAACTGAGCAGGCACTTTGTGTCAACTCGTGGCGATGCTAAGAAGCTATGCTAACAGCTGCGCTGTCTCCGCTCCACTTCGTCCGGCCAAATTCCGCCCCAACTTGCACAGAACGTTCTCTCTCGCAAGAGCGCGTTCAGCGGCAGATAACAAGGAAAAGCTCTGATTCGGGGAGAGATAGAGCTCTCGCCCGTATGAGTTTGCAAAAACGGTAGTCTGCAAAGGAAAAAGGGTTGCCAATACTCACATGCCGGGGGACCTCGCGAGTGGTCAATTGTGAGCAGACAGAGATTCTGTGGGCTTCTAACTTTTAAATCGAGGCTGGACTCTAGTAGAGAGACTCCATTTGCAGTCATCAGTCGTGCCGGGTCGGTGGTCTTATGCATGCCGGCCAACGGCGCGCCAAATCCGGCTTGTAGCAATTTAATTCGAAGTTGGCTCAAACACGACAGTGAATCCACGTAACCCGTAGCAGCAGAGCAGCACCGGGAAAACGAGGGATGATGGGCCAGAGGAATCAAATGCATATCCGCTTCATTCGTACACTACTGTTCGCGATCATCGTGTTGGGCATGTCGGCAGCGTCGTTTGCGCAAATTGGCGTGGCCATTAGGATCGGCCCGCCCCCGCTGCCTGTCTATGAGCAGCCACTTTGTCCGGGAGACGGTTATCTCTGGACACCTGGCTATTGGGCCTACGATTATGACGTTAGCGATTATTACTGGGTGCCAGGCACGTGGGTGATGGCGCCGGAAGTCGGCTTCCTGTGGACTCCAGCCTATTGGGGCTGGGGCGGCGACGGATTTGTGTTCTACGACGGCTACTGGGGCCCGCATGTCGGCTTCTACGGCGGAATCAACTATGGCTTCGGTTATTTCGGTATGGGCTTTGAAGGCGGGCGTTGGGATAACGGACGCTTTTTTTACAACCGTGCTGTGAACAATGTGAACATGAATGAAATTCACAACGTTTACAACACCCCTGCGATGAACCACAACGACAGTTACGTCAGTTACAACGGCGGCAATGGCGGAATCAACGCGCGTGCGACCGCTGAAGAGGAATCTGCGGCGCATGAAAGACATATCCCGCCGGTCGCGACTCAAACTCAACACGCGCAGGCGGCCCGAGCCAACCCGCAGCAACGTGCGTCAGGGAACATGGGCAAGCCAGGCGTCGCGGCGACACCCAGGCCAGGAGATTTTAATGACCGCGGTGCGGTACCGGCCAAACAGGCAGGTGCGCCTTATACTCCAGCCAATCAGGGAGGAAATCGGGGAAGGTCAGACAACAACACAGCACAAACCAGTACGGCAGTCCATCCTCACGAACTTCCGCCCTTGGCACGGAGCACGCCAAATACGGGCAACCCGAAGCAGGACAAGAAATACCAGCAGCAGCAGGACAAGCAAATCGCGAAGCAGCAGCAGGAACGAGACAAGCTCCAGCAGCAGCAGGACCAGGAGCACGTGCAACTGGATAAACAGAAGGCAAATGACGCGCAAAAGCAACAGGTAGAGCAGAAGCACCAGCAACAGACGCAGCAATTGCAGCAGAAACACCAACAGCAGACGCAGCAGTTACAGCAGAGACAGCAGCCAGCGAACCGGGAGCCCTCCAAGAGGTAAGGTCGTCCTGCGCCGGGGGACCCGATCGCTCATCGAACGAGAACCGGGCGGGGTATCGGCCAACCAGTCGATGCCTCGCCTGCCGCTCCCTCAGTCAATCGTCCAAGCTTACGTAATTGGTCACGCGGGAACGCTCCGGTGCGAGTATTGGCGTTCCCTTCCGTATCATCCAAGATCTCAGGATTAAATTGTTGTTGGCGCCCATTAACCTCCACAAACTAGGGGTTCTGACTGGTGCGATGCTCCTCGTAACGGCGCGCACCAGGAACGTCGTAAGTTGTCGTGATGTTTCCCGTCACGAGGATTGAGGATGCCCTGGTGGCGGCGATTCCATCTAAGCCATCTATGCTCAGCCGCACTGTATAGAGGCCATTGCGGGTATAAGCATGAGTGGCGACAGGCCCCTGGGCTGAGATTCCATCACCGAAATCCCAGTGATAAGCCAATGCTGGCACGCCCTCTGGGTCAACAACCACTGACAATTCTACGGTGCGTCCAAGCTGTGCCTGTTCGGGAACCTTAAGCGACATGGACGGGGCGGCGGCCGGCACCGATGTGTCCACAATTTTCACCAGCCGCACAGAATGGGGAGGTTGGTTTTCAGTTCGCAAGACTTCGTGGTCAAAAGACACCGGCCGATCTCTGCGAAAGATGTCGGACAGGTTGTAGGGATGCTCCCCAGGCAAGCCTAAATCGCTCATCCTGAACTGGTGCGACCGCGTACTGTCGGTCCAGTTGAAGACGACCAGGACCGCTTGTCGGCGGTCCTCCCGGAGAACAAAAATGCTTGGCTGTCCGTCTTCGCTGGAATAGGTCATCAGATCGACAGGTTTGGAAGACCGCTGCAGGCGCACCATGTCCAGGAGATCCTGGTTCTCAACCAGCTTGACACGCTCCGATTCAGTGCCCAGGGTCGGCAGATCATCCCCGAGTTCGAACATGCCTCCGGCGATCGCCGCCAGTGCGATTGAGACCTCGGCATCATCCACGGTGAGCGGCGTCTTGGATTGGTGCCACGTCTGGTCCGTAATTAGTTGTCCCGCAACCGTGAAAGCATCGGGATCAGCGCCATAAAAGTTGCCGTTCATGTAGTAGCGCGCCGCAATCCCCGTGGCGTCCTCCTTATCTCCCTCAAAGGAGTGGCCTGTATCGGTCGAAAGCCGGCCCAAGTCCGTGAGTCCCACCGTATTCAACATCGGACTGCCATCCTTGTCGAGATAGACATCGGGACCGACAGCCTCGCGTATAACCTGGAGACCAATGCGCTGCGCTTCGAGCGCAGTGGTGTTCGGCCGGTAATGGACCCCCTCAATGGCAGTGTCATCCATGAAGTCAAGCTTGAAGTAGCGTGTTCCCCAATCTCGCACAAGCGTTTCGTACGTATGACGGAGATAATCCTGCGCTCCGGGATGTGTGGGATCGAGAACATAAATCGCATCCTGGCTGGACTCAACCAACCCAATCTGAATCGGTTTCCCCGCGGCGTTGTGCACCAGCCACTCGGGATGGTGTTGGTAAACCCATGCTCGTTCCGAGACTCTGAACGGAGCCGTCCAGAGAGCAAGATGTAATCCGAGCTGACAAACTTTGCGGCCCAACTCCTGCATTCCATCCGGAAACAGAGTCGCATTGGCGGTCGTGTATTCACCGTCCGCGTAGGAGTATCCAGCATCGAAGTGAAAGAAATCAAAACCGAGACCCTTCAGGTGCTCAGATAACCACTGTGCGTTGGAAAGCGCGGTTGCCTGGGTAAGACCAAAATAGTATGCGGTCCAACTCCACCAACCCCACGGCGCTGGCTTGGAAACGAGGGCATGGTGCAAGTCACGAACCGCACGGGCGTAAGTTTCCAGCTGCGCGTGGTAGTCTTGCCCGGCCATGAACATCACCTGCTCGGAATTAATCTGGCCTCCTGCCGGAACCGGCAAGCTCAGTTCCATCTGGTCGGATGGGGGATCGTCGCGCAGCGATTCCTTCTTCGTAATTTCCGTGGTTCCAGTGGAATCGACCTCGTATGCAGCGATTTGAGCTGCACCCGACGAATTGTGAGCGGTTTTCAAGCGAAGGATGGTGAGCCAGCGATCGGAGGTCAGTGCGGCAAGGAACAGGCTGAACCTGCTGTTCTGGTTGTAGATCAGCTGACTTCCAACCGCCAGATGCAGTTCGCCAGACCCTTTGCCAAAATCGTCTTCTCCCAGATACGGAGGCTCCTTGCCTAGATCGTAGATCTGGAGCGGAGGGCGATCCTCGCTGTAGCTGTCGGATAACACTCGGTCACTGGCATCAGGGCCATTCAGATCAACGGGGTGCTCTCCAATCACATCCAACACTCGGATGTATTGTACGCTGATCTCCTCGCGTCCGGTGTTCGTTACCTCGATTTGTAAATCGCCGAACGGAAGGTCGTCATACAAGCGGAGGATGTACTTGAGATCCGGCTTGCTCGCTAGCCCGGTGAATGACACCTCGACTTGGTGTCCAGAACCCAAGGCTGTCTGGAAATTCGACGGCACAGTTTGATGCTTCGGATAGCTATTCGACCACAGCCACTGATGGTTAACCTCAGCCCCTACACGAGCGCTTAGAACCCGGTTGCGCAACTCGACTGACCATAGCTCAACTGCCCCATCCTGAGCGCGAACCGCGACATGAAGCGATCGGTTACTCAGTGAAACAGCCTCATCCGCTGCGTCTGCGGCAGGACAAATAAAGCTTGCTGCTATGCCCACTGCGAAAATCAGCATGAGCCAATGCAGTCTTCTTGCAATCATGAGCGTCTCCTCCCGGAAATCACAGTCCGGGAATCCAATAACAAGCCTTGTCGTGAAAGATTTTCTCAGCAGACACCTCGAAACTGTCGTTCTAGCCTTTTTCATTTCTACCCCGGCTGCTGTCGCTTTGGCGTGTATGATGCGTAGATAAAGGGTTTACGGTCATGCTAATACGCCGGATGAGCCCCGGCGGTCAAGAATAAAATACGCGACTATAGCGCGCCGTGATGGCAAGAGATGAGATTGCTCGATTAGCTTCTGGTAAGGGGAGGCAGCCATCTTCTCTGAGTGAAGCGGTAGAATATAGGGTCTAGAGAAATGCTCGATTGATTTTTCCGCGGCCGAGTGCAATAGAGTTCGCGGCGGGATGCTTCGCAAAGTTGCGGTTCCAATCGGGACGTACCCTGTGATTTTCTTGGCTTGACTTTCGCGAATCATCGGATGTATCTAAGTGAAATGTTTCACCAATGACTAGCCGAGCAATCGCGCTCCGCAGGTTTTTGTTGGCTTCTCTCGTTTGCTCGTCTCGCCGCCTGGTGCGATCGGCTCCCATCGACTCTGGCATGGATAGTCCTCCCAAATACAAATTGCTAAACGATCAGTCTGTTCCTCAACGCCTGTCTTTATTGACCCGATAGAAGGAGCCAGTTATGAGCTCTCTAGCTGTCATTTTCCAAACATCTCAAGGTTTGCAGTCCAATTTGTCTTGTCTTCTCCAAACCTCCAATCGAAACCGCCGGACGACCTTTTTCCGTATTGCCGTCGTAGTACTAGCGTGCCTCGGACTCGTGGTCGCCGCCTCGGCGCAGAAGGACACCGGAAGCATTGTTGGGGTGGTGAGAGACTCCTCCGGCGCCGTGGTCGCGGACGCGAAGGTGAAGGTGACGGAAGTGGATCGAGGTACCTCGGTTAGTACTTCGACCAATGCCTCAGGCGAATATGTCGTCACTCCGCTCCGCATTGGCCGCTATGACGTCACTGTGGAAAAGCAAGGCTTCAAAAAGGCGGTCGTTGGACCAATTGTGTTGGACGTGCAGGCCAGGCCAGCCGTCGATGTGACTTTGCAAATCGGCCAAGTGGCGGAAACCGTCGTAGTCACCTCACAAGGCTCACAACTTGAGACCGAAACCTCGGACCTCGGACAGGTGGTGAACAGTCATACCGCCACCACCCTCCCACTAAACGGACGGAATTTTGCGCAGCTTGCCCAGCTCGCCGCCGGAGTCGCGCCCAGCGAACCGGGATCTCGCACCGATACCAGCTACGGCTTCAGCTCCAACGGAGCGCGGTCGCTACAGAACAACTTCCTGCTCGATGGCATCGATAACAATGCCAACCTGGGAGATGTTCTGAATGGCAGCGCCTATGTAATTCAACCTTCCGTGGATGCCATTGCGGAATTCAAGGTCGAAACCAATTCGTACAGTGCCGAATTTGGCCGCGGGAATGGCGCAATTATGAACGCCGTCATCAAGTCCGGAACCAATCGCCTCCACGGCGATGTCTATGAGTTTTTCCGGAACGACAAGCTGGATGGTCGAAACGCGTTCGATTTTCTTGGACGACCGATTTACCAGCAGAATCAGTTCGGAGCCACATTGGGTGGGCCGATTATCAAGGATCGTACTTTCTTTTTCGTGGACTACGAGGGATTGCGCATTCGTCAGGCCTCGCCGCAGCTTTTGCTGATTCCCACTCCCGCCATGCTGGGGGGCGACTTTTCCAGCTTCCTGGACCTGACCACTCCCGTGGTGGATCCAACCAGCGGCGCAACCGTTCTCGATTGCAGCGGGAACCCAACTTACCAGGGAGAAATTTTTGATACCCGGCTAACCCAAACAGAACCAGTGAGTGGAAGTTATCCTGGTGGCCTTTGCGGTGTCCCGATCGGGACAACGGGCGCCGGGGTCCCCACCAATATCTTCCCCAGCAGCGGGCCCGGCGCAATCAATCCGGTCGCGGCAAAGTTAGCTGCTTTGTATCCATCTCCAACGCCGAACTTCAGTTATGGGGGAAACAATTTCCTGGTTGAGCCCAAAAAAAGCACCGGCCAGAACAACGTCGATGTGCGGGTGGATCACAAGGTTTTCGACCGCGACGATTTCTTCGCCCGGTTCAGTTATGAAGACCAGCCTATTTTCACTCCCAGCCCCTTCAGCAACGAACTGGATGGCGGCGGTTTCACCGCCGGACAACAGGACAACAGCTATCGCAGCCTGGCTTTAAGCGAGATTCACCAGTTCTCGCCGACTTTGATAAACGAGTTCCGGTTTGGGTACAACCGGATCAATTCTCATCGCTTGCAGGCTAACGCGAATACCGACGTATCGGGACAGATTGGCTTGCTCGGAGTGCCCTTCCAACCCGATTTTGGCGGTCTGCCATCGATCTGTTTTGTTGATGTAGCCTGCGTGGGGAGCTCTGATTTCTTGCCGTCGATTGAGAAGCAGAATAGCTTTGTGTTGAACGATAACATCACTTGGATTCGCGGACGGCATTCCCTGAAGGTCGGCACCGAGATCCGAAAAGAGCAAGTCACTATATTCCAAATCTCCGCGCCCCGCGGAGACATGACCTTCGGGCCCGACTTTACCGACAATCCGGCGCTGCCTTTCAACTCAGACGGCTCGACGACTGGAGGAGTCGATTTCGCTTCCTTTCTGCTGGGTATCCCTGACAGCGCCGATCTGGCCAGTTTGCGGAATGTGGACTACCACCGGAACACCTTCTCATTTTACGGGCAGGATGACATTCGCGTGAACAGCCGGCTCACTTTGAACCTCGGGCTACGGTATGAACTCTTCATGCCGTTCACCGAGGGGCACAACGAAATGGCCACCTTTGATTTCAGCACCGGCTCTCTGATTGTGCCCAGCGGCCAGAATGCAGCTCTCACTCCCACCATAGCTTCCTTCTTGCCGATTCAGAGGAATGGGTCATCGGGCTTGATCGGCCAAGACTATACGAACGTTGCTCCGCGGCTGGGATGGGCTTATCAAATCACGAGCAAGCTCGTAGTGCGCGGAGGTTACGGCATTTTCTACGGCGGGCAGGAGGATGGACCGTATTCATTTCCCAGCCCGGGGTTCAATCCACCTTTTTTCAAGCAACAGGCGTTCGCTTCACCGTGCGGCAGTCCGTCTCCGCCCGATGCCAACCCGGCAGATCCAGGTAATTGTGCGATCGGGTTGAAGTCTGGTCCCCCGGTAGATACCAGCTTAATGATTAACAATTTTTGGACGCAGGGCTATCCGGCAAGCTCGCTGACTGATCCCAACAATCCGCTGCTCTACTCGCTCGCTCCCGATCTGAGAACGCCGATGATGCACCAGTGGCATCTCGGATTCGAATATCAACTGCCCAGCCAAACCGTGTTGGAGATCTCCTACGCCGGTTCGCACGGACAACACCTCTACGGCTTCTACAACGGCAATCAGGCCGTCCCCAGCGCTGATCCGAATGCGCCCTTGGCGCCGCGCCGTCCCTTCCCCGCTGTCGATGGAACCATCGCTGAGCTCCGCTCCGACACATTTTCCAACTATAACTCGCTGCAAGCGCACCTGGAAAAGCGACTGAGCCATGGACTGGAATTCGACCTGTCCTACACCTACAGTCACGCGTTGGACGATGCGTCTAGCGCAAGCCTCGGGTCCCTCAACAACGGGGACTTCCGCGATCAGCGTTATCCCGGCATGGAATATGGGAATTCCGACTTCGACGCGCGCCATCATATCGTCGTGGCATACGCTTACGCGCTACCATTCGGGAGCGGCAAGCGGTTTGCCGGAAGCGCCTCGGGGTCTCTGAATCAGTTGATCGGCAACTGGCAATTGGCCGGTATTACCTCCGCTTCCACAGGCAACTGGTTTACCGTTTCGGATCCGCTCGTAAATAGTTCGAATACCGATTGCGGAGGCACTGTCGCATTCAACTGCGCACGTCCAGATGTCATTGGCAACCCCAATGCTAAGCCTTGCGTGCCGGGCACCTTTTACAACACGTGCGCCTTTGCCAGCGATCTGGTTCAGGGAACGTTCGGGAACGAACCCCGAAACTCGGTTCGCGGCCCGGGTTACCAGGATTGGGACATCAGCATCTTCAAGAGTTTTCCCGTTCGAGAGGGGATGCACTTTGAGTTCCGGGCTGACTTCTTCAATATCTGGAATCATACGAATTTTCTGACGGGTCCCACTGGCTCAGACGGCCAGTTTGAGCCAGTGGCGGTCGAACTGGGGACATCTCAAATGGGGTTCCCGCAAGCAGCTCGCGATCCTCGATTGATTCAGTTTGCCCTGAAGTTTCTCTTCTGAGGCGGGTAGTCCCCCATTATTTTCGGCTACCAACAAACGCGGTGGCCCGGCGCAGGTGAACGATGGCAAGACGCAAGCTTTCAGTTTCGCGCATGAACGCGGAGAAGCAGATCATTTCGCCTGATAGTGCGGGGAAATATCCCCAGAGGCGTCTCCTAAAAAGACCAGCGAAGCCGGCATTGTCACCTAGGCGGTTTGAAGGAAAGGTCGCCATTGTTGTTGGAGGCGCGCAGGGCATTGGCAAGGCGATCGCGCTGCGCCTTGCCGCCGAAGGTGCAACGGTCGTAATTGGCGACATTGACCGGAGCCAACTGGGTGCGACCGTACGCGAGATTGAGGCCGGGAAAGGTAAAGTCTTGGGTGTTCTTTGTGACGTGCGCAACCGGCGACAAGTGGATCGCACAGTGGCACGTGTGGTCCGCACTTATAAGCGAGTTGATGTCCTGATGTATGTCGCTGGGGTGGCGAAGGCAACTCCGTTTGTTGAGACCACGGACGAAATCTGGAATTGGACAATTGACATCAACCTTAAGGGAGCATTCTGGTTTGCGCGTGCCGTAGCTGGGCACATGATCAAGCAGCGCCAAGGCAAGATGATCTTTATGGCCTCCACCAACGCCTGGGATGCGGAGGCTAACTTAGCCCCGTACAACGTTTCCAAAGCGGGCTTGTTCCTGCTGGCGAAGACTCTTGCCCGCGAGTTGGGTGCCTACGGAATTTGTTCCAACGCGGTGGCACCTGGACTAATTCGCACGCGTTTAACCGAACCATTCCTCAAAGATCCCGATTTCATGAAGAAATACACTAACCTCATCCCGCTCGGACGAGTTGGGGTCCCCGAGGATGTTGCTGGAGCTGCGGTCTTTCTGGCCTCAAGCGATGCGGATTACATAACTGGCTCGCTGCTGTTTGTGGATGGGGGCCAACTAGCCTGAAGGAAGCACCCGTGGTAACGCCGGCGAAAGGCGGGTCTGCGGGTCAGTCCCGAAGGCCCGCGTGTACGCTCCCGGCTCCCTGATATTGGTGACTCCGGAACGCAGGGAGCCTAGTAGGCCGTTGCGGACTATGCCAGGGAATCCACTTGATGCGGCGGGTCGTCGGAATCGTCTTCAATCTCGGGTGGTTCTTGCGCCGCCGGATGTGAGGGCCTCCGGCGAGTTCCCGCGCCCGATTCGCGGCGGGGCATATTCTGCCCAATAGGCTCGGGCACCGGGGCTGTCGGCTCCAACCGTCCGGTAGTAATGTCGCTCATAACGCCTCCGCTGTCGCGGTTGAGGTCTCTGCCTATTCTATCGGCTGAAGGCGCGGAAAACTTTAGTCTCATTGCTTTTCATGGGCAAATATGGATCACTTCCCGGACTGAGAAGCTGAGCGAATCTCAGACGGCGCTCTCAAAAAGTGCCCAGGGCAAACAGTTCGGGATCTCACTCCGGACTCGACGCCTGCTTGAAAGGATTCCTGTTCTCGATGATAATCGCAGCCGCGTGTGAGCTGAAGGAGAAATCCATGACTTTGCCGAGCCAGACAAGGGCAACGGATTTCACCCAATCGCGCTGATCCAGATGCCCAAAAGCATCATCGACTTCCGTGCTGTGCGGAATATCGGACTGGCCTTGCCCGACGTGGAAGAGAGCACCGCGTACGGCGTTCCAGCACTCAAGGTCCACGGAAAACTTCTTGCGTGTGTCCCCTCTAATCGCTCCGCCGAAGCGGGTTCGCTTGTCGTTCGCGTGGATTTCGATGACCGTGCCGAACTGCTCGCCGCGGACCCCGCTGTTTATTACGTGACCGATCACTACCGCGACTATTCCGCTGTGCTTGTTCGGTTGGCCCGCGTCAGCCCCGATGTGTTGCGGGATTTGCTCGGCATGGCCTACAAATTTGTGATGGGCAATGAGGCTCCCCACCCGCGAAAACGCAGGAAGTCCGTGCCAGGAAAATGACTGCCCGAGGAGAACATGTTGACTGATGCAAGGCGAAGGTCTTTTCTTAGGACCGGATCATGCTTTGCTATTCTGCAAGGCGCCGGGTGCTTCAGTTCTGCCTACGCACCAGATCCGCCCGGGCCTGGGTTCCCCATCATTGACACACACATTCACCTCTTCGATCCCAGACGGCTTGGCGGAGTTCCCTGGCCCGACCAGTCCGATACCGTCCTTTACCGGCCCGCGCTGCCACCGCGGTACGAGAGTCTCGCTATGCCGTTTGGAGTTGTGGGCGCGCTCGCAGTGGAGTGCAGTCCTTGGGTCAAAGACAATGACTGGCTGCTCAAGGTTGCGGCTAAAAACACAATAATCGTTGGAGTGATCGGAGACCTCGATCCCGCCGCTCCCACCTTTCCACGACAACTGGAGCACTTGCGGGCGAACTCTCTGTTCCGGGGCATTCGCTATGGCAATCTCTGGGGACGGAGTCTCGGCGGGCAGTTGAACAACGCTGAATTCATCACGAACCTGAAACGGGTGTCGGCTACTGGCCTGTTACTGGAAAGCGCCAATCCAAACCCGGTGCTCATTGCGGAAATCCTTAATCTCACGGATCGCGTTCCCGACTTGCGCATTGTGATCGACCACCTGCCACAAGCCGTGCCACCGGCAGAGCCTGCGGCTCGGAGAGCGTATGAGCAAGACTTGCGAGCCCTCGGCCAGCGCAGCAATGTTTTTGTCAAAGGCTCGGAGGTCCTTCGTCTGGTGGATGGCAAGGTGCCAACGGATCTCGATTTCTACAAGCCGTGGCTTGACGAAATCTGGGAGATTTTTGGAGAAGATCGCTTGCTGTACGGCAGCGACTGGCCGAACAGCGATCACGTCGCACCCTACGCCGCCACCTTCGACATAATCAGCCGGTATGTAAACGGCAAAGGGCAACGCGCCTTAGAAAAGTTCTTCTGGAAGAACTCAATCGGCATCTATCGATGGCACCAGCGCACGGCCGCTCAGTCGCAACTGGTCACCTGAGACAGGAAGGTCAGCTTTTCGGGAAATCATGAGCCTGAACGCGAATCAGTAGGTGGCGCGGCCGCCGGAAACATCGAATACGGCGCCAGTGCTGTAAGAACACTCTTCCGAGGCCAGCCAACAGATGAGCGCACAGACTTCCTCTACTAATCCAAAGCGTCCGAGCGGGATCTTGGAAAGCATGAAGTCGATATGCTCCTGCTTCATCTGGTCGAAGATTGCGGTCCGTACCGCAGCCGGCGTAACGCAATTGACGCGGATCGAGGTCTTGGCCAGTTCCTTCCCCAGGGACTTGGTAAGTCCGATCACGGCTGCCTTAGACGCGCTGTACGCGGATGCATTCGGGTTACCTTCCTTACCGGCGATCGAAGCGATGTTTACAATGCGGCCATAGCCGTTCTCTTTCATCGCTCGCACGGCAGCTTGGTTGCAATAGAACGATCCATTCAGATTGACGTCGATGACGCGGCGCCATGCATCGACGGGATACTCTGCAAGCGACTCGTTCGGGCCAGTTACGCCGGCGCTTGCGACCATAACATCGAGCCTTTGGCCCAAAGCAGGAACGCTCTGCTCCATGGCATGCATCACCTGATCCGGGTCGGCAACGTCGACGCGGCACACGTGGGAGGCACCCGTGGAAGATTTGGCGGTGTGCAGGGCCGCCTCGTTGTTGTCCCACAGGCTCACCTTGGCGCCTTCCGCCACCAGACGCGCGGCAACCGAGAGGCCAATGCCGGAAGCTCCGCCCGTAACGATAGCGGTCCGGCCGGAAAAACGTCCGTCAAATACCATAGTGAACAGCCCCCTCTCCTGTTCGCCAATCGATCACGGTACGCATTCTAACGGCTCGCGAGAAAGGGGCGAATCAGTTTGCAGTCTGGGTTAAGCCTCACTCCAAAACCGGGGCGCTCCGGTACCTTCATACGGCCATTTTCCGGAACCGGCTCGTCCAGCAGAAGCGGTGAGAACATTGGCACCACCACATCGGCTCCCGGGGCCATCATCAGAAATTCGGCAAATGGGCTGTTGTGCCGTGTCACCACAAAATGGTAGCTGTAGACGCTGGATCCGTGAGGCACGACCATCACTCCGCGCGCATCAGCCATCGCCGAGATCTTGAGCAGTTCCGTAATCCCACCACACCATCCGACATCGGGCTGGATGATGTCGGCGCACTCCATCTCCAACAGCATTCGAAAACCCCAGCGCGTGCTCTCGTGTTCCCCTGTACTCACCATCATTCCGGCTGGAACCCTGCGCCGCAGTTCGCGGTAGGCCCAGTAGTCATCGGGAGAAAGCGCCTCTTCGATCCATCTCAGGCCGTGCTCGTGCGCCTTGATTGCGAGCCGCTCCGCGTAGTTCAAGTCCAGACTCATCCAGCAATCGAGCATAAGCCAGAAATCTCCGCCCACCCTGGAACGCATGTCAGCCAGAATGGCGATGTTCTTCTTCATTCCCTCATCACCTTCGGCCGGCCCGTGGTGAAGGGGCATTTTCCCACCGAGGAACCCCAGCTTCTTCGCTAGATCGGGTCGAGAACCGGTAGCGTAAAATTCCAGATATTCGCGAACCGGCCCGCCCAAGAGCTGGTAGACCGGCTCCTGCCGCCATTTGCCGAGCAAATCCCACAACGCCAGGTCCACCCCGCTGATGGCATTCACTACCAGGCCCTTGCGGCCGTAGTACAAAGTCGACAGGTACATTTGATCCCAGATACGCTCGATGTCGGTGATGGCTGCCCCTTTCACGAAGCGGGAAAGGTGCCTTTCGACGATCCACGCGGCGGGTTCACCTCCCGTAGTAACTCCGAATCCGATCGTCCCATCACTCGCTTCGATCTCAACAATCAACGTGCCAAGCACATTGATACCGAAACGTTGCCGGCTGGCGCGATATTCAGGATACTTCGCCATGGGAGTCGAGATGTGATCATCGATCCAGTGCCCTTTCCCCTGATCGTGATAATCGCCACCTCCGCCACGGGTTATGAACGCACGGACCTCTCGAATTGTTGGAACAGCCATGGTCAGAATTCCTCGTCGCTCGATTTCAGTACCGCAATGCCGGGAGCATCCCGGGAAACATCGTTTCGCAACCCTAGGATAAGCAGGGATCCAAGAAACGCGGCTCCCGCCAGAACGTAGAGTCCCGCTCGAGGAGAGTGGAATCTCACGTCCGCCCAGTTCCTGATGTTGGGAGCCACGAATCCTCCCAAAGCGCCAAGAGCATTGATCAAAGCAATGCCGCTGGCTGCTGCTACGCCTCCCAGATAGGTGGCCGGAAAGGTCCAGAAAATCGGCTGCACCGCCATGAAGGCAGCGGCAGCGACACAGAGCGCTACCATTCCAAGTTCAGGGCGATTAGTCGCCGAAAGAGCAATGCCGATCGCCGACACCGCCAGCGTCGCGGTCGCGATCACGCGATGTTTACCGCTGCGATCAGCCAGCCGCGGTACGAAGTAAGTGGCGGCCATCGCACAGACCCATGGAATGGCCGTCACCATGCCGACTTTCGATCCGATCTGCACCCCCAGGAGTGCCGCTACCTGTGCTGGAAGGTAAAAGATCACCCCGTAGACACTCGCCTGAATAAGAAAGTATATGACCACGCAATGCAGAACATGGGGATTCGCCAACACGGCCTTCAACCTGGGAGATATCTTCTCAAGGTTCTCACGAGCAATCACAGCGATAAGAGCCTCTTTCTCCGCGGTGGGGAGCCAGCCTGCGTCAGGCGGCATATCATCCAGATAGAAAAATGCCCCTACGCCAACCATGCTGGCCAGAAGTCCTTCAGTCAGGAACATCCACTGCCAGCCCTGAAGCCCCAAACCCCGCATCTCCAGAAGAAGGCCAGAGAGCGGTCCGCCCAGAATAAACGCGAGCGGCGCCCCAAAGTAGAAGAGTCCGATGACCTGCCCAAGGTGAGTCTTAGGGAACCAGTAGGTCAGGTAAAGAATCACTCCCGGGAACAAGCCCGCCTCCGCCGATCCAAGCAATGCACGCAGGATGTAGAAGGACATCGGCCCCCGAGCGAACATCAAGGCCGCAGAAGCCAGTCCCCAAGTCACCATAATCCGTGCCATCCAGATCCGCGCTCCAACGCGGTGCATTATGAGATTGCTAGGAATCTCTAGAAGCGCATAGGTCACGAAAAACAACCCAGCGCCGAACGCATAGGCCGCGTCCGATACCCCAGCGGATGCTTGAAATGCCTGCTTCGCGAAGCCGATGTTCGTGCGATCCAGAAAGGCGAGGACATACATCAGCAAGAGAAACGGAACCAACCGCAGACGACTGAGTCGAACCGCTTCCGACACTTCTTTTGTTCGTGGCCACACGGATCGAACCCTTCACAATCTTCATTATTGGTTCAAATAGGTAGCTAATCCCATCGACAATTGGTTTGCAGAAAGCATCAAACACTTTACATGGGCCAAGACACTGCAGTAAGAAGATCCGGCTCCGTCCCCAGGTGGCGTGCTGAACTAGAAACTCACGGGTGGGCTGAATTCAAAAGTATAGCTCGTCCCCTGGCCAAGCTGGTCTCATAGGTTCCGACTACGAGCAGTCTTGGTCACCGAAATCAGTAAAGCGCGGGCCTGTGCAAAAGTGACCATTCTTGATGGTGGCTTCGAGATTAGTGTGGACTTTTGCCGCAGAGACCTTTTACGTACTCGAGCAGCAACCGGAGAAGCCAATGTCAAAGCATGATTCTGTCACCAAACGCAAACGACGCCCGAAGTCGGACAAGCGAGTGGACTACACTGCCCGAACTATGGCGATTGTGAAGCAACTCTCACAAGCGGAGAAGATGAGGGAATCTCAGACAACGCTCTCAAAAAGTGCGTAAGGCGCACAGCAGCTTCGGGCACAAAGAGCGAGCGGCGACTACGTGATGCTCAGGAATTCAGTCGGCCTGCTACCGTCGGAGGATGCTCCCGGTTTTCTTCGGCGGCAGCCGCGATGAGCTTCGTTTTGCGATAGACGTTTACCACCGCCATCGTCCAGAAAGGGACCAGATCGACACCGGGCACGAGTTTGGCCAGAAATGACGGGAGGAATTCCCAATGCCAGCCAAGAAGGTGAATCAGCAGAGCGGCGATACCGAAATCCAATACGTCATCGGCGGGCGACAGAGCGCCTTCCACGAATAACGGAAAAACGACGATTTGGAGCGCGTCCGCGACGATGGCCAGCGCCATGGCGGCGTAAAAAGGTGGACCCGGCGAGATTGTGACCTTGTCGTCAGTCACCGCGATCACTGCTTCCCGGCTAGTCATCCATTCTAAATGATTGCCGGAGGGTCGGCAGTCCACATACCAATCGGAACGCGGCGACCAGCGGTGCGAAACACTCGCTTGATTTCCCCTGACGGGCAAGTCGGGCATTCCGTATCGAATGCATTGCAGCGCGCCGCGAGCCTATTTGCCTGGAGTTTCTTGTCTATCGCACTGCCGCCAGCTGAGGAACCGTGGCTAGTTCCTGGTATTCCTTTTCCGTCAGGCGCAAGGATGCCGCCGCAACGTTTTCTTCAACATGCTCGGTTGAGGATGTCCCCGGAATGGGCAGCATGATGGAGGAGCGCTTCAACAGCCATGCCAGGGCAACCTGCATGGGATTTGTCTGGTGTGCTTTTGCCACCCGAGTGAGGACCTCGCCCGCCACTCTGCCTGCGCCCAGCGGAAACCACGGGATGAAAATGATTCGGTTTCGTTCACAATAGTCCACAACGTAATCCCATTCGCGGTCCGCGAAGCTGTACCGGTTCTGCACCGAGACGATGGGAACGATCTTGCGGGCACGTTCAATGTGTTCTTGGGTAACGTTGGATAGTCCCACCAGGCGAATCTTCCCCTCGCTTTGCAACTCAGCCAGCGCCCCGACCGACGCTTCGAAAGACACGGCCAGATCGGGCACATGCAGTTGGTAAACATCGATGCAGTCCAAGCGCAGTCTCTTAAGACTGCCCTCCAGCGCCTGGCGGAGATGCGCGGGGCTCGCGTTGTGCGTCCACAGGCCCGGCCCCGGACGATTCCATCCGCCTTTGGTAGCGATAACAAGTCCGTCTGGATACGGGAACAACGCTTCGGCGATCAGTTCTTCGTTGATATGTGGCCCGTATGAATCGGCGGTGTCTATAAAGTTGACGCCGAGCTCGACGGCTCGGCGAAGCACTGCAAGCGCCCCCTGCCGATCTGAGGGAGGCCCCCAAACCCCTTGGCCGGTCAGTCGCATAGCCCCGAAGCCGAGCCGGTGAACAGAAATTCCCCCACCAAAAGAAACGTCCCCGGCCAAACTTGCAGAGACTTCCTTCCTGCTCGCGGTATTGTTCATGATCACCTCCAGGAATCTTCCTTACTCTTTATTTCACACTGCGGCTCAGTGCACCAGAACCCGGAATCCCAGAACGAGCCCCACCGTCCCAGGAAAAGTGGAAGACATGAAAGTCGGAGTGCCCTCGCACGTTGCCAATGGCACGCACGGCGACGAAGAATGTGCCCTCCTCTACAATCTAACTCTGCTTCGAAGGGAATACGTTTCGCGAAACGCGGCAAAAAGCGCTGTGGTTTCATAAACCACCACATGGCCCGCCTGGAACGGCAATCCAGGTCAGATCCAACTCAGCCAGCGGATTCGCGGCGCGATGGCGAAATTCAACTGCAGCAAGACGATAAACGCAATGCTCCAATATGTGTTGAAGACACAAAGCAGCGCCCCAAACGCATAGAGGGCTTGCGCCATTAGAATGCGCCGCTCCACCGCGCAGCGAACTTCCTCCGAGAGGTCAGCCTTCAACAGGCCGCCAAGCACCGCGCAACGCCAACTGCAATAAACGACTACACCCAAGAGCAGAATGTTGAGCCAGTACACGATCAGGGCCGCGCGGTAGCGGATAAACTGCGCCAGCAGAGCTGTGGAAAACGGAATGAGCGTAACGGATGCTAGAAAGGCAATGTGAATCCAGGTGAGATTGCGGTCGCCGCGGGCCAGATGGTTGAACTGCACCTGCTGGCCATTCCAGAAAATACCCAATGTCACAAAGCTCATGGCATAGACCAGCAGGCGCGGAGCCATGCCACCCAGAGCACGCCACAGGTCGTGCTCGCTGTGCACCAATTCAGCAGCCGGCACACGGAGATCGAGCACGAGCAGCGTCATGGCGAAAGCAAAAATTCCATCGCTCAGCGCCGCCAACCGCTCCACGCTCTGCCCCGCGATCCGGTTGTAGTTTACGGTCATGCCAGTCTCAATGAAATTCCAGTGTGATGAACTTTGCCGGCTCTCGGCCCACGTTCATCAGGGTGTGGGTGAAGCCTCCCGCTGCCCATGCGACGTCCCCGGCCTTGAGAATAACTTTAGAGACGCCTTTGCCAACCACATCGCTTTGCAAATCCAAATCGGTCACGGCAATCACCAGGTGCGGGCCCGCGTGGTGGTGCCTGGGAATCATCCCGCCAGGCTGGAGATCAAGCTCGGAAACGCGCACGCCGTCTTTCACGAACAGAATGTCCTGCGTGCCGCGGTCAAGAATGTGCAAGCCACGTTCCTCATCCCATTTGGGTGGGGGTGACTGGCGCGCCTTTTCATCCTTCAGGAATTCAACCGTCACATTGTGAAAAGGCGTGGCTCCGAGATCGCGCACAACTTGAGCCATGCGGCCTTCCACGAAAGTCGTCTGGCCATCTTGCAGCATGGTTGTCACTGGAGGCTTGCCATCCATCTGACTAGAGATCTGCGCTGCGCCGAGATTCACATCCACGTAGTCATGGCGGTGGCGATGCAACAAGGTCGCTTGACCGGGAGGGATCTCTACCCGGAAGGCGCGCACATACGCGTTTTGCAGGACCAGATGGTGATGCGGTTCCGCGATGATTTCGACTTCCGGCGCGGTCTGCGCGACCAGCGTCGCGGCGAAGAAAATTGCAGGCAACCATCTCATGGAGCGAGATTCTAGCACCTGCGATGTCAGGCCGACGCCTGCGAACCGCGAACCCAGCACCGCAAACTGATTCTTACAACTGGAAGTAGGCTTTCTTGTGCAGCCAGCTGTTTTCATCTCCGATCAAGAAGTGGTCCGGCCATCCCGGAGTCGTTCGGACCAGGAGCCTTAGACCCGTGGCGCTGTGTGGTACTGCGAAATGAAGTTCCGTGGTGTAGGACTGGCCCGGTATAAGGCAAACGGTGAGGGGCGTGCCATCGGTCGACTCCGGAGCGTAAAGGTTGCCCTGGGCGTCGGTCAACAGCACAGTTCTCGGCGAGGGCGACAGCGGATAGTCTTTGGGACGCTGGCTGGAAATGGTGGTCTCGTCAAAGCGAGTGCGCAGGGTGACGACGTAGCGCACACCATCCGCTGCGGAAACTGCCTTGGTCTCCAGGACCGTGTAGGCGAGATGGCAATCGATCTCGCAGAAATATTTTTCCCGGCCAGGAGCAAGCGTGGTCTCGTGACTGCCAAGGGAGAATCCAAGGAGAAGCCCGAAATAAATCGCCGCTGCGGCGGCGGTCAGCTTCATGAGCAGCACGGCAAACTTCGGCTTGCGGACGAAGTATGCAACCAAGATACCGAGGAGCACGAGCGCCAGACCTCCACCGGCCGCGAGGAAACCGAGGACTGCGATCGGAGCTGGAAAGTTCATATTGCTTTGCAGGCTGGTGTTCCACATAGGTCACCCTCAAATTAGGATTACGTTCGCAGTGTACTTTGTAATACAGAGTGAAGAGTCAAAAAAAGAGAAGCTTGTTCACTCGTCCCGAGTCAGGCGGATCAGTTCTTCCATCTGCTGCAGATATTCCTCCAGGGCTTTGCGTCCGGCCGCGGTCAGGCGATACTCGGTGCGGGGAATTCGTCCCTCGAAGAACTTGGTGCAACTGATGTAATGTGCCTCTTCCAGCTTCCGGGCGTGCACGCTCAGATTGCCGTCGGTGGTTTTGAGCAGCCGCTTGAGATCGTTGAAACTGAGCGACTCGTTGATGGCCAGAGCGCTTAGAATGCCCAGACGGATGCGTTCGTGAATGCGGCGATCCAGTTCCGGCAGTTCGGCCGCGGGGCGCCGTTCGTGGGAGTGCGTAGGCCTGACAGTTGCGTCCCGGTTCTTTCCGATAGCCAGTTTCGTTCTACCCACCGTACCTCCTTGCGATCCACAGGCCGAAGCCGATGTGCAGCCCGCCAAAACCAGCGGCCATGAAGTAGTTTCCCCAGGCAGCGGGCGCAAACAGGGCCGCGGCTCCAGCCAGCATGAAGCATGCGCCCATCACGGGAACGATGGCGACAGAAAACGCGCCGCCCGTGACCACTCCAGTTCCGTAAAGCAATAACCAGGTGCCAGGCAAGTCGCGGACGAGGCCGGCGCGATACAGCATGACGGTCAGCAAAGCACCCGCAGCCATCGGCGGCAGAAAGGTGACGGCGAACTTGCGGCCAGGGCCGCTGGTGAGCGGCAGTCCGGTTCTCTGCGCCTTGGAGCGAGTCGCGGTCAGCCCGATAGCCGCCGCTACCAACGCCTCTCCCAGCCAGATTTGCACCCTGGCGGACGGCGCGGCTTGCAGGCGGGCAATGAAAGCGGCGCCCAGCGCGGTGACGCCCATGGCCACCTGTCCCCAGCCCGGAACTGCCGTAAATGATGCCGAGCGCTCCATAGTCTCGCGGATGAAACGCAGATCGTCGACCGCGTGCAGCGGAAGCGGCCGGACTGCGGTATGGAGGTGACGGCGGCGTGGGCGATGCTCGGGCATAAAATGAGTCTGACCCCAGACTCCTATAATGTCAAGTACTTTGTGATGGAAAGTATAACTTGGTTTCGCGCAACGAGTACACTGTATTGCCCGGTTTGCAGGACAAGGAATCCCGTGTTCGGAACCCCTGAAGAAAATGCGTTGATCCAGCGTGTCCGCGAGCGCGACGCGGATGCCTTGCTGGAGCTCTATCGCATCCACGGGCCTCGAGTTTTTTCGCTGGCGTATCGCATGTTGAGTGACCGCAGCGCCGCTGAAGAAATTGTTCAGGACACCTTCTGGAAGTTTTGGCAACGCCCCGGCATGTTTGATCCGCACAAGGGTGTGCTCATTGCATGGCTCTATGCCGTAGCCAGAAATCTGGCGCTGGACCAAATGCGAAAAGGAAACCGCAGACCCTTCGAAGACGTATTTGAAGTAGAGGAGAAAATCAAGGGTGCGGCGGTTCCGGAAATGGCGGCCATGGCAGATCCTTTGGTAGCGGACGCCATTCAAAAGGCAATGGATTCTCTCCCATCCGATCAGAAAGTCGCGATCGAACTCGCGTACTTTGAGGGCCTCACCCATACAGAAATCTCGGATCGTCTGGGTGAGGCGTTGGGGACCGTGAAGACGCGGTTACGGTTGGGACTAAGTAAATTGCGCGAGGCGATGCGCGACCACGGCAAGGTGAGGCGATGAACGCGAACGGACGGAATCATTACGAAGATTGGGATCTGTTCGCACTGGGCGTCCTCGACGACCAGGAGGAGCGAGACATGTCCGCCCATCTTTCTTCTGGTTGCGAGGATTGCGCACGCCTCTACTTGGCAGCTAAGGCACTGCTAGCTGGAATGGCGACCCTGAGTCCGGACGAACCGCTGCCGCCAGGCGCAGAGATGCGGATGAGAACCAGGATGGGAGTGGCTGGACCACCTGCGAACGTCTCAACCCGCACCTGTCTCTCGAACCGGAGGGTGGAAATTCTGGCCGGTTATGCCTTGGGCGCTGTCCACCGCTTGCCTGGTCGGAGTGATTGGACTAGGGATCAGTCTTCACATTGCCCGGGGTCAACTCCAGGATCAGCAGCGACAGAACGCGGCCAATCGGCAGCGTCTCGAGCAGTTGGCGCAGCTTACTCAGCAGCCCTCCGGCGGAATCTCATCTGCCCAAGCCGCTGAGCTCCAAAATATCATCGCTGGGCTGCGTCGCGATTTGAAGGCGGCCCAGTCGGAAAGGTCGGCTGCTGACCAGGCAGTGAAAGCTGCGCAAGGGCAGCTAGCCGAAGCCCAAGCCCGCGTGCACGACTTGGACGCCAGCCTGAAGGACGCCGAAGCGCGCCGCTCTCAGGCCGAGGAGGCGCTGTCCGCCGTACGTCTGCAACTAGCCCAGGCCCAGGCCAGCGCTGCTAGGCTTGTGCAGGTGTCGTCCCGGAACGACCAGATCATCTCCCTGCTGGAGTCGGCCCCGGTTTCGCAGCTGGATCTGAAGCCGGCCGGCGGCGTGCAGGCCTCGGCTCGGGTGTATTGGCAAAATGATCGGGGATTGTTGCTGGTCGTGCGCGATCTGCCTCCCTTGCCCCCGCAGGGCTCATTCCAATTGTGGTTCTACCGCCAGGGCATACCTGGGGTCGTCAATGTGGGTGTGGTGCAGTTGGAGAAGCCCGGCACCGGGCTCCTGTTCGTTCCGCCCGGCCCTGCGCTGCTGGATATGGCCGGCGCGCTGGTGACCGAGGAAGCGCAGGCCAGCGCCGTCGCCACGCCCGGCGAAGAAATCCTCAAGATCAAGCCCTAACCAGGCTTCAAACGGGCCGTTCCCATTATTTTTTCCATCCAGAGATCTGCCGGGCCGCCACCTGCGTTACAGGGGATAGATAGGTGTGGAAGCACCATCAAATCAGGTTCAGATTGAGGAGATCTATCTATATGAATTTGAAGTCACTCGCCCAGAGGATTGGTATGGTGGCACTGCTCTGCTTGGTCGGCGCCACAGTGTTTGCACAGAATACGAAGACCTTGGATTCTGGCATTACCACAGTCAAATTGAGCGGCACGTTTACCTCCGCGCTGCAATCGCTGAACGTGACGCCGGGAACCGTAGCTCCCACCCGCATTCGCAATGGCAGCGCCTGGTTCCCTGTCACGGGCGGCGCCATCGATTTAGACACGGCCGCTGGCAATATTATCCATTCCGGAGGTTTAACCCTGGAAGCAGGCGGCATCAAAGTGAGCCTCCAGAGTTTCATCATCGACACTACCGGCGCGGCACCAGTTTTGACGGGCCTGGTTGCGGTCAACGATAAATTGCTTGGGCGCGTTCCGCTCTTCAATCTGGCGCTGCCATCAGGTTTCACGCTGCCTCTCAAACCCGAAGGCCGTTTCGTAGAGCTTAAAGGTGTCGGAGTGACTCTGACATCGCAAGCGGCCGGTGCGCTGAACGGAGTCTATTCTGTCTCGGCTTTCGCAGCCGGGCTGGATATCGGCACCGCAGACGTATTCGCGGTTGTCGCTTCGCCCAGACAATGGCCCGACGCCCGTTGATGATCAAGCGACCGGGTGGGTCTTGATCGCTCCACTCGGTCGCTGTTTCCCACCCGAACCCTGGGTTTGGTCTAGACTGAACCCGTGACGGAACTGGGCAAAGTCCTAATGTTTTTCGGAGCCGCACTTATCGGAGTCGGCCTGCTGCTGTTTTTTGTGGGCAAGACCAGCCTTCCGATTGGCCGCCTGCCGGGAGACATTCTTTATCGCGGCAAGAACACCACGGTTTACTTCCCTCTGGCGACTTCGATTCTGGTCAGCGTCTTGCTGTCAGTTCTGCTGTACGTGATTGCAAGGTTTCGGCGGTAGGGGCGGCCCGCATATCTGTGCGTACGCGCAACGGTAGATTTCTCTCACGTTCACTTTTCCGCGCCCCGGCCCGCTTGGGCGGCGACACGATCATGGGAAGCAATATCGACGCCAGCATTACTCCGGCAATCACGTGGAGGGCACTCCTGTAGTTGCCGCTCGCCTGCCGCAGATGGGCGATGAGTAGTGGTCCAAAGGCGCTGGCAAAACCCCAGGCGGTCAACATCAAACCATAGATGGGGCCGACATTTTTCGCTCCGAAGTAGTCGGCGGCGAAGGCCGGCATGGTGCCGAAGCCACCGCCATAACACACCAGCACGATGAAGGCGACGACGGTCAGTAAAGCGGCTGAACTGATGCTCGGAAAAATCCAAAAGAGCAAGACTTGCAACAGGAACATCACTACAAAAGTCGCGCGCCGCGTGATCGAATCCGACACCCATGCCCAAAACACGCGGCCAAACGCGTTGCCGATGCTTACAATTCCGACCATGCTTGCCGCCGCCACCGCGCTCACTGCAGCCAGTTCCTGAAACATGGGCGCTTCCTGGGAAATTATGGAGATCCCGGCGCAAGTGTTTAGAAACAGAATCATCCACAGCGCCCACCACTGCCAGGTTCCGAGCGCTTCGCCCAAGGTGTAGTCGTGGGCCGCACGCTGCAAAACCTCGGCTGCATTGGGCTTCCAGCCTGCGGGCCGCCAACCTGCGGGAGGGTTCTTCATGAAGAAACCTGCCACTACGGTCACGATCAGAAACGCGATCCCCAGATATGCGAAAGTTGGAAGCACTCCGACGCGCTGGATGAGGCGAGTCGCAACCGGAGCCGTCACCAGCGCCCCTGCCCCGAATCCGCCTACGGCAATACCAGTGATCAAGCCGCGGCGGTCGGGGAACCATCTGACCAGGACGGCGACCGGAACAATGTAGCTGAATCCCAGGCCGACTCCCCCAATCACGCCGTAAGTCAGGTAGAGCCACCAGAGTCTGTGATCTGAAAAGCTGGCGAGGAATACGCCGGCACCGTAGAGGAACCCTCCGGTCAGCGCCACGACGCGCGGCCCCTTTCTGTTCAGCCAGAGCCCTCCGAAGAAGGACGCAATGCCGAGCACGAAAATGCTGATGGTAAAGGTCAGCGTGACTTCAGAAATGCTGCAACCGAATTGCCGGGCCAGCGGGATCCGAAAGACGCTCCAGGCGTAAACCGCTCCTAATGCTATCTGTATGAGGACGCCTGCGGCCGCGATCCTCCAACGATTGGTGCTCATCGATTTCCTTTCCGGTTTGCAGATGAAGTCGTAGTGGGGCGTGCGCCAGAGGTTTCAGTCCACCCGGGAAGCAGTATTGCGGAATCATTCAGGGGGATGCGGAGCAGACTCAGCAGGAAAAGGTCGCGATTCACCCTTTATGATGTGGCCTGGGCAGTATCTGCTCCGTGATCTCGGTCACACACGGGCCTGGCCGTTTCTCTGGAGCCGTACTAACTGCTTGGTTCTAATGGTCTATGCGGATGTCCTGAACCCGGGTAAACTTCCTTCCATGGGCTTCGCCGATCAACTCGGATTCAGCTTTAAGCCGCCGGATCGCCGGGTATGGAGCGTCCGCGACCTGGTAGCCGCGGTCCGCACCCACATTGAGCGGGAATATGGCGATACCTGGGTGGAGGGCGAGATCTCGAATTTCCGGGCGCATGATTCCGGGCACCTTTATTTCACATTGAAAGATGCGAACTCCCAGCTCAGCGCGGTGATGTTCCGCTCGCAGGCGCGACTGCTCCGTTTTCGACCCGAGAACGGAATGCAGGTGGTAGTGCGCGGACGAATCACCATTTACGAAGACCGCGGCCAACTGCAGATCTCCGCCGAATACCTTGAACCAAAAGGTGCCGGGGCGCTGCAAGTTGCCTTTGAACAGCTGCGCATCAAGCTGGAAGCGGAGGGTTTGTTCGATTCGGCGCGCAAGAAAGCGATCCCCAGCCTGCCGGGAAAGATTGGGATCGTCACTTCGCCGCAGGCGGCCGCGCTGCGCGACATCCTGAACATTCTGCAGCGACGGCATCACAGCGCCAGTGTGTTGATTTTCCCGGCGCAGGTGCAGGGGGAAAACGCTTCACAAGACGTGCGGGCTGGAATCCGCTACTTCAATCAGGTTGGCAATGTGGATGTGATCATCGTGGCGCGGGGCGGCGGATCGGCGGAAGACTTGGCGGCCTTCAACGACGAAGAACTGGCGCGAGCGGCGGCTGATTCAAAGATCCCTGTGATTTCGGCGGTGGGCCACGAGACTGACTTTACGATTCTGGACTTCGTGGCTGATCTGCGGGCACCGACTCCATCGGCCGCTGCCGAGTTAGTAATCCGCTCGCGCCAGGAGATTGAGGAACAGGTGGAGCAGTTGCAGCAACGCCTGGAAAAGTCGATGCGCTATAGCTTGCTGATGGCACGGCAGAATTTGACAGAGTTGGCCCAACACGGGGCATTCGCTCGGATGATGGGGTTGGTTCAGCGGCGCCAACAAAAGGTAGACGATCTGCAGCACCGGCTGCTGCACGCCGAACGCGAAGTGCTCGAACGCTGCCGGCGGCAGTTTGAAACTCTGGCCGGAGCGGTTCGACACTACGATGCGCGGCGCATTCTCGCGGGGATCGCAAAGGAACTTGCAGCACGCGAGGCAGCCATGGCGGCCGCCATGCGTGCCACGGTATTGCAGCAGAGATCACGGTTGGAACAGCTTTCGGCACAAATCGTTGCGCTCTCGCCGCTGGCCATTCTGGAGCGGGGATATGCGCTAGTGTTCGACGCTGCGGGAAAACTGATAAAGGACGCGGCGCAACTCAGACCCGGCGATGACATTTCCGCTCGCCTCGCCCGGGGCACGCTCACAGCCGCGGTGAAGAAGACCACACCATAACCCCATCCAAGGCACGAATGGCTATCCCCAACCTGCCCCGAGGATTGCTGGATTACAATAAAGCCAGTCGTTGGGAGCCTTCCTGGTTTGGTGTTGAAAGGGGAGTTGCGTGCCGCATTTTGCGATACCGTGGCCACACTTGTCGGTGATATCGGTCATCGACATTTTTGTGGTCGCGGTCATCATTTACGAGTTTCTGGCGCTGATCAAAGGCACGCGCGCGGCGCTCATGCTGGTGGGCGTAGCGGTGCTGGCGATTGCGTTTTATTTTTCGCGCCTCGGAGAGCTCTCCACCCTGAACTGGATGATCAGCACGCTGCTGCCCTATGCGGCGTTTGCCCTGATCGTAATTTTCCAGGCGGAGATCCGGCAGGCGCTGGCGCGGCTGGGCCGCCGCCTGACGTTTGGCCGCACTTCCGCCGCCGAAGGCGACGCCTACGATGACATCGTGCTGGCCGCCAACCTCTTTTCCCAGAACCAGACTGGCGCGTTGATGGTGATCGAGCGCGAAATTGGGCTGCGAACTTTCATTGAAAGCGGCGTTCCCATGGACGCCAAGCTCTCCTACGACTTGCTGGCCACTATCTTTCGCCCCAGCGCCCCTCTCCACGATGGAGCGGTAATCATCCAAAAAGAACGCATTGCCGCAGCAGCCTGTTTCCTGCCGTTGTCCATGAATCCCGTCTTGTCCACGCAGTTGGGCACACGCCACCGGGCCGGGATCGGAATCACCGAAGAGACCGACGCGATCGCTGTCATCGTGTCGGAAGAAACCGGCGCGATCAGTCTGGCCATGGGCGGAACCATTGAGCGGGACCTTAGCATCGAGCAGTTGCGGGAACGCCTGGGTAAACTCTTGCGCCGCCACATGGCGCCGTCGACCCTGCCCACGACGATCAACGACGAAGGTGTGTCTGCGAGAAACTTCATTGCGGAAGAGCCCCTGACCGGGGAAGCGGAAGATGCGCCTTCAGAGCAACGGGTAGAGCGCCCCTATGACTGATTTTTTGCGCCATTACGTTTGGCACAACCTGGGCCTGAAGATCGTCTCGCTGGCGCTGGCGACCGCGTTATGGCTGGCCGTGGCTCACGATCCGCCGGCGGAGATCGCGATCGAAGTCCCGATCGAATTTCGAAATGTACCGAACAATCTGGAGATCAACGCAGAACACATACCACAGGTGCAGATTCGGTTGCGTGGGCCGGAGCGGCTGGTGCGGCGGCTGCAGGCGTCGGATGTGCATCCTGAAATTGATTTGGCCGGAGCCAAGCCGGGCGAGCGTACGTTTGATCTGACGGCGCAGCAGATTCACAAGCCTTACGAGTTAGACGTGGTCCAGGTGGTTCCCGGCCAGTTCCATCTGACATTCGATACCCGGATGATGCGCTCGGTGCAGATTAAGCCGCGGGTGGTGGGAAATTTTGCCCGGGGATACAGTATCGACCGCATTTCCGTTGAGCCCGCGACGACTACAATTATTGGGCCGCGGACGCGGGTGGTAGCGGTGGAAAACGCAATCACTGACCCGGTGGACGTGAGCGGCCTCATGGAGCACGGCACCTTTGTGACTCATGCCTACGTTGCCGATCCCTTGATTCAGGTGGCAGACCCGGGGTCGATTCGAGTAACGGTTTTCATGCAAAAGACGGCGGCCCAGGATAAGTCTCAGTAAGTCTCGCAAGGAAGAATGACCTCTCAAATGCGACAACTGTTCGGCACCGATGGGATTCGCGGCGTGGCTGGCGAATTTCCTTTGACCTGGGAAAGCACTTATCTGATTGGCCGCGCGCTGGGCCACGATTTGGCGTGGGCCGACGCTCGCCCCCGCGTAGTCATTGGGCAGGATACCCGGGAATCCAGCGCGTGGATTGCCGACCAGGTGACCCTGGGCCTGGTGTCGAGCGGCTGCCAGGTTGAGAGCGCAGGCGTCATCACCACGCCCGGAGTGGCATATTTGGCGCGCTCCCGGGGATGCGCCGCCGGCGTGATGATTTCTGCCTCGCACAATCCCTGGAGGGACAACGGAATCAAAGTATTCTCCGGCGATGGTTACAAGTTGCCGGACGCGCACGAACTGGCCATTGAGAAGGAGATTTTTGCCCTGCTGCAAAATCCGCAAGCTGAGCGGCCGGCAGCCGCGAAGTCTGCGTCGAGTTTGCCGGGCGAAGCCGAACTCCGCCGCAGCTACATCCAATGGCTGGCGAACAACGTGAACCTGAACGGCCTGCGAGCTTTGGTGGACTGCGCCAACGGGGCGGCGACGGCGGAAGCCCCAGAACTGTTTCGCGCGTGCGGTATTGCCGCTACTTTCCTGAGCGCCGCCCCCGACGGCAAGAACATCAATGACGGCTGCGGCGCTCTGCACGCAGAAGTGGTGGCCAAGGCGGTCGCGGACAAGGAAGGACAATTCGATTTGGGCATCACCTTCGATGGCGACGCCGACCGCGCTTTGTTCAGCGATGCGGAAGGACGGGTGGTGAATGGCGATGGGGTGCTTCTGCTCGCGGCCCGGGACATGCAGAGCCGCAACGCGCTGCCGCAGTCGGTTGTGGTCGGAACCACCATGTCCAATATGGGGCTGGAAATCGCCTTGCGTCAGACCGGCATTCGCATGTTGCGGGCTAACGTCGGAGACAAATATGTTTTGGAGGAAATGCTGAAAAACGGGGCAATCCTGGGCGGGGAGCAGTCAGGGCACATTATTTTCCGCGATGGAGAAGCCACCACCGGCGACGGGCTGCTTACCGCGTTGCGCTTGATGGAAATCATGGCACGGACGAGGCGTTCGCTGGCAGATTTGGTCGGCGACCTGAAAGTCTTTCCGCAGACGATTCAGAACATCCGGGTGCGGGAGAAGATACCGTTCAGCGAGGTTCCGGAAATCCAGCGCACCATCGAAGCGGCAGAAAAAGAATTGGACGGCAATGGGCGTGTTGTAGTGCGCTACTCCGGCACCGAAGCTCTGGCGCGCGTGATGGTGGAAGCGGACTCGGAGCCCAAGATGCAGAGAATCGCGGAAAGCATTGCGGGGAGTATTCGGAGCGCGCTGGCGGTTTAGACCTCACTCCAAATCCCGCCAATTGGATCCCACGCCAATCTCCACCAGCAGCGGCACGCTTAGCGGATGAACCTCTTCCATCTGCGCCCGCACTAACGTCTTCATTGCATCCACCTCCGCTTCCGGAACTTCGAAGACCAGTTCATCGTGTACCTGTAAGGTCATCCTCGACTTGAAGCCGCGCTCCAGCAATGCAGCATCAATGCGGATCATTGCCAGTTTGATCAGGTCCGCTGCCGTGCCCTGCAGCGGCGTGTTCACGGCAGTGCGCTCGGCGAAGCCGCGCAGATTGGCATTCTTGCTGTTGATGTCGGGAATGGGACGCACCCGTCCGAAAAGGGTAGAGACTTTCTGCTCGCGACGAGCTTGTTCTAGAGTGCGATCTATCCAGACGCGAACTCCCGCGTACTTTTCAAAATAAGCGTTGATAAACTGCTTAGCTTCGCCGGGCTCAATCCCCAACTGTTGCGACAGGCCAAACGCGGACAGCCCATAGACGATGCCAAAGTTCACTACTTTCGCTTGCCGGCGGTGGTCGGGCGTGACCATGAGTGGTGGCACGCCGAACACCTGCGAAGCTGTCAGCGTATGAATGTCATCGCCGCGCCGGAAAGCTTCAACGAGCAGCGGGTCTTTAGAAAAATGGGCGAGCAGGCGAAGTTCAATCTGCGAATAATCCGCGGCCAGGAGCACATGGCCGGGCTCCACGGTAAACGTGGCGCGAATTTCGCGGCCGAGTTCGGTGCGGATAGGAATGTTCTGTAGGTTTGGATTGGTTGAGGACAAGCGGCCGGTCGCCGTCCCGGTCTGCCCAAAGGTTGTATGCAGACGGCCGGTCACGGAATCGAGCAGCGCGGGTAAAGCGTCGACATAAGTGGACTTGAGTTTAGATAGCTGGCGATATTCCAGCACCAGCTTGGGGACGTCATGCTCAGCGGCCAGGCCTTCGAGAACATCCACGGCGGTCGATATGGTTTTGCCCTTCCCGTACTTCACCGGCTTGGGCAGATTTAGTTTGTTGAAGAGCACGTCGCCCAGCTGCTTGGGAGAATTGATGTTGAACTCAATCCCCGTGCGCTCGTAGATCTCTTTGCCTTTGGCATCGACTTCCTTCTCCAGGCGCGATGACATCGCGGCCAGGGCAGCTCGGTCTATTTTCACGCCTGCCTGCTCCATGCGCGCCAGAACCGGGACCAGCGGCAGGTCAACTTCTTCGTACAACTTCAGCAATCCGCCGTCTTCAATATCTTTGCGCAGAGCCGCTGCCACGCGGCCCGTGATATCCGCCGACTCCGCCAGGGTTCCGGAAAGCTTCAGGTTGAACCGGCGTAGCGCCACATCGGCCAACGTATGGGATGGATAAGTTGGATCGAGCAAATAGGAATACAGCATCGACTCATGGCGCACTCCACCCAGGCCGATGCCCCGTGGTTCCAGCGCATGAATGGCAGCTTTGTAATCGTGGATGCTCTTGGGCAGAGCCGCATCGGCAAGTGCTCCCGCCAGCCGCCGTCCGGCTTCGGGGGCATCACCGGCGACTCTTACTGCGATTCCGGATGCGGCAGAAATCGCGATGTCAGGGGGCCAGCTTTCGGCGGGAGGTTCCGCCCTCAGCGGGAGCATGTTAGCCTGCGCGTCGTCTTCGTCTTCCGAGTCCTGCTCTTCACCCGACGCTTCTGTCTGGACGGCCACCGCTAGTGACCCACTTACGGCCCTGAGCACGGCCTCAATGTCTTCCGCCGATTTTGCTTCGGTGTAGTGGGCATCGCCCACCTCGACCACCGGCAGCAGTTCCTTCAGCAAAGATGTGAACTCCAACTCGGTGAAAAGTGCGCGGAGGGTCTCTACGTCAGGCGCTCCAACTTTCATGGCGTTCACATCGAGCTCAACCGGCGCGTTGCAGTCTATGGTCACCAGTTGTTTGCTCAACAGAACAGCCTCTCGATTATTCTGCAGGGACTCCCGGTAGGTCTTTTTCTCGACCTCTGCCGCACGTGCCAACGTTTCCTCAACCGAGCCGAAACGCTTGATGAGTTCGACGGACCCCTTATCCCCGATGCCGGGCGCGCCCGGGATATTATCGATGCTGTCGCCGCGCAGGGCCATCACGTCCACGACACGCTCCGGCGGAACGCCGAGAATTTCTTCCACCTTGGCGGCATCGCAAATCAAATTGTCCTTGGGAGGGTTGAGGACGTGCACCCGCTGGTTCACCAGCTGCAGCATGTCTTTGTCGCTGGAAACCACATAGACCGAGTACGACCGCTCGGCCGCCTGGCGCGCCAGAGTACCAATCACGTCGTCCGCCTCATAACCCGCAAGTTCGAGAATGGGAATTCGATACGCTTCGAGGGCGCGCCGGATGGAGGGCAGTTGCTGCACTAACTCTCCCGGCATCTCCGCCCGATTGGCTTTATAGCCGTGATATTCCACCTCCTGAAAAGTCTGCGTCTTCAGATCGAAACGGCGCACCGTGGTAAGAGCCTCTGCCTGCTGATCGCGGAAGGTGGGCGCGGCCACGTCAAACACGGCAGCCAGGTATTCTGGCGAAAAGTCGTCTCGCAACTTGCGCAGCATGTTGACGAAGACATAGGTGGCCGCCGTGGGCAATCCCGTCTTGGTGGACATTCCCCGTTGCCGCGCCATGGCATGGTAGGCGCGAAAGATGAAGGACATGGCATCAATCAGGAAAATGCGGTCTCTGCCAGCGGTCGGAAGCTTCGGTTTACCTATGGAAGGTGGCTTCGCAACCGGGGCTGCGTCTTCTATCGATGCGGGCGAAGATGCTTTTCTGGGGGACAATGTGGCTAGTTTAACAGCCGGAGTCGGCTACCAACGCCAGACTCGCCAGAAAAACCTTGAACCAAACCTCCAGTGTGCCTTCGTAAGTTGTTGTATGAAAACCCTAAACTAGAGGCTTGACAGGTGGCTCGCAAACCGCCATGCTTACTCACTCTGCGGAGGATTCATGGCCGAAGTCCACGAGGAAAAGCGCGCCACGCGCCGGTTTGCGCTGCGGCTCCCGGTTTCTGTCAACCAAAGCGAAACTGCCAATCAGTTGGAAAATGCCCAGACTCGCAACGTCAGCGCGCGGGGAATATGTTTCTACGTGGACGCGGCGGTCGAGCCTGGCTCCCCAATTGAGTTCACTTTGACCTTGCCCCCGGAGATTACCCTTACCGAGAGCATTCAGGTCCGCTGCAAAGGCAGAGTGGTGAGGGTAGACGGAGGTAGTCCGGCAACCAAGCTGGCCGTTGCCGCGGTGATTGACGAGTACGAATTCCTGCCGCAGTAGTGTAGTAGTAAAGAGCGACTCGGTTGCGACAGCGGCTCCCGGAGATCTAAGGCTGTCTTCTGATGCGGTTTTTCCCGGTTTGCTCCGCCCCCTTCCCACCTGAACATGGAGTAATATGGCTTCAGTGAGCGGGCTTCCCTCCAGGGGTAAAGTGTTTGCGGCGTTCCAGTTACCAACTTGCGCGACTCGCACTGGCTCTGCTCGCGGGACTAGGCACGATCCGTTGTAACGCCCAGGCAGCATTCAATTTCGCGACGTCCGACGACCCGCAAGTTCCTACCGCCTTAGTCCGTTCCGTGCGAGTCATTCCCGGCCTGGAAGGCGCAGCCATCGAGATTCTGGCCACGCGCCCGCTAACTCCTGTCATTGCAACCATCAACAATCCGTTACGCCTGGTCGTCGACTTGCCAAAGTCGTTGGTCGCTTCCCGGATGCGGATCAGCTACCGCGATCCGCAGGTCCTCGGGGTTCGCGTGAATCAGTTCCATCTGGACCCACCCACGGTTCGGTTGGTAATTGACTTGGACAAACAAGCTAACGCCAGCTGGGACGCCGCCGGGAACCGCCTCATGGTCCGGCTTCACCCCGCTGGACCAACGCCCATCGCTCCCGCCTCCTCGACGTTCTCGCAAGGCACAGCTGCGGCATCGAGCGGCAGCGCAGCCGTTGCCGGGGCCATGATGTTGGCCGGCAGCCGCACTGTTGCTGGCTCTTCGGTTACCGCCGGGGCCGACACTGCCACCCTACATATGGCCAGGGGCGGGGAAGTACGAGTTTGCCCAGGAACAACCGTGTCGGTTACGTCATCGCAAAATGGCCGCGACGTAATGCTGGGGTTGAACACCGGGGCTCTGGAGACTCATTACCGGCTGGAGGCTTCGGCTGACTCGGTTCTCACGCCGGATTTCCGCATTCTTTTCGCTGGACCAGGGGAATTCGACTATGCCGTTAGCGCCGACTCGCGCGGGAACACTTGCGTCCGCGCCTTGCCCGGGAACACCGCTTCCGCGGTTGTTTCTGAATTGATGGGCGACGGCGTGTATCAAGTCAGGCCGTCCGACCAGGTAGTTTTTCGCTCCGGCCGTTTGACTTCTGTGGATTCGAGAATACCCGAAGACTGCGGATGTCCTGCGGCATCCGTGCCGGTCATGCGGGCCGCAACGTCACAGGAGCCCGCGGGTGCGGCGGGAATGCCTTCGGCGAACCTCCCGGTTGGATCAGAGACGGCTGCTTTGCCAGCGTCGTCGCCGAACGACGTTCACATTCAAGTGGATGCGCCGCTTGTCTTCCGCGCTGCCGATCGCCAACCGCCGGCCCCGGTTCTGGAAGCCGGCAACTTACCGCTCGCCCGCTCGCAACCGGTTGATTCTCTTCAAGTCACGGCTTTGCCCCCGGCTACTCCCTCGGAGGAAGCCAGTGTGGCCCAGAACGCCCACAAGGGTTTCTTGGGGAAGATAGGAAGCTTTTTTGGTCGCCTATTCCGTTAGCCGGGAGGGTTGTCCCATTTTCCGGAAGTGGCACGCCGTTTGTAACTGTGGTCACTGTTTGGCGGGGGAATCTTCAGGCATAATAAAATGCGCGTTTTTGGACCAGTTTCCGAAAGTGCAATTGCAAGGCCGCCCGCAAGAAAAGAGCGCTGCAAGGCTGTTGTAAACGAGGATCTCTGATGGCCACAGTAGTGCATGTCGGTGAAGTGGCGAAACTGTTGCAGGGCAGTCGAGTGCACTTCAATCTGCATTCGTCCGCCCTGGTCGAACATGCCGTTAGCCGGGGTGAAGTCCAGCTCGCGGCAAAAGGCGCGGTGGTTGGCTACACCGCCCCGCGAACCGGCAGGTCCCCGAAGGATAAGTTCATTATTCGCGATGCTGTCACCACGGATAGGGTGGACTGGGGCGTTGTGAACCAAGCGGTCGAACCCGAAGTGTTCGACGCGCTTTATGACCGGGTCACATACTTTTTGCAGGGCCGCGAGCTTTTTGTGCAGGACCTGTTTTGTGGGGCTGATCCCGCTTACCGGCTTCCCATCCGCGTCATCAATCAATTTGCCTGGCACAATTTGTTTGCGCGCCAGTTATTCGTGCGGCCCAACGCCAAAGAGCTCAAGAGTCACAAACCCGCTTTTACGGTCATTTGCGCGCCTGAGTTCCGGGCTGATCCCGAACGGGACGGAACTCATTCGGAAGCCTTTATTCTGCTCAACTTTACCCGGCGCATCGTGCTCATCGGCGGGACGGCATACGCGGGTGAGATGAAGAAGTGCATCTTCAGCGTCATGAATTTTCTGTTGCCCCCCCGCAATGTCTTCCCCATGCACTGCTCGGCGAACGTCGGCAAAGACGATGTTCCGGCTCTTTTCTTCGGCCTGTCGGGCACCGGAAAAACCACCCTCTCGGCTGATCCCACCCGGCGCCTGATCGGTGACGACGAGCACGGCTGGAGTCCGGCCGGGATCTTCAACTTCGAGGGCGGATGTTACGCGAAGTGCATTCGGCTCTCGGAAGAGAACGAGCCACAAATTTTCCATGCCATACGCTTCGGCTGCGTGCTGGAAAATGTCGTGCTCAAGCCCGCCAGCCGTGTACCCGACTATGACGACGACAGCTTGACCGAAAATACGCGCGCGGCTTATCCCGTGGATTTTATAGAGAACTGCGTGATCCCCGGAATTGGAGCACATCCCAGGAACCTGGTTTTTCTGACGGCCGACGCCTTTGGCGTCCTGCCGCCGATTGCACGTCTGACCCCGGACCAGGCCATGTATCACTTCCTCTCCGGGTACACCGCGAAGGTGGCAGGCACGGAAGCGGGAGTGAAAGAGCCGCAGGCCACATTCTCCACTTGTTTTGGGGCCCCGTTCATGCCTCTCCCGCCCAGGATTTATGCGGAAATGCTGGGCCGGCGTTTGCGGGAGCACTCCGCCGAATGCTGGCTGGTAAATACTGGCTGGCAAGGCGGTCAGTTTGGCGTGGGCAAGCGCATGGACTTACCGCACACGCGGGCCCTGGTAGATCACGCCGTGGAAGGCCACCTCTCCAAGGTTGAGTTTGAGACCGAAGCGGCCTTCGGATTCAGTATTCCCAAGACCTGCCCAGGCGTTCCCCCGGAGACACTGAAGCCGAGGAATTCGTGGGCAGACAAAAAGGCCTACGACACAACGGCGGCGGAGCTGCGCGAACGCTTTGCCCGGAACTTTGAGAAGTTCGACGCGCCTCCGGAAATCAAGGCGGCCGGTCCGGCCCCATCCCGCAGGTAAAATTCGCGGATCCCCGAGCCAGAATCCTGGGCTTCCACTGCCGTACTCATGCCTTTTTTATCAATCGCACCAGGGCGACCAGAAGTACTGCGCCAACAATCGCTACCAGAATGCTGCGGATGAGTCCTCCGCCGAAGGGTAGCCCTAGCAAGCCAAGCACCCTGCTGCCAATGAGCGCGCCCACGATGCCCAAGAGGATATCGGTAAGGACTCCATAACCGGAGCCCTTCATGATTTTCCCGGTTGCCCATCCGGCAATCAGGCCTACGAGAAGAATGTAGAGAACGTGCATGGAACTCTCCTGAGATTGGCTTTGCCAAGAGCTGCTTCTACGCTGACTCTTAAGCGTGGCGAGAGTACGTCCGCGAGGCGGTAGTGTCAAGTTGCCGGTTTTCTCGGAGCGCTGGAAACGGGCCACGGGCAGGTAAGGTAAGCACTTTTATCGGCCACAGGACTGGGATCGCCCATTCCACAGCATCCCACGGCATGTCCGTTGCCACGGATACGTCCCTCGGCATCGACCTTTTTGTGTGGGTCGGCGATGATTTTGGCTTCGAGCGGCAGCACCTGGGCGCCGGGGAGGATCGTCCGGTCAAAGGTAAGCTGCATCCAGCCTTTGCCCACGAAGGGGCCGGGATTCTTGGCATCGTCGAAATGGCCACCCAACTCAGCGCCGCGCGGAAAAACGGAATGCCCGAAAGCGCCCACCGGTCCAAGACTGCAGAGCACCGGGTCACCGACTTGTGCGGTCTTGGCGGAGAAGTTCGGTTCGCTGACCGTGCAGTGCAAAAGCGTTCCGGCTGGAATGAGTTCTCTGGACGGGCCTGGGTTAGGACAGGGACCATGAAAAAAGAGAGACGGCTAGGAACAGGGAGTGGCGGGGCATAGAACCTCCTTGGTCGCCAACGGCAAGGAGCACACCCCAAAGCAGGTGCCGAAAAATAGCACGGAAAAGGGCAGGATCAGAGGGAAAAGGCGCAAAGGGCGGGGGCTTCCGCCCGGATTGGGAACCAAGCGGGCGGCAATCGGATCTGTCCAGTCTTCTGTGTAAACGACCAAGCTTTCTTGGGGTTGCTTTTGGGGATGGGTTGCAAGGGAAGGGGGCAGTTCCCCTTCCCTTGCGTCCACGTAGAAAAAGAGCTGAGGTGCATTATGCCGACCTTCCCGCTGGCCTGGGCATGCGCTCGGGCCATAGGACGGTGAAGTAGTTCAAAGCTTGACTCCAGTTTTGTACCGGCATGGTCCACTTCTTGGACGCCTGCCGGATCGCCAGAAATAGCAGTTTCAGCGCTGACTCTTCGTTGGGAAAAGCGCCCCGCGTTTTGATGATCTTGCGCAGCGAACGATGCAGTGCTTCTACGCTATTGGTGGTATAGATCGCCTTGCGAATGTCTGCGGGATAGTGGAAAAAAGGCGTGATGCGATCCCAGTTCCGCTGCCACACCTGGCTCAGGCTCGGATAGGCGGTCCACTTCTGAGTTACCTCCTCCAGATTCTGCTGGGCTTCCTCCGCCGTGGCCGCACGATAGATGCGGCGCAGATCTGCCGCCACCAACTTGCGGTGTTTCCAAGGCACATAATTCAGCGAAGCCCGTACCAGATGCACGATGCAGAGCTGCACTTCGGCCTGGGGATAGATAGTTTCGATCGCTTCCGGAAATCCTTTCAGCCCATCCACGCAGGCGATGAAGATATCCTTCACCCCGCGATGCTTTAGCTCGGTCAGCACTTGCAGCCAGAACTTGGCTCCCTCCTGCTGTGCCACCCACAGTCCCAGGACTTCCTTTTGCCCCGCCAGGTCCACCCCCAGCACCACATAGATCGCCTGGTTGTGCACATGCCCGCTGTCCCGCATCTTTACCATCATGGCGTCCAGATACACGATCGGATACAACTCCTCCAGTGGCCGGCTCTGCCAGGCCTTCACTTCTTCCACCACCGCATCGGTGACGTTGGAGATCAGGGTTGGCGAAACCTCGATCCCATAGATCTCTTCCAGGTGCCCTTGGATTTCGCGTGTGCTCATCCCCCGCGCATACATCGAGATGATCTTGTCATCAAATCCCGTGAAGCGCGTCTGCCCCTTAGCCACGATCTTGGGCTCAAAGCTCGCCTGGCGGTCCCGCGGGGTTTCCAGTTCCAGTTCCCCAAAGTCCCCCTTTAGAGCTTTCCGACTTGTCCCGTTGCGGCTGTTGCCGCTGTGATGTCCTGCCGGATCGTGTTTCTCAAATCCCAGATGGTCGGTCAGCTCAGCTTGCAGAGCCCGCTCCAGGATGGCTTTGGTGAGTTGTTTCAGTAGGCCGTTCTCGCCGATGATGTCTTCCGGCTTTTTGTAATCGGCCAGCAGTTGGTCAATCAGTGTCTTATCGATGGCCATCGGTTTCCTATTTTCCTCTTCCGATGGTCGTTTACACAGTTCCTTTTACATCTTCCGGCAATCTTCACGCCTCGGGGATGATCTCGCTAGTACTCAATCAGTTCGCCGTGTTGGTTGATTGTCAGACGTGGTGTTTGCCGAAACGAGACGGCCACTTGGTATCGCGCGTGTTTGCGTTCCCCAGTTCTGATGAGCGCTCCTTTTTGAACCAGGTCAACGAGATCTCGAGTGATGGTAGCCGGCGACGCGCCGGTGATCGTACCGTAGTTGCCCGCGCTTAATCCACCCTTGAATCCTTGCGGCCCCTCCCGGAACATGCGTAACAGCGTCTTTTCCTGTCTTGCGTTCAACGTCCCTTTCAGGCGGTCCAGCAGCTTGGTTTTCTCGATTGAAAACTCCACTAACGCAGTCGTGCTTTGCTGGGCTTCAATCGCGATGGCTGCGAACCACGTGAGCCACGGCGTGATTTCGTTCCCTCGGTTGGCTGCTTCTAGTGCCGCGTAATAACTTTTGCGATGAGAGAGGATCGTAGGAGCCAGAGCGGTTGTTGCTGGCTGGCCCAGGCTCTGCGCCAAAGACTTTTCAGCAATCGCCCGCCCGATGCGTCCGTTACCGTCCTCGAATGGGTGAATGCTCTCGAAATAGAGGTGTGCAATTCCTGCTCTGGTCAGGGCAGGCAAGGAATCTTTCGCGCCGGGTTTGGTCCGTTCAAACCAAAGCACAAACCGGGCCATCTCTGAAGGGACGCGGGATGACGGCGGCGCCTCAAAGTGGACCTTGGGCGCGTGCATTGCGCCTGAAACTATTTGCATCGGTTGCTCGCCGGTGCGGTAACGTCCGACATCATTCAGATCCTTTCGTTCGGAGAGCAGCATGTTATGCCATCGCAGCAGCGCCTTCTTTGTGAGCGGCGCAGCAAAGGAGTGGTAGAGGTCCACCATTACCTCCGCGATTCCCTGTTCTGCCGGACGCTCGCGCCGCTTGTCGGCTGACAAACCCAACTGCCGGCGAATTGAAGACTGGACACTGGCCCGGTCGAGGATTTCCCCTTCGATTTCTGAGGTCGTCACAGCCTCTGTGCTCATGGCGTCGATGCTCAATTGGTCACGGTCCTCGCGGCGAAGGTGCTTGACCATGCCCAGGAGAGTGCCGCCACTAAGCAGGAAACGTTGCTCGGCAGCGATCAGCTTGCTTTTCTCCCAAACAAAATTGGGCCAATCGGGTTGTTGCCAGTTCCAGGCCATGAGCGATAGGACGAGACTCTATCGCTCATATTATGCCATATTGTGAGCGATAGAGGTGGGCTTTATCGCTCACGCGGAAACTCGGGGCGGTGAACATCCGCCACAAAAATGGAAGATGGGGCACAGGAACCCGCCGATCATTTTTCTGAACGTGGGTCGGAAAATGGCGGCAGAAGAACAGCAAGGAACCGGATCGGACCCCTTCAGATCCGCATCGGCATAACAATGTAGCGGTACTTGTAGTCCTCGCCTTCGGCGGGGCGGAGCTGGCCGGCGGATTGGGCATCTTTTAGTTCGAGCTTCACTTCGCCGGCGCCTGCGGCTTTCAGAAATTCCAGAATGATATTGCGCGTTGAAGCCGATGGTGAGGGTGTCGCCGTTGTAGTCGGTCTCGAGCGAATCTTCCGATTCGCCGGTTTCCGGTGGAGGAGGCGGAGAGCTTCAGCTCGCCTTTCTCCAGCTTCAGGCGCACGGCGCGCGAACGCTCGTCGGCGAACTGGGCCACGCGAGAGATGGCTGCGCTGAAATCGTCGCCGTGGAGGGTGATGCTTTTGTTGTTGTCCTTGGGCAGAACGGCTTCGAAGTTGGGGAATTGTCCGGTGAGCTGGCGCGAAGTCAGCAGCCGCGGCCCGATGCGGAAGAACAAGGTCGATTCGTCCTTGGCGAAGTCGATGGTCTTCGGCATCGGTGGAATCGAGCAGCGACTTCAGTTCGTCCATCGCCTTCTTCGGGACCAGAGTCTTCATCTCGCCGGAGATGCCGTCGAACTTCTCGCCGCCGCGCTCGATGTGCGCCAGACGATGGCCGTCGGTCGCGACCATGGTGATCGATTCCGGCTTCAGCACCATCAGCGCGCCATTCAGCGTGTAGCGCGATTCTTCATTCGCGATCGCAAAGCCGGTTTTGGCGATCAGTCCGCGCAAAACTCTTCGCAGGAATCTGCATGATGCCGGCGGTGGGAAACGCGGGCAGGCTGGGGAAATTCGAGCTTCGCCATGCCAACCATCTTCGTATTGGACCGGCCGCAACGAATGCTGACCCAATGATTTTCCAGCAGCTTGATGGTGATGTCGGCGTCGGGCAGCAGCTTCACGTAGTCGTGCAGCTTGCGGGCGGGGATGGTGCAGGAGCCTTCTTTCTTCACTTTGGCGATGCACGAGGTGCGCAGGCTCAAATCCAGATCGGTCGCGGTGAGGGAAAGCTTGTCGCCCGGCGGCCTCGAACAAATAGTTGGAAAGGATCGGAATGGTGGTCTTGCGTTCGACCACTCCCTGAGTGGCCGTCAGTTCGCGCAGCAAGCTCGAACTTGCTGACCGTGATCTCCATCGTGGTGGTCCCTACCGATGCGATCAGCTTCTACCGGCATAATGCCATCTCCCGTCAGCGCGCGTCTAGCTTGAATACTTCACTTATACCAAAAGAAAAACCATGAAAACCAGCAGTAATAGGCCGGGATCAGTGGGAATTCTAGCCAAGTTCCCCATCTGCGGTTTCGCCGCCAGCACATTTCCAGACTTCGAACCACGTTTCAGGATGGCTGGGAGCCTCACCGCGAACGGGAGACTGATCACCGCACAACTCTATCCGCCCAATTGCTCAGTCAACTTATTCAGCAGCCGGTTCAAATCTTTGTCGTCTCCCCGCTGTTTTTCGATCTTTTCGACCGAATGCAGCACCGTGGTGTGGTGCTTGCCGCCAAACTGCCGTCCGATTTCGGGGAGCGAAGCCTCGGTCAGGTGCTTGGCCAGATACATGGCAATCTGCCGCGGATAGACAATGGCGCGCGAATTGTTCTTGGCCTTGATCTCCACCAGGCGGAGTCCGAACTGCTCGGCCGCCGCTTTCTGGATGGACTCGATGGTGACCTTGCGGGCCTGCGAATCGATAAAGTTCTTCAGCACCTGCTGCGCATAGGGCAAGGTGATCTCGGCGCCGATCAGCGACGAGTGCGCCACCAACCGGATCAGAGCGCCTTCCAGCTCGCGCACGTTGGACCGGATATTCGACGCGATGTAGAGCGCCACATCGGTGGGTAGAATTACTTTTTCCTGCTCGGACTTCTTTTGCAGGATGGCGACTTTGGTCTCCAGGTCCGGCGGCTGGATGTCGGCAATCAATCCCCACTCAAAGCGGCTGCGCAGCCGGTCTTCGACCTCCGCCAATTCCTTGGGCGGGCGGTCGCTGGCGATCACGATCTGCTTCATCGACTCATGCAGCGCGTTGAAGGTATGGAAGAACTCCTCCTGGGTGCGCTCTTTCTGGGCCAGAAACTGGATGTCGTCCACCAGCAGCACGTCGACGTTGCGGAACTTGTCGCGGAAGCTGGTCATCTTGTCATAGCGCAGCGAGTTGATCATCTCGTTGGTGAACTTCTCGCTGGAGACATAGCAGATGGCTGCCTGCGGCTGGCGGCGCCTGATTTCGTGGCCGATGGCCTGCATCAGGTGGGTCTTGCCCATGCCGACGCCGCCATAGAGAAAAAGCGGGTTGTAGGCCTTGGAAGGACGTTCGGCGACCGCCTGGCAGGCGGCGTGGGCAAACTGATTGCCCCTGCCGATGACGAACGCGTCGAAGGTGTAGCGGGGATTGAGCTGGGCGGCGCCATCCCAGTCAAAACGGGATTGCGCGGCAGGAGACGGCACGGGCGTAGGACCCGCCGGACGGGCGGAGAGCCCGCCATCGTGCCGAACCGGAGTCGCTGCCGGGTCGTCTTCCGGGGTTACAAACTGCACGTCCTGAAACTCCAGCCCGAGGTTGTCGAGCGCTTCCTGGATAAGATCGGCGTATCGGTCCCCCACTTTGCGGTATTCGGCGGTAGGGACGCTGACAAACAAAATGCCGCCGCTGGAATGGCTGTAGCGTGTGGGCTTCAACCAGGTGTCATACAACTGGCGGTTGACTTTCTTTTCGAGCGCATCGAGGATGCGAATCCACGGATTTGGAATCAGGTTTGAACTTGAAACGGACATAAGAAATTTTTCTTTGGCTGGACGCTACGAATCGGCGCCCGGTAATAAACCGTACGGGGGAAATCTTGACTCCCAGCGGAACAGCCTTCCCGTAGCGGCTGTGCCGGCGGCACCGAAGAGATGTCAGTTAAGTTGGATCAGTGCGGCATACTAGCACAAAAAAAATAGGCGCCGAGAAAATGTTCGATCAAAAATTTTTCTTGGATACTGCGACACTTCGATTCAGAACCCGAAAGAGAATTCTGTCAAGTGTTCAAGGTATAACTGCCCCGCAGGTGGTGCTATACACGGACTCGGGTACCAGCGCAAGCGCCGCCCAAAAATATAAAGTCAGCTCGGGTTTGCCCGCCCGCGTTCCGTCATTTATACTTTTTCTTTGCTTTTACGCCACGGATCGAATCAGGAGCAGCTAGTTTCATGCCCAAGCGCACATTCCAGCCTAACCGGCGCCACCGTTCCAAGACTCACGGATTTCGCACTCGGATGAAGACCAAGAGCGGCCGTGCCGTCATTTCCCGCCGGCGCGCCAAGGGCCGCAAGCGAGTCTCGGTAAAGCCCGGCTTCCGTGAGTAGCAGGTTGTCCTTTTCCCGGAATCGGCGGAGTCTGCATCCTGAATGTGGGTGGTGCGCTGTGAGCGTCTGCGCTCCTGATGGCCATACCAATCCGCCAGCAGACTTCGGCAAGCCGGCGGGATTCCCGCGCGCCGCGCGCCTGCTGCGGCACGCTGATTTTGAGCGAGTGTACAAGCAGGGACGAAGGCACTTCGCTGCCCACATGACGGTTTTCTATCTGCGGGGCGGCGAAGCACTAGGGCTCCGCGTGGGGTTTACCGTGGGCCGGGGGTTGGGCGGGGCGGTTGAACGCAACCGGATGAAGCGCCGCTTGCGCGCGGCGGTCGGCCAGCATTGGCCGTCGGTAAGTGTCGCGGCGGACGTAGTCATCAACCCGAAAAAGTCACTGCTGCGAGCGGAGTTTACTGAGTTGCTTCAGGAAGTGGAACGGGCGTTCCGGACAATTCAGCAAAAGCTGGGGAATGAAGCTTCGGGCCCAGGGCGGAAGTAATGAGTGCGAGATTCTCTTGATGAAAACACCGGCTAAAATTCTTGCGTTGCAGTTGCTTCGCGGATACAAGTGGATACTTTCGCCGTTTCTTCCGCCGGCCTGCCGCTATGTCCCAACTTGCTCCGACTACGCCATGGAAGCGGTGGAGCGCTATGGGGTCCTGCGCGGCGGCTGGATGGCGGTGGGGCGCCTGTTACGTTGTCATCCTTTTGTGCGGGGTGGGTTTGACCCGGTAGATCACGGCCACGAAATTGGCGAAAGGGCGACCGTCGAGCCCGTCCGTTAAGTGCGCATGGAAGAGACGGAACAGTAGGAAACTTTGGCAGACTTTCAAAATCCTCAAAACGAGCCCGGGACAGAGAAGCGGCTACTGCTGGTATTCGCGCTCACGTTCCTGGTCATTCTTGTGTTTCAGCCGCTTTTGAAGAAGTATTTGCCGCAACCTCCGGCCCCGGCCACTCAAAACTCGCCAACAGCCCAGTTACCCGCCGCGCCGGCGACCGCTGCGGCCAGCCAGCCGCAAGGTTCTGCTCCGCCAGGGCTTACCAAGCAGGCCCCGACGGAAACCGAAACCGTCGTCGAGAGCGACCTTTACCGCGTCACCTTCACCAATCGCGGCGGCCAGGTAAAGTCGTGGATTTTGAAGCAATATGACGACGACCACGGAAAGCCTTTGGATTTGGTCAATAATGCCGCGGCGGCAAAGTATGGTTATCCGCTATCGCTGTGGACCTACGACGACGCGCTGCGCAATAAACTGAACTCGGCGCTCTACGTTCCGTCGACCTCCGGCGCTCTGGCCGCCCCCGCCACGCTCATTTTTGAATATTCCGATCAGGGGCTGACCGTCCGCAAAACTTTCCGCTTCGACCGCACCTATGTGGTGCGCCTCGAAACCTCTGTGCTCTCCAACGGAAGTCCGTTTCTTGCTTTGCCCGCGTGGCCTGCCGGTTTCGGCGATGAAATCGCCCGGACGGGTTACGCGTCCAGTCGCATCGAATACCACAACGACGAATCCACGGAGCGCAGCTGGGGTATTTTTCCGAAGTCGACCGAGCGTCTGGCCGTCAAGTCCGTGAGCGGCGGCAAAGCCGTTCCCGGCCCTTTGAACTGGGCTGGGACGGTGGACCAATACTTCGGGGCGGTCTTTATCCCCGACGATCCGCGGAACGCGGCCCTGGTCACCTTGCGTAACGCCCTTGATATCCCGAAAGACGAGCGCAATCCAAATCCCCGGGAAACCGTTCCCGTTGACGTGCTGGGTACGGCGGTCGGCGACCCGCGCGGCCCGAGCTCTGAGCGCATATTCGTCGGCCCTAAGACCCTGCAGGTGCTCGAAGCCATCCCTGTCGCCAGTACAAATGGCCCGAACGATCTGCGCGATCTGGTGAATTTTGGATTTTTTGGCATTATCGCGCGCCCGCTCTTCCTTTGGTTGCGCTGGACTTACGCTCATATTGTGCCCAACTGGGGCTGGGCCATTGTGCTGCAGACCTTCATTATTACCCTGGCGCTTTTGCCGCTGCGCATCTATCAGATGAAGTCAGCGCTGAAAATGCAAAAGGTCGCTCCCCAAGCCAAGGCCATCCAGGAGAAGTACAAAAAGTACAGCATGCGCGATCCCCGCAAGCAGGACATGCAAAAGGAGATTGCTGAGCTTTACAAGGCGGAAGGCGTGAACCCGGTGGGCGGTTGTCTGCCCCTGATCATCCAGATGCCGTTCTTGTTCGCTTATTACAGCATGCTGAATGCGGCGCTCGACTTGCGGCATGCGCATTGGCTCTGGATCCATGACCTTTCTGCCCGCGATCCATATTTCCTGTTGCCTCTGGCCATGATTGTGTCCATGCTGGTTTCGCAGCGCATGACCCCACAGGTGGGCATGGACCCGGCTCAGCAAAAAATGATGACGATTACCATGCCGCTGATGATGGGATTTATTTTCTTCAATCTTGCTGCCGGCTTGAACTTGTACTATGCGGAAAGCAATTTGATCATGATTGCGCAACAGGCGGTTATGAACCGCACCAGCCTGGGCCGCGAAATGCGCGAGATGGCGCTCAAGCGTGCAAGGAAGAAAGGAAAATAGCGAGTAGCTTCTAGCTCCTAGCCGCTAGCTCGAACGGAGCTTGGAGCGCATGAAAAGAGGTTGAGAGCCAGGAGCTAATAGCTAGAAGCTGCTTTTCTATGTCCATTCCCGACAAAATCGCTGCCGCAAAGAAAATCAATGAACTGCTGACCGCAGTCGTCACCCACGGGGGTTTGCGCCTGAAGTACCGCATCACCGTGGATCCGCCGGTCTCCGGCGACCGCGATTGGGAGCGTCCTGAAATTCTGGTGGAATTCGCCGGGCCGGATTCCACTTTGCTGCTGGAGCGCGGCGGAGAACTGCTGCGTGCGCTCGAGTTGCTGGCGCTGGAGATGCTTCGCCTGCAGGGCAACGAGCACGAAAAAATCTGCTTCGATTGCATGAATCAGCGCGCCATGCGCCTGGAAGAACTTCGCACCGCGGCCAACGTCGCCGCCGAGCGAGTCCACAAGACGGGCACTCCGTACGAATTCGCGCCTATGTCTTCACGCGAGCGCCGTATCGTCCATCTGGCCCTGAGCGGCGACGAAGACCTGCGTACGGAAAGCGAAGGCGAGGGACTGCGGCGTTACGTGGTTGTCTATCCCAAAGACTACAAACCCGTGAGCAAACCGCAGCGAAAAACCATCCTCTGATCTACTTCTGCGGGGTCGCAGAAGAGCGCACCGCGGGCGGCTTCTGAAACAGCTTCAGTGAGTTCATCACCGTGTTGTACACGCCCCACCCCGCCGGCAGGCCAACCACAATCCATGCCGCCATTATCGTGAGTGCTGAGGATTTCTTGTTCTCTATCATTTTTGAGTTCCTTCCCGCTCAATGGGCGGATCGTGGCGCGGGCGCGGATGAAGCAGCCCGCAGCCAGTATTTCTCCGCCACCGGCCGCATCAGCCAGTTCGCTACAAATCCCGCGACCAGCAACCCAGCCATGATGTGCATAACGCTCTGATACGCACCCGCTTTTTCGGCGCCATGCCTTAACTGGTATTCCCGCGTGTAGTTCACCAGCACCGGTCCCAAAATTCCCGCCGTAGACCATGCCGTCAACAGCCGTCCGTGAATGGCGCTCACATGATAGGTTCCAAACATGTCGCGCAAGTAAGCGGGAATGGTGGCGAACCCGCCCCCATACATACTCAGCAGCACGCAGGCGAACGCCACAAAGAGCATCACGCTGTTCCAATGGTTGCCACCGGTTTGAGGGAGCATGTAGTAAAGAACCGCCCCCAATGCGAAAAATATGGAGTAGGTGCAGCTTCCGCCCTATGTGATCGGAAATGGACGACCAGAAAAACCGCCCGCCCATGTTGAACAGGCTGAGGAGCCCCACAAAACCCCCCGCGGCGACTGGCCCGATGGCGCCCTTGAACAAATCCTGAATCATCGGCGAGGCTTGCTCGATAATGCCGATGCCAGCCGTCACGTTCAGACACAGCACCACCCACAGCAGCCAGAACTGCTGCGTCTTGAAAGCAGCGTGTACAGCTACGCTTTCGTTCGTGATCATCGCCTGTGGTTTTACGGGAGCTGTCCAGTTCGTCGGCTTCCAGCCCTCGGGCGCTACCCTTATCGTGAACACTCCGAACATCATGAACACGAAATACAGCGTCCCCATCGCCAGAAACGTTCTTCCCACGCCGAGGTCGGTGGCTGTGCGGAAATGCGCCATCAGCTTGATGGCCAACGGCGATCCGATCATCGCGCCGCCACCAAAACCCATGATGGCCATGCCCGTGGCCAGGCCTGGACGGTCGGGAAACCAGCGAATCAACGTGGAGACGGGCGAAATGTAGCCAAGCCCCAGGCCGATCCCTCCCACCACGCCATATCCCAGGAAGATGATCCACAATTGGTGCCAAATCACCCCGAAATACGAGATGAAGAAACCGGCCGCGAAGCAGGTGGCCGAAGCGAACATAGCCTTTCGGGGACCTGCTCCTTCCAGCCACTTTCCAAATGCTGCTGCGGAAAGGCCCAGCGTCATGAAGGCCAGGGAAAAAATCCAGGCAATCTGCGACTGCTTCCAATCTCCGGCTCCCGGCTTGGACAGCCCCATCAACTGGCTCAACGGAATCTTAAACACACTAAAGGCATAAACTTGCCCGATCGCCAGGTGAATCGCCAACGCCGCCGGTGGTACCAGCCACCGGCTGAAACCGGCATCGGCAATAGTCTTGCTGCGGTCTAGAAAGGACAACAGGGCCATGTCGATTCTCCTCAGGCACTGGCGTTCCTTCGCGATGTCGCGACGGTATACAAAACAAAAACCGGCACATACTACCCTCATGCCGCGCCGCGTGCAACGGCTTTTGCGCAGCCACGAGCGCTACCCGCTACAATCTTCCCGTGAACCTTGACGACACCATCGTCGCCATTGCCACGCCCGTCGGCCGGGGTGGCATCGGCGTGGTGCGCATAGCGGGTCCCCAGGCCCGTTCTATCACCCAACCCATGCTGCGCTTCAAACAAGATCTGGAGCCGAATCGCGCGGTCTTCGGCGAGTTGATTGAACCAGAATGGTGTGGCGCGGGCGCCCTCGCCCGCGATGGCGCTGGTGAACAGCCGGCGCCGGGCAAAACAGCAGGAACTGACGGGTCAACGAATTGCCGTATTGACGAGGTCGTCGTCACCTACTTTGCCAAGCCGCATTCCTACACCACCGACGACATCGTGGAAATTTCTGCCCACGGTTCGCCAGTTGTTTTACGACACATCGTAGAACTTGCGCTGGCCCGCGGCGCGCGCCTCGCTGAACCTGGGGAATTCACCATGCGCGCATTCTTAAATGGCCGCATGGATCTGACCCAGGCCGAGGCCGTTCGCGACCTGATCGATTCGCAGACTCTCTATCAGGCCAAAGTTGCCGCGCAGCAGCTGGAAGGCGCCCTCTCTCGCCGCCTGCAACCCATCAAACAAAGACTCATCGAGTTGATCGCCATTCTCGAAGCCGGAATTGACTTCGCCGAGGACGATGTTTCCGTTCTTCCAGCAGCACAAATTTTGCAGCGCATTGCCGTGGTGAGTGCGCCGCTCCAGGAACTCTCCCGTTCCTTCGCTTACGGAAAAATTGTCCACGAAGGTCTTACCCTGGCCATCGTCGGACGGCCGAACGTCGGTAAATCAAGCTTGTTCAATCGGTTGGTGGAGCGCGAGCGCGCCATTGTCACCGCTACCCCGGGCACAACCCGCGATCTGGTCAGCGAAACCATATCTATTAATGGCATTCCCATTCAGCTAATGGACACGGCCGGTATCCGCCGGGCCCTAGACGAAGCCGAAAGCATCGGCATTCGCAAATCCATGGAGGCCATCGCCGACGCCGATCTGGTCCTGGTGGTGCTCGATACTACCCACCCTCTTGCCGCCGAGGATCAAGAACTCCTGGCCCAAGTGGCCGGACGTGCGGCAATTCTCGTCGCCAACAAGTGCGATCTGGTCGCAGTCCCTGAAACTCTACAGCCTTGTCATCCTAAGCGAAGCCGAGGCGAGGGCCGCGACGCAGTCGAAGGACCTGCAGTTTGCGGGCCTGCTCCCCGCATCCGCACCTCCGCCATTACCGGCGAAGGCATCCCTGCTCTCCGCGCTGAAATCCTGCGTCAGGCGGGAGGTGAATCCGGCAGCCAAACCGAAACCGGCTTCCTCACCAACCTGCGTCACCAAAAGCTGGTAGAAGAATCGCTAGCCGCTCTCGAAAACGCCCGCGCCGCCATCTCCAACAAGATCCCCCATGAGATGCTTTTACTGGATCTCTATGGAGCCCTGCGCCCGCTCGATGAAATCACCGGCGCCACCACCACCGACGACATCCTCAACTTGATCTTCAGCAGCTTTTGTATTGGAAAGTGACGAGAGTCCACGCCAAGACTCGAAAGTTTCCCCAAAAGGAACTGTTGCAACTGTGTTCTATTTAGGGTGTAATTAGAGTAATGGCATGCGGCGGAAGAACCCAGTGGAAACGAGGCGATCTCAGTTGTCCTTGTCCGACAACACAGATCGCATCCTTGAGGAAGTGGCCCGCATAGGTATTCTCGGAAAGACCAAGACAGAAGTCGCAGCTAGGATTGTTAGCGATTGGATATGGGAAAACGAAGATAAACTCCTACGCCAAGGCGTGCCCCTGCGAAAACGTGCCCGAACCGGGAAACGACCCTGACGCCATACTTGGAAGGGTATCCCAAAACGGGAAACGCCACAGCGTCATAGACATGGCCCTGTTTTCCACGAAGAGTGGAAAACCTATTGCTCGACAAGAGAAGTTCTCGGTGATAAACAGACAGGAGTGATCATGCCCGCGAGAGACGATCGAACACCAATTACGCCCGATGAGTGGCGGAAAGCTACTGACCAGGTCATCAAGTTAAGCGAACGTGCGCAAGCATCGACTCCAAAGCCGAATGATAGCCAGGGTTCAAGGTCGCAGCCGCAGCGGTCACAATGAGTCAGGTCACTGACATTATTGCGCTTGTATTTGACTTCGACGACACCCTTGTTCCCGATTCCACCACGAAACTATTGTTGCAATTCGGCATTGACGCTGACAATTTCTGGGGCAAACATGCGCGCGGCCTAATCCTAGAGGGGTACGATCCTCCGGCGGCATACCTTAGACTTCTCCTCGATAACATCGGGGAAGGCAAAGCTCTCGGGCTGTTGACCAACGCGAAGTTGCAAGAATTTGGATCGACCCTCGATAAAGAGTTCCAACCCGGCCTTCCCGAATTTTTTGAAGATGTCCGCACGACCGTAAAGACAAAATTTAGGAACGTCGAGGTCGAGTTTTATATTGTGTCGGGGGGGCTTCAAGCAGTTCTGGAAGGAAGCCAGATTGTGAAGCAATATTTTTCCGCTGCTTATGGCTGCCAATTAGCGGGCGATTCGGAGAACGGCGTGCTTAGGTATATCAAACGAAGCATCACCTTCACTGAAAAGACGCGGTACCTTTTTGAGATTAACAAGGGTGTAGACCCTAACGAATCGCGAGCGAACCCATACTTGGTAAATCAAGCTGTTGCCGAAAAGGATCGCCGGATCCCATTCGCGAACTTCATTTATGTCGGGGACGGAATGACAGATATCCCGTGCTTTTCGTTAGTGCAGAAAATGGGGGGCACGGCGTTCGGCGTTTTCGATCCGGCCAAAGAGGGCAAAGCGAAACAAGCACTCGAGCAATTCTTGAAGCCGGGAAGGGTCGTGAGTATGCATGCACCGAAATACACTCCAGACAGCGAACTCGGGGCAATGTTGCGCGCAGCAGTTGCCACCCGTTGCTCCGCCATACAACTGCAGCGAAGAACAGCATTCTCTTAGCTCCCACCCAATAAATGACGGGATTGGCTCGCCTCTAGGCTGAATTACTTCGAGAGCGCTCCCAACGCCTCGCGGAACATGATATCGAACGACTCGCCTTTGCCGCTTTTCATGCTGGCCGCCACGGCCTTCTCCGCCGCTGGCTTTTGATAGCCCAAATTCATCAGCGCTGACAACACGTCTTCTTCGATGGCGCTTAGCGCTGGGCGCAGCTGTCGCCTCGCCCGTCCCTGCCACTGGCAATTTGTCGCGCAGCTCCAGCACCATGCGCTCGGCTGTCTTCTTCCCGATCCCGGGGATGCGGGTAAGCCGGGCCACATCATTGCCGCGAATCGCGCCGACCATCTCATCCGCCGCCATGCCGCTCAGGATCGTAATTGCCAGCTTCGGCCCAATACCGCTGACCGTGATCAGCTTCTCGAACAACTGCTTCTCCGCCGGGCGCAAGAATCCATAGAGAGCAATTAAATCCTCACGGACGTGGGTGTGAATATGCAGCGTGACTTCCGCGCCCGTACTAGGGAGGTCGGAGAACGTAGGGACGGTAATGGTAACGTCATAGCCGACGCCGCCCGTCTCAACGATGGCTTGATTCGGATGCTTGGACAGCAATTTTCCGCGCAGATGAGCGATCATGCTGGGGACATTGTAGCTGGGTCGCTGGAGAGCTGAAAGCTGGCGGCTGAAAGCTCCTAGAACAACGAGCTCTGCCGACGATTCGGCGTGATCCCAAAGTGCTCGTAGGCGAGCTGCGTAGCCACACGGCCGCGTGGAGTGCGGTTGAGAAAGCCGATCTGAATCAGGAACGGCTCGTAGATTTCTTCAATCGCATCTGGCTCTTCCGCCAACGCGGCCCCCAGTGTGCTTACGCCCACCGGACCGCCGTTATATTTCTCAATAATCGTTAGCAGCAGCTTGCGATCGACTTCATCGAAACCGTGACGATCGACTTCAAGCATCTGTAACGCCGCTTGCGCCGTTGGCAAATCAATTTTGCCGGCGCCGCGCACCTGCGCATAATCCCGCACGCGCCGCAACAGCCGGTTGGCGATGCGCGGTGTGCCCCGCGAACGGCTGGCAATTTCCAGCGCTCCGGCGGCATCGATTTCGACTGCCAGAATCTCTGCTGACCTTTCCACAATGATTCTCAGGTCTTCATGGCCATAGAATTCGAGGCGCAGTACAATCCCAAATCTTGAACGCAGCGGCGAGGAGAGCAAGCCGGCGCGCGTGGTGGCTCCCACGAACGTGAACGGCTTCACATCCATGGTATGAGTGCGTGCCGCGGGGCCTTGCCCGATCATGATGTCCAGCTTGTAGTCTTCGAGAGCCGAGTAAAGAAGTTCCTCCAGGACGGGCTGCAAACGATGCACTTCATCGATGAACAAGACTTGCTTATCGCGAAGGTTGGTGAGAATCGCAGTCAGGTCGCCCTTGATCTGCAGTGTGGGTCCAGAGGTCTGCTGAAAAGCCACCGCTAATTCATTGGCGATGATGGTCGCGAGTGTGGTTTTTCCCAGGCCTGGCGGACCATATAAAAGCACATGATCCAAGGCTTCGCCGCGCGACTTTGCAGCTTCAATCGCTACCGATAAATTTTCTTTCACTTTCGGCTGGCCGATGAACTCCACCAACCGCTGGGGACGCAGCTTCAGTTCGAACGAGGAATCATCTTCTACTGGGGCAGCGGAGACCAGCCGTTCTTTTATATCGGGAATGTTTCGCGCGGCAGCCACTTGCCGGATAGTAAGCTGAAAACGAAAATCAGGCAATCGCTAACCGCGGAGATCTGCAAATTGCACCTTCTATGTTTCAAACTTTCGCGAACCAAGAAGTCTTCACCTCTTTTTCCTCTCTTCTCCACAATCAGAGGCACATCTCCACAACATGTACACAGAGTGAGAAAGGTTTCCGCTTGCGCCTTCTTTCCCAATCCGGCAAAGTCATCAAGCAAACATGCTCCCCCCTGGTTCGAGTCCTCGGCGCAGTCAACTCTTGGAGTGGTTTCCCTTCTACGTACATCGTCTCACCAATGATGCTCGTTACCGTGCGCTGAAGGACTACCACCAAGCCTGGTACTTGAATCTCCTGTTTTCATCTTGGATTTCCGAACGTCCGGGGTATTTGCCAGACGACGGGCAGTTGTGGCGCCTCGCGAATGCGCGCACACGGCAGTTCTTCGAAAAAGAATGTGAGCCGGTGTTGAGCATGTTCGAGCGTGAGGGTTCGACAACTGACGATGCGGTCTGGATCTACAACCGTGCGATGGTGGAGATTTACGATGAGCAGGTGCTCAAATTCCACAAGAAGAGACGTAAATCCTCAAAATCCACAAGTGATGAACTTACCTCTTATCTGGATTTTGAAGGTACACTTAAAAAAGAAAATGGAAGACAAGAATGTACGCTTCATCCGGAGTCTGGCCGTACCCAATGGGGGACGTGCTGGGAATGCTATGCCACAAAATATAGCGGGCAGCAGCAAGCAGGCTGATACTGGGCCAAAATGTGTTACTTGTGGCGATACCGGATGGATGACTGTATTGTTTGGAGCGGAGAAGCGAGTAGCTCGCTGTGACTGTGCCACTCAAGGTCGAGCTTCGCGCTTGTTGATGCAAGCGCGTATTCCTCCACGCTATGAAAATTGCGATCTTGACGGTTATGTAGCGGAGGGAACGCAGCGAGGAGTAGCCGCCGCAAAAATCGCTGCGGAGAAATTTATCGAGCGCTATCCTCTCGATAAGACTGGTCTGTTGCTGATCGGGCCGAGCGGTGCTGGCAAGACGCATCTTTCCGTGGCAATCCTGAAGTACCTGATTCTGGCCAAGGGTGTCGCTTGCCTCTTCTGTGACTATCGCGAACTGCTCAAGCAGATTCAGAATTCCTACAACCCTTCGGTGCAGGTAACCGAGTTGGATCTGCTGCGTCCCATTTTCCAGACTGAAGTGCTGGTACTCGACGACTTGGGTGCGGTGAAGCCAACCGAGTGGGTATGGGATACGGTAAGCGTGATCCTCAACACCCGCTATAACGAGAACCGTACCACCATCATCACCACCAATTTCATGGATGGCCCCGCTGCAGCGCTGGCTGGTCCTCGCGGCGCTGCCCGCGAAGAGACTTTGGGAGATCGCATTGGTGAACGAATGCGATCCCGCCTGTGCGAGATGTGTCGGGTTATCAACATCAATGCTCCGGACTACCGGCAGAAATTTAGAACTGCCGGCCTCAGATAACTAAGCTTCGAGTTTCTGTGGTACACATTAATTCTTGGACCTTCACCGAGCTATCTTCATCTTCTTTGCCGGCATGGTGGGCGCCTGCCTGAATTCCGTGGCTGGCGGCGGCAGCTTCATTGGCTTCCCTGCGCTGCTCTTCACCGGCGTTCCCGCCATCCCATCGAACGTCACCAACAACATCGCCATGTTGATGGGTTCGGTGGCTAGCGGGGGCGCATATCGCAACCGGTTGGACGTGTCGAAACGCATCTTGGTCCCGCTGCTGATCGCGAGCCTCCTGGGCGGACTCGTCGGGGCAATGCTCCTGCTGAAGACGCCGGCCCATACTTTCTTGCGTGCCGTTCCCTGGCTTATGCTGGGTGCGACCGTGCTTTTCATTTTTGGCAAGAAGTTGGCGAGACTGCGGCACCTGACTGTTAGCCACGAAGCCACCACCGCCGCCATCTTAACCACTTCCTTCCTGCAGTTTCTGGTTTCGATATACGGCGGATACTTCGGGGCGGGCATGAGTATTGTGATTTTGGCGATGCTGGCGGCTGCTGGCATGGCGGACATCCATGCCATGAACGCTTTGAAATCCGTACTTCAAGTGGCCGTCACTGGAGTGGCGGCACTTTATTTCACCTTTTCCGGGGCGGTATATTGGCCGCAAGCGGCGGTCATGACGGTGGGCGCCGTAATTGGCGGCTACTCAGGCGCGCACTTCGCCCAGCGCCTTCCCCAGTCGTGGGTAAGGGGATTCGTCATCCTGGTAGGCACAGGAATGACTGCATACTTTTTCGTAAAAGCATACTGACGGCGCGACCTCAGATGGCGCAGCGGTCCCCGAATCTATTGCAGCGGCTCGGAAGTATGGTCGTGCACGATCAGCCACTTCCCATCCCGCTTTTCCCAGATAACGGTCCAGCGCATGGTTGCCAACTCATGCTTGCCGGTCTTCAACAGAGCGTCTTCCTTGATGGTGGCAGTGCCCCAGGCACAATCGCCCCGCCCGTGCACCACCGCATCTTCGTTTAGGGTGAACTTGATGCTCTGATAATTGGTGAGGACCTTGCGCACGCCTGCTTCGTATTCTTCCCAGCTGGCATACTTCAGCGGAGTGACGTCAAAAAACGTGCCGGGACCGGCAGCGTAGAATTTCGCGGCGTCGGCGGGATCGAGCGTGCTCCAGCCGTCCAGAACTTTCTGCATATATGCTTTGTCGGGCGCGGGTCCGGCACTGGCTTTCTGATGGGACTGGGCGGCGGCAGAGAGGCTCAGCGTCAACAGCGCAATCAAAGGCAGATAACGTTTCTTCATGGGCATTCTCCGTTCTTGACGCAGAATTGTCGCATGCCGCGCCCAGCGCGGCAACTGGGCCGAGCGCACTTTTGGACAATGCAGGTTTTTGCGTTCTGATCCCTGCGGCATGTCCTACCAGGCAACCCATCGTCGCGGGTAACGCTTTATTGGTAGACTATTCATACCCATGGCGGAAAAGCGCACTCTATTCGAGAAGGTCTGGGACGAGCATGTGGTCTGTTTTCCATCCGGCCAGCCGCCTCTCCTCTATATAGATCTGCACTTGGTTCACGAAGTGACTTCTCCCCAGGCCTTTGACGGGCTGCGGGCAGCCGGTCGCCGCGTCCGCCAGCCGCAGCGCACCGTGGCCACTGTGGATCACAACATCCCTACCGAACCTCGGGGTACGCCGATTCTTGATCCCATCGCGGCGCGGCAAATTGAGGCACTGCAGAAGAATTGCAAAGACTTCGGCGTCCCGCTCTTCGACATGGACTCCCCCGAGCAAGGGATCGTGCATGTGATTGGCCCCGAGCTCGGCTTGACACAGCCGGGTAAAACCATTGTCTGCGGCGACAGCCACACCAGCACCCACGGCGCGTTCGGAGCGTTGGCCTTCGGCATCGGCACGTCGGAGGTGGAGCATGTCCTGGCCACACAGACTCTCCCGCAGCGCAAGCCGAAAACCATGCTGATTCATGTCAGCGGCCGCTTGAGCGAAGGCGTCACTGCCAAAGACCTTGCGCTCGGCGTCATTGGGCAGATTGGAACCGACGGCGCTACCGGACACGTGATCGAATATGCCGGCGAAGCGGTGCGGGCGCTTTCGATGGAAGGCCGCATGACTTTGTGCAATATGAGCATTGAGGCAGGCGCGCGTGCCGCTATGGTCGCGCCGGACGAGACAACATTCGCCTACATGAAGGGCCGCCGCTTCGTCCCCGCCGGCGCGGATTGGGACAAAGCCGTCGCGCGCTGGCGCAGTCTGGCTTCCGATTCAGGCGCGCTGTACGACAAGGTCATCGAGTTGGATGCCTCGCAGCTGGCACCTTTCGTGACTTGGGGTACGAATCCGGGAATGGTCGTCGCAGTGCAGGGACGCGTACCGGAGCTTGACGAATTGAAAACCGGGGAGCGTGCGGCAGTACAGCGCATGCTGGATTACATGGGATTGCTGCCGGGCACGCCCATCGAAGCCATCCCCGTGGACCGCGTGTTTATTGGTTCCTGCACCAACTCCCGCCTGGAGGATTTACGCGCTGCGGCGCGGGTGGCGAAGGGCCATCACGTCAGCCCGACAGTTCGAGCCATGGTCGTGCCCGGATCGCAAGCGATCAAGCATGCCGCGGAAAAAGAAGGACTGGACAGAATCTTCCGCGAGGCCGGCTTTGAGTGGCGCGAATCGGGATGCTCCATGTGCCTGGGCATGAATCCGGATATTCTGCAGCCCGGCGAGCGCTGCGCCTCCACCAGCAACCGCAATTTTGAAGGACGCCAGGGACGCGGCGGACGCACTCATTTGGTGAGCCCGATGATGGCGGCGGCCGCAGCCATTGAGGGGCACTTTACCGACATTCGCGATTGGAAGTTCGAGTGAAGATTGTCATCCTGAGGGACGGGATTATCGTCCCGAAGGATCTCAGCAGGCACGGCTCTGAAGGCGAGAGGGCCTCAGGTAGGGATCATGCAGCCATTTCGAACCCATCAAGGCAAAGTTGTTCCGCTCTACCGCGCCAACGTTGATACCGACCAGATCATTCCCAAACAGTTTCTCAAGCGAATTGAGAAAACCGGCTTCGGTGAATTTCTCTTCTACGACTGGCGGCGCACGCCGGAGGGCCAGCCCGACCCTGCCTTCCCTCTCAACCAGCCGCGCTACGCCGGCGCCAGCATCCTGGTCACGGACAAGAATTTCGGCTGCGGATCGTCTCGCGAGCATGCGGTGTGGGCCTTGGCCAACGCCGGCTTCCGCGCCGTGATCGCTCCTTCCTTCGCCGATATCTTCGCCAACAACTGCGTGCAGAACGGCGTGCTCACGGTCGCATTGCGAGAGGACGAAGCCGCCGAAATCGCCCGGCGGGCGCGGGATGTGGCCGATTATCGTCTGACGATTGATCTTGAACAGTGCAAAGTGACCGATGCAGCGGGTTTCTCCGCCACGTTTCCCGTTGACGACTTCATCCGCCACCGCCTCCTCGAAGGCCTGGACGACATCGGCCTGACACTGCAGCACGAAGGGGAGATTGCCGCGTACGAATCACAGCGCCCCACGATAGCTTAGCGAGGGCCTGCTAGGATAGCCGAGTCGGCAACCGCCTTTATGATCCTTAGCTGCTTCGTCTCGCGGAGAGCTGGGGGTAGTTCCAGCTGAATCTGATATAGCGCCGCTCCCTGTTCCCACCAGAGATTCGCCGGGGCGCACGATCCGCCGCAGTTCAGTCGGCAAGAGCACGGGTATGCTTGTTCCCGCCTTAACGTCAGCCAGGACGGAAACAAAAATGTCTGGAAGGGATCTGCCGACGGGTAGTGCTGACGTTAGTTTACTACTCGTGCAGCCTCCGACAACCGTGAGGAAGATTGCAAAGATTCTGGTCTTCATGTCACTTGGTAGGCAGGGCCCGAACTGGCGCTCCTTGTGCGGGAGCCGCCGCCAGTGCCTGCTTTACCGCGTCCGTTACCTTATCCGCGTTCGCCAGCAGCAAACTTACCTGCCACATCTGTGTCTCCGAAAGCGATTGCTCGAACCCCGGCATGCCGGTCAGCCGGATGCCATTGGCAACCTTCCAATAGGTTTCGCCCGGCTCGTCATCGGTCACGCCCGTGCCTTTAAAAAGGTGCGGGGGCTTGGGGAACATGCCTTTGGCAATGGCGGTCTGCTCGCTTCCCGGCGTGCCGTGACAAACCGCGCAATCGTTGCGATAGACCTCTGCCCCGGCAAGAAAGTTGGCCTCGCCGGCCGCCAGGGGGACGTTCGCCGGCTTCTCTTTCGCGATCCGCGCGTGCAGTGCCCCTCCCGCCAGAATTCGCTCAAAAGGTAACGGTGGCGCCGAAGTCGCAACCGGAGCCTTCCCGCTAAGGAAATAACCCAATACCGCGAGCGGCACAACCAAAATCCCAATCACCAGACCCATCAGAAATGCCTTCACCTTATTCTCCTCATCCCTTCATGATCGCAAAAATTCCAGCATGAGACTCCAGGCCTGCCGGGCGGCCTTTGGCTGATAGGAGGCCCGCTCGTCGCAAAAAAATCCGTGATCGGCATTGGAAAACTCCACGTTAACGTAAGCTTTCCCGTGGGCCCGCAGCGCATCAGTCACGGCTCGCCACTGTTCCGGCTTGATGTGTTTGTCCAGCTCTCCCCACATAAGAAGCATGGGGCCGTGCAATGTGGAAGCACGATCTAAAAGATCGGGAGCAATGCCTCCACCATAAAAGGAAACCGCAGCCCGCAGCGGAAGCAAACAATTTGCCAGAAACGACATCTTCCCGCCCATGCAAAAGCCGACGCTGAAAATCTCATCCTTCTTAACATTCGGCAGGGCCCGCAGCCAATCAAACGCAGCCCGCAGATCCGCCTCGGCGGTCATCGTCGTTACCGCGCGGGCATGAGGCAGCGCGGAAGCGAAGTCCTGGTAGCCGGCTTCGAATCCCGGCGCCGTGCGGTGGTACAGTTCCGGAGCAATCGCCACATAACCCTGACCTGCTAAGCGATCCGCCACGTTGCGGATGTGCGAATTCACCCCAAATGCCTCTTGCAGAACGATGATTCCTGGGTGCGCGATCTTATCGTCAGGGCCGGCGAGATAAGCCCCCATCGCGGTTCCGTCGGCGACTCCCAAAGCGACCTTCTCTTGCTGGATTGCGTCCTGCCGGTCCATCCCTCTTCCCTTCGTTGAGTTAAGGTGCCCCACGTTCGCGCCTGCTTTTGGCGTTAACCTGGGCAACCGCCCATTCACTGCAAACGCCGGCTAAATACCAGTTACTTCGATCCTTCGTCTTTCGCCTTGCCCTTCACTTCGGCGCAACCTCGGGTGATGATGTCACGCTGTTCGGGTGTTTCCACCTCGACATATTGCAGCGCGTCCTTGCAGTGCGCTAACGCCATGTCGACACGATTAGAAGATGTCGCAATCGCCACCAGCCAGAACGACCCAAAGGCGATGTGACGCTCGTACGCTATCTTTCCTTCCGAGTCCGGGGCTGCCGCAACGCACTCCTTATAAATATTCACCGACCGCAGCAACAGAGGTTCAGCTTTGTCCGGCTCGTTCTCGGCCAGGTATATGTTGGCCAGAGCTTGCAGTGCGCCGCCCACCTCGGCTTCGTCTGGTTTCTGATGCGTCTCGTGCAAGGCCAGCGATTCCTTGTAAAGCCGCTCCGCCTCCCCATAATTCTTTTGATCGCGTTCAATGCTCCCCAGTTCCGATATCGTGCCCGCCAGTTCAAGCCATTTGGAGTCTCCTCGCTTTTCGGCCGCCGATCGGGACGCGAGGAACTCCTGCTTGGCCCCGGCGTAGTCATTTTTCTTCAACGCCTCTTGTCCCGCGCGCTCGGCTGGCCAGTAAGTTTTCTGAAAAATGGCCTCGCGTTTCGCATCGTCTTGATCGATATGCTCAGGGATCGAGATATCCACCTTCGTCTTGACCGTGACCGGTCTACCGTCTCTTTCAAACGGCTTGTATTTCCACTGCTTCACCGCTTCAATCGCGGCGGGGGCGAGCATGGGGTGGCCGCTAATAAGCCTGATCTTGGTGGACCCGCTTTCGTCAATGGTGACCTCAAGGACGACCAGTCCCTGAATGTGAGACGCTTGCGCCAAGGCAGGATAAACCGGCTCCACGCGCTTCAGCAGGTGTTGCTGAGCTTCTTCGCGCGTGACGTAAGCAACGGAAGCTTTGCCGGGAGGTCCCTGGGCAGGCAGACCCCTTGTCACGGTCAGAAACAGCGCAAACAAGAGGCAAGACTTAATTGACATGGCGCGCCTGGAAGCCCGTGGTGCAACTGCGGTTTGTATCAGGGTATGCCTTCAGGCATACCGTATGTGCCGTGTTATGAATCCGCCTTTAGGCGCTGTTCTTCGTAATTCGACATTCATCACAGGCTGCTAGGTTAACTCTTCCTGAAGGCAAATCAAAATAAATGCTCTTGCTCTTGCACCAAGGCGCCGCGCGGCGGTGGGGTGCCGGATCAGAGTCGCCCGGTCGCGGCGGCGGCCGGCGGCCTTAGAATTGAGCCGTGCTCTCCACCCGCACTGAGTTCATTCCCGCGCACGACGCCGAGATATTCGCGGCTGTCCCGGCCGCACCGGCTGTATTCCTTTTGCGCGGAGAAGATCCCCAGTCGGAGCCTTACGTCAGCAAGACCGCCAACCTTCGCCGGCGCCTGCATCGTTTGCTGGATACTCCGACAGAACATACCCGGAAGCTGAACCTTCGCGACCGCGTCCGCTGGATCGAATACACGCCCACTGGCTCCGATTTCGAGTCTGGCTTCCTTCTCTTCCAACTGCTGCGGTCTGCTTTCCCCAAGACTTACTCCGCGCGCCTGCGCCTGCGGTTTGCTCCGCTGGTCAAGCTGCACATGGAGAACCAGTATCCGCGTGCCTCCATCACCACCCGGCTGGGGCGCTTGCACGGCCGCGCCCTCTACTACGGCCCTTTTCTTTCCCGAACCGCCGCGGAAAAATTCGCCAACGACTCGCTCGACTTTTTCAAAATGCGACGCTGCGTCGAGGACCTGCATCCCGATCCCACGTTCCCCGGCTGCATTTATTCAGAGATGAAGATGTGCCTGGCCCCCTGCTTCAAAGGATGCACCGACGAAGAGTACCGCGACGAAGTCGGCCGCGTGCAAGCCTACTTCGAAAGCGGCGGGCAATCTCTGGTGCGGGAGATTTCTGCCCTGCGCGAACAGGCTTCCGCCGATCTTGACTTCGAAAGTGCCGCCGCTCAGCACGCGCGTCTCGAAAAACTCAAGCCCCTGCTCAGCCAGCTACCCGAGATTGTGCAGCGCATAGACGGCCTCGCCGGCATCATGGTGCAGCGCAGCGCGGTACCAGAAGCCGTTAACTTCTTCCGTATTCGAGCGCGGATCTATTTCCGGTCCGCTGGCATTTCCCATCCAATCCACCGAGCACGCCAAGTCGCAGTCTATGGAGTCGCGCGTGCAAGCGGCGCTGGCAAAGCTACCTCCTGCCGACACAAAATCGGTTATGGAAAATATGGAGCATCTGGCGCTGCTCAAGCGCTGGTACTATCGCGGCACGCGCCTGGGCGAGATTTTCTTCGCCGGCGAAAAGGGCCAGCTCCCGCTGCGCCGGCTGGTCCGGGGCATCTCCCGCGTTTACCGCGGCGAGCGAGCGGAGGAGGTCGCGGTCGCAGCCGTCACGCCGCCCGTCTCGTAAGTTTGCCCTTGCGGCGTACACTGGAAAGCGGATGAAATTGAAGGCGAGGCTATGCTTGAGGTGAGGCCATGAAAGATGCGCAAGACCGTTCCGTGCGCCAGCACGTTCTCGACCTGTTGCAGGGCGGTGGCGCGCACGTCAAGTTCGATCAGGTGATCTCTGGCATTCCGGCCAAGCTGCGCGGTAGCAAAGTCTCGGGAATCCCACACTCTCCTTGGATGCTGCTGGAGCACATGCGCATCGCGCAGTCGGACATTCTCGAATTCAGCCGCAAGCGGACGCACGTTTCGCCGGAATGGCCCGAAGGTTACTGGCCCGAGTCGGAAACGCCGCCGAGCACTGCCGCGTGGACTAGCAGCGTCAAGAAATTCCGCGCTGACCTGCAGGCCATGGCGAACCTGGTGAAGAATCCCAAGACGGATTTATTCGCCAAGATCCCCTGGGGCGATGGTCAGACGATCCTGCGGGAAGCCTTGCTCATCGCCGACCACAACGCGTATCACGTAGCGCAGTTGGTGGACATAAGACGGTGGCTGGGAATCTGGCCTGAGAAGTAGAAACGCAACCTGCTGGTTAGCTGGCTTTCGTCAAGAAGCCTCTGGTTTCCGCCTGCGCGGGAATCTTCCGCGTTGGCCGCTTGTGAAACACGGCTTTTACCCCTTCACGCCAATGTTCATCGACTCCGGCCAGCGTCCACTCGATCTCGGCCGAAATGTAGCGCAGCAGTGTGTCGGTGGCCGGATGCACGTGCAGCGCGGGCGCGGCCAACAACAGCAAGGGTCGTTCTGCCGACAATTCGCGGCCCGGAAAATATCCAAACTGCTGGAACTCGTTACGCGCATGATGCCAGGCCACGCGTGACCAATAATCAAGCCCTTGCAATGGCAGATGGATATCCTCGTCGGCTTTGAGTTCGACCACCGCCAGCCGCCCTTCGCGCGTTACCGCCAGCACATCGATCATGGCGCGGTCTGAAGCCGAAAAAGCCGGAACCTGAGAATAGAGGCATGTAGGATCCAGCCGGCTATCCAGGGCGCTGACGTTTTTCACCACCAAAGACTCCAGCCAGGCTTCGGGATGAAGCCGCCATAACGGATGATCGCGCGGGCCTTCGGCGTGGCGGACTTCTCCCACGCTGCTCACCAGGTGCGCAAAGACCTCAAAGTTGCTCTCGCACAACACCCGCTCTTCCGCGCCCAGCCCGAAGACAATTTCCGCAGCGCTTCGGAACGATCCCGGCTCGTGCCCGAGACGCGCCCGGGCGATTTCCAGTCCATGACAGCGAAAGGCAATTTCCGCCGGGGAGAGCACCGCAATTTCAACTTCGCTCATCAACCCGCGCACCCGGGCGATGGGTTCGGCAAACCGCTCCAGCGCAGCGCGTTCATTGGGACTCTGCATTAGTCGCGTGGCGACGTTGCCACTGTCGCAGAGATCCACTTCCTTCAAATTGTTGTCCCGCCCCTCCAGTTCGTAGAGTTGCCACTTGGCGGCCGCGTGATTCAGCCGTGACATCCGTTCCCGGGTAAGCGTTGAGCATCCCGCCGGCAGAAATAGTTTCAGTCCTTCGACCACTGACTTTCCCGCTTGCGTCTGCCGGCAAAGATCGAGCCACAGGATTCCAAACGTCAGCGCGGCGTCGATGGACGCCTGAGTTTCATTTTCATTGACTCCCAGCACGGCGAAAGCAGACTGCCCCTGCCGCAACAGGCCGCGCGTGTAGATCGGGCCGAAGGACTGTCCCAGGTCCACAGCAGTGCTTAGCTTGATCACCGTATGGGCGGGAAATTTGCGCTCAAACAAAAGCTGCAACGTACGCTGATAGGCTAGCCGCGCCGCGCGCCGTGCGGTTGTCGTTCGACGATCGCGCTCCCGGCAGATTTCCAGTTTGGTGGGCCGCGCTTGTCCCATGCGCTGCACCGCCAGACGCAGCACTTCATTTTTGACCTCGGCATCGAGCACCCGGCGAACCATGTTGCGCTCCGCCGACCACAAATGCAGCAGGCATTTGTTAGTCTCACCGGAGACGGAATATTTTGACTGGGCAAGGTCAAAAACCACAGCGCCGTTCTCCAGCACGACGGCGCCGCGCGAGCCAGCAAGAAAGTCTTCTACGGTCCGGGCGAAAGCCTGGGGAGTCATGAGCTGAATTGTGGCAGGATCAACGTCCGGGGTCTGTGACGAGTGACCATAGACGACGTAGGGACGGCCACCCTCGGCCGTCCGGGCCGGGCATAGCCCGGCGGTCCTGGTGGGCACAGGATTTGTTCCCTTCGCCGGCGGGGGCGCCCGCGCCACAGATCCCTATGGGATAATGAATACATCGCTGTGGAGCCTTTTCCCGGCTTAAGGACATCTAATTCCCGTGGATAAGAATCGATTCTTTTTTCAGCACTACGGCCTAACCGAGCGCGACCTCGAACACTATCTGGCGGCGGCACTTTCCGCGGGCGGCGACTACTCCGACCTTTACTTTGAGTATCTTTCCTCGACCTCGCTAATGGTGGACGAGTCTATGGTGAAGTCGGCGTCGCAGGGAATCTCCGCCGGATGTGGGGTGCGCGTGATTTCTGGCGAACGCACCGGCTATGCCTACACCGATGATCTTTCCCCGGAGCGCATTCTGCACGCCGCCCGCACGGCGGCTTTGATTGCCAGTGGCCCAGCCAAAACTCCCACAGTTGGATTCCAGGAAAAGCAGGCGCGCAGCCTTTACCCGATTACGCTGCCTTCCGTGGATGCCGAGATCACCGCCAAAGTTGAACTCGTCATGCGAGCCGATAAAGCGGCCCGAGCCTACGATCCGCGCATCAAGGAGGTTCGCTCCAGCTATAGCGACGAGTTGCGCAACATCCTGGTGATCGGCTCGGATGGTACCTTTGCGGAAGACTCGCAACCCCTGGCCCGCATGAACGTCGGCTGCATCGCCAAGACAGAAGGCAACTCTGCCCGCGGCAGCTCCGGCGGCGGAGGCCGCGTCGCCCTCGATTTCTTTTTCGGCGAAAAAACTCCCGAGTACTTCGCCAAAGAATCCGCTCGCCAGGCGATTTTGCAGCTGGATGCCCGCGAAGCTCCTGCCGGCGAAATGGAAGTCGTTCTTGGTCCGGGCTGGCCTGGCGTTCTGCTGCATGAAGCCGTCGGTCATGGTCTCGAGGCCGACTTCAACCGCAAGCAAACCTCCGCTTTTGCTGGCCTCATCGGCAAGCGGGTCGCCAGCGACAAATGCACGGTCGTGGACAACGGCACCATGCCCTGGCGTCGCGGCTCATTGAATGTGGATGACGAAGGCAACTCGACGCAAGAAACCGTGCTCATCGAGAATGGAATTCTCAAGGGCTATCTCAGCGACAAGCTCTCTGCCCGCCTGATGGGTATGGCCAACACCGGCAATGGCCGCCGCGAGAGTTACGAGCACATTCCCATGCCGCGCATGACCAACACTTACATGCTGCCGGGTGACGACGATCCGGAAGATATTGTGCGCTCGGTAAAGCGCGGCGTGTATGCGGTGAACTTTGGCGGTGGCCAGGTGGACATCACCAACGGAAAATTTGTGTTCTCGGCCTCGGAAGCCTACTTGATTGAAGACGGTCACATCACCGCGCCCATCAAGGGTGCGACGCTCATCGGCAATGGTCCGGATGTATTGACGCACGTCTCGATGGTTGGCAATGATCTGAAGCTCGACGAAGGCGTCGGCACCTGCGGCAAGGACGGCCAGGCGGTCCCGGTAGGCGTAGGGATTCCGACCATAAAGGTAGATCGGCTGACTGTGGGCGGTACCGGCAAGAAAGATTCCGGCGGCTTCATGCAGTAGCGCAACAGCGAGGATGCCTCGAACCAAATGCGGAAGACAGAAGAGATCGCAAAGCGCGTTGTAGAGGCCGTCCTGCCGGGTACGGAGATGAAGCCTAATCTCACTCAATCTCATGGAGAGTGTGATTTCAACCTACACTACACGGATGGAAGCGTTGCAGCCGTTGAGGTAACCGAGTCGGCTGATCGGTTTCAGAAGGCGATCAGTGCTGAGATTCGGAACAAGAAGAAAGGAGGATCGATTCTCGAAGCGAAGAAATGCAAAAGTAGCTGGATGATCTTCCCGATGAAAAACGCGCAAATCCCCAAGATTAGGGAACATGTTGACGAGTACCTCTCTCGCTTGGAACGGGCTGGCCGAGAACACTTTCACTTTCTCGACGCATTTGATTCGCGATTATGCAGGCTAACAGGTGTCGTTGTGTTTCCTATGCCCCAATGTGTTGAGAATATTTGTTATGACCTCAACATAATGAGTGGCTCGGTAATTTCCTCCAGACAAGAAGTCCCCCGAATTTTTCTAGCACATCCCGTGGGCGGTGGTGCCGTCGGCCCGAGCGTGGCGATCGAAGCCACCGAACGCGAGGCGTGCAAGCGAGACAACACAAGAAAACTGGGAGCCGCAGCGACAAAGGAACGGCACCTTGTGGTTTATGTAGATGTCATGAACGGACTGCCTTGGGTCACGCTTACGGATTTTGAACCTCCATCCACGCTGCCTAAACTCGCAGCGGAAATAACCCACATCTGGTTGATTGGTTACAGCGGAACAAGCAAGGACGAATTTGTTCTGTGGCGTGCGAGCACGCAAGAACCCTGGCATCGCCAACGAGTTGTCATACCTCAAAATGAACGCAAGGCGTCATAGCAGTCTTGCCGCTTGCCCTTGCTTCTTAAGCAGTTCTACAGCCTTGGCGTCAAACGAAACGAACGTCTCCCCACCCAGCCAGCGGCCTTCATAGGCGATCACGCCGTCGGCAAAATCTCCGCCCGCATCGAGCATCGCCAGTCCTGCTTCGACTGCCGGACGATTTGTTTCGACGTTCCCGGCGGCGAGCAATTCGCGTATCGTAGCCGCAATTGTCGAAGGCCTGAACCCATAAACCTGTCGCAGGACCCACACAAATTCGCACAAACAAGAAGTGGCGACAGCCAGCATTTCCGCTTTGACAGTTTTGGAAGCAATCTCGGCCTGCTTCGGGTCGTCCTGAACCACGGCCCGCACCAAGACGTTGGTGTCCACTGCGATTCTCATGATTTCCTGCCAACAGTACGTTTCCTGGAAACGCGGCCCGCCCACCCAGCCGCGGCGGCTTCGTTGATTTCTTCAATCGTCGCGACTTTCTTCGTCTTGCCGGCCAGCATCCCGATAAAGCTTTCTATGTTCCCCGTAGGTCGAGCCGCCCGGAGCAAGCCCTGTCCGTCCGGAAGCAAGTCCAGTTCAATCTTTTCTCCGGGCTTGATGCCCAGGTGTTGCAACACTTTCCTCCGAAAAGTTACTTGCCCTCTTTCGGTTACTGTCAGCGTTGCCATAGGATTCGCCCTCACCCTAGATTGTAAGGCATACTTGCATTACTTGCCAGTTTCATCGGACAATCCCCGAGAAGGCGTGGATAACTCGGCGGTGAAAACGCCAACCCATTTCTCTGGGATAATGAAGGGGTATGCATTCTGTCGAGCTTGACGCTTCCAAATCCGCAGTCACCACCGACCTCAAAGAACTGGCCCAGGATACCGTCCGCCGCGCCATGGCCGGTGGCGCCACCGCCGCCGAATGCGTAATCCGCGAGGGCGATGAGTTCTCCACCGTCGTTCGTCTCGGCCAGGTCGAAACCTTGAAAGAGGCGGGATCGAGAGCCATCGGCGTTCGCGTGTTCCAGGGACAGCGCGCGGCCAGCACCTACTCCAGCGATTTTTCCCGCGAGGGCCTGGACCGCATGCTCAAGTCTGCGCTGGAGCTCTCCAAGATTACTTCCGAAGATCCCTTCGCCGGACTTCCGGAGCCCTCACAACTGGGCTCGCTGCCCGGCGATCTCGATCTGTACTCCTCCGACGTATATTCGCTCCCTGGCGAAGAGCGCATCAGCTACGCGCGCCGCGCCGAGAAAGCCGCGCTCGACTTCGACCCGCGCATCAAAAACTCGGACGGTGGCTCTTTCGACGCCGCCACCGGCCAGAAGATTTTTGCCAACTCGCACGGCTTCATTGGCGGATACCGGCGTTCTTATTGTTCGGTGGCCGCGGTTCCCATTGCGCAATCGGAAAGCGGCGCCATGCAACGGGATTACTGGTTCTCGGTGGCCCGCAAGCTGGGCGGCCTGGAATCACCCGAGCATGTGGGCAAGGTGGCCGCTCAGCGCACCATTCGACGCTTGGGTGCGCGCAAGGCTAAGACCGCACAAGTTCCAATTGTGCTCGATCCTCTTGTCGCAGCTTCAATGCTCGGCCATATCTTCGAAGGCGTGAACGGCGATTCCGTCTATCGCGGAGCCTCTTTTCTGGCAGGCAAGTTAGGCGAGAAAATCGCGGCTGGTCACATCACTGTGATTGACGACGGCACCATGCCCGGAGGCTTTGGCACCAGCCCGTTCGACGGCGAAGGCATCCCTACGCGGCGCACCGTGATCGTCGAAAACGGTGTGCTCAAGTCGTACTTTCTCAACACCTATACCGCCAGGAAACTCGGTCTGCAGACCACGGCCAACGCCTCGCGCGGTCTGGCCGGAACTCCTGGCATCGGCCCAGGAAACTACTTTTTGCAGCCGGGAACTAAAACGCCGCAACAAATCATTGGCGAGATCAAAGACGGCCTCTACATCACCGAATTTCTTGGCCAAGGCGTGAACCTGGTGACCGGTGACTACTCGCGCGGGGCGTCCGGACTTTGGATCTCCGGCGGAGAAATCACTTATCCGGTGGAGGAAATTACGGTCGCGGGGAATCTGAAAGACATATTCTTCAACATTTCCGAAGTGGGCAACGACCTCGAATTCCGCGGCTCCACCGCCTCCCCGACCATTCGCATCGACGGGCTGACCGTAGGCGGAGAGTAGTAGTACGCATTTCACCACGGAGACGCAGAGTCACAGAGAAGACCAATTCAAGATTGATCTCGGTCAATCCGTGCAAATCCGTGGCAAGAAGTTGCGTTCCTCTGTGCCTCTGTGGTGAATCCACGAGGGTATACAATTCCTCCCATGGGCGGACTGATCGAACCTTCTCCGTTGTCGGCGCCGCAGCGTGAATCCAATTGGGTTCCGATCGGGCTGGGCGTTGCCTTCGTGGTGATCGCCGTGGGCATCATTGCATGGTTCGCGCGCAGCCAGCCGAAAACTTCCCTCCCGCCGCCCCCCTATGCCGCCAGTCTCAAGCTCTCGGATCTGAAGATGAGCGCCGCGCAAAATTTTGTGGGCGCTACCGTCACTTACCTGGATGGAACGATCACCAATACCGGCAACCAGACGGTTACGCATGTAATGATCCACGTGATCTTCCAGGATGCCATGGGCCAGGTCGCTCAACTCGAAGACGTTCCCCTGCACGTGCTGCAAACCGGCGGCCCTTACCCAGATGCCGTGGACTTGAGAGTTTCTCCGCTGGCCCCCGGCCAAAACCAAACGTTCCGGCTCACCTTCGAACACGTGAGCACCGAGTGGAACCAGGCTTATCCGGAGCTGCAGATTTCAGACGTTGCCGCTAAATGACAACTGCAAGAGCGCCGCGGATCTACCACGGATTCTCGCGGATCAAACAAGTAAACAAATTGGGTATCCGTGCTAATCCGCGAGATCCGCGGCGCTTTTGCCTTTGCTTGATCCAGCACCAAATCTCGTACAATCGTTTTCATGGGAGAGCCCAAGACCGCCGTCCGCCTGACCGCCACCGTCAAAGCCGGGGGATGCGCCTCCAAGCTGAGCCCCGCCATTCTCGAGGCAGTTCTCAAAAAGCTGCCCAGGCAAAGCGACCCGAATGTTTTGGTCGGCTTCGATCATGCCGACGATGCCGGGGTCTACCGCCTCAGCGCCAACACCGCACTCGTGCAGACCGTGGACTTCTTCACTCCCATGGTGGACGACCCCTACACCTTCGGGCAGATTGCGGCTACCAACGCGCTAAGCGATGTTTACGCCATGGGTGGACGGCCAATCACCGCCCTAGCCCACGTCTGCTTTCCGGCGAAAGGCGATCTCGAAGTGCTGGAACAAATTCTGGCCGGCGGACTTTCCAAGATGATGGAAGCCGGATGCACGGTGATCGGAGGACATAGCGTCCGCGATGAAGAAACCAAGTTTGGGTATTCGGTCACGGGCCTAATTCATCCTGCCCGAGTGCTTAGCAACGCTGGCGCGAAACCGGGCGATCGCTTGCTGTTCACCAAAGCGCTGGGCACCGGCGTAATCACCACCGCGATCAAGAACGATAAGGCCAAGCCATCCTGGATCGAAGCCGCCATCCGCTCCATGACCACGCTGAACAAAACCGCGGCGGAAGTCATCACCGCTCACGCAGGGACGGAGCGGGTGCCCCGTCCTTCCGCGCTTTTTGCCGAGGGCGGGGATTTTTCCAACGACCAAGGACCGGGGACCAAGGACGATTCTTTCGTCCACGCCATGACCGATGTGACCGGCTTTGGCTTGATCGCTCACGCCCGCGAAATGGCGCTGGCGTCGAATGTCAGCATGAAACTCCACGCGAGCCGGATTCCCCTGCTCGACGGGGCGCTCGACTGCGTGCGAGCTGGGTACATTCCGGGTGGTCTGATTGCGAACCGTGATTTTGCAGAGTGCGTCGTCGCATATCGGGAAGAAGTCCCCGAAGATCTGCGCACGCTGCTCTTCGATCCGCAGACCGCAGGAGGCTTACTGATCGCAGTAGCAGCCGACGGCGCGGACGATATTGCCCGTGAACTCAATGCCGCGGGCGTGCCCGCCATCCACATCGGAGAAGTCACTCCTCACGTCAAGCCGCTCATCGAGGTCCGGTTCTAGGTTGGCGTGTCTTCCCCAGTTCCCAGATACGGGCCAGATGATGGTCATCATGCTCGGCCACAAAATACAAATGGTCCACCAATCGCATCGCAGTTTTCATGCGCGGATGAACTGCCGTCCGTGCATGCACCTCAGCATCGAGTGACTGAAGCCGTTCCATAAGCTTCGCTCGCTCCTGGCGAAAGTTCTTCAGAATTTCCTCAGCCGGCCGCGAGTTGTGATTGGCTTCGTCGGTTTTTCGATTGCTGAGGTCGGCGACCGTCAGAGTGCCAGCGCCGTGAGCATAATCTTCCACGCGCGCCAGCCACAGTGGTTCCAAGTCAAGCAGATGGCCGGCGTTTTCGAGCGCCGACCAACCCTCTCCCGGCTTTCGTGTGAGAACCTCGCGGGGAATCGCGCTCACTAACTCCTCCAGCCGCGCCGGTGTTCCCCGCAGACGAGCGCAAAGATTGGGATACAGCTGCGCGGGAAATGACAAATTGAACTTGCGCTCAAACCACTTTTCGATTGTGCTCACGATTGAAAACCCCGGAAGGAAATCCCCTGCAAAAAAATCAGGACGGCCAATGGCCGCCCTGACTTGGTCAATCCCTGACGATTCCTACGCCGGCGCCGGCCGCTCTCCCGACTTGGCGATTCCCGGCCGCCCCGGTTCCGGCTTCAACACCTGCTGCACCCCGTCATCCTGCTTGGGAGGAGGAACAACTTTCGGCAATTCCTGGCCTGCCACCAGCAGCTTGATCTCGTTGGCATCCAGCACCTCGCGTTCCAGCAAAGCCACCGCGATCCTCACCAGAGTGTCGGGATGGTCCGCCAGAACGTTCTTCGCTGTGTCGTAGCCCTTGCCCACCAGCCGCCGCACCTCGTCGTCTATCTTCACCGCGGTAGCTTCGCTGTAATCGCGGTGCTGGGCAATCTCGCGTCCCAGGAAAATTTGCTCTTCCTTCTTTCCAAAGGTCAGCGGCCCTAGATCGCTCATGCCGAACTCGCAGGTCATTTTGCGCGCCAGTTCCGTAGCCCGCTCAATGTCGTTGCCTGCGCCGGTGCTCATCTGGTTCAGGAACATCTCTTCCGCAATGCGCCCGCCCATCATGATGGCGATTTCCGTCTCCAGGTATTCCTTGGTGTAGTTATGTTTGTCGTCAATGGGCAGCTGCATGGTCACGCCCAGCGCCATGCCGCGCGGAATGATCGTCACCTTGTGCAGAGGATCGGAATTCGGCAGCTTGGTCGCTACCAGCGCGTGTCCCGCCTCGTGGTAAGCCGTCACTTTCTTCTCTTCCTCGGTCAGGATCAGCGACTTCCGCTCCACCCCCATCAGAACTTTATCTTTCGCCAGCTCGAAGTCGTACATCAGCACGGCTTTGCGGTTCTGCCGCGCCGCGCTGAGCGCCGCTTCGTTCACCATGTTCTCCAGATCGGCTCCGGAGAAGCCCGGTGTGCCGCGCGCCAGTACCGAAAGATCGACATCGTCGGCCAGTGGCTTCTTGCGGGTATGGACGCGCAAAATTTCCTCCCGGCCACGCACGTCGGGCCGGTTCACCACCACGCGGCGATCAAATCGCCCGGGCCGCAGCAATGCCGGGTCCAGCACATCCGGCCGGTTCGTCGCTGCCATCAGGATGACGCCTTCGTTCGACTCGAAACCGTCCATCTCGACCAGCAATTGATTCAGGGTTTGCTCGCGCTCGTCGTGTCCACCGCCCAAGCCTGCGCCGCGATGCCGTCCCACAGCGTCAATCTCATCGATAAAGATGATGCACGGAGCATTTTTCTTGCCCTGCTCGAACAGATCGCGCACCCGGCTGGCGCCCACGCCCACAAACATCTCCACGAAATCCGAACCGGAGATGGAGAAGAACGGAACGTTGGCTTCCCCGGCAACCGCGCGCGCCAGCAGCGTCTTGCCTGTTCCCGGAGGCCCGACTAACAGCACGCCCTTCGGAATCCGCCCGCCCAGCTTTTGAAACTTCTGCGCCTCGCGCAGAAATTCGATAATTTCCTTCAGTTCTTCTTTGGCTTCCTCTACCCCCGCCACGTCTTTAAACGTGACCTTCTTCTGCTGCATGGAGAGCAGCCGCGCCCGGCTCTTGCCGAACGACAGCGCCTTGTTGCCTCCAGTTTGCATCTGCCGGATCATGAAGAACCATAAGGCGGCCAGCACAATCAGTGGCGCCCAGGTGCCCAGCAACTGGAAAGTCCACCCTCCATTGGTGTTGTCCCGCACAATGATGCTCACGCCCTTGTCGCGCAGGGTCTTAATCATGTCGGGATAGTTCGCCGGCACGGTGGTGTGGAAGGCCGAGCTGTCGTTCGCGTATTTCCCGCGAACTTCCATGCCGGTAATGGTGACTTCCTTCACCAGGTTCTGATCGACACTGGTCATGAACTCAGAGAAGTTCACTTCCTTCTCTTTTTGCCCGGTCGTCCCCGCCTTCACCACAAACTGCCACAGCATGAAAGCGGAAAGCAGAATCACCACCCAAAAAATTACGGTTTTCGCTGTCGAATTCACAGAACGGCTCCTAGAAACTACGCCCCACTGGCGGAACGAACGATTCCAATCAAATTAGATGCCCGCCACGCCATTTGGATCGAGAAAATTGGCAATCACTCATTCTAACCGTTCTCCTGACTAAAAGGAGGGGAGTTCTTTGCGTAACTTAAGTCATGAGCTGGCCATCGCTTGCCACCGCCAGGTAGGGCAGATTCCGGTGAGTTTGCTCTGGGCGATCCCAAGCCATAGCCCATCAGGAATGCTTCATCCAAACTCCTCCGACAGTAAACTTTCGCGGATCACCAAAGCCTCCTTTGACCCCTGCCCTGGACGCAAATGCTCAGGGGTGGGGAGGCCGCGCACCCATACGATTTCGCTCCCGCTCAGCAGCACCGGCCAGACCTCCCGGCCCTGCCCGGTAACCCGCTTCTCCTGCAGCAACTCCTTGATCTTCTTCGGAGCCTTGGTGTGGGCCGGCCAAAAACGGTCTCCGGCGCGCCAATTCCTCGCCACCAGTTCGCTTGCCAATGCCTCCGGATCGAGCAAGTCCTTGCGATCATACCCTGCATTCCCCGAAACCATCAGGGCTTCAAGTCGGGTGCCGGCCTCCCGCAGAACGGCCCCTCCCGGAACCGAAAACCGGTATTCATACTCCGTGGCTCTTTTGCGGGTTTTGTCGGCCCGCTCAAACCGCAACTCTTCCCTCTTGCTGCCCCATACCCTCCAGCCAGCCGGCAGTTCGGCTGATTTGGCACTCCCCACCCCAACTTCCAGGATTTCTTCGACTTGCCGAAAGTCCAGCCTCAGCCCCAGCGATTCCGCTGTGGCTCGGATCACTCGCCGTTGCAATGCCAGCGGCAACTTCGCCAGGGCCGCTAACCGCAGACTTCTTGCCTCAGGGTTCCAGGCGCCCGGCAATAGCCGCTGAGTTTCTCGTTTCCAGTATTCCTCCTCGGCCCGCGCGATTTCCGCCGTGTCAGCCAGAGCCTCGCGCACCGCCGGGTTTAGATCTTTTTCCAGCTGCGGCAAGATTCCATGTCGCACCCGATTGCGCGCATGCCGCAAGTCGAGATTGCTGGAATCCTCCCGCCAATCCTGCCCCATGGCATTGAGATAGGATTCCAACTCCTTCCGTCGAATCCCCAGCAAAGGCCGAACGATACTCCCTGAGAACTGAGAACTGGCAACCGATAACTGGGGATAAATTCCCGCCAGCCCCCGCGTCCCGGCTCCCCGCGCCACCCGCATCAGCACCGTCTCCGCCTGATCGTCCAACGTGTGCCCAGTGGCGATCCGGTTCACGCAGTCTTCCCGAAGCAGTCGCCCGAAATATGCATACCGCGACTCTCTCGCCGCAGTCTCCAGACTCAAATGCTTTTCCACAGCATGGCGAGCCACGTCAGCGCGCTCGCAATGCAATTGCAACTCGTTGCCCCGCGCCAACTCCGCGACAAACTGTTCATCGCCATCAGACTCTGCCCCGCGCAACTTGTGATTGAAGTGAACCACCGACAGGACAATCCCAATTTCACGCCGCAATTCGAGCAGCAGCCGCAGCATCGCCACCGAATCCGCTCCGCCCGAAACCGCCGCCCCCACGCGGTCCCCGGCCTTCAGAAGCTCATGCTTCCGGATGTAGGCGCCGACAGCCTGGGCCACAGTCCGCACGCCTCCATAGTACAACCGGCCGGATTCAGCATTTGCGAACCAACAACAAAGGGCCAACGATTCTCCCGAATCATTGGCCCCTAGATTCCTTCGTGATACTTCGTGCCCTTCGTGGTTAAAGCCTTACGCGGCTGCCTTCGTCATTCGCCGCGCCTCAATCCCGTCCAGCGCGCGCCACAACGCCTTGGCCGCCGCTTCTCCAGCCGCCAGTGCTTTATCCGCTGTTTCAGGATTAGCCTCGATCCGCTTCCCCAACTGCTGTTTCCACACTTGCGAGTGGTACACGTCAGCCGTGGTATGCAGATTAAAATAGCCACAAGTTCGTTCGTCCGCGCCATATATTTCACGCAGCCCGCGGGCTTTCTCGGCGGCCACGCGCGGCACCTGCGACTCGTAGGCATAAAACGCTGCCAGCGCTTCCTCGGGAGTTCCATCGCTAGCCACACGATGGAAAGACTGCATCAATCCCGCCACTTCCGGCACTGGGGAGTGCCCATAGATCTCGCGCTCGGCCCCCATCCCTTCGGCGAAATCCAGCCATAACTCCGAGTGCTCCACCGCCGTCTGTCCCGCGCCGTCTTCCAATCCCTTTTCGTCATAAAGATTGGCCAGCACCGCCCGGCGCAGCTCGCCTTCATCCAGCCGGATGCCCAGTTCCGCCAGATACGTGGGAAATGCCTCCACGTGGTGGTAATAGTCCATCGCATATTCCCGCAGATCTTCCCGCGTGAGTTCGCCTGCGCTCCAGGCCTTATAAAAGGGATGGCAAAGCAGATCATGTTTCGCGATCCGCGCGTCCAGTTGCTCAAAGAATTCTTGCGTCGTCATAGATTGTCTCTCCCTGAGGAACACCACTATAAGAGGCGGATCACGATGTGGCAAGTAATGGCTCGGGGCCTTCCCGTCGCCCTCACTTGCTTCAACCTGGGCCGCAACCCAAGAATATTACAGGAGTTAGACATACTCTGTGAGCAAAATCACTTCGGAATCTCCCGCCGCAACTTGTTAGAATAAAAGAGCTTCTTCCTCGTGGAGAAAATGCGGTTCACCGAACAATTCGATGTGGTCGTGGTGGGTGCCGGTCACGCCGGATGCGAGGCCGCCATGGCCGCCGCTCGCATGGGCCTGAACACCGCCCTCTACACATTGAACGTTGACCTCATCGCGCAGATGTCCTGCAATCCCGCAATCGGTGGCATCGCCAAGGGTCATCTGGTGCGCGAGGTGGATGCTCTTGGCGGCATCATGGGCGAGATCACCGACGCCGTCGGCATCCAGTTCCGCCTCCTCAACACGTCCCGGGGCCCGGCCGTCTGGTCGCCGCGCGCTCAGTGCGACAAGCAAGCCTATCGCCTGAAGATGCGTGAAGTGCTGGAATCCCAGCCCAATCTCAAAATCAAGCAGGCAGAAGTAGCGGATTTGATCGTTGCTCACGTGGGGACGGCCGCCCTCGGCCGTCCGGCGGAGCAAAGCTCCGCAGTTTCTGAGAACTTGGAACCGGGAACTGAAAACTGCGTTCGCGGCGTCAAACTCCGCGACGGGCGCACCGTAGGCGCCGCAGCCGTAATCATCACCACGGGAACATTTCTAAATGGCCTGATCCACTGCGGCGAGCAGCAATATCCCGCCGGACGCTCTGGCGAACCCAACGCCGTCCTGCTCGGCGAGGCTCTCAAGAATCTCGGCCTGCGCCACTGCCGCCTCAAGACCGGCACCCCTCCGCGCCTCGATGGCCGCAGCATTGACTGGTCCCGTTTTCAGCAACAACCCGGCGACGCCGACCCCACGCCCTTCAGCTTCCGCACCCAGCAGGTCGCCCATCACGATTCCCAGGTCCACTGCTACATCGCCTGGACGACCCCAGAGACTCACCGCATCATTCAGCAAAACGTGCACCGGTCGCCCATGTACAGCGGCCAGATTACCTCCATCGGCCCGCGCTACTGCCCTTCGATCGAGGACAAGATCGTCAAGTTCCCCGACAAGACTACGCACCAGCTTTTTCTGGAGCCCGAAGGCCTGAACACGCATGAAATCTATGTCAACGGGATGAGCACGTCCCTGCCCGTCGAAGTCCAGATGGAAATCTTGCGGTCCATTCCCGGCCTCGAAACCGCCGAAATGCTTCGCCCGGGCTACGCCATTGAATACGATTCCATCGATCCCACCGAACTCGAGCGCACCCTCGAAACCAAAAAGATCGCCGGACTCTTCCTCGGTGGTCAGATCAACGGAACCAGCGGCTACGAAGAAGCCGCCTGCCAGGGCCTGATGGCGGGAATCAACGCTGCGCTGAAAGTGAAGAACCAGCCGCCGCTCATCCTCGACCGCACCGAGGCTTACACCGCCATCCTGATTGACGACCTGATCTCGAAGGGCACGAATGAACCCTACCGCATGTTCACCTCGCGCGCCGAATTTCGCCTGCATCTGCGCATCGACAACGCCGACCGCCGCCTTACCCCGCACGGTCGCCGTGTCGGTCTCATCTCCGACCAGGCCTGGGCAGACCACCTGGCCAAGCAAGAGCGCCTCGAATCGATCAAGCAGCTACTGGAAAAGACCAGGTTGACGTCAACCATGCTCCAAAATCTCTGTCATCCTGAGCGAAGTGAAGCGCAGCTGAACGCAGTCGAAGGACCTGCAGTTCCTGATCTCACCGCTGCTCTAGGCCAACCTATATCCCAGCTCCTAAAGCGCCCCGAAATCACCATCGAGCAACTAGCTCCGCTCCTGCGCGAACTGGCTCCAGGCTTTTTTGAAAGAAGCGAAATCCGCGAAAATCCGCGTGCATCCGTGGCCGCTCTTTCTTCTGCTCTGCGCAACGAACTCAAGTCCGTAGAAACGGAAATTAAATACGCCGGCTACCTGCAGCAGCAGCAAAAAGCCATCGAACGCATGAAGAAGGCCGAGCAGCGCCACATTCCCGAATGGTTCGACTACGGCTCGGTGAGCGGCCTCTCCCGCGAAATGCAGGAAAAATTACTCAAAGTAAGGCCCCGCACCCTGGCCCATGCCTCCAACATCCCTGGAGTTACCCCCGCCGCCGTCGCGCTGGTCAACGTCTACATCGAAATCCAGGCCCGCCGCAGAGAACAATCGCTGGCCCTGTGATCTCTGTGTCCCCAGTGCCCCCTGTGGTTAGAATTGCTTTCGGAAATGACCTCAATTTCCTTGGCTGACTACCGAAGCTGTGCTTTAGCACCCAAACCATACCGCCTAGCCCGCTCCCATCCCCATCGGTTACCATAGAATTCGCCCGATTGCGTCGCTTTGCATCGAACTATGAATATGAAGAAATTCTCTCTCGTCCTCCTCCTGGCCCTGCTCTCATCCTTTGCCGCCGCGCAGGATATCAACACCGTCCTGCGCCCGCCCAAAGGGTCGCAGCTCGCCCTCATCGTTTTCGAGGATCTGCAATGTCCCATGTGCCGCCAGGACACTCCCCTTCTGGAGCAAGCCGCCAAGACCTACAAGATCCCCCTCGTCATTCACGATTTCCCGCTTCCCATGCACAACTGGTCTTACGAGGCCGCCGTCACCGCACGCTACTTCGACAGCCTTTCTAAAGAGCTAGGCGTCCAGTATCGCGATTTCATCTACCAGCATCAGGTGGAAATCATCCCGCAAACTCTGCGCGGTTTTTCCGAGCGCTTTGCCGCCGACCACAAAGTCCAACTACCTTTCGTCGTCGACCCCCAGGGCAAGTTCGCCGCCGAAGTCAATGCCGACCGCGACTTGAGCAAGCGCATCGGCCTCGACCACACCCCCACAATCTACATAGTCAACAACAAAACCCAGGGTCCGTCTTACGTCGAAGTAAAAGATCGTAACCAGCTTTTCCAGATGATTGATGCCATGAAGGCGCAGTAGCCGCTTCAACTGCGCCACTGTCCCCCACTCCCCCCTTGTTGAAAACCCGCCCGAATCCTTCCCGCACTCTAGGGCGTATTTTGCTTGACGAAGCTCTATCCATGGCCGTCAAATCTCCTCATCATCCCGCTAGCTCGGAGAGGAACCAGCCATGTTAGTCCGCCTCGATGCTTGGACGGATTTCACTTGCCCCTTCTGCTTTCTTGCCACGCTTACCCTGGACCGCCTTCACCATGACACTCAACTCGACCTCCACTGGCGCTCCTACCAGCTGCGCTCTCCGGGTGCCGGCCCCATGCCGGCCGACATGCGGACCATGATCGAGAAGGAGCACGTTCGCGTCGTCGAAATCGCGCGTTCCCAGCACGGCCTCGCGCTGCGCCCCGGCCCCATCGGTATCAGCACGCGTCCGGCACACATTGCCACCAAGTTCGCCAGTTCCCGCCAGCGGGCAGACCAGTTCCATCTCGCCGCCATGAACGCTTACTGGCTGGAGGGCCGTTCTCTCGAAGACACCCAGGTTTTGCAGGACATCGCCGAGCAAGTGGGACTGGACCGCGTCAGCCTGCTCGAAGCTCTGCAAGACCGCTCCTTTGGCGCCCTGGTGGATGCCGACCTCATGCAAGCCTCCCATCGCGAAATCAGTGGCGTGCCCGCCGTCGTCTTTAACGGGAAATACATTCTGGCCGGCGCACAGCCTTACGCCGTCTTCAAGAGACTTCTGGATCAAGTGTCCGAACAAGCCCGCGAAGCCGAGTTCCGCCACTCCCATCGCCGCGCCCAAGCCGGGGATTAGGTGCCTGGGATTACGCTTAGATAGCGGCCCCAGACCTCGCGCCCGCGAGCCAGGCCGCCTATTTCGCTGCCCCGCGCCCTAAGAATCAGCCAATCGTCCCTCCTAGCCCTTGTCTAGCCAAGACATATACGTCCCCAACCGCCCCTGAAGATTTGCCGATCGAATGCCGATAGATGGATGCCTCTGCGATTTGCGAGGTGGAGCGCTGCATTCCCGTTGGTAGCCCCTGCGTACCTGGCTATCTTCACTTAGTCCAACTTAGTGTGCCCGCGAGCGGAACTTGTTGGCCTCGCGCAAAAAAGAGCGAAATCGTTGATTTCCATCAAGAAATATCTGGAGATGGACCACGCCCAGCCTGGCCCCAGCCGCCTGGACGCCGACGAACTGTTTCCCGTTCTCCTCCAGGCCTACCGGTCGCTGGTGCTGGCTGCGGGAAAGTGGGGCGCCAAGGCCTGTCCCGCCGTCGGCTCTGAAATGCAGCAGAACCTGGCGAAACTTGAGGCTCGGCTCGCCGGTGACATGACTCCGCCACTCCTCACCGAGACCCAGAAACAAGTCGAACAAGAGCTTCAGCAATGGGGTGGCCGGACCGAGGAATACTTCAAATCGAAGGCCAACGAAATCAAGGAATTGCTCATCGTGCTGGCAAGCACCGCTGAGTCCATGGGAGAGCGCGACCAGCGTTACGCCGGCCATTTCACTCAACTCACCACCCAGCTGCAAACCATCGCCAACCTGGACGATTTAACTCAGGTACGCAGTTCCCTGGTGCGCCGCGCCGGCGAACTCAAGACCTACGTCGATCAGATGGCGCAAGACAGCCGCAAGTCCGTCGAGCAGCTGCGCACCGAGGTCTCCTCCTACGAGAGCAAACTCAAAGCCGTCGAGCAGCTTGCCCAGCAGGATCCCCTCACCGGCCTGGCCAATCGCCGCTCCGTTCAGGAACGCATCGAATGGCTCATCGCCCACAAGCAAATCTTCTGCCTGGTCATGGTTGATCTCAACGGCTTCAAGCAAATCAACGACACTCACGGGCATGTCGCCGGCGATAATCTCCTGCGCCAGTTCGGGCACGAGGTGCGCTCCAATACTCGCTCCTCCGATTTGGTCGGCCGCTGGGGCGGTGATGAGTTCATCATTGTTCTGGACTGCGATCTTAAGCGCGCCTCCATCCAAATCGACCGCATGAAAAAATGGGTTTTCGGCGAATACACCGTTCCCTCCAAAAAATCTTCGGGAGAGCAGAAAATCCGCATGGATGCCTCTCTCGGCGTAGCCGAATGGCAGTCCGATGAAACCATGCAACAGCTCATCGAACGCGCCGACGTAATCATGTACGAGGTCAAGGCCCTCGCCACCAAAGAACCCAAACCCTCACCCGGCCCGCCCAGGAAAATGGAGCGGATTATCAGCCTGTAGTTCCGTTCCCCACCCTGGAGAACCTCGGATCAAGTGTGGCGCGGGCGCCCTCGCCCAAGAAAAGCTTGTGTATTTGTACCGCTGTTCGCTGCAGGAGATACTTGTTCGGAAGTTCCTTAGTTCGCCCCCAACCGCCTGCTACCCTCGCTCAAACGCGTGCTTCTTTTCTAACTCCTCCAGCGCCGCCCGCATTTCGGCCTCAAACTTCTCCGCCTGCGCCATCAGCGACGCGTTCGCCGCCGCCTGCTCTCCCTCTACCGTCATCAATCCCTGCTGCGCCAGCGCGCGCGCCGTCTCCAGCACGTGCGCGCCTGTGGTCTCCACGTACAACGCTTCGGTCGGATCTCCCACCCACACCGATCCCCCCACCAGCCGCGTCTGCCAATAAACTTTCCGGGCCACCAGTTGCTCGATCTGTTCCTCTTTCGCTTTGCCAAACACCCACTTCCCACGCTTGAAGTCATAATGCCGGCTGGAAAAGTGTACCGGCACCAGCTTGCCCGACTTCACAAACTCCAGCTGCCGCTGATCCACTTCCTTGCGCAACGCATTGATCACCGGACCTTCCGTATCCTTTGGCTCCAGCGACGGCAGCACCTCCCGCACCGTGGCCGACAGATTCACCGCCACCGGCGCATGCAGCCCCGCCGAGCCCTCCAGACGGATGTCCCCATGCAGCACCCAAAAATCCGCCCCTGACGTCGACGGATGAAACGGCCACTCCAGTTCAAACGACAGCGGAAGCCCCGTAAGCGTCACATAAATCTTCTTGTCCTTACCCGGTCCGTCCACCTCATTGCTCATGCCGTCCGTCCCCCACTCCAAAAGTTTGCCGCAAATACAGAATCAGGCTGCCCCATCCTTGCGCGTTTTCTGCGCAAAGGTGGGATTCCACGACTGCATCCCGCTCGGGGTTTTGATCACCCTGCGTGAAAGCCAAGCTTAGCGGGCCAGATCCAGACTTCCGTCCCACTTTCCAGTCGTTCCCAAGCAATTTAGTAGAAAAAACACTCCAAATCCAATCCTCCATCCCACGCTGACAACTCAGGTTCCTCGCGAGCCCGCGCCTGATGGATTTCGATCTCTTCCCACTTTCCCATCTTTGAAAAGGCTATTCGCGTCCGTCGACGGCACCAAGCCACTCGCTCGTCCCACGGTAACTCTCCAGATCCTTTCCCGAAAAGATTCCCCTGTGTCCCGCTGAGTTCTCTGTGGTCAATCCGCTTTTCGCCTACTTCGCCTCCGGCCCCTCATCCGCTGACGGTCCGTAGGTCGCAGGCAACGGCACATCGTTCATCCGGTAATACACCCCCAGTTGCGCCCGATGATGGATCAAGTGGTTCATCATCATGATGCGCAACGCCCCAATCCGCGGTCCGTCATAAAACGTCTGCTCTCCCATGGAGAGCTTCCACGGCTTCATCCATTGCTCGTCGCTCGTGGCCGCAATCGCAGCCCGCGCCTCCGTGACTTTCTGGTCAAAAACTTCCAACACTTGTGTCCGGCTTTCGGCCACCAGGGGCTTGCGATCCCGCGGCCGCTGCGCCAGGTCCATCGAATCCATCTGCGCGATCATGCCGCCAAATCCCACCAACTCGGCCAAATGCCCCGCCAGCCGCCCCAGCGCCATGGACTTCGTATGCGGCTTCCAATCCGGCTTGCCCTCCGGCATCCGTTCCAGGGTCCGCCGCGTGGTCTTCATCTCGTGGTCAAATTCCATCAACAGCTGCTCGCTGATCGCCATGATTCACTCCTAAAATGTTTGAAAAGCCACATCGCCAAGCATTGTATCTTCCGCCACCCCAAAAGAACTTCACCTCTTCGATTCTTCTTCGATGGATACCGTTCAATGGATACCGTTCGACGGATACGGTCGGCTCGATACGGTCGGATTTCCCCATTACCTTCGTGATCTTGTACCCCCTCGCGGCCCACCTTAATGTACTAGCTTCGCGGGGATTTCCCCGCCACGCCGTCCCGTGAAAGCAACTTGCTCCCGAAAGAACCATCTCGCCCACAACGGAAACTTGGCATTTTTACTCAACTGCTCTGCCCGTTCCTCTTAGGTATCAGTCTTTTATCCCCCGGGATCGCCACCAGGCTGAACGCGCAAAAAACCGACAAGCCCGTCGTCGCCAGAAAAGTGCTTACCCAGGTCGCACCCGAATATCCCCCTGACCTCAAGCGCGCTGCCATCGGAGGCGTCGTTCGCCTGGACATCATCGTCAACGCTCACGGCGCTGTGGACTTCGTCCAGGTCGCCGGCGGCAATCCCATCTTGGCAGAGGCAGCCACCCGCGCCGTCAAACGGTGGAAATATGTCCCGGCCTCTTCTTCCACCAACATCCGCGTCAACTTCCGCTTCGACCCAGCCCAATAGGAGCCTGGCGACTCAATTCTGGCTCTCCTTGTCCCACTATTACCAGAACGCTTCGTATCTCCCCAGATTCCCCCCTGTCATCCTGAGGCCGAGGAGTCACCCGCGAAGCGGGCGACTCCCAACGAAGGACCTATGCAATCGGGGAGGCGTCCCTGCCAACGAATCGGCTTGGGGCCCGTGTAGGGCGGACACTCCTGTCCGCCTGGTTTGGTTCGTATCAGGGCACGCCCTTCAGGCGTGCCGCTGGCTGAGGTTTGCTCGTGAAGCCCACTCGTCTGATCTCCCCGCCGGGCACTTATTTCGTGACCTTCATAACCTGGCAACGCAGCAGGCTCTTCGTCGTCGATTCCTACTCACGGTTGTTGTTGAAGACTATCTACGGCTACCGGCGAGCGGGCAGGTTCCAACTCCATTCCTTTGTCCTGATGCCCGAGCATGTCCACCTGCTGCTTACGCCCGCCAGCCATGTGACGCTGGAGCGAGCCATTCAGCTCATCAAAGGCGGATATTCACACGCCTTTGGCCAGAATGTGGCAAACACAAAGAAGTCTGGCAGAGAGGTTTCACAGATCATCGCATTCGCGACGCCGCGGATTTTGAGCGGCACCGCGAGTATATCCACGACAATCCGGTTGTCCGCAGGTTGGCGGAAAGAGCGGAATACCGCTATTGCTCGTCGTATCCAGGGTTCAAGCTCGACTCGTGGCCCGCAGCGGCCACAGCGCAAGTTGCGTAGGGCACAACATCGAAAAGGGCACGACTTTCCAGTCGTACCGCCAACCGCTTTTCTTCTCGCAGTGGCTAAAGCCAAGTCACGCAGAGCCTATTATCGGCAGGAGTGGAACTCGCGCCCGACCAACTCGCGCCTACCGCCCCCGCAGCCTCCCCAGCACCCTTTCATAATCGTCCACGCTGGCGTACTCGATCACAATCTTTCCTTTGCCTCTGCGGTCGCTGATCCGCACTTTCAATCCCAGCGCCCGCTGCAACTCCTGCGCCGCCGCCCGCACATTCGGGTCCACCCACCGTGCCCCATGGACTGGCGCGGGTGGCTGCGCATAATCCCGCTTCCCCACCATGGCCTCAACCAGATCCTGCAACTGAAAAAAGGACAACGTCTTTTCCACGACGTCCGTGGCCACCTTCTCAATAACTGTGTTGTCCTCGAGCTTCAGCAATTCGCGCGCCTCGCTGAAGCCCAACTGTCCCTTCATCAGATACTGCATCACCGTTCCCGGCAGCCTCAACAGCCGCATGTAATTGGAGACCGATTCCCGCGACAGCCCCACCCGATCGCCGATCTGCGTCTGCGTCAAGTTGAACTTCTGGCTTAGTTTGGAGAATGCCGCCGCCTGCTCCATGCAGTTCAAGTCCTGGCGCTGCAGGTTCTCGACGACCGTCATCTCCGCCGCCTGCTGGTCGGATACGCGGCGCACAATCGCCGGAATCGTTGCCTTGCCCGCCATCTTTGACGCCCGGCACCGCCGCTCCCCCAGCACCAGCACATAGCGCCCATCTTTTCCCGGACGCACTACGATCGGCGACACCACCCCGGTCGCTTTGATGGATTCGCACAGCTCAATCAGCGCTTCCTTATCGAACTCAACCCGCGTCTGATAAGGATTGGGATCGATGTGATCCAGCGCAATCTGCACCACCGACTCCCCTGCCGCCGGCCGCGCCGCCTGCGCGTGAATCTCGGCAATCACCGCGGGCTGTGGTGCCCCAGGAAGCTGCGGCCCGAGGGCGTCGCCCGCGATCGCGGTGCTCGCGCGATAGTCGCGGCCCGGAAGCGGCGAAGGCAGCAGAGACTCCAGTCCCCGCCCCAGCGCCTTGCGCTTGTCCGCATGCTTGTCAGTTTTCTCCGCCCCCGGAACCGCCGGCTCCGTGGGGGAGATTTTGTCCGTTGCTGTCGTCATATTCTCTCCAATCCTTGTGTCATCCTGAGCGCAGGCGAGGCGCAGCCGAACCGGAGTCGAAGGACCCGCATCCTTGCCCGCGCAACACATCGATGACGTCAATCTAATACATAGACGATAATCAATGTATTACGCCGTCTTGTCCAGCGTCTCGCCTTCCCCGTCCTGCTCTTGCCCCGCGTCTTCCCTGTGTTCCCCTGTGCCCTCGGTGGTTAAGCTCTCCGCGGGTGGCTGTTGCCCGGTGCTTGGCATCTGCCTCTCAATGATCTCCTTCGCCAGCCGGATATAACTTTCCGCTCCCTTTGACCGCGGATCGTAGACCAGCGCCGGCTTGCCGTGGCTCGGCGCCTCCGCCAGCCGTATGTTGCGCGGGATCGTGGTCTGGCATAGCTTCTCGCCGAAGTAGCGTTTCAGTTCCGCCGTCACCTGCTGCGCCAGGTTCGTGCGCTCGTCGAACATGGTGAGCACCACGCCCTCGATTGCGAGTTCTGGATTGAAGCTGCCGCGAATGCGCTCCACGGTATCGAGCAACTCGCTGATCCCTTCCAGCGCAAAATATTCCGCCTGCATCGGGATGAGCACTGCATCCGCGGCGACCAGAGCATTCAGCGTGAGCAGGTCCAGCGCGGGCGGGCAGTCGAGCACGATGAACTGAAAGCGGTCTCGCAGGGGAGCGAGCGCATCGCGCAGCCGAAACTCGCGGCGCTCTCCATCCACCAACTCAATGTTGGCGCCGATCAGGTTCTTGTGCGCGGGCACAATCCAAAGCTGTTCGAGTTCTGTGGCCAGCACAGCTTCTTCGGCCGACGCCGCGCCCATCAGAAGATGGTAGGTGTTGATGCGGTCAGGATCTTTGACCAGGCCGAGGCCGCTGGTGGCATTGGATTGCGGATCGCAATCCACCAATAGCGTGTTGACCTCCGCCGCAGCAAAAGACGAAGCAAGGTTGATGGAGGTCGTAGTCTTGCCTACGCCACCCTTCTGGTTGGCTACCGCGATGACGCGTCCCATTTGATTTTTCGGAGATGCCTGAGAGCTAGTCGCAGAATAGTTCCAATCGAACCGCGTTGGCAAGGACGCATTTAGGTGCAGAGGGAGAGGAGGGAGTGTTCGTGCGGTTGCAGTCGCTTAGGCCACATCTGCACTACGATTTCCACAGGTGTTCCAGTTGGAACACTTGGCGCAAAGTGCAATATGCGTCGAGTGTTCCAACTGGAACACTGTGACGAGACTTGTGAAGTGTTCCAGCTGGAACGTTTCCAGCTTGCCCGATTCCATCGCTGGGGTGAGTGGAGTGTTCCAGCTGGAACACTTTGACGAGTGATGGCTTAGTGTTCCAGTTGGAACATAGGTAGCGATCACGATCCTATTTGTGTTACCACAGTGGTAAACAATTGGAAAATAGTTCCACTATAGTCGTTAAATAGTCGCTTTGCATGTTAGTAAGTCCGTATTTTACGGCATAGATTGGCACTCTTGTTCCACTTGTTAGATATAGCGTCGACGGTTATCTGGTTTGGTAACCAAGTGCAGATTTGTATATATTTCCCACTTGCTAATATTAAGAGGCCATGAACTACATAAAGGTAGCCAATATAATGCGACATTCCACCACAATCGTTCTGCCTATTAACTTACTTGGTTCCTTGCTTCTGAGAAGTCCGCAAGGTCTGGCCTTAGTCCAGTGTGCCGGTGAGGACGATGCGGCTGGTTGAGAGTGGCACCGAGACCGGGGTGGACCATTGCAGGGATGGGAGAAGTTGGCGAGCGCGGTCCGCCTGGGCGTAGCCAATGAGGAGTACGAGGCGGCCTCCGGGGGCGAGGAGGCGGGCAGCGGCGGGGAGAGCGGATTCGAAGCGCTCGACGGCGCGGAGAGTGACCACGGTCGCTTGTTTTGGAAAGTCTTCGGCGCGGGCGGAGAATACATTGATGTCCGTCAATGTAAGGGCGCGGATGACTTCGCGGAGGAAGGTGGCCTTTTTCTGGTTGGATTCGATGAGGGTAACGCGGAGATGCGGCGCCCAGATCTTGATAGGAAGGCCAGGGAAGCCGGCGCCGGAGCCCAGGTCGATCAAGTCAGGAACATCCCCACCCTGTCGCACAGAACGCGACGAGGATGGGGCACCCGCCGCGATGCCGGCGAAGAGGGATTCTCCGAAGTGGCGGGGGACGATTTCCTCGGGGTCGCGGATGCCGGTGAGGTTAATCCGGGAATTCCAGCGGAGTAATAGATCGATGTACGTCGATATGCTTTGCAGTTGGGAGGGGGAGAGAAAAGCAGATTCCTCCCTCCGGTCGGAATGACAAGAGTTGGGGGAATGGGCGAGGGAAGTGGATTCCTCTCCTTCGCTTTTCTCAGGATCGGAATGACAAGCTTTTGGGCCGGTGGTGACTGGCTCCCACCTTGGCGCACCGAACGGGCTAGGATGGGGTACCCTCGGGGAACGGTTGGGCGTCCCGAGAAAAGGGTGGAGCAGTTCGGCGATGCGGGCGGGATCCATCGCATGAGATTGTAGACGGAGAAATGGTGGCCGGTTGGTTAGTGCAGCGAAATGCATAGATCCTTCGTCGGGAGTCTCTCGCTTCGCGAGCGACTCCGCTTCCTCAGGATGACAGGTGGACTGTCCAGTTCCGGACAGTGATTTTCGAAAATGGACAGTTGGGGCTCGGTGCTATGGAACGGAGAGTCGATAAGTCCCGTATTGACTGGTAAATAGCTTTTTGCCGAATTGGCTGCGCAAGTGCAGAATCTACAGTGCAGCTGCGGAGCTTCGCTCCGCTGGACAGCCGAGGGCGGCTGTCCCTACGCAAGCTGTTCATACGTGAGTACGGGAGGTGAACGGTGAATCTTCGAGATTTGCGGTTGGCGGTGCGGCAGTTGTACAAGAATCCTGGATTCGCGCTGGCCGTGATCGTTACGCTGGCGCTGGGGATTGGGGTGAACACGGCGGTGTTCAGCCTGGTGAATGGATTCCTGCTGCGGCCGCTGCCGTATCCGCAGGCGGATCGGCTGGGGGTGCTGCTGCTTCACCGGGAGGGTGTCTCTCCTACCGCGGGAGTCTTCGCGGGCGATGATCAGTATCACGATGGCAGCACGTGGGATTGGATCAGAGAGAACGTGCCGTCGGCTTCGGCGGCTTCTTACAGCGACTGGATTACCGGGGTCAACCTCTCTACGGCCCCAACCACCGGGGCGGAGGTACGCTTCGTCCATGAAATGAGGATTTCCGCGCACTATTTCGATGTGTTGGGACTGCCGCTGTTGCTGGGAAGAGAATTCACTCCCGAGGAAGACCGGCAGGGTGGCGCGCCGGTTGCGATTCTTAGCTACGCGCTGTGGCATACAGCGTTTCATGATGACAAAGGGATCGTCGGCAGGATGATCCAACTCAAGGGCGAGCCTTCCATGGTGGTGGGAGTGCTGCCTCCACACGCCCAGACGACGGGGATCGCGGAGGTCTGGACGCCTTTGCAGCCAGCGGCCGCCAGCGGAGAATGCGAAGGCCTTAACTGCACGATCATCATGCGGCTGGTTCCCGGCGCCACATGGCAACAGGTGGACGCCGAGCTTTCGCACCTGCGTAAACCATTTTTTGATGCCATTGTGACCCAGGAGAAAGGGCGGGCATGGTTCCATGCCTCACCACTGCAAAAAGATGTGAGCCGGGAAGCGCGAGAGCCCGTGCTGGTGCTGATGTTGGCGGTGAGCTTCATTCTATTGATTGCCTGCGCGAATCTTGCCGGGCTGACGCTGGTGCGAATCGCGCGGCGTACCCCGGAAATAGCAACGCGGCTATCGCTGGGCGCGGCGCGATGGGCGATCCTGCGGCAGTTTTGGATGGAGAACCTGCTGTTGGCGCTGGCCGGAGCGGGTGTGGGATTGGGGTTCGCGGCGGCAATTCTGAACATTTTGCCCAAATTTTTACCCGCCGAGTTCAATCCCCTAGGCGGGATTGGGATTGACGTTCGCGTTCTGCTTTTCACCTTGGGCGCGTGTTTGTTGGCCAGCCTGCTCTTCGGGGCAATGCCGGTTTTGCAGACCTGGCGGTTAGACCTGCGGACGGCGATGACGGCGGGCGGACGATCGGTGACCGGGTCAGGCCGGGTGCGGCAGGTTCTGATTGCCGGCGAAGTAGCTCTGACGGTTGTGTTGCTGGCGGGAGCGGGACTGTTGATTCGCACGCTGGTGTATCTGGAAACTTTGCCGCCGGGCTTTGACCCGAGGAATGTGATTGCAGCAAGGGTTTCACTGGATGATGCCCGGTACCACGATGCCACGGCGTTCCACAATCTGTTAGATCGCAGCGTCGCCGCAATGCGGCAAATTCCGGGCGTCGAGGATGCGGCGGTGGGCCTGAGTGTTCCATATCAGCGCGGGCTCGATTGGCCAGTGAAAATTCTCGACGGCAAATTTGCTGGCCAAGACTCGGAATCCGCCGCGGCTTATGTGACGCCCGAATACTTTCAAAGCTTGCGAATTCCCATCTTGTTAGGGCGCGGTTTCAAAGAGGCGGACACCCCGGATTCGGAGTTCGTAGCCGTGGTGAATGCGGATTTTGTGCGCAGGTTTTTCGACGAGGCAAATCCCATTGGGCGACATATCGAGTGTTCGAGTCACACCTACACGATCGTCGGCGTCGTATCGAACGTGGCAAAGCAACACGCGGAAGAGGGGAGCGAGCCTTTAGGGACAGAGCGTGTCTTTTATCTACCGGCAGCCCAGGCGGGCCAGGGAATGGTGAATACGGCCCATGTTTGGTTTCAGCCGAGTTGGATTGTGCGGACTTCGAAGCCACTGGAGGGAATTACCGGAGCGATGCAAAAGGCGCTGGCGTCGGTTGATCCCAGCTTGCCGTTTTCTGGGTTCTACTCGATGAACGATATTTTGGCGGAGAATCTGAAGACGCAGCGAGCGGAAGTTTTGCTACTGGGCGTGATGGCGGGGTTGGCGCTGCTGCTTTCGGCGGTGGGGATTTATGGGCTGGTGTCGAATCTGGTGGCGCAGCGGACGCGGGAGATTGGGATTCGCATCGCGCTGGGAGCGCAGATGCGGCAGGTGATGATGGAAGTCGGGCGTTCCGGAGTGGTGGCGAGCGGGGTTGGGTTAATCGTAGGAATGGCTCTGGCGCTGTTTGCGGTGCGGGTGCTGGCGAGCCAGTTGTATGGGGTGCGGGTTTATGATCCGGTGACTTTGACGGCTGTGCCTTTGGTGTTGGCAACGATTGCTTTGGCGGCGAGTTTTTTGCCCACGTTGCGGATTGCGCGGATTGATCCGGCGGAGACGTTAAGGATGGAGTAGGGGGCGGAAATATGAAGGACAGGATTGCGGCGGTTGCGCCCCACTTAGAATAACTACGCACAATGGCACAGCTGAAGCTTGTGCCCTGAACACGAACCGATGCTCTACGGTCGTCCCTGGTGCAAAGGCAGGCGGGCGAGAGCGCCCGCCCCACATCAACAAGTTGCATGGGTCCTTCGTTGGGAGTCCTTCGCTTCGCGCAGGACTCCGCTGCCTCAGGATGACAAGGTGTTTAGATACTATTAGTTAGGGATGCCTAATCAAAAATATATGGCTATTTTAGGCGCTCTTCGGATACAATTATGGGGCGTTTGATCTTTGCGGCACCTCCAGCATCTCTGCTCTACCAGCATGACCTGCCTTGAGAAGTCCGGCGAGCTTCAGCGCTACCTCTAAAGAAAAAAAGGAAACAAAGCAACATATGGAAACAGGAACAGTGAAGTGGTTTAACGACGCCAAAGGTTATGGTTTTATCAGCCGCCAGAACGGCGAGGATGTGTTTGTGCACTTCTCGGCCATTCAATCGAGCGGATTTCGCAGCCTGCAGGAAGGCCAGCAGGTGCAGTTCGATGTGGTCAAAGGGCCAAAAGGATGGCAAGCCGAGAACGTAAAGCCCGTCTAAACCAACTTCACAATTCGAAATTCGGAAACAGGGGCGGCCGGCAGGCCGCCCTTAGTGTTGGTGGGGGAATTCCCGGTGAGGCGATCTCGGAGGCAGAGTCGTCCCTCCGGGACTTTGTCGTTTTTTTCCCTTTTCCCGGCGCTGAAGCGCCGGGCTATTATCGCGACGCCCCTCCGGGGCTTCCCAGCTTTGGCTCCGCCAGGACACGGTGAAGTAGTGGTTCCCGCTAAGATTCGCACTGCGAAGAAGTACTGGTTCCCGCCCAGATTCATACTACGAAAGGAAAAAAGCCCTCTGGGAAGCTCTTTCGTCCGGGGAGAACTGGACGACGAAGAGCCCAGAGGGCAGGCGAATTATAGGATGCGAGTTCGCGGAGCCTCTGGCCCATGCCTTATGAGGCGCACGCTCACGACGGATGCAAGAGATCGGCGCGCCTAAAATGCCGACCCCTTCATGTAAACACACGGGAAACCGAGTCCGCGTAAAGAGTCTGTCAAAGGAACGTAAAGAGTTGTCACGGCGGATTGGGCAGCGGTGAGACGCAGCAAGCTACGTCTCTAGGTTTGCATTCTTCTGAATCATCAGGCGGGGGATGGCTTCCGAACCGCCTGGAGAATGACGGTAATCAGGGACAGCAGGGTCATCCATGAAATGGTGGCGAGAGAGATGACGCAGTAAACGCACCAGACGCCGAGGAGATCTCGTTCCACATGGGCCAGATACAGGGCAAAAGCCAGGCCACCCAGGGCGGCGATCAGAAATAGACGATACGAGCGGCGGAGGGCGAGCGCGCCCAGGATGGCGTAGCCGGCGATGCCGATGTCGGCGACGGGAATCCCCAACAACAAGGCGTACGGGCTGTGATTGACGATGCCGCAATCCCAGTGGTCATTGATGCTGCACGGGGAAGCGTCGGTGCGGTAGTGCTCGCGCAGCGCGAGGGAGGACGCGGCGATGCCGATGACGGCCAAGAGAAGCAGGAGATATTTCATGACGGGTCCATCTTCCCACAGATGGGTCGCGGGTTCCAGAGGAGTCCCTTTTTACCACAGAGGACATAGGGGGCCACTGGGGAAAACCTCACGTATGACTGGCGGTGTGCAGGGCTTCGGCGGCGTCGTTGATCAGGTCGGCGGGCTGCCAGTCGCTATCGTGATACCACCTGAAGATGCGGCCGTCGGGACCGATGACGGCGGTGCTTAGGGAGTGGGTGATGGTGGCGCCGTCTTTTTGGTAGTCCAGGCCGAAGAAGTTGGCGATGGCGGCGAGATCGGCGGCACGGGGAGCGGCGAACTCCCAGTGCTGGAAGAGAGACGCGCTTTTGTTGCCGGCGCAGCTGAACGCGTAGGCGCGCAGGACCTTGGGCGTGTCGTGGGCGGGATCGATGGTGATGCTGAGCAGGTGAGTTTTGCGAAGCGCGGGATCGCTGGCCAGTTGCCGATTGATTTCGGCAAACTGGTGGCTGAGGCGGGGACAGAAATCCGGAAACGGGCAGCGCGTGTAGATAAAGGTGACGAGCAGTGCCTGGCCGCGGTACTGCCGCAAAGAAATCGGATGGTTGTCCTGGTTGACGAACTTGAAGTCGGGAACGGCATCGCCGACGGACGGGATGTGAAGTTGGGCGACCGGTTTCGGCGGAGTGGAGTGGCCGGTGACGACGACGTTTTCAATCCAGGAGTCGTCGCCTAGCACGACGACGTCGGCGGTGATCTGGTCGCCAGGGGAGAGTTTGTCGAGGAGAGTGGAGTCTTTGACGGGGTAAGGCATGGTCATGGCGGACATGAAGCCGGGGATGTCGTCGCCATCAATTATGACGGAGTTGGCGCGCTTGTCGGCGGAGACGACGCGGCCTGTGAGGTGATAGCGCTTAGCCGATGGCGAGGAGGCGGAAGTTTGCGGAGCGGGCTTGTGGCAAGAAGCGAGCAGGCCAATAAGAAATAGTGCGAATGCGAAACGGCGGATTGCGATCATGGCTTCTCCATTGTAGATGTGGTGACGGATGGCTTTCATTTCAGGGGGACCCGAAAACATACGATTTCGGACAGATGTGGAATCCCACCGTTCGACTTCGCTCAGGGCAGGCTCCGCGCACAAAACGCGCAACAATGGGGCACCCATCTTCCTCTTGAGGGGGCAAACCAACATAGACATCCATCAATCTAATAGTGAAAGTGGTAGCGGAATTCGACGTAGATTTCGCGGGGATTGTTCCAGTGGAACCCGCCGAAGGTGACGCTGTTGTCGAGTTCGACGCGGCGGTTGGCGACATTCAGAGCGTTGAGGGAAGCGGAGAAGCGGTCGCCAAAATCTTTGCCTACGGTCAGGTCGAAGGTGGTGTGGCCGGGAAGGTAGTCACCGGGATAAGGCTGGCCGGGAAAAGCGTTGCTGAATCCGGAGCCGTAGTAAACGTTGGTGGAAGCGTAACTGCGACGGGGAAGAGTCACCTCCCCGCCGAGGTTGAGGGTGTTGCGCTGATCGTGGTCGAGTGGCGAGAGGCCGGCGGGCAAGGAGAAATCGGTGAGGCCGCCGGTGATGGCGCCTCCGCCTTCGGCGATTTGGTTGGAGTAGGCGAGATGGATCTGGCCGCGGTGGGCGATACGCGGCGAACGCAGCGTGGCTTCCCATCCGCGAATGACGGCTTGGCCGATGGTGATGGGGAAGAAAAGATTCGATTCACCGATGTTGTTGTGATCGAAAAAATTCACCACGTTGGTGCGGAAGGTATCGGCGTCGAAAACCCAGCCGCGGTACGGGATGGTTATGCCGAATTGATGCTCTTCATCTTGCTCACCGTGGAGCGGAATGAAGCCCAGGCTGTTGGCGTCGGCAAACTGCAGCAGCGGTCCAGAGGCGGTGACGAGCGGCGGGGCTTGATAGTAATGGCCATAAAAGGCGCGGAAGGTCCATTTGAGATGCGGGACGGTGAGCGCGGCGCCGAAGCGCGGACTGATGGCGGTTTCATTTACGGCGCCGGAAAAACGGGTGGGCCGCATGCCGGCGGTTAGCGCCAGCCAGGGAGTGACCTGGAATTTATCGTCAATGAAAAATGCCGCGAGGTTGCCGGTGGGATGCTCGGCGTCGGTAAATGGGGTCGAGCTGCCGTCATTGAAGATAGCGCCGAAGAGCTCGTTGTCCTGCTGGTAAAAGCTGTACAAGCCGACTTGCAGATTATTTTTTGCTATGTTGGCGCTGAAACTTACCTGCCCGCCGCCATAGGTTGAGCTGCGGTTCTGGGTAGTGGCAATAGGAAAGTCGTTGGGCGAGCTTTGGTAGTCGGCGCTGTTGTGGTGGTAGAAGGGCGATACGGTGAGCAGAAGTTTCGTACTGAAAGTATGCACCCAGGAAAAGTTCACGATGGCATCGGATTCGTGGTCGCCATCGCGAAGATAGAGGCTGGGGTACTGTCCGGTGAGCTGGCCGTTGACCAGATTATTTTCGATGTCGTTGGGATCGGGGTCGTAAGGGATCTGGTAATAATCCCGCCGGAGCGAAGTGACTAAGCGCAATTGGTTCGAGGGACCCACATTGAAAATGAGCGAGCCGAAGCCACCGTAGCCATTCTCGGCGTCGTGGATTACTTGCGGTACGGGCGTTTGAATGCCGAGATTGCTGCGATTGCCGTTCACGCTGGCGTAGTAGGCAAAGCGCTCGGTGTGGCCGCCGAGATTGAATTCATCGTTGGTCTGATAGAAATTGCCAAAGCTGGCAATCAGCTCGGCGTCGTTATTTCGCTCGAAACCGGTGCGGGGAACGATGTTGAAGACGCCGTAGGTGCGGTCCCCGAGATCGGCGCCGTAGCTGCCGCGATTGACCTCCATGTAGTCGACATCTTTGGGATCGAATTGCGGGCCCAGGTTGGAGGCGATGTTGGTGTTGGGGACGGGGACACCGTCAATCAGCCAGCTGGTCTGGTGGCCGCCACGGATGTGGAGCTGGTCATGCGTGATGTAAGCGCCGGGAACGTAGTCAGTAATCATGGCCAAGCTGTTGGTGCGGTCGGCGCCGGGAGTGTGTGCGATTTCTTCGCGGCTGACCAGCGTGGTGGGGGTGGCGGAGTCTGTGGGCGCGACCTCGGGGGCCGCGGTGACAGTCACAGTTTCGTTGCCGGTGGCCACTTTGAGGGGAATGTGAAGTACCGGCTCGGTCTCCGACTTGATCAGCACGCTCTGGGCTGACTGCTCGAAGCCGGGGTTGGCGACGGTGACGGTGTATTCGCCGAGAGGAAGCGCGTTGAACTCAAATTCTCCGTTGGCATCGGTGTTGGCGGTTTTGGCCCAGTCGGAGGACTTGGCGCGGATCATGACCATGGCGCCTTGCACCGGGCGGTGCTGAGGGTCATGAACGATGCCGCGCAATGAGCCGAAGATGGAGGCCTGAGCGGAAAGGGTAAGAAGAAAGAAAACGAAAAGCGAAATTGAAATTCGACGCATGCGTTCTCCACGGGACGCAGGAGGCTCGGGCCCTGCAATCATCAAAGCGTTGTTGCAGGGCTGAGGCCCTGCTCCGCCCAAAATGCTGTCGAGGTGTACTGACCCGGTTCGCGTAACGCCCAGCTTAAGAAAGTGACGATGGGCTTCACCCAGACGCGGGAACTTGATGGCTCGACGATTTGTTTCGGGCAACCTTAGCAGCCTGTGGTGAATGTCGAATTACGAAGAACAGCGCCTAAAGGCGGATTCATAACCCGGCACTTACGGTATGCCTGAAGGCATACCCTGATACAAACCGCAGTTGCACTACCCGCAGTTGCACCACGGGCTCTTAGGCGATGGAGAAGGACGGCGGGCCTCGTACGGAGTGGGCGGCGTGACGATTCTTGACGCGCAGGAGGGGAGGCCGCTCGGATTGCAGAATTGACGATAGATGGCCGGAAACTCCGCCGACCTGGGGAGCGATGTCCGCCCATTGCGGGATGGTCTGCGAGCAGACGCAATTTTGGGGGCAGCATGAGCGCGCCTGAATCCTTGGAGCAGAAGATTCATGCGTATGCGACGCCTTGCCGCGGCAGCACTTGCTGGTACAGCAGTTATGTTGCTGAGTTACGGGAACGGCCAAGACCGCAGGGGCGCAGACGCTCAGCGACGACAGGAAGAGCAAGAGTCTGGCGGTCAGGCGGTACATAAGGGATTCCTAGAGGATAGGGCACGAGAAGCGAGTGTGCAAGCGCGGATGACTATTCTCAGGGTAGCCTGCAGCATTTCCGAACCGGCCGGAGTTCGACAAATCCCTTGCAGGAGACGGTCGTGGAATCCCACTTTTGCGCACAAAACGCGCAAAGAAGGACACCCGCCAGTTGAACAAAGTCGGCTGCAGGACCTACTCGCTCCGCTAGGGACGCTAAGTAACACGAGGGCGACCCCTCACACTAAACCTTCTTAATGCTTCTTGCGCTGGTGGTTCTATGATTTTGGCGTCGTCGAGCACATCTTTACCGGCGCTCCGAGGCCGTTGCGGGACGAATGCGAATTGCTTGGCCGCCTCCGGTTACCAGCTTTGCTTTGAGGATCGTGGATTGCGAGACGGGCTTGCGCTCCAGCGTCGTGTGCGTGGGATTCCCTGTGGCGTCGGGCGCGTCGGAATAAATTTCGGCGATGTATGGGCCCGTTCCCAGAAAGTTCAGCGGAATATCCAAGTCGGCGCCGTGCCAGCCCGCGATGCTGCCGATGTACCACTCCGCGCCACGGCGGCGAGCGATGGTCACATAATCTCCAACTTTTGCGTTGAGCACGCGCGTCTCATCCCAACTGGTGGGCACGGCGCTGATGAAGGCTAGTTCCTTCTGGCCAGCGTAGGCTTCCGGATAATCCGATACCATCTCGAAGGGACTTTCGAAGACTACAAATAAGGCTGTCTGGTGAGCGCGGGTTCCCATAACCTCAGGACGCAGATCGCGGGGCTCAAACTGATCGCGAGTGGTGTTACGAAAACCTCCGGGAGTGTAATCCATGGGGCCGGCCAACATGCGGGTAAAAGCCAGCATGACGTTGTGATCGGGAGTTACGCGGTAACTCCACTTGTTGTACTCGAGGCCCATCACGCCTTCGCGGGTTAACAGATTGGGGTAAGTGCGGCGAATGCCGTCGGGCTTGAATGCGCCGTGGAAGTCAATTTGCAAATGATGCTCGGCGGCTTTCTTCACGGTTCTGCGGACGAAGTCGATCATCCACTGGTCGTCGCGGTTCAGGAAGTCAATTTTCACGCCGGCGATGCCCCACTTTTCAAACAAGGGGAAGGCTTCGTCCATTTGGCGGTCAACGTCGGTCCAGTGGGCCCACAGCCAGACGCGAACATTTTTCGAGCGAGCGAAGTCGAGGATACCGGGCAGATTGATGTCTGGCTGAGTTTGAGTGAGGTCGGCGCCGGAGGCATCGGGGCCGACAGTGTGAGCGGCCCAGCCGGCGTCGATCAGCATGTACTCGAAGTTCGACTTGGAGGCGAAGTCGATGTAGTGCTCCATGGTGGCGGTGTTCATGCCTGGCTTGAAATCGACGCCATCGACGGCCTCGCCGGACCACCAATCCCATGCGGCTTTGCCGGGCTTGATCCAGGAAGTGTCGGCGATGGCGCAGGGAGGGTTGAGATTGATGACGAGATTGGATTCAATCAGGCGGCCGGGATTGTCGGCCACCATGATTACGCGCCAGGGCGAGTGCAGAGGCGTTTGTGCGATGACCGATACTCCCGGAACGTCAATTCGCGGTGCGAGCCGTGCGGTGAGCGCGCGCGAGTTTTGCTCGTCGGCCTGCAAATACATGCCAGCGTAGTTTTCGATGTCGGCTTCGGTGATGCCGACCCAGGCCACGCCGGGGACCTCGGCCAGAAGCGGGAGAGCGACCAGCCATTCGGGATGAATGCTGCTCATGGGCAGAGTGTGATAGCTGTCTTCCCAAGAGGTTTGGTAGTTGCGCAGGATGAGTGGGTAGGTAGTGGCTTCCTTGCTGAACTGAAACTGGGTGCGCTCGTTGATCAGATGCAGCACCTTGAGCATTCTCTGATCGGGAACGAGGTAGCGGAAGGCGACACCATCGTCATAGGCGCGAGCCTCGATGGAAAGAGTACGGCCGAACGTCTCCGGGCTCACGGGCTTCGACGGAAATCGCGTTGTAAAAATTGCGAACCGGATTCGATTTGCCGGCTGGGATGGTGTAAGTTTCGTCCACTTTGGACGATGGAGTGGAAGAGACGATTTCGACATTCGTGCCGAGCGGTTGCTGGTCCTGAACGTCCATCCCCAACGGGGAATGAACCAGGACAGGCTTGCCGCGAAAGGCCACGTCGTAGACCAGTTGGCCTTTCTGCGGGCCATCGGTCAACACCGAAAAAACGATTTGCAACTGACCGTTGGGCGAGGAAACCGAATTCGATTGCGCCGAAAGAATAGACGATGACAGAAGAATGGCCAGCAGGACGGCGGCGAAATTTGAAGACTTCATAGCCCTAGGTTCCTCCGGAAATTCAGCGGACGGGAGGATTATACGGCGGGTGAGGCGCGGAGCGGGCAACCGGAAGTGGTTTTATGAATCGTGTTCTGGAACAGGAATCGTCGCCAGAAACGCTAAAGCACCGGCCTAGTTGGTTTGCGCGACCCGGCTGAGAAAGCCGGACAGCCTCGTGGCAGTTGCGCCCCGTGGGCGCGTCAGCGAGCGATTGATATAGATACGGCAGGGCTGAACAGCTTGCGGAAAAGGTCAATGATCCGAGTCTATCGCGACCTCAGTGGCTAAAGCCTCTCTCAAAGGAAGGCAGTTCATGCAGCGCTGAAGCGTTGCTCCACCCAAAGGCACACCAGTTCCGGACTTCTTCTGCAGCCTGTGAAGCCGCTGCCCTTTCACAACCGCCCGGCTTTTTAGTTGCCGGGTTTACTCCCGATGCGGCTCCGCTCTGGCCGCAAGGCGCAGGCATGTGAAACACAATAGCGGTTGCGGGCAAACCAGCGGTATCCGAAGCGGATGAGCCGATTGAAACCGGGGAGGCTGAACACGGCATAGAACGGCCATGCCCACCAAATCTTGCGCGTCACCTGCAGATATACGTCGGCGCCGGAAACGAGCGAGCCATCGGGCCGGATCAGGCGAATGTCCGCCAAGAGTTCTCCGACCGTGAGGCCGGAAGTTTCGGTGACCCAGGCGTCCTGCAGCGCGCCCACCGAGAAGCCATGACGAGAGAGTGTCGGCGTCCAAAATTTCAGCCAGCGCGAGCAGAAGCCACATTCGGCGTCATAGAGCACCCAACCGTTTTTCGAGGCTGCGACATTGGGTGGATGCGACAAGCTAGATTCTCCTGCCCCGGTAGACGGTCACTGCGGAGCCCACCGCGAGGAAAGCTGAATCGGGGTCGCGCTGCAAGACGGCAGCCAGATCTCGCCCGTAAAGTTGGGTGGCATCACCTTGGAAGCTCGCCTGGTGCGCCGTCCAAACCGGCCAGGATGGATGGTCCACGCGATATTCAATGCAGCCCCCGTCGAGTTGCGCGGAGTATCCCCAAAAGTGTTCGGTGATGAAGTGGGCGTCAGACGCCTCGCCGGGCAGAGCAGCCTCTCCCGTGACGGCGACGCTCAGTTGGTTGCATCTGCCGTCGAAAGTCCATCGATACTGCGCATCAAGGCCAGCCTCATGACGTTGGATTTGATGGGACATGGGCAAGGCTACGTATTTTTCGTTGTAGAGGAACCTGGCCAACGCGGCGATGGCACGGCGGGGCACAATCTCACGCACGAAAACCACTCCCCTGCGCCACTCCATTCCCTGGCGACGGCGAACGTAGAAGCGCAGGTTCACTTCATCAAAATTGCGATGGAACGGCAGTGAAATTCCCATCACTTTTGTTTTGATGAACCGAAAGCCAACCAGGCTGACAAAAAACTGGCCGTTCCAGTCGTCGAGTTCCGTTCCGCGAGGCACCAACCCCCGCAGAAGGTCGGGACTGACGGCGTAGTTCAGCAGGGCGAGTTCGCGCCATTCGGCCGTCAGGAAAACTTGGAGTAGCGTGCTCATAGTTTGTTCGCCGCAGTCCTCCTGGAAATCATAGCCGAGTTGGGCGAGCACAATCCCAAAACCACCGCGGACACAAGGATCACCGGGAACGCCCAACCTCTTCTTGCTGGCTTCGCTCGGGACGGGCGAGGGCGTCCGCCCCTACGACAAAGTCTCTCAAAGTGGGCTCGGCTGCGGTACAATCGCGCGCATGAAAACACGCCTGCTGCTTTCAATGGGGCTCATGTTTATGACGACTGTTTCGGCATTGTCTCAGGAAATTCAGCGGCTCGATCCCGCTCTCGATAAGATCGTGCCAGCGAACGCCAAACTGGAGAAGGTGGCCGGCGGCTTCGATAAGTGGACGGAAGGGCCGGTATGGACGCGCAACGGCACCCTGCTCTTTGCGGAGATTCCGGCGAATAACATTGACCAATGGACTCCGGGGAAGGGCTCGGCGGTGTTTATGCATCCCAGCGGATATACCGGCACTGAGCCCTACGGCGGGATTGAGCCGGGCTCGAACGGGATGACCCTCGACGCCGATGGCCGGGTCAGCGTGGCTGGCCACGCGCGGCGCAACGTATGGCGGCTGGAGTCGGTTGATCCCAAGGCGCAGATCACGGTGTTGGCGGATTCGTATCAGGGGAAGAAGTTCAGCAGTCCGAACGATCTTGTCTATAAGTCGGATGGCTCGCTGTACTTCACCGATCCGCCCTACGGGTTGCCGACGCAGGGGGATGACGATCCGCTGAAGGAACTGAAGATTAATGGGGTTTACCGCATCGTGGGCGCGCGCCAGCAGAAAGCAGGCGCACCGCCGGATCCCTCCAAAGTGCAACTGATCATCGGAGATCTAGCGCGTCCCAACGGCATTGCGTTTTCTCCCGACGAGAAGTACTTGTACATCGCCGAGTCGGGCAAGAAGATGTGGATGCGCTACACCGTACAGCCGGATGGGTCGGTGAAGGATGGAATGGTTTTGCTCGACGCATCTTCGGATCCGGCGCAGGGCGGGCCGGACGGCATACGGGTGGACAAGAAGGGAAACATTTACGGTTCGGGGCCAGGCGGAGTGTGGATTATTTCGCCTGCAGGCAAGCATCTGGGCACGATCAAAATCGATGAGAAGGTTGCCAACGTGGCCTGGGGCGACAAGGATGCAAAGACGCTTTACATCACCGCAAGTACGAGCTTGTACCGGATCAGGCTGAGTGCGGTGGGAGTGAGGTGGTAAGGCCGGAGGCGGCCAGAAAAGCGACGAGACAGCGGCGGCAAACCCTGGTTCAGGATTCCGTGCCGGTCCGGGCGGCGGGAAATTCCTCTTCCGTCACCACCGTAAAGTGCCTCAGATTGGCAATGCCAAATGAAGTTGTGATGGCCACGTCGGAGGCATCGCGGCCGGTCGCCATCAGCACTCTGCCGATGCGGGGATGGTTATGCCGCGCATCGAAAGTCCACCAGCGGTTTTCCAGGTAGACCTCAAACCACGCGCTGAAATCCATGGGCGCGGGCACGGGTGGAACCCCGATGTCGCCCAGATATCCGGTGGCATAGCGGGCCGGAATGTTGAGAGCGCGGCAGAAGGTGATGGCCAAGTGTTGAAAATCGCGGCAGACACCGGCGCGCTCGGTAAAGACGTCCAGGGCGGTTTTCGAAGAGCGCGCGTGATGGTATCCGAAAGCCACTTTCGAATGCACCCAGTCACAGATGGCCTGCACCCGGCTCCACCCCGGCGATACGTTGCCGAAAAGTTCCACCGCGATATTCGATAGCCGGTCCACTTCGCAATAACGGCTGTTGAGCAGATAGCGTAGAGCTTCATGCGGCAATTCGTTGACGGGATGCTCGCGGGCATGGGGAGCGACGGCGTCCGGTTCCCCGGAGTCTTCGATTGCAGTCGCGCAGCTCAGCTTGAGCAGGCCCGCCGGAGCCTGGAACCGGGTACATCGATTGCCGTAGCTGTCGATGTAGGTTGCAGTTTTCACCGAGGGCTCGATGATCAGCTCGTCGGGTTGGCGCAAATCCGGCGCCCGGGACGGATGCACATGCAAAACCGCTACCATGGCTACCGCGGCAGGCATCTCGAATTGAATGTCATATCCGAGACGTATAAGCATGGGCAGTTAAGAGTCCTTCCTGGGTGTAAAAGTTGGCTGGGATTATAGTCGGGTCGCACAAGGAATAGGGCACTGAGTTAAAGATTCACCGTATTTGGATTTCTGATCGTGGGGATTGCGATCGGCGACCGCCTCACCTGCTCCTCTGCCACTCTCGATACGCCTGGCTCTTGGAAATCCCTCTTTCTTTGGCAACTTTTTTCAGCGCGGCTTTCTCGTCCAGCTTCTCATCCGCCATGAGTTGCGCCAGCCGCTCGTGCAGTGGCGGACGGAGGGGGGCGTCCGTCCCTACGGGTGCTTCGGATTCCTCCGGCTTGCCGATGAGCAGAGTGATTTCGCCTTTGATCTCGTCGCGTGATCTCAGAATGCTGAGCACATCGGCGGCTCGCCCCCGCAGAAATTCTTCATGAATCTTGGTCACCTCCCTGGCCAGAACAATGTGCCGCCCCGCCCCCAGCACTTCGACGATGTCTTCCAGCGCTTCGGTGATACGGTGTGGCGTCTCATAGAAAACCTGGGTTCGGGGGGAGGACTGGATGCCTTCGAGAACTTGCCGCCGCTGGCCGCGTTTCGCCGGCAGGAACCCGCTGAAGCGGAAAGAATCCGTGGGCAGGCCGCTCGCGACCAAAGCCGCCAGGAAGGCCGCCGCTCCGGGAATGGGCACAACCGGCACGCGATGGCGGATGGCCAGTGAAACCAGCCGGAATCCCGGGTCGGAGATCCCAGGCGTTCCAGCGTCCGTGACCAGCGCAATGCGCGCACCCTGCTCCAGTTCCAGCACCAGCTCCGGGGCGCGGGTCATCTCATTGTGCTCATGGTAGCTGGTGGTGTGCGTCGTGATTCCATAGTGGTTGAGCAGCTTCTGGGTCTGGCGGGTGTCTTCGCAGGCGATCAGGCTGGCTTCCTTCAATACGCGCAACGCCCGCAAGGTGATGTCTTCCAGATTGCCGATGGGAGTTGCGACGAGGTAGAGCCCTGGCGTGATTGGTTCCGCAGCCATGCTGGGCCGAGTCTACCACCGGCGTGACCTTGCATCCGGCTGGTAAATTGACGCTTCTCCGCGCTCACCCTAGAATCAAGAGAGCAAAAACATCGCTTTGCTTTAGGGAGTCCATGCCACTTTACGAATACGAGTGCAAGAAGTGCCATCACCGTTTTGAAAAGATCCAGAAGTTTTCCGATCGCCACACCAAGAAGTGCCCGGAGTGCGGCGGAGCGATCGAGCAGGTAATCTCCGCGCCTGCGGTGCAGTTTAAGGGATCGGGATGGTACGTTACGGACTACGCCAAGAAGTCGGGGACTTCGGCGTCATCCTCATCTTCTTCCGATTCTGACGGCGAATCCTCGTCCAAAGAGTCTTCTTCCAAGGATTCCGCTTCCAAGGATTCCTCCAGCAAAGACTCCGCCAAAAAAGAAAGCAAGCCCAAAGCGGAAAGCAAAGAGAGCAAGAAGTCCGAGAAAAAATAGCCGCCCGCGTTTGTGAATCCACTCTTGCGCACAGAACCCGCAAGAATGAGGCACCCATCATTCAACGGGATTACGCTCTCAGCGCCACTGCGTGTCATATCCCAGCGCCTTGAGGATATGATTTTCAAACTCATATTGCAGGATGGCGGAGAAGTTTGCTTCTTGCGATTCCCACGAGGCGGCATATCTCGTGGCGGGGTTCTCAAACACCGAATAGGCGGGAGCATAGCGCACCGCGCAGGGTTGCGGACATGGTATGAGTCCGGTGGGATCGGGTCGCTGGACGCCGGTGGCGGCCGATAAAGCGGCGGAGGAGACATCGGCTTCCGCGGCGACCTCAATCTGCCGAGGCTGCACCTGCAATGCCAGGGGGTTGCCAGGCAGCAGGTCGGGCGCGGCCCCGGCGGAACTTTGCTGCAGCGGATTCAGATTGATTTGCTTGCTCAAGTTCTGTTGCGCGGCTTGCCAGATGAGCCACAGATCGGCATCAGAGTGCTGGCTGTGATTGATGAATCCAACCGGGCCTTCCGGGGCAATTCCGCCTCCGCACCCGGTCAGAATCCCGAGAAGAATTGAAATACACAGAGAGCGGCCCATGGAACTGTTTCACCCTGCGGGAAAGATCGGCAACCACAGAGAGCCGCGCAGGGCGTGAGCCCAATCCGACGTAGCAGGCCTTTCGGGTCTTGCGGTAGGAGATAATCTAGGGCAGGGAAAAGATCAATGCCACGGATTTTTGCGGATTGGCACGGATGATGTGAACTGAAAATTCCTGAATGCGGGTGAAATCCGTGGCCGTTTCTGATTTGCGGGCCTGTGATGCAATCGAAGGCCAATCACTGAACTGTATGCCTCGTCCCAGCGGCGTGACCGCCATTGCCGGCATCTTCTTCCTGGCCGCCGGATATCTGTTGGCAATCGCACTCATCCTGCTGCTCAGGCCTGGAACAGTTTCTCTGATGCTTGGTTCTGCTTTGCTCGGCGGCCTCGAACTCGCGGGGCCTTACATGTTTCTGCTCATGAGTGCCGTGGGCATCGCGTACCGGCGCCGGCCTCTGGTGGTTGCACAACTGGGCGCGCCGGGTCGCGATTCTTGCCGCCATGCTCGGCGTAGGCCTGCTCGTGCCTACCGTCTCGGCCGCGGCGACTGGCTCTCCATCGGCCGCTCTCGCCTGGAGTGGCCTGGGAATTATCGTGCGCGTGATGATGGTGTGGTATCTCTACCAGTCGCCGGTCGCGGAGGTATTTTCCCGCCGGCGGGATTCTGCATCGCAATAGCTGGATCGGGATGCGGCGGCGCGTTGAACAAAATTCATATAGAATGCCGCGAGCCATGGCCCTCGCCAACCTGAACCGTCCGACCACCGCAAGCGCTCCGGCCGCCACCGACAAAACCGCGATGGCGGTGGTGACCACGCTGTTCTTCATGTGGGGATTTCTAACCGTGCTGAACGACATTTTGATCCCCCACCTCAAGCCCATTTTCGACTTGAACTGGGTCAAAGTGATGTTGATCCAGTTGTCCTACTTCTCGGGCTATCTTTTTTTCTCTGTCCCCGCCGGAAAGCTCATCGACCGGATCGGCCATAAATGGGCGATGGTGAGCGGGTTGCTCATCATGGCGCTGGGATCGTTCTTGTTCATCCCCGCAGCCATCGTGGCCTTTTATCCATTATTCTTGGCCGCGCTTTTTGTCCTGTCGGCGGGCATTACCATTCTGCAAGTCTCGGCGAATCCCTACGTGGCTGTTCTCGGCCCTCCCCGCACGGCCTCGAGCCGTCTAAACCTGGCACAGGGATTCAACTCGATTGGCACCGTGCTCGCGCCTTATCTTGGAGGACTCTTTATCCTCACGGCGCTGCCCAGCATGGAGACCATTCGAGGTTTTTCTCCGCAGGCGCTACAGGCCTTTCGGGTGCACCAGGCCGCGTCCGTCAAGGTGCCGTATTTGCTTCTCGGTCTGATCGCGGTTGCTCTCGGAACGGCGATTGCGTTCTACAAGCTCCCGGCTATCGCACACGCTCAGCACCGCAAAGAAGAACACCTCGAGAGCATCTGGAAATACCGTCACTTGCTGCTGGCCGCAATTGGCATTTTTGTTTATGTGGGTGCGGAGGTCTCCATCGGCAGCCTTCTCATCAAGTACATCATGCAGCCGAACATCGGTAACGTGTCAGCGAAAATCGCCGCCACCTATCTGGGCTTTTTCTACTGGGGAGGGCTCATGGTGGGCCGCTTCAGCGGCTCTGCTCTGTTGCAACGAATTTCGAGCAAGCTTGTAATGGGATTTTCTGCCGCAGCCGCGATGCTGCTGGTTAGCACTTCGATGCTGACCTCGGGCCACGTTGCGATGTGGAGCGTGATTCTCGTCGGCCTCTTCAACTCGGTCATGTTCCCCATCATCTTTACCTGGGGAATCGCCGAACTCGGCCCGCTCACCAGCAAAGCCTCCAGCCTGCTGATCATGTCGATTGTCGGGGGCGGCCTGATCTCTATTGCTGTCGGAGCCGCGGCTGATCGTCTTGGCGTTCAGCGCGCTCTCATCCTTCCGGTTCTCTGCTATGTCTATTTGTTTTATTACACTTTTGCCGGATCGAAACCCTCAGGACCGGGAATCAGGACGTCCGCCTGAGGGCTCGATGTGCTACTTGAATTTCCGGGTTACTGTCCTTCGCTCAGCTCCCGTATCCAAAGGTTGCGATAGCGGACCGGATTGCCGTGGTCCTGCAATGCCAAGGGCAGCTTATCGGGTCCGGCTTTGTAGGGCGGGCGATCATGGTGCTCCGTCGGCCCTGACAACTCGACGTTATCCTGCACCAGCACGCCATTGTGGAAAACGATGACTCGGGCCGGCCGCAGCACCTTGCCGTCGCTGTCAAAACGCGGACCGTGAAAGACAATGTCGTACCACTGCCATTGTCCCGGCGGCCGTGACGCGTTTACCTGGGGAGGAAATTGCCCATACACGCCGGAGGCCTGGCCATCGGCGTAGGTTTTGTTCTCATACGAATCCAGCACCTGGATTTCGTAGAGGCCCATCAGGAACACGCCGCTGTTACCGCGCTCCTGGCTGGTGCCCACGCCGGGCGTGGGTTCGCGGAACTCCACATGCAACTGGCAATCGCCGAAGGGTTGCCTCGTATGGATGTAGCCGGTCTTGGGGACCACTTCAACGTAGCCGTGCTCGACTTTCCACTTCGCCGGTCCGTTATCTTCTCCCGCCCATTGGGAAAGATTGGCGCCATCAAAGAGCACAACCGCGTCGGATGGCGCCTTGCCGGGCATTTGTTCCGTGCTGGATGTTCCGGGAGTGATGATTGGCGGCAACGGACGATCGGGATCGTTGGGCTTCCAGCGCTGGTCGACTTGCGCCAGACAGAGATGGGCGAAAAATAGAACTGTCAATGCGGCGATTGCCGGGAAAATCTTGCTGGTTCTTGTCATTTGGTCAAACTCCTCGTTGGTCAAGATACACCAGAGGTTGAGCGGGCGGGCGTATTTTCTCGTTGTTGCCGACAGCCGTCCGTCTAGCGGAAGCAGCTTTAACTGCTGCGGCCCGTGCCCTTATCCATGGCTTGGTTGGCGAGGCGATCGGCTTCCTGATTGTGCTCGCGCATGGCGTGGTCAATGGAAAACCATTCGAGTTCGGCAATCAATTCTTTGGCGCGGGCGTGCAGATCTTTGAGTGTGGGATTCTTGACTTTGTAAATCCCTTTGATCTGGCGCACCAGTAACTCGGAATCGCTGACGACTTTGATTGCCTTCGGCCCATGCTCGACCGCGTATTCGAGAGCGGCAATCAATCCCTGATATTCGGCGAAGTTATTGGTTTGGTGGCCGAGGTATTGACTGAGAGCGGCGACTTTCTTTCCGGATTGGTCTTTGATGACGACGCCGTAGCCGGCAGGGCCCGGATTGCCGCGGGCACCGCCATCGCTGTGGGCAACGAGGTGATGCTCAGGGCGCGAGAAAGAAGATGGCATGACGGAGAGTTTACACGGGGAAGCGATGACGCCGCACCTGACTCTGCGGCCTCCGCCAAAGCTCGGCGATGCTCAGCGGTTAAAGGCTTTTCTCAGCGGTCACCGGACACCGTGCCCAATGCCCTTGCTCAACTTCGACAAGAGGCGGCACAGCCCGCGAGCAATCGCTGATCCGGCAATCGCAACGCGGCTCGAAGGGGCATCCGGGAGGAAGGCTGTGGAGCGGCGGCACGGTCCCTTCGATGGTCTGCAAGGGTCGCGTGCGGTCGGTCTTCAATGTGGGCACAGCGTTTAACAAGCCGCGCGTATAAGGGTGCGCCGGGGCGCGAAAGATATCTTCCTTGGTTCCCATCTCGACCAGATTGCCGGCGTACATCACGGCGACGCGATCCGCGACCTGAGAAACCACTGCAAGGTCGTGCGAGATGAAGAGCATGGTCAAGCCAAACTTGCCGCGGAGATCGGCGAGCAAAGCGAGAATCTGCGCCTGGATGGTGACGTCGAGCGCGGTGGTGGGCTCGTCGGCAATGAGCAGCTGCGGACGGTTGACGATGGCCATGGCGATCATGACGCGCTGCCGCATGCCGCCGGAAAGCTGGTGCGGGTAGTCGCGGGCACGGCGGGCGGCGTCTGGGATGGCGACCTCGTTCATGGCGGCGATGGCGCGTTCCTGCGCTTCTCTTTTGGAAACTTTGTCGTGGGCGAGGACAGCTTCGGCAATTTGATCGCCGACGCGCATCACCGGATTCAGCGCGGTCATGGGCTCCTGGAAAATCATGGCGAGGCGCGACCCGCGGAGATGGCGCATTTCGTCACCAGGAATTTGAAGAAGGTCATGCGGATCGCTGCCGTTGCGGTACAAAATTCTCCCGGTAGCGCGAGCCTGGGGGGGCAAGAGGCGCATCAGGGCTAAGGAAGTGACCGATTTTCCCGAGCCAGATTCGCCGACCAGACCGAGGACTTCGCCGTCCACGATGCTAAAGCTGAGGTCACAGACGGCGGCGGACAGGAGTGTCCGCCCCACACGGTGCGTCGAAGGAAATTCGATGGTCAGGTTACGGACATCGAGCAGCGGCGGCACCAGCTTATCGTAGCAGGAGAGCTGTGTGACGGCGGGGCCCTGCTCGGCCCACTCGGCGCTACTGCCCCAGAATCAGCGGCAGGCCGTTCTTGCTGTTGCCGATGACCACAATTTTAGTGTTAGGGCTCTTGGAGAGACTCTCCGTTGCCTCAATGCCTTTCCACTCCAACAGCTGTGGACTGATCCCTTGGGCCACGATTTGCTGGAAGTCGCGGATGCCGGCGGCTTCGATGCGCTTGCGCTGGGCTTCCTGAGTTTCTTTCTGCAAGCGGAAGTTCATGGCCAGGGCTTCTTGCTCGGCCTGCTGCTTGGCCTCGATGGAGGTTTTCAGGGTGGCGGGGAGCTGGATATCGCGCAACAGAATGCTTTCCACGGTGAATCCACGTTGGCCAAGCAGGTTGGCAAGTTGATCGTAAATCTGCTTAGCCACCATTTCGCGCTCACCGGTGTAAAGCGCGTTCGCGGTGTGCGAGGCGGTGGCTTCGCGGATCGCGGCTCGCAGGTTTGGCTCAATCAGGACGTTGGTATAGTTGGGCCCGATCTTCTGGTAAACGTCGGAGGCTTTGTCCGGGTTGACATGAAAGATCAGCGAGGTGTCCAGGTTCATCACCAGGCCTTCGCTCGAAGGCACGCTGGCCGACTCCTTGATTTCCTGAGTGCGGATGGACATCTGGTTGTTGTTTTTGAACGGATTGATCACGTGAATGCCTTCCGGCAGCACTTCGCCGGTTACGCGGCCAAACAGCGTGAGCACGCCAACGCTGCCAGAGTCGACCTTGGCGACGGAAGAAAACAGAAGGATAATCAGGATCAATCCGGCAATCCCGAGCGCTATCAGGCGGAGGAAGAGTCTGGGGCCAACATCCATCACCCGCAAATGCGAATCATTAAAGGTGGGCATAACATTTCCTCCTGGCGCGATTGTAGGCTGGCCCACAAGGCTTGCGAAGTGACTAAGAAAGCGCGGGGCGGGGAACGCTGGCAGGGCGGGCTTTTGGCGGAATTTTCACAACGCTTAAGGTGTTTCGACTCGTAATCCACGCCGGGGCGGAGTTCGTCGGAGCGCTGCGGAATGCCGGTTGGAAGAAGAATCTCAACGGATTACGGCATGAGCTGCACCAAATCCGGTCACCGGCCTGTGCGCCGGCTGCACTCCATTGAAAGACAAGCAGATAAACTTGCGCGGATTCTGTTGACTGGGAAAATAGAAGGAGTAAAACCATAATCGTTCTTTGACACGTTCTGAAGTTTTCCCGGTTGGTGCGGCGTCCGGGGCTCGAGCGAGATCACTCGGCAGATCGCAAGATCAGGCAGGGAAGGTCAGCAAGGGTCTATAGCTAAGCGCTGGTCGAGGCGAACCAGAGCACAAGTCGAAGGCAGGATAGAGTCCCGAAGCGTTGAACTGGTTTATCCGGTTGGCGGTAAGCCCGGAGCCCAAGCAACAGATCGCTCGCAGCGCCCCGCAAGGGAAGCTACTGAGGTCAGGTCGGCAAGGGTCTAAAGCGAGCTACTGGCCGAGACGAATAAGTTCAACATCCCTTCGGGACTCTTATTTTTTGCTGCCACAAATCACGTAGGGACGGGCGCCATCGCCCGTCCAGCCGAAGGTTCGTGTCGGGGCACGGCCTTTAGGCGTGCCATTCAGTGACTCAAGATGAAGACCACGCGCCGGTACGGCGCAACCCACCCGAACAGCGGGCAGCTTGGTGGCATTTGCGCTCGATGAGGAAGATGTAAAAGGAACTGTGTAAACGACCATCGGAAGAGGAAAATAGGAAACCGATGGCCATCGATAAGACACTGATTGACCAACTGCTGGCCGATTACAAAAAGCCGGAAGACATCATCGGCGAGAACGGCCTACTGAAACAACTCACCAAAGCCATCCTGGAGCGGGCTCTGCAAGCTGAGCTGACCGACCATCTGGGATTTGAGAAACACGATCCGGCAGGACATCACAGCGGCAACAGCCGCAACGGGACAAGTCGGAAAGCTCTAAAGGGGGACTTTGGGGAACTGGAGCTGGAAACCCCGCGGGACCGCCAGGCGAGCTTTGAGCCCAAGATCGTGGCTAAGGGGCAGACGCGCTTCACGGGATTTGATGACAAGATCATCTCGATGTATGCGCGGGGGATGAGCACACGCGAAATCCAAGGGCACCTGGAAGAGATCTATGGGATCGAGGTTTCGCCAACCCTGATCTCCAACGTCACCGATGCGGTGGTGGAAGAAGTGAAGGCCTGGCAGAGCCGGCCACTGGAGGAGTTGTATCCGATCGTGTATCTGGACGCCATGATGGTAAAGATGCGGGACAGCGGGCATGTGCACAACCAGGCGATCTATGTGGTGCTGGGGGTGGACCTGGCGGGGCAAAAGGAAGTCCTGGGACTGTGGGTGGCACAGCAGGAGGGAGCCAAGTTCTGGCTGCAAGTGCTGACCGAGCTAAAGCATCGCGGGGTGAAGGATATCTTCATCGCCTGCGTGGATGGGCTGAAAGGATTTCCGGAAGCGATCGAAACTATCTATCCCCAGGCCGAAGTGCAGCTCTGCATCGTGCATCTGGTACGGGCTTCGCTGAATTATGTGCCTTGGAAACACCGCAAGTTGGTGGCGGCAGATCTGCGCCGCATCTATCGTGCGGCCACGGCGGAGGAAGCCCAGCAGAATCTGGAGGAGGTAACTCAGAAGTGGACCGCCTATCCGAGCCTGAGCCAGGTGTGGCAGCGGAACTGGGATCGCATCACGCCTTTTTTCCACTATCCCGCAGACATTCGCAAGGCGATCTATACCACCAATAGCGTAGAAGCACTGCATCGTTCGCTGCGCAAGATCATCAAAACGCGGGGCGCTTTTCCCAACGAAGAGTCAGCGCTGAAACTGCTATTTCTGGCGATCCGGCAGGCGTCCAAGAAGTGGACCATGCCGGTACAAAACTGGAGTCAAGCTTTGAACTACTTCACCGTCCTATGGCCCGAGCGCATGCCCAGGCCAGCGGGAAGGTCGGCATAATGCACCTCAGCTCTTTTTCTACGTGGACGCAAGGGAAGGGGAACTGCCCCCTTCCCTTGCAACCCATCCCCAAAAGCAACCCCAAGAAAGCTTGGTCGTTTACACAGAAGACTGGACAGATCCTCGATGAGCGCGTCGTCGTTAGTCGTGCTGAGGGCGGCACGGCTGAAGCCTGTGCCCTGATACGCACCGGCAGATTTCTCCCTCTCGGTAGTGACAAGAATCTGGCGGGCAGGACTGTCCGCCATCACCGTCCGTGCTTCCGCAGTCCATTCCCATTTCGGGAATCTCTTGCAACTCTCCTCAATTTCCATTGACCTCGGTTTTCGTTTCCTGCCACACTCGAGATTGGACCCAGCGTCCTGGCAGGCTGGAAGACCTTAAGTCCTTTGTCTTCTGGATTTTGCCTATAAGTTCTTTAAAGTCAAAGATCTAGACAGTTTCCGCTGGCTAAACCTATGATTCCAAAAGACCACGGGGGATAGGGGATACCCCCGCACAAGTGCCCTAAAGCGGTATATTGCCGCGCTTCTTCGGCGGGCTACTCCAGGCCGGAGCCCAGCGGCGCGTAGCGGTACTTCTTGCCATCCCAGTAGGTGGCGGAGGTCATGTTGTCAGCGCCGCTCTCCTCGGCATAGATGGCCATTACCGTTTTCTTCTTTACGGCCAGCTTTCTCAGGGTGATTTGCTTGAACGGCAAGTTGATGATGACAAACTTTGCCTTCGGCTTGTCCGCATGCCAGGCGTCCGGACCGTCGCCGTGGATGACGAGCAGGACGATGCCGCGGGTTTTGGGGTCTTCCGAGGCGAATTGCGAAGTGACCCGAGTGTCGCCGTAGCCGAAGAAGGCATTGTAGGGGTCGACGATGGTGAAGTTGTCTTCGGCCTGATCAATCACCGGGTTCTTGCAGTGGCCAACGACGACGAGGTCCTCAATGCCATCGCTGTCGAGGTCGCCGATCAGCGGTTGCGGCCCCGGCATCAGGCTGCAAGTGGCGCCAAACTGCTTTTGGATGAAGTCGTCGTTCACCACGAACTTCGGTTTTGCCTGCTGTGCAAGGGCCGGCAGCGCAAACAAAAAAAGCGCCAGCGAAAAGCGTAATGGTTGGGACTGCATGCGACTACTCTAGTCCTGTTTGCAGCGGGAGGGTAGAGACTGAGCGGTGACGTTGGTCACTGGCGGGGAGCAATGACCGCGGAGGCCACAGAGACCGCATCTATCGGACGAAGTGCTGCCAGCCTCGGGGCTTCAACTCGCGCCCAGAGTCGCCGCTTAGGAGCATGACCTTCTTGCCTGGCTTGATGGAACCGATCTGCGCGATGGGCACACCCGCGATCTGGCTGGGGATGCGTTTGCCAGGTGGCGCGGTAAATAAAAGCTCGTAATCTTCCCCGCCATGGAGGGCAGAATTCAGATCCACTTCGTGTAATGGCCGGCCAATCGTTGCCAACGGAATCGCTTCGGCCTGCACTTCCGCACCGACGCCGCTCTCGTCGCAAATGTGGCCGAGGTCGGTGGAAAGGCCATCGCTGAGATCAATCATGGCCGACGCCAGGCCTTTTTCGCGGAGCCTGCGGCCCAGCGCGAGGCGGGGTTCAGGAAAAAAGTGGCGCGGAAAATCAGCCGGGTTGAGCTTGCGCTGGGGATTTTCCATCATGCGGCGAAGGGTTGCAGCGGAGCCGCCCAGCTTTCCGCTGACGTAGATTTTGTCTCCGGGGCGAGCGCCGGAACGCAGAACCGCCTTTCGCTTGGGCACGGACCCGAGCACAACAATATCGGCGAGAACGCCGCCGGGAGATTCCGCGGTGTCTCCGCCGGCGAGAGGGACGGTGAATTTGCCAGCGAGCGTGAGCAAGCCTCGCATGAATCCGTCTACCCACTTCTGCGGGAGATTGCGGGGCAGCGCAAGGGAAAGAAAGGCGGCAACGGGTTGGCCGCCCATGGCGGCAAGGTCGCTGAGGCCGCGCGTGAGGCAGCGGTGGCCAACCGACTCCGCGGGATGCCATTCGCGGCGGAAATGAATGCCTTCCACACTGAAGTCTGTAGTAATGAGGGCTTCGTGGCCGGGCGGGACGCGCAGCACAGCACAGTCGTCACCAATCCCGACGCCGCTCAGGCTCCCGCTCCTTTTCGCAGCGCGGCGGATACGGGCGATCAGTTGGGTTTCGGCTAGGGGCAAGGTGGATCAAATATAGCGCAGGGGGCACCGCCGGCAGGAAGCAGATTCCTCGTCGCTGCGCTCCTCGGAATGACAAGGGGATGAAGACGACGCCTAGAGCTTGGCGACGGCAGTGGGCTGGATTTCTTCCACGTCCACCCAGTGGGTCGGATAATGGCCGGTGTAGCAGGCAGTGCAGTAAGTAGTCTTTTCGCCGTCGCCGCAGGCCTCCTTGAGCCCGTCAAGCGACAAATAGGCGAGAGAATCAGCCCCGATGAACTCGCGAATTTCTTCGACGGATTTATTGGCGGCGATCAGTTCCTTCTTCGAAGGCGTGTCCACGCCGTAAAAACAAGGGGAAATCGTGGGTGGGCAGGAGATGCGCATGTGCACTTCTTTCGCCCCCGCACTACGAATCATGCGGACAATTTTGCGGCTGGTGGTGCCGCGCACGATGGAATCGTCGATCAGAACCACACGCTTGCCTTCGAGCAGCGAACGTACCGGGTTGAGCTTCAGCTTAACCCCAAAGTCGCGCACAGTTTGGCGCGGCTCAATGAAGGTGCGGCCAACGTAGTGATTGCGAATCAAGCCAAAGCGCAGCGGGATGCCGCTTTCGGCCGCGTAACCGATGGCCGCGGTGACGCCGGAGTCGGGGACGGGCACCACCACATCCGCGTCGATCGCAGCCTCACGGGCCAGCTGGCGGCCCAGGCCCTCGCGACTTTCCTGCACGGCGCGCCCGAAGACCATGCTGTCGGGCCGCGAAAAGTACACGTGTTCGAAGATGCAACTGGATTGTGCCGCCGCCGGAGCATAGAAATGCGAGGAGACACCCTCGGGCCCCACGATCACCAGTTCGCCGGGTTTCACGTCACGCTCGAAAGACGCGCCGATCAGATCGAAAGCGCAGGTTTCGGAGGCGAAGACGATGGTGTCTCTCTTTTCTCCCCGCGCGGCCGGAATTCTGCCCATGGCCAGAGGCCGGAAACCGCGGGGGTCGCGGGCTGCAAAGATGCGGTCGGTACTCATCAAAACCAGAGAGAAAGCGCCTTCCACGCGGCGCAATGCGTCTGAGATAGCTTCCGGGAGGGTTTGCTCCCTGGAAAGCGCGATCAAATGAACGATCACCTCGGTGTCGCTACTGGTCTGGAAAATGGAGCCTTGGCGTTCCAGGCGACCACGAATTTCCTGTGCGTTGACCAGGTTGCCATTGTGCGCCAGGGCGGTCGCGCCCTTGTTGGATTGCACCATGATGGGCTGGGCGTTGAGCAGCGAAGAGTCCCCGGCAGTCGAATAGCGAGTGTGGCCGATGGACAGGGTGCCGTGCAGCTTGGCCAGAACTTCTTCGGTGAAGATATCGGCCACCAGACCCATGGCCCGGTGAGCGTGGAGGGCCATGCCGTTCGAGCTGACGATACCCGCCGATTCCTGGCCGCGATGTTGCAAGGCATGCAGGCCAAGGTAGGCGAGTTTTTCCGCCTCAGGGTGGGCGTAGATGGCGACCACCCCGCACTCGTCGTGAAATTTATCGGCAGTCTGCATTTAGCCCCCAGCCTTTAGCCCTTAGCCAAAAATGCCTGTGACCTCTATCTCTTGACAAAGAGACCTAGCTCGCTACGCCCCTACGAAACCGTGCCCGCTTCCGGTTCCGTCCGCAGCGCATTCTGTAAAGCACCTTCGTACGACTCCCGCAACTCGTTCACGCTGGCCGACACTACTACCTGCCCATCCAGCTTGATCTGCAATTGCTGCGCGACGGTTTCCCCAATTAGCTTCGGCAGGAAGCCGTATTTTACCGCTATTTGTTGGATTCCGGCGAGGTTACTGCGGTCGCAGGAGATGAGCACTCGGCTGGCGTCTTCGCCGAAGAGTGCGAACTCGGCCGGAAGCCCGTCAGAAGCCAAATCCACACTGATTCCAATGCCTTTAGCGAATGCCGACTCCGCCAGCGCGACGGCAATCCCGCCTTCGGAGCAGTCGTGGGCGGAGTCCAGCAAACCGGCCTGAGCCATTTCGATGAGAGCTTTCTGCAACCCAGCTTCTTTTTCCAATTCCAGCACGGGCGGATAACCCCAGAGGGCGTCCAGAATTTCTTTGGCGTATTCGGAGGAGCCGAACTCAGACTCGGCGTCGGTCACATCGCCGGGTTCGGAAGCGCGGAGGAGTACGACGGCCCGGCCAGGCTCCCGGAAGTCCGGGTGAACGGCTTTGTGAACATCTTCGAGAATGCCAACAATTCCGATTACCGGGGTGGGATAGATGCCTTCGCCCAGAGTCTCGTTGTAGAAGCTGACGTTGCCGCCGGTGATGGGAGCTTCCAGCTCTTCGCAGGCTTTGGTGATGCCGTCGATCACCTGGGAGAATTGCCACATGATGTGGGGCTTTTCCGGATTGCCGAAGTTCAGGCAGTTGGTGGCCCCGACCGGAGTGGCGCCGGTACAAGCCACGTTGCGCGCGGCTTCGGCCACGGCGTGCATGGCGCCGAGGCGGGGATCGAGATAACACCAGCGGCCGTTGCCGTCCAGAGCCATGGCCAAGGCTCGTTGCGAACCCTTGATGCGAATGACGCCGGCATCTCCAGAGCCAGGGCCTTCGACCGTGTTGGTCTGGACCATGGAGTCGTACTGCTGCCAAATGTAGCGCGTGCTGCAAATATTCGGGCTGGCCAGCAGACGTTTCAGATTGGCGGTGAAATCTCCGGTGGACGCGAGCTTGATGTGCTCCGGCATTTCGCGCGGCACCGGAGGCTCCCAGCGTTCGAGCGGGCGTTTGTACACCGGGGCATCGTCGGTGAGGGCCTCGTTGGGAATTTCGGCGACGACCTTGCCGTGCTCAAGCACGCGCATTTTGTTGTCATTGGTCACGCGGCCAACTTCGACGGCGTCAAGTCCCCACTTCTGGAATACGCGAAAAACTTCGTCCTCACGGCCCTTTTGCGCCACCAGAAGCATGCGCTCCTGCGACTCGCTCAGCATGATTTCGTAAGGAGTCATGCCGGTTTCGCGCTGCGGCACTTTGTCGAGCTCGATTTCCAGACCCACGTGGCCGCGTCCACCCATCTCGCAGGTGGAGCAGGTCAGGCCGGCGGCGCCCATGTCCTGAATGCCGATGATGGCGCCGGTTTGCATGGCTTCCAGGCAAGCCTCGAGCAGAAGCTTCTCCAGAAATGGGTCACCCACCTGCACGTTGGGGCGCTTGGCTTCGGAGGCTTCGCTGAATTCCTCGCTGGCCATGGTGGCGCCGTGGATGCCGTCCCGGCCGGTTTTGGAACCAACGTAGATGACTGGATTTCCTTCACCGGCGGCCTTGGCATAAAAAATCTCGTCGCGGCGGACCAGGCCCAGAGCGAAAGCATTCACCAGCGGATTTCCGGAGTAGCAGGCTTCGAACTTCGTCTCTCCGCCCAGGTTGGGAACGCCGAAACAGTTGCCGTAGGAAGCGATGCCGCTGACTACGCCTTCCAGAACGGAGTGGTTTTTGTGGATTTCGGCTTCCGAAATAGCCGAGCTTGGCTCGGCTGGACGGCCGGGGGCGGCCGTCCCTACGTGAGTGATTGGACCGAAGCGCAGAGAATCCATTACGGCGACCGGCCTAGCTCCCATGGTGAAGATGTCGCGGAGGATTCCGCCTACGCCTGTGGCTGCGCCCTGGAACGGCTCAATGAACGAAGGGTGGTTATGCGATTCGATCTTGAAAGCGCAGGCCCAGCCGTCGCCAATGTCAATGATGCCGGCATTCTCGCCCGGACCCTGTACCACGCGGCGGCTGCGAGTGGGCAGGCGCTTCAGATGGACGCGCGAAGACTTGTAGGAGCAGTGCTCGCTCCACATCACGCTGAAGATGCCAAGTTCGGTGAGGGTAGGCTCGCGTCCTCCCAGCAATTGCTGGAGTTTTTCATACTCCTCGAGCGTGAGGCCGTGTTCCCGGATAAGCTGCGGGGTAATAGCAAGAGTCGGGGAGGTGGTCATGGGAAGGGTGAAGCTCTATTCTCGCATTTCGCGACCGTGCTGGGTAGGGAAAGTTGGGGCCGTTTCGAAGCAGGCGGTAGGAAGACGCCCCAAACTATACTGTCATCCCATGAAATCTGTCGTGATCGGGACGGCCGGGCATATTGACCACGGCAAAACTGCGCTGGTCAAGGCGCTGACCGGCATCGACGCGGACCGCCTGGAAGAAGAAAAGCGGCGGGGGATCACCATTGACATCGGTTTTGCTCACCTCGAATTGCCGGCGCCGGGAGGAGAAACCCTGCGGCTGGGTTTTGTGGATGTACCGGGCCATGAGCGTTTTGTCCGCAACATGCTGGCCGGGGTAGGGGGCATTGACCTGGTGCTGCTGGTGATCGCAGCGGACGACTCCATCAAGCCGCAAACCAGGGAACACCTTGATATCTGCCGGATGCTGGAGGTGCGGCGCGGGATCGCGGTGCTGACAAAGTCTGACCTGGTAGACGCTGAAACCCTCGATGTGGTTCGGCTTGAAGTCGGCGAATTTCTCAAGGGAACGTTTTTGGAAGAATCGCCAATCGTGCCGGTGAGTTCTTTGACAGGCGCGGGACTGCCTGAGTTGAAGCAGGTATTAGTGCAGGCTGCGATGGAAGTGCCGGCAAGAGATTCGTCTGCCCTCGCGCGTCTGCCGATTGACCGGGTTTTCACGATCAAGGGATTCGGCACGGTGGTGACGGGAACGCTGGTTTCTGGAACGATCCACGAAGGCGATGAAATGGAAGTGTTCCCCGGGGCCAAGCGGGCGCGGGTGCGCAATGTGCAGGTGCACGGGGATGCGACGAATCAGGCCATTGCCGGCCAGCGCACGGCGCTGAATCTCACGGGGGTGGGCAAAGAAGAATTGCGGCGAGGAATGGCGCTGGCGTCCCCGGCTAGCTTTCACTCAGTGAATCGGGTGGACGGGCTGCTCTCACTGTTGGCCTCCGCCAAGCCGCTCAAAGACCGGGCGCGGGTGCATTTTCATGCTCACACTGCGGAAACCATAGCGACGGTTGTGCTGTATGACAAGAAGCAGATAGCGGCCGGCGAACAGGCATGGGCACAACTAAGGCTGGCGGATTCCATCTTGCTGTTGCCCGGCGATCATTTTGTGATCCGCCAATTTTCACCGGTAGTGACGATTGGAGGAGGTCTGATTCTGGACGTGGCGATCCCGCCACGCAGAATAACCAAGGCGGGGGCTATGGAGTTCCTCAAAACGGTGCACGAAGGCACGCCCGAAGCTGGGTTGCAGGCGCGAATCGCACGGCGGGGAAATCTGGGACTAACGATTGAGGAGGCAGTTGCCGAGACGGGATGGACGGCAGCGCGGGTGACGGCGATTGCGAAAGGGATTATCGATAAGGGAGACATGGTTTGTACCGCAAGGCCATTTGTCTCGGCCGAGGCGTTCCGCGCGGCCTGTTCCCAGATGGTGGCGGGTGTAACTGCGTTCCAACAAAAGAATCCCTTGGTGGCCGGCATTTCCCGCGAAGAACTCCGCGAACAGCTGGCTCTCAGTGCAGAAGTGCTTACTGCAGTCATCGAGCGGTTAGTCAAGGAAAAGCAGATTGAGGTTTCGGCCGAGCAGGTTCACTTGCCCGGCCGAGGCGTAGTGATGAAAGACGACGAAGCGGAATCAAAGGCGGTTATCGAAGGCGCGTTTGCTGCGGCGGGATTGAAGGTGCCCGCGCTCAAGGAAGTGCTGTCGGGACTGAAAGTGGATTACATGCGAGCGCAGAAGATTGTCACGCTGCTGCTGCGTGACAAAGTCTTGGTCAAGGTTTCCGATGAACTGGTGTTTCATCGCGACGCGCTGGCAGAGTTGCGTAAACGCCTCGTCGCCGAAAAGGCCAAATCTCCGAAGATTGATGTAGGACGATTTAAGGATTTGACTGGCGTGACCCGCAAGTATGCGATTCCGTTGCTGGAATACCTGGACCGCGAGCGGGTTACGCGGAGAGTGGGGAATGAACGGCAAATTCTCTAACCACGGAGGACACAAAGGTCCAAGAAGGAAGGCTTAAGTGTGAGCCCCCCTTCATTACCTGCGGCTTAGAATTTCTCCTCGGGGAACTCCACCTCCAGCCCCAGCGGATCGGTAAAGCGGTTGGTCAGGTTGGCCAAGCCCACCAGCAAATGCAGATCGACAATCTCCGCGTCACCAAAGTGCGTTTTCAAGCCGGCGAAGTCGGCGTCGCCCACACTGTGCGGGTCGCGCGTGAGCTGTTCGGCGCAGGCCAGCGCTGCCTGCTCTTTCCCGGTGTAGCGAGAATAGTCGCCCTGCTTGAGTGCGGCCCAATCCTCCGGCGTCAGACCCACACGCTTTGACGAGGCCAGATGATGCTGCAGACAGTAGTGGCACTGATTGATCAGCGACACGCGAATGTAGATCAACTCATAAAGCTTGCGGTCAAGCGAGCGTCCCACGCTGGCGTAGAAGCCCAGAAAATTCTTGAGCATCTCAGGACGGTGCGCCAGCGCCTTCTGGGCATTGCCGGGCTTGCCGCGGAGTTTCTGTTCATAGATCTCCTTGACTTCGGGTGATGCGGTTTCGGGTTCGATTAACGCGATGCGGGCCATGGCTTTCCTCGGAGCTTAAGTTGAATCCATCTATGATAGCCCAGCCCCGTATAATGCCCCTTGGCCTTGGTAAATTTAGGCCGGAGCCACCCACGATGCTTTCTATCCGCCCTGCAACAGCTGACGACGCGTTGCTGCTGAAAACTCTGATCCATGAACTGGCCAAATATGAGCGGCTGGATCACGAGACCATCATCACGGAGGAGGACGTACGGCGCGATGGCTTCGGTCCCACCCCGAAATTCCACGCCCTGATTGCCGAATGGGAGGGGCAGCCCGCCGGCTACGCACTGTTTTTTGAGTTCTATTCGACATTTCAGGGACGAGCGGGAATATTTTTGGAAGACATCTACGTGCGGCCGGAGCTGCGGAAAAAAGGCATTGGCAAGGAACTGCTGGCGCGGGTAGCGAAATTCGCATGGGATGGCGATTACTTTTGCCTGCGCTGGGAAGTCTTGGATTGGAACAAGCCAGCGATTGATTTCTACAAGAATCTGGGCGCGACTTTTCTCGACGAGTGGAAGGCGGTCTGCTTGATCGGCGAAGCGCTACAGGCCGCAACCTCGAAGGCTCAATGAACGAGCGAGTTCGCATTGTGGGCGCGGGCTTGGCGGGATCGGAAGCGGCCTGGCAATGCGCACGCCGCGGTGTAGGCGTCGACCTGTATGAGATGCGCCCGCTACGCTCTACGCCGGCGCATCAGACAAGCGATTTCGCTGAACTCGTCTGCTCGAACTCCCTGAAATCCGATAGCGAGAATACCGCTCCCTGGCTGCTGAAAGAAGAAATGCGGCGGGCGGGATCTCTGCTGCTAGAAATCGCGCGCCATTGTGCCGTGCCCGCGGGACACGCGCTGGCGGTGGACCGCACATCTTTTGCGGCGAAAGTGACCGAGGCGATTTCGCGGGAGCCCCTGATTACCGTGAGGCGCGAGGAAGTCACGCGAATCGACGAGGAGCAGATCACCATCATTGCGACGGGGCCGCTGACGTCGGACGCGCTAGCGGAGGAGATCAGTCGCTTGAGCAATACGGTGGATGGCGAAGTAGCGCATCCCGGCGGGGACGCTCCCAATGGCCTGTATTTTTACGACTCGATCAGCCCGATCGTGGAGGCTGAGTCGATTGACAGGTCAAAGGTGTATCTGGCGGCGCGCTACGACAAAGGGACCGCCGATTACATCAACTGTCCGATGACGAAGGACGAATATGACCGGTTCTATGACGCGCTGATCGCGGCGCAAGCGGTCGAAGAACGCGCGTGGGAGAAGCTGAACTACTTCGAAAGCTGCCTGCCAATCGAAGAAATCGCGAGGCGCGGGCGAGACACCTTGCGCTTCGGCCCCATGAAACCGGTGGGATTGAAAGATCCCAGCACGGGACGCATGCCGTACGCGGTGGTTCAGTTGCGCCAGGAAAATCTGCGCGCGGATTCCTACAATCTGGTGGGATTTCAAAATCACCTGAAATTTGGCGAGCAGGCCAAAGTTTTACGGCTGATTCCGGGGCTGGAAAATGCGCGTTTCCTGCGCTACGGGCAGATCCATCGCAATACCTACATCAATGCGCCGAATTTGCTCAACGAAACTCTGCAGATGAAGCGGCATCCGCGAGTTTTCTTTGCGGGGCAAATTTGTGGCGTAGAAGGCTACGTCGAGTCCATCGCTGCGGGGCTGATGGCAGGAATTCATGCCGCTGCATTGGTGAACGGGCAGCCGCTGGTCACGCCTTCGCGCGAAACCGCCTTTGGTTCCCTGGTTCATTACGTCACTCATGCTGCCGGCAAAACATTTCAGCCGGCGAATATTACTTTCGATCTGCTTCCGGGGCTCGAAACTCGCGTCCGCGACCGCAAGCAACGGCACCAACTGCAGTGCGGCCAGGCGCTCAGAAAGTTCGACAACTGGCTGGAGCGAATTCGTCCCAAACAGGAAGTTGGGGCAGGGTAAAGGGCAAAAAGCTTCGGCGCAAAACCGGTTGACGCGGGCCTTGCTTCGCAGTAACTTTCAGCCATTCAGATCGCCGGTAACGAGGTGCTTCGTGCCCATTTCCGCCGTGGATTCGATCAGTCCCGCCTTTCAACATGCCAAGCGGCAACTGCTGCAGCCATTTCGCTTTGGCCAGTGGACGCGGCTGGCCTTCGTCGGGCTGCTGGCCGGCGAACTCAGTTCGGGCGGCGGGTGTAATTTTCAGATGCCCCAGCTTCCCCGGAACTCGGGGGGCTCGGGGCATTTTCTCGCGCCAAACTTTCCTTTTCCTTCCGTCAACCCGATGCTGGTCGCGGGATTGATCGCGCTGCTGGTAGTAGCTGGCCTGGCGCTTTGGATTTTGCTGGTCTACGTGAACAGTGTCATGCGCTTTATCCTTTTCGATAGTGTGGTCGAAAAAGAGTGTCACATACGAAAGGGATGGAGCCGGCGGCAAGGAGTTGGCTTACGTTATTTTGTGTGGCAAATCTTCCTCTTTTTTTGCGCGATGGTGGGATTGGGGATTTTAGTCGGCGTTCCTGCCGCTTTTGCTCTCGGTGTCGGCTGGTTACAAAATCCAGGGCAGCACATCCTTCCGTTGGTTCTGTGTGGAATGGTTTTGTTTTTCCTCTTATTCGCATTTGTGGTTGGGCTGCTCGTGCTGACGGTGTTGAGCAAAGACTTCCTGGTGCCGCAAATGGCATTGGAGAACATCAGCGCTTTCGAAGCCTGGCAGCGGTTCTGGCCCATGCTGAAGCAGGAAAAGGGAGGCTATGGCGGGTATCTGGGGATGAAAGTCGTGCTGGCCATCGGCGCGGCCATCATCGTAGGAATTGTCTCAGTCATTCTGCTGGTTGTGCTTCTGATTCCCGTGGGCGGGCTTGGCGTGGTTGCGGTTCTCGCCGGCAAAGCCGCAGGCCTAACCTGGAACGCTTACACCATCACGCTGATCGTGGTGGCAGGCAGCGTTGTGGTGGCGGGAATGCTGTACCTGCTTTCGCTGATTTCGGTTCCCGTGATCGTATTCTTCCCCGCGTATTCCATGTATTTCTTTGCGGCGCGCTATCCGGCGTTGGCGGCCGTTTTGTATCCGGCGCCTCCACCAGTCGCGCCACCTCAACCGCCGCCCTTGCCGCCGGAGCCGCAGCCAATCGGCTAAACGGGTCAATCTTCGCGGTTCCGAGTTATGAGCCGTGCCGCCAGGAGAATCGGCGGCCCAGGATGCACTTGATGATCAGGTGATCGGTGGCGCCGGTTACGCCGACGCCTACCCCGAAGTTGAATTCCCACTTGGGCCCGAGGTCGAGATCGATACTCGGAACAATCTGTTGCTGTTGTTCCCGCAGCGGATCGAATCCGGTGATCGGTCCAAGCGATCCGTAATACTCCAGTCCGCCGGCAATCCTCTTGGTGAAGTCATAACTGAATTTTGCGTTGGGAGAAAAGACCACGCCCTGGTTTACGCTGAGCCCGTGGAAGGAGCGGTCGAGGGTGGGATTGAAGCTGAGATACCAGGGGCCAATTTTCTTATCCACGATGGGGCGGATCTCCCAGGTCCAAGTGTCAGGAGAAAAAGCGGCCCGCTGATAACCGATTTCGTTGGATAAGCTCACGCCCACCGGCCAGTGCCAGGACTCCGGAATGCGAAAACGCGGCCGTATGTGATCGCCCACCCACATCCATCCTCCCTGGGGCTGAATGCTGGTGAAGATGTAGAAGCCAGTCTCGAACCAACTGTTGATGCCCTGGGTGATTTCCACCGTTTCATGTTCAGCGTGATTGCTGGGCAGCACGCCGTCCTGCACGGTTTTGCTGCCGTCAACTGTGAAATTGGAGTGCAGCTCGACCATGGTGTTGGCAGGAGGAACCGTGTCCGCGCCATAGACCTGAATTTCGTAGTTGTCCTGGGCGCGAGCGAGAGGCAGCGCGGCGAAGGGCAGGAGTAACGCGAGAACGCCGAGGCGTGTGAGCTTCATGTTTCTGGACCGGTATGATGCGCGGCGCGCACGATGCGATGCAAACTGCTCGCGTAGGGACAGCCGCCCTCGGCTGTCCAGGGCGGCTGTCACTTTTTTGAACGATGGGTGCCCGAGCTGAGCAAAGTCGAAGGGGCGGTCCGGGGGAGCCCAGACAATTGCGGAGCTTCGCTCCGCCGGACAGCCGGGGGCGGCTGTCCCTACGTGTTCGTGCTGCTTCCCGTCAAAACACCGGGAACTTTGCGGAGCCGGCGTGTGTCCAATCTTCTCAGACACGCGCGTGCCTGAGAGGAGCAATCGCAATGGCGTTCTCAGGCGGTGGTCCGTCCAATCCGCAAATCAACGTTACTCCGTTGATCGATGTGTTGCTGGTGCTGATTATTATGTTCATGGTCGTGGTGTCGATGTCGAAGGAAAACGGACTGGAGGCGCAGATCCCGCAGCCCGCGCAGAGTACACAGCAACCAGAAGTGGTGCGGACGATCGTGATTCAGATTGCGTGGGGCGGGAAAGATCAGCCGCCAGTGCTGAAGATCAATGAGGACAACGTGAGCTGGGATGACCTACATGGCCGGCTGCATGACATCTTCAAGCAGCGCGCGGAGCGGGTGGCTTTCGTGAAAGGCGATGACGACGTTGAGTTCGAATACGTCGCCGACGTGATTGACATCGCGCGCGGCGCGGGCGTGGATAGAGTGGGGTTACTGGGGAAGGAGTAAGATCTTGGCGGATGTCACAATACCCTGCCGATATGCTGTACTGCGAATGCCCAGTGAAATAACTCAGTCTCTCGCCCGGTTCTTAATCCAAATCGGCGTCCCCACAAAGCCGAAGGCTTCGCGGATCTGATTCTCCAGAAAACGCTGGTAGGAGAAGTGCAACTTCACCTTGCGATCGGTGAAAAGAATAAAAGTAGGCGGCGAGACCGAGGCCTGCGTCATGTAATAGATCTTAATTCGCCCTGCCATGGGCACGGAGGCGCGGTCGAAATCCACGTGCTTCAGGAAGCGGTTCATTTCGCCGGTGCCGACGCGCTTGCGGCGTTCGGCGGCAACTTTCTCCAACATCGGAAATATCTTCTGGGTACCTGCGCCGGTCGCAGCCGAAACAAAAAGCACGGGAGCGTAGCTAAGGAATTTTAGCTCGTTGCGCAGGCGTTGTTCATAGGCCTCGCGATCAGCCGGCATGCGCTTGTGTGGCGCGGACGCCCCCGTCCGCGGTTTTCCCTGGGGCAAAGCAGTGTCCGACTCGCTCCACAAATCCCATTTGTTTACGATGACGATCATCGAACGCCCGCTCTCGTGGGCGTATCCGGCGATGGCGGCATCGAGCTGGCTCACGCCGTCGGTGGCGTCGATGACCAGGAGAGCGATGTCGGCGGCCTCCAGATGCTTGCGCGCCATGACGACGGAAAGTTTTTCCGCCATCAGATGGGTCTTGCCTTTGCGGCGAATGCCGGCTGTGTCGATGAAACGGAATCGCTGGCCATCGCGTTCCACCACTTCATCGACGGCGTCACGGGTGGTTCCTGGGATGGGAGAAACGATGGCGCGGCCGGTGCCGGTCAGCCGGTTCAGTAACGTGGACTTGCCAACGTTGGGATGCCCGATGATAGCGACCTTAGTTTCCGTCGTTAGTCGTTCGTCGTTGGCCGCTGGCGACTCACCATCAGGCGGCTGCTCATGGGCAGGTGGAAACTCTTGGGCATCCGGTTCGACTGGTCCTGGGGGCAACGCCTCCAAAACCGCGTCCAGCAGATCATCCACACCGCGGCCGTGTTCCGCCGAAACTGGAAAGACGTGGGGCAGGCCCAGGCCATGAAAATCATCCGCCAGATTTCCTTGCTTCTCCGTGTCAGCCTTGTTCACGGCCAGGAATACTGGCTTGCCGCCGCGGATTAACAGACGGGCAAGTTCGAGATCGGGCCCGGTGAGTTCAGTTCGGCCATCCACGACCATGATGACTGCGTCGGCTTCCTGCAGAGCGACCTTGGCCTGACGGAAGATTTCCGCGGGAATGAAGTCCTTATCATCGGGGAGAATGCCGCCGGTATCCACGATGCGGAGGCGCCGTCCGCGCCATTCAGCCTCGCCATAGAGGCGGTCGCGGGTGATGCCGGGCTCGTCGCCGACAATGGCCCGGCGCGATCCGACCACCCGGTTGAATAGCGTGGATTTGCCAACGTTGGGCCGGCCTACGATGGCGACGGTAGGGGTTCCGGCGGCAACACCGTCGGACATCGAATTGAATTTGAGTCGGGTCATGGATTGACAACTTGCGTTGGAACGACCGCCGAGCAAAACCGCGGACCCATCGTCCGCCGGACGGGCGAGTGCGCCCGTCCCTACGCGGGCAGTGGCTTATTATAGAGGTTCTGTGCCCTCTGCTTCCCAGCCCGCGCCGATTGCCGGCCGAAAAGAAGATGTTTCTCTTTACCAGTTCTTCGCGCCGGGAGGGCTGCTTTCCCGCACTCATCCCGCCTACGAATTTCGCCGTGGCCAGCTGCAGATGGCTCAAGCCGTCGAGCAGGCGCTGGCGGAGCGGCGACATCTGATTGTGGAAGCCGGCACCGGCACCGGCAAGACCCTGGCCTATCTGGTACCGGTGATTCGCTCCGGTAAACGCGTGATCATCTCCACGGGGACGAAAAATCTGCAGGAACAGCTCTTCCACAAAGATATTCCTTTTCTCGAGCAGGCGCTTTTCCCCGATGGGAAAAGCAAATTGAGTGTCTGTTACATGAAAGGGCGCAACAACTATTTGTGCCGCAAGAAGCTTTACGACCTGACGGACCAGCCGGTGCTCAGCGGGTTGCAGGAGATTGAACACTACCGCGCGATTGCGGCGTGGGAGAAGGCCACGCAAACCGGGGATAAGGCGGAACTGGCATCGCTGCCCGAAGCCAGCGCGCTCTGGCACAAGCTGGACGCGCGCTCCGATGCCTGTCTGGGCCAGAAATGCAGCGCCTGGGAGAAATGTTTCATCACCGAGATGCGCCGCCGGGCGGCGGAGAGCGACATCATCATTGTCAATCATCATTTGTTCTTTGCTGACCTGGGAATCAAGCAACAATCCGATTACGCGCCGGAGGCTGGCATCCTGCCCGAAGTGGGCGCGGTGATTTTTGATGAAGCTCACGAACTGGAAGATGTCGCCGGCAACTATTTCGGAGTTTCGGTCAGCAACGGAAGGGTGGAAGAGTTGTGCCGCGACGTGGAAGCTTCGTTGCAGCGGAACCACATGCTTTCGGCATCGCTGGCAGGCGCGGTCAAGAGCTTGCGCGAGCGGGCGATGTTCTTCTTCGCCCTGCTGCCGCCAGGAGACGGCCGCTTTGCCTTCGAAAATCGCCGCGACTTCCTGGAAGAGAATGGCGAGGAATTTCTGGCGCTGCAACAATCGCTGACCCGGCTGGGTTCGGAGCTCGAAGGTCTGGCTTCGAAACCGGAAGAGGTCTTCAACTTCGTCCGCCGGGCGCAGGAACTGCAGGTTCAGCTTGGCTTTTTGCTGGAATCGGAAGAGCGCAATACCGTGTTCTGGATCGAGCGGCGGCGCGGCGGCCGCGACAAGCTGAATGTCTTTCTCCAGGCCACGCCGATCGACGTGGCGCCCATCCTCAAGAGTTGCCTGTTTGACAAACTGGAATGCGCGGTGCTAACGTCGGCTACCCTCGCAGTCGGCGGTGGATTCGAATACATGCGGCGCCGTCTGGGATTGGACTACACGCGCGAGGCTGTGCTGCCTTCGCATTTCGACTATGAGAACCAGGCGCTGCTGTATGTGCCTCCGGATTTGCCCGATCCGCGTACTCCGCAGTTTGCGGCGAAGGCGGCCGAACAGATCCGGCGGTTGCTGGAAATCACCCGCGGCAGGGCGTTTGTCCTGTTTACCAGTTACGCGCAGATGAAAGACATTTACCAGCGCTTGCTCGGCGAACTTGAGTTCCCCATGCTTCTGCAGGGGGACGCGCCGAAAGGCGCGCTGCTCGAGGAGTTTCGCCTGACGCCGCATGCGGTGCTGTTTGCAACTTCATCGTTCTGGCAAGGGGTCGACGTGCAGGGCGAGCAACTCAGCTGCGTGATCATCGACCGCCTGCCGTTTGCCGTTCCCTCCGATCCGGTGGTGGCGGCGCGGGTGAAGTCCATCGACGCCGAGGGCGGAAACGCATTCTTCCAGTATCAGGTGCCGGCAGCGGTCATCACTCTGAAGCAGGGCTTCGGACGGCTGATCCGGTCTCTGCACGATCGCGGTTTGCTGGTCTTGTTGGATAACCGCATTCTGAAGAAGCAGTATGGGCGGGTGTTTATCGAGAGCCTGCCGAACTATCGCCGCACCACGGAAATGCGGATCGTAGAAGAATTCTTTGGGGTTCAAAGAGGAGAGGCAATCTAGGCAATCAGTCGCATGCCAGCCGCTACCGCGTTCTTGCCAAACGTGGCGGTGTATTGACACTCCGCTGCCTGAGCGCAGCGTTCGATCAAGTAGTCCGCGAAGTCGGCGGCGACGGTGCCTGTAACGCGCTAAAATAATAGTGTTCGGCGATTCAAGGTCGCCCAATCGTCTTTTTTGGGCCAGCGCCGTCAGGGGTGTGCATGTTCGAGGTTACGGTTGACGACACTTTTGCCGCGGGGCACTACCTGCGCAACTACAAAGGCAAGTGCGAGAACCCGCATGGGCATAACTACAAAGTACGGGTAACCCTGGCCGGGAAAGAGTTGGATAAGGCCGGATTGCTGCTTGATTTCAAAGACCTCCGCGAAGTCATGAAACATGTGACTGACCGGCTGGATCATCAAATGATCAATGACGTGGAGCCCTTCACGGTGCTGAATCCTTCGGCGGAGAATCTGGCTAAGTATTTTTACGACGAGAGCAACTCCCGGTTGCAGCAAGTTACTAACGGCCGGGTTCGAATCAAGAAGGTGACCGTATTCGAGACCGAGGTCACCACGGCGACCTACAGCGAGGGCTGAACCGGCGGTCGGCTCGCCCGTGGATTTCAAGCTGGGAATCGCAGGTTTCTGGATCGACAGGCGGGCTTCGCCGGTTATTTCCATGCAGATCACTGAAATCTACAAATCGCTGCAGGGCGAGTCGAGCTACGCGGGATTGCCCTGCATTTTCGTCCGGCTCACCGGGTGCAATCTGAGATGTTCGTGGTGTGACAGTGAATATACCTTCACGGGCGGCCGCCGCATGGCGCTCGAAGAAGTTTTGGGCGAGGTGGAACGCTGCGCCCCGGAACGCGGATTGGTTGAAGTGACGGGCGGGGAACCGATGTTGCAGGAGCGGGAAGTGGTCGGGCTCATGCAGCGCCTGCTCGACGAGGGCTACACCGTGTTGCTGGAAACCAGCGGTGAGCGCCCGCTTGAGCAAGTGCCGAAGGGCGTCGTCAAGATCGTGGACGTGAAGTGCCCGGATTCCGGCGAGCCTGGCACGTTTCGAATGGAAAATCTGGAGACGCTCACTTCCCAGGACGAAGTGAAGTTCGTGCTGGCCGGCCGGCCGGACTATGAATTTGCCCGCGAGTTCGTGGCGCGGCATGATCTGGCGCAGCGAGTGAACGCGGTGTTATTTTCGCCGGCCTTTCGCAAGGAAGCCAGCCGGGGGCGCGACACTTCTCACTGCCTGCTCGATCCCCAGGAACTGGCGGATTGGATGTTGGCGGATGGCCTTCCCGCCCGGCTCAGCCTGCAGATCCACAAGTTTATTTGGGACCCGGCGCTGAAAGGCGTGTAAGTGGGACAATCGAGTTAACGCAATGACCATAAGGAAATCTCGCGCAGTGGTTTTGCTGAGCGGGGGGATGGACTCCTGTGTGTGCGCAGCACTGGCGGTACGGGATCACGATGCCGCGGCGCTTCACGTAAGCTACGGCCAGCGCACTGAAGAGCGGGAGCGGCGCTCGTTTCTGGCTGTCTGCGATCGTCTGGGAATCCGTGAGCGGCTGGTGGTACGGAACGAGGCGTTGCGCGCCATTGGCGGCTCGGCGCTTACCGATCCGAATATTGCGGTGCCGCAAGCCCACGCGATTGGGCAGGATATCCCTGTCACCTATGTTCCTTTCCGCAACGCTCATTTTTTGGCGGTGGCCGTGAGCTGGGCAGAGGTTTTGGGCGCCGAAAGCATCTATATCGGTGCGGTGGAGCAGGACAGCTCCGGTTATCCGGACTGCCGTGCGGCGTACTATCAGGCGTTCAATCAGGTGGTGAAGGCCGGGACCAAGGAAGGCCGGATTGAAATCGTCACCCCGCTGATCGCCATGCGCAAAGCGGCAATTGTGCGTCTTGGCCTTGAACTTGATGCGCCCTTCGATTTAACTTGGTCTTGCTATAGCCGGGAAGACGAAGCCTGCGGAGAGTGCGACAGCTGCGTGTTGCGCCTGCGGGCATTCCAGGAGGCCGGAGCCGCAGACCCCATCCGGTACGTTCGAGCCGCGGCGGAGGCGCTTCGCCGCTAGGGTGGTTTTTGGTGGCTGGTTCGGGCTTTGCGCGATCAGGCGCGCCTGGAGAATTGGCGCGATGGCGAGTAGAAATGTGAACTCGAGTTGGAGCCGGGAGGCTGAAATGAAACAACGTCTTGCAATAATAGTAATAGTAGGAGTTGTGGTGCTGATGGCGGGGTTATGTACTCCCGCCGCGTTCGCCCAGATGACTGGCTCGGTGACAGGCGTCTGCAAAGACGAAAATGGAGTTCCCGCCGCGGGTGCGACCGTCGAATACGCCAACACGGCAAACGGCCGGAAATACCAGGTCAAGACCGATAAAAAGGGCGAGTATTACTCCCTGGGAGTCGAGCCTGGGACCTACAACGTTACGATTACTTCGGCCGATGGCAAGCCGATCGACAAGATCTCGGGCTTTCGCGTGACTCTGGGAGAGAACAAGCTCGATTCCGACCCCAAAGCGCGGTCCGGCGGCAACACGATTCCAACTGAACAAATGCAGAAACTGCAGCAAGAGCATACCAAGGCCGTCAAAGAAAATGATGTGATCAAGGCGGTCAATCAGAGACTTGCCGCCGCCAAAGATGCATCGAAGGCCGGCGACTACGACACCGCGATCGCGCAAATGACCGAGGCCGGCCAGATCGGCCCGAACTACGATATTGTGTGGTTTACCCTGGCGAACGCCTACAAGGGTTCCGCGGACAAGCAGACGGACCCCGCCGAGAAGAGTAAACGTCTGGATTCTGCCATCGCCAATTACCAGAAAGCAGTTGATTTGCGGGAGAAGGCGAATCAGGCCGATCCGAAGACGGCCCAACCCCAGAACCTGGCCGCCTACTACAACAATTTCGGGTTGGCGGATGCCGCTGCCGGAAAATTCGATGACGCGGCCAAGGCCTATGAGCACGCGGCGCAGACAAATCCCCCGGGCGCTGGGCAATACTATTACAACCTGGGCGCTATCCTTACCAACGCTGGGAAGGCGGATGACGCCAATGTCGCCTTTGACAAAAGCATTGCCGCCGATCCCACCAAGGCCGACGCCTACTATCAAAAGGGGCTGAATCTGTTGAGCAAAGCGACGCTCACCAAGGACGGCAAAATGGTTGCTCCTCCGGGCACCTCAGAAGCCTTCAATAAGTATCTGCAGCTTCAGCCCACCGGCCAATATGCCGACGCAGCCAAGCAGATGCTGGCCAGCATCGGGGCCACCGTCGAAACTGGTTTCGGAACGAAAAAGAAAAAGTAGGGCAGCCCAAGCCTGGTGGCGAGGAAGGGCGGCTTTTCCGGAGGCCGCCTTTTCTGCTCAGCAATCGAAGTACTTCTGAGGGCGCGAATGGGCGATTCGTTCCCGGATTCGCGCAGGACCACAATCGGGATTACCAAGGTCTATGCCCCTGCCGTTCTTCGTAGAACCCTTCCCCAGTTTTCGCTACAGTTGAAATTGGCAGGCCAAGCAACCGGGGCTGCACGATATACATTCCTCGCGATTCGCCGTCAGCGCCTGCCCAGGTTCCCTATGGCAGCACCAGGCACCTCTCCAATTTCCGTGACTCTCGATGTTCCCGACGGGCGGGGAGAAAACGCAACCAACGGGCTGCTGCTCGCCATGTTGCGGGCCGCTGGCCCGGTGAGTGATCTGATTTTTTCTCCCGGAACATCCGCCCCAGGTGGGTGTGCACGGCATTTTAATCCCGATGAAGGCTCCAGGGCTGTCCCTGCTGAGCGCAGACCAAACCCGCCGGATCGCCTCGGATCTGATCGGCACCAACAAGCAGGCCATTACTATGCTGCGGGAGCAGGGTTCCTGCGACATTTCTTACGGGCTGCCGGGGTTGGCCCGCTTCCGGGTGAACATATTCATCCAGCGCGGCAGTTGTGCAGTCGTGATGCGGGTAATTCCTACCACGGTGCCGGACTTTGCCACGCTGGGCTTACCCGCGCAACTGGAGGAAGTGGCCAATCTTCGCGACGGCATCGTACTGGTCACCGGACCGCGGGGCTCGGGGAAGTCATCCACTCTGGCCGCGCTGCTGGATTGCATCAATGCGCGGCAGCCCTGTCACATCATTACCATCGAAGACCCCATCGAATTTCTGCACAGCCACAAGAAGGCCACCGTCCACCAGCGCGAGTTGCACAGCGACACTCCCAGCTTCGCGCAAGCCCTGCGCGCTGCGCTGCGGCAGGCGCCACAAGTCATCCTGGTGGGCGAAATCCGCGATCGCGAGACCACAGAAATGCTTCTGGAAGCCGCGGAAACCGGACACTTGGTGCTCTCCAGCTTGAACACAGTGGATGCCGCAAAGACAGTGGAGCGCCTGCTCAGCATGTTTGCCTTCGGGGAACAGCAGAGCGTTCGCCGCCGCGTAGCCAAGACTCTGCGCTACGTAGTTTCCCAGCGGCTGCTTCCCCGCAGTGAAGGCGGGCGAGTGGCCGTAGTGGAAATCCTGAAGGCCGGGGCTCGCACTCATGCCTATCTGGAGCAAGCCGACGGCCCGCGGCAAGATCTGATGCAAATCATGAAGGATGGCCGTTGCGAGGGTATGCAGCATTTTGATGGGGAGATTGAAAAACTGGTACGCGGCGGTGTGGTGGATGTGGAAACCGCACTCAAGCACGCCACCGATCCCCAGGAATTACGCGCCGCCCTGCAAGAATGCGGCTGAGTTTCCAGGAGAATCGGGTGCCCCGTCCTCGTCCCTCCGGTTTTTGGAGGGACAGGGCGGGGGTTTTCCTTGACGCAGACGCACGCCGCAATCACTCATCGAAAATTTCTGCGTCCGCCCGTATGATCGGGGGCATGGCCAGTCCACCCGAACCTTCCTCAATCCTAAGTTTTGAAGACGCGCGCCACCTGGTGGAATCCCATGCCGCAAGATTGCGGCCTAGCGCCACTGAGACCGCTGATTTGCTCGATAGCTGTGGGCATATCCTCGCCGAGTCGGTTCTGGCGGACCGCGACTTCCCGCCCTTTCGCCGTGCGGCGCGAGATGGCTATGCGTTACAGTCGGCAGACTTGAAGCAGCTTCCGGCCATGCTTAGAGTCGTCGGTGAAATCAAGGCGGGAGCGCCGCTCGCGCAGATTCCAACTCTGCAACCCGGGGAAGCTGCGGCAATCATGACCGGCGCGCCGGCTCCCGAAGGCGCCGACGCTGTCGTGATGGTGGAATACACTTCGCAGCGGGGCGATGAGGTTCAGATTCAACAGGCGGTGGAGTTTGGCGCCAACATTGTCGCGACCGGTTCAGAAGCCAAGCGTGGCAGCCGGTTGCTTTCTTCGGGAATGTATATAGATCATGCAGCGATTTCGGTGGCCGCGTCGGTGGGAAAGATCCATCTTGAGGTTTATGCCAGGCCCCAAGTCGCGGTGCTTTCCACTGGAGATGAAATTGTCGATATAGATGCGGAGCCCGGTCCAACCCAGATCCGCAATTCCAACAGCTACTCATTGGCGGCACAGATCCAGGGGGCCGGCGGAGAACCAGTGCTCCTGCAGGTCGCGCCCGATGAACCCAAGCGCCTGCGCGAACTGATAGCGGAGGGACTGCAGTCGGATCTGCTGCTCCTTGCAGGTGGGGTTTCCATGGGAAAGTACGATCTGGTTGAGCAAGTCTTGGCCGAGTTCGAGGCAGAGTTCTTATTCACTGGGGCCAAAATCCAACCTGGCAAACCGATCGTATTCGGACGAGTGCCGTGTGGCGCGGGCGCCCTCGCCCGCGAACGGCTCAGCGAGCAGAAGTACTTTTTCGGCCTTCCCGGCAATCCGGTCTCGACCATGGTGACATTCGAGCTGTTTGCGCGGCCGCTGTTGGAGGCTCTAGCCGGACGAACTCCCCGCCAACTCGTGTTCTTGCACGCTAAACTGAAGTCCGAAATCAAAGTTAAAAGGGGACTGAAGCGATTCCTGCCGGGAATTCTTTCGGGCGAGTTCGAGCGCGCGGAAGTCGAACTGGCGCCCTGGCACGGGTCCGGCGACATCGCGGCGACAGCCTTGGCAAATTGCTACGTAGTGATTCCGCCCGATCGCGAGCGCATCGAGCCGGGTGAGTGGGTAGCGGTGCTGACGCGATAAATAACGCCGCCCCATCCATGTAAGATAGAAGCTTCGCCATGCCTCGCAAGCTCTCCCACTATGACGGCGCAGGACGCGCCAAGATGGTCGATGTATCCAAGAAGAGTGCAACCAGGCGCCAGGCCGAAGCCAGCGCCTTCGTGGTCCTGAACCCCGCGGTCCTCAAAGCGCTGCCCAGGAACCCCAAAGGTGATCCTCTCGAAGTGGCGCGCTTAGCGGGGATTATGGCGGCTAAGAAAACATCCGATCTGATTCCTTTATGCCATCCCTTGCCGCTCTCCCACGTTGATGTGACCCTGCGGCTGTGCGAGAATGGCGTCGCGATTGCCTCAAAAGTTACGACCACGGCCGTGACCGGCGTGGAAATGGAAGCGCTGGTGGCGGCCGCGGTGGCCGCGCTCACGGTGTACGACATGTGCAAAGCCCTGGACAAGGGCATTGCCATCCGCGAGATCGTGTTGGAAAGCAAGTCCGGCGGAAAGAGCGGCGACTTTGTTCGCCACCGGAATAAGACGTAGTGCCCGGCATGCCCAACAATGTCAAAGTTCTGGTGGTGGACGACAACCCCATGGTGCTGGGGATGCTGCAGAAGGCGCTTGCCCCGCTGGCTGCGGTCACCACCGCCAACGACTCCGCGGATGCGCTCCTCAAGGCGATTGACGATCCTCCTGATTTGCTGGTGAGCGACTATCGCATGCCCGGCATGGACGGCTCCCAGTTAGTCGAGAAGCTCAAAAGCCGCCCGGGGACATCGGCTATCTCCGTCGTCTTGCTGGCCACCAAGGCTGATATCAACGAAAAGCTCTCGCACCACGATGCCGTGGACGATTTCGTCGAAAAGCCTTTCTTTCTGAAAGAGGCCACGCAGCGCATCAAACGCGTGATCGACAAAATCGCGCTGGAAAAGATGGCGAAAACCGTTCCCTCCGACGGCGTGCTTCGCGGCAGCCTGGCCCAGATGAACATGATCGACCTCATGCAGTCGCTCGAAATGGGGCGCAAAAGCTGTTTGCTCGTGCTGATGAACGGCGGCGAAAAGTGCGAAGTTTATTTCAGCGAAGGCCAAGTCACCCATGCGGCATACGGCGCGCTCAAGGGCGATCCGGCAGTGTTTAAGGTGTTGCGCTGGACCGGCGGGAACTTCCAGATCAACTTCGAAGGCAAAACCACGCAGCAGACCACAACCTTGAACACGCAGGGCCTGCTCATGGAAGGCTTGCGGCTGCTCGATGAATCGAATCGTGACGAGGTTGCGGAGGAGGAAGATGAAGACGATGTCCTCCTCGACTCGTAAAGCTGCGATTGCCTCCGCCTCGACGGCAGCGGTTCTGACCGTGAGCGATTCTTCCGCCCGCGGAGAACGCGCCGACCTCTCAGGACCGGCGGTCGCCGAAATGCTCCGGAAACACGATTTGGACGTGGTCGCCACCGAGGTTGTGGCCGACGATCAGCCGGCAATCCGCAAAGCCCTGGTCCGGCTCGCCGGCCAGGTGCGCCTGGTGGTCACAACCGGAGGCACGGGCATCGCAGCGCGCAACGTCACGCCCGAAGCTACCCGGGCAGTCTGCCGACGATTGCTCGAAGGTCTTGCAGAGCGTATGCGATTCGAAGGCGCAAAGAAAACGCCGTTGGCCGCGCTAAGCCGAGGGGTCTGCGGGGTTCGCGGAAACTCGCTGATCCTGAATCTGCCAGGCAGCCCCAAAGGAGCCGTCGAGTCGCTGGAATCGGTGATCGGACTGCTGCCGCATGCCCTGCAGTTGCTGGCCGGGAACACCGAACATAATAAGTAGACGCGCTGGAGTTGCCGTCCACGAGGGGCAGCCTTTCACGTAAACTCCCGCTTTTGAAGTCATCCAACTGAGAGATCGCCAACTAAGAGATCGCCGAAGCCGAATAAGAGACCGCCTAACTTGAAGATGATCCAACAAATTCTGAAGCGCTATACGGCATTCCTCTGGCTGGTGCTCAAGCCCTTGGGCGCTTGGGGCGTTTTCGTCATCGCTGGCTTGGACGCGGCGGCGCTCGGGCTGCCCATGGACGTCATCGTCGCCGGCTATGTCTATCAGAACCCATCCCGCTTCCTGCTGTATGTATTCATGGCCTCCGCCGGTTCGGCGCTGGGCAGTATTGTGCTTTACGTGATCGGATATACCGGCGGGGAAGCGCTGCTGCGAAAACGCATGTCCCCCGCGAAGTTCGAGAAAATTCACGGCAGCTTCGGCGAGCACCCTTTCTGGGCGCTTATGTTTCCCGCCATCCTGCCACCGCCCACGCCATTCAAGCTTTTCGTGCTGGCGGCAGCCGTTTCCGAAATGCCCCTGGGCAACTTCCTGCTGGCAATTTTCTCGGGACGCTTCGTGCGCTTTCTGATCTTGTCGGTATTGACCATGAGGTTTGGACCGCAGGTGGTGCAGCTTACGGGAACCCTGGTTCGCGAGCATCTTGGCTGGGTGTTGGCGGCCGCGATGGGTGGGCTGGCGGTATGGCTGATCCAGCGGCGGAGAAAGCGCACGAAAAAAACAATACCGCCGGAACGTCCGGAAAACCGATCGGGCGTCCAGCGGTAGCTTGGTCGACTCTTATTCTCTTTGCTCTTACGCCGCGGCCGTGTGGTCGCTTCCCTTGTGGAAAGCTCCCGACAACGCGTGCAGCGCAACTGGAGTGGCAAACATGGCGGTGGTAAAGACCAGGTCGCCTTCCAGGGTATGGCGGAAGAAGGGAACGGCGGCCTCATAGCAGGTAAGCAGGCCGGCCCAAGTCATGGGATACATCGTGCCTGTCGCCCATACCATGAAGTTGGTGATCACGAAAAACGAGATCGAACAGGCCAGGGCGGCGCCAATGACCGGCACCGGCTTCTGGCGCTCGCGCAATCCGGTACCGAGCCACAGGATCGCCGCGTACCAGGCCCAAATCACCAGCTGATCCCAGCCGAAGGCGTAGGCGTACACGAACTTATTCAGGATCAGGTCAGAAGCCGCCAAAAGGACAAAGGGCAGCCAGATTTGCCGCTTCGAGCCGCGCGCTCCGAAAAACAGAAGAGCTGCCGCTACCGGAGTGAACTGCCAGGGATGCGGAAGAAAGCGAATTGCCACTGCAAAAACCACAAAGATGTAAGCCAGCATGGATCACCTCGTCAGTTATCAACCAATGATTGTGGGGCTTGGGGCGTTCCGAGTCAAGGGCAGCTTCAGAAAAAGTTGGACCCAATTTATTCCACGAACATGCAGTCGCCATAGGAGTAAAACCGGTACTTCTCTTCCACCGCATGCTGGTACGCGGCGAGGGCGCGCTCCCTCCCGGCAAGAGCGCAAACCAGCATCAGCAAAGTGGATTGCGGCAGGTGAAAATTGGTTAGCAATGCGCCCACCACGCGAAACTCGTATTCCGGATAGATGAAGATGTCCGCTTCCCCGCTTCCGGCCTTTACTCGTCCATCTCCTGATTGTTGGGCTGCGTATTCGAGCGTGCGGACCGTTGTGGTCCCGACGGCGACGATGCGGCGCCGCGAATCCAATGCGCGATTGATGGCTGCCGCGGCTGCATCGGAAACGGAATATGCCTCGCGATGCAGTTTATGATCTTCCACCCGCTCCACCCGAACCGGCTGAAATGTGCCCAGCCCCACGTGCAAGGTGATCTCCGCCGTCTCGATACCCAGTTCTCGTATGCGAGTTAAAATCTCCGGCGTGAAGTGCAATCCAGCAGTCGGAGCGGCCACAGAGCCGCGCTCGCGCGCGTAGATGGTCTGGTAGCGCTCGCGGTCGCCGGAAACGTCTTCCCGGCTGATGTACGGCGGCAAGGGCACATGGCCCAGGCGCTCGACCAAGCCAAAAAAGTCAGGAACCGGCTCAAACCGGATGCGGCGTTCGCCAAAGCTGCTGCGGCCGATCACCTCCGCTTGAAGTTCACCGGTCTCGCCAAAGAATAGTCGTTCACCAATCCCAATCTTCCGCCCTGGACGGACCAGACATTCCCACTCGTTCGGCTGCTGGGAAACTTGGCGAGTGAGTAGGACCTCAACCCGTCCGTGGAGAAACTCCCGCGCAGCCGGATTATGCAGGCTGATCGGCTGTGCCTTCTCTCCACTTCGCGTACCGTATAGACGCGCAGGAAAGACGCGGGTATTGTTGAACACGACCAGGTCATCCGGCCGCAGCAGATCGGGAAATTCGCGGAATGAACGGTCGCGCAACTCACCCGATTTCCGATCCACATGCAATAGCCGCGAGGCCGCCCGGTCCGCCAGCGGCTCTTGGGCAATGAGTTCCGGAGGAAGTTGATAGTTGAAGTCGGAGACCAGCACGCAGATGGATTATAGATTTCCTGTGCCTAACCTCACAGCGTGTGCATGTAAGCCAGCAGATCTTGAATCTGCTCTTCGGAGAGGGCTTGCCCAAAAGCCGGCATCATGGTGCGGCCGGAGCGGACGATCTCGCCCACGCGCTCATCGTTCGCCGGCAGGCCGCTTTTGCGTAGATACTCCTTCTTGAAAACGCCTTGCAGACTGTCCGCTTTCTTCGAGCGCGAAGAATACGCTTCGTGGCATCGGTCACAGTCCTGATCGTAGACGCGCCGGCCCGCCGCCTGCTGCGGGTTCAGCCCGAGCTCCGCGTCGCTCTTGCGGCGTTCGGCATCGCAAGCAGCCAGTGAGAATACGACTACTCCGACCGCCCAGAGCCGCAGCGCCGCCCCAAAACCGAACTCCCGCACCCAGTTTTTCATCGCACCTCCCGCAACATTCGCGCTTCCGACGTACAATCATAAGACACTGCGATGCCGGTTCGAGCCAAACAAATCCAGGTGAAGCGAGTTTACGCGAAGTCCGCATCCGGGGATGGGACCCGCGTCCTGGTGGACCGCTTATGGCCACGCGGCGTGAGCAAAGCGCGCGCTGCTCTCGATGCCTGGCTCCGCGATCTCGCGCCCTCCAATGAGTTGCGGCATTGGTTTCATGCCTACCCGCAAGCCTGGCCGCTCTTCCGCAAACGTTATCTCAAGGAATTGGCCGAGCCCGAAGCGTCAGACGCGCTGCGTGAGCTTTACCGGCTGGCCAATCAACCTAAGAAACTCACTCTTCTTTTTGGCTCGAAAAATGAAGAGCACAACAATGCGGTAGTACTGAAAGATCTTTTGCAGGACATGCGCAAGCCTCCCACGGGCACCGGCCCCGCCGCGCTGCGAGGGGCGCGCCTCCGCCAAGCCAAGCGAATGCCGCGATAAGAACTTCGAGCGCCTGGCTGGTTAGTTCTTGACACGAAGAACTTTATAATACAAAGTATTGGCATGATTTCTGCCGCGGAACCCTTTCTGCATCCCGTGCGGGAGCGCTGGATTCCTGCTGAAATGACCACGCCGCCGGCGCTCGGCGACGGCCCGATCCATGGCTCCATCGAACCTCGCTACGCCCTGCTCATCAATCCCTTTTATCCGAAAGATCCCAATGCCAGCTTTGGCAAGCATGTGCTTACCCCGAGTCTCGCCTTAACTAGTTTTGCCGCAACCACACCGAGCCATTGGCGAGTGGAATACTGGGACGAAAACTTGTTGCGCGGGCGGCCGTCTTTTAAGCCCATTCCGCAGCTGGTGGGCATTACCGTGCACTTGACCTTTGCCCGGCGCGCCTATGAGCTGGCTGACTGGTACCGCCGGCACGGGGCCAAGGTTGTCCTCGGAGGCCTTCACGTTCTGTCCTGTCCGGATGAGTGCGCGGCTCACGCAGACGCACTCGCCGTGGGGGATGGAGTGCAACTATGGCCGCGAATTGTTAGCGATGTTGAGACCGGGCTGCTTCAGCCACGCTACGTTGCGGCCTATGAGAATAACTACTCCGACGATCCACCGCCGCGCCGATCTCTCCTCCCCCGCAACAGCTTCTTGACCACCACCAGCCTCATCGCCACTCGGGGTTGCCACAATCGCTGCGGTTTCTGTTATCTCGCGACCGACGGATTGCGGATGCCGTATCGCATGCGCCATCCCAGCCAGGTGGCTGAGGAATTCCTGGCTGACGGGCAACCCTATGCCGTGTTCGTCGACAACAATCTGGGCTCGCGCCCGGACTATCTGCATGCCTTGTGCCGCACCTTGCGGCCCCTCGAAAAGATATGGAGCGCGGCAGTTTCGATCGACGTGACGGACGATCCCACCCTGATCCGCGAGATGGCGTTGGCAGGGTGCACCGGAGTTTTCATCGGCTTTGAATCGCTCAGCGGCGAAAACCTGGCCGAAGCGCGCAAAAAGACCCCTCGACCCTCAGATTATGCCCGTCGCGTTGGTATGCTGCACGACCACGGCATCCAGGTAAACGGCTCCTTCGTGCTGGGCTTCGACCATGATCGGAAAGATGTCTTTGCCCACACCGCCGACTGGATTGAGGAGAACCGCCTGGAGTGCGCCACCTTTCACATTCTCACGCCCTATCCGGCGACGCCCCTTTTCCAGCAAATGGAGACGCAAGGACGATTGCTGCACCGCGACTGGTCCCTCTACGACACCGGGCATGCCGTCTTTCGTCCCAAACACATGTCACCGGGGGAACTGGAGCAAGGCTACGCGTGGATTTACCGACGGCTATTCTCGCTCCCATCGATTTGGCGGCGACGTCCCCGGGAGTGGCAAGCCGTTCCACCTTACTTGGCGATGTCCTATCTCTACAAGCGCTCGAATCGTTTTTGGCATCAACTGATCAAGCGCGATTTGGTACATCCGGTCTGGCGGCCGCTGGTGGAGATCACGCGCTGGCGCCACGTACGCTACCGGCGGCGTCTTGCGCAATGCGGCAAATCCGCCAGAAATCCCGGACAGATTGTGTCAGCGGGAGTTTAACGGGTTTGGCTGTCCCTGAATCGGCCGGGTCCGGGCAATTCGCCTACTTCTTCTTCTTGGGCTGGACGTTTTCGACGATGGCGGCCACGATGTCATCAATGGCATCGGTTACGCGCTTGGCGGGAAGATTGAAGTTGTTGGAGAGAATGGCAAAGGCCACCGGCTCGCCGCTATCGGTGGTGGCGTAGCCGGAGAGAGTCTTCACGCCCCCGAGTGAGCCGGTTTTTGCCTGCACGCTCCCCTGAACCCGCACATCGCTGAAGCGTCCGGCAAGGGAACCATCTACGCCGGCGACTGGCAGGGTACTACGGAAGCTTGCGCCCCAAGGCTGGCTCGTACAGTAACGCAGCAACTGCACCACCGCGTCGGGGGTGACCAGATTCTGCCGCGAGAGTCCTGAGCCGTCGTAAAAAATGTACTGATCGCTGGGAAGACCCGCCCGGTTGAGGAAGCCGCGGACGACTTCCAGTCCGCCCTCGACGGTGCCGGCAGTTCCTTTCTCCCGGCCCAACAGCCGCAGCAAAATTTCCGCATGCAAATTCTGGCTGACTTTGTTGATTACTTGCACGTCTTCGATCAGCGGTTTCGATTCGTGACTGGCCAGCACAAGTGGTTGATTCTGCAGGGCCCGGGATGGCTCGTCGCCGCCCCGCGCCGGCGCGAGGGCGGTCACGGTGAACGTGGAAAGACTGGCAAGATCGGTGTGACGGGTGCGTTGCCCGCCGTACACCACGATGCCGCGTTTTTGCAGCAACTGGCGGAAAAGCCCCGCCGCGAATTCGGCCGGATCCTCAATGGCCAGAGCTTCGTTCGCGCCCGCGTCGTCCAATGGCATGTTGCCCCATAGGGTCAACACCGTCGAGCCGGGTTCGCGATTGATGAAGATCCGCTTGCCGGTACCGGGCGGCGTGGTGATAATCCGGTTATCGATGTGGTAGTAATCCGCGAAGGGCGTGATGTTCACAAAGGCGTGTTCCCCGGCGCGGTCAGCCGGCAGAATGCTCACGAAGATCACGTTGTCGTTGATGGTGAGCGCGGAAACCGGGGCGCCGTCGGCCCAAACCAGGTCATCCTGGCTCCAGCCTTCTCCGTAGCGCTCGAAGGCGAAGTAGGAGTCGTCGGCCACAACGTCTCCATCCACATACTTCACGCCCTTCCGCACCAACTCATCCGCCAGTTGATCGAGAGCTTCAATGGGATGGTCGTTGCGCTCGGTGCGCAGCGTGTAAGGCAATTCGCGGCCGGAAAGATTGGGGTCGCCGCGCCCCACTAACAGCAAATCGCCGGTCAGCCGCCCGTGTTTGTCGAGGGTGCCGTTGGTCTCCACCGTGGTATGGAAGCTGTAATCCGGCCCGATGAGGGCCAGCGCCGCCGCCGTGGTGAACAACTTGGTGTTGGAAGCCGGAGTGAAAAGCTTGTCGGCATTCTGCGCGTACAGCACTTTTCCGCTGGTGAGCGCAACAACTTCAATCCCCCAGTAACCGCGCGCCAAATCTTGCTCCGACAGGACAGCCCCAATGCGGGCCGACAGCGTGTTATGCGGGCTGTTATGCGGGGCGGCGGAGAGCTGCGCCGCCCACAAGACACAAAACAGCGTCAGCGAAAATGGGCGCAAACGGCGCATAAAAGAAACCTGATTGTAGCACCGGAAACTGTGCAAGCCCCGCTCAATGAGCGGCAGGGGTGCCTTTGCTTCCACCAGCATTCAGCAACCTTGCCGTAGTGGGCTTCTGTTCCATAGATGCACTTCCGGCGGCTTTGCGCTGTCTGCCTGATTTGCCGATCCCATGGATTCCCGGGCACTCGGGTTAGAATCAGCTATATGCGTTCGGTATTTGAATGGAAACTGGCATCTCGTTCGGTCGAGCTCGGTAAGCGGACCCTGATTATGGGAGTGGTCAACGTTACGCCGGATTCCTTTTCCGATGGGGGATTGCACTTTGATCGCGAGCAGGCAGTGGAATACGCGCTGCAATTGCTGCAGGACGGCGCGGACCTCATCGACGTCGGAGGCGAGTCCACCCGGCCGGGAACCAGGCTGGCCCCTGGGGCAGGAGGGGACAGCAAGGATCCCGCAAAAGCGGCCCCTTCCAGCAAAACTGTCGTGACCGAAAAAGAAGAACTGGACCGCGTGATTCCAGTCATCGCGTCGCTAAGAAAGAAGCGTCCGGAGGCGCTGATCTCCGTGGACACCTACAAAGCCAGCGTAGCGCGTGCCGCGGTGAAAGCGGGAGCCGAGATCGTAAACGACGTGAGCGGATTCCGCTGGGACCCTCTCATGCGCAAAGCGCTGGCGGAGCTGAAATGCGGGGCCGTTCTGGTACACATGCGCGGACGCCCCGAGGAATGGCGCACCCAGGCGCCGGCGCCGGGCATTGTAACGCTGGTCAAACGCGAACTGCGGGAATCCGCCGATGCCGTCCAGATGGCGGGAGTCAAGCGGGAGCGCATCGTGCTCGATCCTGGCTTTGGCCTGGGCAAGAATTTCGAAGAGAACTACCCCCTGCTCAAACATTTTGACGAATTCCTTCAACTGCGCTATCCCCTTCTGGCGGGGGTGTCGCGTAAGTCCTTTATCGGGAGAGCGCTGGCCCGCGAGGGCAAAGATGCTGCCCTCACTGACCGCCTCTACGGCACCCTGGGGGCCGAAACCGCGGCCATTTTGAAAGGAGCCCAGATTATCCGTACCCACGATGTGCGCGCCTGCGCCGACGTTGCGAGGATTGCCGATATCGTCGGCTGAGCCGTTCCGTTCCCCCCGCATGGACAACCTGCTACAACTTGCCGCTGATCCGCGCGTAAGCGTACGACGCGGCGGAATACCCGATCCCGACGGCACCTGCGTCCTGTACTGGATGCAGCGCGCCCAGCGGGGGGCCGGCAATCCAGCGCTGGATGTTGCGGTACGCGCCGCCAATTTCCTGAGCAAGCCGGTGGTCGTATTTTTCGCGCTCAAGCCCTCGTACGGCGCGAACCTGCGCCATTATGCCTTTCTGGCCCAGGGAATCCCGGACATTGCGGAAGCTCTCAAACGGCGGGGGATTGGCTTCCTGCTGCGCCGTTCTCCCGAACACAGTCTGCCAAGACTGTGCGAGGAATTGCGTCCGGCATTCATCGTGGGGGATGAAAATCCCTTACGCGCCGCGGAGTCGGGGCGCCAGCGAGCTGCCCGAACGTTGCGCGTGCCCTTCTGGACGGTGGACGCGGATGTCATCGTGCCCTCGAAATTACTGGGGAAAGCGCAATACGCCGCCCGCACCATTCGCCCGCGTCTGAGTAAGCTGCTGGACCGGTTTCTGGTTCCTTCCAGGGACCCCAAAGCGAAAGTTGCCTGGAAAAAGCCGCCCGCTCTTTCCTCCCTGTCTCCCGGTTCTGACTTGCTGCAGAGTTGGCCCATCGACAGTTCCGTGCAGGCGGCGAGCGGATTCCAAGGCGGGAGCCGCGAGGCACAGCGTTTGCTCAAAGAGTTTGTGCACAGCAAGCTGGCCTTGTATCCCCGCCTGCGAAATCATCCCGAAGATGACGGAACCAGCCGGCTCTCTCCATACTTGCATTTCGGTCATATCAGCCCAAACACGGTTGCGCTAGCGGTGGAGAGGGCGAACGCTCCCAAAGCCGCAAAAAGGGCTTTCCTGGACCAATTGATTACTTGGCGTGAGCTAGCGGTGAACTTTGTGCGATACAGCCCGAACTACGACAACTTTGAATGCGCCGAACCTTGGGCGCATCGTACCCTGGCTGAACATGGCGGTGACCTCCGGCCGGTGCTCTACAACGAGCGGCAACTCGAGAACGCAGAAACCCACGATCCCCTGTGGAACGCGGCCCAGCGCCAAATGGTGAATCACGGCTGGATGCACAACTACCTGCGGATGTATTGGGGCAAGAAGATCCTGGAGTGGAGCCCCTCGGCTGCTGATGCTTTTGCGATTACCGTGTGGCTGAACGACAAATACGAACTCGACGGCCGCGATCCCAACGGGTATGCGGGCATTGCTTGGGCGATTGTCGGAAAGTTTGATCGCGCCTGGTCGGAACGCCCCATCTTCGGCAAGATCCGCTATATGTCGCTGGCCAGTACGGGGAAGAAATTCGATAGCCGGAAATATATCGAGCAAAACCCAGGCTAGCGCTGGCGGTCAACCTGTCGTTCGTCCAAGCCCGCTGGCTAACCGACTGCGCTGCCGCGCGTCTCACCTCTGTCGGCTATTTCGCTAGAATAGAACGAATCTGTCAGAATCCCGGAGACTCAATGCGTTTGCGCCATACTGCGATTTTCCTGCTGCTTGCTGTAACTTTCCTGTCCATCCCCCTGCGCTCGGACGACGGCCAAAATCGGCAGGCCCGCCGAGATCGGTTCAAGCAGCTTCTCGCCGAAGAGTGGGAGTATGAATTGCGCGAGAGTCCTGAGATGGCGACCATTATCGGGGACCTCCGCTACAACGACCGCTGGAGCGACTGGTCGCTCGCCCACCAGCAGGTGCAGCGGCACGATTGGGAAACCTGGCTGCGGCGTTTTTCTTCCATTGATACTACAGGCTTCCCGGAACAAGAACAGCTGAGCCACTCGCTCATGCTGCGCAATCTGAAAGAACGTATTCAAGCCATCGATCTCAAAACTTACGAAATGCCGGTCGATCAACTGGGCGGGGCGCAACTTGAGCTTGCCCAGTTTGTGGACATGATCCCATTTCACACCACTAAACAATACGAAGACTATTTAGCGCGCTTGCGCATGATTCCCCATCAGTTTGAGCAGTTGATCGAGATTTTGCGGCAAGGCGAAAAAGACCAGCTCATGCCGCCGCGCTATCTGTTGGAAAAGACGGTGGACCAATGTAGGGACATCGCTTCGCCCGCCGGCGACGCCAATGTATTCGGTCATCCGCTGACGCAATTTCCCGACGGCGTCCCGCAGAGTGACCGTAAGCGCCTGCACGACGCCATTGTGGCCGCGATCGACCAGCAGGTTCGTCCGGCGTATAACAAGCTGGCCGAGTTCATCGCCAAAGACTACGCGCCCCATGGCCGCACCGATTATGGCGTTTGGTCTCTGCCCAATGGCGACGCGCGTTACCGCTTCAATATTTCCCAGGAAACCACCACCACCATGGATCCCGAGGCCATCCATGAACTCGGATTGAAGGAAGTCGCCCGCATCGAAGGCGAGGAATTTGCCATCGCACAGAAGCTCGGGTTCTCCGATTTAAAGAGCTTTCGCGCCTCGGCGAACACCGATCCCAAACTGGTTCCCAAATCGCGGCAAGACATTCTCGATAAGTACCGTTATTACATTGGCGAAATGCAACCCAAGCTTCCCCAGTTATTCGGGCTGCTACCCAAGACGCAACTCGAGATCCGGCCGGTTCAGGCCTACCGTGAGAAAGACGCTCCGGCTGCGGAGTACAACCAGGGCACTCCCGACGGTTCCCGCCCGGGGATCGTTTACGTGAACACCGGCGACTACCAGCATCGAATCACCATAGAGATTGAATCCACCGCGTACCACGAAGCGATTCCCGGGCACCACATGCAGATTTCCATCGCGCAGACCCTGCCCGAGTTGCCCACCTTCCGCCAGCAAGGAGGCTACAACGCGTATGTCGAAGGCTGGGCGCTTTACGCCGAACGCCTGGGGAAAGACGTCGGCCTCTACCAGGATCCCTATTCCGATTACGGCCGTCTTGCCGACGAAATGTTGCGCGCGGTTCGCCTGGTAGTCGACACCGGCGTCCATTACAAGCACTGGACGCGCCAGCAAATGGTCGACTTCTTCCACGAACATTCTTCGGAAGACGAGCCCGATGTGCAGGCCGAAACCGATCGCTACATCGTGAACCCGGCCCAGGCTCTGGGCTACAAGCTGGGTGAGCTGGAAATTCTCAAACTCCGCGAACGCGCCCGCAAGGAACTGGGGAGCAAATACGACATCCGCAAGTTTCACGACGAAATTCTGAATGGCGGCGCTCTGCCGCTCGATGTGCTGGATACGCGAGTTACGGCGTGGATTGCGGAGCAGAAGGCGGGGACGGCCACCGGCCAGTAGTTCAGAACAGTTTGCTGGAATCGAGAAGGATGGTGACGGGACCATTCGTTGCAGAGTTCTACTTGCATCGTTTCCTGGAAGCGGCCGGCCTCTCACCAACGCACGCCTGCGGCCACCGATGAGCGGTCCACGAAATACTCATAGAGTTGGCGGGCTTGCGGGGCTGGCGCCGAGGCATCGAAAGATGGCCGCTTGCCGCGGCGCACATCGCCGTAGAGGGTGAACTGAGAAACTGCCAACACCTCGCCACCGATCTCACTCACGGCCCGATTCATCTTTCCATTGTCATCTTCGAAAATGCGCAGTCCGGAGATTTTGTCGGCCAAGTAGTCAGCATCGGACTCGGTATCTGTCGCGGCTACGCCGAGCAGAACCAGAAGACCGCGTCCGATCTGGCCCACGATCTCGCCGTTCACGGTAACTTGGGCACGGCTCACTCGTTGCACGACGGCGCGCATGGCGTCCAGTGTCTCGGTTATGCTGCCCCGTTGCAAGTGGCATGAAAACGCTTTCGCCACGCTCGGATCCTCAATCGGTGATTAGGTGCATCACGACAAACAGGAGCACGGCCCCTGCGAGCAGTGTCGCCGTTGCGAGCATTTCCGTCGCTGGATGCCGTCGGAGGAGCGCGATTGCCGCAGCGACGTTTTTGCGGAAGCCTTCATTCTTCCTCCATGTTTCCCAAATGGTCGCGCCACCCAGGATAAGGACGACCGCGGGCATCCCGATAAACAGCAGCGCAGCGCCGGGGCGCGACACGTGAAGGAATACCCATGCGGTGATCATTCTGCCAGTTGTGCGGGGTACCCACGGCCGGCAAGGGATCGCAGCGCCGCTGCCGCAAGGATCACGACGGCAGGCAACACCAGCAGCCACTCGGCGACTACGAAGGTCGGATTCCCCCAAGCCTTGAGCGAACGAGGATTAGTATTTTCCATTCATACTTTGTAACGTAAAGTACATTCTATTGTCAACCTGGTTCTAATCCAACCCATGGGGGTTTATTTTGTTACCCACACCAGCCCGCGCCAGCGGTTCTGCAGCGGCGAAATCGTGCAAACACTCGGTTGCATCAGTTCCAGCGAACCTCCCCGGCTTTACACTCCTTCCCGCGGCCAAGTACACTACTCCCTTCGCTTTACAGTTGTCTGGAGGACAAGCCAATGCCTGGCGACGGAAAGAAAGAGGTGGGCGAAAAAGTGAAAGCGCTCATCTCCGAACAGCTCGGGGTGGATGAATCGGAAATCACGCCGAGCGCTTCGTTCGCGGACGACTTGGGCGCGGACTCCCTGGACCAGATCGAACTGGTCATGGCGCTCGAAGAGGCCTACAGCTTTGAGATTTCCGACGCGGATACAGAGAGAATCCGCACCGTGCAGGACGCAATCGAATATGTCGAGAAGCACGCCAAGGTGAGCAAATAGCGGCTGCCAAAGAAACTGGCAACTGATCACCGATCGCTGGCAACTGGGTTCCAAGTTGGACGGGATGCGAAATCTATTTACACACTTGAAGCAAGAGGAGAAACATGGCAGCCGTTGATGAAAAAGTGAAGCAGATCATCGCAGAGCAATTGGGGGTGGATGAGGGCGAAGTTACCCCTACCGCCTCTTTCGTGGACGACTTGGGCGCCGACTCATTGGACACGGTAGAACTGGTCATGGCCTTCGAAGAAGCCTTTGAATTGGAAATTCCCGATGAAGATGCGGAGAAGATCCGCACCGTGCAGGATGCGGTCGATTACATCGGGAAGCATGGGAAAGGCGGGAAGTAGTTGGGCCGCAGAGTCGTAGTCACAGGCATTGGCCTGATCTGCGGCGTGGGAAATACCACGGATGAGGTCTGGCGCAACCTGCTTGCGGGCAAAAGCGGAGTAGGCCGCATCACGCACTTTGATGCCTCCCAGTTCGCCTGCCAGATCGCGGCGGAGGTCAAGAATTTTGATCCGCTAAAGTTCATCGAAAAAAAAGAGCTGAAGAAAATGGGCCGCTTCATCCACCTCGCCCTGGCGGCGGCGGATGAGGCCATGAAAGCTTCCGGCTTGCAGGTGACCCCGGAGCTTTCCCCCCGGGTTGGAGTGCATATTGGCTCCGGCATCGGCGGATTCGATGTAATTGAGCGGGAGCACGTCAACCTGCTGCGCGGCGGCCCGCGTAAGATTTCGCCATTTTTTATTCCGGCCTCCATCGTCAATCTGGCGGCCGGACACATCAGCATCCGCTACAGCGCCAAGGGACCCAATGAGGCGACTTGCACCGCTTGCACCTCGAGTGCCCACGCGGTAGGCGATGCCTTCAAAATCATCTCCCGTTCGGACGCCGACGTGATGATCGCCGGCGGCACCGAAGCTGCCATCACTCCCATGGGGGTAGGTGGTTTTGCCGCCATGCGGGCGCTTTCCACTCGCAACGATGAGCCGGAGAAAGCCAGCCGCCCCTGGGATTCCGCGCGGGACGGCTTCGTCATCGGCGAAGGCGCAGGAATTCTCGTTCTTGAGGAATTGGAACTCGCTCAGAAGCGAGGTGCGCCCATCCTCGCTGAAGTGGTGGGCTACGGCATGAGCGGCGATGCTTACCACATCACCCAGCCTGCCGAAAATGGCGATGGCGCTTACCGGGTAATGCTCAACACGCTAAGAGATGCCGGCGTGCAGCCCTCGCAAGTCGGCTACATCAACGCTCACGGCACCTCAACCGATATTGGCGACAAGCTGGAAACCGTTGCCATCAAGCGGGCCTTTGGCGATCATGCCTACAAGGTGGCCGTCAGCTCCACGAAATCCATGACTGGACACTTGCTGGGTGGTGCCGGTGGTCTGGAAGCAGGAATTACCGCGCTGGCCTTGCGGGATCAGATCCTGCCACCGACCGTGAATCTGGAGAATCCGGACCCCGATTGCGACCTGGATTACGTGCCCAATCACGCCAGAAAAGCCAATCTGGAATACGCCATGTCGAATTCGTTTGGGTTTGGTGGCACCAACGGGGCTTTGCTGTTCCGCCGATGGACGGACTAAGGCCTTGTGAAAATCGCCTTGCGCGGTCCAGTACATCATGCCATCCAACTAAGGTAACTACCTGCATCACATTGTAAAAAAGTCACTTACGCCATAATTCCTTACAGGTAACGCCTCACCTAGGTAATGACACTTCTGTACCGGACGATTGTCCTTATATCCCTTTGCCAAGGGGTGCGGGGAAGCCCACAATCGTAGAACCTTTGAGGACGCCACCTCTCGCTATGGATAATTCCTTCGCCAGTGCACCTACCCCCGTCGCAAACCTAGCCATGGTTATCCCGGTCGCAAAAAGAGCCGGAGCGCGGGTTGCTTTCATTGACCTCAAAGACCCGGCCAGCAATGTCCTGTCCGACTGTTTTCGTCAGTTTGGGGTGGAAACTATTGCTATGACAGGAGATGTCACCTCTCGACTACAAAAAGAGAAGTTCGATGCCTGCGTTCTGCGGTTGGCGCCGGGAGCCGAAGGGGTGATGGAATTTGTGCGCACCTCCCCATCGAACAGCCGCATGATCATCTATGGCCTGGGTGGCAATGCCCAGGAAGCACTGCGATATTCCAAGTACGGCATCAACGCCATCTTCCATGAACCGCTGGAACGTCCGGCCGCCCTGAAGCTGGTACGGGCCACTCAGGTGCTCGTGCTGCACGAGTTCCGGCGCTATATCCGCATCCCGGTGATCACTGAGGTCTCGGTGACGACGTCCGAGGGCGCTGCTTTCGCCGCCACCAGCCTGGAGATCAGCTCCGGAGGCATGTCATTGCGCGGCGCAGAAGCCGTATCGGCCGGCGAGTCGGTTGAGATCTCTTTTGCTTTGTTGACCTTGCCTAGAATCTGGGTCCGCAGCACGGTGACCTGGAGAAAGACTGCCAGCCGGACGTTTGGCATCCGCTTCGACTCAAAAGACGACCGCCGCTTCCGCATCAAAGAATGGATTGACGCCTACCTGGAAAACTGAGCGGCCTTTTCCACTGCGACAAATTTCAGCGATTGATCATCTCTCCGATCTCCTATCTCTAGCGAATCCTCTGCGATCTCAGCGGTTTAAGGCTTTGTCCTAACCTGGGGGCGAACCAAAGCCTTACACCGCAGAGTCCGCTGAAAACGACCAACGAGGGTGGTGAGAGACGCTAGCCCAGGAAGCGGTAGTGGGTCAGTTTCGTGATTACATCTTAACGACTTGTCATTCCGAACCCGCTTTTTGGGTGAGGAATCTGCTTTTTAGCCCAGGAGAACGGCAGATTCCTCGCGCGATAATGCCGCGCTTCGGAACGACAACTCTGTATAAAATATTCAAACTGACCCACTGCCCAGGAAGCCATCGCCTGTGCGAATCACCTGCCCTCCGTGTAAAATCTTGAGGAGACATGGCAACCACCTCGCAACTCGTGCAAATTGAGGTTCACCCTGCACTGCGCCAGCCCAAGCCATCCTGGCTGCGGGCCAAGGCTCCGGTTGGAGAAAACTTCCACAATCTGAAGAAGCTGGCTCGCGGCATGGGGCTGCACACAGTTTGTGAATCCGCCCAGTGTCCCAACATTGGAGAGTGCTGGAACCATAAGACCGCGACCTTCATGTTGCTGGGTGACATCTGCACCCGGCGCTGCGGATTTTGCGCCGTGCCCAAAGGCAGGCCACAGGCAATAGATTTTGATGAGCCGCGCCGCGTCGCCGAAGCGGTGGCGACTCTAGGCTTGAAACATGCCGTCGTAACCAGCGTGAACCGCGATGACGACAACGTCGGCGGAGCAAGAGTTTTCGCCGAAACCATCCGCCTGATTCGCGAGCTGACGCCCGATTGCCGGGTAGAGGTTCTGATCCCGGATTTCCAGGGTCTGGAAGAACCTCTGCGCATCGTTCTCGATGCCAAGCCCGATGTACTCAATCACAACACTGAAAGCGTGCCACGTTTGTATCGAGTGGTCCGCTCCGGAGCACGCTACCAACGCACCTTGGACCTGCTGGAGAATGCCAAGAAGTTTTCTCCGGGAATGGTCACCAAGTCCGGAGTCATGGTCGGGCTGGGCGAGACGATCACCGAACTGGTCGAAGTCTTCAAAGATTTGGGTACCCGCGGCGTAGATATTCTCACCGTCGGCCAATATCTGCGGCCCTCGCGCGATCATCTGCCCATGACGCGCTTCTACACGCCAGAAGAATTTGTATATCTGAAAGAAGAAGCCTTGCGCTTCGGCTTCCGCCACGTGGAATCTGGGCCGATGGTGCGATCCAGTTATCATGCGCACGAGCACGCAGACGCGGCGACGGCGGCGGTTTGAAGCCAGCAAGACCCTACCCCCTTGTCATTCCGTGGGAGCGCAGCGACGAGGAATCTGCTGTTCCGTGTGCCCGCAAGAAACAGATTCCTCCCTCCGGTCGGAATGACAAAACGCGTGATTGGATTGAGGGCACCGAGTGCGGGTGCCCCATCCTCGTCGCGCTTTTGCGACAGGGTGGGGATTTTTAACGCATGCACTCCACCAAGCTACTCGGCTCTCAGCGCCTGCATCGGCTCAATCGAAGCCGCCCGCCGGGCAGGAATGAATCCCGCCAGCAGGGCACAAGCCGCGAGCACGAAAACGGAGAGGCCCAGAATGACCGGATCGTAAGTCTTCACGCCATACAGTTGATTTGCAATCAACCGGCTACCGGCCAAAGCCGCCGGAATGCCAATCGCCAGACCAATGCCGAGCTGCCACAAAGCGCCGCGCAGCACCATGCGAACCACATTCCGCCGATCCGCCCCCAGTGCCATGCGGATGCCGATCTCGTTAGTGCGGCGAGCGACTGCATACGCAGTCACACCATACAGTCCCACGCAAGCCAGAATCAAAGCCAGCAGTCCGAAAAGTTCGGTCAGCCGCGCAATCAGCGTCTCCTGGTTGAAATTGCGCTCCAGCTGCTCGCGCATGCTCATCACGTCGAGCACGATGAGGTTGGGATCAATGTCCGCCAGCGTGCGGCGGACGGAAGCCTCCAGATTTTCTGGCTTGCCGGCTACGCGCAACTCAATGCTCCCGATGTAATGCGAAGCTGCCAGGATCGGAAATTTTGGGTTTGGGTCCTGCGTCATTTGCAAAAACGGCAAGAAGAACGTAGGGTACGCAGGCCCGCGAGCGTCTTGATACTTGGTGTCCTCGACTATCCCCACAATCTCAAAATCGCCCACATGAGTATCTCCGAACCCGAAGTGCTTGCCCATCGGATCTTCTTTGGGGAAGAATTTCCGCGCAAAGGTCTCATTGATCACTGCAACGCGTTGCGAAGTCGGAGTATCTTCGTCGCCAATTGTGCGGCCTCGCAGCAAGCGTGTACCAATGGTCTCGAAGTATTTCGCACCGATCCGATCCCAGGAAGCGTAGAGGTCTCCGCCAGCCGGATGGCCTTCGATCGAAATGTCGTCTCCCCAGTTGCTGTCGCTCATCGGGCTATACAGCGAGTAGCTGGCGCTGAGTACCCCAGGAATCTGCGGCAGGCGCTCCTGCAGTTGCTGATAAAGGCCGTACAACTTCTCAAGCTTGTAACCGGACAGCGCTGGATTCACATTCACAACCAGCCGCCCTTGCGTTTCAAAACCGAAATTCTGGTTTTCGAGCTTGCGCAAAGTCTGCGTGACCAAACCAGCCCCAATCAAAAGCACGACCGAAAGAGAAATCTGCAGGATCACCAGGGATTTCTGCGAAAGCGAGCGATCTCGCGTGCTGCGTCCCACTCCGCGCAGGGCTTCGGCGGGATCCGAGTGCGATGTGATCCAGGCGGGCGCGACTCCGAAAACAATCCCCGTAATCAGAGAGAGCACAAACGCGAAGCCGAGCACCGGCAACGAAGGCGTCGGATTGATGGGAACGAAATGTGACCCGCGAAACGCCAGCAACAAAATGGCGCGCGTCCCGGCAAAGGCCACAACCAGCCCAGCCAATCCGCCAATCACCGCAAGCAGAACACTTTCGGTCAGAACCGAGCGGATAAGCCTGCGGCGCTGCGCCCCTAGCGCGATGCGAATGGCGTTCACTGAACGAGCCGACGCACCACGTGCCAGCAATAGATTCGCTACGTTTGCACAGGCGATGAGCAACACCAGTCCTGCGATCGTTGCCAGAAAACGCAGGACCATTCGATAGTTGTCTTCCAAGCGGCCAACCCCATTCCCTGCTGGAGACAGAACGATATGTTCTGAGGCCAACTTGGAACGGTCCTCGGCCTTGAGGTTCGGCTGGCTCGTGAGCCATTGCTGCAATTCCAGCGTGACCTCAGTCTGCACGCGGGCGGGTTGCGCGCCCGGCTTCAGGCGTCCGATGACATACAACCACTTGAATTCTGAGTTGAGTAGCGGGTTCGAGCTTAGAAATGGGTTCGTCTTGTCCACGGCCGGCTCCGTGGCCAGCGGCATCCAGAAATCCGGAGGATCGCTGCGCAAGGTTTCGCCGAAGAATCCGGGCGGCGCAATTCCGGCCACGGTATAAGGCAGTTGATTGATCATGAAGGTTGAACCAACTACCGAGGGATCAAGTGCGAAGTGCTGCCAGGTGCGGTAGCTCATCACCACGACAGGTGGAGCGTTGGGCTGATCATCAGAGGGTGCAATCATTCGTCCGGCAAATGCGCCAATGCCGAACGTGCGAAAGTAATTGCCGGAAACGAACTCGCCCGCGTAAGGCTGCGCTGGCGCCTTGTCTCCGCTCCGTCGACCGCTCAGCTTCGAAACAGACGGCTGGAAGGCGGCCATGTCCCCGAATTCCGGAGTGTGGTCGCGAAGCAGTTTGTAGAACTCATAGGAATAGAGACTCCAACTGCCATACCGCGCGTTGCCCTCGATGCAGCAGTAGAAGCTATCCCCTAAACGGTAAAGCTCCTTGGGCTTCGTCACCGGCAGCGACTTCAGCATGACCGCATCCACCAGCGTGAAGATGGCCGTGTTGGCCCCGATGCCCAGCGCCAGCGTCAGCACACATACGAAAGTAAATCCTGGCGCCTTCCGCAGTTGGCGCAGCGCGTAGCGAACATCTCGAAGCAGGGTTGGCATGTCATTACTCCGTAAAGCTCATTTTGCTAGCCATTCCGTCCGCATTACCCCAACACGTTGTCATTCCGTGGGAGCGCAGCGACGAGGAATCTGCTGTTCCGGCTGCGAAAAGCAGATTTCTCGCTACGCTCGAAATGACAACCCATCAAGAATGCGCGCCGCCGGCGAATGCCTTAGTGCAGTTGTGGAGCCAAAGCAGGCCTAGGAGCTAAGCCCGTCAAATGAAAGACCGTTGTCGCTCTTTGGCCCGATAGGGCACCCTCCCAAAACTGTCCGCTTCCGGACAGCTCTGTCCGGAAGTGGACACCTCCGCGTGCTCCGCGCGACCTTGGCGTGCTCGGCGGTCAAGCGCTTTTAACCGCACACGACGGGAAGAAATGCCGCAGGAGGAACGCAGGGACCCTGAGCAGTGCGCAGCGCTGTCAAGTCCCCAAAGCTGTCCAATTCCCCCTAACTCACTCACATCACACCAGAAATAAAGTCATAAAGACTGTCCCATTTCCCCGGTCCAATTTGCTATCCTGCAAGTAGCGATCAAGAAATCAGGCGCAGCCAACAGCTGCGCCTGATTTGTTTCTGTGGAATTATAGCTAAGTCATTAGCCCTCTATATTTTGCAAATAAGTCATTTAAATTCAAAGATCTAGGCAGCCTCCTCGCGCTAACTGCATGATTGCAAAAGACCAACAGGTGGCGCGAGGGGGAGGGGGTATCTGCTCTTTTCAAGGGATATTCATCGTCGTCAAGCGGCATCGGGCCGGCGGGAGGACCCTGATTGCAAATTTTTCACGGGCGAGGGCGCCCGCGCCACACCAGTTCAGAAGATTTTGAGTTTGATGGTCAGGTACTTCTTCGGGTCTTGCCGCACGGCTTTGATCAGTTCGCGGCTCTCCAGCAGCAGATTATTGGTATTGTCGTACAGAGTGGTGTCATGCAGGAATTTTCCTGCGGTGCCTTGTCCGGCAGCGAGCTGGTCGCTGATATCGGAAAGCTTGTTGATGGTGTTTTGCAGTTTGTTGGCTAGCACTTCGTCTTTGGCAAATTTGCCGAGCGCGCCCTTGCCGGCGTTGATGTCGTCCGTCAGTTGCTTGACGTTCGCGATGGTTTGGTTGGCGTTGTCGTAAAGCGCAGGATCTTTGAGCAATTTGCCGGCGGTGCCCTTACCCGCATTCAAGTCATCAATCAGCGAATTGACTTTGTCCACGGTGCCATTGAGTTTGTTATACAGCTCATCATCGGCAACCAATTTGCCCAGCGTGCCTTTGCCTTCGTTTACCTGGGTCACCAAGGTTTGAAACTGGCTGATGACGCCATTCAAGCGGTTGTAAAGCGCGGCATCGTAAATCAGTTTGCCGACCGAGCCGTTGCCGCTTTCCACGAAGGCCAGAATCCGGTCGACGCGCGTTTCGAGCGCCTGCAGGTTTTGCAGGGTGCTCTGGCTGGCTCGCACCACATCCGAGAAGTCGGGCACGAAGTGCGCCGGCAGCGTATCGCCATCCCGAATCTCGGCTCCTTTGGCTTGCGAGCTGTCAATATCAATGTAAGTTTCGCCCAGCACCCCGGCGGTGGAGAGTTCGGCCAGCGAGTCCTTGCGCAACCCATCCTGGTGTTTGGAACTGACCGTCATGGTGACTTCGACCGGGGTCGGCTGCTTGTTCGGGACTATCTGCAGATCCGTAACGCTGCCAATATCCACTCCGCTGAGGCGTACCGGGGCTCCCTTGCGCAGGCCGCTGGCGTTGTCGAAGTACGCTCTAAGAGTGAGTTTCGGAGTGAACAGGCCGCCGGTGCCGGTCATCAGGAACAGCAGCACGCCCAGCGTGACACTGGCGAACACTACGGTAAGCCCCACCTTCAGTTGAGACCACTGCAACTGTTTCTGGCTAGGCACGCGTTCTCCCAAGCACCATCATCGCGGACAACCCCGGTGCCCATCTCCAGTGGAGGCCCAAGGTCTTCGCTGAATCATAGCAGACCGCCGGGGCGGTCTTCACATCACGCGCGGCGGGTTCGCAGAGTCCCAGCAAACAGCAGTGCCAGGAAGTATGCCGCCGCCCCACAGGCCAGTGTGACGTTCAACCCATACTGAATCGCAATGACCATCGCGAGAACCGAGCCCATGACGCTCGATGCCGCATTCATGGCCCACGCCCATTCCACCGCGTTCTCTGCCGCCGGGTTCTTCTGAGATGCGGGAAACTCCGGAACGGGAAGGCTCGCCAAGGCACGCAACCCGGTGGGAAACGGCATTCCCATGGCAAATCCCAAAGGAATCAGCAACCCACCGCTTACCAGAAGCTTGACCATGAAAGGCAGGCCGACCAGCGAATTCAGGATGCCAGGCAATGCAAACACATAAATCAGGAGGGCGGCGACGATCAAAGCCAGGGGCAGCCAGGCGCTGCCCGTTTCGCCCAGCCATCTGCGCGAGGCCAGGCTGCCCGCGCCGCTCGAGAGCAACAGCAGGAATACAACTACGGTCAATGCGTAGGTGGGATGACCGAGGAACAGCACGAAACGCTGGATAAAAGCGATCTCCACCAGAATGTAGCCCAACCCGACCGCGACGAAATAGAACAAGCAGACCGCGCGCTGGTGAGCTCCGCTGGTCCGCACCGCCAGAGGAACGACCAAAAAGGCCACCACCGCGATCAGGGAAATGATCAGCACCATGCCCAGCACCGCGACGCCGAGGTTCACCTTCCAGTCGATTCCATGCTGCAAACCCTGCTGGCGGAACATCTGGCTGAGCTTCACGGTGAAGAAAAAGAACGGAGCGTTGTCGGTAACCGGCGCAACGTTGTAGGGATACTGCTGGGCAAACGCCAAAGGATCATTGCTCTGGACCAGGGCGGAAAACGGGTTATTGCCCGGCGCAGACGGAAGATATAACGCGGCCAGCTTGAGGTTGTTTTTCAGGTGGGCCCGAACCGCATCTTCTTCCGCCGCCGTAAACGCGCTCTTCTTCGCCAGAACCACCACCGGAATTCCGTCTTCGTCCAGATTGCCTTCCGAGACCACGATGAAGTTCCGGGCGGGATTCGCGACTCCCAATTCGTGCAGCGCTTGCATGGCCACCGAAACCACGCGCAGAGCCTCGCGCGGCTGGCGGAATTCCCAGCGCGTGATCGCAATCATTCCGTCCGGTTTCAGGTGCTCGAAATATTCGCGGAAGGCATCGACCGTGTACAGGCTGTTTTCGCTTAGCGCAAAGGCGCCCGCGGCCGTCGAGGCCCAGGTATCCACCAAAGTCATCTGCACAATGTCATAGCGGGCTTGCGAGTTTCTTATAAACGATCGGCCATCCGTGACATGGATGTGCACCTCGGGCCGCTCATATAAGTGATACGAGTAGTCGGCATAACGCCCACGCATAACGGTGTTGGCAATAATCGGATTAATTTCGATTCCCGTGACGCTGGGGCTGCCGTTGGCCACGGCGCGCAATACATCCACGCCGCCGCCTGGCCCGATGATGGCGTAATCGCCATGTGGGCGCAGTACATTGGCCAGCGCGGGAGGCGCCGCCATCAGGTTTTTTTGCCACTCGCTCCCTGGCCATTGCGTTAGATCGGCGCTCATGATGTAGGTAGAAGCGTCGGCGTCAATCACCACGACTTTGGCGTCGCCCTGGCGATCCACTTCCACGCGCGAGATCGCATTCCAGCGCGCGAATTCCACCCAGGAAGCATCGCGGAACATGCCCTTGGCATAAATAATGTCAATCAATCTTCCGGAATGATTAGCGGCAATGACGGCGAGCAGGCAGATTGCGATTCCCGCCGCCAGCCTGCGCAGCTTCGAAGTCGCCGCCCACACCGCGCTGGCCGCAGCCATCATCACGGCGGCGAACAGAATGGTGTTCGGTCCCCCGAGCAGGTTCAGCAAAGGTACGACGCCCAGGCAAGCCATGGCGCCGCCCACCAGGTCCGCTCCATACAGGCGGGTAATGGCATTGGTCTCACGCGCAAAAAGGATGGAGAATTCCAGTCCCGTAATGAAGAAAGGGACGACCGAAACCAGATATAGGATCGTAAGGTGGAAGAAGTTGTGTTTGGAAAGCTCCAGCGAGACCGGCACGCGAAGCACAGTCTCGAGGACAATAGGCACGGCGGCGGCGTTCGCGGCGGACAACCAGGCCAGCAGCGTGCGGGTGTCATAGCGCGCCAGCCAGTTTTTCCATAAATAGGCAAACGTTCCCCCAGCGCCCAATCCCAGCAGCGCAATGGATATCGCAAGGAAGGCAAAGTGGTAGAAAAGAACCACTGAAAACAGGCGAGTGAGGGCCAGTTCCAAAAGTAAAGCGGAAAAGCTGCTTAACGCGATACCCGCAAGAAGAGTGCGCTCGCGGGACTTCTCTGGGACCACAACTGGGGCTAAAGTTTCATTCAATCCAACCATAGAAATCAGAAGTCAAGAATGCGCCAGTCTAACAGAGACGAATCGCAGTCTGTGATTTGGCGGATCGCGCGATCAGTTCGCGACCGTCAGTTTTCCAGGATGACTTGCGCGATGGCTAGCTCCGCGGTGTGGGAAACCGAGAGGGCGACATGCGCCGCGCCGAGTCTCTCCGCAAACTCGGCAGCCTTACCGTGGAAGAGGATGGTCGGGCGGCCTCCTGGCTCTCGCGTCACCTCAATATCCCGCCAGCGCACCCCGCGATTCCAGCCGGTGCCGAGCGCTTTCATGGCCGCCTCTTTGGCTGCGAAGCGCGCGGCATAGCGCTCGGCGCGATTGGCTTTCGATTCGCAGTAACGGATCTCGCCCGCGGTAAACACACGGCGCAAAAACCGGCCGCCAAAGCGCTCGATGGACGCCGCAATGCGCGGCACTTCCGCGATGTCGATGCCGGTGCCCACGATCATAGCGTCAAGGTAGCACAGCCATCTCGCGCCTTCGCGGCTAAACGCGCCAGTAGTCCGGCCGCCAGATAAGGATTGCCTTCTTGATGTCGGCGCGGGAGAGCCTCTCGGCGACCGCCCTTGCCACGAGGGCGGGAACTTCCTGGTCGGAAGCGAACCGCAATCCGATGAGCTGACCTTCGCTCAGCTGCTCAATCTGGTGGCGCTGTGTTTCCGGCAACAGCGATGCCAGCCTCAGCCGTTCTTCCAGGCGGATCACGCGATCCTGAACCTTCAAGGCATTCTGCCGTATCTTGAACATCGCAAGTAAGGCGGCGAAGCTCAACACTACGAGCCAGCCGGAGTGAATACTGGGATGCCGAACCAGAAACACGATACTCGCGAGGAACGTGATCAGAAAAACCGGAAGGACAAAAAAATGAAACGGCGGATCGAAGCGGGCATGATTAGCGAGGGTTTGCGGCGATTTCTCGGCCATTGAATTTCTCCTTGTGGTGGGCGAGCCATTGTACAGCAGTGTCCGGTTCCAGGAGTCTGCAACCCGCTAAGCCGAAGGGGCGCCGTGCCCCTGGCTCTAGCCACGGAAATACAGATACGATCCGATAATGCAGGCCAGAACCAACGCCGAACCGGCGACTTCCCGCCAGTCCCAACTGGCCCGGGTGTGGGCTTTATCCTCCATAGTAGTGGTGGCGAAAGTGAGATTCTGAATCTTCCGATAATCCGGTTCTGAAGTCACGTAGCTCACGACGATCATCACGATGGCCGAGACCACCGTAATCAGCACGCTGAAATACTGGAAATAAATATTGTTGACGATCCAGAAGAACGAGCCGTAAGGATATCCGTTCTGAAATCCCGGAAGGCCAAGCGTAACCGGCGTATCCACCAGCATGCGGAAGATGCCCAGCACGAATCCCACCAGCATTGCCCAAAGCGCGCCCGCCGCGTTTAGCCGCTTGAAAAACACGCCAAAGAAAAACACCACAAATATAGGCGGCGCAAGATAGCCCTGAACCGCTTGCAGGTAGTCGTAGAGGCCGTGCGCGTTCTTGATGACCGGAATCCAGGCCAGCGCTACCAGCACCATCATCGCGGTGGCGATGCGTCCCGTGCGCACGATCTGGTGCTGGCTGGCGTCGGGACGCCACTTTCCGTAGAGATCCACGGTAAACAGGGTTGAGCAGGCGTTGAACACCCCGGCAAGAGATCCCATCAAAGCCGAGAGCAATCCGGCAACGACTATTCCGCGCAGTCCGGGCGGCAGCAGGTACTCGACCAGCAACGGAAAAGCTCCCTGAGCAGTCGCGGGGATCGCGTGCCCGTCGGGACCGATGATGGTGGCCAGTTCGGGGATCTTTCCGCTTTTCGCCAGCGCGAAACAAATCAGGCCGGGAACGATGAATAGATAAACCGGCGACAGCTTGAGAAACGCCGCGAAGATGCTTCCCCTCCGGGCGACGTTTTCGTTGGGGGCTCCCAGAGCGCGCTGCACGATGTATTGGTCGGTGCACCAGTACCACAAGCCGATGATGGGCGCGCAAAACAGCATCCCCAGCCAGGGGAAATTGCCGTTGAAATACCAGGCTTGTTTCACCACATGCCCAGCGGCGTTCGACACGATCACCGGCGACCACGTGCCCTGCACCCCTGCGGGGATCAGCGGCTTCCACAGGTTGAACATGTCGGAGCCGCACCAGTGGCGAAGTTCACCCCAGCCCCCGAGTTTCGCCAGGCCATAAAACGTCAGGCAGGCCGAACCCGTGATCAGGACGACGGTTTGCACCGCATCGTTGTATGCCACCGCCCGCATCCCGCCCAAAGCTGTGTACAAACCCGTAAGTACGATCACCAGCACCGAGCCAATCCAAAAGCTGTCGATGTTCATGCCGCCGAGCTGCAAATGCAACTCGGGCAGCAGCGTCCCAAAGACCACTCCGCCCGCGAAGATACCCACGGCGATTTTCGAAACGATGAACGTGATGATCGAAACCACCGACAACACATAGCGTGAGGCCGGGCTGAAGCGCCGTTCCAGAAACTCCGGCATGGTAAATACCATGGAGCGCATGTAGAAGGGCACGAACACCCAGCCCAGCACCAGCAAGCACCAGGCGTGCAGTTCGTAATGCGCCAGGGCCACGCCGCTGGTCGCCCCAGCGCCCGCCAGGCCGACCACGTGCTCCGAGCCGATGTTGGAAGCAAAAATTGACGCGCCGATAATCCACCAGCCCAGGTTGCGGCCGGCCAGAAAGTAATCCGCCGCCGAGTCTTTCCCCCGGCGCACCACCCACCACGCGACCGCCAGCAGAATGCTGAAGTAGATAGCGATGACAACCCAATCAATTCCAGTGAGGTGCGACGCCGTGTGTCCGGTCACCAGCAGGAAAGCAGCGTTATTCATGCAGTCTCCTCGTAAGCAAGACAGTTTTGATCGCCGCGAAATTGCGCTTTTGAATTTTCATCCAGACGCAACCTGGAGCAGGGCCTTTCCCACAGTTTCATCCTGTTCGGGAAACACGGTACGTAAGTCGAGCAGCACCCTGCCCTGCTCGACTCGGGGTACGATCGGCGGAGCCCAGGCCCGCAGCCGCGCCGCAAGTTCGCTTGCGGTTACGCTCTTCGAAGACACCGCCAGAAGGCAGGTAGGCAGAGTCGCCGAGGGCGCAGCGCCACCTCCGATCGCGGAGTCGCCGTCCGCCAGATCGATGACCAAGCTGGTGGCTTGAGCCCGCTGCCGCACGGCCTGCGCGCGTTTGCTGATTTCGTCTTTCGATAGCCGGATCATACGCAGTACTGGGATCGCATCATAATCCCGCTTGAGATAGGCGAGAAGCGTGGCTTCCAGCGCCGCATAGGTGAGCTTGTCCACACGCAGTGCGCGGAAGAGCGGATTCGCCCGCATGCGCGCAATCAACCCGCTACGCCCGCTGATCAGGCCGGCTTGCGGACCACCTAACAGCTTGTCGCCGCTATAGGTCACCACATCCACCCCGGCGCTCAAACTGGCCAGCACGCCCGGTTCGCCCGCCACGCCGACGGAATTCAAATCGAAGAACATGCCGCTGCCCAGGTCCTCGACCAGGGGAATGTTGCGCTGGCGCGACAGGCTTATCAATTCTTCCAAGCTGGGCTGCTCGGTGAAGCCACTCATTTCGAAATTAGAGCGGTGAACGCGCAACAATAGCTGTGTCTTGTCGCCGATGGCGCGTTCGTAGTCAGAAAGGCGCGTGCGGTTGGTGGTCCCCACCTCGCGCAACCCTGCGTTCGACTTCGAGAGGATGTCGGGAATGCGAAACGATCCGCCAATCTCGACCAGTTCCCCGCGCGAGGCGATGACCTCACCGCCCTCGGCCAGTGTATTGAGCGCGAGCAGAATGGCGGCTGCATTGTTGTTGACCACAATGGTGGAAATATCCGCCGCGGTGTTTCCAGTGATTAGTCTTTGAAACAGCCGATCCACGTGAACATCGCGCTCGCCGCGTTCCCCGGTCGATACATCAAATTCCAGGTTTGAATAACGGCTGGCGGTTTCCCGGATATGCTCCAACGCCGCGTCAGATAACGGCGCCCGGCCAAGATTCGTGTGAAGAATGACTCCGGTCGCATTGATCACAGGAGCCAACGAAAAACACACTGCTGCTTGCAACTGGCGCTCGACCGCATGCGGAATTTCGGCGAGGAGAAGTCCCAGGCCTTCGGCATCCAGGCGTCCCGCGGCGATCTGGGAACGGACATCCGCCAGAACTGTGCGGATCGCGTCGGTAGTCGCAGCCAGGCCTTCTTGCGCCAGCAATGGAACCAACTCAGCGCGATGCGCTAATTCATCTACCGAGGGAAGCTGGCGAAACAACTCTGCCTTGGATGTGGATTTCACCGCTGGGGATTATGCCACTCATGCGGCGGAAAGCCAAAGCGGGTCAAGAAAAGTCGGGGAAGAAGCAAGGCTCTCTGGGCCTACCCCACCTCCAGCAGCCCATACGTTCCGTGCCAGCGCGTCCGCATATGCCGTAACGCGCGGTCAATCTCCACCTGCGAGATTTCCGCGTTGGGACCGGCGATCACCGTAGCCGCTTCCAGTTTGGCGGCTTCCAGCAACTGCCGGTCGCGGATGAGGTTGGCCACTTGAAAACTGGGCAGGCCAGCCTGCCGTGTGCCGAAGAATTCCCCGGGACCGCGCAATTCGAGATCCAGTTCGGCAATCTGGAAACCATCCGTGGTGCGAACCAGGGCATCCAGGCGGCGCTCGCCGTCTTCGGAGACCTTGCCTCCAGTCATTAGCACGCAGTAGGACTTTGCCGATCCTCGCCCAATGCGCCCGCGCAACTGGTGAAGCTGGGCCAGGCCAAAGCGCTCGGCGTGCTCGATCACCATCACGGTGGCGTTGGGCACATCCACTCCGACCTCGATGACCGTTGTCGCCACCAGTATGTCGAGTTCGCCTTTCTGAAACAGCCGCATGGCCTGATCTTTCAGGTCGGAGTCCAGGCGGCCGTGCAAAAGACCTACGCGCAATGTGGGAAACACTTTCTTGCCGAGTTCCTTGTGCATTTTGAGGGCGGCTTTAAGCTCGGTCTCCTCATTTTCCTCGATCACCGGATACACGACATAAGCCTGGTGCCCTGCTGCCACTTGCTTTCCGACGAACTCCCAAACTTCAGCGGAACGTTCATCCGTCACACGGCGGGTGACGATTGGCATGCGGCCCGGCGGCATTTCGTCGAGCACGCTGACATCGAGGTCGCCATAGAGAGTGAGCGCCAGCGTGCGCGGAATGGGCGTCGCAGTCATCACCAGGACATCCGGTTCGGCGGTCTTCTTCATCAGCTTGAAACGCTGCAGGACGCCGAAGCGATGCTGCTCGTCCACCACCACCAGCCCGAGCTTGGCGAACTCGACTTTTGTTCGATCAGAGCGTGAGTCCCAATGATGAGTTGTGCGTTGCCCTGCGCGATGTGGCGCCGGGTTTCGCGCTTGCGATCCTCTTCCATCGATCCCGTGAGAAGCACCACGCGATATCCAGCAGCTTCGAGAATTCGCCGGGCAGAAAAAAAATGTTGCTGAGCCAGGATTTCGGTGGGCGCCATCAGGGCCACCTGATAGCCGTTTTCAATGGCAATGATGGCAGCTTCGAACGCCACAAGGGTCTTGCCGGAGCCAACATCGCCTTGCAACAGGCGGCGCATGGGACGGCTGCGCCATGTCATCCGCGACTTCTTTCAGCGCGCGCTTCTGTGCTCCCGTGGGATGGAAGGGCAGTATCTTCTTGATGGCGCTGCGAACGCCCTCATCCAAACGAAAAGCAATGCCGGTTTGCGCTTTCATTTCCCGGCGCTTGAGTTCAAGCCCCAGCTCAATGAAGAAAAGCTCCTCAAAAATCAGGCGAATATGCGGCGGGGTACGCGAGGACTGCAAATCCTGCAGGCTCTCACCCGCCTCTGGCCAGTGCACTCTGCGCAGGGCCTCGCGCGGCGAAATCAGGCTCAAGTGGCTGCGCACCGCGGCCGGGATGGGGTCGGTCCCCTCGGGCGGAAGATTGCTTAGCGCCCCATGAATGATCCGCCGGAACCAGCGCGACGTTACCTTGCCCTGTCCCGCGGACTCATAAATAGGAACGATTCGTCCCACCTCGAGCGAAGTGCCCGCCTTCGCTTCCGCGCCTTCCGCGGAACTATCTTCTGGATCTCCAAGGATCTCAAATTGCGGCTGGACAATCTGCAGTTCCCCCCCATAGTGGTCCTGCTCCACCTTGCCGTACAGCGCCACCATTTGCCCTGGTTTGAAGCGATCGCGCAGGTAGGGGGCGTTGAACCAGATGCACTTGAGCTTTGCCCTCCCTTGTCCGGCCGTCATTTGAAAAATTGGCATACGGCGGGTGCGGAACGTCCCCGAATTGCGCACTTCGGCAATCACCGTGGCCATTTCCCCGGCACGCAGTTCATTGATTCCACGTGGGTTCAGCCGGTCTTCGTAACGGAACGGCAGATAATGGAGCAGATCATCAACCGTACGCAGGCCTTTGGCGTCCAACACTTGGGCCAACCGTGGACCGATCCCTTTCACGTATTGGACCGGGGTGGATAATTCCAGCATGGCAAGGATGTTAGCAGGAGACGCCCTCGGGTTCGCGAGGCGCAGGAAGTTCGGGGCCAAATAATGATGCCCTCACCGAGGCTTCGTGGTGTCTAAATCAGCAGTGGCTAACTTCGTGCAAGCTCTGGTCGCGGTTCTTGCCGGCAACGTTCTGTATTTCCTGCTGGTCCCTCACCTGCCGGCGGCGGCGCGGCACGTTCCGCCGCGAGTCGACCTGGGGATGCTCGTGGATTTCTGGATATGCCTGGTTATCTTCGGCGCCATCAAAACCGTGGCAGGACGAAGGAGCAAGGTTAGCAGCGACACGACTCGCCGCCACAATCCCTAGATTTCCTGATTCCCAACAACTCCCTTCGGGGACCACGTTACTTTGGGAACTTCGGTAACCCGAGCCCGCCAGCTAAAATCCGGCTAGTGGTATGCAAAAAATCGCCATCCTTTATGACGCGGGCCAGGCTGTCCTTTCCACATTCGATCTGGACGGGGTGCTGCAACAAATCCTGACCATTGCCCGCGACTACTTTCATGTGCATAACGCTGCCATCCTGCTGCCCGACGAAAAAACCAAGGAACTTTACATAGGCTGCCATTTAGGACAGCATGAGGGATATGACAAGCTCCGCCTGCCCGTGGGCTCCGGAATCACCGGAGCCGCGGTTCGGGAGAAGCGTCCCATCTACGTATCCAACGTCAGCAAAGATCCTCGTTACATATGCACCATCGCGAGCACCCGTTCTGAGTTGGCCATTCCTTTGATGTCCGGAGACAACGTTTTAGGCGTGCTCGATTTGCAGACCGAGGATCCCCGCCACTTCGATTCTGAAACCATTGACCTGCTCACGCTGTTTTCGACCCAGGCCTCCATGGCGCTGCAGAACGCGCGCCTATATTCCCTGGAGCGCCGCCGTGCGCTGCAACTGGAGGCGATCAACGCCATCGCCAAGCAGACCACCGCAGTACTGGATCTGAAGGAACTTCTGGCCAAAGTATGCTCGCTCATCCAGCATGCTTTTCCGGTGTCGCACGTTTCCGTGCTCCTGAAAGAAGAAGAAGACATGGTGTTACGCGCCCATCATGGCAGTCTCACACCGCGCATTCCCGAAGGAGGGCGGCTATCGGTAACTTCCGGTTTGTGGGGAAAGGCCCTGACGTCTGGCAAAACCGTAATTGAAAATGACGTCACCACCGCTCCCGACTACGTAGGTTTCTTTCTGGAGACGGCTTCCCGCATGTGCATCCCCTTGGTTTCTTTTGGTCAAACGCTGGGGGTGTTGGTGCTGGATAGCGAGAAGGCCGATGCATTTAATCCCAACGACGTGCAATCGCTGGAATCGGTGGCTGATATCTGTTCCACCGCTATCCAGAATGCGCGTTACGTGGGCCAGGTCAAGCAACTGGCCTATCTCGACGGCTTAACCGGAATTTTTAACCGGCGTTATTTTGAAATGCGAATGGTGGAGGAGATCGACCGCGCCCGGCGTTTCGGCAATGGCATGGCTTTGATCATGGTCGACATCGACCAGTTCAAGCGTCTGAATGACGAGTTCGGCCACCTGCTGGGCGACGAGGTGCTCCGGCAAGTCTCGTCTGTCTTTCACCAGCAGCTGCGCAAGATTGATGTGGTATGCCGTTACGGCGGCGAGGAATTTGCCGTCCTGTTGTCGCAAACCAATTCCCACCACGCTTTTGGCGTGGCCGAAAAACTGCGGCGTCTGGTGGAAACCTGGCAGTTCCCCGGCGTGCCCCGCTCGGTCACCATTAGCGCCGGAATCGCGAGCTACCCCGAACATGGCACTGGAAGGGATGAACTGGTTAAAGCCGCCGACGCCGGACTCTACGCCGCCAAGCTGGCCGGACGGAATCGCGTATTGTTGGCGCCGCTATCGCGCTTGAGTGCGGCGCAGAGCTAGCCGGAGCCGATTTAGGTTTCCTCAGCGGGGACCCCGAGTTTGAAAGGGCGCGGCGTCAAGCCATCGCCGCGGAATGTTTTCAGCCGTCCGGATTCGTAACCATCGCCAATCAAATATCGGCCTGCGGCCCGGTTAGCCCGTGAAGCTGTTCTTGCTCCTGCGGTTCCTCTTGCAACTGTTCGTCATCGTCTTGCATTTCCCGGTGCTCGCGTTGCATTTGTTTCGCCTGATCCTGGAATCGCTGCTCTTGCCGGCACAGATCCTCGAGCTTTTTCTCCAGCTCCGGCTTCATACCCTCGAATTCCCGCACGGCCAGATCCATCTGCGGCTTGATCTGCGCCAGCTGAGATTTCAGTTCGCTCATTTCTTTCTCGGCGCTGGCCCCAATCTCCTGCATGCCGACGCTTTCAAATCCAGTGTGCTTGAGCTCGGGAAGAGTCAAGGTGAGAGTTTGTTCCTTCCGGCCACGAACGATATTGATGGTGACCACGCTGCTCTTGCGGTTGCGCAGAGCCTGGCCAAAGTCTCCAGCATCATTGACTGCCTGTCCGTTCACCCGGACAATCACGTCGCCAGCGTGAAACCCGGCCTTTTCTGCGCAACTGCCTTTCTCCACCGAGCGCACCAGGATTCCCTGGCCGTCTTTGGCGCCGAAGTAGTCGCCCAATTGCGGGCTCATGTTCTCCACCATCAAACCGCTGTGGGCCGAGGAGTGCACCACCACAATCGAAGCTGGGATATCCAACTCGGGGATGGTGGTGAGGTTGGGCATCACAACGTTGAATTCTGGGGTGGACACGGAAAAATCTTTGCGGCGGGCCAGTTGGGCTTGCAGCGTCAGCGGTTGGCCGTTGCGGCTGACTCCTATGCTGAGCGTGCGCCCCGGCGGGATTTCATGAATCATGCGCCGCAGTTGTTCCACGCCTTGCACCGCTTCGCCGTTGATACTCAAAATCACGTCATGCTCTCGAATCCCGGCCTTGCCCGCAGGAGCATCCTGGTCCACCATGGTGACTTCCACTCCGCGCTCTTCCTTCAATTGCAACGGGCCAACGCGCTCTGCCGTGACGTCGCAGGTGTCTACGCCCAGATAAGAGCCTCCGCCCACCGCTTCGTCGCTCCAGTAGTTGCTGGCCTCGCTGGGGTCAACGGAAGCGCTGTTCGCGGAACTCGTGCCTGCCACTAGCAGCGGCAGAATCAGCATCATCTTGAGGATGGAATGCGTCATGGTCGTCCCTCCCTTGTTTACTGGCTAATGGTTCCTGGCTAATGCTCACTGGCTAATCAATTTGCGGCACCAACGCCAATTCGGTGCGGGCCTGCGACCGAATGGCCTTGCTCTCGTCTTCCTGGGCCAAACGGTTCAGCACGGTTCGCACACTGGTATCGGCGCGCACCGGCTGCACCGAACGCAAAGCCTCGGTACGAATATCGGGATCGGTATCGTTGAGCAATGCTGAAAGCATCACATTGCGCACCCGGATGTCGCTCTTGACATAAGGCTTCAGCGCGCCCAGCGCTTTCAGGCGAACTTGTGAGGTTGCGTCGTAACACAAGGCGTACATCAGCGCCTCCCGGACATTCGCATCGTCGGGCTTCTGGGTCAGCAGGTCCACCGAATCCATACGCACGTCCGTCTTGTAGGTATTGCGCGCCGCGAACAGCAGCAACTGCTGAATCGGCCGGTCACTCAGCGAGCCTTGCGCTTCTTGGGACGAAACCGTGTCGTATTGAATGTTGATCTGGCTGGAGCCGGGTTGCTGCGAGATGGAGCGGATGCCGCTAATGGTGGATTCTGCGACCGGAGCCGAAGTCTCAGTGACCGGCGATACAGCTCTGCCGTTGCCCGCCCCAACTTTATAAGCTGTTCCCACCCCTCCGGCAAAACCAGCAACAAAGATTGCCGCCGCCAGCGCAGGCGCAAAGCGAATCTGGCGCAGCCAGACCGCCGGCTCAAACACCAGGCGATGCCAGAAGCCGTTTTGCCGGGTTTCTTCCAGGGATTCCTGCAGCCGCATCCGCGAAGCCGCCAGCAGATTCGGCCCAGGTTCTTGCGCCGGGAGTGCCTTCATGGCGGTTTGAAACTCGCGAACCTGCTCTAGTTCGCGGGCGCACTCCGCGCAACCAGCCACATGCTGCTCCACTGCGCAGCGCGCATCGTCGCCCATCTCCTCATAGACGTACAGCAGGACATTCTGTCGCACCCATTCACACTTCATGCTTCAACCTCCTCTGGCAGGCTGCTGAAAGCGGCGGCGCTCGTTTTGAAAGGGCACGGCCTCGGGCCGTGCCGCAAGGTCTTTAAGCCGACTACCGGCGCGATTGAAAAGCTGGCCACGAGCAAAGCCGAACACCGCGCCCTTTCAAGCCTTTTTCCCGCCTGTGACAACTTCTTCAACATCCCCTCCAGGAAAAGCTTTCATCGCATATCCGCCAGCGAGCCGCGCAACTTTTGCGTGGCGCGGAACAACGTATTCTTGGCGGTTTCTTCGGTGGTATGCAAAATCTCGCCAACCGCCCGCAATTTCAGTCCGTGATAATGCTTCAGCTCGAAAACCATGCGCTCGCGGGGAGAAAGCCGGTCGAGCGCGTGCCGAATGCGAGCACCGAGTTCACGGTTCATCAGGTCGCGCTCGGGGTCGGCCGCGGCACGGTCATCCGGCACCCGCTCCAGCACGTCGAACGGCCTGCCCTCTTCATCCACCGCAACCGGCGCATCCTCCTTGCGCACCCGCCTTTTGCGCAGGTGATCCAGGCACAGGTTGGCCACGATGCGGTAAATCCAGGTATAAAACGAGCATTCGAAGCGGAAGCCGCCAATGTTCCGGTAGGCCTTCAGAAAGGCCTCCTGATAAATGTCCTGGGCTTCGGTGTCGGAGCCGGTAAAGTGCATGGCCAGCCGCAGGACGGCCTGGTCGTATTGCCGCACCAGATCCTCGAAGGCGGCGCGATTGCCGCGCTGTGCTTCGCGAACCAGTACGGTGTCGTCGATGCGGCTCAGACCTTGCCCAGTCATGAGGCCCCGCGCTCCGGGGTCCTGGGTTCCGTTGCCCCGTGCCCCTGCGCCGCCCGTCGCGTCCGCAGTTGAACACTTGCCAACCGTAAAGGGTAATGCGCAACCGTCGGCCGGCATCGTTCCTTATCCTCGACTCAACCCGTTGCCATTGCCGTCTTTCCGCTGCTGCCTATAGACGGGTCAGGAGAACGAGGGTGAGCAGGAATTATAGGGTTTTGTATCCCGTGCAAACCCTCCGGGGCTCGGAAATCTCACAGGCGTCGTAGAGATGATTTCTAAATCATCTCTCTGACCCGTTATAGAAATCGTGACAGAAATCGTGCGGCTTGTTTCGGAAGGGAAACATCTATAATTGTACCGTTAACGTGTCAGCGTTCAAGCGGCTGTCTGTCGATTTGAACCTCAGCAATCCACGGATAACCTTCCTAGGCATTCGACAACGATTGGCTGAGTGATATGATGCCTAAAATGACTAACTGGCGAATAGCCGAATGAAAAGCGAAAGGTAGCACGCCAATGGCAGACCGAAAGCAATTTCTAGGGGACATTAAGGCCGATCCTGAGCTGAAAAGAGTTCTGGAAGCGTCGCGCCAATCCCAGGTGACAGAAGAGGAGTTACGAGAGCAGAGGATCAGTTTCGCTTTCGGCAATGCTCCAGCTAGTGCCAAAAACATCACCAAGGAAAGCGTAAGGCAAACGGCAAAGAAACTCAGCCTTCTAGCATAGAAAGTACAGTGGTCCGCTATCCAAGCGGGCCACTCTTACAATCATGTCGGTTCGTGAAAGAGACAATCCCGAGCTGTTTAGAAGAATACAAGAACAGAATCTCTTGCGTCAGTACGATCTGCTTTCCAATTGCATTGAAATCGGTTTGTCTGACGGAAAAGGGATCGAAGCCTTCGACAAATATACGTTGTGGGCCTTGAATTATGCCGCCGTTTCAAATATTGCTCAATTTGGCGGGAGGTACCGCGAAGAGCCGGTTTACGTTGGAACTCACATCCCTCCTCACTTTGAGAAAGTCCCTCATTTAATGGATTTGTTCTTTTCTTTCATTCATGAAAATTGGACGGTGGATGAACTTGGAGAGCACCCAACGGCACTCGCGGCCTATGCGCTTTGGCGGCTCAACTGGATACACCCTTTCGTGGAAGGAAATGGAAGAACCGCAAGAGCCGCCTGCTATTACCTGATCTGCTTGAAACAAGGGAAGCTGCTAACGGGTAAGAAAATAGTGCCTGAACGAATCCGCGAGAATCGCCAGCCGTATTATGACGCGCTCAAAGCGGCAGACCGAGCTTGGGACGCCGGCCACATTGATGTATCTGTAATGGCAAACTATCTTGAAGGACTCCTGCTGGGACAGCTTACCGAAACGTAAATTCCAAGCTGAGACATGACTCTAAGCTCGCGCTTTGGGGGAGCAGGCGTGGAAGACGGACAGCTCTTGTCCTCAAGCCAAGAGGGCGCCGCCCCACACGAAACCTACTTCTCCACCGCTGCTTCTTTTTCTTTCGCGATGACCACCTTTACGTGCGTGGTGACATCTTTATGCAGCTTGATCGGAACCGTGAATTCCCCCAGGGTCTTGAGCGGCTCGTGCAGCTGTATCTTGCGGCGATCCACGCTAAAGCTTTTCTTTTCCAGCGCATCGGCGATATCGCCCGACGTAACCGAGCCAAAAAGTTGATCGGCCTCTCCCGAGCGCCGCTCGAACGACAACGTAACCCCGTCGAACTGCTTGGCCAGTTCTTCCGCCTGCGTCTTCTCTTTTGCCGAGCGCCGCAGCGAGGCGGCCTTCATCTGCTCGATCACGGACTTGTTGCCCTTCGAGGCCTCAATGGCCAATTTGCGCGGCAACAGATAATTGCGTCCGTATCCCTCGGCAACCTTCACCACTTCGCCCCGTGAACCCAGCTTGCTGACATCTTCTTTCAATATGACTTCCATGCGAATGACTCCCTTAATGAATTCTTGGGCCACGGATTACACGGATTCAAACGGATCAACCAATGAAAGAAAAATCCGTGTTGATCCGCGAAAATCCGCGGCGTTTTTCTTACGACGCGCGGCCGGCAAATGGCAGCAAAGCGATGTTGCGCGCCTGCTTGATGGCCGACGACAAACGCCGCTGATGGGGCGTGCATACCCCGGTCAGGCGGCGCGGCACAATCTTGCCGCTCTCGGCCACAAACTGCGCCAGAGTCCGCACGTCCTTGTAGTTGATAGTGTCGATCTTTTCCACGCAGAACTTGCAAACCTTCTTGCGCCGAAAGTACTTCCGTCCGCCTTCGCGGCCGCCCGGACCACCCGGTCCGCCGGGACGAGGTGGGCGCCGTTCGCCCCCAAAAGAACGTTCTCCGGAGGGCCGGTCTCCCGCCGGACGATCGCCCGATGGACGATCTCCGCCCGAAGGCCGCTCTGTGCCCGATGAAGATGCGGCAGGTGCTGGTGCGTTGATTTCGTCAGCCATGATGCTCCTTAGAATTAGCTTCTAGCTCTTAAGCCTTTAGCCCTTAGCTCACCAACCACCGCCGTCAGCCCCCAAAGAAAGGTCTAGCTGAGGGCTAAAAGCTAATGGCTAACAGCTGGTTTTACGCCGTTACCGCTGCCGGTTCTCCGCCCGCCTCAGCGGCCGGTGTCGCCGGGGCCACCGCCTTGCGGCGGTCTTCGCGGATCTTCTTGATCTTGTCCAGGCGCTTCTGCTCCTCGTCGATACGCACGCTGAGGAACTTGATCACCGGTTCGGTCACTCGCAGACGCCGTTCCAGTTCGTGCACCAGGCCGCCGCTGCCTTCGACGGTGAGCAGGATGTAGATCCCGTCATGAAAGCGGCGCACGACATAGGCCAGGCGCCGCTTGCCCATTTTCTCCACACTCTTCACCAGCCCTCCCGAGGAGGTCACGGCAGTTTCCAGCGTGGAAATCAGTTTGTCTTGATCCTCTTCCACCATATCCGGGCGGACGATGAACATAAGTTCGTAAGTACGATTCATTTAATTCTCCATTCGCCACGGATTTTCACGGATCACCACGAATCACTCTGTGAAATCCGCGTGTATCCGCGTAAATCCGCGGCTAATCTTCTTCGTTTTCCGGCTTGCGGTTAAAGCGGTTCATGGCCGCCGCCGGGCCTTCGGTCAAAATCACTTTCACCGCTTCCACCGCGGTATCGAGCACTGTATCCACAACTTCCAATTCCGCCTTCCGCAGCGGGCTCAACAAGTAACTCATGCCGTCCGAAATGGTGCGTTCCGGAGCCACCCCGATCCGGATGCGCAAAAAGTCCTGCGTACCCAGCGCTCCAATCACCGATTCAATCCCGTTATGTCCCGCCGAACTGCGCCGGGTATGAATCCGCAGCGTGCCCAGCGGGAAATCCAATTCGTCTTGTATGACGATCAGGTCTTGTTCCGGCCGGACGTCATTTTTTTCCACCAGTTCTCGCACCGCGATACCGCTGAGGTTCATAAACGTCTCGGGCTTTGCCAGAAGAACCGTTTCCGAACCAATCACCACCCGGGCGGTAAGCGCGCGGCACTGCCGATTCCTGATTTCTACGCCGCCCTGGTTCGCGATCCGGTCAACCGCGAGGAAACCCAGATTGTGCGGCGTGAACGCGTATTCGACGCCCGGATTGCCCAGCCCAACAATCAGTCTCACGTTGTCGTTGGTCCTCGGTCCTTGGTCCTTGGCTCTTTCCCACCTGAACCCGCTTCAGACGCCAGCATGAAAAAGCCGACGGCCAAGGACCAACGACCAACGACGCATGGTTACTTCTTCTCTTTCTTCTCCGGCTTCTCGGCGGGAGCAGCCTCGCCTTCCTCGCCTTCAACCTCCTGCTTGCCCTTCTTGATGACTTCGGGCTCGGCGGGAACCGCTCCAGCTTCCGCCGCCACCGCTTCCGGAGTAGCCACCACTTCTTCTTTCACCGTGGTGACGTGGGCTACCGGCTGATTCGCGTCGCTGAGAAACTTAAGCTTCTCGCTCTTCGGCAGATCCTCCACCCGCAGCACCTTGCCAAAAACCAACTGGCTAACGTCGGCTTCGATCGCGCTCGGAATATCGCCCGGCAAGCACTCGACTTCCACTTCGCGCAGCAACTGCTCCAGGATTCCGCCCTGTTGCTTCACCCCTTCGGCTTCGCCTTTGAGCACGATGGGGACGCTCACTCGCAACTTCCGGTCCATGGCAATGCGCTTCAAGTCGATGTGCAGCAAGGCGCCCTTAATCGGCTCGTATTGCCAGTCCACAATCATGGCCTGAGTGCGTTCGCCGCCCGCCAGGGCAAGCTCGAAGATCGTGTTGTGGCCGGTTTGCGAATACAGAATTCGCGACACCTGCCGGGGATCGACGCTCAGCGCCACTGTTTCCTTGCCTGCGCCATAGAGCACGCCCGGCACCTTGCCGCTCACTCGCACCCGGCGCGCATGGTTTTTGTTGCCGGGAGTCCGCGGCTGAGCTTCCAAGAGATTCTTTTCCGTTGCTGTAGCCATAAGTTAGATTTCCTGTTTACAAAAATAATTTACTGACCGACGCTTCCTCGTGGATCGCCTGGATGGCCCGTCCAATCAGCCCGGCCACCGACCGCACGATGATCTTCGGCTCGTTCTTCGCGTCTTCCATCAGCGGGATGGTATCCGTCACCACCACTTCTTTGATGCAGGACTTGGAAATATTTTCCACCGCCGGCCCCGACAGCACGGGATGCGAGCAGCAGGCATAAACCGCGCTGGCGCCACTCTCCATCAGCGCCGCCGCCGTCTTCACCAGCGTGCCCGCGGTGTCAATCAAGTCGTCAATCACCAGGCAAGTGCGGCCCTGCACATCGCCGATCACGTGCATGATTTCCGCCACGTTGGCCTCCACCCGGCGCTTGTCCACGATGGCCAGCGCGGAGTCCATTTTCTTGGCAAAGAACCGGGCCCGTTCCACGCCGCCCGCATCCGGCGAAACCACCGTCAAGTTCGGCAAATTCAGCTTCCTGAAATAATCCACCAGCACCGGCGAGGCGAACAGCGGATCCACCGGAATGTTGAAAAATCCCTGCAACTGCGCCGCATGCGGATCGATCAGCAGCGCCCGGTCCGCTCCCGAGGTCGTCAGCAGATCCGCCACCAGCTTGGCTGAGATCGGCGAGCGCGGCTTGTCCTTGCGATCCTGCCTCCCGTATCCGTAATAAGGAATCACCGCCGTGATGCGCCGCGCCGAAGCCCGCTTCAACGCGTCAATCATCAGCAGCAACTCCATCAGATGCTCATCCACCGGGCGCGAGGTGGGCTGGATCACGAAGGTATCCGCGCCCCGCACGTTCTCCTGGATCTGGACGTAGCATTCGCCGTCTTTGAAGCGAGTCACTTGCGCCTGATTCCGGACCAACCCCAGAAACTCGCAGACATCGTCGGCCAGCCTCGGGTTCGCCGTGCCGCTGAAGATCTTGAACTTGTCTTCCCCCCGGCCGCGTTGCGGCTTGCGCTCCGACTTCTCTTCAGCGCTCACGGAAGCCTTCTTTTCGGTCGCAGTCGCAAGAGTTGCCATGTTAGCTCTCAGCTCTCAGCCGTCAGTTTTCAGCCCTCGCTCTGAAAGCTGAGCGCTGATGGCTGAGAGCTGATAGCTGCAATTCTGGCTGGGCCGCTAGGATTCGAACCTAGACAAAGTGCTCCAAAGGCACTTGACCTACCATTAGTCGACGGCCCAGTAGTGTTCGACATCCCCCCGTCGACGTGGTTGAGACCCGCAGATCCTTCGCTTCCGCTCAGGATTTCGGCAGCGGGCTCGAACGCCCGCTAAACGCCTCAACCTACCATTAGTCGACGGCCCAGTGTCGCACTGACGATTGACGGTGGCTGGTCCACTTAGTGTATCCATCTCGCCAAAATCGGCAATCGAAAATCAGCCCTTGGCCGTGAACTCTTCGCCATTAGCTTGGGTCAAACCCGCCAACTTTGGCCCCAAGCTAAAGGCTAAGAGCTAACAGCTAAAAGCTGCGCTTCCAGTACTGCCGTCGCGTCAGCGTAGTCGTCGCTACCGCCGGTATGCCGCTCTTACGCAGCCGGACCGCTGCCTTTTCTGCTGCCGCGCGCGAGCCAAACAATCCGTAAGTCGCCGACCCGGAACCGGAAAGCGATGCATACAACGCACCCGCGAGTTCCAGCACGCGCTTGACCTCACGTAACTCAGGATATTGAGGAAAGACGACCCGTTCGAAGTCGTTTTCTATCCCGGTACGGACGAGGTCGAGAAGCAGGGTCTCGGCCCGGCCCCTGCCATGTCTCACAGGGACACCGGATTCGGCCTTCCCAGTCTTAACGTTCCTCTGGGACAGACCACTCAGCCACGCAGAAATCAAACGGCCAAGCTCAACCATTCTATCGGAGGCATCGCCAACCGTCAATTTAGAGTCGCCACCCCCGCCCGTCCGGGCCGAGCGAAGCTCGGCAGCTTCGTGAAAGTGAGGCAAGCCCTCCATCATCGCATCCCAATCCGCAAAGGCCTTCGGCGTGGACACTCCAATTTCCGGTGTAGCCACCACGCACGCCAACGCAGGCAAGTCCGGAAGTGGATACACTTCTTCGCCGCGCCCCACTCCCAGCACCGTGCCGCCGACCAGAAACAACGGCAGGTCCGAGCCCACCTCCGCCGCGATGCGCAACTTTTCAGCCGGAGAAAGCTGCTTCTTCAAAGCCCGCTCCAACCCCAGCAGCGCCGCCACTGCGTTCCCCGATGCTCCGCCCAATCCGCCCTGCACCGGCAACCGCTTTTCGATTTCGATGACGACTCGCCCTTTCGCCTTGAGCGCGGCCATGGCGCGTTCCACCACGCGATAGCAAGTATTAGAGCCATCTCTCGGCACGTGCGCGTCTTCGCAGCGGATCTCGATCCCAGTCCCGCGCACCACGCGCACCTGCACCATGTCATGCAAGGCAATCGTCTGATAAACCGTGCGCAGCCCGTGAAAACCGTCAGGGCGTAATCGGCCGATGGAGAGTCCAAGATTGATCTTCGCGAAGGATCGGACGGTGATCGACATCGGGAAATGATTGTAAGGCCTCGTTCGCAAATTTGTGAGTTCTAGCTTCCACCCTTGCAGTCCCCGCTATCCCGAACTTGACGCCTGGTGTAGAATTCCGCCCGGCTTCGGAGGACAACACTTATGACACTAGGAAAGCGTTCGGTGGCGGAATTCTTTGGAACCTTTTGGCTGGTTTTTGGCGGATGCGGAAGCGCGGTGCTGGCGGCTGCCTTCCCTGGATTAGGAATCGGTTTTGCCGGCGTGGCCTTGGCTTTCGGCCTCACCGTGCTGACTATGGCTTTTGCCATAGGTCATATTTCGGGCTGTCATTTGAATCCAGCGGTAACCGCTGGATTGGTGGCGGGCAAGCGGTTTCCCGCCGGGGAGTTTCTGCCCTACGTGATCGCGCAGGTGCTGGGCGCGCTGGCCGCGGCCAGCGTCTTGTTTGTAATTGCCAGCGGCAAGGCCGGGTTTAGCCTGGCGGGCGGCTTCGCTTCCAACGGCTACGCCGAGCACTCACCCGGTGGCTATTCGCTGCTGGCGTGTCTGGTCGCGGAAGTCGTGCTGACCATGTTTTTCCTGCTGGTCATCATGGGTGCCACCGATAAACGCGCGCCGCAAGGCTTTGCACCGATCGCGATCGGGCTGTGCCTGACCCTGATTCATCTGGTGGGCATTCCGGTGACCAATACTTCGGTGAATCCCGCGCGCAGCACCGGGCAGGCGCTGTTCGTAGGCGGATGGGCCGTCCATCAGCTGTGGCTGTTCTGGGTGGCTCCGATTATTGGCGGAGTCTTGGGCGGAGCAGTCTACCGGCTGCTGTTCGCGGAAGCGGCAAGCAAAGCCGCGCCTAAGCTGGAGCCCGCTCTCAACGCGGCAAAAACGGCTTAAAGGACGGCTGGCCAGCCCAGGGTTCATCTCTAATTGAGGGTGCCCCGTCCAAGCTAGCTTGGACGGGGCACCTTATTGCTTTGCTCACCTGGGGGTCTTGTCCACTGAAGAGGCACCCCTGTCCTGAACCCTCCTCGCAGCTTCCCAATTCCATGCGGGGAGCCGTGGACCCGGCGGGCCGCGAACCCGCACCTCGTAGTTGGACAGGCAAACGTGCTCGCATTACACCACGGGCCCAAGAACAATCTTAACCACGGCAACCCGCAGCGAACAAGGTTACCCGTCACAGCAGAAAGTGACGGGCCTCACAATTTCGCCACACCGGAGCCCTATCACCGCTCTCCAGGGTGCCTCGTCGAGCTCGCCTGGGCGGGGGATTTTCCTTACCATCAGACACAAAGCTCATGTCGGCCCAATCTTTCAGAACTTGTCAATAGGCAAACGCTGGACGATCGGGCCTAACTCGCAGACGGCAAAGGCAATATAAAGTCGTAAGGCATGTCCCATTTACCCCTCCCAAATTGCTAAAATTAAGGTATAGCCTAAAAATTTAGGAATCGAAGCGCGGCTCACCCGGGCCGCGCTTTTTTGTGGTCATGTCGATTGGGACTGAGAGGGGCGAAGTGTGCTCGATTGCAAGCTGTTCTGGACGTTCAAGGAGCGCGGCGAATGGGTCGAACTCCGTTTCATGACCCAGGCCATCGAACACGGCTACAAGGTTGAGGCGTTTACGCGGCGTCCGAGCCGCGTGCCGAAATGGTGAGCGACGTCGAATCCATCTCGAAGCCCTGGGGAGAAACCAACGCCTACGACATCGGCGTCGAACACGGCTCCGGCATCCTGCGCGTGCAAGTCAAGTCCACCACCGTCCGCACCGGAACCGGCTATCTTTGCCACTTCACACCCAACTACCACAAGAAGCAGGACTACACGGTCGAGCAGATCGACCTCTTCGCCGCATTGGTCATACCGGAGGATGTCTGGTGCATCATTCCCTCCCCTGTGCTTTTAGGACCACAGCGCAAATCCGGCATCATGCTGTTTCCCATGGTCCCGCTGAAAGGCAAGAGCATTCCCCGAGTCGGCTTGGGTGGAGCGGGGCTTCAGCCCTGCGGATCAGCACTCCGAAAAACTGTCATCCCGACCGGAGCCGGAGCGCAGCGACGGCGCAGTGGAGGGACCTGCTGTTCCCGCTAAAACCTGGGCAAAAGCTCTTTCAAAGTTGGTCGCAGCAATTAGGCTGCGCTCTCGATACCAAGCCAGCGCTGTCAAATACTCTTGTTCCGCTTGTGGATGAAATCGAAGCGGCTTACTCTCCATGCAGGAGCGTACGCCCCTTCTGCTGGACTTCTTTCCAAGGGATAGTTTCTACCGTGCCAGATTGAATCTCATGCAAACGGCGAACGACTTCTTCCTGCCAGGCAGCGTCGGCATCGTGGTCAACCGCCGCGTCCAAACTAGAGATCAGATTCCCGGCAATCTCGGCCCGCTCGTCATCGGAGAGCGCCAATGCCTCCCGCGACAGTTCATGGGCTTCACGTGTCATATGGAGATTATATCTCCCAATGCAACTCCTTACACCCCCACCGCCTGCTTACTCGGCTTCGCCGACAGCAGTTGCCTCAACACATACTGCAGAATTCCGCCGTTCGCGTAGTACAAAGCTTCCTGCGGCGTATCAATCCGAACTAGCGCCTTGAACTTCTTGTCGGCTGCCCGCACGGTAAGCTGGCTGCCGGAAGCGAACTTCTCCACCACTTCGCGGATGCCGGCAATGTCGAAAATCTCTTCACCAGTAAGCTGTAGCGACTCCGCATTCTCTCCCGCCAAGAACTGCAGCGGCAGAATTCCCATGCCCACCAGATTGGAGCGGTGAATGCGTTCGTAACTCTCCGCAATCACGACGCGCACCCCCAAGAGCAGCGGCCCTTTCGCAGCCCAATCGCGGGAAGAGCCGGAGCCGTATTCTTTGCCGGCGAGGATCACCAACGGAACGCTCTCGGCGAGGTACTTCTCGGAGGCGTCGAAGATGCTCATCTCCGCGCCATCGGGCAAGTGCCGGGTGAATCCGCCTTCGAGGTTGGGAACCATTTTGTTGCGCAGGCGCACGTTGGCAAATGTTCCGCGCACCATGACTTCATGATTGCCCCGGCGCGAGCCGTAGGAGTTGAAGTCTGCCGGCTTGACGCCGCGAGCCTGCAAATATTTTCCCGCGGGACTGTCTTTCTTTATGGAACCGGCCGGAGAAATGTGGTCGGTGGTGACGCTGTCTCCCAAGACCGCCAGCGCGCGCGCGCCCCTGACATCCCCGACCGGCGCCGGCTGCAGCGACATATCGTCAAAGTAAGGAGCGCAGCGGATGTAAGTAGAGGCTTCATCCCAGGTGTAAGTTTCTCCCTGAGGGACGGGCAGCCCGCGCCAGCGGTCATCACCGTGGTAGACCTCGCCATAGCTGCGGCGGAACATGTCGGAGGAGATTGATGTCTTGATGGTCTCTTCGACCTCCCGCTGCGATGGCCAGAGGTCGGCGAGGTAAACCGGCTTGCCGTCTCGGCCTCGTCCCACCGGGTCTTTGCGCAGATCGATATCCACCCGGCCAGCCAGGGCGAAAGCCACCACCAGCGGCGGAGACATCAAATAATTGGCTCTGACCTCGGAATTGATGCGGCCCTCGAAGTTTCGATTGCCGGAGAGCACCGACGCGACGACCAAATCTCTTTCGTCAATCGTCTGAGAAACCTCCGCAGGCAGCGGGCCCGAATTCCCAATACAGGTAGTGCAACCATAGCCCACCAAATGGAACTTCAGCTTCTCCAGATAGGGCAACAGCCCGGCCTTTTCCAGATAGTCGCTCACGACTTTAGAACCGGGAGCGAGAGAAGTCTTCACCCACGGCGGAACCGACAGGCCTTTCTCCACGGCCTTCTTCGCCACCAGGCCAGCGGCGATCATGACCGAGGGATTCGACGTATTGGTGCAGGAAGTGATGGCGGCGATGACCACGCTTCCGTGGCGCAGCGAGGACTTCACATTCTGCGGAACATGTTCGTGAACGTTGGGGTCTTCCACTCCCACCGCAGCGGGATTGCCGCCTTCCTGCTCCCAGCGTTTTTCATTGCCCTGCGCCGGGGCCGCAACCTTGGCGCCGGATTTAGGCTTCAGGAGCGACGGCAGCGATGTACGGAACGACTCGCCGGCCTGCGAAAGCGGCACGCGGTCCTGCGGACGTTTCGGCCCAGCCAGGCTGGGCTCCACAGTTGCGAGGTCCAGACTGAGCAACTCGGAGTACTCTGCTTCCGGCGTGCGTTCGTCGTGAAATAGACCCTGTTCGCGGCAATAGGCTTCGACAAGAGCGATTTGCTCTTCCGCTCGTCCGGTGAGGCGAAGATAGGTGAGCGATTCCTTGTCCACCGGAAAGATGCCGCAAGTAGCGCCGTACTCGGGCGACATATTGCCGATGGTGGCGCGGTCCGCCAACGACAGATCACGCAATCCCGGCCCGAAATATTCCACGAACTTGCCGACGACGCCGTGCTTGCGCAGCATCTCGGTAATGGTCAAAACGAAATCCGTAGCGGTAGCACCCTCGCGTAATCGCCCGGTCAATTTCACGCCTACCACCTGCGGGATCAACATGGAAACTGGCTGCCCCAGCATCGCAGCCTCAGCCTCTATCCCCCCCACACCCCACCCCAAAACTCCCAGCCCATTTATCATCGTCGAATGACTGTCGGTGCCTACCAGGGTATCGGGATAGGCGACGCGCTTGCCATTGGATTCCTGGACAAACACCACGCGAGCGAGATATTCGAGATTGACTTGATGGACGATGCCGGTGTCGGGGGGGACGATGGCTAGATTGTGGAAGGCGGTTTGTCCCCAGCGCAGGAAGGCGTAACGCTCTTTGTTGCGGAGAAACTCGAGCTCCGCATTGAGCTGAAAGGCCTGCGGGGTGCCGTATTCGTCCACTTGCACGGAGTGGTCAATCACCAACTCGACGGGCTGAAGTGGATTGATGCGGGTGGCGTCGCCGCCCAGCTTTTTCATGGCATCGCGCATCGCTCCCAGATCGACTACGCAGGGCACGCCGGTAAAATCCTGCAGCAGAACCCGGCTGGGAGTGAAGGCGATTTCTTTCTCCGGCTTGGAATTTTTATTCCAGGCGGCGAGAGCGCGAATGTCATCGGCTTTCACATTGCGGCCGTCTTCGGTGCGCAGCAGGTTCTCCAACAGAATGCGCAGAGAGTAGGGAAGATGCCGGGTGGAAATGCCCTGCTTATCGAGCGCATCAAGCCGGTAGATTTCGTATTCCTTGCTGCCAACTTTGAGGGTAGAGCGGCTGTTGAAGCTGTTCAAAGACATGGATCGCCTTCCTTAGGCAGATGCGGCGCGCGTTTCGTGGCGCATTGCGGACTTAATGCTACTAGTGTAATTGCCGGTGAGAAGAAATGCATAGGTCCCTTCGACACGCTCAGGGCAGGCCCTTCGTCGGGAGTCTCTCGCTTCGCGGGCGACTCCGCCTCCTCAGGACGACAATTGGGCGGGGGATGAGCGCCTATTTCGCGCGTAGCAGCAGAATTGGCACGCCGACACTGTGGCGGACGCGGGTAGCCGTGGTGCCGAGAAACAGGTCGGCGAGAAGCCGGTGGCCGTGGGTGCTCATGGCTACCAAGTCGCATCCCTTCTGTTGTACCCATTTGATGATTTCGCTGGCCGGGTCGCCGTACGCCAGTTCGGCCTGGGCGGGAATGCCGGCCGCCTCAAACTCGACGCGGACTTTTTCCAAGTAGGAAGTGTCTTCGGCGATTTCGGGGCTGACCGCGTCCGGGCCATAGGTTCGGGCCGCCCATCCGTCGGCCACGTGCAGCAAGACCAGCCGGCTGTGCGCGAGCTTGGCGAGCTGTTTTAGGTGTTCAATGATGGCGCGGTCACTCGGAGTGCCGTCGAGGGTGACGAGAATGGTTTCGTACATAGTTTGATTTTGAGTGGAGAATCCGCGCACACATTAGAAAAATCGGAGGGTGCGGTCAGCTGACTGAAAAGCAGGTCCCTCCACTCCGCTCGCTTCGCTCCTCTCCGGTCGGGATGACAAATTATTGCTCGACATTCCTGCAAGCTGTACCTGGCGCCATCAGCCGCCGAGGATGACTTGCCACGCCGCTTTGAGCGAGTCGGGCAAACCGTAAACGTCCATGGCAGTGATCAGAATAGCACTGGCCCAACCTGCACCCAGCAGGAACCAGCCGTTCCTCCAGGTCCCCATTCGCTTGCGTGAACTGGTGAAGTGCAAGAGGGGGAACATGGCGAATGGCAACTGCAGCGCCAGTACTACCTGGCTCAAGGTCAGCAGATCGGTGACGCTGCTGTCGCCGCGCAGGCCGATGATGAAGACTGCCGGCAGAATGGCGAGCGAGCGGGTAATGAGCCGCCGCACCCACGGCTTGATCCGCCAGTGCATGAAGCCTTCCATCACAACCTGCCCGGCGAGGGTGCCGGTGATGGTGCTGCTTTGGCCGCTGGCCAGCAGGGCCACGGCAAACAGCGTGCCCGCAAAAGCAGTGCCCAGGAGCGGAGCCAACGTCAGGTAAGCGACGCGAATCCAGTCGCTGTTGGCGCTGAAGGTGACCACCTGCCCGCCCGCGACCGTGATGCTCTGCTTGCCAAAAAAGACCAGTGCCGCCAGCACGAGGATGGCCGCATTCACGAAGAAGGCAACAGTCAGCGCCACGATGGAATCAATGGTGTTGAAACGAAGCGCACTGCGAATCGACGGCGCATCTTTTTGCAGCTTGCGGCTCTGCACCAGAGCGGAATGCAGATACAGATTGTGCGGCATCACGGTGGCGCCAACGATGCCGATGGCGACATACAACATTCCCGCTTGGCGAAAGTGGGGGAAATCAGGGCCCGCCCCATTTCCAGAAAGCTGGGCTGGGTCTGCGGAAGAATGAAAATCTCGATGAAATAGCATCCGGCGATGGTCGCTACCAGCGCCAGGACAACGGCCTCGATGGTGCGCATCCCGAAACTCTGCAGGGCTAGAAGCAGCAACACATCCAGGCCGGTGATGATGACCGCCCACAGCAGCGGGATGTGGAATAGCAGGTTAAGGGCAACGGCGCTGCCTAAGACTTCCGCTAAGTCGCACGCGCCAATGGCCACTTCGCTCATCAGCCAGTTCGGCCAGCGGGTCCATTGCGGATACCAATCGCGGCAGCATTGAGCGAGGTCTTTTCCGGTGACCACGCCTAATCGGGCTGAGATGACTTGCATGAAGATGGCCATCAGACTGGCCAAGCCTACGACCGACAAAAGGCCGTACTTGAATTGAGCTCCGCCTTGCAGATCGGTGCCCCAGTTGCCGGGGTCCATGTAGCCGACGCTGACCAGAATGGCGGGACCTACGAAGGCGCGCCACTGCTCCCAGAATCCGGCTTGATGGTGCGGGACCGAGATGGAACCGTGTACGTCCTCCAACGAGAGGTGGTTGCCGGTTTGCGCTTGGACGGGCGCTGGGCGCGGACTTTTGTCGTCGGAGGTACTCATCGTTGGATGGTTGTTCCTGGTGCGTCTAACCGTCTGGTATTCAGCTGGTGGAATCCCACTGGTCGTTCGAAAAAGCGCCCCGCTTGGTTCCCAGTCGCGGCATAGTCAACTGGCATATACCGCCAATGATTAACTGTGGTTAATTATACCGGGCGGGAGGGTAGATGGGAAACCCAAATTTTGTCGGCGGCCGAGCTGCCTAGAATTACGTCTCCGGCCGTGGTTCGAATGGAGAGCGTCTTATCGTAGTTGCGGGCGGTCAGACCCACATCCGCGCCCGGACGAATGCCCCGTGCTTCGAGAAACTCCAGAAGATGGCGGTCGCGCTCATAGATGCCGCTCACCTGATAACGTTTGCCGGCCTCGGCGTCGGAGAGCAGGAGTAATCCCCGGCGACGGCGGCTGGCGGGACTCTCCCGCTCGCTCAGATTGCCGTGAGGACAAGCGCCTCCGCGGCCCAGTTTCGCGAGCAATTTCGCTTCAAAATCAGGCGAGACGGCGTGTTCCAGGCGTTCGGCTTCGTCGTGCACTTTGTACCATTCCAGGCCGAACATTTCCGAGAGCATGCGCTCGATCAGGTGATGGCGGAGAGTCAGCTTGCCGGCGATCTTGTGTCCGGCGGCGGTAAGAGAGACATGCCCATCGTTGCGCACCCGCACCAGGCCATCTTTTTTCAGGCGCCGCAAGGCCATGGTGACTGCCGGTGGCGAAACCGAAAGCCAGTGGGCGAGAGTGGCCGAGATTACGGCCTCACCCTCGCTCTCGGCTTCGAGGATGGCTTTGAGATAGTCCTCTTTGGAGACGGTAATCATTCCTCACGATTATACCGTGGGGTTAAGCGTGGTTAATTGGGCTGGAAGAAGTTTTCTGGCCGTCGTTCTTCGAGGACTGACGAACTCAACAGCTTGCGAACAAAATCAATGATCCGAGTCTATGGTTACCTCGCGGCTAAAGCCTCCCTCAAAAAAGCGGTTAACGCAGCGCTGAAGCGCTGCGCCACCCAAAGGCAAAACCAGTTCCGGACTTTCTCCGCAGCCTCTCAGGTCGGCCCCTCGGACCATCTATCGAGAATGGTCATTCTGAAGCGAGGCCTCATCGCGCGAAGAATCTGCTGTTGGCCGGCGAGAAGCAGATTCCTCGCCCATAAAACCGGGCTCGGAATGACAATAGTTCGGGGCGGATTCGCCAAACTGTACCAGTCTCTCCGCGTTGCGTGTGTTAACGGATGGCACACTATTCCATGCACACTAGATACACACTATGAGCACCCCTGATTGCGGACCCTGCGCCTCCCCCGTTTGACATCCTTTCCCCCTCGCCCCTACCCTTATCTGTCTTAGCCTATGAAAATCTTGGTCCTTGGAAGTGGTGGACGCGAGCATGCCCTGGTTTGGAAGCTGCGGCAGTCTCCGCGGGTGGAGAAGGTTTACTGCGCGCCGGGGAATGGCGGCATTTCTGACGAGGCGGAGTGCCTGCCCGCGGACATGAAGAACGTGGACGGCCTGCTGGCGCTGGCCGATCAGGTGCAAGCCGATCTGACCGTGGTTGGGCCGGAGCTGGCGCTGCAACTCGGCGTGGTGGATGAGTTCACGCAGCGCGGGCTGCGCATCTTTGGGCCGACGAAGGCGGCGGCGCAGTTGGAATCGAGCAAGAGCTTTGCCAAGGAGTTCATGCAGCGCCATAACATCCCGACGGCGCTGTATGCGATTTGCAATTCGATGAATGACGTGCGCGAGGCGCTGCCGCATTTCCACGCTCCGCTGGTGGTGAAGGCGGATGGGCTGGCGGCCGGCAAAGGCGTGGTCATCTGCAAGAGCAAAGACGAAGCCGCGTCGGTGGCGGGCGATATGCTCAGCGGAAAAATGTTGGGCGAAGCTGGGGCGCGCGTGGTGCTGGAAGAATGCCTGGTCGGCGAGGAGCTTTCGTTTCTGGTGGTGAGTGATGGCGAGCGCATCGCTCCGCTGGTGGGCGCGCAGGATCACAAACGCGTGGGCGATGGCGATAGCGGCCCGAATACCGGCGGCATGGGAGCCTATTCGACGCAGACGATTGTGGACGACAAAATGCGCGACTGGCTGGTGAGCCACATTGCGCGGCCCGTGGTCGCGGGCATGAAAGAAGAAGGCGCGGAATTCAAGGGCGTCCTTTACTGCGGCATTATGATGACGGCGCGCGGCCCGATGGTGCTGGAATTCAATTGCCGCTTCGGCGATCCGGAGACGCAGCCGATCCTGATGCGGCTGGAGAGCGATTTGGTGGCGGCGCTCGAGGCGTCCATCGAGGGACGGGTTAGCGAGGGGGATTTCAAGTGGTCCAAGGACGCGTCGGTGTGCGTGGTGATGGCTTCGGGAGGGTATCCGGGAACGTTTGAAGTTGGGAAGAAGATTATGGGCATCGAAGAGGCGGATAAGCTCGAGGGAGTGAAAGTCTTCCATGCCGGAACCACGAAACGCGATGGCGGATATTACAGCGCGGGCGGACGCGTGCTGGGAGTGACGGCGCGGGCCGGGGATTTGGATTCAGCGGTGGCGCGGGCGTATGAAGCAGTGGAGAAGATTCGGTTTGAGAACGCGCATTATCGCAAAGATATTGCGGCGCGGGCGGGGAAGAAGTAGGGCTTCACCTTTAGATTCGATATGGCTGCAAAAACTGCCGGGCCTTGCCCAGCTGGACGGCCGAGGGCGGCCGTCCCTACACAGACAGAGGAGATGGAAACAGGATGAGCAAGCCGCTGGTATCGATTGTGATGGGTAGCGATTCGGATCTCGACATCATGCGCGAGGCGGGGAAGGCTTTGGATGATTTCGGCATCGCGTATGAGATGGACGTCACTTCGGCGCATCGGTCTCCGGATCGCACGGCGGAGTATGCGCGCGGGGCGGCCGGTCGCGGAGTCCGCGTGATTATCGCCGGAGCGGGCGGGGCGGCGCATTTGGCGGGAGTGATTGCGGCGCACACTTCGCTGCCGGTGATTGGCGTGCCCATTCCTTCGACTTCACTGAATGGGCTCGACTCGCTGCTGGCTACCGTGCAGATGCCTGCTGGCATTCCGGTTGCGACGGTGGCGATTGGGAAGCCTGGGGCGACGAATGCGGGGATTTTGGCGGCGCAGATTCTGGCGCTGTCTGATGCCGTTGTGGCGAAGAAAATGGTCGCCCACAAGGAGAAGCTGGCTAAGGGCGTGGAAGAGAAGTCCAAGAACTTGAAGGCTGCCCTGTAGTTACTAACTTAGTCGAACCGTTCGTGGAATCCCACCCTAACGTCGAAAAGCACGACGTTAGGATGGGGCACCCATCGTTCAACTCGCTACAATCCCGCAACAGATTCCTCGACGATAAACCCGTCTCGGAATGACAAGTGGTAGGTGTGTGGTCGGGACGAAACTTACCGCTTGGCTTTCACCGCTTCTTTTTCTCCCACGCGCTTGCTCACTGTGAACGCCATCTTGCCGGCCTTCTTATCGGCATCCACGATCAGGTGATCGCCGTGCAGGACTTCGCCGTCCAGAATCTTCAGCGCCAGCGGGTCCTGCACCAGCTTTTGGATGGCGCGTTTCAGCGGACGCGCTCCGAAGTTGGGATCGAAACCTTCGGTGAACATCAGTTCTTTCGCAGCATCCGTAAGCTCGAGCGAAATCTTGCGCTCGGCCAGCAGGCGCCGCAAATCTTCCAGCCGCAGCTCGATGATCTTTACCAACTGCTCTTTGCCCAGTGGACGGAAGACAATGATGTCATCTACGCGGTTCAGGAACTCGGGCTTGAAGTTGTCGCGGAGAGCGTCCATCACTAACTTGGCCGCCTGGTCGAACTCATCGGCGGTGCGCAACTTTTCCGTCTGCAGGAACGACGAGCCGATGTTCGACGTCATGATGATGACCGTGTTCTTGAAATCCACGGTACGGCCTTTGCCGTCGGTAAGGCGGCCATCGTCCATGATCTGCAGCAGGACGTTGAACACGTCGGGATGGGCCTTCTCAATTTCATCGAATAGGATGACGGCGTAGGGGCGGCGCCGCACCTGCTCGGTGAGCTGGCCGCCTTCTTCGTAGCCCACGTATCCCGGAGGCGCGCCGATGAGGCGGGAGACGGCATGCTTCTCCATGTATTCGGACATGTCGATGCGGATCATGGAGCGTTCGTCGTCGAACAGGAATTCCGCCAGAGCGCGGGCGAGTTCGGTTTTGCCGACGCCGGTTGGTCCGAGAAAAATAAACGAACCGATGGGCCGTTTGGGATCGCTGAGCCCGGCGCGCGAGCGGCGGATGGCGTTGGCTACCCGCTCCAGCGCTACGTCTTGGCCGATGACGCGCTGGCGCAAGCGCTCTTCCATGGTGACCAGCTTCTTAACTTCGCCCTCCAGCATCTTGGAGACAGGAATTCCCGTCCACTTGGAGACGATGCGGGCGATGTCTTCTTCGTCGACTTCTTCCTTGAGCATGCGCGGCTGGCCTTTGCCGTCCATTTTTGCGGTCAGCTTGGCTAATTCTTCTTCGGTCTGGCGCAGCAGGCCGTAGCGAATCTCCGCCACGCGCTGCAAGTTGCCTTTGCGTTCCTCGGACTGCTCTTCGAGTTTGAGTTGCTCGATTTTTTCTTTGAGAGCGCGTGACTTGGCGATTACGTCTTTTTCTTTTTTCCAATTCGCCTTCAGCGCGTTGGATTTCTCGCGAATCCCCGCAAGCTCTTTGTCTAAGACCGCCAGGCGCTCCTTGGAGTTCGCGTCGTCTTCCTTCTTCAGTGCTTGCTTTTCGATTTCCAGTTGCGTGGCGCGGCGTTCGAGCTGATCGATGTCGGTGGGCAGCGAATCAATCTGAATACGCAGAGATGCCGCCGCTTCGTCAATCAGGTCGATGGCCTTGTCGGGCAGAAAACGGTCGGAGATGTAGCGATGGGAAAGTGTCGCCGCGGCTACGATAGCGGAGTCTTTGATGCGCACCCCATGGTGCACCTCGTAGCGCTCTTTCAATCCACGCAGAATGGCGATGGTGTCTTCAACGTTCGGCTCGCCCACAAATACGATCTGGAATCGCCGCTCCAGAGCGGCATCTTTTTCGATGTACTTGCGATACTCGTTGAGCGTGGTGGCGCCGATGGCCCGCAGTTGGCCGCGAGCCAGCGCTGGCTTCAGCATGTTGGAGGCGTCGATGGCGCCTTCGGCAGCGCCGGCGCCTACCAGGGTGTGCAGTTCGTCAATAAACAGAATGATCTGTCCCGCGGAGTCCTCGATCTCTTTTAGGACTGCCTTCAACCGGTCCTCAAACTCGCCGCGATACTTCGCGCCTGCGAGCATGGAGGCGAGGTCGAGAGAAATCACGCGTTTGTTCTTCAACCCTTCGGGCACGTCGCCGGAGATGATGCGTTGCGCCAGGCCCTCGACGATGGCGGTCTTGCCTACGCCGGGTTCGCCGATCAGGACTGGGTTGTTCTTGGTTCGCCGGGAAAGCACCTGCACCACGCGGCGGATTTCCTCATCGCGGCCGATCACGGGATCGAGTTTGCCACGGCGCGCCTGCTCGGTAAGGTCGCGAGCATAGCGCTCCAGGGCCTGGTACTTGGCTTCGGGATTCTGGTCGGTCACCTTCTGCGAGCCCCGTACCGCGGTCAGCGCTTTGAGAATCGCGTCATGCGTGGCGCCGCTGCGCGCCAGGATTTCCTGCGCCGGATCGCGCTTTCCCTGCGTAATCGCCAACAGCAGATGCTCGGTGGAGACGTATTCGTCTTTGAAGTTGTCGGCCTCTTTGAAGGCGCGCTCCAGCATCTGGTTGGCAGCTTGCGACATGGTGGCTTGCGCCGCGCCGCTGCCGGAAACCTTGGGCAGGCTCTCGATGGCGCGGTAGACCTCGCTCAATACGGCCTGCGGACCGATGCCGATCTTCTCCAGCACCGGAGGCACAATGCCTTCTTTGTCCTCGAGCAACGCAGCCAGCAGATGCAGCGGCTGCAACTCAGGATTGCCGTGCTCGGAGGCCAGGTCATTGGCGCGTTGCACCGCCTCCTGCGCCTTTACTGTGAATTTTTCCCAACGGATGGGCATGGAAGTCAGTTACTCCTTAAAAGTGCGATGCTGCTTTCAAAGAGCGGGAAAGCAGATTCCTCGCGCAAAAACCGCGCTTCGGAATGACAATTCTATTACTTTTGCTACCAATAAATTTGGGAGGCGATCACCTCTGCCGCCTCCCGCTAACCTCAGGGGTTAAAGCCCGCATATTTTTGGTCATATCGATATGGCTGAAGCCATATCCTGGTACGAATCTCTTACGCGGCTTTGCTTGGGACTTTGGCTTCGAGGGTTTTCTCTGGGCCAACGTTGATTTTGATTTGCTTGGGCTTGGCTTCCGCTTTCTTGGCCAGCTTGATCTTCAAGACGCCCTTGTCATACGCGGCGGTGACACTTTCTGCGTCCACTGTGGTGGGCAGGGTGAAAGAGCGGGTAAAACTGCCGTACTGCCGCTCCACGCGGCGGTAGTTCTCTTCTTTCTCTTCTTTCTCGAACTTACGCTCGCCGTGGACGGTGAGGGTGTTGTTCTCGATGCGGACGTCAATATCTTTCTCTTCGACGCCCGGTACTTCGATTTTCAAAGTAACGTTGTGCTCGTCTTCATACACATCCACTGCGGGAGCGAAGCTGCTGGTGGTAAGCGCTTCCTCGCGGCCATCGCCAAAGGAATCGCGGACCAGCCGGTTCATGCGGTCCTGCAGGGTAGAAAACTCACGGAAAGGATCCCAACGGGTAAGTACGGTCATAACTAAATCCTCCTTCAAAGTCTTAGAAATTTGGTTGAAACTCGCTTTCACCGCTTTAGATTACACTTTAGTATGTTGCGATGCTAAAATATGAGTGCGTTATTGTCAAGTAATTGTTGCATTGTATATTCAACAACTTACACTCATGATTAGGCATTTCAGGTAGGCGGTTTCTGGCACTGTCAGCAGGATTGGATGGTCCTTCGCCTGGCTACGGTTCTCGAGCAAGCGAACAGTTCTGTGGACATCGCGGGCGGAATCGGCAACTACTTCCAGGAACTGGGCCGAGCTGACGTGGTAGGAGCAAGAGCAGGTGACCAGAGTCCCGCCGGGGCGGAGCATCTTCAGCGCCCTGAGGTTCAGTTCCTTGTAGCCCCGCAAAGCCCCTTCTAGATTTTTCTTGTTCTTGGCGAAGGGCGGGGGGTCGAGGACGATGGTGTCATACTGCCGTGCTTCGGCTGCGTAGTCGCGCAGCAGGTCGAAGGCATTGGCTTCGATCCACTCGATTTCGCGGCCGTTCAGGGTGGCGTTCTTGTCGGCCATTTCCAAGGCGGGACGGGAGCTATCCACCCCGCTGACCCGGGAGCAGCGCTCTGCCAGGTGCAGCGCGAACCCTCCCTGATAGCAAAAAACGTCCAGAGCCTCACCGCGGGCATACTGAGCAGCCGCTGCGTAGTTCTCCCGCTGGTCCAGGAATGCGCCGGTCTTTTGCCCTTCGAGCGCCTGGTAGTGGAACTTGGTCCCATTCATGGTGAAGACGGTGCTCCTCGTCTCGCCTTGAAGGAGGGATGACTCCTTTGGCGGCAGAGCCTCCAGTTCGCGCGTCCACGAATCCACAGGCTCGGCGATAGACGCCGGCTTAAGCTGCTGGTTCAGTTCGGAGAGGACCGCTTGCCGCACCGCCTGGGTGTCCATCGCTTGAGTAAGAAACTGTACCGAGAGCAGATCGTTGTAGCGATCCACGATTAAACCGGGGAGAAAATCGGCCTCGCTGAAAGTCACGCGATAAGCATCGGTATCGCGGACCACTTTTTCCCGGTAGGCGACGGCTGCCCGAATGCGCTCGCGCAGCAGTGCCTGCAGATCAGTTACCGCGTGAGTGGAAATCATGCGGATGGCTATTTGCGAGGCGCTGCTGTAAAGGGCCGTGCCGAGCGCTTTGCCGCGTTCGTCCGCGATATTGACCAGCGCACCGGGCGGAGTGCCCTCCGCCGAAATGATGTCGGAGCGATAGACCCAGACGTGGCCGGCTTTCAGGCGAGTCGCGCCGCGGCGGGAAATCTTGACAACAGGGTTTGAGTGAGACACGGGCTTGGCGGGCATGTCACGATGTTAAACCCTGCACGGTTGACGCAGCCTGGCACGCCCTCGTCTGCCCCTACGTTTCTTTGTGGAGGCGGGCGGGTGGACGGCACCCGCGCCTACTTGTTTTCTTGAGGTTTAGCTGGCGGCAGGATGCTCTGAAGCTACGGGCTCAGACTTGGAGTGGCCTCGCGCCGAATCCGCTCGGGCTAGTTCCAGGTCGCGCTGCAAAATGTCGAGCACGACCATGGGCATTTCGTCGCCCCATCCGTCGATCTCTGCTTCCGGCCAGCTTCCGTTCAGGCGTATAGCCGAATCATTCAAATCCTCGGGAAAGCCGAGCCGGTACTCGCCTTCGCGGGTGAGGGTGTCGCCCAGCTTGCGTCCATTGTGGACGTCATAGACTCGGCGCGTGGAGAAGCCACCCGCGTTGGTGAAGCTCAAATACACTTCACCGTTCTCGCCGTAGTCAGGACGGTAGTACCAGGCCTGGCTAGCCTCGAATTTCGGATGGGCCCGGCGGCGCTTGTGGAAGGTGGGCGCCGCGACTTGCGTCTCGTTGGCCGGATTGTAAAAAAGAATGCGCTGGCAGGATTCGCAAACCACCGTCTCCACGCCGTTGCGCACGTCATTGTAAGTCTGCGGCCGCAGCATGACCTGGCAAGCCAGGCATTTCTGATCGCGCACTTCGGAAAGTCCGGTGCCGCGGTACTTGGCAACGCGGTCATAGTGCGGCAGTAGGTCGGCGCTCACGCCGCGGCGCGCCTTGTCGCGTTTGGCATTCCATTCCGCCAGCAGCTTTTCATCTTCCGCGGTGCGTTCACGAGCGGCGGCTTTCTCGGTTTCAATCTCGGCCATCTCCGCCTTCAACTCGGTTTCCGCGGCCTTCACGTCTTTTTCGCGGATTTCAGCGTTGACCATCAACTCCAGAATTTTGTCTTCATTTCCGCGAATATCCCGCTCGGCGAACTGAATCTCGCCCATCAACGCTTTGTATTGTTCGTTGGTTTTTACTTCCAGCGACTGGTCGCGGTATTTCGAGATTTTGCCCTGCAGATCCTGGATGGCGGTTTCATACTTGCGGCGGGAGGCATCGTCGGCCTTTACAGCGGTTTTGGCCTTCTCCAGAAGGGCTCTGGTGCCTGACAATTTCTCTTCGATGACCGCAACCCGCTTCGGCAACGCGGCGATTTCTTCTCTTAGGCGCAAGATCTCACGATCTGCCTGTTGCAGCTCGATGAGACTTTGTACGTCAGGAAGCATCGTAGGAGGAAGTCACAATTTAATTTTAGCACGCTGAGAACGGCGGTGTACCCAGCTTAGGTTTGGGCGGGTTCCTGATAGAGGCCGATGATGTTTCCTCCGGGATCGCGGAACCTGGCGGTGATCTCGGGGGCGTCTGCGCCGATCGGCTGCACGATCTCGCCCCCGTTGGCCACCACCAGATCAATTGCCGCGGCCACACTGGCGACCATGATGTAAAAAAGAAGTCCAGGCTCAGAGGAAGGCGGACGCCCCAACACCCATGCGCCGCTCACCTCGCCGGTGGTGTCATCAAACGCTATCTCACCATCGCTTCGCCGCCGTATGTTCCAGCCAAAGCTGCGCCGATAAAAGTCGGCCGAACGCGCAACGTCGCTAGCGGGTATCTGGATGTAGCAAATCTTGCCGTTTGCCGGTGTGGGGGGCATAGGATTCCCGCGGAGCGAAGATTGTAACAGGCCGCCCAAACCGTAAACCACGAAGGGCGCGAAGTTTCACGGAGGTTTTGTTTCATGGTTTCCTTGGTGCACCGTCGTGCCCTTAGTGGTTCAAGCTTGAATCGGTGTACACTTTTCTGCCTTACCCAATATCGCTTTCATCCCGCAGGAGTTGCCTACGTGAGACGACCGTTCCTTCTTATTGCTATTCTGCTGCGCGCTGACTTTCGCAGCCCCGGCGCAAAACGCCGCTCCAGAGAAGAAGCTCACCATCGAAACCATCTTCGCCGACGGCGGCCTGACCGGCCGCGGCCCGGAAAACGTCCAGTGGTGCCCCGACTACTCCAAGATCTCCTACGTGCAGCGTGACGATTCCGGCGAGCATGGCGAGCTACGTTTCGTGAACGCTCTGACCCGGAGAAAAGGGAATTCTGGTCAGCGAGCAGAAGCTGGCCACGTTAGCGCCTCCCATCGGGAACATTAAAGACGAACGCGAGAAGGAGCGCCTCCGCCGTTACAACGTGGCCGCCTACCTGTGGGCGCCGGATGGCAAGCATCTCCTGTTCAACTCGCAAGGACAACTTTGGCTTTACTCGCTGGAGAACGGCACCGCGGTGCAATTTGCTTCGGCGCCCGACCCAGGCGACGATCCCAAGTTTTCTCCCGAGGGCGGCCGCGTCGCCTATGTTCGCAAGCACAATCTGTATGTACGTTCGACTTCCGGCGACTCGGAAAAGCAGCTAACGAAAGACAAAGACGAAAATTTGCTGGACGGTGAAGTGGACTGGGTTTATTCCGAAGAGCTCGGCGTGCGTAGCAATTATTTCTGGTCTCCTGACGGCAAAGAGATCGCCTATCTGCAAATGGATGAAACGCGCGTTACTTCCTATCCGATCGAGGACTGGTCGCCGGTTCATGCCAAAGTGGACGGGGAGAAATATCCGCAACCCGGCGATCCCAACCCGGCGGTCAGGCTCGGCGTGGTAAGCGCGTCGGGAGGCGGGACGAAGTGGATTTCTCTCACCGATGACACCGATGCCAATAACAACGATATAAGAAGAATTACATCCCCCGCTTCGGCTGGGTTCGGGATGGAGTGCTTTGGGCGCAGGTCCTGAATCGAGCCCAGGACAAGATGGACCTTTATTTCATCGATGCCCACTCCGGCCGCTCGCGCAAAGTCTTGACCGAATCGGACCCCGACGGGTGGGTGGAAGTGACCGACAATTTCCGCTTGTTCAAATCGAGCGACCATTTTCTGTGGTCCAGTTGGCGCGACGGCCATACTCATCTTTATCTCTACAGCTTCGACTCGCAAAATCCGCTTGCGGCCGATGCCAAACTCGAGCGCCAAATCACCCAGGGAGATTTCGATGTCCTGGGGGTGGACGGGTTCGACGAAAACGCTGGAACCGTTTACTTCACCTCCAATCACGGCGACCCTCTGCAGCACCAGTTAGACTCGATCAAACTCGATGGTTCGGGATGGAAGCGCATTTCGCAGCCCGATGGCATGCACGGCGCCCTGTTTGCCGAGGACGGCAAACACTACCTCGACAATTTTTCCGAGACTCTGACTCCGCCGAGCATGGCTCTCTGCGCGCCCGAGGGTTCGTGCCAGAAGTTTTGGGAGTCGCGCAGCGTACAAGACTATGGCTTGGCCGCTCCGAAATTCCTGAACTTTAAGGCCGACGACGGCACCCCGCTCTACGGTCAGCTACTGCTTCCGCCGGAAAATCCCAGCGCCGGAAAGGTCCCGGTGATTGTCTATGTCTACGGTGGCCCCGCCGGGCAAACCGTCAGCAAAGGTTGGATAGGGACGCGTGGCATCTTCCATCAACTTATGGCCCGTGATGGTTTTGCCATCTTTAGCGTGGACAATCGTGGAACTCCCGGCCGCGACCGCAAATTTCAAATCGCCATCCGCCATCAATTCGGCGCTATCGAACTCAAAGATCAGCTCGCCGCTCTCGATCAACTGTTCGCGCAGTATCCGCAACTGGATCGCAGCCGCGTCGCCATTTGGGGATGGTCGAACGGCGGCTCCATGACGGCTTACGCACTCACCCATTCCGATGCATTTAAGGCCGGGGTCTCGGTCGCGCCCGTCACCGACTGGCACCTCTATGACAGTATTTACACCGAGCGCTACATGGGCCTGCCCAAAGACAACGCCAAAGGTTACGACGAGTCCTCCATGCCGGCGGCGGCCGGCAAACTGCACGGCGCGCTGCTTCTGGTGCATGGCACCAGCGACGACAATGTGCATTTCCAGAACAGCATCCAGATGATGGACGCCCTCATCAAAGCGGGCAAGCAGTTCCGCTTCATGGCGTATCCCGGAAAAACTCACGGCATTGCGGGCAGCGGAACTCAGCAACAGCTCTTCCACATGATTCAGGATTTTCTGGAGAGCGAACTAGGACACTGAGTTTTGAACGATGTGCGGCGGGCATCCTAGCGCGGCTTTTGCGCTAGGGTGGGATTCCACACACGCATGCGCTCAGAGATTTGATAGGCAAGTGACTGCGACATGATAAACACGTCCCGTACAACTCTAGGCGACTTCGAACTCACCGCGATCTGCGACGGCGTCTGCTACCTCGATGGCGGAGCCTTCTTCGGCGTGGTTCCCAAAGTGATGTGGCAAAAGCGCCTTCCCGCCGACGAAAACAATCGCATTCCCACCGGCCTCAACTCGCTTATCGTTCGTAGCGGCGATCACACCGTTCTTATCGAGACCGGAATCGGCAACAAACTCTCGCAGAAAATGATCGAGATTTACGGGCAATCCGCGCAGTTGCTCGACAATCTCTCCGCCGCCGGATTTGCGCCCGAAGATTTCGACATCGTCATCAACACCCACCTGCACTTCGATCACTGCGGATGGAACACGGTCCGCCGCGGTGAAAATGTCGCGGCCACTTTCCCCAAGGCCAAGTACTTCGTGCAGGAAGGCGAATGGCAGTACGCGCAAAATGCCAGCGAACGTGACCGCATCAGCTATATCAGCGACAATTACGATCCGCTAGTGGCCAGCGGCCAAATGCACCTGCTGCACGGCGACCAGGAAATTGTGCCCGGCATCTCGGTGAAAGTCTTTCCCGGCCACACCGCGCACATGCAGGCCGTCATGATTGAGAGTGGAGGCAAGACCGCCTGCTACATCTCCGACCTGTTTCCGACGGTCGCTCAATTGGATCTCGCCTGGACCACCGGCTTCGATCTTTTTCCCTTGGACACTCTGGCCAGCCGTAAGCGCTACTACGCGCAAGCCATCCCCGAAAAGTGGCTGACGGTGTTTACCCACGACATGAAGATACCCTGGGGCTTTGTGGAGAAGGATGAAAAGGGGAGGATGGCGCTTAAGGACTTGCCATTCTGAGCGTAGGCGCTGGTGGAATCCCAACCTAGTCGCAAAAGGCGCGACTAGGATGGGGCACCCATCATTCAAAAAGTCACGGGCGTTCAGCAGGACAACGGTCAGGGAACAGTGATTGCGGTTTGCAGCCGCGCTTCGAAGAACTCTTCAACTCTCTCCAGAATCTCCAACGCGCTCTTCGATTCGTAAATTCCCTTACGCAGGGCCGCCCCGCCCGGCACCCCGTGGGTGAACCACGACGCGAACTGCTTCATCTTGCCGACCGCGTCGGGTAATTCTTCTTCAATGAGCATACGAAAATAGGTCCGGATCATCTGGTAGCGATCCGCCTCGGATGGCTGATCGTAGGGACAGCCGCCCTCGGCTGTCCGGGGGAGCGAGAGTTCGCCTAATGCTGCGGAGCTGCGCTCCGCTGGACAGGCGAGGCCTGCACTGAGCGAAGTCGAAGTGGCGCCTGTCCCTACGTAAGCGTTGTATTGCGCAATCTGCCGGAAGATCCACGGATTCGCCGGCGCCGTCCGCCCAATCATCACCGCGTCGCATCCGGTCTGCGCCACCATGGCGCAGGCGTCCTCCGGTGTGCGGATATCGCCGTTGCCGATGACCGGAATCTTCACTGCATCTTTGACCGCGGCAATCCACTCCCAGCGCGCCTGCCCGCTGTATCCCTGTTCGCGGGTGCGAGCGTGCAGCGCCACGGCGCACAGCCCACAGCTCTCTGCCATGCGCGCCAGTTCAACGCAGACAATTTCTTCGTCATTCCATCCGGCTCGGAACTTCACGGTGAACGGGAGCTTCACCGCCGCGCGAACTGCTTCAAAGATTTTCCCGATCGCCGGCAGATCGCGCAGTAGTCCAGAGCCGCCGTTACATTTCACGACCTTTTTCGCCGGGCAGCCGAGATTCAAATCAATCAGATCGAAGCCGAAGCCTTCGACCATGCGCGCCGCCTCGGCCATGACTTGCGGATCGCTGCCAAAGAGCTGCGCCGAGATGGGATGCTCATCTTCATAGAAATGCAAATACCGCTTGGCCTTCTGATCTTTTTTTCGGAGCACGCCATCCGCCGAAGTGAACTCAGTCATGATGAGCCCGCACCCGCCCAAGTTGCGGATGAAGCGGCGAAACACGGTATCGGTCACGCCCGCCATGGGCGCAAGCACGGTAGCCGGAGCAATCTCCACGCCGCCAATCGCGACCGATGAAGGCACAGCCCGTGTTGCGCGGACACTCTTGTCCGCGACGGCCCTTTCCACCGAATTGTCCCAACCCTTGCGCACGTGGCTATTCTACTGCCTTCCCCCTGAGTTCCCCTTGTGTCACAATCAGCCCAGAGGTCTAAGAATTATGGACGCGCCCAGCAAACAGCTTGCCGCTGACCTGTCTCCCGCCGAATCGAAGAAATGGATGTGCCGCCTGTTGATTGCGGTAGTTTTAGGCGCGGCCATCTGGAATTTTGTGGTGTCGCTTACCAGCGCGGTGGTTCTGCCCGCGCTGTCGCGAGTCATGGAGGCCGACCCGCAATCGCCACTCTACCTCGGCAAAGGAGACTTCAACGTTCCCGCGATTTTCGCTTCGGTTCTGGAGCTGTGTTTTGCAGCGATTGCCGCGCTTTTGGTGAGCTCGTGGGCGCAGCGAAGGCCGAGGGCAGCTCAACGCAGGTCTGCGAGCGTTGCCCCAGCGGCGGGCCTGTCCATTTCTGCGCCAGCCGTCGCCCCCGTGCGGGAGCCTGGGAGGCAGGTTTCTCCTCCCATACCAACACCTACTGTGCCACCATCCCTGCCCCAGCAGTCGGCTCCGCCACCGGCCGCTCCCCAGATTCCCACGGCGCAAGCACCCACCCCGCCTCCGCCGGCAAAGCCCGCGAAACCCAAACCTCCCAAAGAGGTTTACTACAACAGCGTAGGAGAGATCGTCGAGCGGGACGAGTAAGCAAAACAAAGCCCCCGCCGCGGCGAGGGCTTCAGATCCGGGTAAATCCGCGGCTGACCTACTTCTTCGCGGGCTCCACCTTCGGTTCCACCTTGGCGTACTTCCGGCGGAAGCGCTCGACGCGGCCAGCCGTATCCATTAGCTTCTGCTTGCCGGTGAAGAACGGGTGACAGCTCGAGCAGATTTCCACGTGGATATCGCCCCGATGGGTGGAGCGGGTGGTAAAGCTGTTGCCGCATGCGCACATAACACGAATTTCGTTGTAAGCGGGATGAATGGCTGCCTTCATGGGTCTCCAAGTCCTGTCGCGAATGCTTAGATTCTATCGGATGGCGCTTGGATTCAGCAAGGCGGGCGCCTGCGGTGAAGAGGAGGGGGAGTCTCTGCGCACTCAGCAGGGGGTCCCGGCGAGCTCTGCGGTTAAAGCGTTTAACTCGACTCCGGCAAGAAACCCAAGAGCCTTTAAGCGCAGAATCCGCCAAGGACTACCCAGAGTGCGCTAAGAAATCAAATCCGAAGGGTGCTTGCCCAAAAACAAAAACGGCAGGACCGACCTCCTGCCGTTCTCTCTAATTTCAAATAAAAACTGGGGCCCTTACTTTCCGCGGTTGACTGCCTTTTTCAATTCGGCTCCGGGGGTAAACTTCGCCACTCGGCGGGCGGCAATCTTGATGGTTGCTCCCGTCTGCGGGTTGCGCCCGTTGCGCGCCTTCCTCTGCGACACGGAAAAGGTGCCAAAACCAATGAGCGCTACCCTTTCCCCTTTCTTGAGCGCGGCGGTAATGCTGTCCACCGATGTGTCCACGGCCATTGCGGCCTGCACTTTGCTGATCCGGCTGCCAGCGGCAATCCGGTTAATGAGATCGGCTTTATTCATCTCGTCTCCTCGCAGGTTTCTCAGTTCTCCGCGTGCGCGAAACCCGTGCCGCTGCTGAGTTTGGAAACCCGGTGGGCCTATTTAGCTCCCGTCTTATGGCATTGTCAACTGTGGAAATCCGCATGGGATGCCTAGTTTGAGGCATCCGCATACTCAGAAGTACATCTTGAGCCGTTTGGAATGAAAATGCCCTAGCGCTGCATTACACCCAGCCTGCTCCCACCCAACTTGCCCGGATCGAACCATGCCACCGAACCACCAAACCACTTCGCTTCGCCGATAAGCTGAAACTTCCTGGCCGCATGCTCTAGGTCGGCCGTCTTCAACAGAAAGGCAGCCGGGATCTCGCCAAAGTTCTTCAGACGCGACGCCAGCCAGGTCCCCTCATCGATCGGCGTGGCGAGCATCACCGGCGTGTGCGGGAAATGCGCGATCTTCGCGCCGAACTCCAGGTGATTCTCAACCAGCGGCGCCTCCCAGCCATAGGCCCGGCGGTATTGTTCGGTCGTCTCGTCGAGATCCCTGACCCCCAGCACGACCGTGGCAATCCCCGACAGCCCCGAGCCTTTCATACCGGCCGTAGTTTGCACCCGCAACTCCCGTGGCGTGTGATCCTGAATCATGAACGGCAACATCGCCCCAGGCGTTCCCGGCCCGGCGGATGCCGTTTGCCACTCAAGCAACGTCTCATCCGGACGCCGCCGGCTTCCAGGTTCCGGCCCGGCGTTCTCGATCCCAAGTAAGGTCAGCCGCCGCACCTCGGCCTGAATGTCTGCCGTGCCAACCGCCCACGCCGCAGGGCCCGCGTCTCCAAGCATAAGATTTCCCCAAGGGGAGCCTTCCGCCCGGCCTGGTCTCAGCGGCGCAATCAGTTCCAGATACGAACCATCCTCGAATCCCAGCAGCGCCATGTGGGTAACGCCGTTGGCGTGAAGGCCCCCGTAGTCGGTTGCTAATCCGACGGCTGTGAACGCCTGGCCCATGACCTCGAGTTCCGACCCGCATAGGGTGGCATGATCGACCTTTAGTTTCATAGACTTGTGGTTATGATAAATAAGTGTGATTGATCGTCACAGGGCAGGCGGTGCTCCGTCCTCACCGAGATTGTTCAATTCTTCGATATCGCACCAGCATGCTGCTGGGAGCTGACGAGAGGTCGACGTGAAGTTTGGTCAAGTCCTCCCCGGTCATGGTGCGACGGTCCGTCACATCGTAGCTCTCGGCGAAGGTCACCTCATATTTCGTTGCGGGATCCAATCCACGCAGAGCAACCGTCATGCTGGATTGCGCGCTCTTCGGCCGACGGAAAAACAGCGCATAGCCGGCACTGAGATCAGGCCGGTGGAATTGCCAGGCGCACCATTCATTGTCCCGCGAGGTGAACCCGGTGAGAGGGTAGAAGTCGCCAAGCCAGTAAGGACGGTTCTGCTTGATTTCCGCCACCGCCTTGCGCAATTCCTCCCGAGGAATGTAGGGGGAAAGGAGATTCAGCCCTATTCCCGCTCCAGTGGTAGCAACGCTTCGTACCCGGTAAGGATCGAGCGCATTCAGGAGGCTGGCTTGCAGTGGAACCCAGAGACTCAACTCCATGGTCTGGGATTGATCGACCTCTGGAAAATACTCGCCGCCGTCGAGTTCGGTGCGCGTTAACGATCCGATGCTGCGCTTGGCTACCTCGATATCCGGACCAGTGATTCGCCAATTGGCGTTATCGATGGTGAGCTTCGGGTGCCTTTGCAGAAGGCTATCCCAGAAAGCGTAGAAGCCTTCGATATCATGGTTTTCCGTTATGCCCTGGCGGTCGGGAGTGTCGGCGGCGCGCCAGAAAGGCAGTGGGTTCTGGTTGTTGTCGTTCCGGTAGGTGTCGATGCCCCAGTCTTCGATATGCTGTGAGAGCATATCCGTCATCCACTGCTGGGCGGCGGGAATGCCGAAGTTGAATTGGCCGTCGTTCTTCACCAATCCGTCTTTCGTCACGTCGTCGGGAAGGTGAAGCACCCATTCCGGGTGCTGCTTCGCGATCACCGTGCCGGGCGACACTCGCTGCGGCTCAAACCACAAGATAAAGTTCAGGCCCCGCTTGTGCGCGGCGTCTCCGACTGGCTTCAAGCCACGCGGGAATTTAGGATCGGGGTCCCAGTTCCCCGCTCCCGAGGGCCATCCTCCGATGAACCATCCCGCATCCATCCAATAGCCTTCCAGACCAACGTCGGGAAGTTGGTTCAGCAACTCCAGCTGGTTTTTTTCGTTGACGTAGTTAAGCGAAGGATTCTGCTGAAAAACTGGATTGCCCGTCTTGAGTGTGGGCCACGCTTCCAGCGGATTTCGGCCTGTCTTCGCGGCAATGTCGTCGAACATCAGGGTGAAGTTTGGAGTATGGGTCACCGTCGGGGTCATGACCTCACCGCCAACGCGGGGCAGGTAGTAGGCCACCAGCAGGCGCCGCCACAGGTTCTGGCTTTGCAGCCAGTCCTTCCCTTTCCATTCAAGCAACACCACGCTGGGAGTGCGGACGCTCTCACCAGGATGAAGCTTGAAGTGAGTAATCTCCTGACCTGCGGTGATTGCCAGACTGTCGGCTTGGTGCTGGGCCGTGAGCGCCCATTGGCCAGTCCAGCCGATCCCGCCGATCAGCCCACCGTCGTCCCATTGCGCATTGAAGTAAGGCAAGTCGGTCTCGACGTGCTTTCCTTGTTTCATGCCGTAGTGTGCCAGGTGGTAATCCGTCCCTGCCGCCATCTGCTGGTCAATGCGCTGGTAGTCTGAAGTCATGCCGGGAGCAGCGCCGGGGACCGGGGGCCGGTCTGCACTGCCGAGGACATGATGAAAAATCACCGTACCCGGCGGCACGGCAATCTTCCGATCCAGAGCCAGAAGCTTTTCGATAATCGGAGTATCCACCGAACCCGTATTGCGCAGGCGCACCACCCACTCCACCGCTCCCAATTGCGCAAACTCAGTTGCTTCCCACGTCACCTCGAGGCCTGTGGCAGGGTCGGTATAGGTCGTGATCGTTTGAACTCTGTCGCCGGGCAGCAATTTCCTGGTTTGACGATGCTTCCATCCCGCAAGGATTTGCTCCGACGATTGGTTTGCGTAGATAAAAGAGAAGGGCGGCGTTTCCATGGCGCGCGCCAGGATCGGCGGCAGCGGTTTGGGATTTATTTGGCTTCCCTGAAGGGATGGCAGGAGCGAGATGACTGCGAGGCAAACGGCAATCACATGGCGGATCATGATTTTCCTTTCGGCGCCGTCTCCGGCCGCGAGACCGGCAAGCACGGCACCTTGGCCCTGGAGCTGAAGAGTTCCGGATGAAGCTGGCTTGAAGAAGCGCTACAAAGCACCGCGCGCAAGCCTACTCCTCTTCTTCCTTCACCTCGCCTCTCTGGGCCCGCGCCTTCTCCACAATTTTTTCCTGCAGTTGTGCGGGCACCACGTCGTAGTGATGCATCTCCATGTTGAAACTTCCGCGCCCTTGAGTCATGGACGTCAGGTCGGCGCCATAGGTCAGCATCTCGGCCATGGGGACTTCAGCTTTCACAATGGTGTTGCCGCCTTTGTTGTCCATGCCCTGGATCCGTCCGCGCCGGCTGTTCAAGTCGCCCATGATTGACCCGGCGAACTCATCCGGCACCGTGATCTCCACCGCCATGATCGGCTCCAGCAGCGTGGGCTTGGCCACTTCCATCGCTTTTTTGAAGGCAATGCGCCCCGCCATCTGGAAGGACAAATCGTTCGAGTCCACATCGTGATACGAGCCGTCGTACAGAATCACGCGGAAGTCCACCACCGGAAATCCAGCCAAAAATCCCCGCGCCGCAGCGTCTTTAATTCCCTTTTCCACCGGCGCAATGTAGTTCTTGGGGATGGAGCCGCCGAAAATATCGTTGACGAACTCGAACCCTCCACCATGGGGCAAAGGCTCCATCTTGATTTTGCAGTCGCCGTACTGGCCGTGGCCGCCGGTCTGCTTCTTGTGCCGCCCCTGCACGTCGGCTTTGCCCCGAATCGTCTCCCGGTAGGGAACCGTCGGCGCTTTCAAAACTACTTCCGTGTGGTAGCGCCTTTTCATCTTGGAGACAACCACCTCAATATGCTGCTGCCCGGTGCCCGCGATCAGGAATTCCTGGGTCTGCGGATCGCGGAAAAACCGCAGCATGGCATCCTCTTCCATCAGCTTGTGGATCCCCGGCCCCAGTTTGTCCTCGTCCGCCCGAGACTTGGGCTCGATGGCAAAGGTAATCGCCGGCTCCGGCAGCTTCACCCGCGGATACTGAATCGGCGCGCTCTTATCTCCCAGAGTATCCCCGGTCAGTGTGTCTCTGAGCTTCGCCACCGCGCCAATGTCGCCCGCATGAAGTTCGGTCACGGGCACCGCCGTCTTGCCTTGCATGATGGAAATGTGCGACAGTTTTTCCTGCGACCCGCGGCTGAAGTTTTGCAGCGTTACTTCATTCTTCACCACGCCGGAAAATACTTTGAAATAGGAAATCCTGCCCGCGAAGGGATCTGAAACCGTCTTGAACACATACAAAGAGACCGGCTCCGTGTCCGCCTCACGCCGCTTCGGGACGTCCCCATTCGCCGATTCCGCGGCCTCGCCCTGTACCCACTCATGCTCCGAAGGCGCGGGCGTGTAATCCACGATGAAGTCCATTACCCGGTCGGCGCCCACGTTGCCCAGGCCAGAGCTGAAGATCACGGGAAAGATTTTGTCCTCGCGGATGGCATTGTGCAGCGCCGGAACCAGGTCTTCTTCCGGAATGGTTCCCTTCTCGAAGAACTCTTCCAGCAATTTGTCGTCGCCCTCGGCCACCAGTTCCACCAAACGCTCGTGCGCCGCTTGTACTTGATCTTTCATGTTGGCGGGAATCTCGGTCTCTTTGCCTTTGCCGTCGCCGCCCAGCTCGTACGTATAGGCTTTCATGCGGACCAGATCCACTACGCCGTTCAAGTTTTTCTCGCTGCCAATCGGCAGTTCAATCGGGATCGCATTGCGCCCAAAAGCCTTCTCCACCGACTCCAGCACGCGCTCGGCGCTGGCCCGCTCGCGATCCATGCGATTCACCACAATCAGCCGCGGGGTCTTGTATTCCTCGCAGTAACTCCACACCCGCTCCGTGACCACCTCAACCCCGGCCACGCCATCCACCACCACGATTGCCGCATCCACCACGGGGAGCGCCAGCTTGGCCTCATGCACCAGCATGTTGAATCCGGGCGTGTCTACGAAGTTAATCTTGTTACCGCCCCACTCCACATAGGCCAGGCTGGCTGAAATCGACATCTTGCGCGCGATCTCTTCTTCGTCGTAATCGGGGATGGAGCTGCCATCGTCCACGCGTCCGAAGCGAGACGTGGCCCCGGCCGTGTATAGCATGGCGGAGACTAGTGTCGTCTTCCCTGCATGTCCATGCCCCACCACTGCGACGTTCCGGATGTTCGCGCCTTCGTAAACTTTCACAGGTTCGCTCCTTGCTTAACCGGGCTCTGAAATCAGAAGGGAGATTCTACGCCGTTGGTCGCTAGATGTGTTACGCGGGGCAGCCGCCGTTTCGCTTTTCAGGGGGGGCTCCCGGCGGCTCGCCAAGCGGCTAGGATGCTACCACAGCGGAAACTAGCCGCCCAACCTGCCCACGACTTACTTCCCGGCCAACTGCTTCTTGACCGCTTCGCTCACAACTTTCCCATCCACCCGCATCCCCGCCGCCGCAAACCGGACCATGGCATTCTTCATCACCGCGCCCATATCTTTCATCGTAGGCGCGCCCATCTCGGCGACCACCGCCGTGACGCCCGCCACAATCTCTTCTTCCCCGGCCGCTTTGGGCAGGTAGGTTTCGATCAGCAAGATCTCAGCGCCTTCCTTGTCGGCCATTTCCTGCCGGCCGCCCTTTTGAAATGCCTCCACCGACTCCTTGCGCTGCTTGATCAGCGTGCTCAGCACTTGCTGCGCTTCTTTGTCGTCGAGCGCAGCCATCTTCTCGATTTCGCGGTTCTTCAGCGCGCTTTTGACCATGCGGAGGCAGGACAGCCGCTGTTCATCGCGCGCCTTCATGGCGGCGGTAATGTCTTTTTGAATCTGCTCAATAAGGCTCATGATCCGGCCATTATACGGCCAAGACCAGCCTGCGCGATGTGCCGCTGCTCCCTGCCCGCGTGGTACTCGGCCCGTAATCCTTCCGGGAGAGCTCGAACTGCAAATCGATTGCGTTGCCAAGCCTGTAGAAACGTAGCTCTGGGTGTTGGGTATCAATGATGGTCTTCTCGGGACCCTGTAGTTTCCGTGCTGAAGCGTGGTCCCTGAGGGACCATTGCCAATGGTCCACCCGCTTCAGCGGTGGGTTGGCGGAATATCAGATGACAAGGCCCGGAGGGACGACTGAAAATTCTACGCGAAGGGTTTGAGCCTCCCACGACGGTAACCTGCCAAAAGATGGCTGTTCCGGTAGACTATGAAGTACTCCTGAAACCTTCAAGGACCGTCAAAATGCTACTGAAGAATCGCCTGTTTACCCCCGGCCCCACACCCTTGCTTCCGGCAGCCCAGACCGCAATGGCTGCCTTTTCGCTGCATCATCGGACCGCCGACTTTCGCGCCCTGTTTACGCGGGTGCTCAGCGACATGAAGGAATTCATTGGCACCAGGAATGACGTTCTGGTGCTGGCCTCTTCCGGCACTGGCGTGATGGAGGGTTCCGTCTCGAATCTCACATCTCCCGGGGATAAGGTGCTGGTGCTTACGGCGGGAAAGTTTGGCGAACGTTGGCGGGATCTGGCCAAGGCCTTTGGCTGCAACGTGGACGTTCTCAGCGCACCGTATGGCCAGACTTTTTCTTTGGACGAGGTTAAGAGCAGGCTGACCGCGGACGTCAAGGTTGTGTATTTGCAGGGCACGGAAAGCTCGACCGGCGCGCGTCATGATGTCCAGGGCGTGGCCAAACTGGTACGCGGACTCGATGACACCCTGCTGGTGGTGGACGCCATTACCGGCCTGGGCACCACGCATTTTGATGTGGATGGCTGGGGGATCGACGTGATCATTGGCGGATCGCAAAAGGCGCTGATGATTCCTCCCGGCCTGGCTTATTGCGCCATCAGCGAACCCGCCTGGAAGCGGATGGAAACGACGAAGTCTCCCCGCTACTATTTTGACTTTCGCAAGGAGCGTAAATCGGCCGCCAAGGGTGAGTCCGCGTTCACTCCGGCGACCTCGCTGTTTGCCGCTCTGGGCGCAGCTTTGGATTTCATCCGCCAGATGGGCAATGGAGATGTGGCGGCCGGCCGCAAAGCTTTAGTGGACAACGCCGAACTGGCGGCGGAGATGACCCGGGCAGGCGCCCGAGCGCTGGGCTTGCAGTTGTTTGCCGCGTCCGCTCCGGCAGCCGCGCTCACCGCGATTGAATCACCGGCCGGCCTCGATTCCAGCGCGATGGTCAAGGAATTCCGCGACAGGTTTTCCGCAGTCGTGGCCAACGGCCAGGGCGAAATGAAAGGCAAGATGATCCGCATCGCCCATATCGGCTACTACGACTATATTGATACGGTCGGAATCCTGGCCGCGCTCGAGCACGTGCTCAGCACCGTGACCGGCAAGCCGGTGAATTACGGCGCGGCAGTGCGCGCGGCCCAGGAGGTGTACGCGCGCAGCCTCGCGGAAAAGCGGCAACCCGTGGGGTAGGCCGCGAGTTGCGGCCCTAGTTCACGGTAAAGTCCATGCCGGTGGAAGTGGCGGCCGTGGTGCCTCCGCCGTACAGTCCTCCGGCGACCGCAGGATTGGTTACCGTCACGGACACGGTGCCGGAGGTTGCGATGCCGGCAGCGGGAATAGTGGCGGTTAGCTGGCTTACCGTCACAAACGTGGTGGTCTGGGCGGCGCCGTTCCAGTTTATGGCTGCGTCGCCGGCGAAATTGGCGCCGTTTACGGTCAAGACGAATGCGGCGCCGCCGGCAGTCGCGCTGGCCGGCGTCAATGAACTGATGGAGGGCGCGGTTCCGGGCTGGGCCGGGGTAATGGCCTTCGAGCCATAGCCGCACCCGAGACCGACGACAGCGAGTGCCGCCAGCAATAGCATTGAAATTGTCTTCATGACGTTTCTCCAGTTGGGATATTCCCTAGGTGGAGATAGTCTAGGAAGAGCTTCGCGTCAGGGTGTCAAACGCGTGTCATTTTCTGGTCAAGAGATTGTAGCTTGCGGGCAGATTCCGCAGAATTCTAACGCACTCTTAAAGAGTTGAGCGCCAAGGACAAATCATGAAGGTAGTTGTCGCGGAAAAAATCTCGTCGTCAGCCATGGCCCTGCTGAAAGAACCCAGCTGGACCCTGATCGGCCCGGACCAATTGGAAGGCAAGCTGGCGGAGCAGCTGGAAACCGCGGATGCCCTCATCGTGCGCTCCGCCGTGCAGGTGGACGCCGCTTTGCTTGAACATGGCAAGAAACTTCGCGTCGTCGGCCGCGCGGGCGTCGGCGTGGACAACATCGATCTCGATGCCGCCACCCACAAAGGCATCGCCGTGATGAACACGCCGGGGGCGAACGCCGTGGCCGTGGCCGAACAGACTCTAGGCGTCATGCTCGCCATGGCGCGCCACCTCAGCCGCGCCGATGCCCTGATGCATGCCGGCAAGTGGGAAAAGAAATCTCTCCAGGGCACGGAACTGCGCGCCAAGACGCTGGGCATTGTCGGCCTGGGGAAGATCGGGATGGAGGTTGCCCGCCGCGCCCGCAGCTTTGGCATGGAGATCATTGCGCACGATCCCTTCGTCTCCGTGGCCGTGGCCAAGGAGCAGAACATCCGTGTCGCCAGCCTGGACGAAGTCTATGCCGCCGCGGATTACCTCACTTTGCACGTCGGCCTGACGCCACAAACCACCGGCATGATCAACGCCGAATCGCTCAAAAAGATGAAGAAGGGCATGCGCCTGGTGAACTGCGCCCGGGGCGAACTGGTGGATGAAGCCGCCCTGGCGGAAGCGCTCAAGCAAGGCCTTATTGCCGGCGCGGCGCTCGAACGTCTTCGTCCAGGAGCCGTTGAAGAATTCACCGCTACAGTCCATGGACAACGTGCTGCTCACCCCTCACATCGGCGGCTCGACCCACGAGGCGCAAGAGGCAGTTGGCTACCAGATCGCGCTCCAAGTGAAGGAGTACCTGAAACACGGTGTGATTCAGAATGCCGTAAACGTGCCTTCGGTTTCGCATGAGGAGTATCTCGGTCTGCAGCCCTATATTGTGCTCGCGGAACGGCTGGGCGCCTTCCTGGCGCAGGTGAGCGAAGGCACCCTGGAAGAAATTGCGCTGCGCTACTCTGGACACATTGCCGAAGCGAAAACGGAACTCATCCGCAATGCCGCGATTAAAGGGATCCTGAATCAGAGTCTCGAAGAGAAGGCTAACCTGGTGAACGCTGCAGCCATTGCGGCGGCGCGCGGCCTCCGGATCAGCGAAGAGTGCAAACCGAAAACAGCGGCTGACGATGACAGCGTGCTCGCCCTCCGGCTCAAAACCAGCAGCGAGGAGCACGTGGTAAAAGGCTCCGTGCTGAACCACGCGCCGCGCCTGCTGCACGTCGATGGGATCGAGGCCGAAGCTCCGCTGGAGCGCAACCTCATCTACATGCGCAACCGCGACATCCCCGGCGTGATTGGGCGGGTGGGCACGATTCTTGGCGAACACAAAATCAACATCGCCAATTTTTCTCTTGGCCGGCGGGCGGATGCCGACCCCGGCCAGGCCGGCGAGGCTCTCGCCGTGGTGCACGTGGATGGCGACGTTCCGGAAGCGGTGATCGCCGAACTGAGAAAAGCGGCGGGCGTGCAACAAGCCAAGGCCATCCGTTTGTTCTAGGACGGCATCCCACATTTTTTCGGCAAATCCTTTAGTATGGCGAGTCTGCTATTCGGACTTATTCGAGGCTAGGATGATCAAGCAAGTTACGATCGTGGCAGCCGCTTTGCTGTTGCTCACGTCGTTGGGATTGGCACAGAACGAAGGCCGTTGGGATGTGGCTCTGAATGGGGCCGCTCTCTTTGGCAAACAAACCCGCGGCAATGGCACTACCCAGATTCCGACTACGAACGTGGGATTCCTTGGCACCGCGCGCTTTCGCTTCCAGAAGAAAAGTTCGCTGGAAGTGAACTGGGGACGCACCGACGACTCGCAGAACTACGTAACCTCCGCGCTGCAATACCGCATCCCCACTACCATCAGCGAGTTCACCGGGGCTTTCGTCTTTACTCCCATGGAGACCAAGCGCTTCAAGCCTTTTCTGCTGATCGGGGGCGGAGCGCTGGTATTCAACCCCAACAATACTTTGATCGGTGGGAATCCGCAGAGCTTCGAAGGTGTCCGGCAGACCCGGCCCGCCGTCTTGTACGGTGGCGGCGTGGATTGCCATTTGATCTCCATTCTTGCACTGCGCCTGCAGTATCGGGGACTGTTCTACTCTCCGCCTGACTTCCAGTTGCAAGGTCTGTTTACCGGCGGGCAAGGGCACATGGCGGAGCCGACTGTGGGCCTCGTGGTCCGGTTCTAGAGGCAGCTTCGACTAGCTCGCGATTCACTTTTAGACCGGGACGAACCTGATTCGCGGAACCGCGGACACCCTCGTCCGGGGGGAGCTTCTGGGGTTCGGCCGAGCGGACGAGGGCGTCCGCCCCTACGCTAACTGTCCATTTCCGGACAGCATTGTCCATAATCGGACAAGTCGCGTGTCGCTTGAAACCCGTTGCGAAGCGTCTCGACCTTTTTAAGCAACGACTTACGTCTCGAGGATGCTTGGCGGAAAAATTGCGCTAGAGTGTCTCTGGGCTCAATGAGCCCGTCTCGGTTGGGAGGTTTTCGCCATGCGTTCATTCCCAAGCAAGCACCTTGCGTTGTTTCTTCTCCTTTTCTTTGGTCTTGCCGTTTCGCGATCCAATGCCGCCGACTGGCCGGCTATTACGCCGGAAGAAAAAGCCATGGCGGGCATCCCCCAACAACCCGACGCGCCCGCAGTCATCCTCTACCGGGAGGAAACCACCGATGACATCAGGAACTTTCGTACTATCTACTTCCGCATCAAAGTGCTGACCGAGGCTGGGATCAAATATGGAGACGTTGAAATCCCGGTCGGCCACCATCCCTTTACCATCTCCCAAGTAAGTGGTCGCACCGTGCATGCGGACGGTCGGATCATTCCGCTGGAAGACCAGCCGGTAGACAAAGTGGTGGTGCGGGATCACGGGGTGCGAATGCATGTGAAGGCGTTTACCCTTTCCTCAGTCCAGGTTGGCAGTATTCTCGATTGCCGCTACAGCCTTCACTTTCCGGAAGAATCGCGAAATGCTCCCGAGTGGCTGGTGCAAAGCGAACTCTTCGAAAAGAGAGTGGTTTTCAAGTTTATCCCGACAAAATACCAGCCTAAAATCGACACCCTTCGGCCTGACGCACAGAGCTTTGAAGTTATCGGCAACACGATGGGTGGCGAACCGGTAAGTGAGTACAGTTGGGTCGACCATCTGCCTGCGGGAAGACAGCCGGAAGAACACGTGACACCGGAGGCGCTTTATAAGTGGGTTGATCTTGAAATGAACGATGTTCCGCCATTTCCTGATGAACCCTTCATGCCGCCGGCAGGTTCTGTGGGCTGGCGGGTCAACTTTTTCTATCGCAACCAGGCAAGAGCGGAGGACTATTGGAAACGTGCAGGCAAGTCCTGGGATAAGGCAGTCGAGAGCTTCCTCAACCGAAAGCAGGGCATTTCAGAAGCCGTCAACCGGCTCGTGGCATCTGGCGATGCGCCGGAGATCAAGGTGCGAAAGATTTATGCAGCGGTTTCGCAACTGGAGAACCTGAGCTTTGCTTCCGGCACCAACCAGGCTTCCACGCTGACGCCCAGCGTCGGCGTGGAGGATGTTCTACGGCGGCGCAGCGGTACCCACGACGAACTCAACCGCTTGTTTGTGGCGATGCTACGAGCGGCGGGAATTCCGGCAACGATGATGTGGGTGCCCGACCGGGGACGAGCCACTTTCGATCTGGGCTTCATGAGTACCGATCAGTTGGATGCCGAAATAGCAATCGTCCGGCTCGGTGGAGAAGATGTTTTCCTCGATCCCGGCACAAAATTTTGTCCTTACGGCGTGCTGAATTGGCACTACGCCGGCGTCCGTGGATTACGGCAGCGTAAGAACGGCGCTGCCGAGCTAGCGGAAAGCCCGGCTTCCACTTACCAGCAAGCGATGATTCAGCGTGTGGCGCGGCTGCAACTTACAGAAAAAGGCTCGATGGAAGGGACCTTGGCGGTGGGTTTCTCCGGCCTGGAAGCCATGGTCCGCCGCCAGCAGGCGGCCGAAATAAATACGGAGGGACGCAAGAAGCTTTTGGAGGACGAAGTCCGTGGCTGGCTTCCCGCGGGCACCAGTGTCGCTCTCACTAACTCACCCGAGTGGGATATGACCGAAGCCTCGTTGGTGGCGAAGTTCAAAGTTGCCGGCCCTTGGGCCACCAACCATGGACGACGGTGGACGGTTCCCACCGATGTGTTCGAGGCAGACGCGAAACCTCGGTTCCCGGCGGCGCAGCGCGCCAATTACATCTATTTTGACTACGCTTCGCGTCAACTGGATGATGTGCATATTATTTTGCCGGCCAACGCCCAAGTCGAGAAACTGCCGCCCAACCGGCATTCAAAAACCAGCTATGCCACGTACGCAGCGGAACAGAAACGCGAGGGCTCGAATGGACTGGTTTGCACCCGTGACCTGGCCTTTAACAGCGTTCTTTTCCCCCCGGCTGAATATGGAGAGCTCAAGGATTTCTATGACAAGGTGGCAACGGGAGACGCGCAACCGGTCACGCTCAGAGACACGCTGCATGCGCAGAACAACTAGAATTACTGCTCCGGCCAAGCGGCCTGCCGCAGAGCCAACACGACCCTCCTCGGCCGTTAGCGTCCGGCGAAGCTCGTCAACTGTCCACTTCCGGACGGCATTGTCCATAATCGGACACTTTTCCCTTCGCGCATCAGGCGGAAAAACCCGCTTTCCTCCTTCCGCTCAACGGTTTACCTTTTTCCTGCTATCGGCAAGCGAATTGCCATTACTTCTATCGCCTGAATTCCGATAAACCGCTGTTCTGCGGAGGATCGCCATGAAAAGTCTGCTTCAGGATGTCCGCTACGGCCTGCGCATGTTGCGCAAGAGCCCCGGGTTCACTGCCGTCGCAGTCATCACGCTGGCCCTCGGGGATCGGCGCGAATACCGCCATCTTTAGTTTGATCAATGCCATCATGCTGCGCACGCTGCCAGTGAGGGATCCGCAAAGCTTAGTGCAGCTGAATTGGGTGGCACCGCGAGAAGCTTATTTTCACGGCGGCTCGTACAACTATGGCGGATGCCTCGAAGAGGGCAGAACCTCTCTCGAAACTGCCTGCACATTCTCCTATCCCGATGTTTGAGCAGCTGAAAGCTCAGCGGAATGTGTTCTCGGATGTGTTTGCCTTCGTCCCCATCGGTCTGACCATGAATTTCAACGGCCGCACCAGCCACGTGCAGGGAATGTTCGTTTCGGGCGAATTCTTCTCCACTCTGGGTGCGCATCCAGGCTTGGGGCGCGCTGCTAGTGCCCCCGGACAATTCTGACGATGCCGCACCAGCTATCGTCGTGAGCTACCGTTTCTGGCAAGCCGTCTTGGGCGCGAGATCCGCAGTAGTTGGGAAACTCATCCGGGTCGGACAAGACTCCGTCACGATTGTCGGGCGTGGCTTCGCCAGGATTTCTCAACCTTGATCCGGCTTCGACACGGATTTCTGGCTGCCACTATCTGTACAGCCCGCGCTGGCGCCGGATTTTCCAAAGAGAACACGGCAAGTCCCTGGCTGGAATTGATCGCGCGGCTGAGAACCGGAGTCGACCCTGGTCAGGCTGCTGCCGCGGCAACCGCGATTTTCGCCGCCCAGACCACCAATGGTCCGAGGCCGTCTTCAAGCCGGGCATCGTACCGCGCATTGAGTTGCCGATTGCGGCGCACGGGCTTAGGTTTGTTGCGTCGAGCAATTTGCGCGTCCTCTATTCGCGCTGCTGGCCGCGGTTGCAGGCGTTTTGCTTCTGGCGTGCGCCAATCTTGCCGGGCTGATGCTGGCCGCTCCACGTCGCGGCGCAAAGAAGTCGCCATGCGTGTCGGCGCTGGGCGCAAGCCGGCCCAGAATCATGCGTCAGCTTCTGACAGAGAGCATTTTGCTCTCGATTGCGGGCGGGGCGGCCGGAATCGTTCTCGGATACTGGGGCGCTGACGCGTTGGCAAAGTTTTTGTCATGGAACTGGTACTCAGCCGTTCCAAATGGACGTTCATCCCGATTTCCGCGTCCTTGGTTTCACCCTATTGGTTTCCGTTCTTGTCGGTTTGGTTTCCGGCCTTGCGCCTGCGTTTGCTGGCGTAAAAATAGAACTGGTTTCAGCCCTCAAAGAAGCCAGCGGTAGCTCTGCTGGGGCATCGCGTCGCGGCTGGGCTACCTTGGGCAACGGCCTGGTCGTGATCCAGATGGCGCTTGCCATGCTCGTGCTGGCGGGCGCAGGCCTCTTGGTTCGGACTCTCGCAAATCTAAAAGCAGTCGACTTGGGCTTTGACCCACACAACCTGGTGACCTTTGGAGTGGACACCACCTTCAGCAGCCGTGACGGGGAAGATCTCAAAGGCCTGGGTTCCGAGCTCCAGGAACAACTGGCCGCGTTGCCGGGTGTGACTTCCGCAACCTACTCCATGTATGGGTCTTTGCGGGGATCGAATATGGAGATCGGCATTTCCGATCAGACAAAATCGCTGGTATCCGCCCACTGGCTTCCGGTTGCCCCCGATTTCTTCCGGACCATGCGCATCTCCTTACTCGCAGGCAGAGCGTTAACGCCCAGGATTCGCGGATTCAGAAGATCACTGAATACAGAGCAGCACTGTGTATTTCTGGAGCACTGCTTTTATCCGGCTGTGGTGATCAATGAAAGCTTCGCGCGCCTTGTATTTGGCGGAAGCAGAATCCTGTTGGCAAGCATCTTCCCGTCCATGAGATGTAGCGTCTGACACCTGAAATTGTTGGGCTGGTGGCTGACACAAAGAAACCTGGGCCGGCTATAACGCGCCGCCACGGCTTACGTACCCGAATGTTTACGAACCACTCACTCATCAGATCGGGACATTCGTAAGTTCGCACCGCTCTGGATCCCGAAAGCCATGATGCCGGAGATCCGCGCCGCCGTCAGCCGCTGCGACAGCAATTTCCTCATCACCGACATGAAAACTCAGATGGAGCAGATTGACCAGAATATCTATCAGGAGCGGCTCTTCGCCAATCTCTCCAGCCTGTTCGCACTGCTGGCGCTGATCGTTGCCTGCGTGGGGATTTATGGATTGCTCTCTTATCAGGTCACGCGGCGCACGCAGGAGATTGGAATTCGGCTGGCGCTGGGCGCGCAGCGTGGCGATGTACTGCGACTGGTTCTCCGGCAAGGCATCGTGCTCGCCATTCTCGGCACGCTGATCGGGGCTGCTGCTGCCCTAGCCGTAACGCGCTATCTGCAGAGTTTTCTGTTTGGAGTGAAGCCATCCGATCCGGTGACTATCGTTGGCGGTTGCGTTCCTGCTCATTGCCGTGGCGCTGCTGGCGAGCTACATCCCCGCGCGGCGTGCGATGAAGACGGATCCCATGGTGGCGTTGAGGTATGAATAGGCAGTCCGGAATTCACGCCGCTGGGTGATTTCAGGTCGCGGGAGCTATTGTCCCAAAACGGGAAAGTCCGCCACTTTGTTCCTTCTTGTTTCTTGACCTCGCTCACACCGATCAACCATGCTTAAGGATTGCATCAGCTCTTTGACAATTTGAAAGCTGCGGGGACCGGGCCAGTTCGCGCGGCGTGATAACCACCTAAGTCCTTATTCTGTAATATTTTGCGAACAAGCTATTATTCCTCAAAGATTTGCGGGCGATTTGTCCCTAACTCCTTGATTCCAAAAGATTGGTGGGGTAGGGTATCCCCTTCTTGCTGAGAAAAGGAGGGATGTTGCTAAGCCCTAAGCGCCACGGCAATGGCGCTGCTGGCGAGCTACATCCCCGCGCGGCGTGCAATGAAGACGGATCCCATGGTGGCGCTGCGGTATGAATAGACGGCCGCGAAGGAAGGGCGTTGCTCAGTGGATGCGTTCGTGGAATCCCACCCTAGTCGCAGAAAGCGCGACTAGGATGGGGCACCCATCGAATTTTCTCCCTCCCGCAACGAGGGCGAGACGCCCTCCAGGACAGCCGGCAAGATGCCGGCGCTATTCGGCTCTTCACGAATTCAGTGCGTCGCGGCGGAGTTTGCGGCTTTCGGCCAGCAGGGCCATCGAGTGCATCAGATTCTGCAGCGTGACGATGCCCACCAGATGCTGATCTTCCACCACGGGAATCAGGCTTAGATTGCGGGCATTGAGTTTGCGGAAGGCGGAGGCCAGCGACTCCGATTTCTGTGCGACCTCGAACAGCCGGTTCATGGCGGCCTGCACGTAGCCGTTGCCTTCGGATCGCAAAGCCGCCAGAATCTTCTGCCGCGAGATCACGCCAACCATGTCACTGCCGCGAACCACAGGGAAATCGTCCTGCAGCGAATGCACGGCCTTCTCCAGCGCGTCTTCCAAGGTGTCGGCCGGCGACAAGGTTGCAAAATCGCGCAGCATAATGTCTTCCAGGCGCACCGTTTCCAGCACCGACTGAAAAATCGCCGACCGCTCTTCCAACTGAGCGGCGATGAATAGGAAAAAGCCGATCATGGTCAGCCAAGGGTTCCACAAAATGCCGGCCAGCATGAACAGGATGGCGAAGGCTTGGCCGACCGACACGGCGCGGCGGGTGGCCTGAACCGAGTCCATGCGGCGGGCAAAGACCGCGCGCAGCACACGGCCGCCGTCCATGGGATACGCGGGCAGCAGATTGAACAGCGCCAGCCAGGCATTGCCCCAAACCAGACTGCGCGGCAAATTGGCCGAGGTCACGAACGGCTGCTTCCACAAGGGGAAATGAGGGGAGATTGCGAGCAGAATGCTTCCCGACACAAAGGCGATGACAAGATTAACCAGCGGACCCGCCAGGGCGATGCGAATGTCACGCTTCCAGGTAAGCGCGCCGGGCAGGATGGGCTGGCGGGTTTCGTCGAGCAGAGTGACTCCGCCGATAGGCAGCAGAATAATCGCCTTCGCCGGGATGCCGGCGCGCATGCTGGTGAGTGCGTGACCGAGTTCGTGCAGCACCACGCAGCCAAAAATAATGCCCAGTAGCGCGAGGGCTCGAGGACCCGCGCTGGCTGCTCCGCGGGCCGCCGACTCGGTGACCCAGACGAACGCTAGCAGAAAGAAGAATGTAATGTGGATTCGGATTTCTACTCCGAATAGCCGCCCCGCCGGAATGGACCAATTTCGCATCGGTGAATATGCCGCCCGCCGTCTCTATTCTATAGTTAAACGCGATGGCAGCGAGCGCTCTTGCGACTTGCTATACCGGGGCCTGCTGAACCCATGCGCGTAATTACAGGAAAATACCGGAGCCGGCCATTAGCCTCGCTGCGCGGGCTGGACCTGCGTCCGACTGCCGACCGGCTGCGCGAGACCTTGTTCAACGTGCTGACCGCGGGGAACCCTGCCGCATTGGAAGGCACAGTCTGGCTGGACCTTTACGCCGGCACGGGAGCGGTGGGGATTGAGGCGCTGAGCCGCGGAGCGAGTAAAGTGTATTTCGTGGAGTCATCGGCGCGCGCCTCGGATCTGGTGCAGACGAATCTGCGCTCGCTCGGGGTGAAGGCGGGATTCGAGATCATAAAGCGGGATGTAGCGCGCGCGCTGCCCACGCTTGAGACGCTGGGCATAACCGCGGACTTCATCTTTCTCGATCCACCGTATCGCATGGAGGAAGAATACCGGAACACTTTACAGTGTCTACGCCAGTCGAAATTGCTTAGAGCAAGCAGCGTCGTGATAGCCGAGCACGATAAGAGATTCGATCCGGAAGAAGAGTTTGGAAAGTTGAGACGATCCCGGAAACTCGTACAAGGGGATGCAGGGTTAAGTTTCTACCGTCTCGTTTGAAAGTTCCCTCTGCGACCTCGGCAGTCTTTCTCTGCGAGCTCTGCGGTCAAAAGCTTCTAACCGCAGAGTCCGCAAAGAACGCCTACATCAAGATTTCGTCCGTGCGCTGCACAATCGGATGTTGCATTTCCTGCAGATCATTCTTCACCCGGTTCAAGCCGTACACGCACTGCTCGAAGTGCTGCGACAGGTTGGCGAAGAGCGGCGCAACTTTGGTGTATTCGAAGACGTCAAACTTGGAAACGACGTAGTAGCTTTCCTTGCCGGCCTTCATCCAGTCCACGAAATTCTCCAGCCGGTTGTGGCGCAAACGGAAGTGATTGATGCTCTCCGGAAACATGCCGGTGAAAAACAACGTGTAGTCGCCGATGTGCTTGCGCACCTGGCGCTCGCGGTCGAAGGAAGGCGCGGGACCGAACACGGGGTCGGATTCCAGCAACATCTCCCCGACATCCGACAAGGGCCGGCCGGTAGCGTTGCGAACCTTCAGGAGTTGCTCCATGTCGCAAAACTCCGCCAGCAAGTGCGCGACGTAGCCGACGATCTGCGGATCGCGGATGCCAATCTCCTCGGCATAGCGCCGTCCTACCAGTTCCAGAAAGAACTGCTGCAGCGGATGCGACTCCGAAACCATGGCTCGACCCCCTTATTCCGCACTCCACGCGGGACTCTTCTCCACTTTCCCGATCCTTACCCAACTGCCAGCCCAAAGGCAAGTCACTTCCGTGCTCTCGACCTGGCCCTTATGTGCTATCTGTTTAAACACGCATCATTGGCGCAAAGTTGCAAATGCTGTTTGTTGGCAACCCGAAGCGCCGGCTGCTAATTTGTGCTTGCCGGCAATCGTGTCGCGCCCCGGTCGCCTGATTAGAATTATCGGCAGGAAAGGAGATTTAATGCAGCGGGAAAACATATCTAGCGGCACAACCTGGGAGCCAATCGTCGGTTACTCTCGTGCGGTCAAATTCGGTCCGCACATTCAAGTTTCCGGGACCACGGCAACCGGCGGCGACGGACGCATCGTTGGCGTGGGCGATCCCTACGCCCAGACCGTTCAGGCGATTAGGAATATAGAGTCGGCCTTGCGGCAGGCGGGCGCCACCTTGAAAGATGTCGTCCGCACCCGGATGTTCGTCGCCAAAATTTCCGACTGGGAGAAAATCGGGCGGGCCCACGGCGAGTTCTTTCGGGACATTCGTCCGGCGACCTCCATGATTGAAGTGAGCCGTCTCATTTCGCCGGAGATGCTGGTGGAGATTGAAGCCGACGCGCTCGTTTTTCCTTGACACCGGCTGTGCACAAGGCATAATGCCGCAATCGTTATTATGTTTCCCAGGGTCGGTGAGCGGGAACGAAACGACTCCCGGTCATAAAGGACGGTAGAGATGCGGCTCAGTGACGTCTGCAGCAGGGAGGTGCTTCGATGAACGTTTTGGAACTGTGCGATCGAGAACCAGCCTGGGTTTCGTTGCTCGCCAGCGTGGCAGACGCGGTTCGCAGCATGCTCGATCATCGCGTCGGCGCAGTCGCAATTTTGGATGACCAGCGGCGTGTAGCGGGTATCTTCAGCGAGCGCGATTTGATGCGGAAGCTGGCATTGAACGGCCACGACCCGGAAAAGACTCCGGTGCGCGACGTTATGACCACGCCGGTGGAGCTCGCCACGGGGGAGACGGGGCCAGGGGAAGCTCTGGTTACGATGGTGGAGCGTCACTTCCGCCACCTGCCGATCATAGACAACGACGGGCGGCTGCTGGGAATGCTTTCCATTCGCGACGTGCTGCAGTGGCGCATTGACGACCTGAGCCGGGAACTGGATTCCTTGGAGCAGTACGTTATGAACGATGGCCCAGGGGGATAGGAAACGGCGCTCCTGGGCGTCCTGCTGAACACTGCCATTCACTACCAAAGCGCGCGCAGAGAGGGCTGCGTGACATAATTGGGAACCCATGCGTAACGATCCCGCGCTGCTTCCCAAGACTTTGGCCGTCATGCGCATGGCCACCGCATGTTTTTTTCTCCTGTTCGGCCAATACAAGCTGTTCAGCCCTGAATTCACCCACGGCGGTTTTCAGCAATATTTGCAGAGCTACGCCCAAGACAGCGCGGTGGGCCTCTATCAGCCCATCCTGGCTGACCTGGTGTTGCCGCACGCGGTATTTTTCGGATACCTGATCGGCGCCGTCGAATTCTGTATTGGGATTTGTCTGCTGCTGGGATTTGCGGTGCGGCCAGCCTCGGTCGTGGGCGCACTTCACATGATCAGCTTGACCCTGGCTACCTGGTGGGGGCCCGGGCACGGTGTTCCCGTGTGGCGCTACTTCGGCGCCGAACTTGATCACCTTCCGCTGCTGTTTCTCTTCGTCATTTTCTTTGTGGGCGACGTGGGGAAAGTATGGGGACTTGACGGGCGGCGGCGAGGCTCCTCATGAACGTTCTGGCTCGCCGGGCCCGCAGTCTGGTTTTGCTTCTGGTAGCCGGTGCCCCGCTTGCGCTTTTTGCGCAAAATCGACCGGCGGCTTCGCCGCCATTTCTGGTTACCATGGGTGAGGTTTGGTCGACCCCGCAGCCCGCTGCCGGCCCGGTTAACGCTATGAACTGCGTGATTGTCTTTTCCGATGGTCGCCTCCATCTGGAACTCCGCCGCCAGGAATTCTTCGAGGAGAAGGCCGATCTAAGCGTATTTGAGGGGTCTCTCAATGGGAAAGAGATTCAAATCCTCCGCGATCTTCTGGATGCCGGGACGATAACGCAAATGCCGCCATTCATATTTATGCCTACCCTGTTGTCCGGCGCTTCCGATGGCATGCAAATGTTTAGCGCAAGAATTTCGCGGGGAACGCTCAGACAGCAAGTCGGCTACTTTGTCCCGGCTGAAGGGGTGCCAGTTGGCTCCGGCAAACCGAAGGAGTGGAGCGAGTCGGCCAAAGCGCTGCGTCCTCTGGTGGAGTGGTTCCGAACGCTCAAAAGCGCCAAGCCTCGAAATTGGCGCCGCGTGTCCAACGCAAACTCCAATTTGTGTGAACCTTAAATTCATGCCAGGGCGGATCGCGGAAAAGGTATCTGCAAATCAAATCAGATACTCGAAAAGCTTTACCTCCAACTGAAAAAATCAAAAGGCCGGCGATCGTCGCCGGCCTCTCCGCTACACAAAATGGGGAACGCCTACTTCTTGGGCGCGATCGCGTCCTTGGCGGCCTTGGCGACGCGGAACTTCACCACGGTCTTGGCTTTGATCTGAATGGGCTCGCCGGTCTGCGGATTGCGTCCAACGCGCGCTTTGCGATGCGCCTTCACCAGGCGGCCGAGTCCGGGCACCACGAATACACCGTTCTTCTTGGTTTCTTTGATTGCAACGTCCGCGAGATTTTCCAGAAATGCCGCGGCCTGCTTGTTGTTGAGCTCCATCTTCTCGGCCAAATGACGGACGAGTTGTGTCTTAGTCAAACCTGCCATGAATCCTCCTGTGAAATTAACTTTAGATTTGCTTGCGTCGAGCGCTATCTTATACCCGGTCCCTGTGGAAAACCAGCGTTCGAGGCCCATTTTACGCGGATTTTGCGTAGCCGGAAGCTGGAAAGACAATAAAAATCACGCTTCCCGCTGTCTCGTGGTTCCAAAATAGCCAGATGGCGCAGTGCCGCGTGGGTTCAGCATCCCCCCAACTCTTCTCCGCTCCTGCGTGCCATAATGCTGGTGGAGACTCCGGCTGCATGAGTTGCGCCATTTGTGAAAAGCGAAAGCAGAAGCGCTTTTGTCCGGCGCTGCATGACCGCATCTGCCCGCGATGTTGCGGTGAGCAGCGCGAGGTGACGCTCGATTGTCCCAGCGACTGTGTCTACCTGTTGCAGGCCCGCGAGCACGACAAGCCGCGCCCCTTCGCGGATTTGGAGCCTTCCACCCTATTCCCCAAGGTTGAGATCAGCCAACAGTTTCTCTATGAGCAAGAGCATTTGGTCCTGGGACTGAGCTTCGCACTGGCGAAAAGCGCGCGGGCCCACAGGCTTACAGATGCCGACCTGATTGCCGCCCTTAGTTCCCTGGCAAAGACTTACGAGACGCTGGTGAACTCCGGGCTGCACTATGAAACGCCAAGCGCCAATGTTGTCCAGCAGGCCGTGGCAGCGGAGTTGCAAGCCATGGTGAAGGAATATCGCGAGACCGAGCAAAAGCATCTGGGATACTCGCGCTTGCACGATAGCGATGTCTTGCGAGCCTTGGTGTTTCTGGTCAGAATGGCCCTGGGACGCACTTCCAGCAGGCCGAAGGCCCGCGCCTTTATCGATTTTCTGTTCGCGCAGTTTCCGGAACAGCAAGCGGCCCTTACCGCCCCCGAAGAGGCCGGCAGCAGAATTATAGTTCCGTAAAAGCCGGCCACGGATCTACGCGGATTCCCACGGATAAACCAGAAAAGCAGTTTCTTGCTTCTTGATCCGCGGGAATCCGTGGCTACGCTTTGATTTTTTTCACGGCCTGCCCGGGTGGCAATGCGTCACACAGCTCGCGAATCGTTCGTTTGAAAACTGGGTGGCGGACTTGCGGCCCTTACCGCCCCCGAAGAAGCCGGCAGCAGAATTATAGTTCCGTAAAGGCCGGCCACGGATCTACGCGGATTCCCACGGATAAACCAGAAAAGCAGTTTCTTGCTTCTTGATCCGCGGGAATCCGTGGCTACGCTTTGATTTTTTTCACGGCCTGCCCGGGCGGCAATGCGTCACACAGCTCGCGAATCGTTCGTTTGAAAACTGGGTGGCGGACTTGCGGCCCTTACCACCCCCGAAGAGGCCGGCAGCAGAATTATAGTTCCGTAAAAGCCGGCCACGGATCTACGCGGATTCCCACGGATAAACCAGAAAAGCAGTTTCTTGCTTCTTGATCCGCGGGAATCCGTGGCTACGCTTTAATTTTTTTCACGGCCTGCCCCTGTGGCAATGCGTCACACAGCTCGCGAATCGTTCGTTTGAAAACTGGGTGGCGGACTTCTGGCGCAATCTCGGCCAACGGTTGCAATACGAAACGGCGCTCATGCAAGCCGGGATGCGGAACCGTCAGCCCGGGCGTCTCTATGATCGAAGTGCCGAACAACAGGACGTCGATATCAATGTTGCGCGGACCCTTTTTCTGCTGCCGCTGCCGCCCCATCTCCCGTTCAAGATCAAGGATGTTCTTTATCAACTGCCTGGGCATCCGTTCGGTTTCCAGTTTCGCGGCACAGTTTAAGAACCAGGGCTGGGCCGTGAGTTCAACCGGTTCGGTCTCATAAAAAGACGAGACCGCGACAACTTTGCCTACCCCTTCCAAAAGAGTCAGCGCCGAGCGCAGATTTGCGGCCCGGTCGCCGACGTTCGATCCCAGCGAAAGATAGACGGGTTTGAGCATATGGGGGCTTAGTTCGACCGCTATTTCTCATCTCAGCCAAAAGCCACTGGCCCCGCCGAGCTGGCCGTATGCGGTTTCCATGCCAATCAGCATAAATGGAATGCGGTTGTCATTACTTCGGTCACTTTTGCCGAGTCAGACATGGCATTAGCATGATAACGCCCATGACTCTGGAATCCCTCCTCGTAACCCGTGACCAACAAGTGATCGGGGTGCTTCGTCCGGCCCTGGAGAAGCTGTCCATCGATGTGGAGGTGTGCCGCGGCGCCCGCTCGGGCAATGAGATTCTGCAATCCGAAAAATTCGATGCCGTGATCGTGGACTGCGATGATCTGGAAGGCGGCCTCGACTTGCTGCAAGGTCTGCGCAAAAGCCTCAGCAACAAGAATTCGGTGTCCTTTGCCATCCTCAACGGGAGCACGACGACCCAGGCGGCCTTCGACATGGGCGCGCAGTTCGTTCTGCAAAAGCCGATTTCAACGGTGAACGCCACCCGCTGCTTTAGCGCGGCCTTAAGTTTCATGGTGCGGGAGCGGCGGCGCTATTTCCGCCATCCGGTCGAAATTGCGGTGCACTTGGAGTTTGGCCAGCACGAATTAAGGGCGACCGCCACCAATCTCAGTGATGGAGGCATGGCCGTTCACTTTTCCGGCAAGCTGCCCAAGGGAGGGTTGTCCGCTGCCTCGTTCAGTTTGCCGGACGACAATACGGTTATCGAGGCCAAGGCGATCCTGGCCTGGGTGGATGGCGCTGGACGAGCCGGTGTCCGTTTCGTGGAACTGTCCGGCAGTGCGCGGCAACTGCTGGATGGATGGCTTACCGAACAAATGACAAAAATGGGACTGCCTCCGGAAGGCGCTCGCATTTCCTGCAACGATTACCCGGAGTCCTCGCCGTCGCCCACTCGCCTCACGAATCCAACTTGAGACTTGTAACCCGCCCCGCTGGCAGCGCACCCTCTAAAAGGAATTCACTCAAAAGGAATTCAGTTCAGGGGTCCAGGCCAATGCTTTCTCTTGAAGTAAGAATCGACCGCGCACAGCGACTGCTGCGCATGATGGAAGAAGACGCTCCACTACTGGCAGTCCGGGTGGCCGAGTTGACGCCCGAGCACCAACAGTCCGCCAAAAGCTACGCCGCCCAGTTGATCGCGCACACTCGAGTGGAACTGGAGCAACTTTCCCGGGAAAGAATGGTCTGGATGGCACGGGATTCGACTCCCCAGCCGGCTGACTAGACCGTCTGGCTGGCCGCCGTTTCCATCGCTACGGGGGTGGGGCGGCTCTCTTCGTCCACCGTGGTCTCCTCCCACAGCGTCTTGTCCCGGAGAAGGCGGGATACCAGGGCCGTGTGCATGGCGTGGCCCGCCCGGTCGGCTACCACGCTGCCCAGGATCTGCTTCCCGGCCAGCGCCAGATCGCCAATCAGGTCCAGAACCTTGTGCCGCACGAACTCGTCAGGGAAACGCACTGGCGGATTCTCAATTCCGTTCTTACTGAGCACCACGCAATTCTCCAGCGAGGCTCCGCGGATCAAACCCATGTTGCGCATGGCGCGTTCATCTTCCCGCGACCCAAAGGTACGGGCCGAAGCAATTTCACGTAGGTAATTGCCATCGGAAAGATCCACGCGAAAAGTTTCCTTCCCGATCATGGGATGCGGAAAGTTAATGGTGTAGGAAACCGAGTAAGTATCCGACGGGTAAACCGCAATGAATTTGTCTTTCTCCCGCAGCTCCAGCTCCCGGCAGATTCGCAGATAGGTGCGGGCCCGGCGTTGCCTGCGGATTCCAGCCTTGCGGATCGCTTCCACGAACGGAAGGGCGCTGCCATCCAGAATGGGAACTTCCAGGTTATCGAGTTCAATGACCGCATTATCAATTCCCGTTCCCACTAACGCAGAAAGCAAATGCTCGGTGGTGGAGATCAGCACCCCTTTTTTCATCAGGCTGGTGGCATAGCTGACGCGGGCAACATTGCGGCCGATCGCCTGCACTTCAAAGCCATCCAGGTCCACGCGCCGGAACACAATGCCCGAGCCGGGAGCTCCGGGCAAGATCTTCATATGGACGGGAGCGCCACTGTGCAAGCCCACACCCGAACACTCGATCGGCGTACGGATTGTCTGTTCTGATTTCAATTCGCTAGGTGGTAAGCAGGAGATTACCAGTGCCGGGACAATAACTGGCTGTGGCAAATATGCCACATTCCCGCTGCTGAAGGCCGGCCGGACAGGCCTCTATTAATGACCTAAGCGCACTATTATCATTTACTTAAATACGACTCAGAGAGATTGGAAGAGCCGTTACCCGTTGGGTTCGGATTAGTGTGGACCGTAGGTAATCTGGGCGTCAAACTTGGAATCGCTCAAGCCCTGGTTGTAGGTCACCGCCGTCAAGAAGCGCTCGTTCGACATGTCGCCGTTGTAGAAGCGCGTCACGCTGAAGGGTGTCATGATTCCCTGGGTTGGCCGGTAATTGTCATACATTTCTTCTTCCACGTTGCGTTCCTTATCCGTGGGATCGCGCCAGGAATAACTCTTTTTGAGCGGCAGGTGAGTATTGCTATCGATAGCAATCGTAACTCCCTGGTTCTTGGCATTGAGAATCGTGACTTGCTCGGCGGGTTTGTCCGCAGCCACGACCGGCCCCTCGTAGAACAACGCTACCCCAGGCTCATTAATCCAGTGCCGCAGAACCCAATCCAAGGCAAAATGGCGGCGGCGATTGTAGTCCGTAACGTCCTGGGTGTCCGCGGCGCGCGTGCCTTTGTAGGTGATCTCGTAGCCTTTGTCCCCATTGTTCACATAGACCACGTCACGCTTCTTGGTGAACTCGATCCGGTCTTTGTCGGGATATTTGTAAAAGCGCCAAAACAGAACTCCGAAGCTGCTGGGCTCCCCGTGGTGAAAGCTGTAAGTCCGGCCTTCCTGGGAGACATCCTGGATATCGAGATAGGCTTGACCGCCTAGGGCCTGGATCGCCTGATCGAGGAGGGCCCTGGCCTTACGCGCGTTCTCCTGATCCACCGGAATCGATTGGGGAGAATCGGCCGGGTTCGTCTGTGCGAATGCCGCCAGAGCGAGGAGGATGATCGAAAGAAGGGCCTTCATGCGTTCAGGCTAGTTAGACGCCTCCAGGTCCATTGTAGCTGCTTGGCCTGTAGGGAGCTTTCGCCGGAGCGATAAAGCACCGGCAGCTCTGCCTGAGCGAGTTTCCCCAGGGATTCGATAATTCCAGCCCGCGCCGCTCACCATGCTCACACTGAGGACGCCTAGCCTTTTCGTTCGTCTGACCAGGCAATACTTCGCTACAATTATGCTAAAACGGCAACTTAGTTAGTTGCAGATGTAGCACTTATCGCGGTACCATCTATATAGCACAAGGAGGCTTTCAGGCACCATGCCAAGAAACAGCGAAGCGCCGACGGTTGATATCTCTCCAAGAGAGCAAAAGGAGATTATCGACATTTACGCCAAGCTTCGCGAGGTTGAAGCGAAGCTCATCGGACCGGATGGCAGAACAGAGATTCTACCCAATAACCTTTACTCGTTTCTGCTTCGGGTGCTTGCGGATTTGCGGGCTGGTCATTCTGTGACCATCCTGCAAAGCAGGCATGAACTCACGACCGTTGAAGCCAGCAAAATCCTGGGTATGTCAAGACAGTTTCTGATCAGATTGCTGGAGAAAGGAGAGATCCCCTTCCATTTCGTCGGCACACACCGTCGTATGTATGTGCGCAACGTCATTGCCTACAAAGCGAAACGCGACATGAAGCGTCGCGAAACTCTGAACACCTTAGCCCAGCAGGAATTTGCAAAAGGGGATTACGGAGAAATCCCCGATGATTTTCACTCAGGAGAATGAATACTCGGCTGTTTTGGACGCCTGTGTTCTTGTTCCCGCATCTTTGTGCGACTTATTGTTGCGGCTTGCCGAAGAACCGGCTATGTATCGGCCTTTGTGGAGCGAACAGATAATGGCGGAGATGGCCAAGGCGCTGAAGACGAAACTTCATAAGACCAATGGCCAGATTGCCTATCGCAGACAACAAATGAACGCGGCGTTTCCAGAAGCAATGGTTTCTACTCCTCCTGCACTAGCAAAAGCGATTGACTGTATTCCGGATGAAAAGGATCGGCACGTCCTGGCGACCGCCATCGTGGCGCATGCGAACGTAGTGGTTACACAAAACACCAAACACTTCCCAAAGGATTGCCTTGAGGAATATGGGGTCCTATGCCAAAAAGCGGATGATTTCTTGATTCACCAATACCATCTCCGTGAGCAGCTCGTGCTGGATAAACTCGACGACCAGGGTGCGGGAATATCCAGAGATAGGAGGTACGTGATTTCAAGTCTGAAAAAATCTGCGCCCGGATTTGCAAAGCTTCTGGAGGAACATTCTTCCTGAAGATATAAGCAGCTCGCGTCTCATCGGACCGCTCATCATGAGCCAAGCCACAGGGGATACGCGATCGAGGATTACGTTCCCAGGGTCCACGCCGCTGATTCTGTCTTCAGTTCCCGGAGAAAAATTCGGACCAGCATTCCGTCGTAGCGGATCCCGCTCAGCCTTTCCAGCTCCCCCAGCGCCTGCTGGCCGGTTTTTGCGGCGGAGAAAGAACGCTCGGTGGTGATGTTCACATAGGCGTCCACGATGGTCAGGATGCGCGACCAAAGCGGAATTTGTTTACCCTGCAAGCCGTCGGGATAGCCCGTTCCGTCAAACGCCTCATGATGATGCTGCACGGCCTGGCGCAGACCCTCGCTGTGCGGAAGAGTGGCCAAAATCTCCGCTCCCACGCCGGAGTGCATCTTGACCAGGTAAAACTCGTCGTCGCTCAGCGGGCCGGGCTTGTTGAGGATTCGCTCGGGAATAAAAATTTTGCCCACATCATGCACCCTCGCGGCATACATCAGGTCGGAGATTTCTTCCGGCGGCAAACCCAGCGCCCGCGCCAGAATTTCCGAATAGCGGGCCACCAGCTCCCCGTGGCCGGAGGAATTCAACTCCCGGGCTTCGGCGGCTCGGGCCAGGGATTCGATGGACTCCCGCAATAGCTCGAAATTGCCGTCCTCGCCGCCGGTAAATTTCCGGAGACTGCTGAGCAGTTCCTCCAGATCCTCCGGGCCGGTATGCTCACGATGAAGAAAGCCCTCGATATATCCAGAGACGAGCTGGCGTTGGACGGCGCACGATTCGTCTTCGCCGAACTCCTCGGCGATCGAAACCCGGTCCCCGCCCGCGCGCTTGGAGATATACATGCCCACATCCGCAACCCGCACGATTTCTTCCGCTGAACGGCCATGCACCGGGTAGCTGGCGACTCCGAAGCTGCCCGTAATTTTGTGCTCGTTGAGCATGGTGTCGCTGGCCAGCCATTGCCGCAACCGTTCGGCGAGGGCCTGCGCCTGGTCGATTCCAGTCTCCGGCATCAGAATGATGAACTCATCTCCGCCGTAGCGGGCGACCACGTTGGACTGCCGGCATTTCTGTTCCAGAAGGCGTCCCAGGCGGGCCAGCACCAGGTCTCCTTCCAGGTGGCCATGGGTGTCGTTAACCGCCTTAAACCGGTCGAGATCGATGAGAATGACCGAAAAGGGGCGCCCAGAACGCAACCCGCGTCTCCACTCCGACGACAATGCCTCGTAGAAAAAGCGCCTCGTCTTGATGCCAGTGAGTCCATCCGTGATGGACTGCTGCTGCAACTTCTGGAAGACGAAGGAATTGTGCAAAGCGGTCGCCAGCAAATCCGCCAGGGTATTCATGATGAGCACATCCTGCGGCGAAAAGGCATCTTCCTGCTGGCTCTCCACGTTAAGCACGCCCAGGAGCGTGCTTCCGTATGCGATGGGAATACAAAGCACCGACCGGGAGTTTGCAAGCACGCCCTGCAGCGGGTCGTTACCGCTGGTCTGCACCAATGCGCTTTCGCCGGAGCGGGCCACTCGTCCCAGAATTCCCGCGCCCAGCTGGATGCGCTTGCCCAACGCCTGGGTGGTAATTCCCGCCTCCGCTTTGATCTCAATATCCTTGGTGGCGTAGTCGAGGATGCCAATCCCAATGTGATCGAAGCGGAAGTTCTTTTGAATTTCCGCCACGATCGCAGCCAGCATCTGCTCCGAGTCTTCGCTCGAAATGGCGGTCTTGGAAATGCTGTTGAGGAAGGCGAGCTGGCGGGAACGCCGTTGTTCCTCGGCGAAGAGGCGGGCATTTTCCACCGCCACCGACACCTGGCCAGCGGCGGTCTGCATGACTTCCAGGTCACGCGGCTCGAAAACATATTCGCGTTCCGTGTTCATGGCCGCCATGACCCCGGCGACCCGGCCACTGAGCAGGATGGGCGCGCCGCAAAAGCTCTTGGCCGGCGGGCCGCTGGTATCGGTTACCCCCAGACGTTCGCGAACCTGCTCCAAATCCGAGCGAATCAGCAGCGGCTGGCCGGTGCGAATCATGTATTCGGTGAGTCCGTTCGCCGCCTTGCGGTTGCGCTTGGGCAGAACCGCGCCCTTTTCCACCTCCAGTTCGTAACGAATCGCTTCGCCTTCCTGGAAAGCGATGTAAAAGTCGCTGGTGTCAAAAATCTGGCCCAGTTCCTTCTGCACCGAGCGCAAGACCTCGTCCTGGTCGAGGCGTGAACTAATCGCCTGGCCAATCTGGGTAAGAAGTTCGTATTCCTTGGTACGACGCTGGGTGTCGTGCATGACGACGTAATTCTCCAACGTCAGTCCGATCTGCAGCGCCAGTCCCGTGAGCAGGCGCAGATTCGAAGCTCCAAACCGGCGGCGCTCGGCGTGAGGAAAAAGAATTACGCCAAAGTTGTGTTCCCGGGTCTGCAAGTCACGGCGGTGAGGTGACGGATGTTCTCCGCCGCCAGCACTGTGCGGAACGCCTCAAACTTCGTGCCGGGAAGAGCTGGCAAAGGTTCCGGCATCTCGGAAGCATTGCGGAAGCTGACGAAGCCTCCGCGCCGGTAGGTAAGCTCGCAGATGTATTCTCCCGCGCCCTCCGTCTCCAATCTTTTGACGAACTCCGCGGAGTACCCGCGCTGCACCGAGGGGAGAACGGTGCGCCAGCGTTCCGAGATGCAAATGACGGCGCGGCTCATGGGCAACGGCGCAATCAACCGGTCCAGCACGTTTTGCATGCTGGGCACAAGGTCTTCGGCGGAGAGCAAGCGCCGCGAATCCACTCCAAGGGTGGAGAATGCCAGAGCGTTCTCCTGCACCGCATTGCGTTCGTTCTCAAACAGCGCCATCACCATGGCAATTCCCAGCAGCATTTGCGGCACCGGGCCGAGGAGCGATCCCGTGGTGCCGAAGATCTCCCTAAAAATGCCTTGGAACTGTCCAAAACTCAGGAGAACCGCCCACAATGCCAGAGCGAATGCCAGCAGGCTTAGAGCCACGGAACTGCGGCGACGGGCCTCCCGGTAAAAGCTGAACGCAGAGTAGCTAAACAGGACGCGCCAAACCGGTTTCCAGCCGCAAATGAGGAGTGGGGAGTCCGGTGGAATCGAGAAATTCGGCCACTGGCCAGGCTGTCGCATTCCAGAACGCGAGTGCAGACTCCGGCCAACCCCACCCGCAGGTCAAACCAGCGCAGGCCCGGACCGGTCACGAATCAGCCGGGTCGAGATAAAGCCGGACGTCCCCAGGCCCAGCAAGAACAGCGAGGAGACGAAGGAAGGAGCGGAAGAGGAACCCTGGAAGATGGCAAAAGCATGCAACGCATGATACGAGGGTGTCAGCGGACCCAGCCCGATCTGCCAAGCCCGGAAATCAGGTCGCCGGCTCTGCTCGTAAAGGTAGGTGAAAACACTACAGAGCAGCGGGCGACCAGGCCCGGCACCAGGACCATCTAGAGCAACGCTGTTCATGGGCGCCGGTCGACGGCTTCCACTTTCCGTCGGCGGCGCACTGCCTCGGGGAGCTCGTTCTACTGTCGCACAGGATTGTCTCGCGAACACAGTCGCCTTTAGGAGGAGGCCGGAGCAAACCAAAGGGATCACCTCCAGGATCCGGATGCCCGAGGACTTGCCGCTTCCCTCCCACGGCTTGACGGCTTTTTCCTCGGACCGTACCATCGAGCGTGGATTCCTCTCTCATGGTTGAATTCGGC
>CAWDCI010000025.1:0-237046 GCA_963800745.1 uncultured Acidobacteriaceae bacterium
GCGCTGTGTGCCAATCAGGGCTTCGGCCAGCAAGATGGTGTACTTACGTGAATCAGGATCCATCCCCACAGCGACATTGAGCTCTGCAATGCAACCTTCGTAGTTGCGCTCCTTAAACAGCAGTTCACCCAATGCACCGTGCAGGGATGCGGAATTGGGGTCGGCTGCCGAAGCCGCGCGGAGAAGCGCCTCCGCTTCTTTGACCTTGCCGGCCCTCACTAGAGCTCCAGCCTTGGCGACAGCATCCTGGTTTGCGACCTCCCCAAAACAGCAAATCTGCAGCGTGAAAATTAAGAGAACCCCGCCTATCCATCTTCTGTAATTGACCATCTGCATGTCTTGAGCCTGAGCGCCTGCGCCGTTCATTGTGCCGGGGCAGGCTCCTTGTAGCGTTCGAGCAACAGTTCGATGGCAGCCGATTGCGTCCAGACGTATTCCGGTTGGCTGTCTTCCTCGCCGATCCTCCCCACTTTCTGGGGATCGGAATTAAAATTCTCCATAAACCAGGGTTCCAACTGCATCATGTCCAGAAGGCGGTCAGCGGTGAGTTCCGCCTCTCTATGGTAGCCGTTGCGCCATAGGGTTTGCGCCATCCAGTAAACGAAATGCGGCCAAATCCGCCCCCGCCAGTAGCCTGTAGACTCGTATTTTGGATTGTCAAACGACAGGCTGGGAAATGGCAGACTGCGAAAGAACTCGTTGGGATTGAGCATGTGTTGCTCGATAATGCGGTGAACTTCTCCCTCAGGAAGGGGAACTCCAGCCCACAGGGGAAGAAACATATTCGGGTCCTTCACTCCGCTGAATTTCTCGTGAGTGCCTTCCGTCACGTCGTAGAACATGGCTTCATCGGGAAAATAGCAGGTATCGACGATGAGCTTCGCCAGTTTGTCGGCGCGATCTTTCCACTGAACTTGTTCGCTGGCGAGTCCTAGTTCTTTTGCCATAAGAGACAGGCTGCGCATCTCCATGACCAAAAACGCGTTGAGGTCGGGCGACTCGAAGCCGGAAACAGGCTCGTTACTATGATCTCTCCCGTTGTCGCGATTGTAGACACGATCAAAGCGTGCATCGTTGTCGCCGATCTGACCCGCGTTAAAGTACTGTGCGAGCCCGCGCGGCGAAACATGATACTTCATCCAAAAGTTGATATGACCCGATAGTCCCGGATAGACGCGCGCCAACCAGGCTTTATCGTGACTGGATTGATAGACATGCCACGCTGCCCAAGACATGATGGGAGCTTGGCCTTCGCCCGCCCGGTGCGTATCGGAAAGGGTTCCGGGAAGAGCGCCCCTGGGACTTGGATTGTCCACAAAGTTTTGCAGCGCCTCTTCTCCGAGCGCTGGTTCGAACTCTCGTGCACCTAGAGTTGTGAAGGAAGTATCCCAGAAGAAAGCAATCCCAATTCCTTCCTTCCCGGTATAGGGAATGCGAGTGGTTCCGGTATATCCGCCTTCTCCTCGAATGAATAGGCTATTCATGCCGGTGATTGCGTGTGCGTACAACCGCTCATACTTTGGATTCCCCCGATATTTGGGAGCCATTGGGGATGCTTTCCGGAGTAACGCGCGGATGCGAGCGGTCTCGACATCTGGAGTCCAACCATGAGTGACTTTCTGCGTCGCTTCTTCATAGGCTTGGCGGGCGCGTCCTCGATTGCGACCCATCGCCATTACCACGGTGAAATGGGCCTCGCCTTTGGGCGCGAGATGAAGCTTGTGGGATGAGAGATCGGCGAGGCAAGACAATTCCAGGGTTGTGCCGTGTGTCATGCCGGCGACGAAATCCCGCACCCAGACCACGTTTCGGCCATGCTCGTTGTGTTTGTATAGTGTGGACCAGGATCCTTCAGGTTCGTTGTCCACAGTGACAATCAGCCCCGCAGGAAACGGTCCTTTCCAATCTGGAGCAATGCCTTTGCCGGGATAGTCGAACTCAAGAGTGATATCGCGATTGCGCGAGGCAAGATTCTTAACCGAGAAGCGGACCGCAATCGCATCCCACACAGGGAATGCCGCCGTCGCCGTAAGATCAAGATCGACGGATTCATCCGACTCGATTACCTTGTCTGGCCGGTAATTCCGGTGTTTCAGCTTGAGCGGCAGAGTCTGGCCTTCTTCGCTCATTTTCCATGACAGCAAATTGTCGGTGATTTTCGTCCCCGCCCAGCCCACCAGGGATTGCAGTCTCTGAATTCCCGGCTCGTCCGGCTTAGTCCATGTGATGGCAATATCAGAATAGCGGTCACTCCAAGCGGCCGTCGGAACCGTGTAGGGAACGAGATCATCGAGATTCACCCGATCCGCCCAGGACTGACCACCCCCAGATTTGTGTTCCGCCGGTTGTTGCGCGACGGCCGGTCGCGATGAGCAGAAGAGAACGATAAATACCAGAACTACTGGGCAAGGAAAATACTTGGTCTTAAGCTTCACGAGGTTGCATCCTTTTGGATTCCGATTGTTTTCTGCCACTGAGACCAAAACGCCAAATTCATCGCGGAGGAGGGTCCTCCTTATACCGCTCAAGCAACAATTCAATGGCGGCGGATTCTGTCCAGTTGTATTCCGGCTGGCTTAAGTCGTAGCCATCCTTACCTATCTTCTTGGGATCGGAGTTGAAGTTTTCCATGAGCCAGGGTTGGATTTGCATCATGTCCAACAAACGGTCGGCGGTTATTTCCGCCTCTTTGTGGTAACCCGTCCGCCAAAGCGTTTGCGCCATCCAGTAGACAAAGTGAGGCCAGATGCGGCCGCGCCAGTAGTCTCCGGACTCATATTTCGGATTGTCATAGGAAAGGCTGGGAAACGGCAGAGTACGAAAGAATTCGTTTGGGTTCAGCATGTGTTCCTCGACGATGCGATGCACCTGCGCTTCAGGCAGCGGAACCCCCGCCCAGAGTGGCAGGAACATGTTGGGGTCCTTCACGCCAGTGAATTTCTCGTGCGTGCCTTCCGCCACATCGTAGAACATAGCGTCATCGGGAAAATAACAGCAATCCACGATTAGTTTGGCGAGCTTGTTGGCCTTGTCCTTCCACTCCGCGGACTCACTGGGAAGGCTTAGCTCGGACGCCATAAGAGCCAGACTTCGCATCTCTACCACCAGAAATGCGTTGAGATCTGGCGATTCAAAACCAGAAACCGGCTCGTTTCCGTGCTCTCCCCCGTTGTCGCGGTTGTAGACTCGATCGAAGCGCGCATCGTTGTCGCCAATTTGACCCGCGTTGAAGAATTGCACCAGACCCCGAGACGAAGAATGGTACTTCACCCAAAACTTTACATACCCCGCCAAGCCCGGATAGACGCGAGCCAGCCAAGCTCTGTCATGACCCGACTGGTAAATATGCCAAGCTGACCAGCACATGATGGGCGCCTGTCCTTCGCCGGCGCGATGTGTATCCGAGAGAGTACCCGGAAGGCTGCCACGAGGCGTAGGGTTGTTCACAAAGTTCTCAATCGCCTCTTGACCTAGAACAGGATCGAATTCTCGCGCCCCAACGCTGCTAAAGGATGTATCCCAAAAGAAGGCGATCGCCAGAAGGTGCTTCGTGGTATAGGGAACCCGGGTGTCGCCCGTGTATCCACCCTCGCCACGAATGTATAAACTGTTCAACCCGGTAATCGCATGAGCGTACAAGCGTTCGTACTTGGGGTTGCCGCGGTACTTTGGGGCTAGCTCGGGCGCTTTGCGAAGCACACCACGGATGCGCGCCGTCTCCACCTCGGGTGTCCATCCCCGAGACACCTTGAGCGTTGCCTCCTGGTAAGCCTGGCGGGCGCGTCCGCGATTGCGCCCCATCGCCATGACGAGTGTGAAGTTGGCTTGGCCTTGACGGGCAAGATGAATTTGCCGGGAAGATAGATCAGCCAGGCAGACCATCTCCAGGGTTGTGCCTTCTGTCATCCCCGCCACGAAGTCCCTCACCCAGACCACGTTGCGTCCGTGTTCGTGCTGTTTGTACAAGGTTGACCAGGACCCCTGTGGCTCGTTGTCCACGCTGACAACCATTCCCGGCTGAAACGGTCCCTTCCAGTCTGGAGGCACACCCTTGCCCGGATAGTCAAAATTAAATGTAACGTTGCGCGCACGTTGACTGGGATTGGATAGAGTGAAGCGCACCGCGATTACATTCCAGGCGGGGAACGCGGCAGTCGCAGTCACGGCGATATCTCCCGCTTGATCCGACTCGATCACTTTATCTGGCCGAAAATTCCGGTGCTTAAGGGTGAGAGGCAGGAGTTGACCGTCCTCACTCAGCTTCCAAGACAACAGACGGTCGGTGATCTGCGTCCCGCCCCAACCCACTACGGAGTCGAGGCGTTGAATGCCGGGTTCCTCCGGCTTGTTCCAGGTGATTGCGATGTCCGAATATCGATCGCTCCAGGCCGCCGTGGGGTACGTATACGGTATAAGGTCATCCAGACTCACACGATCAGCCCAGGATTGACGGGCAGCAGTGTGGTGCCTGGCTGGGTACTCGTCCGCGGCCGCTTGCGCGGCGTGAGCAAGGACGAGAAATGCCACGGCAACAGCGCAATAAAAGCGCTTAGTTTCTATTCTCAGGAATTGCACTTTTACCTTCCCGTTTGTGTTTTGCCGCTAGTTCACCAAACTTAATTCCAATTCGTGACTTTGGTTGGGAGTAAGTTCACGAACGGCGTTCGCATCCGCAGCCGCCCAGCCGCCCAGATGAACCACAATCTTCTGGCAACTCGGATCACTGAGAGGTTTCACCTTCAGCGTGGCTTTGTTGCCGTCTGCCGCAACTTTAAGTTCCAAGGTTAGCTTCCCAAACACTGTTCCCATGCCATTGAGTCGGGTGACCATTCCGGGCTTTATCCACTGTGGCGGTAGGCCTTCGAACAGATGCAACTCCTGCCCGCGTTCCAAGGCTAGCAATTGACCTGTCAGACGAATGAATTCCGCAACGTTGAAAATGTCGGGCATATCGCCGCCGCAACCTCGATCGAATTTGACGATCTCGCCGGGCTTAGGCTTGGGAGTTTCCTCGCAGAAATTCCACTCCGGCGAAGAATGCCGGGCAACGGCATATTGCAGCTGCGCCGCTTTCTGGCCTTGCCCGAGCCAGAGTAAGTCCCGCGCATAGAAAGAACTACACGCTGTCCAAAAGCTGCTCCAGCCGCAGCCTTCCACGATTCCACCTTGCTCTGGGGCCTCATGCGCCTCCATCATTTTTAATGTTCCCAGCATGAGCGGGTCATTCTTTTCGAAGATGTGGCCGGGAGCCACCCCTAAAAGAAAAGCCCACTCGCCGCTTGCAGTCTCTTTGTCGTCGTCGCTCACGATGGTGGGGACATATTCATTCCCTTCGGTGGATCCTTTCGGCTGCTCTCCCATCAGGGCGGGAATATAGCGGTTGCCATGTGCGTCAGTTCTGGCATCACGGGCGATGGCTTTTTGGAACGCGCTATTGAAATCCGCGTATTGCTTTCCCCAAGTCTCGGCGTCGCCGTTTTCTCCCAGCCACTGCGCGGCGTCCACGGCGGCCTTCATTCCGGCGAGCATCCAATGATCGTTGGTGAATTCAGCCTGGACCATGACTCCGCCATCGCCGAAACCGACCGGGCTCAGATGATAGTTAGGAGCGGATGGGTCGCTGGAACTGCCGATGTGGCGGAATTTTTCGATGGCCGCGACGGCGTGACTAAACTGTGGCCAGTGAGCACGCAGCCATGCTTTGTCCTGCGTCATGCGCGCATGACGGTAAAGCGCCACCAGCGCGATCCCGGTTTCCTTCCAATGCAAGGTCAGAGCCTGAACCCGTCCGTCCGGATGCTGATGCAGCAGCATGTAATCCATAAAGCCGCCCGCATCCTTGTCGCGGCCCAAGACGTTCAAGGCCTCATCTACGACCGATCCGTCCAGCACCCAGTATTCGTTGTAGCCGCGCGCGCCCAGATAAAACGCCGGCAAATCATTAATGATGTAGCGCATCTGGTAGGTTTCGCGAACAGCAGTTTCAAGGATGGCTTGAAAACCGGGATCGGGAACCTGAATCGTGTCGTAAGGAAGGTCGAGAGATTTCCAATAGGCTATGGCGTCATTCTTGAGCTTCTCGGCCTCATCCCACTCGATTGGTTTGGTGTTGTTGTAACCATTCCGGTTAATGGTCAGTACCCATCTGGCTTTTTGTCCAGGCGCAATGGTGAGCTTTTTCAGGCCCAGCTTCGGCTTGTACATTGTCGTGCTGGACTCCCATTGCCGAAAGCCGTCAATTGCCAACGTGACGCGGCAAAACGTGTATGGCGACAAGTCGAACATCTTGTCGTCATCCAAGTTCGGCCCTGGTGTGGGACCCATCACATCGAGGATAGGAGTAATCTCAACCGCCTTGGCTCCATGGTTGGTGTACTCGGTCATCAGCAGATATTGGCGAGGCTGGGGCAGCGAATTCTTCCCTTTCAACTCTGCGCCTGTGAGCTTCGAACTCCAATCGAGAGGCCCGGCTAAAAAAGAGCGTTTCCTCGACAGCGACATCGCCTTGCCGCTTGTGGGCGATGGAAACCGGCACGCGGGAACTGTACATATGCTGGTCCACACGCTCGGTGCCGCCCCGCAAATCGCCGTGAATTTTGAGTGGCGATTCATAAACAGCCAGAGGATAGAATCCCTGCCGCAGCGAGTTCTTGCCCTGTTCCGTCCAGAAAGTGCCGTCGGCATCCACCAACGTCTTGAAAGGATCGTCCGGCAGCCCGATTGCTCCCATCCATGAGTCGAGATAGTAATAACGATGGTCGACGCCACTCGACGTATCGCTGGTCGCACTGGAATTGTGTGAGGCATCCTGCGCTGGCACCGAGACTGCCAGTAATGAAAGCCATGCGACGATGAGGCTCATCGCGCGCAACGAATATCGACTCATGTGATCACCCCATGCTTTAAGGCAATAATTTGATTTCATGGAAACTCAGACCGTAACCACTGCCGGGAGGGTCTTCTGTGAGATGCCCTTTGAAATTCGCGGAATAGCACAGCCATGCCGTTCGTCCATCGGCGGAAATGAATTTGGAGGGAATGTTTACGAAATATGCTTGCTCCCCGAATTTGTGCATATATATGACCAGCTTCCAGGGGCCCGTGATGTGATCCGATTCCAAAATGTAAGTGTTGAATGTGGAAATGGTGTTGCCGCCATCGGTGATGCACACCAAATATTTCTTGAGGGGCGCGTCGTAGGTCATGGTCACCGATCCGGCATTGTTATTCCACTCCAGCAGCGGCCTGATCTTGGAGAAATCGTGCGTCCAGATGGGGTTCCCCGCGGAAGTGTTGCCGCCGAAGAATTCGTACTTTGATTTGTCGTTCATGTTGTGGATGCTGGGTTGCACCCGCGCCAGGTAGATTTGATCTCCGGTAATCCAACTCAGGTTTGCGGGCCGGGGATCTGGATCTGAAGCAACCGCGCCATGAGCCACCAGATATGCTTTGCCATCGGGCGAGTACTGCATGTTCTTGCCAAAATCCACAAAATGCGGCACGCCCATCTTCACCGGGTCGCCGGGTTTGTCTGGCTCACCGAACAGTGGGTTGGCCGGGGTGTGCGGGCTGTCGTGCCACGTCTTGCCGTAATCGGTCGAGTAGTTGTATCCCACCAGAGGTCCGAGGATATCCCAGTTCAAATTTTTATCCGGGTCGTTTTCCGTATCCAAGAGGCCGTAAGTTCCGTAATACCAGACTCCGTTGTAAACCAGGCTGCCCGCGGGATAGCGTCCCTGATACGGCTTCGGGTCGCCGGCAATCACCCCTGCGTCAATGGCTCTGAGGTGCATCGGGTCATTCCCAACCAGCGTCGCGTAGCCAGTGGTTGCCTGCTTGTAATCAGGAAGAAGCACGAAGGAAAGCGATTTGACGCCGTTGACACTCCCATCGGTCCAGGGCGAATACAAGTTTCCATCGGAGGCCCAGGAGGGATACCACGTGTCCCCGAAATCGAATTGATTATTGTATTTTCCGGTAAAGCAAATACCGGTGATGGCGGTCGATTTCGGAAAGGGACAACTCGCCGGCGGTTGCGATGGCCAGACCTTGCACGACGACGGCGATTCTTCCGCCGCGCGGACGACGAGATATCTGCCTTGAACACCAATGAGACACAGGGCAACTGATACAAAAATGCTTCGAGCGAGTCTTCCTGTTTGCAAACTGTGCGTGCGCATCCTGGTGGCTCTCAGCCTCCTGAAGTCTTTCGCGTTATTGCTAACGAATGTCGATCTCAATCCATTCGACCGGCGACCCGCCATCTCCGGTTTCGCGTAGCTGGATTTCAAGAACTCCATCGCGTATCTCTGCGGCGTTGGCCTTCGATGGGCCGGAGAAATAGTGTTCGACCACGTTCGCAGAAGCTGTCCCGCGGGACAACTGGCGCAAAGTGAGGCGGCCATCTCCATAAGGAACAACCGCCAACTTGGCCGATTGGCTTAGCCCCTGTTCTGTCTTGGAAGCAACGACCATGGAGGCAGTCGTACTCACAATGCCCCCAAAGTCACTTTTCCCTGGTCCGCCGTCGATGCGTTGCATTCGTAGCGCCACCAGAACCGGCTGATCGTTTTCGAATCGCACCCATGACGATGCATGCGCACCGCGAGTTAAAGGGGTGTAAACCGGATCAAGCGGCCGGGCCGTGAATTGATTCGTGGGGCGTACGAGATGAGACAAACCGTTGTACTTCGCCACGCACTGGGCCGATGGCTCGCCACGCGCAACCTCAGTGCTCTTCAAGCTGGCCACGGACCCGAGCGTACCGATCGCCGCCGAGTCGAACCATATGTTCGGCGCGCTGGTCCAGTCGTAGCCAGAAGAACCATAAGTGGGCATACCGAATTCACCGCACAAGCTGCTGAAGAAAAAACGCCGGTTCGCCTCGAGGTCATATTCGTCTCTCGCCATCCACAGGTCGTCAATACTGTGCAGATCAAAATAGTCGTTATAGAGCGGAGAGAGTGCGTAGTACATCAGGGCCACGTCGGGGTCTTCTTCTCGCATCGAGCCAACCACTACTTCGAGCGCTTTGCTCAACAACCGCTCACCTGCCCAACGCATATCATGTGGGGCCACGGTATCGAGCAGCGGTACCTCGTAGCCAAAATCGAATTTCACCAAGTCTGGTTTATAACGACGGATGTATCGCCGGGCGCGTTCGCGGACGATCTTCTCGACCTCGGGACGCGTAAAATCCAGCACGTAGGAAGTTGTCAGTTCATCTTGGATCACGTACGGCGCGCCATTTGGCAACTGCATCATATGCGCAGGCGTCAACCCAAAAACCGCCGGGTCCTCACAGCGCATAAACGCAGCCCACATGCCGATGCGATGACCGTCGGCTCGAACGCGGTCAAGGAACTGCTCGAAATGAGGAAGGCGCTCCGCCGAATGCTCGAGGCTGCCAAACTTTCCTTCCCAGCTCAGGTCAACGGAAAGCATGCCGATCTGCAAACCCGAGGCCTTGAGTTCTTGATACGACCTTTCCAGCAGGTTCTCATCCATGGCATTTTCTTTGTGGAAGGCGACCTGCTCTCCCCATGTACACCATTGCGGAGCAAGGATCGTCGTATTCTTCCTGGCAGAATTCTGCTTTTTGCGAATGATCCCAGCATCCAACAGTGCTTTGTAATAACGCCGAATGGCTTCGCGGTAATTGGGGGCGAGTGTCCAAAGTAGCCCCGCACCTATAGTGAGTTTGCCCGGGCCGCGCATTTGACCCCATAAATCGCTGCGATAGTCGAATATCAGGCTACTACCCCGGTCTTTTAGATCGACGAAAAGATCGCCGGCGGGAAGGTCAGTAAGGCCGCAACAAAAAGCGCAGGTCGCGTCACTGACGGTTTCTGCGTAGGGCGTTGGCCTGCGGAAACCGGCGAAATAGTGAGAGGGCAATGCCCACTGCTGGGTGATTCCTGTTCCGCTACGGCCAATGGAGGTTCGTGTATCCAGGTTCATGGCTCGGTCGACGATCGGGCTTAGCCCAGGGCTGTGGGACATACCCGGCACCACCATCGTCTGGACCGCAAGAGCGGGGCGGACGCTATCACCCGCACCCTCCGCAAAAAGATTCACACTGACCACATCCTCGTTGGCGGATGATTCGTACGTGATCGGCTCAATCCAAAGACCGTGCTGATCAAAATGCCATGCAACCGAAAGCTTTCCGGAACCGTTCACGTTCACATAAGTCCAAATTACGCGGGCACCCTGGACTTCGTACTTATCAAATTTGCCGGGCATCGCAAGCCACTTTGCACCTTTGCCAGCCCGCTGAACAACTACGACTGGTTGAAGTGGAGCGCTAACAATGACGATCCCCTGCTGGTTGAGGACACTGAAATGATCGTCCTCGGCGGACCAGCGCCAACTATAGTTCTCGGTTTCGAACTTGAGGGATTTGCCCAACTCGACAATGTTCGGAACTCTGCTGTCGGCATTCAGCCAGAAGGGAGCGACCAGACACGATGCAGCGCTCGCCCGGATGAATTGTCTGCGGTCGAACTTCTTCAACACGCACGCCCCTTTTGCCATGCCGGGATCGCTTCCCGGCTTGGCTGTAGGTACCTTAAGACGAAGGCAAAACGGATGCGCACAATCGTCACACTCTTGCTTTTGATCATGATTGATGCTCGTCAATGCCGTTCGCCACTAGAATGATGACTTACTGGGACAGTTCCACGTTGTGCTCGCCCGCCGGTACAATCAGCCCTCCGCTGCCTTGCTGTACATTCACTGGGCCCGCAGATTTCCCGTCAATACTGGCGTGGAGCATACCCGACTCGAACTCATGCATCGTGATGTGAACCGCTTTGTCACTCGTCAGCTTGAACGCGAGGCGCGACCTTTCCACTTGATACTCTCGGACCACAACACCGGCATCCGCTTCAAACCGAACCGTACCATCTCGATCCAGCGCAGTTCTGGCGGGCCCGATCCTCACGTTGTAGGTATGGCCTTGCCACAGGATGCCCGGAATTCGCCGTCTGAAGCGGGATTCAGCGCGCCGAAGCGCAATCCCTCCCAAGGATTCACGTCCACGTACTGTTCCAACGCCAGCAGAGGTAGAAGCGCGCCCCAGGTGTAATGCGTGTTGCCGCCGCCATTGCCGCCCCAGGCATGGTACTGCTCGTTGTCCTGCTGCGCGCCCTTCCAGGAATCCATGAAGAGGGTGTAGCTTTTCTCCGCGTATTCGAGCGCGACCTTATCAAAGCCGTAGCGGTTGAGTCCTTGATACACCATGTAGTTGGTCGGTGCCCAAATATCGCCGCGCCAGTAGAACTGATCGGTGAATGCCGGATCGTTGCGGGCAATGGTCGGGGTCGTATAAGTTCCCCAGAACTCCTTGGGATTCAGCAGATGCTCTTCGATCATTCTCCTGGCTTGTTGAGGCGTTGCAATGCCGGCGAACATAGGATAGAAATTCGTCGGCGACAGGCGCTTGGAGAATTCGCCATTCCAGAAGCGGTTCTCGTAAATCCCGTCTTGTTCGTTCCACAGCTTGTCGCGGATGATCTGCTTCTGCCGCTCATATTCGGCGCTGAATGTCTTGGCATCATCATCCTTGCCGAGGATCGCAGCGATTTTGGAAAGGCACTCCGCATCGAGCGCATAAAGGGAGTTCAGCCCAACGTCATCCAAATTCATGGTGTAGGTGACGGGATCGTAGGTGGCCTGGTCATACATGGGACTGTCATCCATCCCGCTTTCCCATTTCGCGGCTTGCATAAACCCTGTTCCGCCCGGGCCGGTAGAAGACCCGCGATCGCTTCCCCACTCCAGCAATCCATTACGATTACCATCACGCCAGGGCTGGCCATCCCCGCGATCCCGCAGCCACCACTCGTGCCACTTCTTGAGCCGCGGGTAGGCCCATTCAAGCAAGTCACGGTCCTGGATGCACTGGTACACCTTCCACACCAGATAGGACCCCACTGGAGGTTGCGAGCGCCCCGCAGTGATTCCAGAAGCTGCAGCAGCGTTGGGTACCAAACCCGTGTCCACCTGCGCCAGGAGGATGGCCTTGATTCCCGCTGCGGATTGCGCGCGATCTTCCAGGCTAGTCAGCAATGCGCCAAAGAAACAATCCCACTCTCCCACTACCCAGCCACCCCACTCGTGTGCCCAACTCCTGCTGATGCTCGGAAATATGAGACCGTTGGAGGACGCATAGAGTGTGTTCCAGAACATGGAATTTCCGATGGCCTCCGGTGCCCCCTCAAACAGACCCTTTACGCTGGGACGCCGAGCTGCGTAGGCATTGGCCTTCTGCGTGAGGATGGCGTCAATCCTGCCGGGCGTAAGTAAATCGCTGGCCTGATGGATAAGCGATTCCTTGTCCCAGCCCAAAGTGGCGACGAAATGCGCGGTTGAGTCCGTAGTCTGAAACTCAAGACCGGCCGCGCTGACGGCGGGTTCGGGAACGATTGAAGAAACCAGCCTTCCCGAGCCTTTCATGTTGTCTCGTAGTTCAGTCAAACCCGGGTAAGTGCCGGAGCCGATCGTCGGCCGGTCCACGGTCACCAGGAATCGGGATATTTTGCCGAACACGCTATCAAAGTAGCGTTCGCCGAGAATGGCCTGGCGCGAGTCATCAATCGAATAAAACCCTTGGGCATCATGGTCCAGGTCCCACGAGATGGGTCCGCCAAAGAGCGGAAAGTAAGCCGGGAAGTAGGTTTCGAGGACAAACTGAAAGTTGGCAGGAGCGGTAATTCGTCCCACCACGGTAGTTTGATCGATGCGTGACCATTCCAGAACGATCAGCGTGTCGCTGCCCGGCGGCTTCCAGGCCATGCGGCAATACGAACTATCCGGAGCGTGTGGACCCACTTCGCGCACTGCATTGAAAATCTTCTCTCCATCGAGGAACGCGTCGCCATTCTGGGTGCCGATGCGAAGGGCGAAAGGCACTTTCTGATGGAAAGCTTCAGGCAGGAAGACGATGCCATTCCACCCGTCGGCATCGAGCGAATCAATCGCCACGCGATCATAAGTCGGGGTAGATTATCCCAAACCATGCCCAGGAAAAGCGCACCCAGTAAGGGCAAGAATAACTGGAAGAATAAGTTGTTTGAGATTTTGTGTGCCTATCATTCCTAGCATGATCCTTCCGATTAGCTTCTGGCGAAGCAGTTCGCTGGACGAAAAGTTCCCGGATCGTAACATGGGAGGGCAAATCAACCGGGTTGTCGGGATCCTCTCACTATCGAATTACTCAATGCTGGACGCTCTTTGCTTCGAAAGCTCCACGGTGTGCTCCCTGCCGGCAAGTTCAACCTTCCCAAGCCTTGACGGACCGAAATATTGCCTGCCGGTTTGCCATCAATCTTCAGAGCAAAGTCGCCCGCGTCAAATTCCCGTGTGAGTAGTTGAACCGGCTTTTCACTCTTAACTCTGAACGACAGACGCGAGGGCTCTTGTGATATTCTCGAATCACGACCCCGGCATTCGCCTCAAAACGAACTTTGCCATCGCGACTCAGTGCCGTCTTGTCGGCGCCGATGGTTACGTCATAAGCATGGCCTCCCCAGGGGACACCGCGGAACTCGCCGCCGGTGGCCGGATTGAGCGCTCCGAACCGCAACCCCTCCCATCGATTAACGTCGGCGTACTGATCGAGCGCTATCTGGGGCAAGAGGGCGCCCCAGGTGTAGTGCGGATCTCCGCCGCCGTTCCCGCCGGCAGCGCCATACTGTTCGTCGTCGTGTTGCGCGGTCCGCCAGTCCTCCATGTACAGGTTGTAACTCCTTTGCGCGTATTCCAGCGCTATCTTGTCGAACCCGTAACGGTTGATTCCCTGGTACACCAGATAATTGAGGGGCCCCCAAATAGTTCCTCGCACATAAAACTGATCCACAAAAGCCGGATCGTTGCGCGAAATTGAAGGGAGGATGTAGGTTCCCCAGAATTCCTTCGGATTCAAAAGATGTTCGTCCATCATCCTCTTTGCTTGTTCCGGCGTCGGGATGCCCGCTAAGAGCGGATAGAAATTGGTAGGCGAAAGGTGCTTGGAAAATTCTCCATCCCAGAAGCGATTTTCAAAGATCCCGTCCTGTTCATTCCACAATTTATCGCGGATAAGTTGCTTCTGATGTTCATAATCCGCGGTGAAGGTCCTGGCATCCTCGTCCTTACCGAGGATGGCCGCAATTTTGGAAAGACACTCCCCATCGAGAACGTAGAGCCGAATTCAGCCCCACATCATCCAGGTTCATGGTGTAGGTCTTGGAATTATAGGTTACCCCGTCATACATGGGATTGTCGTCAATCCCCGTCTCCCAGCGCGATGCCATCAAATATCCGCGGCCACCCGGACCCGTTGCCGAGCCCCGGTCGCTTCCCCATTCCAGCAATCCGTCATGGTTGCCATCTCTCCATGACTGCCCGTCTCCCCGATCGCGCAGCCACCACTGGTGCCATTTCTTCAGGCGGGGATAAGCCCATTCCAGTAGCGTGCGGTCCTGAGTTCGTTGATAAACCTTCCAAGTGATGTAGGAACCAACCGGAGGTTGCGAACGTCCTGGAGTAATTCCGGAAGCGGAAGCCGCATTCGGCACCAAGCCGTTTTCTGTCTGTGCCAGCAGGATTGCTTTGATCGCTGCGGTAGTTTGTTTGCTCTCTTCCAAGCTAGTCAGAAGGGCGCCAAAGAAGCAGTCCCACTCGCCAACCATCCAACCACCCCAACTATTCGCCCACTGCCGGCTGATGCTGGGGAAAGATGAGTCCAGAGAAGCCGCGTACACCGTATTCCAGAACATCGAATTTCCGATGGCTTCCGGCGCGCCTTCAAATAACCCCTTCACGCTGGGGCGCGTCTCTGCGTACGCTCTCGCTTTCTCGGCGAGGATTCCGTCAATCTTCCCCGCCGTCAGTAAATCCCTGGCTTGCTGGGCTAACGCATCCTTCTCCCAGCCGAGATTCACCACAAAATGCGCAGTGCCGTCTTCGGTCTTGAATTCAAGACCAGCCGCGCTCACATTGGGGGCCGGCGCATTGGAGGAGATGAGACGGCCGGTGCTATCCATATTGCCGTGCAATTCGGCCAAACCGGGATAGACACCGCTTCCTATGGTTGGCCGATCCACTGTCACCAGGAATCGCGCAGCACGGTCAAACACGCCATCAAAGTAACGTTCCCCGAGAATCGCCTGATGCGAATCATCGATGGAATAAAATCCCTGGGCGTCATGATCGATGTCCCAGGCGACCGCGCGGCCATGCTGGTCGAAATAGGCGGGGAAGTAACTTTCTACGACCAAACGGAATTTTGGCGGGGTTGTGATCCGGCCGACTACCGTCGTTTGATCCAGACGCGACCACTCCAGGGTGATGAGAGCATTTTGCCCGGAATGCGTCCATGACATGCGGGAATACGTTCCATCCGGGGCGTGCGGCCCCACTTCACGCACCATGGGGAAGATCGCCTTCCCGTCCGTAAAATCGTCGCTGAGTTGCGAGCCAAGGCGGATGGCAAACGGAACCTGCTGCTTGAAAGCATTGGGGATGAACACAATGCCATTCCAGGCGTCAGCATCCAGCGCACCGATTTCTACGCTGTCATATTTGGCGGCATTTTGCGCGCGAGTGACCAAAGAGGAAAAACTGACGCTAAGAATTAAGAAAGCAATGACCCGAAGGGAGTTCCGCTTATCCCGTACTTTCAATATAGCCTCCTGAAGTAAGTGCCCTGGTGCAAAACGAGTAGAGCATGCTGGGTACTTCTCGCTCTTGCTGTGCGAAATTAACCGGCAACGATCGAAGACGCGGCGCGAATAATCCCATCGTCCGGTCCCACGGGACACGCACGATTCTCTGCCGTGACCTTGAGGCCGAGACTGTCCTGATAGCCGATTTCCAACAGAGGATTGGCTAGCGCGTTATAGCACATGATCACGGAACGCCGAGGATATTCCGAAAGGTTGGCGGCCGAGCAGTGCAGCAGATTGCAATGAAAGAAGAGGACAGAACCCGGCTTCATTTCGCACTGCACCCGCTCGAATAGCGGCTCCAGAGCTTTTATGCGCGTGGGATCGATGCCGGTCTGCGTGCCAAATTGGCCGTGCGTCACTCGCCCGAGGCGGTGCGAGCCGCGCAATACCTCCAGGCAACCGTTGGTTCTCGTCGCCGGATCGACGGCGATGGACGCGCTGACCATCCGCGGAAAAGCAAATCCCTGGTCGTACCAGTAGCCGTAATCCTGATGCCATTCCCAGGCACCGCCTGTTTGGCTTCCTTGAAAATAACTTTCCCATGAAAGAACGCAATCTCTTCCCCCATGAGTATGCGTAGAGGGTTGACCAGTCGTGGGCAAGTGGTGACCGCCGACCATAAGTCGTCTCCGATTTCAAACCAGATCGCCAGCTTGGTGGTAAGGCCGGTAGTATCCAGCATGGAAGTTGTATGATTTGCCACCCGTGCCCCACTGACCGCCTCGCTCATGCGGTCAACTTCCTCGGGCGTAAACACGTTGGGAACAATCACGAAACCCTGCTGGTGGAACAAGGATGCATCTTTGTAATTGAGATACATGACGGAGATCCTCGCCGGGCACTATATGCAGAAACATGCCTCTGAGGTTGAGCGTTGCACAGAAGACAAACCGGCAGATGGTCCGAAGACCACCTGCCCGGGTTGAGTGGAGAGTTAGAAGTAGAACTTCAGCGCTGCTTGCTGTGCTCGCGGTGGAAGTTGGCTATAGGTAATCTGACCGAAAGTACCATCGTTCAGGTTGTTGTCGGGCGTACCAAAGGTCGGATGGTTAAAGGCATTGAACATCTCCCAACGGAACTGCAGGCGATAGCGCTCACCGAACCTGAAGTTCTTGCTGAACCCCATGTCCCACTGATTTGTCCCTGGTTGGTGGACGATATTCCGTCCCGTATCGCCTTGGCTTCCGTACCCCGGCTCAGCAAAGTCGCTGGCTACTACGTAATTCGTCAGCGAACTGGAGTTTACGTGAACCGTATGACGGCTCGATGCATAGTCCGCGTGATCGGTCCCACCCACATAGGAGCGGCCGAGACCGGAAAGAATGGTGAATGGAATGCCCGTTTGAGCGTGAAAGATCCCGCTCACTTCCCAACCACCCAATAACGCGCGGGTAGCGGCATTCCGGCCGGAAAGGCTCGGCGTTTGATAAATAAAGTTGGCCACGAACACTTGCGGGATGTCCAAATCCGAATTTGCCCGATTACAGATCAGGCAGATCGGATTGTTAAGGCCTTTGGTGTTGTTTCCCGCTATGTCAATGGTGTGCGAGTAGGTGTAGTTAGCGGTGAATTGCAAGCCATGCGACATCCGCCGTTCCAGGGTAAACTGGCCAGAATTGTAGCTGCTGGTGCCGTCTGAAACATTCTGCTGCATGGTCGTGTACCTGGGATTGGTCGGGCTTCCGTTCATATCGAACTCGGCCTGAGTGCAGTTGGGACCGACCGGACCGCAGAAGAATTGTCCCGGGTTGAGGTTAAGACGGTGTGGCAAATGGTATGCCTCAGCGCCGACGTATGCAGCCCGCGCCAGCCACATGGACCCAAATTGGTGCTCGAGACTCAGGTTCCAGGTTTGGTTTTCCCCGGCAGTAAAGTTGCGGGCGAAGTTGTAATACACGGAATAGGGAGGCCCAGTGAACGTCGCACTCGGACCCGGTACATTGTGCGGGCTAGAGAACGGCGGGAATGGACTCACACCTCCGGTTGGCGTGTACGCCGACCACGGATCGCTGAAAGGAATGATCGGAACCGTTTGGCCATTGACGATGCCCCCGGCAGTGACGAAGTAAGTCGGACTGAAAGGCGCAGTGTCACTCACTGGATTCCAGTCGTCGTAGGCAAGTGGAGTCGAGTACATGCCGAAGGCCGCGCGGATGGAGGTGTTTGGCATGGCCTTGGGCTGCCACGCGAGACCGACTTTAGGATTAAAGTATTTGTAGGTGCTGGGGAGACCCGCTTTGGGAACTCCCGCATCGCCGGGGTAAACGAGGTCGACAGGGGAATTTGGATAGCGGGTGCTTTGATGACCTGGCCAGTAATCTGTGATGCGTCCGCCCTCGGGAACGGGCGCCAGGAAAGGCTCCCATCGCAGACCGGCAGAAATGGTCAGATTCGGTTTGACCTTGTACTGGTCCGCTATATAAGGCTGGACTAGCCACGCATTGACCGCGTCCGATTCGCCACCACCTTGAATAAAGGACGATTCCTGCCCCATCAGGAAGTCAGAGAAACCGTACCCAGTAAAGTTACCGTTAGGACCGCCCTGGAACGATACCAGGGGCAGGGCCAGCCAGTCGGTATTCAGATTCCAATATTGGCGCAGGGTGTCGATTCCAATCGCGAGCAGGTGCTTGCCTTTGGAGATATTCAGCGAGTCGGAGAAGCCCCAGGTCCAGCGGTTGATGGCATTGTAATTCTGGCCAATTCCGAGCCCCGGACCAGGCCCTCCGCCCATATCCAGGTCCTCAATCGAGCACGGCGAAAAACTGGTGGTGTCTGAAACGTTGATGAATTGGGAAAAGCAGACTCCCTTTCCATTGACCTTCAGTCCGCTGGAACTGTGGTCATACATACGGGTGTAGGCACCTGTAACAGTGTTAACGATGTGCGGGTTGATCGTCCATGTCCAGGTACCGCCATAATTCTGCCAGTTCACAATCCAGGAACGGTCGCTACTCAGGAGCGTGATACTGGTGGGCGGCTGATTGAAGTAGTTTAGAAATGCGCGGCCGCTGATCCGGTTGTGTTCATTGAGGTTGTAGTCCACGCGCCCGGTTTCTTCGTTGTAATCGTTGATGCTGGGCCAACCCGACGCTACTAGATGGCCCAAGCGATCCGTGGAGTGGGGAAGCAAGTTTGTAATCCCAACCGCGCCCGGGTTGAAGTATGTGGCTGGGTCAACAAAGTTGTTGGGGAACGCGTTGGCGGCTGCGTTGGCTACCGAGTGGTCTGGCACCAAAGCAGGGTGCCAAATTTGATCGGCGACATTCCCTGAACTGTCGCGGTCGTTGCAAATGCCACTGGTGAAGCCATTCTTGCAAAGTGCGGAAAAATCGCCGGATCGCATGGCATCGGATGGAACATAAACGTCACCGGAACTGACGAAGACGTGCTGGACGGTTCCCTGATAGTTGCCGAAGGCGAATAACTTGTCTTTCACGATTGGACCACCCAACGATCCGCCGAACTGGTTGCGGTGAACCTGGTCGGTGGTCTGGGTAAAATACTCTTTGGAGTTGAGGGCGCCGTTGCGAAAGAATTCAAATGCGTCCCCATGCCAATTATTTGTTCCAGACTTGGTGACGATACTCACCACACCACTCGTGGCGAAGCCGAACCGAGGGTCGAAATTATTCCCAATCACACTAAACTCTTGCACTGCATCGGGGTTGGGAAACGGCGCTGCTGTAAGTTGATAGTTGTCCATGTTGTAGACGCCATCGAGCAGATAGTAAGTGCTGCCCTGGCGGCCGCCATTCACCGAAGCCCCCGTTTCAGTGGGGAAGGTTGTGTATCCCTGGAAAAAACTGGCGTTGGTTTGGCTTACGTCGATTGCCCCGGGAGTCAAAAATACCAACGATGCGGGGTTGCGGCCGTTGAGCGGCAACTCATTGATGGACTCTTCGTTGATGGTCTGACCTAGCTCGGCAGTTTCAGTGTGCACTAATTCTGCGCCGGCTTGCACCGTGACCTTCTCGCTTACTTTGCCGGGCTGCAGGGTGAAATTAATGCCGGCATTTTGCTCGGCCACCAAGGTGTAGTTTTCCTGCGCTTGTGCGCTGAAACCTTCCTTTTCCACCTTGACCGTATAAACCCCGGGGATAACCTGGATGATGCTGTACGCCCCTGAGCCATTGGTAGTCGCTGGAACCACCACGCCGGTAGCATTGTTAGTGGCGGTAACGCTTGCGCCTGCAACCACGGCCCCCTGGGAGTCCGTGACTACCCCGCTGATATTGGCGCGGCCGGATTGGGCAAATAGGCTCGGTGTGCCGAGCACGGCGAACAGAGCCGCGAAAGCGACTGCAGCCCTCAAACTGTTCGCGAAAGATAAAGAAGAGTTTACTGCCGCTTTCTTTGTGATTGATGCCATCCTAAACAATCCCTTCTGCGCCAGAGAATCTCTCGGAGGCGCGCTACTCCGTTGCATGGGCATTCCTAAATTCTCGGAATTCTCTCCACACCACCAAAATGCGGTAACGCTAACGCAATGTGGAATATCACCGGAGAATCAAGCTTGTCAAGCTAAAAGTCATTATGATGGGTTTTAGAGCCGAATGATGACTTCAGCCGGTTCGGTTTCGCGAATTTCGCGGAAGCCGGCCACGTTGGAGCGCAGGACGACGTTTGGATTCAGGTAGAAAGTTGGTGGCACAGGGCGGCCACTAACCAGGTACTCCATAACCAGGCGAACCGCTGCCTGGCCTTGAAAATAGGGCCGCTGATGAATCGAGGCAACGATCGTGCCATCCTCGAAATACGGCATCATTTCCCGAAAAAGATCGGTTGTAATGAGTTTGACCTTCCCCGCCCGACCCGTGCTGCTCAGGGCACGGCATACTGGAAGGCAATTGACGGTGTTCACATAGATGCCCGCGAGCTTGCGAGACCCGGAAAGCAGCGTCATGCATTTCGCAAAAGTCTCGTCTTCATCTTCATGACCTTCCAGTACATCGGCCACTTCCGCTCCTGGGCACGTTCGCGGCAATAGCTCAGTGAAACCTCGTACCGTCTTATTATGAATATCAGTATGTAACATTCCGGTTACGATCCCGACCTGCGACTTAGGGGGCAGCAGCCTTCCCATCAATTCACCGGCTAATCTTCCCGCCAGTTCCGGGTCCACGCACACGACTGAAGAGCGAGCGCTGCCAGGTGCATCAGTTCCGAGGCAAACCACCAGGATCCCTTTTTGTTGAGCCTCATTGATTAAAGGGGTCAACTTCTTTGGGTCTCCAGGTGTAAGAATCAAAGCCTTGATATCGCAGCTGAGAAGTTCTTTGACTTTCTCAGCCTCTCCCGCGCCTAATCGGTTCACAGGCCGATACAGCACTTCTAGTCCCAGGTGTTCGTGGAGGCGCGATTCACTGAAAATGCCACCCCGGATTTGGTCGTAGAAAAAGTGGAGCTCCTTCGGTATGCACACCCCGATACGGAAGCCTCTCCCTACCGACAAAGCGCGGGCCGCGAGATTCGGTCTGTAACCCAGGTCTCGGGCGATTTGAAGTACCCGCTGGCGAGTGGCTGGATTGATTCGCCCGCGGCCATGCAGCGCCCGGCCCACCGTTCCAATTGAAACCTTGGACACCTTCGCGATTTCGGCCATGCCGATCCGGCGCATAGATCAATTGCTCGTTGGCGAACAGCGGAGTTTAAATTCGCGACTGCTCGATGTCAAAACCGGTTCTCCGCCCAGACGATGTTTTACGTTCTTCGTCTTTTGTGGTGCGATGCGAACCTTCGCAGAAACTATGCCTGGGCGTCCCAGTTAGAGATTCGCGCCGAAGACATCAGGACGACATGATGTTATTATGACTTCGGACTTGATAATATACATCTTAGAACTTCGTTCCGATTCTCGGTCAGAACGAACGACAAAAAGCAATGACTATCAATCGCACACTTGACGTTCCCTTGTATGTACAAATTCGCGATATCTTACGTGCGGAAGTGGGCCGAATGGAACCTGGAGATGTTATTCCGTCTGAGCCCGAGCTCCAGGCACGTTTCGAAGTGAGCCGTATTACTTTGCGCAAGGCTGTGGACGATCTTGTCACCGAAGGCCTTTTGGTCCGGCAACAAGGGCGCGGAACGTTTGTTCAAAAGCTGAAGGTCACCCATCAGTTGAATTCGATCACCAGCTGGACCGAGCAACTTCTGGCGATTGGACAGGTGCCCCGCACCCTTCACTTGGAGGCGGAGGAGATTGAACCGCCCAACCGCATCGCCCGCGACTTGGAGTTAGGTCCTCACGATACTGTGTTCGTGCTTCGGCGCTTGCGGCTGGTGAATGACGAGCCGTTAACCCTTATTGTGAACTACCTGCCCTCGCGATTAGTGCCTGGTTTTGCGGCAAAAGCTCCGCAGCGCGAATCTCTTTACGAAACTCTTGACGAAGACTACGGTTTGGTTGCTGCCCGGGCGGTCGACATGGTTGAAACCCGGGCGGCTACGGACGAGGAAGCGAAGCGCCTGCGCATTGATCCTTGGGATCCCCTGCTGTGCGTGACCCGGGTTAGTTACCTGGCGGATGGCCGGCCGCTGGAAATTGGAGTGGCAATTTCGCGCGGAGACAGGTACCAGTACCGGGTGGAGCTTTATGGCCGCGTGCGAAGAGATTCTGCGGACAATTCCTGACGCGATTGCAACGGTCCTGCCGAGCAACTCTTGAAGCCGATCGTAAAGAGGCAATGATGCAAGATTCCCAGACCGTTCACGATCCTCGCTATGTCCTATTTCTAGGCGCTACGGCAGCCCTGGGCGGATTGCTGTTTGGTTTCGACATCGCGATAATTGTCGGCGCCGGGCCGTTTTTAGTTCAACAGTTCGGGCTAAGCGATCTGTCCCTGGGCTGGGCCTTCAGTTCCTTATTGTTTGGTTGTGCCCTGGGCTCGATCGCCGCGGGCAGACTGACCGATATTTATGGCCGGCAGAGGATGCTTCTGTGGGTGGCTGCTTTGTTCGTCCTAACCTCCATCGCTACCGGCACCGCGCCGAACTTCACGGTTTTTTTGCTCGGTAGATTTTTGGGTGGGCTCGCGGTAGGAGGCGTGTCCGTTCTCTCCCCGATGTACGTGGCCGAAGTCTCACCACCCGCGGTCCGTGGACGCATGGGTGCCACCTACCAGTTGTCGATCACGGCCGGGATCCTGGTCTCTTACTTCATTAATTATTGGCTGCGCAATTTGGGGCCTTGGAACTGGCGGTGGATGTTTATCAGCGGAGTGCTCCCCTCCGTGGTGTTTTTCTCGGCGCTGCTTTGGGCTCCGGAGACACCCCGGTTTCTGTTCAAAGCAGGCAGAAGGGAAGACGCACTGCGCCTTTTGTCGCGGATCATGGGGCCAGCGGAAGCCGCTGCCGAGGCCGTCGAGATTGAATCCAGCTTGGCGGTTCCTTCGAGCACACAGAGCTTTCTGCGCAGCGGAATGTTGCGTCGCGCTTTACTCGTTGGCTTCGTTCTCGCCATCCTGATTCACGTCTCCGGGATCAATACCATCATCGATTACTCGCCGATTATTTTCCGGTCGGCGGGATGGAAGATCGATGCCGCCCTGTTTTCGACCTTCGTGATCGGGGGCATAAATTTTCTGTTCACCTTGATCTCCTTCTGGACGATTGATCGCTACGGGCGGAAACCGCTGTACATTATCGGCTCAATGGGTATGGCTGTCTCGCTGCTGGCGCTGGTCGCGGCGGAGGCGATGGGCCGCTTTCGCGGCTGGTTGGTGCTGGGTGTGATTGGCCTCTACATTGCCTTCTTCGCCTCCTGCATCGGTCCAGTATTTTGGACCCTGGTGCCGGAGATCTTTCCCAACCGCGTGCGGGGCAAGGCTATGGTCGTCCCCGTCCTTACCCAATGGATTGCCAATGCTGTAGTGGTCTTGTTTTTCCCTTTGGCCTTTCATCGCGTGGGAAAGGTCGTTACCTTCTCATTCCTCGCCCTGATGGCTTTGGCGCAGGCCCTTTTTGCCTGGTGGTTTGTGCCGGAGACGAAGGGCAAAACCCTGGAGCAAATCGAAGACCACTGGAATCGCGGCGCAGGCCAGACGCCTGAAAAGCCGGAAACCGCCATCTTGGAACCATTAGATAACCAAATGCGCAGGCGGTTTCGTGGAGGGTTGCCATGACCCAAACGGAATTTGCTGGTCTACCGCTGGAGATCCCACAAGTGACGAATCGTGATCTGACGTTTCCGCTGCAATTAGACCGGGTTCGCGATTGCGTGCTGGCCCAGGCAGAAAAGCTGTGCGCGGTGGCGGAGTTATTCGCGGCGACGATCGCTGCAGGCGGCGTGGTCCACGTTTACGCGAACGGCCACTCCCGGATGGCGCTTGAGGAATTGTGCATCCGGATGGGAGCGTTGACTGGCTTTCATCCGCTTCTCTCCGCGCAACTGTCCACCTTTACCGACGTAGTCGGAGCCAGCGGGATTCGCGTTGCCCAGGCCGTCGAAAGAGTTGAAGGGCTGGGGGCCGCCCTGCTTGACGAAGTGGTGGTTGATCCCGGGGTACCGCTGGTGGTCATATCGGCCACCGGACAGACCCAAGCCGCCGTGGACATCGCCCTTGAGTTTAACCGCCGCCATCCCGAAAATCCTCTGATTGCTATCGCATCGTTGATCCAGGCTAGTCAGGCTCCCCCGAAGCACTCATCGGGAAAAACGCTCTATCATGTGGCCGCAGAAGCCAAGCATGGATTTTTTCTGGACAATGGGATGCCTATGGGAGACGTTACCACCACGGTCGCAGGACAAACCGGGACCTATGAAGTTTGTCCGCTGTCTTCCATCGGCGCCCTTTCGATTGTGCAGTCCCTCAACGAGCTAACCATTCGTGCGCTGGATCGTCGCGGCGTCCGCCATCATGTCCTGGCCAACATGCATCTCGGGCAGACCCATGATAATTACAACGCATGGCTGGGCGACCAGCGGCGACGTTACGCTCATGCCCTTCACCACGACCAGAACGGGGAGCCGCGTCGGTGAAGGTTCCGAAGACATTTCTGATCACGGCAGTTTCGGGCATAGGAGCGGAAACGGCGCGGCAGCTTGCGGCCCCAGGAACTCGTTTGTATGTGATGGGGAGGTCCGAGTCGAAGTGTCAGAAGCTGGCGTTCGAACTGCAGCAAGCCGGAGCGGAAGTAGCTTTCACCGTGGGCGATCTTACCGAGCCCGCAACCGCATCGATAGCCGTGGGAAACTGTGTCGAGCGATTCGGCCGTCTCGACGCTTTGTTCAATGTTGCGGGCATCAGTGGGCGGCGCTACGGAGACGGACCAGTGCACGAATGCACGGAAGAGGGATGGGCAATCACCCTGCAGGCGAATGCCACCACGCAATACCGCATGTGCCGGGAAGCGGTGCAAATCATGCTGAAGCAGGGGGCCGACGCGAACGGCCAACGCGGCGTCATTCTGAATATGAGTAGCATTCTTGGAGTGGATGTTGACCGCAAGCATTTCGCCACCGTGGCCTATGCAGCCAGCAAAGGCGCGATCATCGCAATGAGCCGCTCGATGGCAGCTTCTTATGCGCCGGATGGAATCCGGGTGAATGTTGTAGCTCCAGGGCTGGTTCGCACGCCGATGAGTGCCCGCGCTTGTGAAGACCCGGCCGTCCTTGAGTACATGCAGGTTCGTCAGCCACTGCTTCGAGATGTGATTCCGGTGGAGGACGTTGCCGCGACCTGTGTCTACCTGCTCACAGATGCGTCGCGCGCGATGACAGGCCAGGTGATCCGGGTGGACGCTGGATGGAGCGTCGCGTAAAGAACTTATGGTTTATACCTATTCCAGACAGATAACGGAATCGAAGAAATACGACGTGATCGTCGTGGGTTCCGGTTCGGCGGGCGCCACCGCAGCCATTGCGTGTGCTCGCGCTTCTGTGAAGGTTCTTCTTCTGGAGCGGTTGCCCTTTCTGGGGGGTACCAGCACCGCCGTATTGGATACGTTTTACGGATTTTATACGCCCGGCAAAGAATCCAGGAAAATCGTCGCTGGCGTTCCCGACGACGTGATCTCGGGCCTCAAGCGCTATCACTCCTGCTTCGAACGGCCGAACACGCATGGCGCCGGCACGGGTGTGACCTATCACCCCGAATATCTGAAGATCGTATGGGAGGAGTTGGCAAAACGCGCTGGCGTTGATGTGTTGCTGAATGCCTGGGTGCAAGATGTGGTGGCTGACCAGGGCAGGGTGGAAGCCGTGATTGCGGCCACCAAACTGGGGCTTCGCCGTTTGGAGGCGGATGTGTTCGTTGATGCGAGCGGCGACGCCGATATCTGCCACTTCGCTGGAATCGGCTACGAACTGGCGGGCGAAAATGAGCCGGCACAGACTTTGACCACAACCTTCAAACTGGTCAACGTGGATATCCCTCGCCGCAAGACCGTCAGCAAAGAAGCCCTGCATGCGCTGATGGCGGAAGCTGCAAACGGCGGTTATGCTCTGCCGCGCAAAGAAGGTAGCGACCATATCACCACGGTTGACCACATGACCGCCACCATCATGACCAGACTGCCGTCCTACCGCCGGGAGGGCAATACGGTTGTGAATGCCACGGACCCAGACTTCCTGACCGCGGCGGAGATGGAAGGCCGCGTACAGGCATTGGAGTACATTCGATTCTTGCAGGATAAGGTGCCAGGTTATGAAAAAGCGCAGCTGTCCACCTTTGGCGCCTGCATTGGGGTGCGCGAGACTCGCCGTATTTATGGAGACTATCGGTTAACCCGGGACGACGTGCTTTCGGCCAGGCAGTTTGACGATCAGATCGGCCTCTGTGGGGCGCCGATTGAAGATCATCATGGCGGTGCGGATACGAAATGGTCTTACTTGCCCGAGGGGCGTTGTGTGGGCATCCCCTACCGGACACTCTTACCTCGCGAGGGCCTGAATGTTTTGGTTGCTGGGCGCTGTTTTTCGGCGACGCACGACGCACATGCCAGTGTGAGGTCGATGGCGCAGTGCATGAGTATGGGACAGGCGGCCGGCGTGGCGGCGGCAATGGCGGTAAAAACGCGATGCACTCCCCGGGAGATTGACCCTGGGCAATTGCGGCACCGCCTCCGTGAGTCTGGTGCGATCCTGGATCTGGAATAGCGACAGGAATAAAGGGAAGGGAAATGAACGGGTATTTCATGGGCGTCGATTGGGGCGGCACGCGGATCAAGCTGGGCGCGGTGTCGGCCGATGGGCGAATGATTTCGGCGGATGTCTTTGAGACTCCGGTCACGGAAAATGTAGAGCAGACGTTTCAGACAATGGTGGGCCGGCTTCGTCTCATCGCGAAAGCGCAGCAGGAGCAAACTCTTCTCGGCATTGGTTTGGCGCTTACGGGACCAACCGACCCCGATCGCGGGACCGTTTTGCTGCCCGGAAAGATTCGCGGGCTGGAGGGGTTCCCCATCGTGCCGCGTCTGCGTCAAGATTTCTCCACCAATGTTTGGGCAGAGAACGACGGTATGGCGGCAATGTACGCGGAGAAACACGCAGGGTTGGCGCGAGGCAAAAATTGGGCGGTGGTGCTCACCATTGGCACGGGCATCGGCTCCGGTGTAATGGTTGACCGAAAAATCTTGCAAGACCCTCACTTTATGTTTGGGTCCCAGGCTGGTCATCTGGTCATGGATTTCAGCAATGATCAACTTTGCCTGACAGGGGCGCGTGGTACCGGCGAAATATTATGCTCGGCCACGGCATTGGCACTGGCGGTGCGCAGTGGCCTGCAGCGCGGCATCCCTTCTACTCTCACCGATCGCTACTGGCAAAATCCTCACTCGATCGACTTCCGGACGGTGATCGAAGGCGGCGTCGCTCAGGATGATCGGCTTAGTCTGGACGAGCTTCGCCGCTGGACGACCCGGCTTGGCTGGCTCCTGGTGAATGTCGTTCACGCGTATTCGCCGGAAATTATCATTCTCGCCGGCGGCGCGACCGCGGCCCACCAATATTTTCTCGGTCAGTTACGAGATCATGTCGCTCGCAACATTTTTCGCTATCCAGTGGGAGAAACGGTCCCGATTTGTATCTCGGAACTTGGCGACAACATGGGTGTAATCGGCGCCGCCATGATGGTGAAAGAACGTATGGAGTCCTCACAATGATCGAGTGGGTTACTCTCACTAGCGAAGAAATTGGCGCAGTGGATAGACGGCTGCCTGTCATTATCCCGCTCGGGCTGGTGGAAGCCCATGGGCCCCATCTTCCATTGAGTGTTGACGTGGAATGTGGCGCGTACTTTGCCCGCCGGGTAGCAGAAGAGAGCGGCGCAATTCTGGCGCCGGTGTTACCGTATGGCTTCGCTGATGAGATGCGTGAATATCCTGGAACCATTGGGTTAAAGGCGGAAACGCTGTCCCAGGTCATTACCGATTTATCGGAGATGTTTTGCTTCCATGGATTCACTCGCCAGATCTTTCTGAGCGGCCACGGAGCCAATCGAATGCCTGTGGAAATGGCGTTTCATCGGGTTTGGCAAAACTACCGCGACCTCCGAGCCGTTTACTGGAACTACTGGAGCGCGGCAAGTGTCAGCGGGATACACCATGCCGACCAGGGAGAAACCGAAATTGCCATGGCGGTCGGCGTGCCGGTCAAGATGGATCGAGTGAAAGATTTTGAAGTGACCAAACCTTGGTACGCCATCCGGTCGCGGTTCGAGTTGCAGGCCGATTCCGGGGGGATCAATGGACGGCCCAGCCTCGCCAATCCGGAAAATGGCCGGCCGGTGCGGGACGAAATTGTGCGCATTCTCGCAGAAAAAGTGCGGAAGATTATTAATATGGAGCGGGATCCGGTGAGTGAACAATCATGAATCGACGCTCGTTCCTTTTCTCTACATTGACTTCCACCGTCTTGGCCGCAACCGCGAAGACGTTTGCTTTCCAGAAAACAGAAGAGCCGGCGAGCGTTCGCTTGAGTTCGCTTCATCCCCGGCTAGCCAACCAGGGATGGGGATCACTTTTATTTGACCGGAGTGTGGATGGGAAGCCTCTCCAGATTGCCGATCGGCAATTTAAGCACGGCGTAAGCACCCACGCTCGCAGCGACTTGGTATATCTGGTGGGCGGCCGCTATTCCGCATTTCATGCTTGGGTGGGAGTGGATGACGCAGCTTCCAAATCGGAGGAAGCGACAGCCCGGTTTTTGGTGTATGGGGATGGCACAAAGCTGTTCGATAGCGATGCGATGAGAGTAAAAACCCCCGCGATCCGAGTCGATATCGATGTCACCAACGTGAATGTGTTGCGATTGATCGTCACCTACGTTGGCGCGCACGCCGATCACGTCGATTGGGCGGAAGCCGAACTGACGCCCGACCCGCCAGTCCACAGCTATCCCTTTTCATGCGCCCAAGAAATCATCTCAGCGGATAAGAAGCGGCAACCTTACGTTTATCGCGGGAGGAAGTTCTCTTGCTGGCTTCGAATTGCCAAACCGCAAGAACATCAATCTGGAGGGGGCCTTCGGTCTTGGTCCCCATGTGCCAGGCGATGCTGACGCCCGCGTGGACATCGCAGCAAAGTTCCAGAGCGCCCCAGATGGTTTAATTTGGGATTGGGAGTGTGACTCCCATTCTCACAAACCTTGGGTCGCCCCTGTGGATACTGTATTCCAATGGCCCGATCCATCGCACGCCAAGGTATGGTTGCCGCGAGGATTTGGATCCCGGTGGCAGGACCCGCTGATTCCCCAGCCGTTCGAAGATAAGACCTACGACTACGGCGCGTTTTTCAACCGGGAAGATGGCTTGTCGTTGCCGATGGCCAGCATTCTCGACCAAGAAAATGGGGTCGGCATCACGTTTATCCAGTCGCCGCGGGATGCGTTGCTCGATCTGCAAATTTCCACCACCAAAGACGGGGAAGTTCGCTTTTCGCGCGGCTTTCACCGATTTGGAGGAAAGCTTAGCAAGACTAAGTTTCACATGGATATTGTGGTCCACGAACCTGACGTGCGCGCCGCGCTGAACGCCATTGTGACTCGCTATCCGGAATACTTTGACCCTCCCTGCAAGCTAGCTCATCAAGTGGGCGGGGGCGGAGCGTACTCTGGATGGGAAGGTTCCCTCGACGCCAAGAAATTATCGGGCATGGGCTTTACCATGAACTGGAAGGCAAGTATCGACTTCCCCTACATGGGGCAATTTCTGCCTCCGGTGAAAGACAATGAGAAGTGGAACCGCTTTGCTGGAGGAGGAGAAGGAGACTTTACCGCAAAGGACCAAGGACGTTTCGGGCAAACGTCGATTCGTCAGATGAACGCTTACTCTAGCGATATGCGCGCCCAGGGCTTTCACGTTCTGAACTACTTTAATGTCACCGAATTCGGCGCGAACATTGTTTATCCCGCTCCACCTGCGAAGAACGAGAATGATCCTCTCCTCTGGAAAGACCCCAACGATTTCCTGCACGATCGCCTGGAAGACGCGGTGCTAAAAACTCCTGCCCCGCTCTGGACATGGGGCCAGGGCGTGATTATGGATTGTGGCGAGCCGGGCTATCGCGATTTCCTCCTCGAACAAGCGAAGTGTCACGTTCAAAAGCTGCCAGATTCGTCAGGAATCTGCATCGATCGCATGGACTGGCTGACCCGCTACAATCCCAACGCGGAGGACGGCTCGACCTGGATTGACGGACCCTGCCGCCATCTCCGCCGTTCCTGGGTTGCTCTCATGGAAGAATTGGGGCCGGTATTTCACGATGCGGGAAAAGTGATCTTCGCGAATGACATGGACCGTCGTCTGGAACTGATGCGCCATGTGGATGGCTTCTACGACGAGCATGGATATTTCCCCTACAACCTGAACACCAGTTCTTTCCTGGCGCTGCGTAAGCCGCTGGTGTGTTGGACTTCCGATGAGAATCCTTTTGGGGCCGATCCCGACGAATATTTTCAGCGCCATTTGTATATGGGCGCATTTCCCACCGTCCCGTTTCCTGAGAACGATCACTCGGTCTTGCCCAGCGACGCGAACGACCACCTTTATCTCACCTACGGTCCACTTTTTAATGCGCTGCGAGGACGCACCTGGCTGCTGAAGCCGCGGGTCGTGGAAGTTGAGAACGGTAGCGCCAAAGCCAACGTGTTCGAAACACCCAGTCATTACGTGGTTTTTGTCGGCTTGGCGGGGCAAAAGAAGACTGCGAAACTTACGCTTCGCGGAATCTCGGGCAGGGCGAGGGTGTTGTATCCCGGCGGATCTGACAGTGCAGCACTGCAGATCGGTAGTGCTGCGGCCATTGAGATACCACTGCAGCGCGGGTGCGCGATGCTGCTTCTTGACAAAGGTGAGTCGTAGAACCCGGTCTATATTTGGAATAAGAACAAGACATATGTTGACGGCATTTAAAAAAGAGGGGATTCCATGAAAATACTGTTTTCTCTCGTTTTTCTTTTTGCTTCCGCGACTACATTTGCGCAACTGCCGGGCGGTGATCTCTCGGATTCGCTGGGTTTAGCGCGCTTGAAGGATTATTCGGCGGCGCGCGTCTCGAGCGGCAACAAATACGTGGCAAGCAATGATGACAGCAAGAAAATCATGCCGGGAGAAACCCTGGTCATGGCTGATCTGCAGGGCGCCGGCGCCGTGACTCACATCTGGCTTACGGTGGCGGATAACGAATTTGGCTGGCCGCGCCTGTTGCGCATTCGTGTCTACTACGACGGTTACAAGACGCCCAGTGTGGATGCTCCATTAGGCGACTTCTTCGGTGTAGGGCACGGGTCGGAGCGCAACCTGAACTCCATCATGGTTCACGACAGTTCGTTTGGCCGCGCGCGCAACAGTTACTGGCCCATGCCGTACCGCAAGTCATGCCGCATCACCGTGACCAACGAGGGCAACCGCCTGGTGCCGATGTTCTACTACCACGTGGACTACCGTAAGTATGCTTCACTGCCTGCGGATATCGGCTACTTTCACGCCTACTACCGGCAAGAACGTCCCGCGCGAAAAGGCCACAACTACGAGTTCCTGAATATCAAAGGCACGGGACATTATGTCGGCACGGTGATGAGCGTGGTGCAGACCCAGGTTTCCTGGTTCGGCGAAGGCGATGACCTTTTTTATGTGGATGGGGCGACGAAACCTCAGATTCTCGGCACGGGCAGCGAAGATTATTTCAACGATGCCTGGGGATTGCGTGATTCCGATGGTCCCTGGACGGGCACGCCCATTGCGGAGGGTGAGCGGCTGGGTTCGCGCTTAACTGGGTATCGCTGGCATGTTCCCGATCCGGTGCCCTTCAAGAAATCGTTGTGGGCCGGGATCGAACACGCGGGTTGGACGGCGAATCCTGACGGAACCGTGCGCTCCGGGTTTGAAGAGCGTCCGGACTTTTTTTCCAGCGTGGCGTTCTGGTACCAGGAAGGCGTAAACGAAGATCTGCCGGAGCCTCCTTATGGTTATGACCGGCTTCCTTTCGGGAACGCCACCCAGCTTGAAGTGCCGACCCTAATTAAGGATGTAACGGCCGAGAAGGGAAAGGCATTGGTGCAGAAAGAAGTGGACTGGGCAAAGGATTTGCTCTTCCTCGATGCCGAGGGGCCCGGCGCAAGAATTAACATTCCCGTGGATATTCCGGAGGATGGGCAATACGAGTTGATTGGATTGATTGCGCAAGCCCCGGATTACGGCGACTATAAAGCTCTGCTCGATGATCAGCCCATGAATCTGGATCCGCGCCAGGCAGCCACTTCAGAGGTTCCATTTCCAGGACCAGAAATATTTTACAACTATCTCCCAGAAGTTTACGTCGCGAAGGATCGCGCCCTCGGGATGGCGACACTCACCAAAGGCCGGCACACTTTGAGTTTCATTTGCATGGGCAAAGACCCGCATTCCCTCGGCTACAAGTTCGGCATCAACGATGTGGTCATCGAGAAGGTGCAGGACATACCATCCGAAGCCGCGCCCAAGAAGGCTCCAGAGCCGCCGAATCCAGAACCCCCGACTCCAGTCAAGTCCGATGGAGTTCAGTCTGGCACGGTGTACCGCGGGCAAGCACTCTCTTACTACATGGCAAAAGCCAGGACCTCTTCCGGAATGGAGAAAGTGAGTGCGCTCTATGCCATCGGACAATTTGGCTCAGCGGCAGGGCCGGCAGTTTCCGCTCTTAGCGCAGCTCTCTCTGATGCTTCCGTTGACCTGCGGACCGCGGCGGCAACTTCGCTGGCAAAAATTGGAGACGCGAACGCCGCGGCGGTCCCCGCGTTAACCATAGCGCTTTCCGATACGAGCCCGCGGGTGCGCTCCATGGCCGCCCTGGCGCTGCAAGCAAGCGGGCCGGGGGCGGCGCCAGCGGTTCCGCAGTTGGCTGCCGCCTTGCAAGATCCGGTGGATGCGGTGCGGCACTTCGCCGCTGATGCGTTGGGCGCGATTGGTCCATCGGCAGCGTCCGCGATTCCTGCATTGGTGGAGAGACTTTCGGTGAAGGACGAGCGCGGATTCGTCTTCACCAGCGTTACGACAACTTTGGGAAATTTCGGCCCAAAGGCCAAAGCCGCGCTGCCCGCTCTGGAGCGAGAGGCCAAGGAACGCGAAAGCGCGGCGGCGCAGCGGGCGATTTTGCAAATTGAAGGAAAGCCCGAACCAGCAACCTACTACTGACTGTATAACTTCAAGCTGCGAACCGACTGGAGACCTTCATGCGTTGCTTGCTCGCCTGGTTTTTGCTGATGGGTAGTACCGCGCTAATTACTCAGCCCCTGCTTGCTCAAAATGGATCCGTCGACACCCACGGCCCGGGAGAAATCCAGCAGGAACATTCGACCTACCGCGGGAAACCGCTCTCCTACTATTTGACCCAGTCCCAGACGGCTAGTCTGCGCGCCGACGCTTTGCGTTCGATTGGCAGCTTTGGATCGGAGGCCGTTCCAGCGCTTCCGCAGTTGATAGCGGCCCTCAAAGATCCCGATGTGCAGGTAAGAATGGCGGCTGCCTGGGCAATTTCGCAAACCGCTCGATCTGGGAATGCCGAAACGGTCAAAGCACTGGAGCGAGCGCTCTCCGATTCGAATCCCAGGATGCGAAGCATGGCGGCCGTGGCTCTGCGCCAGATTGGCTCGGGTGCGGCCGATGCCATCCCCCAGTTGATTGCATGCCTGGATGATCCGGTGGCTTTCGTTCGCGCCCCCGCTGCAGATGCTTTAGGCGCGATCGGCCCGGCTGCGCGCTCCGCGGTTGGCGCGCTTTCGAAACGACTCCTGGTGAAAGAAGAACAGGTGTTCGTTCTGCGCAGTATCGCCTACGCTTTGGGGAACATTGGCCCTGATGCGCGCTCCGCAATCCCCGCGCTTGAGGAAGCATTGAAGATGGTCCGAGTCAGCTACGCCGCCCAGTCAGCCATTCTTAAAATCAAAGGTCTGCCGGTTCCGAGCTACTGAATGCGCTCAGGGATGAGAGTTGAGATAGCCAGACCGCATTTCCACTCACCCCACGGGTTCTAGAATTCTGCCGAAAGCAGCGAGGGACAATGTACACCTTGAGAATCACGATTGCGGCCGCGCTGGGAGGGCTGCTCTTCGGTTACGACACCAGTGTCATCTCGGGCGCCATTCTTTTTCTTCGGCAACAATTCCATTTCAGCTCGGTGGAAACGGAACTGGCTGTGAGCATTGTCCTGGCGGGGGCAGTCGTGGGCGCGGCCGTGGCGGGCTACCTTGGAGACCGCTACGGGCGTAAACCGGTCCTGATCGCCGACGCGATTCTGTTTGCGGTATTTTCGGGTCTCACCGGAGCCGCAAACGGGCTGGGTTTGTTTCTGGTCGCGCGCTTCATGGTGGGCTTGGCAGTCGGCGTGACCTCCATGATCACCCCGCTGTATATCGCGGAAGTGGCCCCGCCGAAGGTTCGCGGGGCTTTGGTTACCCTGAACCAGCTTGCCATCATTACCGGAATCGTCGTGGCTTATGGTGCCGACTATTTCTTTGCCCAGTCTGGCAATTGGCGCGCGATGTTCATCAGCGCTGTGGTGCCTTCGGCCATCTTGCTGGCTGCTCTGATTTTCTTGCCTGAAAGCCCGCGTTGGATGGCTGCCCAGGGACGCTTTGACGAGGCGCTTACCCTGCTTTCCAGACTCGAGAGCCCGGAACAGGCTCATCGCCACATCCAGGAGCTGCGCGAAGTCACGCTAGCCGACCAATTGAATTTCGGTGATCTGTTCAAGCAGCGCTTCCGCAAGGCGGCTTTGGTGGGCGTGGGACTGGCTATCTTTCAACAGCTCACTGGAATCAACACCATCATCTACTACACTCCGACCATTCTTCTGATGGCTGGATTCAAGAGCGTGTCAGCCGCCATTTTGGCCACGGTTCTGATGGGTGGGATCAATCTCGCGGCCACGATCGTGTCACTGCTTCTACTGGACCGCGTGGGCCGCCGGCCCTTGTTGCTCGCCGGAATCACCGGGATGGGATTGAGTCTGGCTCATCTCGGCTATGCCTTCAACGCAAGTCATATTTCCCACGCCGTCATTTTGCTCGACGTAATGGCCTACCTTGCTTGCTTTTCCATAGGGCTGGGGCCGGTGTTTTGGCTGCTGATTTCCGAGATTTACCCGACGACCATACGGGCGCAAGCGATGTCGGCCGCCTCCGTTACAATTTGGATCTGCGATCTGCTGGTCACCATCACCTTCTTAAGTCTCGTCGAGCGGTTTGGAGCCAGATCGACATTCTGGATTTACGGCGCAATGTGTGTCGCAGCTTTAGTCTTCTGCGCGCGCATCGTTCCTGAAACCAAAGGACGCACCTTGGAGGAGATCGAGGCTTCCTGGTAGCGTATGCTGCTGGGGCGGACGGCACGACGCCGCGACGCATGGATCAAGATTGCTAAGCTCTTCCGGTCTGCGGAGAAGCCGGACCGCTCAAGGAAAGCAATGGCCACCTCCAGCAAACGTGCGTCGGACATCGAAGAGGGAAGTTCGTTCCGAACGGCGACAGTAGAAGTGTGTGACCGATTGAAACCATGGTGCCCGGGACCGGAATTGAACCGGTACGTTCCTTGCGGAACTCGGGATTTTAAGTCCCGTGCGTCTGCCAGTTTCGCCACCCGGGCAGTATTGGGCAACTAAAGCATTGTACAGAACGTACCACCTCGCAAGAGGCGGCAGAGGGCGCGCTGTTTCACCGTTGAAACCGGTATCCTGGCTTGAGTTCGCAGCGAAAGACATTGGTTTGGTCCTGGTTGATTCTGGCGTTGCAATTGGTCCATCGTAAGAAGAGCGCCGGCCCCAGTGGAAAAAAAATGGTCTCTCCGGAGATGTCTGCCTCGATGCTTATGCCTTCCGCGCCCGTAGGCACGGTGAAATTGAGCGCGCGGCCAAAGATAACGGGATAGGATTCGTGGACAACCTCGCTGGGCATGTTGTGAAACACTTCGGCTTCGAGCAGGAAAGTGGTTGTGTCCGACCAGCCGCGAGCGGAAACGGTGATCACTTGCCCGCCCTGGGAGAAACCATCGGTTTCAATTTTCGTGAACGGACATGGTCCGGCGATGCAGGAAACTCTGGCATCGCGAAATTCGTTGCCCGCCCCGGCATCCAGTGACGCAGAGCCGATCCCAGCTTTCCACTTGCCGTCCGGGGAACACGGTTCCTGGCCTTTGCACGGCACATTGCCGGTGTTCACAATCTGAAAGGTCTTCACGGCGCTGCCAATATTCACGTCCTGCACATTCTTGAGTCGAATACCTGACCCGAACATTCCCCACGCCAATGGCCGGCCGGTTCTCCGCTTCTTCGTCGCCCCGCGAAAGCGGAACCAGATGGGCGAGGTAAAGGTTATCTCCGACCCATCCGCTCCAGTCCAGAGGCCGGTAATCAGGATGCCGAAATTGAAGGGTGATCGGCTGCCCTCTCCTTACTCCCTTAAGTAACTTGAGCCCAAAGAACCCGGAAGAATCCGATTTGGCCGCGGCATCCGCCAATCCATATGCGGCCGTGATCTCGACATCCGCAATCGGCAATTCTTTTCTGGGATCGGTATCCTGCATCATGACTGCGCCGCGAAGCACCAGCGGCTTGCGGTGACGGACAAAGGAGAAAAACACAGTGGTCGAAAGGGCTGCCACAAGCACAGCCGCGGTTACCGCCCAAGCTACAGTCCTCCCTCTGCCGGTCATCCGAGCGTCCTTATATTAGTATCCTGGCAACCGTCGAACCCCTGCGGCGCGGTCAAACCTGGCAAACTCTGATCCGGCAATTGCGCACCCATCACGGTTCGGAGCTTTACCGCCGCAGGGATCGTTTGTAAGATTACTCCAAAATGAAGCACGTCATGCTCCAGAGGTTTTCCCGGCGCAGCATCCTGAAACTTCTTGGATCAGGGGCCTGCATGCCGTTCTCTCGCCACCTCTTTTCTCTTCTGGCGCCCGAAAAACAGCCTCTGCTTGCGGCGCGGGTTCCGTCTGCTTCGCTCCTGGCCCCGGAAGATGATCAACTTCTCGCCGATCTCGAGAAAAGCAATTTCCAATACTTCTGGGAACAAGCCAGCCCGCAAACTGGCTTGGTCAAGGACAGATGTAATGTGCATGTTAACGATCAAGGGACCGTGGCCAGTATCGCGGCCACAGGATTCGGATTGACGGCGCTCTGCATTGGAGAACAGCGTGGCTTCATTCCCAGCCAAGCGGCCCGTCAGCGGGTGATTGCCACCTTAACCTCTCTGTGGAAGAAATTGCCGAATCATCGTGGATTTTTCTATCACTGGGCAAACATAAACACCGGGGAGAGAGTGTGGGACTCGGAAGCGTCGTCCGTGGACACCGCAATTCTGCTTTGTGGAGTTCTAACCTGCCGGCAGCATTTTCAGCGTCCGGATATCACAGAGTTGGCCAACGATATTTTCAACCGCGTGGATTGGACGTGGTTATCGGAAGATACCTCGCTGCTGCCGCATGGCTGGACGCCGGAATTTGGCTTCTTGCCCTACCGTTGGGATCTCTACAGCGAACTGATGATGATGTATCTGCTCGGCCTGGGGTCCTCTTCTCATCCCTTGCGGGAGGAGACTTGGACTGCCTGGAAGCGCCTCACCTTCGAATACGATGGGCTCCGCTATATCGGCTCGTTTGCTCCCTTGTTTGTGCACCAATATTCCCAGGCCTGGTTTGATTTTCGCGGCAAGCGGGACAAGTATGCGGATTACTTCCAGAATTCGGCAATTGCGACCGACGCCCATCGCCTTTTTTGTCTGGAACTGGCCAAACAGTTTCCCGACTACAGCGACGATTTATGGGGAATCACCGCTTCCGACTCGGAGAAGGGCTACGTAATCTGGGGCGGGCCGCCGGCGATGGGACCGATTGACGGCACCATCGTGCCCAGCGCCCCGGCGGGATCGCTGCCGTTCCTGCCCCAGCCCGTAATGCGCGTGCTACACAACATCCGAACTCGCTATGGGGCCGCCTGGACCAAGTACGGATTTGTGAACTCCTTCAATCCGATCAAGAATTGGTACGACAACGACGTTGTTGGAATTGATACCGGAATCACCATGGTAATGGCGGAAAATGCGCGGAGCGGCCTGGTCTGGAACACTTTCATGAAGAATCCGGAGGCGATCCGTGGCATGGAGCGTGCCGGCTTCAATGGGTACTAACCCCCTCTCTGGCGCGACACTCCTCTGAACGTAGCTGTTTTTCCTGGAACCGTGAAAATTTTGCGTGATGGCTGACCGCCCCTGGGGCCTTGGAGGCCCTTGGAAGGCCCGATAGGTCGGAGAGTTCTGCCCAGTTCCCATGGATTAACCCAAAGACAGTAAAGGAAAACTGCACCCATATGAGGTTGTGGCGAGATTCGCGGCTCATCTGGCTGAGAGGAGCGTTGGTTTGGTACTCAACGTGACGCAATTCGAGGGGGATGTGTATTTCTCGCGGTGAAGGATGGCCATCGCGGGGAGGATCGCTCTAACTCAGCAAAACGAAAACTCTTACCTCGATTTGGGCATCTGAAGTACCTACTCTGAAATTGGTTCCTAGGATTCGGAATGAGTGAGCGGGAAAGCTTCTGGAAGGGGTGGCGCGACCGCCTGGTGGCGCTGCGCAACGTGCCCCCTGTCCTGAAGATCGTGTGGGAGTCCGGGCCGGCGGTGGTAACGTTTGGCCTGATTTCCCGGCTGTTTGCCGCCTTGCTGCCGGTCGTGCTCCTGGGGATTACCAAGCTGATCATCGATGGCATTGTGCATGCCGTCAACGCTCACCAAGTCATTCCGAATCGTTTGTGGTGGCTGGTGGGCGCAGAATGCGGCGTCGCGATCGGAAACAGCATCTTGAGCCGGGCCATCGATTATGCAGACTCTCTGTTGGCGGAGAAGTACACCCGCCACGTCAGCATCCGGGTCATGAAGCACGCGGCGGAATTGGATCTGCTCGCCTATGAGGATCCGGTGTTCTATGACCGTCTGGAACGGGCGCGCGTGCAGGCCACCGACCGCCTGGGCATGATCCAGTCCATTGGACGGCTGGAACTGCAGGTCGTCACCGCGTTGACGATGTCGGCGGCGATCCTGTGGTACTCGCCTTGGCTGATGCTGCTGCTGATCGCGGGTGTGCTTCCTGCGTTTCTGGGGGAGAGCCATTTCGCCTTTCTTGGCTACGCCAAGAATTTCCGCCAGACACCCATCCGGAGGCAACTCGACTATCTGCGCGTGCTGGGCGGCAGCAAAGAGGCCGCGAAAGAACTGAAACTGTTTTCCTTGAAGGATTTTCTGACCGAGCGGTTCACTCGCCTTTCCGACCAGATCTACGTGGAAGATATCAGCCTGGCCCGGCGCAGATTGGCTGCCGGCGCTTTCCTGTCCATCATCAGCACCGGCGCTTATTACGCTGCCTATGTTGTAGTAATTCTACGTACCATCGCCCGGACCATCAGCATTGGCTCGTTTTACCTTTTGGTGAGCGCGATCCAACAGGCCAGCAGCAACATCCAGCAGATTTTTTCGACTCTTTCCAGCATCGCAGATCAAGCGCTGTTTCTTACCGATTTGCTGGCGTTTTTTGAGATGCAGCCTACGATTCGCTCCAAGCCCAACGCCCTGCCGGCTCCCCGGCCGATCGCGCGCGGATTTGAGTTTCGCAATGTTTCGTTCCGCTATCCGGGAACCTCCCGGCTGGTTCTCGATCGTCTCAACTTTCTGCTTCACCCCGGCGAACGGGTTGCGCTGGTGGGACAGAATGGCGAAGGCAAGACCACCATCGTCAAACTGATAACCCGCCTTTACGATCCAGAGGAAGGCCAGATACTGCTGGATGGAACGGACCTGCGCGACTACAACCTCGAAGAACTCCACCGCGAGATCGGCGTCATCTTCCAGGACTTCATGCGCTATGAAATGACCGCTGGGGAAAACATCGCAGTCGGACAAATCGAACAGCTCCCTAATCTACAGCTTCTGCGGGCCGCCGCCGATAAAAGCATGGCAGACCAGGTTATCGCGAAGCTTCCCCTTAAATACGATCAAATGCTGGGCCGCCGTTTCGAAGGGGGAGTGGACCTCTCGGGCGGCGAATGGCAGAAAGTGGCTCTGGCCCGTGCCTACCTGCGGGATGCGCAGGTACTCATCCTCGACGAGCCTACGGCCGCTCTGGATGCGCGCAGTGAGTATGAAGTGTTCCGCAGATTTGCGGAACTGACGGCCGGTAAGACGGCTCTTTTTATCTCCCACCGATTTTCCACGGTGCGCATGGCGGATCGCATTGTGGTGCTGGAAAACGGCAGGATTGCCGAGGATGGAACTCACGAAACATTGTCCAGTCTGGGCGGGCGTTATGCGGAGATGTTTGAAATGCAGGCGGCTAGTTATCGATAGCGCGCAGTAATCCTACATGCCACAAAACACACACGTAGAACTCGGGCGCGCAGAGGCTGAACGTCTTCACCAGCCAGGGAAGAAGGCCGCCGACACGCAACTGATCCGGGAGAAGGCGGAAGAACTGTCGGCTAAGCTGGCATGGCTGCCCAACGAGCGCTCGTCCGCAGCTTTTCCCGAGCGCTGCCGAGCCCTGGAAAAGGCCATGAAACCATTGCTCGCCGCATTGGATTCGCCGCCCCCGGAACCTCCCCTCTCGGACGATTGGCGCTGGCTTTATGACAATAGCCGGCTCTTGTATGCAGAACTCCGCAATACTACGGAAGCGCTGCAACGAACGCGGAAGCTCCCTAACGTCCGCAATCAAAGGAATCAGATCGTCCCGCGCGCCTTGGCTCTAGCCGAGGGATTCGTGGATGCGGTCTCCTGCGAGTTTAGCCAACCGGCATTCACCTTGTTCGTCGAAAGCATTCAACAGCACATCGTTCTTGAATTACAGGAGTTGTGGACGCTGGTTTCGGCATTGCAATTGGTTCTTCTGGAACGGATTGCGCAGCGTGGTTCTTCCTTGATTGCGGATCGCAGAGGCCGCGACCGCAAAAGTGAATCCCATGGCATGGGTGCTTGCATCCGCAGCCTGCAGAGCATTGGGGAAACCACATGGAAAGATGTGGTCGAGCCACTGATAACTTTTGATCACGTGCTTCGCCAGGATCCAGCCGGCTGCTACGCCCGAATGGACTTCGAAAGCCGTGACTATTATCGAAAGAAATTGTGCAAGATCGCAGACCACTCCAACTGTACCGAGTTGGAGGTGGCGAGGCAGGTACTTGTCCTGGCGACGGAGGCCCAGCGGCGGAAATACGCAGACCCGCGGACAGGCGCGCGCGAATCCCACATCGGCTACTACCTGGTCGATAAAGGAGTAGCCCTGGTCCATGCGAAGGTCGGCTACCGGCGGCCGTGGAGAGAGAAACTCCAGGAGTTATTGCAGAAACACCCGGACGAGTTTTTCCTGGTGGGCACTGAGATTCTTACCTTTGCCATCGCGTTGACCGTCGTGTTCTTCCTCGATGATGCCTATCATTCGGTGGAACTTTTCCTGTTTTCAGCGTTGCTGCTGATTTTGCCCAGTTCTCAAAGTGCGGTTCAACTGGTGAACCTACTGGTCACGAGTCTGTTGCCGCCCGAAATTCTTCCCAAACTCGATTTCTCGGAAGCAATCCCTGGCGATTGCGTGACCATGGTCGCCATCCCGACCCTGCTGCTGAGCGAAAAACAGGTGCGCGGGCTGGTCGAGAACCTGGAAGTCCGCTTCTTGGGAAATCATGATCCTAATATTCACTTTGCGCTTCTGACCGACTTGCCCGACACCCGTGAGCCTGCGGGAGAAGACAGCCCATTGCTCGCTCTGTGCACAGAGCTCATGCGCGACCTGAATGAGAAGTATGCGCCGCAGAAGATGGGAACCTTCTTCCTCCTGCATCGCCACCGCGTCTACAACCCGCGCGAACGGGCGTGGATGGGATGGGAACGGAAGCGGGGCAAATTGCTCGATCTGAACAAGCTCCTGCGCGGGCAGTACGACAGCTTCCCCGTGAAAATTGGCGACCTCTCCATCCTTCCCCGGGTCCGCTTCGTTATCACGCTCGATTCGGATACAGAACTGCCGCGCGGAACAGCCCATCGCATGGTGGGGGCTCTGGCTCACCCGCTTAATCAGGCCATCATTGATCCGGAGAAGAATATCGTCGTGGCAGGCTACGGCATTTTGCAACCGCGCGTCGGAGTCAGCGTGCAGAGCACCGCGCGCTCGCGCCTGGCCGCTATCTATGCCGGTGAAACCGGCTTCGATATCTATACCCGGGCGGTCTCGGATGCGTATCAAGAACTTTATGGCGAGGGCATCTTCACCGGAAAAGGAATCTACGAAGTAGACACCGTGCTGCGGGTACTGGACCGCCGGTTCCCTCGAAATGCTCTCCTGAGCCATGACTTGATTGAGGGGGCCTACGCGCGGGCTGGATTGGCAAGCGATATCGAAATCATCGAGGACTATCCTTCCCGCTATAGTGCCTACAACCGGCGCAAACACCGCTGGTTGCGCGGGGACTGGCAAATTGCCGGGTGGCTGTTTCCCCGGGTGCCTGAGGAATCGGGCCCCCGCGTGCCGAATCCCATCTCGCTGGTTTCGCGGTGGAAGATTTTCGATAATCTGCGCCGCAGCTTAATCGAACCCGCAACATTTCTCCTGTTCATTCTGGGCTGGCTGGTGCTGGGGCGGTTGCCGTGGGAATGGACCCTGGCCACGCTCGCTATTCTCTCTCTCCCCGCGTGGTGCCAGTTGGGGGTCGATTTACTGCGCGCCTTGTTTCGCTTCGACCCGGTTACCGCTCGCGAGGCTCTCAGCTCGTTTTACGCCGCCAGCGTCAATCTCTTTTTCACGCTTACCTTTCTTGCCCATCAGTCGCTGCTTTCGCTGGATGCGGTGGTGCGAGCTCTGATCCGGCGGACAGTGACTCATATGCGCTTGTTGGAGTGGGAAACCGCCGCCGAGGCCGAGCTGGGCGTCACTCACCGCGGCCCGGTAGACGTTTACTTGAATTGGGCGCCGGCATTAGCGCTCGCGTTGTTCCTCTCAGTCTTACTCGTACGCCCTGCCGCGTTGCCTGCCGCCTTGCCGATTTTATTGCTTTGGGCCAGCAGCAAACGCGTTGCACAATGGCTCGACCGCACACCCACCGTGCGCGGAAACCAGGCTTCCCCTGGAGAGGTGCGTTTTCTCCGCCGAGCGGCGCTTCACACCTGGCGATATTTTTCTGAATTCAGCACGGAGGAACATAATTGGCTCATCCCTGACAATGTGCAGGAGCAACCACCCGCGATAGCCGCGCGGATTTCGCCCACCAATCTGGGGCTTCTTCTCAATGCGCGGCAGGTAGCATGTGAATTCGGGTATCTCACTGCCCCAGAGTTCGCGGAACAGACTCTTCGCACGCTTGCGACCTTCTCCGCTTTGCGCAAGTATCGTGGACACCTGCTGAACTGGTACGACACCCGCACGCTGCAACCGCTGCCTCCGGCCTTCGTTTCGTCAGTGGACAGCGGCAACTTGCTGGCCTCCTTGTGGACGCTGCAGCAGGGATGCCTCGATCGGCTGCGGCAGCCGCTTTTGCAGCCGCGTCTATCGGAAGGCTTGCTGGACCATCTTCACCTGCTGGCAAAAGTGCGCGCTTTTCCCCGCCGGGTGATCTTTGGTCTCGAAAGGCAGCTCAAGACCGACCATTGGCTGCGGTCGATCATGGAGTTGCCGGAAGCGGTTTTCGAAGAATCCCGTAGGGCTGTTTCCAAGTCGAAACGCGCCGCCAGGTCAGAGTGGCTCGCGCCGGCGGCTCTCTCGCGGCTGCACCAGATCAAGCAAACCGTGGGCGACTATGCTCCGTGGTGCCTGCCAGAATTTGCGATGCTGCGCGAAGACCCCGCCGTTAATCTGAAATTGTTGGACAACGTATCGTTAGAGCGGACACCGGAGTTCGTAGCCCAACTCGCTCAACGACTCCGGCTGGCTATCGAGTCGCAAGCCTTGCAGAAACAAACCGCAGTTCATCAGCGTCTCAGTAACTTGCTCCCCGGAGCGCGGGCTAAAGTCGAGCAACTGATCGCTGATCTGGAAGAGATCGCGGCCAAGGCCGGTCAGTTCGCCGATGAGATGGACTTTGACTTTTTGTTGAACCACGGCCGCATGTTGATGTCGGTGGGCTTTGACGTGGACACTCAGCATCTTCATGTCCCGTGCTACGACCTGCTGGCCACGGAATCCCGCACCGCGGTATTTGTGGCCATCGCCAAAGAGGATTTTCCCCAGGAGAGCTGGTTCCTGCTTGGCCGGTCACACACCCTGGATGGAGGACGCCCCGCACTGCTCTCCTGGACTGGCACCATGTTCGAGTACCTGATGCCATCCCTGTGGATGCGTTCTTATCCGAATACTCTTCTGGAGCGCTCGCGAGTGGCGGCGGTGCGTGCTCAGCAAGCCTACGGCGCACGCAAGGGGGTTCCATGGGGAATCTCGGAGTCCGCATATTTCAAACTCGACGAAGCGGGAAACTACCAATACCACGCTTTTGGCTTGCCTCATCTGGCATTGCACAAGCCCGGAATTAACGCCCTGGTGATTTCTCCTTATTCGACATTCCTGGCATTAAGCGTGGATCCCGTAGAGGCGATGCGCAATCTTCGCCGAATGTCCGATATGGGATGGTTTGGCGGCTATGGCTTCTACGAAGCCGCGGATTACAGTTCCGCTCGCCGCAAGTTGTGGCAGGCGCGCCACCAGGTGGTTCGTTGTTGGATGGCCCACCACCAGGGGATGAGCTTGCTCGCGCTTGCCAATTTTATCCACGACAACGTCGCGCAGAAGTGGTTTCACGCGGAGCTGCGGGTTCAAGCCACCGAACTCTTGCTGCATGAGAAGCCAGTCTCCCATGTTCGGCGCAAAGATTTGCCGCACCGGCTTGTGGCGTGAAATTGAATTCTTGGTACGCATATCACCTTATAGGTTGCCGTGATTCCTCTGGGCGGACGCGCAACTGAGCGAGCCGTCGCTCCAACAAAGCTCCGCCCCGGACGATCCTCGAACAGTTGCATTTACGGATTTTATGGCACGGGGGAGGGAAGTTGGGCGCCAGGCGAATGTTACGTGAGGGCGCGTTAAGCGAACGCCGTGCGACGAAGTAGAGCGAGAAGACCTGCGGCAGCGGGGAATGGCTAAGAAACCGGGGAAGTGAGTATCTGAATCGCAGCGCGGCTGATCAATCCAACCCGGCCGCGTGACCCAATCGCCGTTCAACCCAAACTGAATGGTCGCTCTGAACGGGGATTGGTTCGAGGAAAGTGTACTCGGGCACGATCTCCTTGATTTTGGCGCGTACCGGAGCGGCCCCGTCCACTGTCAGAGACAGGCGCAACTCCTCCAGCTTTCGCTGCAGGTCGAGCCAATTTCTGCCCAGCCCAATGGTGCGCTTGATTTTTGCACTGGCCGTGGCAATGACCCGCTCGCCCGGGTAGAAAAGCTCTTCTTCGAGTTTTTCGCCTTCGCGCAGGCCGGTGAAAGATATTTCAATCTCGTCTTCCGACTTGCCCGACAGGCGTACCAGGTTGCGGGCAAGATCGAGGATGCGGATGGGTTCACCCATGTCGAGAACCAGAATATCGCCGTGCATGCCCAGGGTGAAAGCCTGCAGAACTAATGCGATGGCCTCACGGGTAGTCATGAAAAACCGTTTGACCTCGGGGTGGGTCACGGTCAGCGGCTGATGGTTTCCCAGTTGCTGCCTCAGCACCGGAACCACGCTTCCACTCGATCCTAGAACATTGCCGAATCTCACTGACACACAACGCATCCGGCTGGGCGGGCGGGACGACACAATCAACTCGCCGATTCGCTTCGTCGCACCCATCACGTTGGTGGGATTTACCGCTTTGTCGGAGGAAATCAGCACAAAACTCAGGCAGCCGGCCTGCTCAGCCAGATTCAGCAGAACCGATAAACCAAGGACATTGTTTCTGACGGCTTCCTGAACATTGAGTTCCATCATGGGCACATGTTTGTAGGCAGCAGCATGGAAAATGGTTCGTGGCCTATTTTTTCCCAGAAGGCTGCCCAGACTCTCCCGGTCCGTGATATCGGATACACAAAAGGTCAGCCGCGTGGCGGTGGGGTGCGCCTGCAAGTCAAGCCGCAAGAAAAAGAGGCCGGTTTCACTCTGATCTAAGCAGATCAGGTGTTCCGGGCCGTAATCCAGAATCTGGCGGCAAAGTTCAGAACCAATCGATCCGGCGGCTCCGGTTACCAGCACGGTGGTGCCGGCAATTTCCTTCCGTACGGATTCAAGGTCCACATGGACAGGTTCGCGTCCCAACAGGTCTTCCAGACTTACTTCCCGCAACTGGCTCACCGTAACCTCTCCGGCGATGATGTCTCTGAGCGCGGGCAAAGTACGGAAGGCTATGTTGGATTTGGTGCAGACTCGGACAAATTTCTGCATCTGCGACCCGGTTGCCGAGGGAACCGCGATCAGCACTTCGACTGCCGGGAAGGAGGAGAGCACGCTCGATAGTTCCTCGACCGTGCCCACCACCGGGACATCGTGTACACGAATACCAAGCTTTGAACGATCATCATCCAAGCAACCCACGGCAACCAAACCGCTCCGGCTACGGCCAATCTCCCGCAAGATGGTGTGCGCACCCGCTCCAGCCCCAATCAGCAGGACAGGTTTGCGCGGCGAGAGGTTTTCTCGCACCGATTCCGCCAGCGCCCGGGAAAGCAAGCGCACACCAATGAGCAATGCCGCAGTAAGCAGCGCTTCCATCACGTAGATGGTTCGGGGAAAATCTGTGACCTCTAAGCCATAGCGCATGACCAGCCAGAAAATCATCGATCCGGCGACCACCGCCTTCAATACGGCAATCCCGTCGTGCACTCCGGCGTATTTCCACCACCCCCGCAACAGTCCAAAATAGGCGATCACGGGCAGTCGAATCAGCAGCAGCACCAAGACTCCCCACAATAGAAGGGAGGGGTGCGGCAAGGTGAAGTCGAACTGCAGCAGCCATGCCGAAAACAGGGAACCGGCGATTAGGAAAGCCTGGAAAATCGCAATGACCCAGGGGCGATGGCGCAGCAGGAATTGCAGCGTTCTTTGCGGCATAAGTTTTGAGTGGTCTGAGTGACGGAAGGTGAAACCGGGGCGCCGCCCGCGGGTGGCGCGGACGGCGGGCCGGCAACTCGGCTTAGCTCAACACTCGCTCCGGCATGAGCCTTTCCAGTCGCCGACAGGCTTGTTCGAGTTCGTCCTGGCGCTTGGCAAAGCAGAAGCGGACCAAATCCTGTCCCTCTCCGTGGTGGTAGAAAGCCTCGCCGGGAACCGTGGCCACTCCGGTCTCTTCCAGCAGAAACATCGCGCGTTCTTTGCTGTTGCTCCCGGGAAGGGAAGACACATCCGCAAGAACGTAGTAGGCCCCTTGTGGGATGTAAGGCGGAAGTCCAATCTGCTGCAGGACGGCACACAATCGGTCGCGTTTCTGCGAGTATTCGCGGGAAAGTCCCTGGTAAAACGAATCGGTTAACTGGGCCAGTCCCTTGGCGACCCCGTACTGCAAGGGCGAGGGAGCGCACACATAGATCAAGTCATTCATGTGACCGATGCGGCGCGCCCACTTTTCCGCAGCCACGGCGTAGCCAATTCTCCATCCCGTAATGCTCAGGGTCTTGGAGAAGCCGGAAATCGTGATGGTTCTGTCTTTCAGCCCTTCCAGCGCTCCTGGACTGATGTGGACATGGCCATCGTATAAAAAGTGTTCGTAGATTTCATCGGTAAACACGAAAATCTGGCGGCGGGCCGCAAACTCGGCGATAGACTCCAGTTCGGAACGCGAAAATACTTTGCCCGACGGGTTCGCCGGCGTATTGACCATAATGGCTTTGGTCCGCGGGCTGGCCGCTTTCTCCAGTTCTTCGAGGGAAAAGCTCCAGCCGGGAGGCGACATTCTGACGTAGCGAGGCACGGCCTGCACTGCCAGGAAAGTATTGACGTGATATCCATAGTAGGGTTCAAAGAGGATGACTTCATCGCCCGGATCGAGCAGGGCCAGACAAGCGCAGTAGAGAGCTCCGGTGGAGCCTGCGCTGACCACGATTTCCGTCTCCGGGTTGGACTGGATTCGATTGAATCGCAGCAGCTTTTCCGCGATGGCCTCTCTTAACTCGGCGAGACCATCGTAGCGCGTGTAGCTGTTGTAGCCTTTTTCAATTCCTTCCCACGCCTGTTGCCGGACGGCCGCAGGCACTTCGGTATCACACACTCCCTGGGCCAGATTGATTCCGCCAACCTTCTCGCATTCGATGGACATGGCGCGGATTTCCGCTTGTTCGATGCGCGCGCTCCTTTTGCTCAGTGACAACGCCATGATGATTACTCCTTTCCAACGGACCGGGTCCGCGCGAGCGCGAGCGGTGAGGCAAAGAATTCCCGAATACAGCCGGTGACTATTTCCACCTGTTGCGCGGTGGTCTCCGCGCTCATGGGAAGAGAAATTACCTCCTCACAGATAGCTGCGGTTTCCTTCAGGCGAGGAATGTCCAGAGCCAAACCCTTGTGTTCCCACATGGGCTTGGGCCAATGGACCAGGGTTTCGACGCCTTGCTCTTTCAGGCGCTGGCGGAGTTCGTCGCGTTGCGCCGTCCGGATCACATAGTTCTGATAACTGTCGTAATATTCGTCTCCGGCAAAGTGGGGCAGGCGTAAGGCCGCGATTCCCTGGAGACCTATGCGGTAGAGCTCGGCAGTGTCGCGCCGGTGCTGGATCCACTTAGGCAGATGGCGCAGTTTTACATCGAGCACCGCCGCTTGAACATTGTCCAGCAAGGCGGTGTAGCCGTGATAGCAGAATTCACCGGTCTCGCGGTCTTCGCCGTTGAACCGGACCAATGTGGCGAACCGGGCCACCTCAGGATCGTTGGTGGTTACAGCTCCCCCATCGCCCAACCCGCCCAAGGATTTGAAGGGGTAAAAGCTAAAGCATCCCGCCAGCCCGAAGGAGCCAGCTCTCTGGCCGCGGAACGTGGCTCCGAGCGCCTGAGCCGCGTCCTCAATTACCCCGAGTTTATGGCGTTCCGCGATGGCGGTGATGCGGTCCATATCGCACACCCGGCCGTTCAAATGCACCGGTATAACGGCGCGGGTGCGGGGCGTGATCGCAGCTTCCAGTTTCTCCGGGTCCATGTTGTAGTCCGGGGTAACGTCGATGAGCACTGGCCGCGCCCCGGTGTGAACGATGGCCGAGACCGTTGCCACGAAGGTGTGACCCACGGTGATCACTTCATCGCCCGCGCCGATTCCCGCCGCCAGCAAGGCGAAGTGCAGCGCGTGGTAGCAGCTGTTTACTCCCACCGCGAACCGAACGCCCACAAAATCCGCCAGATTCTTTTCAAAATCGCGCAGTTGCTGCCGCAAAACTAAATCTCCCTTGGCCAGGGTATCGGTGATGGCGAAATCTATTTCGCTCTTCCAATCGCGGTAGTGTTGCCGGGGATCGATAAACGGTACACGGTATGACAAGTTGTCAGCCTCCTGGCGATCAGAATGAGCAACGGCCCCCACATTCGTCCGCTGGTCTTAAGCTCCGGCTGCTACGGACAGGATGCGGCCTTCCTGCAGCTGCGCGGCGATGGCATTGGCCAGACCCTCCGACGAAAGCCCATAGTGGGCGCGAAGATATTCTTGTGTGCCCGCGACACTCGAGAAGGACGAGGGCGAGCCAAACCGTTTGAACAGGACCGCGGTCTCGCCGGATTCTGCCAGAACCTCGGCCACCGCACTGCCCAGCCCCCCGATAACGCTGTGTTCTTCGACGGTAAACACCGCACCGGTTTCGCGGGCTGCTTGGCGCACTGCGATCTCGTCCAGAGGCTTGATCGTATGCATGCTGAGCAAACGGGCTTGCAGGCCCTGGGTGCGTAACCGGGTCGTAACGCGCACTGCGGTCTCCAGCATGCCTCCGGTTGAAATCAAGGTGAGATCGTTCCCCTCACACACCTGGATTGCCCGCCCCAGCCGAAAGTCGATTCGCGAACGATGCACTTTGGGTTCACCCGCGCGCCCCAGACGGAGATAGCAAGGACCAGGATGCTCCGCGACGGCCCGGGTTGCCGCCTCGGCTTCTTCCGGATCGCCTGGGGCCACCACCGTCATTTGGGGGAGAGCGCGCATGATGGCAAGATCCTCCGTCGCGTGGTGGCTGGGACCGAGCGAGCCGTAGGCGAATCCTCCACCTACGGAGACGATCTTCACATTGGCGCGGTGATAGCAGACATCGCTTCGTACTTGCTCCAGGCAACGCAGGATGGGAAAGTTGGCGATCGAGTAGGTAAAAACAATCTTGCCAGTCAGTGCCAGACCGGCGGCGATTCCCGTCAGATTCTGCTCGGCCACGCCCGCATTGAGAAACTGTTGCGGAAAGCGCGCGGCAAAGTCCTCGGCTACACCGAAGCCAAGGTCCCCAACCGCCAGAAATACGCGCTCATCCCGCTCGGCCAGTTCGGCCAGTGCCCGAAAAAAAGCGCCCCTCATGCCGTCGCTCCGAGTTCCGCCAGTGCCTGGCCCATCTCTTTCGGATCAGGAGTACGGTAGTGCCACAAAAGTTTGTTTTCCATGAAGCTGACCCCTTTGCCCTTGACCGTGTGGGCAATGACACAAGTGGGCCGGTTCTCCTCCAGCGGAACCTGGCTGAGGGTATGTTCGATCTGCTCAAGGTCGTGCCCGTCAATTTCGCGCGTCCTCCATCCGAAAGCTTCCCATTTGGCGCGAAACGGCTCCAGATCGAGAACTTCTTTGACGGTGCCCAAACTTTGAATCTTGTTGTAGTCGACGATTGCGATCAGGTTATCGAGACGGTGGTGGGGAGCAAACAGGGCAGCTTCCCAGGTGGAACCTTCATCGCATTCCCCGTCGCTCAACATGGCGAATACCCGGTAGGCTTTTCCATCGCGTTTGCCGGCCAGCGCCATGCCGCAAGCCAGGCCCAATCCGTGGCCAAGCGAGCCGGTAGAAACTTCGACTCCAGGCACGGAGTGAGTAGCGTGTCCCGCCAGTGGGCTGCCATTTTGATAGAACTCATCCAGCCAGGCTTTGGGGAAAAAGCCTCGTTCGGCCAGTGCAACATAGAGCGCGGCGCTGGCATGGCCTTTGCTAAGGATGAACCGGTCACGCTCCGGCCACTGCGGATGACTGGGATCGATCCGCAGGATGCCTCCATAAAGCACCGCTAGCAGGTCCGCCATGGAAAACGCTGAGCCAATATGCGAACTCTTGGCGCGGCAGATCATTTGCAATGTCTTCAGCCGGATGTGGCGGGCGAAGACACGAGTCGGTCGGGCGGAACCTTTCGAACGCTTGCCAGTCATGATTTTGAAGAGCAGAAGGCGAAAGATGATGCTTATTCGAGCACGGCGTAACCAATGTAGGGGTCCCATTCGGCACGTTGGATTCGAAGTCGGCCCACAGGCAGGGTCTCGAGCAGTGCCTGAGTTTCGCCTGGCCAGATTGGGTTATCCAACTCATCGAAAGCGAGCACCGAACCTTTGGGCATTCTCGGTACGAGTTGCTCCAAAGCGACCTTGGTCGGCTCGTGGAGATCGAAATCCAGGAACAGCAGGCTTACCAGCAATTGGCTATTTTGTTGAACAAAACTGGGTATAGTTTTGGCGGCATCGCCAGGAATCAGTTGAACTTTTGGGATGTGCCCCAGGAAACGGTCTTGGTCGTGAACCTGAAGTAAAGCCTGCAGCTCGGCAAAGCTGCTGGTTCGAAAATCTCCCGGTTCGGCGATGCCTTCTCCGGTCCGGTCACTCTCACTGACCGAAGGAAAGCCGTTGAAGGTGTCAAAGCCGTAGACGCGCCAAGTCAGATTTTCCGGTTCCAGAATCGCGCTCAGCTTTGCCCAAGCCATAACGCTAAAACCGCGGAAGACTCCGCACTCGACGATCGAGCCTTTGACCGGCAGGATTAGCTTGAAGATCTCGTACATCGCCAGAAAGCGTTTCAAGTGCTGGCGACGCACATACTTTGGGAAGTTCTCCAACTTGGTTTCAATCCTGTCCGAGCAGTTAACAAATATGTTCTCGATTGTCATGCCCACGGATTGTTCTAATTCAGTTTTGAAGGATTTCATGAGAGTACCTTTTGCACCCGCTAGCCCCAGGTTAGCTAGGGGGTACCGGCTTGAAGAGTCGTAACAGAGTCGGTTCGTCCCTGGGCAACAGAGGCGGGCAAGGGACGGCCCAAGGCGTATAGCACCCGATGTTCGAGGGTGTCTTCGCCAGGAGGGATGGGAGAAAGAGGGGCTATTTGCAGCTTGCCCTCCTCTATGGCACCTATCGATTCGAGTCGCCCGTAGAATAACTTCTTGAGCTTTGCTTTTGCCTTGAAACTGGCAGGAATTAGCTGGGCGCGCACCGCCGCTCGTCTTACCCGATCAAGGACCTTCTCAACGAAAGTTGATGGCTTGCTAAGAGAACCCCCATAAACTTGTGCGCAAAAGTCGTGCTTTACGAATAGCTGATAGAGTTCGTTCGCTGAGAAATATCGTTTGCTAAACGGACTTCGGTTGAAACCGGGCCAGTTACGATTAACAAGGCACACCAGCAAGACCCCATCGGGTTTAAGAACGCGTCTGCATTCGCACAGGACCGTTCCTGGGTCGGCAAGATAGTAAATGGCCTCAAAAAGAACGATTACGTCAAAGGAGTTTTCTGGAAAAGGCAACGCGTGCGCGTCAAGACACACCAATGGTATCGCCCCACCCGTCCGCTGCGAGGCATCGCGCAATAACTCCGTACAGTAGTCAGATCCCACGGCATAGTGAGCGTGTTTGGCAAGGTATTCAAGGCCCAAGCCCGTACCACAGCCGAGTTCCAACACGTCCTTGTTTTCGCACCACTGCCGAGCAAAATCATAGCGCGTGTGGAACATTCTTAGGGCTTCCCTGGTGACTTGATCCCCCGGACGTTCGGTGACGATCGAGTAGTCGGGGAAAAAAGCGATCTTGGCGTGAACGGACATTCCCTAATGTTTACCGGCGCCCGACGTTGCCGTCGCACGGTATCAGACTTTGTTGGCTGTCTTGTATGAAAAAAATGGAAGGATCACAGTGACCAGCGTTCTCGCCAATATCCTGCAATCTAGAAAGAAAGACTGTTTTTTGACGTATTCGAGGCTGAGGCGCATTTTTTCCGGGTGAATCTTCTCAAAATAGTCTTTATCGGGCTGGGTGCTACCGCGTAGTATTTCATCCTCATGTCGAAACTTGAGGGAGGCATAGTCCGTGATGCCGGGACGAACTCCAAGCAAAGCCTTCTCCTCTTCCGTGTATCGTTCGACCGCCCAAGAAACTTGGGGACGCGGGCCCACCAGACTCATCTCGCCCCGCATGACATTGAGGAGTTGCGGCAGTTCGTCCACTTTGTATTTTCGCAGCAGCCTGCCGGCCCGTGTAACGCGAGGGTCGTCGCCAGGCGTCGAGGTGCCCCCCAGTTGGTCCGCGTTCCGCACCATGGTGCGGAACTTGAAAATGCGAAATGGCTTTCCTAAGCGGCCCGCCCGCAGTCCGCGGTAAAAGACGGGCCCCGCAGAGTCGATCTTTATGACAAGAGCAATCAGCAAAAGCCAGGGAAACAGGAGTAGCAACCCGAGCGAGGACAGCGCCAGGTCAAACGTGCGCTTGGCGATTGCAGTCTTAGGCACGGGCACGGCGGCGTCCTTTCCACAGAACACCCGGCAGAGGCACCAAGAGCGCTCCGTACAGCGCCCCTAGACCATGCGAAAAGTGACGGGTCGCGAATACCGGCGGCAGCAGGAACACCATCTTCCAGTCTCGTTTACGGCTTGCCCAATAGAAAGATGTCGCCAGGTTCGCAGCCAAGTAAACCCCCAGGATGGCCAGGAAAACGAATGTGAACCCAGGCCACTTCAGCCCCAAGGCCAGCGCCGCAATCAGGCACATGACAAATGCGAGCGGAACCCAGTGACGCCAGGACCACGCCTTACTCTTGAACTTCAAAACGTAGGTGGCCCAGACCCCATCCGCGAAAGTATGCCGCCATAATGCTTGGAGAGTCGCATCCGCGATATATTCGACCACGATTTCGGGGACCAGCAAGATGCGCCCGCCCGCGGCGCGGATGCGGTAGTTCAGGTCCATGTCGGAACTTCCGGTTAATTGCTCGTTGAATCCCCCGAGCTTTTTTAGGAGATCCTTCCGGTAACAGCCGAAGGCCGCCGAGTCAGCCCAGGTTGGCCGGTCCGCGCTGGTCTTCACCAGGGCGTTCCCGGAACCGAATTTGCTCGCCATCCCCAGCGCGATCGCCTGCGCCATGGCGGTGTTCGCGCCCGGAAGCAGTTTGCATACGCCTCCCACATTCTCCGCGCCGTACGCGGCTTGGTAGGTTACGCAATCGCGGATGTGGTTCGGCCGATAACAAGAGTGAGCGTCGATTTTGATAATGACTTCTCCGGTTGCCGCTCGGGTGCCGAGGTTCATGGCGGCAGGAATCGAAAGCCCCGGATTATCCAGCAGACGGATCTGGGGGTGGTGGCGTGTGTACTCGGCAACGATGGCGCGGGTTCTATCCTCGCTCCGGCCGTCGAGGACAAGGATCTCCAGCCGTTCCCGGGGATAGTCATTGGCTGCCAATGAATCCAGGCAGCGGGCGATATGTTTTTCTTCGTTGCGGCAAGGCACCACGGCCGACACGAGGGGCAAGCTCGCCTCTTTCACCAACGGAAGGATATCCACACCCCGCAATGCAGACTCAGACCGCGACGGCACGACCAGTTGGTCCTGGAAATTCAAGGCGGAGAGAGTCTCCACGGGCGGGCCCGAGGTGCTTTGGTGAGTAGTCACAATGATCTTATGGGTAGCGTTAAGTTGGAAAAGTACTGGTGCGTCAGGTACTGGAGAGCCCGCCGCTGGCATTCATAAGTGAACCGGCTGAGGCTCTTTCCGGTGCTGGCGTGCTCATGGTGCAGAACACACAAGGATGGTTCATAGACCACCGCCAGGTTCAGCGACCGGCAAATTTCGGCGACAGAGACTTCCTCCCCGAAAAGAAACAGATTGCCGTCGAGATAGCCGCCTGCCTCAAAGTAGCGGCGGCTGAAGATCATGAAAGAGCCGTGTGGGGCGTAGATAGCGCGAGATGCCGCGCCGTGTGTGGTTCGTCCGCCGGGAAGCTGTAACCTGAGCTTGTGGCGGGAGAGCCAATCCCAGAGCGCGGCGAACCCATAAAAGGAGGAAATCAGCCGCAGGCTTGCCCAGCGCCACCGGCTGGGGCGCCGCGTCATGAAGGGGTTCTGGTCCACCCCTGCCGGCATACCTTGGACGCGCGGAGCTATTACCCCGGCGGCCATCGGGTCCATCGCAAACAGCCGAGGAAAGAATTCCCGGTCATGGATCGCTACGTCGTGATTGCAGACAACGACCCAATCCGGCATACGATGACCGCCTTCTAAGTATTCTTGCAGACCCCACCTGGACGCCCCGAAGTACCCTCGATTTTCGTGGGACGCGAACAAGCGGATATTATGATGAGCGGAAATCGCCGTAGAGATCTTCCACACGGAATCGTCCCCGGAAAGGTTATCGACGATAACCACATCCACTGACGAGAACTCATTAAGATCTCGCACGCTTTCCACGAAGCGCACGATCTGGTCGGCATTCCGGTAGTTAACCGCGAGAATAAGGAGACGGGCGAATGCGGGCACTGATCACTCCACAGACTGGTAATGCACGCGCAGAAACATGGATCCGGGCCTCAGATTGCGCGGTTGCGGCCCGGCCACGATCGCCGTGTCGCAGCCGCAGTCTGAGGGTGGGTCGAGAAACACAATGTCAGGGCTGACCGCGGGACAGCCCGGCTAGGTCACAGACAAATAGACGGCTGACTGTCCGTCGGTCTCTTTGCCGTACTCGAATTCCCGCAGGTCAAAACCGGCATATCGCAGCAAAGCTTCGAGGAACTTCTTGTCATAGCGGACGCAGTGCAGCGCGCCGTTCCAGGCCATGCGATAGTGGGGCGGGTTCTCCATTGCGTCTGGAACACCCTCCTCCACAAAAGCCGTGAGGAAAACGCTTCCTGTCGGCGCAAGCAACCTGCGGAATTCCGACAGGTAGGCCGTCAGATCCTCAGGCATCATGTGCGAGAAGACAGAATAGAGATAGATGACCGAGAAGGCGCCATCTTCATAGGGGAGATGGAAATTAGCGTCCACTTGCTCGCCGCCCGGATTGTATCTGCGATTTCGCGCGTTGATCTGATCGAAGTGAAAGCCAGAGTGCTCGCGCGCGATGTGTCTCCTGCACCAGTTGAGGGAACGGACATCCACGTCCAGCCCCCAGTATCCGGCCGGCGGCGCCATGGAACTCAACATGCCAATCGCCAGGCGCCCGACGCCGCACCCTACGTCCAATATGCGGCTCTGCGGCGTCAACCCGCACTTTTCGGCCAGACGCTTTACCTCGAGGCGTCCGGATGCCAGAAAGAAGGCATCGTCTTTGAATTCAGCGCCGCCCAGTCGGAGGTGCTTTGCCGGTAAAACCACACCCTCCAGGCGAACATGATCGCTGACCAGTCCGTGCCACGCCAGAAAGCGCCGCGCACTATGAAGCTTATTCTTAACCATTGGCCAAGGCGCTTCTGTCATAAGTGTTTACCTCCGGCGATCCGCCCGCCCAGTAACGCAGAGAATGGTTTGAACCCGCCAACTCCCATCAGGCATTCTCGGTTCGGGGATCGACCCGGCCGGCAAATGAGACGAGTGCTTCTACGTCCTGATGCAGAAACGAGAACGCATATCCAACCAGCGCGGCAGTGACAACGGTTCTATCCGAGGAGCACATGCCCTGCCGGAAGCTGGCTCGTGCTTCCCTCCAGCGCTTCTGAGTCAGCAAGGTGCGGCCCCGGGAGAAGGCGAGAGCAAACCAGCACTCGCTCCAGCTTGCCGTAATCGCGGCAGTTTCGCTGGGCGCGAGGCGCAGTTGCTCCTTGTGCTTTTCCATGAAATCGAGAACCAGCCTGAATTCGAGATCGACTACCGCCTCGGGGTGGGTCGCTGTAACTGAACTGACGTGATGGCGCCGGTAGCCCATTACTTCCGGCGAGTAGACAAATGGACCCGTCAAGCTCAACTCTAGAAAGGTCGGATAATCGGTGAGAGGGAGGCCCGCGACGAACTGGAATCCCCCAATCCGGTCGAGTGCCGTGCGCCGGATGATTGCCGTCGAGGGCATTACGAGGGACGCACTCTTAGCCCGGAGCATGTAGGAGGTGGCGGTACCGACGGGGTCATTGCACAAAACGGCAGCTGGCAGCCCCTGTCTTAGGCGAGAGGTCCGGCTCATGCGCCTTTGTTCAGCGCCATTGGCGCTCAAGTCGGAAACTTGGCCGTAGGCCAGGACGGCCGGGCTGTCCTGAAGCGCGTGAACCTGACGGGTAAGTTTGCCCGGCGGCCAAATGTCATCGCCTTCCAGAATGGCGATCAATTCTCCCCGGGCAACCCCGAGAGCAAAGTTATAGGTTTCCGCAAGCTGAAATGGGCCGCGGTTCTCCTGGCGGTGGTATTTGATCCGGGGATCGTGAAAGCTTTGAATCATCGCCTGGGTTTGATCCGTCGAGCCGTCATCGACGATGATCTGCTCCCACTCTGGATAGTCCTGGGCAATAATGCTTTCGATGCATGCCCCGATGAAACGCTCATGGTTGTAAGTGGGAGTGATAATGCTTACCAGCGGACTTGAGTTTCTTAACGTCATCGGCTTTCTAAACTCCTTACTCCTCGTTAAAGCCTTGATTTAGACGCGGCAGAGTGTATCGCCTTGCGCCGGGGCGCGAACGGGTCGCTGCGCCCACCAACTAGCCATAGTTCCGATCGCGATGCTGACGAACCAGTCTCCCGTAACCATTAGGTCGAACATGAAGGAGAAAATGATAATCAAGTAGAGATACGCCAGAATGAACACGCCTAATAAGGATCCACAAGACTCCGGCCGCACGATGAGCCAGGACACGACGAGACCCAACACCAGAGGAAAGCAGATGATTCCCGATAAGCCGAAATCGGAATAGACATTTTTTAAGTAGGTGCTGGTGTTTACCGGAACCGGGGTATAGTAGTTTTCTTCATACCACGGTACCGGAGCAGACAATCCAAACTTGGACAGCAGCCGGAAAAGCGGGGCGAATGTGTACTCACCCCAAAATCCCCTTCTGGACTCTTCCGGAGAGCCTAGATAGAGACTAAAAGCAACCGGAGGCGCCGAGAAATTGGAGTAGAAAGAGGGAAAGGGGGGAATGTACTCAGTGATGGAATCGAGCGCATCCGTTTGCCCCGGAAACTGGACCGCCAAGCTGCGTGTCGAACTGACAAGTATCACTCCTCCGGCACTGACCCCGGCAAGAAGCACGATCGCGAGCACCAGTTGCACCTTCGAAAGGGTGAAACGGACCCGGCCTGGGGTGTGAAGATACGCAGACAAGAACAACACAACGCACATCAGAAAACCCAGCCTGGTCATGGCAAACGTACCCTGGAGCAGCATGAGAATGAGGGGAAGAACCACCGGCCAACTGAAGTGGCCGGTTTTCGCCGCATAGGTCCCGGCGAGCGCAGATGCGGCCAGCAGGGAGGCGCCGATATAGGGAAGCCAGGTCAAAGTTCCCTCGGTCCTGCCGATGTAAATGTCCATGGAGTTAACAAATATCGCCACGAACAGATTTCCGAACTCCCTCTGCAAAACCAAGATTTGGCTGAAAACCCCGAGCCCGCCCAGAGCGCACAGGGCCAGGATCGCGGTCCTGAGTTTCGGGATGCCGAGCGGCGTTGGTTGGACGACGGGATCGCGACCCAAGAAGACCAACGCCACACCAGCTCCCGCGAACAGGCTTGCCCACGCGAGGATGATGCATGCCCAGGCGCGAACGCTGATCGGGTAGTACTGGATCAGTTTGAGTTCGAAGCAGAACAAGCAAAACCCCCAAATCGCCGAGTACAGTGAAAGAGGATTGAACCAGCGTCGAAACCAGCAGCGGCCGGTATAGGCGGCAATCCCCGTCATGATCGCGAGGAAAGTGATGGCAGACCAATTGGCTGGCATGTTGGTTTATCGGGTAGCTGCGCGGGCGGGCTGCCGGCTGAGGATTCCAAGGGCTTCGCCGATCCGCGGTTTGTCAGACTGATCCACGAGAACGAACCACACCGGCAGGAAATAGGCCACAATCGCTACCATTCCAACCGTAAGCCGCTCCCAAGGGCTATTTAGCGAGAAGCGGACGCCCAAGAGTGCCAACGCCAACAACGCGTTCAGCGCCAGTGTGTTCGGCAATACGGTCGCCAGGAGAGGCCGGAGAGAACAGCCGCAATATTTATGCAGCGCCCAAAACAGAAGCAAGGCATCCAGGGAAATTCTTATCGAGTTAGCCAACGCCGCTCCGGTGATCCCCCAATGTGGAATCAAGACCATACAAATCACCAGATAGAAAGGAAGCTCGAGAAGATGAACCTTGCCGGTAATGTCCGGTCTTCCCAGCGCCTGGAGAGCGTTGTAAGGAATATTTGCCATGCAGTTGAGTAGCACTCCAAAGCCAAGAATCTGGAGAACGACTGAAGTCTGTTGCGCAAACTGCTTGCCCATCCAGAGGGACAAAAGGTCGGCGCCGAAAACCAGGAGAAACAGAATGCACGGCAACATGACCAGCAACAGATAACGCACGGAACCTTCGTACAGCCGCTGCAATTGCGCCTTCTGGCCCTCGGTGCCGCGCTCGCTGAAGGCGGGATACAGAGTGCTCACAAGGCTTGAAGGAATGATGCGAAGTCTCGTCATCATTTCGTAGGGGACCGTATACAACGTCACTGCCGATAAGGAGAGAAATGAGGCAATCAGGATTCGGTCCAGATAAACCAATAACGGGCTGACCAGCTGGGATGCGGTAACCCATCCGCCAAAGCGCAGCAGCTTGGACAGTCCGCCGAGACTGGCAGGGCGAGCAAGCGGGATGCCCGGAAGCAGCCGAAGTATTGCGACGGCATAGGCAGCGGTGGCCGCGATGCGAGCTAGAATCGTGCCCAGTACGATGGCTGCGACGCCGTAACCTTTCACGGCTAAGAGCAGCGCAAATCCCCACTGAGCCGTGGTGGCTAAGGCGTTGACTGTGTTAATCCAGGCAAAACGTTGCAGAGCGGTCAGCACGGCTCGGAGAATTCCCTGAACCAGCAATACGGGGACGGCCAGCGCAACCAGGTAGAAAGTCAGGCGCGCTTGGCCAGCCAGATTGCCCGATACCTTAAAGACCGAGTGGACAAGAGAGGGCGCCCCGAGAACGATAACGACTGCGCCCAATAGTCCAAGCGCGAGATTCGTGATGACGGCGGTACGGACGATCAAGAAAACGGCCTGCTGGTCCTGCTGAGCCAAATGCTCGGAAACGAACTTGGTGGCAGCCCGATTCACTCCGATGTCGAGAAATGCCAAGTACCCAATCACCACCCAGGCCAGAGAGAAAAGGCCGAAAGACGCCTCTCCGAGCAGGGAGACTAGCCTTGGCATAGCAACAACCAACACCAGGAAGATCCAGCCTTCGGCCAGAAGATTCAGCACGGCGTTGCGCGCTAGCAATGCGGGCGACGCCAGCCCAGGTGCGCCGGGCAGGTCGCCAGAAGCGTTCATGAGGGGTTTCATTTTCTGGAAATCATTTTCTGGAAATCGTGTTCAAGGAATCAGGTTTCGATATTTCCGGCTATAGTGCGTTGCGGGATTGATCGCTCTTCACAGCACCATTTCTTCGCACCAGGCGCACCCACGCCGAATGCGCCGTTGCCTGAAGCCGCGATCCATTCGGAGTCGCCCACGGCATGGTGGCATTGGCGGCATAAAAGATCTCATGCGCGAATACCTTGTGGGGTTCCTGGGAATCAATTTTCTGCCAGCGGGCTCGGGCAAGCAGGCAAACCGCCGCGCACAGGAGGGCGAGAAACGTGCCCAGGAACATGATCACCAAGCGTGGTGGAAACGACTTTCGTTCGGGTACGTTCGCCGGGTCGAGCACTCGCACACTGGGAATTTCCTTGGCCTCGGCGACCTTGGCGAGTTCGTACTCCTGGGTAAGCGTTTCAAACACGGCTTCTTCGATCTTGGTGCGCCGAAAAAGATCGGCGTAAGAGACGCCCAGGAGGGGCAGTTTGCGAAGGGAAGGATAAGACGATTCCTCGCCCGGGTGGGTAGAGTCCCTGGCGATATCTTCTTTGCCGCCCACCTTCTCCAGTTGCGCCCGCAGTTCCGCCACACGGGCCCGCAAGGAGCGGACGCGCACGTTGTTGTCGGTGTAAATCTGCTTCAGGCCTTCCAGTTCCGATTGCGCTGCGATCAGCTCTCCCTGCAGGGTTGCCGCAGCGGTCAGCATAGCCCGGCCCTGTTCCTTGATGTCGATCGCGCCGGTTGCGCTGGCAAATTCGCTGAAGTCCTTCTCGGCAGATTCCAGTTCCTGCTTGACCTGGCTCAATCGCTGTTCCAGAAAAACGCGTTCCCGGCCGGCCGACGAGCTGCTCAGCTGAGTCACCACGGCATTCAACTCCAGCACGTACTGTTGTGCCAGTTCGGCCGCCCGCCGAGGACTTCGATCGGTAACGGTGAGGGTAATGATGCCGCTCTTCCGGTCTTCCTCGATCGCGGTATTATCGGAGAGAAATCGCAAAGCTCTTTCCTGGCTTCGGGTGCCGTACACCTTTTCGAGCGCAGCCCGGTCCACCAGCTTTTCACGTACCGTCCGGCTATTGAGGATGCCGACAAACAGCGCCCCCGAACTTTGCATGCCGAGCAGATCCCCGGCCATACTCCCCAGCCCGCCACCCAGTCTGCCGCTCAAAGATGCGAAAAGCGCCATGCTGGAGCCGGACTGATTCTCGGGCGGCATCAAGCGAGTAGTCGATTGATACTGCGCCGGGATCAAGAACGCGATTACAGTAGCCGCCAACAGGCCCCACGCCGCCATATGGAACAGGATGCGGCGGTTCCGCCAAAGCAGCCGCAGCTGCGCCAGTCCTGGGTTGTGAGCCTCCGGTGCGCAGGCGCCAACATATAGCTCGTCTTGAGCGTCCGGGAGCACCACCTCCATCTCCGAATTGGCCGAGGTGAGTTTCATCGACTGCCAGCTGCCTTCATTTGGTGTGTAAGCCCCACTTCGGACGGTAGGTCAGGCTCAGCGACAACGACACATTTGACTTCGTGGTGGCGGCCAGCAAGGGAAAGTTCCACTTCTCGTATTGGGCTGCGCCGGAAAAGGCGAGATCTGGGCGCAGCCTCAGGTCGGTGCGGACCGATACATCGTTCAACCAGCCGCCCTTCATGAAGTCAGGATCCACGCTCTGCTGGCGATATCCCAACTGGATTTTGCTCTGCGGCGAGAGCCAGTACGTGCTCCACAGTTGCACGCCACGTCCCTCTCTGCCTACCCAGTTGCCAATGATGTTTCCATCGTTGGTGTAACTGGTGGGATACACGCTATTGTTGTAGCTGACACCCTGCCATGCGAAACCAGACACATCGGTGTAGACGCCTTCCGCGCGGATGTCCAGCTTAGGTAAATGCGGCAACTGCGGAGCATACAGGCCAGGACTCCAGGAACATCTCGCTGGGGCTGCCAGCGGGGAAACGTCATCCTCACAAAACGAGTCGGTGTAGGCGGTCAGCCACTTCCGCAGGTGGGGAATTCGGTAGCTAACGTCGAAGCCGCTATGACGATCTCCGGCGTCGATGTGGGGTTCTGCGTAATCGCTGGCGACGCTGGTAAAGCTCGTCCAGAAACTCCCGAAGGTAAAAGGGTGCCCTAGTCCCGCGAATACCACAGTGCGGGAAAAACCGAACTCCAGATTCGGAGTTGGCTTAAAGCTCAATTTCTGCCCGTGAATAAACGGCTGCGGGCGGATGCCCCCAGGACCCAGGACCTGGCCCGTTCGAGTGACAATATATTGCTGGCCAGCGAGTTGCCCCAAAACGAATTCCGTATGAGCCGGCCCCAGCCAGCGCAAGATGCCTGGCATTGTGAAGGGATGAGGAGTAGAGATTCGAAACATAAGGACGGGCTGGGCGTTGGTACTCCACAGCAGCGCGCCGGTTTCAGTCGGGCCCCACGTCAGGGCTTGTTTCCCGAAGGAGAACTGCGTGTCTTTGAAGGCGAAGCTGACGTAGCCTTCGATGATCCGGGGACGATTGATCTCTGCAAACGGCGTGCCCGGTGCGACGGGTACATTGAGTTGAGCGGCTACTGCGTCGCGTGCCTGGGCTGGAAGCGCCAGGGCTGAGGGAGCATGCTGGTATTCAGTGCGCAGGTAAAACGCAAAAGGCCCCGCCGTGCCATAACCGGAGATTCCGCTGTAAAGGTTGCTGCCTTCCTCAAAAGGCCGCCCATCGTCATTGGCGATGGTTTGTCCAAAGTTGTAGCCGTCGGTGACTGGAGGGCCTGCGATGTTGGTAACCCGCGTGTAGATCGAATCCAGGCGCAGATTCAAGTTTCTCCCCCCGTCGAGCTTGTCTTGCTCGGGCAGGAATTCCTCTCGCAGCGCTACATATATTTTTGCTGCTTCGCTTCCGTCGGCTGTGTCGAGCGGCGCATTCGAGCTTGCTTCCTCCAGCAGCCGGGCGCATTCGCTGCGAGTCCAGGGGCGCATTCCCAGCATCTCGCTGTGTACGTAGCCCAATGCCGCCAGGCGTTCAAAGGCGGGGTAAACCCAACTGTCCAACGGCACCGAAGGCGAGCCTTTACTTCCTGACGAGCGTTCCGGTGACGAGGAAGGCCGAGGAGCCTCCGATCCCCAGCCCGAGCCGCCGAGTTCCGGGTCGTGGTGGGCGCGGTAAACCTGCCTTCCCAAATACCAGCCCAGCGCGCTTCCGACAACCACGTCAGCGGCGAAATGCTGTTTCGAGGTGACGCGGGAAACCGTGATTCCAGAGGCCAAGCCGTAGGCCAGCACTTTCGTGAGCGTGCCCGGATATTCGTGGGCCAGGACGCTGGCAACCGACCAGGCGATGGCGGCGTGCTCGGAGGGAAACGAATCGCCACCCTCAAAAAACTCTCCGGTGCCATTCCCCAGGAAAGGCCGCGGCCGCTGCGTCATCGCTTTCAAGGCGTAGGTGACAGCGGTGCTATTGATCGCGGCCTCAGCGGCCAGGAGTCCGGTCTCGCGCAAGTGGTCATTGTGCGTGATGTGTCCCGACAAATAGGTCGCGCCCACCCCTCCCACTAACGAGTAGACAGCGTAGTTCGAGAAATCGAGGCTGTGCTTCATCTGGCTGGGAGAATTGGGAACCTGTTTTGACATCCAACTGTCGCTGGCGATCAGCGCGCTGCCGAATGCCAGAAACGGTAAGAGGTATTTGGCATCGTCGCGGGGCGCGCGGAACGGATAGGTCCAAAATTGTTCTTGATCCTGGGCCAGGTGTTTGGCGAAGGGCAACCCCAGGCGGTTCTGCGGATCGTCTCCCGGCGGCAGCAGTCCCCAATTATTGGCGGAGCTATCCCGGAGCGCAAACATCTTTCGGGTGGAACTGCTGGCCTCTGCTCCGGTTTTCATGTCATCGGTTTTCACGTCAGGCCGGCTTTGTGCAGCAGCAATTTCGACAACCGCAAAGAACATCGCCAGGAGCGCGCGTAGACTTAGGCTCGGCATACGGCTCACTTCTTCAAAAACTTCTGGCGACTTGAATGGCGACGCCGATGGAGTAGACCAACTGCGAGGCTTCCAAGGTAGTCTTCCATTTGCTGGTTCCGCCGACGGCTTTTTCCGGCATCATGACCAAGTCCCCTGGGCGCAATTCCGCGCTCAGGGCGCCACCGCCCCACATGCCTCCAGCGCCGCCGGCCACCGAACCGTTGGCGCGAATCACAAAGACCGCTTTGCGGTTGGCCATGGGAGTCGGGCCACCTGCCTGCTGCAAATACCACTCCGCGTTCCTGCCCGGCCGGAACGTAATGGCGGTGGGGTTATAAACTGCTCCATCAACCATCACAAAGTTCGGTTGCTTGGGGATCAGCAAGACATCCCCAGCGCGAACCTGCAGGTCGGCTGGCGTGTTGGCCCAGCGTTTCACATCGTTGGAAATGTGAATGACCAGGCGGCCGGCCGGCGGAGTGTCCTGCAGTTTTGTGACTGCGGTTTGCCACTGTGCCAGCGAGGCTTCCTTTGCCATTTTCTGGTCGAGATCCGTTTCCGGCACGAGCTTCAGGGAGTCACCCTCGGTTTGCACCCGGCGGATCAACTCGGCGCGGTTCTTTTCTTCCAACTCGCGCACCAGGGCGCGCTCCAAGATGGCTCCGTAGGGATAGGCGTCGCTACGGAAGCCTCCCGCGCGTGCCAAGACCGAGCTCAGCGTTTCGCCCTCATGAATGCCATAGGTGCCCGGCCGCATGACTTCGCCCTTGACCGCGATCGATGCCCCAATATCGTTCCAACCGGCAATCTGCGGAATGGTCAGCACATCTCCGTCCCGCAGCATGAGATCACTGTCCCCCGCGCCGGTCATGGCCTTCGCCACATCCACAGTGTGTTGTCCGCCCATGCGCTTTTCGCCGTTCGGCTCGAGATATCGGGTCAAATCAGCGCTCTGGCTGTCCGCGCTGCGTTTAAGCCCGCCTGCCAGGCGTACCAATTCGGTGACAGTCATGCCCTCGCCCAGCGGATACTTGCCCGGCTTCGCGACTTCTCCTTGCACGGTCACGGCGGCAGGATCTGTCCTGGCCAGATTGCGGTGGATAAATACGCGGTCTTTGGGTTCGAGCAACACGTCGTTCGCCCGGTCGCCGGAAAGCGCTTTGGTAAGGTCAACGCTGATGACGCGCATCTTGCCATCGCTGGTGTGACGGAAGACCTGCGCATCGTCTAATCCGGCATCCGGGGTCACTCCCCCCGCGAGGTAGATCGCATCCCGCAGGTGAGTCACGCCATTGGTGACGTGATCGCCGGGATCCCGCACCTCACCACTCACGCTGACCACTGGCGGATCTTCAAAGTCATAACGGCCGAAGATGCGCACCGTGTCGAATGGTTTCAGCGCCAGTTTTTTGTTGTTTCCATCCAGAACCTCTCCTAGATTGAACGCGAGTACGACGGGAGTGAAGTCCGGAGGTTGCAGACGAATAATTTCCGCATGACGGCGGGATGGCTCCGGCAGAAGTTGGTTGGCCTGCACCAGATCGCTGACCGTCATTCCATCCTTGTAGGGATATTTTCCCGGCCGGAATACATGTCCGTCGAGATAGATTGTCCTATCGCTGTAAGAGACGATGGGAGAGATATCGATCTTGTCCTCGCCCTCCACCTGAAAATCCTGAAGCGCCTGGTTCACCGCTTGGACGTCGTTGGTTTCCGGAAGATCGAGGCGCAGCATGGTCCGGTTCTCGTGGGCCACCACGCGTTCCACGTCAATATGGCGAAGCGCCCCGGAGGGCAAGACTCCGCCCGCCAACTCCAGAACTTCCGCCAGATTGGATTTGCCCTCGAGTTCGTAGATGGCTGGTCGGCGCACCATGCCCTGGACGGTCACTTCCGGGCCAATGGGTGGAACTTTGACGATGTCTCCCGCCTGGATCCTTAACAGATTAGTGCTGACCCCGTTCAGCAGCATGTCGTAGGTGTCGATCTGCTGCACCAGTTGCTTGCCGCGATAATGTTGCAGCGTGCGCAGGGAGCCGCCCCCGCTCGGGCCGCCGGCGGCGTAGAGCGCATTCAGCGGAGTCGACAGCGAACTAATGTCGTAAGCGCCCGGGTTGCGAACATCGCCCACAACATAGACGCGCATGGTGCGCAGCCGGGCAAGCGAAATGTCAACGTCAACATCCCGATATTGACTCCGCATGACGCCCTGCAGCAGGCGCTGCACCTCGGCCAGGCTGCGGCCGGAAACCTGCACCGGTCCGGCTTCGGGGAGAGCCACCTGCCCTTCGCGGTCCACCACCAGTTGTAAGCGCTGCGACACGCTACCCCAAAGTTCGATACTCAATCCGTCGCCCGGACCCAAAACGTAATCGGGGCCTACCGGCAGATCCATGGGAAGCTGACCGAGATTGCCCCCGCCGTTACGAAAGATATTCGCGCCAAACCTCTCCAATACCGGGGGACGACCTGATACCTGGGAATACAAATCGTAGAGCGAGGGCACATGAGCATACGGGTTTACCCGGCGCCGGATCACGGGTTGCGACAAAGTTGGGTCATTCAGTGGTGGCATGGCGCGGCGCGGCGGTTCCAAGCGTGCCCGTTGAGAGAACGGCTGGTTCGGCGTATCGAAAAAATTTCGCCCCGTCCCTCCGCCTGGGCCCGGAAGCGACCCCGAGTTTCCCAACCCGGGCATTCGCTGGGGCGCACTCACAGAAGCCTGCAAAAGTCCGGGCAACTCTTCCGGCCGAACTCGGGGCATTTGACCGTAGTCATTGGCGGCTTGACCATAGTCGCCCGGCACCTGACCGTATTCACTTGGCGTTTGACTGTAGTCGTTCCCCGCCGATTGCTCGGGGCTTTCGGGCGAATCGGTTGGCGATTCCAATTGGGTCCGGTTCAAGTCTCGTGCCGGATTGTCGGGCGGGGCTTCCGGCGATGCGGGAAAGGGCGCATATTCGGGCGGGCCGTCATTTTGCGCTGGGCTCGGCTGGGAGGGCGCCGTCTGCTGGTCGTCGTGGCGAGCCCAATACCTCTCTTCCTGACTCTGCGCGGTCCGTTGAAAACCCGGAGCGTTTGGCGAAGATGGTGGGTTGTCGTTCTCCTGGGTGCGCAACGGCGCAGGCATCGCCTGGCGTCCCGCCGCCTCGGCCAGTTCCTTTTTGCCGGGCTTGGGGCGGATGTAAGCGCGGTCTTCGATCTCTAGCGTGGCCAGAATGCGAACGTTTTCGTCTTCGCGCAGCAGCCGGAATAACGCCTCATCGGTGAGATCCGCAGGCTCCAGCAAGCGTCCCTGCTCGAACGCCTTTTGCACCAGCCGTTTCTTTACCTGCAAGAGCAGACCAGGCTCCTGTTGGAGAAGTTCCGTGATCTTGTCGGCAGATAGCGAAACCCGCTGCTCAGCATCCTTCTCCGCCCAGCTTTGAGCAGACAACTGGGAGGCGAGGCCCATGAACACGAAGAAAAGAGCTACCAACAACTTGCCTGCGCGGCCTGGGATGAGGATTTTCACGGCAATCTCCAACTAGCGGGACCTCTGTTAAGAGATAAAAGAAAGCTAAAAAGGAAAAAACATCGGATGGCCGTGTGCCTGCTTCGCAGGCGCATCGCGGGCAAGCTAGGGTTATTCGAGATCGGCGGCCTGAACTTCGACGGCCACCGAACGCATAATCAGATCCAGAGAAACTACCAGCCTGTACTGGCCCTTTTTACGGACGAGAATGCCCTCGGTTCCGGCCAAGGGGCCATGCTTTACTCGTACGTGTTGACCGACTTTCAGGTAGGGATGGGGTTCGGCGTGGACGCCGTTCACGATCCCGTTTCGCAACGACTCAATCTCGCTGTTCTCTAGCGGAGCCGGCCCGCGGGCGAAGCTGACAAATCGAACCACGCCGGCAATCTGTAGCACGCGTATGCGGTCTGGACTTGCCATCCGGACAAACACATATCCCGGGAATAATGGGAGATCGAGTTCCTTGCGCCGGTCTTTCCAGCGTCGCACGCTGTGATAGGTGGGTAGGAAGCTTTCGATGCGCCGGTCGTGCAACTGCCTCGAGACCTGCATTTCGTGGTGTCCGCAAGTGTAGGCTGCATACCAGCGAAGGGGCTCGGGACTTCCGCGCTCCGAGCGCAATACCGGAAGTTCCTGGGACTGCTCGAGTGCAAGCCCGCGGTCTTGGTTGGCCGTGTCCGAGTGTGCCATCGCGATCACAGCTTCGCCCCCTTCCTTACAGGGTTCGCGTGAGCTAACCCATTGATAAATAAACTGATAGACGTCACAGCCGGGCTGCCAGACTTCAATTCTCTTGCGACTTACTGCCTGTTCCCGGAATCGCGGACACCACCAGTTTTCGACCGCGCAGCGCGCTCAAGATACTGGCTTCCGAGTTCTCGATCCGGTTGGAGCGAATGTCAAGACTTGCCCAATAAAACATCGTGCTGTTGCGCTCCGCGGCCAGAGCGAGGATGCGCATGTAGGGAAATCGTTCCAGGAGTATGTCGCAGATATGGGGCCGGTCCTCGGAACGGTCCAACGCGACAATCAGGACATCCGGAACCGATTGTTCGACCGTGCCAAGGATCGAGGCTTCGTCTTCGAGCACGCCCACGATCTCGATATCGGGTTGATCGGAAATCGTGGCCACGACCAGTTCGCGCATCAGACGGGGCCGGTTTGCGATGAGAACTTTTATTTTTCGCACAAACCCACCTCTCGAAACCGTAGTGTCAGCCCGAGGAGAGGAAAAGAGAAGGTTCAATTCAGATTTGAAGAAGGGGGAAAAAATATGCCAGCGGGTACCACTCAGCAGGCGAAGGAAGTACCTGGCAAACGGGGAGCCGGTACCATCAAAGTACTAACTGAGTCATCGCTCATAACAGATCACCACTTCTAGAATCCGACATACTTGTAAGACTGGCAATGAGAATGTTCCCAAGCGGCTGTGTTCTTCAGCCCAGTTTTGCCGGGTTCGAGCTCGCACTCTTTGGTGTTTCCGTCACACTGCACATTGCGGTACCCGCGGCAGAACGCCGTTCGAGCGGGGTCGGACCATTATGGGAATCCAATCGACATATTCGGCGGAGTTCGTAAGCTGGCTGACTCTGTCTGGAAAGTGTTGAAAGCGCTGAGTCCGAATGCGTGTTAACGATCATCGCCGACGACCACAATTGGCCGGTTGCTGGCCTTGCCGCGGTTGCGTGCTAAATCGGATTTCGTTCTTACGGAAAATCAACCTTCCAGCGTTGAGTTGTGGTTGGGGGCGCTTATACTTCGTCGCATAGCACCCATTGCCCTGAGGGGGAGCATAAGCGGTGGCTTCTCATAGCTACCATCAAGGACCTTTCTATATGTCGGTGGGAACCGAAGTCGTTCGCGTCTTCATAGTGTCGGAGAACCGGCTTTTGCGAGAGGCGCTAGCCCTTCTTCTCGGGAAGAAGAGCGGCCTTCGCGTCGTGGACGCGCGGGCTTTTTCGGCGCAACTGGTGAGACAGGTGGCTGAGGCGCGTCCCGATATTCTGCTGTCCGACTCCAGCACGCTTGCTTTGCCCGCCTTGCAGGTGATTGCGGAAGTTCGGGCCGCAGTGCCGGGCGTGAAAATCATCACCATAGGGATGGAAAAAGACCGGAATACCTTTCTTCAAGCGGTGCGAGATGGGGTTTCCGGGTATGTATTAAAGGATGCCTCGGCCATCGAGTTGGCGGCAGCGGTGCGGGCTGTGGCCGATGGCCAAGCCGTATGTCCTCCGAATCTTTGCATGGCCTTGTTTGAATTTGTCGCCGAAGATCGCTTGCAGCCGTCCAGCTTCAGGTTAGGTTACGAACTTGGCCTCACTCGCCGTGAGCAGCAACTTGTCCAAATGATTGACCGCGGGCTTACCAACAAGGAAATTGCCGCGCAATTAAATCTGTCGGAGCAAACCGTAAAAAATCACGTTCATCACATGTTGCGCAAACTGGGAGCTTCGGACCGTTTGGCCGCAGCTGAACTTTGCTGGCCACCAAGGGTTGTGGCCTGAAAATTTACGATCCCCTAACGCGCATCACAAATCTCCCGCTTGACGCTGCAAAAACCCGAGACGTAAGATCGTTTTACGCTTGATTACTACGAAGCCATCCGACCACAGAACTGCTTCCGCCAGCTCGCAGCCCGATTTTCCTTTCCTCGACTTGAAAGCTGAGTTTGAAACCATTCGGGATGAGGTTCTGTCGGCCGTGGCGAAAGTATTCACCAGCCAGCAATTCATCCTGGGGCCGGAGGTCGAGGCCCTGGAGGCGGACATCGCGCGGCTGGTGGGATGCGACTTCGCGGTGGGCTGTGCTTCCGGCACCGATGCTCTTCTCCTGGCCTTGATGGCCCTTGGAATTGGACCCGGGGATGAAGTAATCACCACGCCTTTCACCTTTGTCGCCACCGCCGGGTCGATTGTTCATCTCGGGGCGCGTCCGGTTCTGGTTGACATCAATCCAAATGACTTCAACCTGGATCCCGAACAAATCGCCAGAGCGATCACCGCCAAAACCCGCGCCATTCTACCGGTCCACCTGTTTGGTTTGGCGGCAGACATGAATTCGATCGCTGAGGTCGCCCAAGCCAGCGGCTTGCCAGTCATTGAAGATGCCGCGCAAGCCATCGGCGCGCTTTATCACGGCAAAGCCGTGGGGAGCATCGGAGTGGCGGGTTGTTTTAGCTTCTTCCCCTCGAAAAATCTGGGGGGCGCCGGGGATGGGGGAATGATTACCACGCAGGACCCGGACCTGGCCGATCGCTTGCGTGTTTTGCGGGTTCATGGCAGCCGGAAACGATACGAGTACGAGTTGCTGGGAATCAACAGCCGTCTCGATGCCCTGCAGGCGTCAGTTCTGCGGGTCAAGCTAAACCACCTGAAGGAATGGACGGGCCAGCGGCAGCGCCATGCCGCGCGCTACCGGGTCTTGTTCCAGCAATTGGGGCTGGAAGGAAAAGTTCAGCTGCCTTCCGTGCCGCCCGGCCGGGAACATGTGTACCACCAGTTTGTGATCCGCACTTCGCGCCGCGATGAACTCCGGGAATTTCTAACCCGGCGGGGGATGCCGGCTGAAATTTACTATCCTTATCCGCTCCATCTGCAACCCGCGTTTTCCTTTCTGGGTTGCAAGGCGGGCGATCTGCCGCACGCCGAAACGGCTTGTAAGCAAGTGCTCGCTCTTCCCATCTCTCCTATGCTTACGGATGAACAGCAACAGCGCGTGGTCGAGACCATCGCCGCCTTCTTCCGGCAATAGTTGAGTGCCCTCATTGTTTATTCTGTGGTGGTTCGGCTCGGCCGGCGTTTCCCGAGAATGCAGTCGCGTGTCACTTTTGCTCTTTGCACGAATCTCTCCGCGTCCTCGATTGGCTGTTTTGGCGCGCTCCGCGGTTTAAAGGTTGGATCCTCGTTCCGCCAAAACGAGCCTTCACTGCGGAGTTCGCAAATCGCCTATCGAAATTGTAGATTCTGTTGAAACTGGGACACAAAAATGAGCCGGCGGAGGGATCTTTGCCAAGGTATTGTAGACTTTGAGTTTTGCCCCGGTGGAAAATATCCCAATCGGGCATTGGGCCGGAAGGAGCCTCCGATGAGTTGGGCAAGCAAGCTGACGAAACCGTATCGCATCGAGCATGGGAAGAATTTCAGGCTGAAGGATTTCGGTCCTTCGGACACTGGCAAGCTACATTCCAAGGAACAGGCTGTGGAATTGCTGCAAAAGGGGGATATGCCGTATGGAGGAGCTGCAAAACAAGCTCTACGCCCAGGACAGCTGGGCGCTGCTCCTCATCTTCCAGGCCATGGATGCTGCCGGCAAAGACGGCGCCATCAAGCATGTGATGTCCGGTATCAATCCGCAGGGTTGCCAGGTGTATTCCTTCAAACTCCCATCCTCGGAAGAGCTCAACCACGACTATCTCTGGCGGAACATGCAGCGGGTCCCGGAGCGCGGCCGCATTGGCATTTTCAACCGATCCTATTACGAAGAGGTGCTGGTGGTCCGGGTCCATCCCGAGGCGTTGAAGAACGAGAGAGTGCCAGCTTCCTTGCTCGGAAAAGACCTCTGGCAACAACGGTTCGAGGATATCCACGCCTTCGAGCGTTATCTCTCACGCAATGGCGTCGTCATCCGCAAGTTTTTTCTGAATCTTTCGAGGAAAGAGCAAAAGAGGCGTTTTCTGGAACGTTTAGACGATCCGCAAAAGAATTGGAAGTTTTCTGGCGCCGATCTTCACGAACGCGAGTATTGGGACGACTACATGAGCGCGTATGAAGAAATGATCCGCAACACCGCCAGCCAGCATGCGCCCTGGTACGTGGTGCCAGCCGACAACAAATGGTTTACGCGGCTGGTGGTGGCGGGAGCGATCGTCGAAACCTTGGAGGGGCTGAACCTGAGCTACCCCAAGCTGGGAGTGGCCGCCCGCAAGCAACTGCGAGCCGCCCGGGCTGAACTCGAAACCAAGAAAGAAGAGTGAAGTTGCCGGACCCACGTCAGTGGTCTCGCCCACTTCGATGCCTATTGCACGACCGCGGAGGGCGCGAGACGCCCAATGCCATGCTGCTTGATTTTGCTGTAGAGAGAACTGCGCCCTATGCCAAGCCTTCTTGCCGCGGCTTCTACTTTGCCGCCTTCGATGGAGAGTGCCCGCTCAATGTATTCCCGCTCCATCTGCTCGAGCGTCAGAATTACCGAGGAGTCGGTGGTGAGCGGTTCCGCGGGGACATCGAAATGCAGATCTCTTTCCCGCAACACCCGGTTATCGCTGAGCAAGACCGCGCGTTCCAGAACGTTGCGCAGTTCCCGGATGTTTCCTGGCCAAGAATAGGACTGCAAAGAGTGCGAGGCCCCAGCGGAGAGTTCGTGCCTTCCGCCCTTGCCAAGGAAATACGGCAGGTGTTCGAGGAAATAACTGGCTAGAGTGGGGATATCCTCGCGGCGGTCGCGCAGGGCGGGTATGGTGAGCGAGACGGTATTCACGCGGAAGAACAAATCGCTGCGAAACTGCTTTTCCCGTATGAGTCTGAGGATATCCTGATGGGTCGCCGCGATCAGGCGCACGTCCACCCGGCGGTCGCGGATGTCTCCTAGGCGGCGGAACTGTTTTTCCTCCAGGACCTTCAGCAAGCGGGGCTGTAAATGTAAGTCGACATCGCCAATTTCATCGAGAAAAACCGTGCCCTTGTGCGCAATCTCCAAGAGTCCAGCCTTGGACTGAACGGCTCCGGTGAAGGCGCCTTTCTCGTAGCCAAAAAGTTCGCTCTCCAGAAGTTCCCGGGAGAGGCCACCGCAATTCAAGTCCACGAAAGGCTCGGCGGCCCGCAAACTATGTTCATGCAGCCAGTGGGCTAGGACACCTTTTCCGGTGCCAGTTTCCCCCTGGACCAGGACTGGGCTGTCGGCGGTGACAATTCTCGAACAAATCTCGGCCAGTTTGCGAATTGCCGCGCTGCGCCCGAGGAATGGGTCATGTTTCTCTCTGGACTGGCGGTTCTTCTCCGCCAATTGTTTTTGCCGGACGCGATGATTTTCCACGCTTCTCTGGACAATGAGATGCAGCGCAGACAGTTCTATGGGCTTGGTTAAGAACTGGTCCGCTCCGAGCTTGACAGCCTGGACGGCCAAGTCAATGGAAGCTTCCGCAGTGATCACAATGATAGGAACTGCCGGGTCAAAACCGCGCAGGCGAACGATCAGCTCAAGAGCGGTTCCGTCCGGCAGGTTCTGGTCGAGAACTACTACATCCGGACGACCAGTTCGCCATAGGGCTTCAGCCTCGGCGCACGTGCCGCACGACAAAACATCGTAGGTCTTACTCACCAGGTAGGAAGTCACTATCTCAAGAAACCGGGCCTCGTCGTCGACAACCAGCACTCTGTCTTTTGGCATGCTCTTACGTTTTCCCGCTCCACCCTTTGCAAGGATTAACCGCCCGAAAAGGCGCGGAGTTCATAAACCATGCATCCCGCATAGATAACCCTGCCAAAAACCGGGACACAGACCGATCTGAAGATATTCGTCCCACGCTGCGACGCACTAATTCTTCTACAGGGCCACAAAGGCCGTTGCTGTGATGGCGGTCACTGACAACGCCAATCAGGTTCCCCCAATGCAACATACTGCCCCGTTAGCCGGCGAATTGTCCTTGCCTGCGGGCCCGCGCTTTTGCGCTGCCCTTTGACGCAGGGAGATACCTGCTCAGAGGCTCCCCAGGCGAGGGATTCTTCTCGCTGCTCTTACGCGCTTGCGCTTTGCCGTTTTTTCGTTTGTTCTTTCTTGAATTTCCGCCGCCACCATGACGGTAGGCTTGCGGGGGCGCGATGCTTACTCTGGCGGAAATTCTAATTGAATCGGAGGATTTTGTCTGCACTCGGTCCTGCCCGGTGTCGTCAGGTGACAATATCGCTTCATCGGCGATCGCCGCTCATTAAGGGATAGGCGGCGCAAATGGTACGCCAGGCGGCGTGCCTGTCCTGAGCGGACTCGAAAACAAAGTTTGCGCCTGCCTGAAACGCAGGTATTTTCTGATCGTCATCGCGCAGTACGGCACACGCGATAAGTCCGGAATTGAGCGCCTGGTCCGGCAGACTCCTTAGTAACTCCAGCGCATCATTGCCCAGAAGAAGGTCAACCACCAGGCCGTCGTATTTTGAATGGCCGAGCCGACGGGATGCCATTTCCAGCCGGGCGCAGGTTTCGACCTCTACGCCGAACTGCCGCAAGATGTCGGAAAGCAGCGCAATCGTTTTTGGCTCGGGACTCACGAGCAAAACCCGCACCGCCGGTGAGGTTGTTCCTGACATATCGTTTGGTGACGAACGTAATGCCTCGCTCGGTTATTGCAAGCCCGCGGCCCAGGATGCCCGGATGTTCGGGAGACTGGGCCGGAGACCGTTAGTGCGTCGCCGCCGGTTCGCCGATAGCAATTTCCCGATCCGTTGACTCCCCCCCGAGTTCAGAGAGTGCGCGACGTAGCTCGGTGGCGTCCGGAAAGAGGATGGTTGCGCGGTCAAGAATCCCGATCGCGACGTTCGGGGATTTCATCTCGACCCGGATGCTGGCTGCACGAAGATAGGCTTTGGGAGTTTTTTCCAGGCCGGCTAATTCCTCCGCTTGCCGCGCCGCTTCTTCCAAATCATTGATAACGATGCAGGCCTTCATCAGCCGCTCACGGATCTCAGCGGTTTCGGGAGCGACCTTCGCGGCATCTTTCAGCTTGCTGATGCCGGCCTTTACCTGGCCCAACCGCACTTCGGTATAGCCCAATTTGCTGTTTAGGACCGGGTCGCAGCGGGTGAGCTGCACGGCCTTGGCATAGGCCACGCGAGCTTCGTGGAGGCGGCCGAGGTTATGCAGGGCATCTCCCCGCAAGTGCTCACACAATGCCTGGCTGTTGCGGTCAGACCGGGCGAATTCGAGCGCGGCCAGGGCATCCGAGTAATTTCCCAGATCCAGATGAACCATCCCTTTAAAAAGCCAGGCGGAGGTAGCTCGAGGCTCCAGAGCCAGAGCTCGTTCAAAACAGCGGAGGGGTTCCTCCGATTTCCTGGAGCACTCAAATTCCTGAAGCCCCAGTTGTAGCCAGGCCATGGGATCGTCGGGCAACTCCTGGACCTTTAGCCGCAAAAGATCGAGATAGGCAGTGGCTTTCTTGCCGCGAGACTCCTCCTGATTCAACTGGCCGAAGTGGTGGATGCAGAAATCCGCCACGGGTAGCTTCAGTCCCAGGGCGCAGATCCGCGGCTCTACCAGTTCGTGGACGCGTCCGATGAAGTAGATTTGCGGATCGCGGCGGAACAAGCGGCAATTCTCATGGAGAAAGAACGCCGGCGCGTGTGCCGCTCTGGCGTGCTGGTGATCATTGGGCTGGGTGGCGCGGTCCCAACCGCGGCCCGTTGCTGTGGGCACATAGTTGCGAATGGGAATCAAGTACCCGCCCACGCCTGCTCGTGCGATGAGTTTCGGAATCCTCACTCTCCCCCGGCGGTCGAGTTCCTCGTCGGCGTCCAGAACCAGGACCCAGTCCGTCTCCAGGCGCGCCAGGGCCGCGTTACGCGCATTGGCGAAGTGATTTTCCCAGGGAACCGCGATTACCGTGGCGCCAAACTCGCGGGCAATTCCCGGGGTGTTGTCAGTGGAACCCGTATCGGCAATTACGATCTGCGACACGATTCCCGCCACGCTCTCCAGACAGGAGCGCAGCGTGTGCTCCTCGTTCCGCACGATCATGGCGAGCCCCAGGGTTGGCACGTTTCCTCTCATCAAGGACTAATTTCGATCCTGATTTCCCACCACCAGGATGCAAGTTACCTTCCATTGTGTGTCAGTTCGTAGGAGCCTTGCCACAGTTCGTTTCCTCGGCGCCGGGGTGATCAGACCCTTCTGGCAGCGAGCCCTGCGGAACGCTTGGCGATTAGAAGGGAATGAGGAGAAGAAATTGCTTGAGATGTTCTGGATGCCTGTGTCCAACGAGCAGCGGCGTCTGGAACTCGATGAATAAACATCAAGACGCCATCAACGCTTTCCACCAGGGCCAAATGCCGGAGGCACTTCGACTGCTGGAGGAACTTCTGGCCGCCGAGGACACGGCTGAACTCTGGAATGATTGGGCGGCAGTTCAGCTTGCCAGCGGCGAATCCAGGAAAGCGGAAGCCGGCTTTTCGCGAGCCTTGGGACTGGATCCCCAGAACCTAGATGCCACCGCCAACCTGGGCCTGTTGCTTTTGAGCCGCGGCGACCGGGTGCGGGCTTTGCCTCTGCTTGAGTACGCACTTCCATTGTTGCCAACGGAGCACCAGGACTCGCTGCGCGCTCTGCTCGAAAGTGGAGCCGCTCGGGCCAACGCGACGAAGAGTGCCGCCGCAAACCGGGCGCTCAACATCCTGGTCATCCACGATGTTTTCCCGCATTTCAAGAATAACCGTCCGGATTTGCGCCTCATACAAGTCTTGCGTGCGCTCCGCACAAAAGGCCATGCGGTGACGTTCGTCGCGCGCGAGAGCAAGAATCGCAAGCATTACGAACCGGCGCTGCTGGAACTGGGAATTGAGACTTATGGCAGCGATCGAGAACGGTTAAGTTGCCTGGGGAGCGAGGCTGATGCTGCCTCCACCTGGTCACTTCGTCAAATTCTGGCGGAGAAAACGTTTGATCTTGCCATCCTGTCGCAGAATTTCAGCCGGGGAATTTCGATTTCCGAGCAATATCTCGAGGATGTGCGGCGAGACTCTCCCGGTACGCGAATCGTGCTTCTGCTGGACGATTTGCAGAGCAATCTTCCCCTGCGGTGCGCTGCGCCCAGCCGTCAACTTATAGATGTCGAGATTGCGCAAGATTGGTCGCAGCGGGAGCGGGAGAGCATGGAGCGCGCGGATGCGGTGATTGTGGCTTGCAAAAGCGATGCCGCAACGCTGCTTAACCGTGGCTGCAAATTAGAAGTCGTCGTAGCGCCCTTGGCCTGTGAACCGTTCACCGTGCCCAAGCCATGGGACTCGCGTCACGGGATATTGTATGCGGGAAATTTTGAACAGGACGGCCAGGGTGAAGGTTTCACATGGTTCCTGGAGCAGGTTGGCCGAAGCTTCTGGCGCGATCCGGCGAAACGGAGTTGTTCGTCGCCGGCGAGAATGTTCCCCCCGCTCTTGAAAGGCAATGGCCTTGGGTGAACTGGTTTTCTGGCAGAGATCTGGCGGAACTGATGGAGAATACGCGCGTTTTTGTATTGCCCCAGCGTCTTGGTCTTACGTGCCATGGCATCCTGACCATGCTGGCCAATGGCCTTCCAGGCGTTACCACGACCGCTGCGGCGGAAGCCACGGGCTTGAATGGGGAGTCTGGTATTCGCGCGGCAGGTTCAGCCGACGAATTTGCCTCAGCCGTGCTCGAAAATGTCCCAAGACCGCCAGCTTTGGGAAGACTTGCGGCAAAAAGGTCAGTCTCTGGTTGAGTCCCAATTCTCCTCCGAGGCCTGGCAAATCAATTAGCCAAAGGACTCGGGCGGATCGTCAATCTCGTCCCTAAGCCACTGGATCCGGAAGCTTGTTCCGTGATGCGCGTGGAGACGTTGTTTGCGGAACGGTTATCGCCAAGAACGGGAGAGAATCGGCTTGTCGGACAGCTGGAATGCTATGTAAGGCTGGCCGAGCAACTATTGCGCGACAAACAGGCAGACAAAGCGCGCCAGCAACTGCGGCACGCGCTTAGCCGCCTCCAGGGAAACGCTACCCGCGGCCAATTTCTGGCGCAAGTGTTTGCCATGCTCAAACGCTGTTACCGCGAGCTCGGAGAGGCTGAAACGGCAGCGCGCTGCGCGTCCGCAGCCCGCTCCTATATGAGCGCAGCGGGTGAGTCTTTGCGGCGGCCATCGACGGTGAAGCGAGGCAGCAAGGGGCCGGCAATCTCAGTCATTATTCCGACCTACAATCGTCTGCCCATCTTAAGGAAGTGCCTGGCGGCGCTGGAATCGCAAACCGTGCCGCGAAGCGAATTCGAAGTCCTGCTGATTGATGATGGTTCCTGCGACGGCACCGACGAAGCCATGCGTGATTTCCGCCCGTCATTTTCATTCCGGTACTTGCGGCAAACGAACTCGGGGACTGGCGCGGCGAGATGCAACGGCGTATCGCATGCCCAGGGCGAATATCTGCTGCTGATGAATGACGACACCCTCTGCGACCCAAACGTCTTGGAGCAACATCTGTGGGCGCAACGCAACTATGGGTCGCAGCGCTGGGCCGTCCTGGGAAACTTTGAGTATCCAGAAGCCGCACGGCAGCGCGCACTTAGCCACTATTTCTGCGTGGAACCCTTCATGTTCCCACAAGTGAGCATGGAGGATGGCTGCCCGTATGGATATTCGCATTTCATCACTTGTAATTTGAGCATCCGGCGAGATGCCGTGTTGGACGCCGGTTCCTTCGATCCGACCTACAAGCTCAGCGAGGACACGGAACTGGGGATTCGCTTATTCGAACGAGGGTACCGAGTTTGTACCGTCGGGCGGCACATGCCTCGCGCGAACATTTACCTACCCCGCCCGAACCTCATTCGGCGGGCCCGCGTCTACGGCGCGGATTACTTCCACATGTTCCGCAAACATCCCCGGGTGATGAAGGAATGGGCGATGCCCATCCATCTCACCGGCATGGATGAAGAGAATGCCGCCCGCATCCTGGACTATGTGGAACAGAACCGGCAGTCCGTCGAGCAAGCCGTGATTGCGCTGGAGCGCTGGGATACGGTTGACTTCGAACCGTTCTTAACCGGTGGTCAGGAAACAGCCACACTAGTATTGAGCCTTTTCCGGCAAGCGGTGCCTGCGATTCATTGGTTTTATCTGTTCGAAACCATGTTTCAAACCATGACCCGAAGCCTCCAGCTGACAAGTTTGCCTCTCGAGCCATTTTCCATGCCTGCGGCAGCGGGGAGCGCCCAGGATTGAGAACGAAAGGATTAAGAACAAGATGAGCACAAAAGCGATGGTCACGGCCGAAATGGTTGCCGCCGGGCGCGCGCGGCCAAGAAGCGCTTTCGCCTTGAGAATGGGCGGACGCAGGCTCCTCTGAAATGTTTTCCATTCTCGAACGGTGAAAGGAGCCGCAGTTCTGGAATTGTGCTGAATTCTTCTAAAGTTTTTGACAGCAAAGGCCGATAAGGAGTCGCCCAATGGGCCAGTGGGTAAACGTGCGTCCTTCGGAAACTTAAATGTTCGCCATCATAGGAATTCTCATCGTTTTCGGCGCCGTGGTCGGCGGATATTTGATGGAGCACGGGCACATCAAAGTCCTGCTGCAGCCGGCCGAACTCCTTATCATTGGAGGCGCGGCCATCGGCACCGTCCTGGTCGCCAACCCGCTGCATATTCTGAAAAAGATTGCCAGTGGGCTGGGAGCAGTCGTCGGAGGGTCGCAGTTTACCAAGCAGAGATATCTGGAATCTCTGAAAATGATGTACGACCTGCTGAACCGGGCCCGGAAAGACGGTCTGGTCGCTTTGGAAGCGGACGTGGAAGAGCCCGGGAAAAGCCAAGTCTTCACCAAATATCCTCAGTTCCTGAGAGACCATCATGTGCGCGATTTCGTGTGCGACACCATGCGCATGGCCATCAGCGGCAATGTGGAACCCTTCGATCTGGATCAGATGATGGAGCTTGATATGGATGTTCATCATCATGACGCCACGCAGCCAGTCGCGGCATTGAGCAATATGGCCGACTCGTTACCTGGGTTGGGAATTGTGGCCGCGGTTCTAGGTGTTGTAATTACCATGGGCGCGCTCGGTGGGCCTCCCGAAGAGATTGGGGAAAAAGTGGCGGCGGCGCTCGTGGGCACATTTCTGGGCATCTTGCTTTGTTACGGGCTGGTGGGCCCGGTTGCGGCCAACATGTCAAAGGTGGCGGATGAGGAACGGGCTTACTACCACGTGCTGCGCGTTCTCATGACCTCTTTTATGAAGGGTTCTCCTCCCATCATGGCGGTCGAAGTGGCCAGGCGGGCGATCCCAGGTCACGTGCGCCCAAGTTTCAAGGAAGTGGAACAAACCTGCCGTGCGAATAACGCCGCGGCTGCCGCTGCGAAAGCTGGAGCCTAACCACCATGGCCGTTTCCGGCGCGACAAAACGCCCCATCATCATCATCAAGCGCAAAGCCGAACATGGCGGACACCATGGTGGCGCATGGAAGGTGGCCTACGCGGATTTCGTTACTGCGATGATGGCCTTATTCATCGTGCTCTGGCTGATGAATAGCAGCAAGCAGGTGCAAGAGGCGGTGGGCGGATATTTCAAGGATCCGACGGGTACATCCAAGAAAGTCGGCACGGATCAGACGGGGTCGGGCGAAAACTTCACGCTCACCAAAGACAACATGCCCAAGCTGAAGGAAGAGCTGCAAAAGACCATCCGCCAGATCACCAATTTCGAGAAGCTTAAGAATCAGATCAAGATGACCGTGACCTCGGAAGGATTGCGGATCGAGTTGCTGGAGTCCTCTTCCGGCACGTTTTTCAAAAGCGGCAGCTCCGGTTTGAATGAGGATGGCAGGGAACTGCTGATTGCGCTGGCGCAGGAGCTCGGAAAGTTACCCAATCATATTTCCATTGAGGGCCATACCGACGCAAAACCTTACCCCGGAAACCGGGAGTACGGAAACTGGGAGCTTTCCGCGGACCGCGCTAACTCGGCGAGGCGATTGATGCAGCTCGACGGCTTGAAGGAGAATCAAGTTTCGCAAGTTCGAGGCTACGCCGACCAAAGGTTGCGCGTGCCGGGCAATCCTCTGGATCCCTCCAACCGCCGCATCTCACTCATCGTGCAATACGTTACCAACAAGGACAATGAACCGCCGGAATCCGACGTGAAATCTGGCGCCGAGGATTCACCGGCGAGCCAACCTGCAAAAGCCCTAGACGGGCTTGGTGCCGCGAAGCCTCAACCCTGAAGGGATTGAATAAACGCTTCCACCGAGGCCCGTTCCGCCGGAGAAGAGTAGAGGAAATTGAAGCCATGCCGTTTCTCGCGGCGGTATTCCACCGTAGCCTGAATTCGTGCGGGAACGGTCTCACCAGGAAAAAGCAGCCATAGCCTGACTTGCGTTGTTGGATCTATCGTTTGAGTAAGATCGGCCGCCAGTCCATCCACACCGATGTCGACGCAAACTGCATCGTAGCGGGTGGGGGAGTATGTACTTCCACGAAGAAGTGGAAACTGGCGCAGAACCGCGGCGCGCGGAAGTCAAAAGTTCGGACCTCACCAGGATTCGCCGGATTTTTCATGAGTGTGGTTCCTTAACCCAACGGCTCTTACGTCCGCCTAATCTGTGCGCCCAACTCGTCTTGTTTTTGGACAAAAAGTCCAGAATCCAGACAACTCCCAGAAGCTTCGACGATACAAAATCCGCAAAATTAGCAGGAAATTAGCAGCAAATTGTGTTGGTACGACAATTGCATATTTCCAGTGTTCACTCGGAGAGCCAGATGCGCGTCGTTGGTTCGGTACATCAGCCGCCCGGATGTCTGCAGCATATTATCCGGCATTGATACTGGGAAGACATATCGCAAATCTGCCGACAATGCTCGGTTCGTTCAGGCTTAGTGAAGCAGGTAAGCTTCCAAAGTCTTCGCACGAGAAGAGAAAATTGCCGGAGTAGAACCAAGAAAGAGACTATGAGCGCTGAAACACAAACTCCAGTAAATTCCTCCAAGGGCGGGATCCCGACGCTGGTCGCGGAAGACGACTTGCCGCTGGCAAACCTCCTCCGCAAGCAGCTTGCGTCGGAATCCTACGACGTTCATCTGGTGCAGGACGGGGAATCCGCAGCTCAAGCGGCGACCAGCGGTAAGTACCAGTTAGTGATCCTCGACTTGAATCTGCCTAAGCTGGATGGTCTGTCGGTTTTGAAACAGGTGCGGCCGAATCATCCCAAATTGCCAATTCTTGTGCTAACCGGCCGGACTCAGGTGGAGGACCGTGTTCTTTCGCTGGACAGCGGAGCGGACGATTGCCTGCTGAAGCCATTTTCGTTTTCCGAACTTATCGCGCGGCTAAGGGCATTGCTTCGGAGGAATCCAAGTTTATCGGGGACGCGTCTGCAAGTCGACGACCTGGTTCTCGACGGCAAAGAATTTCGAGTGGAACGCGCCGGGAAAAGCATCAACCTCTCGAGCAAGGAATTCGCCCTGCTGGAGTACCTGATGCACAACGCCCGCCAGGCGGTGACTCGGGCCATGATCATGGAAAATGTGTGGAACATGCCCTTCGATGCGTCCAGCAATCTGGTGGATGTGTATGTCAAATACGTACGAGATAAAGTCGACGCACAGGAATATCCCAAGCCCCTGATCCGGACAATTCGAGGTGTAGGATACGTGCTATCAGACAACTGAGGAACCAGCATGCCCCGCGAGCCTCATCGGATTGAGTCACAGGAGAAATTCTTTCGCTTGCTTTCATCGGGACTGCACGATATGGCCCAGCCGCTTTCCATTGCGCAGGGATGCTTGGAGCTTGCTTTGCTGGCGCCGACTACGGCCGAACAATACCAGGATCTCGCGAAGGAAGTGCTCGAACTGGTGGGCCGGGTCGCGGAATCGATGCGCTTTGCGTCGCAGCTCACGCGCTTTCAACAGCCCGCTTCCGATGTGGCGGATGTGTTGCTGAATCCAGTGTTGGAAGAAGCCATCGCCGATCAACGGCAAGCCTGGGACGCCGCGCAGGTCATGGTGATGTATTTCCGGCCGCGTGCACAATATACGCTCCGCGTCTCGCCCACTCGACTGCGGCAAATGCTCTTCCATGTCTTGCAGGTGACTCAGAAGCTTTCGCGGCCAGGGAGTGCAGTTCACATCAAATTGCTGGGAAGTGCCGGCAAACTGCGGCTAAAGATTCAGCACCCCTCACCGGGGCAGGAATCGGCTCTTGACCAATGGTCCGACAACGATTCCGTGGGCCGCGCGCTGGCCTTGATTGATTCGATCGTAACTGGGGCGGGTGGAAGATTCAGCTTAAGGCTCAGTCCGCTCCTGATCGTTGCGGATTTCCCCCTAAGCCATGCTGCCCGGGCTAAGCTTCCGGCGAAGGGCAAAACACGCCGGCGCGCGGGCCGGAATGTTGCGGGAGAATCTCATTGATTTCCAATATCGAAAACAGGGAGTGTGGAAGCTCTATGAGCACCGGAATGGTACCTGCTTGTGAGGCGCTGAGCGGCGTCCTGATTGTGAGCCCGGATGGCGAGCTCCGCCAGGATGTGAAGACCCGCGTGGGTTCGGCGCGCTGGCGCTTGATGGAGGCGGTAAGCGGCGCGCACGCGCTGGATCAATTGGAGGCAAATGATTGCGAACTGTTACTGCTTGATCCCTCTCTGCCCGATCTCGATCATGATGAATTTCAAGCGATGGTGCGGGCGCAGTTTCCTCACTTGAAGATATTAGAGCTGGATCGGCAAACTGGATTGCCGCTGCCGCCGGCCTCGAACCCAACCGGCGGCACTGTGATGTCTAAACTCCACGCACCAAAGAACGGCACGGTATCCGCTCAACCTCAGACAATTCAGCTCGCCTCCGATCAGGAAGATGAAGTGTGCCGCCCCTTGCCCGGAATGATCGGGCACTCGGCTGCGGCACAGCGCGTGTATCGCATGACCAGACTGGTGGCTGGAAGAGACACTACGGTTCTGATTAGCGGACCGAGCGGTACCGGCAAAGACCTGGTAGCTCAGGCTGTCCATGGTCTGAGTCCTCGCCGGGCGAATCCATTTGTGGTGGTCAATTGCGCCGCGATTCCTGAACCGCTTCTGGAAGCGGAACTGTTCGGTTATACCAAGGGAGCGTTTACTGGAGCGGTACAGTCCCGCGTTGGAAGAATTCACTCGGCGCATGGCGGAACGCTTTTTCTGGACGAAATCGGCGACATGCCACTCGGCCTGCAGTCCAAGCTGTTGCGCTTTCTGGAACAGGGCGAAGTGCAGAGATTGGGGAGTTCCGACAACTTCCGCGTGGACGTGCGGGTGGTGGCGGCAACCAACTCAAACCTGCGAAAGCTTTTGCAGGAAGGTAAGTTTCGAGAGGACCTTTTCTATCGCTTAGCGATCTTTCCCATCGATATTCCCCCGTTAAAAGACCGGATGGAAGATGTGCCCGCCCTGGTTACGAGTTTTGTCAATCGTTTCAGCGCGCATCGCCTCACGTTTAGCGCGGAAGCCATGTTCGTTCTATTGCAGCATGATTGGCCCGGCAACATACGGTGTCTGCGCAACGTGGTTGAGCGCGCCACCATCCTGGCGCAAGGCGAGCGCCAAATACTGGCCAAGCATGTTGTGATCTAGGCATCTCACGGTTACGTCCGTACCGTGGTTCATAAACCAAATTAGAAGTCTTTGGACTTTGTCTTGCATTGCTAGTGGGCAGATGTTGCCTACTTCTCATCTGCTTCCAATGAACCAACCTCATCCCGGGGCGCCAGAAGGCGTGTTGGTAGAGGCTTTCAATGCATTCATGGCAACCGCGGGCCGGATGGAATCTTCCTACGGCCAACTGCAGAATGAGGTCGCCCGGTTGCGCCGCGAACTGGAAGAGCGCAATGCCGAATTGGCGCTGAGCCTGGCGGAGAACAAGCAGATTCGTAAGGCTCTTCATCGGATCCTCGACTCCTTGCCGTGCGGGGTCCTGGTGATCGACAACGCAGACGACGGGATTGTGCTCATGAATCCGGAGGCCCGCCGCTTGGCGGAAGTCGACCCGGAGGTTGGACCGTCCTGGAAAGACTTGCCGCCGCGAATTCAGGTAATTCTCAAATCGGCCAAGGACCGTGCCGATGAGCATGAATTTGAGACCGGAACCGGCAAGGCTACACGCTGGCTTTCCGTGCGCAAGAGCACGGTGCAGGTGGAAGCCATCGACGCCAGCGAAAAAGAGCAGTCCATCCTGATCTTGCGGGATGTTACGGCGCGCAAAGAGGCAGAGCTGCAGCGTGAAAAATCCCGCAATCTGGTGGCGCTGGGAGAAATGTCAGCGGTGCTGGCTCACGAGATCCGCAATCCCCTGAGCAGCATGGAGCTTTGGACGGGTTTGTTGGCCAAGCAGCCGGCCGTGGGAGAAGAGACCAGCCATTGTGTTGAACATTTGCAGGCGGGAGTTCGCTCCCTTGCGGCCACGGTCAACAACGTTCTGCAGCTTCACGGCAACGGTCTGGGCAAGCACGAGCCGCTTAGACTCATGAGCGTTTTGCAGGGCGGCGTTGCATTCGTCCGCCCCCTGGCGGACCAAGCCGGGATCAAGATCAAGCTGCAAGGCGAATCGAGCAATGTGGAGATCAGGGGCGATGCCAACGGCTTGCAGCAAGTCATTCTGAATCTGTCGATCAACTCGTTCCGGCACACGCCGATGGGGGGCTCGCTGACTATTTCAGTACGGCAGAAACAAGCCGGAGGTACTGTGGCGGTTGACTTTTCCGATACCGGCAAAGGAATTCCAGCCGCGCATGTTCCAAAGCTTTTTGATGCGGGATTCAGCGGCGATGGCCAGGGACCCGGCCTCGGACTCACCATCTGCCAGCGAATTGTTCAGCAACACGGGGGCAGGATCGGGGTCAGCAGCATAGTGGGCAAGGGCACGACGTTTTCATTGGAGTTTCCCGTCTTATGATGCAAGAGAACCGTTCAGTTTTAGTGGTAGACGATGAGCCCGGAATTCGCATGGCTCTGCAGGCCAACTTTCAAAACGAAGGCTGGCTGGTCGAGACCGCGAACGGCGCGAACGAGGCGATCCGCAAGTTCGAGCAAAGGCGTTTTCCCCTCGTGGTTACTGACATTCGCATGCCGGATGGTGACGGACTGGATTTGCTGCGGCGGGTGAAAGCTTCCGACGCCTCGACCGCTGTAATCCTGCTGACTGCCTTTGGGACGGTAGCGGAAGCGGTAAAGGCCATGCGGGGCGGCGCCTGCGACTACCTCACGAAACCATTTTCCTTCGAACAGCTGCAATCCACCGCGATCCGGTTGATGAAAGGACAGGGCGCGCCGCTGGCTTCCACCAGCGCCAGGGCGGCCATCATCGGCGACTCGCCCGTATTGTTGCGGATGCTCGACCGGGCGCGGCTGGCGGCGCGCAACAATGCGGACGTTCTCATTGAGGCTGAAAGCGGCACCGGAAAAGAACTATTAGCCCGCTACATTCACGAGTCCAGCGACCGCTGTGAAAAGCCATTTGTTGCGGTCAATTGCGCGGCCGTGCCAGAGCCGCTTTTAGAAAGCGAATTGTTTGGGCATGTTCGCGGAGCCTTCACCGGTGCGACCTTTTCGAAGCCGGGCAAATTTGAAGTGGCCAACGGGGGCACGCTCCTGCTGGACGAAGTTGGCGAAATGCCACTGGAACTGCAGCCAAAACTTCTGCGGGTGCTGCAGGAGCGCGAAGTGGAGAGGCTGGGAGATTCGCGGACGATTCCGGTGAACGTCAGGATTGTGGCCACCACCAATGTGGTGTTGCAGGCCATGGTGGAGCAGGGAAGATTCCGCGCCGACCTGTACTACCGGCTCAATGTGATTCCCCTGACACTGCCCCCCTTGCGGGAGCGTCAAGAGGATATCCCGCTCCTGGCGGAATATTTCGCTGGCAAGTTCGCCAAGCAAGCCAACCAACCTGCTCCTCATTTGGACGAGGAGTTTCTGGAAGGCTTGAAAAAGCATAGTTGGCCGGGCAACGCCCGCGAACTCGCGAATTTCATGAGACGGACTGTGGCCATGGGACAGGGACGGGATATTACATACGCCGATCTGGAGTCGGACGTTCTGAAGGCCGCCGCTGACAAGGTACTTGCCCCGCAGGTGCCGGTGCAGGGAGGCACTTCCATGCGAGCGCTTGAGCGCCAGCTTTTAGAAACCACCCTGCAGTGCACCGGCGGAAATCGCACTCGAGCCGCGGAGATGCTGGGAGTGAGTTTGCGCACCATCCGCAACAAAATCCGTGAGTTTGGGCTTCCACCCAGGAGGTACGCGTCATGCTTGCAACGCCCATGATCCAGTTTCTGGAGCGCTTTCTAAACGTAACTTCCGATCGCGAATCATTGATCGCCAACAACATGGCGAATATTGATACCCCTGGCTACCGGACGGAGGATCTGGATTTCCGCACGGAACTGCAGCGGGCCACGGGGAATTCGGAGGATGCAACCTTCGCACCGGTAGTGCGCAAGGTCCCAGGATTGCTGCAGCGGCCCGACGGCAATGATGTGAGTCTGGACCGAGAGGGCATGAATCTGGCGGAAAGCCAGTTGCAATTCAAAATGGGCATTCAATTCATCCGAAGCGAGTTCCATCGTCTTGTCAACGCCATCAGTGAGGGGAAAGACTCATGAGCATGTTTGCCGCGCTTGAAATCAGTGGATCGGCGATGCAGGCGGAGCGCCAGAGGGCGGAGGTAGTTTCCGCTAACATGGCGAACGCCGAGACTACGCATACTCCATCCGGCGGGCCGTATCGCCGTAAAGAGGTAGTTTTTTCCAGCTCCGGAAACACGCCTTTCCAGATGCTACTGGCCGGTTTTCGCAGGCTGGCGGGGCGAACCACGCCGGCCGTGCGAATTTCGCGGATCGTGAATGACCCCACCCCGCCGCTGAAGAAGTATGAACCCGGCCATCCCGATGCCGACAGTTCGGGATATGTTTCTTATCCGGCGATCAATCCGATCGAGGAAATGGTGGACTTGATGGGTGCGGTGCGGGCGTATCAGCTGAATGCCGCAGCCGTGAGCGCTACCAAGCAAATGATTCAGGGATCGATGGACATCCTGAAGTAGCAATGAGGAAGACCAATGAATAATTTGATTCCTAATCTGACCGGGCTTCCCAATCTTCAGCAGCAGCCAGGCGTGGCTCCGGGTTCAGGCCCAGACGAGGCGGGTGGTGATTTCGGCTCGGTCCTAAAGACAGCCATCAACCAGGTTGAGCAAATCCATACCGACGCGGAGCAGCAGGTGACGGAGTTGTTAAAAGGCGATCGCAGTGACGTCCATAACGTGATGATTGCGGTAGAGAAAGCGGACATCGCATTCCAACTCATGATGCAGGTGCGGAACAAAATCGTAAGCGCGTATCAGGAAGTCTCGCGCATGCAGTTCTAAATACTGAAATTGCCGTAAGAACCCATGGCCTCCTTTAAGCAAGTCCTCAATCAGGGAAAGAGCGTCCTCGCAGCTCTCGACACCAAGCAATTGCTGGTGTTAATGGGGGGCGCGGGATTTATCACCGCGATGGTCATTTTTTTCGGGCGGATGATCGTAACCCCCGACTACAAGCCCCTCATGACCGGTATGGAAGTCGCCGACGCGCAATCTCTGGGCGGACGACTGGCGGCCAAGAACATTCCCTATCAGCTTAGCCCGGATGGGAAAACAGTGAGCGTTCCGGGCGACAAACTTGATTCCAGCCGGCTGGAAGTTGCCAGCGAAGGCATGCCACACAGCGGGCGCCTCGGTTTTGAGCTCTTTGACAAGCTGAATTGGGGGCAAACTGAGTTCGACGAAAAAGTGAACTACCAGCGGGCACTCGAAGGCGAACTGGAGCGCACTATTCAAACCCTGCGCGATGTGGAGAGTGTGCGGGTGCATCTGGTCATGCCGACCGACTCGGTATTCCTCGATCGCGAGCGGGAAGCTAAAGCCTCGGTGATTCTGCGGCTGCGATCCGGGCAACTGTCGGAAGAAACCCATCGGGCTATTGCGAGTCTGGTTTCGGGCGCGGTGGACAAACTGGATACGCAGAATGTCACCGTCATCGATGCAGACACAAACCAGCCGCTGCTCCCGCGGCGGCAAAATGGCGGTGGAACCGATGCTGAACTGGAAGAACAGCTTGCGCAACGACTGGTAAGCACGTTGGAGCCGGTAGTGGGCGCGCAGCGCATCCGAGCCAGTGTGAATGTTGAGTATGACCCAAGCAGCAGTGAAGAGAACCAGGAAACCTACGATCCCAAGAGCGCAGTCGCCGTCACCATGCAGCGGTCGGAGGAGCAGACGGGCGGTGACAGCAGCAGTGGTGGGATCCCTGGAACTGCTAGCAACGTTCCGGGCGCGAATGCTGTCGCGAAGGCCGATGCATCAAAGGCGGATGCATCAAAGAGCGGCACGGCCAAGAGCGACGCCGTGACCAACGAAGACGATGCCGGAGACAGCGTCCAGATATCGAAGACGGAGAATGGCACCTATGCCGTGGATAAGTTGGTGCGGCACACCTTGATGCCAGCGGGGCGGATCCGCCGAATTTCAGCCGCACTCCTGGTGGATGATGTCGTGGAAGTGCAGCAGCAGAACGGAAAGACGTTGGAAACAAGGCGTAAACGGACTCCCGACGAACTCAAACAGATAGAAGCCCTGGCCGCTGCCGCCATCGGATTCGACGAAAAACGCGGTGACACGCTGGCCGTACAAAACCTCTCCTTTCAGCAGATTCCGGAAAAAGCTGGCGAACCACCCAGTCGCATGGATCGCGTTCGAGTGACGCTCAATGATTGGTCTTCGCTCATTCGCTATGGCGCGCTGCTGGTGCTGTTCCTGCTGTCGTATCTCTTCTTGCTTCGCCCCATTAAAAAACAGGCGGTCGCGATTTTAGGACAGTTGCCCGATCGCGCGGAAGCGCATCTTGCGGCCGAGATCAAAGCTAAGGAGTTGGCGGGTTTTCCCGCGCGGGGCCGGCGCCTGGTCCGAAACCGACCGACGCACCCTGGGATTGCAAAAGCAACTCGCTGAAAAAGTGAAAAGTGAACCAGCGGTTACCGGCCGAATGGTGCAAAACTGGCTGCGGGAAGGCGCCCAATGAGTTCGGGCCGCGGCAGGTCAGCCATCAGTGGCGCGCGAAAAGTCGCCATCCTGGTGACCGCACTCGGGGAAGAGGCGGCAGCGGTTATCTATCGGCAGTTGCCCCCGGCCGATGTGCAGCAAATCACCGCCGAGGTTGCAAGCCTGGATTCTGTGCCTCCTGAATTGGCTCAGCAGATCCTGGAAGAATATCTGCAACAAAGCGCGGCTCAACAAATGGTCATTCAGGGGGGAACGGACTACGCGGCTCGCCTTTTGCAGAAGGCTTTTGGCGGAGAGAACGCAGAGGATCTGGTCCGACAGGCTTCCCAGGCACATAGCGGCGCAGGCAAACTGGATTGGCTGAAAAATGCGGATCGCCGGCAACTCGTGGAATTCCTCGAGAAGGAAAATCCACAGACTAAGGCGCTCATCCTGGCGCAACTCGAGCCTCGCAGCGCCTCCTCCATCCTGGCCGCATTGCCCGACGAGACCCGGATTGACGTCGTCAGACGCATGGCTCAGCTGCGGTATTGTTCGCCGGACGTGATTGAGATCATCAGCAAATTCCTAACCCAAAAACTGCAACAGGGCGTGGTTGTGGAAACCAAGGAGGCGGCCGGACCGCTGGAGAGTGTGCCGGAGTTGATGAATTATCTCGGCTCAACCAACTCACGCTCCATTTTGGAGGCGATTGAGCGAGACGACGCCGATCTCGCCAACGAAATCCGCAATTTGATGTTCACGTTCGAAGACTTTGTGGGCGTTCCAGAAACTGCGCTTCGGGACTGGCTCGCCAGCGTGGATAAGAAAACTTTGGCTCTGGCCTTGAAAGGTGCAAGTGAACCGGTCAAGGAACACATCTTCAAAGCTATGTCTTCTCGAGCGGTGGAAATGTTGAAAGAGGATATGGAAGTGCTCGGCCGGGTGCGCGCCAAAGATGTTGCGAAGGCGCAGCAGGAGGCTGTGGCCGCGGCGCGCCAACTGGAAGCCGAAGGAAAAATTGAATTGCAAGCTGAGGAAGATGATGAGTTCGTTGCCTGAGCACAACACCATTTCTGTTGCCGCGCCAGTCCACGCATTCCAGTATCAGGAACCCGACTCCCTGGAACCAACCGTGGGAGGCCCGGCCCAATGGACGGCCCGCTCCCAGGCCCGAGCCTCCACTGAGGGACTGGGAGGCTCGGAGGATTTGGAACGATGCAAGGCCGAGGCGCGCGCCGAGGGGGTCCGTGAAGGCCTGTTGCAAGCGCAGAAAACATTTGAGCTGGAATTGGCGGGCGAGCGGGCCAAGATCGAGGAGGCGATCCGCAACTTTAGGAGCCAAGCCGCGCAATATTATGCTCGGGCGGAAGTCGAGTTGGTGCAGCTTGCACTAGCCATCGCTGCTAAAATCCTGCACCGCGAGGCGCAGGTGGATCCCACCCTCGTCGCCGCTTTGGTGAGAATAACTCTGGAGAAGCTCCAACACGGCACCAATGTGTCGGTTTGCGTGCGGCCGGAAGAAGTTGCTGAATGGAACAAGTATTTTGAGTTGCACAAAGACGGTCAGTCGCGTGTCCAGGTTAAGGCCGATCCCGCGCTGCAGCCGCGCGACTGCATTCTCGAAACTGAGCTTGGCGTCACTGACGTTGGCCTGTCTTCCCAGTTGAAGGAGATCGAAAAGGGATTCTTCGACTTGTTGGCGCAGAGGCCCGACACCAAATGACCGACGGGATCATGGACGCCTACTCCCAGTGGCTGCGGCATTCCTCCACGCTTCGGTGGACGGGCCGGGTAACCCATGTGGCGGGGAGTTTGATCGAGTCTGCGGGCCCGTTTTGCTCGGTGGGAGAGTGTTGTGAAGTCGAGGATTCGAGCGGCAATTTACTTCCCGGAGAAGTGGTAGGATTCCGCGGTTCTTCGGTGCTCTCCATGCTGTTGGACAAGCCGCAAGGGGTGCGCTTTGGCGACCATATCGTCACCTGGGGGGCGCGGCCGTCATTACGGGTCGGGCCGGAGTTGCTGGGGCGCGTGATCGATTCGCGTGGGGCGCCTTTGGATTCTCTGGGTGATTACCGCGCCAGCCGAACCGTTCCCATTGATGGCGTAGTTCCTCTGCCGCTGAGCCGGGTCCCTATCACCGAGCCCCTGGCGTGCGGTATCCGCGCGGTAGATGGTTTACTGGCTTGTGGAAGAGGGCAAAGAGTTGGAATCTTTGGAGGCAGCGGGGTTGGCAAGACCACTTTGATTGGAATGATGACTCGCTCCACCTCGGCGGACTTGACGGTCCTGGCTCTGGTGGGGGAGCGCGGAAGGGAAGTCGCCGATTTCCTGCAGGCCTTGGGAGAGGAAGGCCGCCAGCGATCGGTGGTCGTGGTATCCACTTCGGATCAATCCCCACTCCTCCGCATCCGCGCGGCTTTGGCCGCGACGGCGGTGGCGGAATATTTTTGCGGACGCGGCAAGAACGTGCTGTTAGTGCTCGATTCGCTGACCCGCTTCGCCATGGCGCAGCGGGAAATCGGGCTGGCCGCGGGCGAACCTCCCACCGCGAAGGGCTACACTCCGTCCGTTCTCGCGATGCTGGCCCGCCTGGTGGAGCGGGTGGGACGTTTTTCCGTCGGCAGTATCACCGCTTTTTACACGGTGTTGATGGAAGGCGACGATCAGCAGGACCCTCTCGTGGATACAGCGCGCTCCCTGCTGGACGGGCATATTGTGCTCGACCGCAATCTGGCCTCGCGCAGTCACTATCCGGCGATTTCGATCCTCGATAGCCTGAGCCGGCTGATGCCGAAAGTGTGCGGGCAAGAACAGTTGAACAAGGCAAACGCCGCGCGTCTGTTGCTCGCCGCTTATGCCAAAGCGGAAGATCTGGTTCGCATCGGTGCCTATAAAGCGGGGACCGATACAGTTCTCGATAAAGCAATCGCCGCTTTGCCCGCGGTGCAAACCTTCCTGCAGCAAACGCCGGCAGAGATTCCCACCCCAGCGGAAACCTACGATCGTTTGATGGCGCTGCCGATTTAGCTATGGCCTTCCGCTTCAGCCTCGAAGCCGTTCTGCAATTTCGCAAAAACCTGGAAGAATCGGAAGAGCTGATCCTGCATAAGATCGTTCAGCAGATTGCCAGCGCTCGTCTGGAACTAGAGCGGTTATTGGTCAGGCAACAGTCGTTTCGCGAACAGAGACTGAGTGAGTTGACGCGGGGCTTGCCCGCAATTCATTTGCAGGAAATGTGCGAGCAGGAACAGCGGCTGATCGAGGCTGTGAACACACAACAGGCGCGGCTGCGGGAACTCGAAACGAGTCGCCTCGCACAGATGGCCGTCTACCGGGCGGCTCGTCAGAACCGCGAGGTCCTTAGTGAAATTCGCCAGCAGAAACATCATTCCTATCTGCGGGAACAACTGCGGCAAGAGCAAAAGATGCTGGACGATTTGTTCTTAATGCGGACGAAAGACGGCCACTAGGCAGATCTTGCCTAGCCAAGACTGGGCAAAGCTTGCCCAGGGCACACTCCCGCGACTCCCGTTGTTCTCCTCTTATCGGCACATGCTGCCCAAGTCTTTAGTGCGAAGGGTGTTGTCCCGATCCAGGATGTTTCCCAAAACTGCAACCTTTGGCCGGGCACGTGCTTATTCATCTTGCGTTCCCGAACCATATTGTGATTACCACGCCACAACTTCTCAGCGCCACGCCCGCAGCGGGGGACTTGGCAACCACCAACGACAAGTCTTCGCTCGGCGATTTTCTATTCCTGGGCGCTTCTCCCATTGCCGCCGCGTCACCCGACTTTAGAACGGTGGCCGCTGCCATGTTCGCCGAAGCTGTTCCCGGCGCCGCATCATCCGGGCCGCCTGCGCACGGCCCCGCCACCTCCAAAAAAAATGGAGATGCGCCGGCGAGTGGGAGCCAAGAAACTCATGACTCAAAGCCTCAGTTGCAGATCGCTTCGAACTTTTGGCAACGAACTGCTTTCAGCGCGAGGCTTTCGAGCGCACCGCTTCCGTTCGCTCGCTCTGAGATTCTATCGAAGACTGCAGGAGCGGATCCGCTTGCGGCCTTATCGCAAAGATGCTCGACCCAGGCGGAAATCATGGGCACATACAATCCGCCCGCCTCTCAGGTTAGCGGCGAGTGGCCGGCGGCTCTGGAGGACTCGGTACCTGCGGCGTCGCAGGCGACCAGCGGAAGTGAGCAGTCTCCCAGGAATTACTTCCCTCAACTGGCGCAGCAGGCAGCAACGCAAGCCATTTCTTCGTCAGACAATCTCAGGTCTACGGGAGAAGCGGCAATTGGGGTGGGCCATAACTTCGCGGGAAGTCTGCCGCATACGGCGTTTGGGGACATCCCTCAGAGTGAAACGGGAGGGCTCGCCGCAGAAGGCGGAATCCCGCTAGCCGTGCCGACAGCCTCCGGGAGCCGCAACACCCCACCCCGGGATGCACAGGCTGCCGTGGATGACGCGTTACCCGCGGCGTTGCAGGCGACCGATGGGAGTGACCAGTCTTCCAATAGCGGACCGGTTCAACAGAGCCGAATGGTGCAGCCGGGCGGGGAGAGGTTTTCTTCGCTTGACAACCTGGCGTCTACGGCAAGAGTTGCGGCGAGGGACAGTGATAACGTTGCGGAAAGTCTGTCGCAAACAACATTTCATGGGAACGTGCCGCAAAGTGGAACCGAACGGTCCGCCCCGGCCGACAAAATATCTCAAACTGCCGCGACAGCTTCCGGGAGTGGCAATCGGCCAACCCAGAATGGGGTTCTGGCTGCACAGGATATTCTGGATCAGCCGGGAGCTTCAGCGCCGCAAGGGACCAATGGGAGCGATCAGCTTTCCAGTGTCCGTCCCGCGCAACAGCCCGCAAAGGCGCGGCCGGCAGAACAAATCATCTCCTCGTTTGACGGGCTGAGATTCGCAGCAAGAGCCACGGCGGGGGTCAGCGATAACGTTGCGGGAAGTCTGTCGCAAACAACATTTCTTAGGAACGTGCCGCAAGGTGGAGCGGAAGGGTTCGTCCCGGCCGATACGATATCTCAAGTTGTGGCGACGGCCTCCGGGAGTGGAAATCCGCCGCCCCAGGGTGGGGTGCCTGGAGCACAGGATGTTCTGGATCAGCCCGGACCTTCAGCGCCGCAAGCGACCAAGGGGAGCGATCAACCTTCCAATGACCGTCCCGCTCAACAGGCCCCAACGGCGCAGCCAGCAGAGCAAATCGTCTCTTTGTTCGACGGCCTGAGATTCCCGGCAAGCGCCGCGGCTCGGGTCAGCAATAACGTCGCCGGAAGTCTGTCGCAAACAACATTTCTTGGCAACGTGCCGCAAAATGAAACCGAAAGGTTCGCCCCGGAGGGCAGAATGCCCCAAGCCGAGGCGATAGCCACCGGAAGTTTTCATCCGCCGCTAGTTGCGTCTCAAGGGGCAACGGCGAAAGCGACAAGCAACCCTGTTCCTCCGAACCCAAACCGCGTTCAGACCGCATCTCAAGAACAAGATCCAGCGGGGACGCTGAAGGGGCAGAACTCGCAGGGACCGGGGCAATCACCTGCTTCGGCAGTTGCGGGCATGACGGCGGAATCGGCGCAAAATGCTTCCCTCGCCACCCCGCCTCAATTGGATGATGCCGATCCATCCGCGGCCGCGAAACCTGATGCGAGCGACGATCCCGGCGCGCAGCAAACCGCGCCCCCGGTGGCCGTCGCGCCTCAAACGATTACGCCAAACACGCTGGCTTCGATTGCCGGGACGGCGCCCCACTCCATCTCCGATGCTGGATCAATCCAGGCTGCTGCACCGTCGTCGCCTGTTCCACCTGCGGTGCCTCCTCCGGCAAAATCGAAATCTCAGATGTCCATGGGGCCGTTGGTTGCAGCTAACTCCGCGACGCCCGTCAATTCCCTGGCGCAGTCTGCCTATGTCGGAATTCAACCTGAGCCCTCCACAAGAAAAAATGACCCTGGTCGAAACCGTGGAGACTCGCCGAAATCAAAAGTTGCACCCGATGGCAACGGGCCAGCGCCGCAGGAATCTCCCGCTGCAGGCCCGCCGCTAAGTCGAGAGGCGGCAGAAGCGGTACCTGCGGTCGCCGCCAGTGATCCGGCCGCGAGTGGCTCCGCCCAAAATCAATCCAACGCCACGGCGGCCAGCGCCGCTGCAACTCAGGGCGCCGCGCAACTCCCGAAACAAGTTCCCACAGGTTCCCCAGATATCCCACGCTCGAACGCTCCCGATGCCAACCCGCAGGGGGACGCCGTCGTAGCGATCCCGCTTCCGCCCGTTAACAGCGCGAAGCTCATCCAGGGCCTTGGACACGCCGAATTCTTTGTGGGCATTCAAAGCCGCGAATTCGGCAACATCGATATCCGGACTTCGGTCCTGCGTCACGAATTCACAGCGCAGATTTCTGTGGAACACAGCGATATGGCCAAGACCCTGATGACGGAGCTGCCTGGCTTGTACGACCGTCTTGGGGACCAGAAGGTCACGGTCGCAAATATCCAGATTCAGAGTCAGGATTTGGCAACGTCGTCGGGGTTTGCGCGCAACCCGCAACCGCAAACCCCAACCCACCAAAACGGAGGCGCCGCTAAATCCATCTCGGAGCCAGAGCTTCCCCCGGTGAGCGAGATAGTTGGCCTAGCGGGCAGATTGGATATTCGTATCTAGATAGAACGCAAGAAAAGTCGTCCAAGCTACATAGGAGAAACAACAATGATGATCAATCCCGTCGCAAACGCGTTGGCGACCAACAAGGCAGTGGCGGCAACGCCGACTAGCAGCAGCAGTTCTTCTTCGGATCCACTGGCGAATAATACCAGCGATCTATTTCTGCAGCTCCTTGTAACTCAGTTAAAGACCCAGGATCCGACTTCACCCATGGATCCAACGGAGATGGTTGGACAGATGTTGTCCATGAATCAGCTCAATGAATTGATCCAGATCCAGCAGTTACTTCAGGGTGCTTTCTCACCCTCTCAAACTACAACACCTCAAACTACAACACCCACTACAGGAGGCTAAGACCATGCCAAATTTTTCGATTCCGCTGTCCGGTTTAACCGCTGCTTCCGACGCGTTGTCGGTGATTTCAAACAACCTGGCTAATCTCAATACCGTTGGGTATAAGGATAGCGAGGCATCCTTTCGCGATCTCTTTTACCAGGCCGTCGGGAGCAATGGCGCCAACGATCCCACTCAGGTGGGAGAAGGGGTTGCGGTTGACTCCGTGCCCGCGAACTTTTCCAACGGCGATCTGCAGGCGACTGGAGTAGACACCAATGCTGCCATCACCGGGAACGGGTTCTTCGCTACCGAAGCAAGCAATGGCGAAATGCAATTCACCCGCGCGGGAAATTTCACCACCAACGCGTCCGGGCAGTTGATTACCCAGGATGGCCAGCTGGTGATGGGATATCCTGCCGTCAACGGCGTCATCAGCCCCACCCAGACGCTTGCTCCTCTTCAGGTGGACCAGGGACAACTAATTCCTGGGGCCGCAACCTCCACCATGCAGACGCAAACCAATCTCAATGCCAATGCTGCTGTGGGCACAAGCTTTTCAACGCCCCTGACCGTATACGACTCGCTGGGAAACTCGCATGTTCTCACCTATCAGTTCACTAAGACCGCGGCCAATGCCTGGAGTTACCAGATCACCTTACCCGCGGCGGACACGGGGGGAACCGGGGCTCCCACGGTAATCTCGAGCGGCGCATTGACCTTTAGTGCGAACGGCACTCTGGCCACACCCGCGGCGCCAGTCACCGGCATTGCTATTACCGGCCTGGCAGATGGCGCGTCCCCGATGAGCCTGACGTGGAACCTGCAGGATACCGCAGGGAATTCGCTGGTCACGCAGAGTTCCGCGGCAAGCGCCACGGCAAATACAAACCAAAACGGATACGCTAGTGGCACCTTGACGGACTTCACCATTGACTCCGATGGAACCATTGAGGGTTCCTTCAGCAACAATCAGACGCTGGCGCTTGGCCAGGTTGTGCTGGCTAATTTTTCCAACCCCGAAGGCTTGTCGCAAGCTGGAGACAATAGCTACCAGCCTACCCTTGCTTCTGGGGCGCCAGTCATCGGAGTGGCCGGGACCGGCGGTCGCGGAACCCTCACCGGCGGCTCGGTGGAAGAATCCAATGTGGACATTGCCACTGAGTTTGCGAACCTGATCGTTACCCAGCGCGGATACGAAGCCAATGCCAAAGCGCTAACCACCTTCGACCAGGTTACACAAGACACGATCCAAATGATCACATAAGAAAGCGGTAGTATGCGAATTGAGTTAGGGCACGATTAGAAGCAATCCGGCGTGGCTCTCCACCACGCCGGAATTGGTTCGTCTCTACCCCTGCTCTAATCAGATGCCGCTTGGCTGATCGTCCCTGTACTCTCGTAACTACAGGGGCTAAGTCTCCTATTTTCTATCTCGTTCCGGCGGAATTCCCGTTTCCGTCGCTGCCTGCATTTTGTTCCCTATCGGCACAGCGATTGCATTTCCAAGATGTTCGCGAAGTTCTAATTCCACGCGGGTATCCAAGGGAACGAGAGATCAAGGATGGCTACGGCACAAGTTGCCCCGATTTCGACGGAAATAGAACCACTGGAAAACCTGCGCAACGTGACTGAGGCGTTCTACTGGTTGCCTTGCTCCGCCTCCGCGGAAATCGCGGTCCCGGGATTCACCGTTGGAGACCTTCTCGGGCTGCGCGAAGGCATGGTTGTGCAAACTTTGTCCGCGGTCACAAATAGCATTCCGGTGCGCGTCAACAAAATCCCACTGGGCTCGGGCCAGTTTGAAGTCGTCGGAGATCGCTTAGCCATCCGCATCACGGAGTTTGCGTGAGCGCGCCACCACAGATTGGGCAATTCCAGTCCATTGTGACCCGGCTTAGTGCAGGGCCCGGAACTTGCCGGGTTGAGGCCGAAAAGAATCGGCAAGGTTGGCTTGGCCACCTGCCCGAAGGCCTCGCGCTCCTGATTCGCAAGCTCTCGAGTGGAGTCGTCTGGGCCGCCAAAAATATCAGGGTCCAACCCACCCGTAAGAGCTTGCGTGTCTGTGAAAGTGTGTCAATGGGCGAGCGGCGTTTCGTTGCCGTGATTCAAGTGGACAACCAACGCTTCCTGATCGGTGGCGGGACGGGCTCCGTTTCGTTGCTGTCACGGCTCCCGGAATCCAGCAAGGCTCCGTCCACAAACGATCATCCCGCGGAGACCGGGACCAAGTCATGAACATACGTATCCGGTCTCTATGGCTGGGGTTCCTGTTGACCGCGCTGAGCACGGCATCCATGGCGGCAACAAAAGCCACAACTGCTCGCGCCGCCACCCTGCCCAATGAAATTCGCATCACTATGCCGGGCGCCGCCGGGTCAGGGTCGCTATCGTGGTCCATTGTTGTTCTGCTAACCTTCCTGACCCTGATTCCTTCGCTGCTTTTGTGCATGACGCCATTTGCGCGCCTTCTGGTGGTATTTCACTTTCTGCGGCAAGCTCTGGGATTGCAGACGACCCCCACCAATCAAACCCTGATCGGGCTCACGCTGGTGCTCACATTTTTCCTGATGCAGCCGGTGGGAGCTTCCATTTACGACCAGGCGGTGCTGCCCCTGGAACAGGGACAAATCTCAGCCATGGATGCGCTGGAACGGGGCTCCGCGCCCATGCGTCAATTCATGTTGCACTACGTACGCGAGAAAGATGTTTCGTTATTTGTCGACCTGGCAAAAGAACCACGTCCGCGGAATCCAACCGACCTTTCCCTGCGGGTGCTCGTCCCTGCCTACATTCTTTCGGAATTGAAGGCGGGCTTCCAAATCGGCGCCATACTTTTTCTGCCATTCATGGTCATTGACATGGTTGTCGCTTCCATCACGACGTCGGTCGGCATGTTCCAGTTGCCGCCGGTTGTGATCTCTACGCCCTTGAAGCTGCTTCTGTTCGTCATGGTGGATGGCTGGAATCTGCTGGTCGGATCACTGATGAGGAGCTTCAACTAATGCCATCCAGCCTAGTCGTAGATCTCTGCCGCCATAGCCTGCTGGAGGTTCTTCTTCTGGCATCGCCCATCCTGGCCATTGCGGTTGCGGTCAGCCTGCTTGTCAACATTGTGCAGGTGCTCACCTCCTTGCAGGAGGCAACTATTTCAGCCGTGCCGCGCTTGCTGGCGGTCGCCGCCGCGGCGTTTTTCATGATGCCCTGGATGTGGCGGCAGATTGTTCAGTACACCCTGGGATTGTTTTCTGATTTTCATCCTTACGTGCAGTAGGAAACGTGCATTAGCAATCATGGAACTATCGCTCGCCGAATTGATGACCGGTCCCCTGCTGGTAGGCATCCGAATCTCGGGCCTGATGCTGTTCGCGCCCTTCTTTGGACACAGCGCCGTCCCTGCGCGGATAAAGGCCATCCTGGTCCTGCTTATCACTGCTGTTTTGTATCCGGCCTACTCGGCAAAGATTGGCATCGTCACGCTCGCGCAATGGCCAGGCGTCGTGGCTAAAGAAATGGTGGTCGGGGTCGCGATCGGAGTCGCCACCAATTTCATATTTGAGGCCGCGCAAACGGCCGGACAGATTTTAGGCGTCCAGATGGGGTATTCATTGGTGAATATTCTGGATCCTCAGACCCAGGTCGATACCACGGTGGTGGCCGCGTTTCACCAGATAGTTGCCCTCCTGCTATTTCTCGGTCTGGATGTGCACCATTCGATTTTGCGAGGCATTGCGCAAAGCTTCGAATACCTTTCCCCGGGAAGGATAAATCTGGGCCAGGCTTTTACCTCGCAACTGCTGTATGGCGTCGCCGGAGTTCTGATGACCGGATTGCAGATCGCGGCGCCGGTGCTCGCTGCCACTCTGGTGACGGATGTGGTGCTGGGGTTCCTGGGCAAAGCTTCACCCCAAATGCCGTTGATGCTACTCGGACCTGCGTTGAAAAGCATGATGGGCATGGCTCTGATGGCGACCGCAATCCGCTACTGGCCGCAGTTGTTTGAGCACTATTTCGGGGAGTCGATCGCTTTCATGGAGCGCCTTCTGCACTTGGCGGCACAGCCATGAGTGAAAACAAATCTGAAAAACCGACACCACGGCGGCGCAATAAGGCCCGCGAAAAAGGCCAGATCGCCCGGTCGCGAGACCTCTCCAGCGCTTTGGCCCTATGCGGGGCCTTTGGCCTCATCGCATGGCAAGGACTTGCCGGAGTCGAAGCTTGGCGGGCCTTACTACGGCATGCCTTTGACGTCGCCGGTTCAGAGCAACTCATGCCTACAAATTCGCTGCTCATCTGGAGCGGATGGACGGTCGTTCGGTGCGCAGCCCCAATTATGGCTACCGCCTGGACACTCTCGGTGCTGGGGGGAGTGGTGCAAGGGGGACTGGTGTTCGCACCCGAGGCCCTCGCTCCCAACCCGGAAAGGCTGAGCCCTGCCCAGAAACTGGGACAAATATTCTCGCTGACAGGGCTGAGTGGGCTGCTGAAATCCTTGCTGCCGTTCGCGGCCATTGTCTATTTTGGTGTCACCACCCTGCAAAAGCACCTCGCTACGTTCATGCTCGCCTCCAACGGGAGTTTGGGAACCTCTACCAGATTCCTGCTGGCTGTCGCCTTCGAAGTTACCTGGAAATCCTGCTTGATCTTGCTGTTGTGGGCGGCCGTGGATTATTTCCTCACCTGGCGCAAGAGCGAGAGCGACCTGAAGATGACGAAAGAAGAAATGCGGCAGGAAATGAAGGACACCGACGGCAATCCACAAATCAAAGGGCGCATCCGCCGCTTGCAGCGTCAGATGCGGCGCAAGCACATGTTGCGCGAAACCGAAAAGGCCACCGTGGTGGTTACCAATCCAACTCACTTCGCGGTCGCTCTCCTTTATGAGATGGACATGGAGGCGCCCATCGTGCTCGCCAAGGGCCGCAACCTGCTGGCGCAAAAGATGAAGGAGATTGCCCGCTGGAAGGAAATCCCGGTTCTCGAAAATCCGCCCCTGGCCCAAGCTTTATATAAGACCGTGGAGGTGGGACAAGGTATTCCCGCCAAACTCTATACCGCCGTGGCCGAAGTGTTGGCATTCGTCTATCGGGCGCAAGCCCAAGTACGGCAAAAAGGAGTGCCCCAGCCGGCACGCTAGTCCGGAACAGAAACCATGGCCACAATCGACAAACCGAAGCAACTTACGGCGCGGTCGGCGATCGACTGGGTTGTTCCTGCCGCCGCCGTCAGCCTGGTGTTCGTCATGCTGGTGCCAGTGCCCAGCTTTGTGCTCGATATTCTTTTGGCCTTCAGCATGACGGCTTCGGTGCTCATCCTGTTGACCGCGCTGCAAATCCTCCGGCCCGCGGAGTTCTCGGTTTTTCCCAGCTTGTTGCTTCTGATGACTCTGCTTCGCCTTTCGCTCAACCTGGCAAGCAGCCGCAGAATTCTGCTGCACGGGAGTGAAGGGGTCTCCGCCGCGGGCAATGTGATCGAAGCCTTTGGGCAATTCGTTGTGGGCGGCAATTATGTGGTCGGCTTCGTCTTATTTCTGGCACTGATCGCGATTCAGTACATCGTGGTAAGCCACGGCGCAGTGCGCACGGCGGAGGTTACTGCGCGCTTCACCCTGGACGCCATGCCGGGCAAGCAGATGGCAATCGACGCCGACTTGAATGCCGGCTTGATCGACGAAAACCAGGCCAGGACCCGCCGCGAACAGATTACCCGCGAAGCGGAATTCTACGGCGCCATGGACGGCGCAGCTCGCTTTAACCAGCGCGATTCGCTCGCCACCATTTTGATCACCGCGATCAACATCATCGCCGGGTTCTTGATCGGCGTGCTGCAGCAGGGAGTCCCTTTCCAGGAAGCGTTGAAGACCTACACCGTTCTGACCGTGGGCGACGGACTGGTCACCTTGATTCCGTCGCTTCTGGTTTCGGTGGCCGGCGGCATGGTGGTCACGCGCGCTTCTTCGAACACCACCCTGTCGACTGATTTGGGCCGGCAGCTCTTCAGCAACGGGCGTCCATTGTGGATTGCGACTGGAGTCATGACCGTCCTGGCGCTGATTCCCGGCCTGCCAAAATTGTCTTTCATCCTCATGGCGATCATTATGGCTGCCCTGGCGCGGCGCTCGAAGCTGGTGACCGTGGCGGAATCGAAATCGGAGGCAACTTTGGCGGCCGACAAAGCCGGCAAACCTTCGGGTCAGGTCCTCGATCCGCTCGATGCCGCTCTTAAGCTTGACGAACTCATGCTGGAAGTGGGAGTCGGGCTCGTTCCCCTGGTGGATGCCAATAAAGGCGGACAATTACTGTCCAAAGTTCGCGCCCTGCGCAAACACCTTGCGACACAGTTGGGCTTCCTGGTCCCTTCCATTCACATTACAGACAATCTCACGCTCAAAGACCTGGAATATGTCGTACATCTTCGCGGAGTCGAAATTGCCCGCTGGGAGATGCGCCGCGACTGTCTGCTGGCGATCAGCTCACAAGCAACCATGCCGGCGTTGCCTGGGCAGGACACGCGTGACCCGGCGTTCGGCGCCCCCGCAAAGTGGATCACCAAGGATTTGCAGGCCCAGGCGCTCACCGCCGGCTACGCGGTGGTTGACCAGACCGCCGTGCTAGCCACGCACCTTGGAGAACTTATCCGGCAGAACGCACATGAATTGCTCACCCGCCAGGAAACCAAGCGACTCATTGACCGGCTCAGCGAATCGCACCCCAAGCTGGTGGAGGAGCTTGTGCCCAAGCTGATGACCCTTGGAGAAGTGCAGAAGATCCTGCAACAGCTATTACGCGAACAAGTTTCGATTCGTGATCTGGGGAGCATTTTGGAAACCCTGGTCGACTCCGTGGCCACGAGCAAGAACCCGGTCCTGCTGACCGAGGCGGTGCGTCACACCCTCGGCCGAGCTCTGGTTCGTCCCTTGCTCGATGAGCGTGGAGAGCTCAAGGTGGTCACGCTGGGCCGCGGAATTGAGGAAGAGTGCTGCCGTGCCGTGGGAGCGCAGGCCCTGAGCGCGGCCAGCGCCGTGCTTCAGCCTTCCACGGCGCGGCGCGTGCTCGAGGGACTGCGCGCCCTGTTCGGGGAGCAGGTGCTCAACGCCCCCCCAGTCCTGCTCTGCGCGTCCCCGGGCCGTTTCTACCTGCGCCGGTTACTGGAGCCATTTTTACCCAAGATCGTTGTACTCGCTCCCACCGAAATTCCACCGCTCATCCCGGTGCAATCGGTTGGTTCACTGCAATGAAGAATCGCTATACGAACCATGATGTGAGGATGCAATGACAGGCCCGCAAACAGCGTACATGGAAGCGATGCCGGAGAATGAGGCACGCAATGAACTCATTCTGTCGGAGCTTTCACAGGTTTATTACATAGCGCGAAGGATCCACGAGCGCTTGCCGCAGCATGTTCCATTTGAAGATCTGGTTCATGCCGGAGTGCTGGGGCTGATCGAGGCGGTGCGCAAATACAATCCTCAAAAAAACACTTCACTCAAGTCTTTTGCGTCTTTCCGTATCCGCGGAGCGATTCTCGATAGTCTTCGCGCCCAAGACTGGGGATCTCGCCCGCTCCGCCGTAAAGGACGAGGCGTGGCCGACAGCATTGCCCGGCTGACCGGTAAGTTTGGCCGCCAGCCGACCGAAGACGAAATCGCGGCTGATCTGGATTTGGAAGTCTCGGAATTGCAGAAACTCCTGGGGCGCCTGGACGGGCTCCATATTGTGGGTCAGATGGTCGGTTCGCGGTTCGAGGGCTCGGAACCGCAGGACCTCATTGAGAATGCGCCCGCGGATGACCAGCAGAACCCCTTTGAAATTTGTCTGCGAGCGGAAAGAAGTGAATTCCTCACGCAGGCGATTCAGACCCTCTCCGAAAAGGAGCAGATGGTGGTCTCTCTCTACTACCGCGAAGAATTGACCATGCGTGAGATTGCGGCTGCTATGGATTTAGCCGAGTCTCGCGTGTCGCAGATTCATTCGCTGGCCATCACAAAGTTACGGACGGCGGTGGAAACCATGAAATTAGAGGAGCGCACTTTCAGGTAATCAAGCGATGCAAACATCAACCGCTTTCCCTACGAGATCACAGAATGTTCTCCGCCCGACGCGGGAAGTTCCCCCGGAGCAGGTTAAGCCCTGCGACTTCCGCGCCCTTGGCGCACTGGACACCAAACGGCTGGCTCCCGTGCTGGCCGCCAATGAAGTCTTTGGGCACATGCTCACCGAAGTGCTCAGCCGGAAGCTCAGATTCCCCTGCGACGTCAATTCGCAATCCTGTGATCAGCGGCCCAGCGGAAGCTTCCTGGAAAAAACCGGCAACGCAACCTATATTTTGTCGGTGCTCGTCGAACCGCACCATGAGCCCGCTTTCTTGCAGATCGATTCCCAGTTGCTTTGGCCGGTAATCGATCTTTTACTCGGCGGAAGTGGCAAGGTTGCAGATGCAGAGAGGGAAGTCACGGAACTCGAAGATCAGGTAGTCAGAGAGTTCGCCAGGATCTTTTGCCAGGTGTTGCAGTCTGCCTGGCAAGGATTCAAGGTTCAAATCCGGCTGGGGGAGCGCAGCTTTATAGAGGAGCTTCAAAAAACTTCCTTTGCCGCCGCTCAAGTCGTCGTGTGTAGCTTCAACTTCAATCTGCTTGAGGCGGGAACCCAAGGGGAGTGCCGGCTGTTGATACCGGTAAGCAGCGTAACCGCTTTCCTCCAGGGAGTTCCGGAGGAGGAGAATGCGCAGGCCTCTTTGGATGACGGCACCATAAGTTCAAGGTTTGCCGAGAAATTGCTGGCGGCTAACTTCGAGCTCGAACTTTCCTTGTGCGAGGGAAAGGCGAAAGCCACGGATCTTCTCAGTCTCGAAGTCGGAAAAATCTTGAAGCTGAACGTTCCCCGTGCCGGACGTCCGCTGTGCTCAGAGTGGGGAACCGGGATACCTTCCGCGCCACGCCAGTGCGCAGCGGGCGGCACAAGGGCGGCCAGGTCATGGACCGCTTACCAGACACGCAGCAAGAAATGAGGAACTCACGATGAATACCGATAATCCTATTGAGAATGTCCCGGCTGCAGCCGCGGCCGCGACTGCTCCCGCTGCCTCGACTGCGTCGACGGCGCCTGCATCAAGCCGGAAAGCTGGCCTGTTGGATAATGTGCAACTTGACGTGCTGTTACGTTTCGGCCAACGTCAGCTTTCGTTGCGCGAAATTGGCGCGCTTCGCTTCGGTTCCGTGGTCGAACTGGACAAGGCCGTGCAAGAGCCAGCTGAATTGCTGGTCGGAGATAAAGTGGTGGCAAGAGGAGAAGTGGTGATCGTAGATGGTAACTATGGTTTGCGTGTCACTGAAGTCGTTGCATCTTAGTCCCCAGCATCTGCCTTCCCAACCGCCCTACTAAAGTTTTGCCTGGCTTTGGCCGATTTACCGTGCGGTCAAAGCAATGCTTAATCGCGAATACTCCCCGCATCCTGGTTCGGCCCGCCCTGCCCTGCTGCTGACTCCGGAAGATCTTTTTCAGCTTGAGATGTTATTGGGCGAGTGGGTGGTGGATCTGGGCGCGGTTACGCAGTTGGTCGCCCACGATATTGGCTTGCAGGCCTATGTTTTGCAACTGGCTCACGACTTAGGGGAAGAGCGCCCATCGCCGAGCATCCACGAATGCATCGTGGAAATCGGGGTCGAAGGTCTGCTGCACGTCCTGCACAACGCGCGGGTGCGGCGACGGGCCAACTAAGAGAGTGGGCACAGTTATAGCGTCCGGTTAGAAAAGAATAGCTGCCAATCCAAACCACGCCGCCGGCATGGTTCGCGTCTCATCCCACTCTCATGATTCTTCCCAAGCACCCCTGATTTTCAGTAGGTTACAAGCCATAGCTGCCGGCTGGGAATGGCCCGAGCCGTGCTTCTCTTGGGTCGGAAGCTTATGGATAGCGGATTCTACGCAGCTTGTACTGCGCTCATGGCGAGAAGTCAGGCGCTCGATCTGGTCGCCAATAATCTGGCAAACACCAGTACACCCGGCTATCGTGCTCAACACAACATTTTCCGGTCTCTCCTGGCGGGTTCTTCCAGCCGGCTTTCTTCCGGGTTAAATCAAGCCGTGAATGACTACGGCGTACTTGGTGGCAGCCAGCTCGATACCACGCAGGGCAATCTGGAACACACCGGCAACGATCTCGATTTCGCCATTCAAGGTCCAGGGTTCTTCGTTGTTCAAAGCGACAAGGGCCGCTTCTATACGCGGAACGGCAACTTCCAGGTGTCTCCCCAAGGACAGCTCATGAGTTCGCAGGCGACCCGGTCATGGGAGAAAACGGGGTTATCAATATCGTGGGCGGCCCGGTCACCGTGAGTCCAGACGGAACAATTTCGGTGAATGGCGCGGTTGCCGGGAAAATCAAGCTAGTAGAGTTCCCGGCCGGCACCCCGCTGGAGAGTGTGGGGGCAACTTATTCCACGGCCCCGCTTCACAGCGAGACCGCAGCCACTCATTCCGCCATGGCGCAGGGACTCTGGAAAGTTCAAATGTAAACCCAGTCGAGAGCGCGGTGGAACTGGTCGCGGTGCAGCGCTACGCGGAAATGATGCAACGAGCACTCGGCTTGTTTCACTCGGAATTCAATCGTATTGCAACCGACGAATTGCCTCGGGTCAACCCGTAAAAGGAGCTTTATGTTTCGTGCACTCTACACTGCGGCCAGCGGCATGAACGCCCAGCAACTGAACCTGGATAACGTCGCTAACAACCTGGCCAACTCCAGCACTACCGGTTTTCGCCGGCGCCGCCTGCAATTTACCGATCTCATGTATCAGAATATGATCACGCCCGGGTCGGCTTCCACCCAGCAAACCACCAACGTTGCCGGCTTGCAGGTCGGGCTTGGAACGAAACCGGGAAACTCGGAAGTTCTGCAAATCCAGGGCGACTTCAATCAGACCGGCAATACTTTGGATCTGGCGATACAAGGCCAGGGCTTTTTCCAGGTGCAGATGCCGGACGGAACCATCGCTTACACCCGTTCCGGGTCCTTTCAACTGGATGCTCAGGGAAACGTTGTTACCGCGGACGGAAATCCTATATCGCCAGCCATCAATCTTCCCGCAAACGCGCTCTCGGTCACCATCGGGCAGGATGGCACGGTCTCAGTCACGGTGCCTGGACAAACTGCCGCCAACCAAGTGGGCAATATTCAGCTCGCCATGTTCCCCAATCCGGGTGGCCTGAACAGCACCGGAAACAATTTGCTTCAGGCAACCACCGCCTCCGGCGACCCCATCGTGGGTACTCCAGGGGGAACTGAAGGGCTGGGCACGCTGCAACAGGGTTTCGTGGAACAGTCCAACGTGGATGTGGTTCAGGAATTTGTGCAGATGATTCTTTCGCAGCGTTCGTACGAGTCCAATTCTCGCGTGGTGCAGGCTGCGGACCAGATGTTTCAGGATTTGAATAGCCTGACCCGTTAACCATCTATCATGCGACGAAACTGGCGCAGTCTAGCTTCGAGTTCGGCGACGCTTCTGATCATGGGATCGGCATTGCTTGCTCCTGCTTCCGGAATGCCCCAACGGACGGCGATTACCCGCGAACAGATCGCCAGCGCTCTCCTGATGAACGGAATCAACGTAACTCACGACCAGGTGGAACGGCTTTCGGAGATCACCGCATCTGGATCGGGAGCGCCGCGGCTGCAGGTAGTCAGCGTTCAGCCGCAGGATGCCAACACTGCGAACGTGCGCCTGAAGTGCTCGAGCACCAGCGTGTGTCTCCCTTTTTACGTGCTGCTTCATTGGCAAGATCCGGAGGAAGCCACCAGTTCGTTGCCGAAATGGCAAAAGCGGGACCCATCCCGCGAGGAGCGGCTTGCCCCGGACGAAATGCTTGTCCGCAGCGGCAAGACGGCGACTCTGGTGCTGGCCAGCAGCAACACGCGCATCACCATGCCGGTCCTTTGTTTGCAAAACGGAGCGCGGGGGCAGAGCGTCCGGGTCATGAATAAGGACAGCAAGCGGGTCTATCTGGCAAAAGTGGTTGCTGCCGGGCTGGTAACCTCGGCGTCGCTTAATTAGCCCATTCGATATGAGAAGCGTTCTGACAACCCGGGGGCCGCGTATCTGGTTCGCGGGCATCGCCATTTTGATTTCATGCGCAGGCGCGTCTGCAAAAGTAAGTTTGAAGCAGGATCCCAAGAAAACCCGCTCCGAATATATTGCCCGCATCGAACAGCAAACCGCCGCCCCTCCCAGCAATCTATCGTTGGGCAGTTTGTGGGTGCCGGGCGGCCTCATGACCAACCTGCAGTCGGACTACAAAGCCAGCCGCTTGAACGATCTGGTCACCATCGTGGTTCTGCAAAACACTTCGGCCCAGGCCACAGGCGATGTAAATACGGAGCGTGATTTCAATACGCAGTCGGGAATCAGCGGACTTGCTGGCCACATCAGCACCAGCGGGATCAGCAACTTGCTTACCGCGCAATCCTCCACCAAATTGAAGGGCACGGGCGCAGTCGACGCCAGTTCCACCATGCGGACGAACCTCGCCGGCCAGGTCATTGCCGTGCTTTCCAGCGGCAATCTGGTGGTGGAGGCGCAACGCGTCGTGACCATCAATGGCCAGAAAGAGACCATGATCGTCCGCGGCGTCTTGCGGCCGGGCGACGTGGGCTCCGACAATTCCGTTCCGTCCACTGCGCTGGCTAACTTGGAAATAGAACTCAAAGGCAAGGGAGTGGTCTCCGACGCAACTCGCCGGCCGAATCCGCTTGTCCGGGCACTCTTATGGGTCATCGGTTTCTAAATCTCGACTCCCCGATGTCCCGCCGCGTGGGCGGATGGGTGCAGCGGTTTGTGCTTTGCTTGCTCATTCTGAGTCCATTGGGCTTGCCTGCGGTCACCAAAGAAGAAAAGCAAGTCATGATCCGCGACATCACCACCATCGCGGGGGTTCGCGAGAATCCGCTGGTTGGCTACAGCCTGGTCATTGGTTTACGAGGCACGGGAGACAGCAGGCAAACCCTTTTTACCACGCAGACACTGTTCAACATTATGCAACGCATGGGAGTGCAGATTCCCGCCAGCACCGTCCAAGTCAAAAATGTTGCGGCGGTGTTTGTCACGGCCTCGTTGCCGCCGTTTGCCAGGCCGGGGATGTCCCTGGACGTCACGGTTTCGTCGATTGGCGACGCCAAAAGCCTGGAAGGGGGAGTGCTTCTGCTCACCCCGCTCCATGGTCCGGATGGCCAAATCTACGCCGAGGCGCAGGGTGGACTTACCATTGGCGGCTATTCCGCGGGTGGCTCCGGCAACGGGAAACAGGTCAATCATCCCAACGTTGGAAGAGTTCCCAACGGAGGTACGGTGGAGCGAGACACCGCCATCGACCTTTCCCGGTTGACGACTGTCTCCTTTATATTGCGCAATCCTGATTTCACCGCCGCGCAGGATATCTCCAACGCCATCAATCATCAATTCGGCAAAGAAATTTCCAAGGTTCTCGACAGCCGGCAGATCAATGTGCAGACGGCGCCTTCGGGAATTTCCTCGGTCCCGGAGTTGATCTCGCGCATTCAGAATCTTTCGATCGCGTTTCATCCCCCGGCAAAAGTCGTAGTCAACGAGCGTACCGGAACCATCGTAATGGGTGGCAACGTCCAACTGTCCGCCGTTTCCGTTCTGCACGGTAATTTGACGGTTGAAGTCACCACCAAGCTTGCCGTCTCCCAGCCCAATCCTCTTTCCAAAGGTGAGACTACGGTCGTCCCGGATCAAACTGTGCAGGCGCAGGAAAGTTCTGCGAAGAATATCCGCTTGTCGGAAGGCGCCAGCGTGGAAGACTTGATCAACGGACTGCAGACCATGGGCGCGACCGCGCGGGATATCATCGCGATTTTACAGGCCATTAAGGCTGCCGGTGGACTGCAGGCCGAACTGGAGATCCTGTGAGTTCCAGCATCAATATCAATATGGCCGCCCCGCCGGTTAGTTTGACGGATGCCCGCGGCACCCAGGCGGCGCAGAAACTGAAGAACTCAGCTTCCGCCGGGAACTCGGCCGCCATCCAGAAATCCGCCCGCGAATTTGAAGCGGTCTTGCTTTCCCACTGGTTGGAACAGGCTGAACAGTCTTTTGCCACGGTTCCAGGCGGTGACAAAGACCAGGACGCCGACCCTGGACGGGATCAGTTCAGCAGTATGGCCATGCAAGCGGTTGCCACGGCTTTGAGCGGCAAGCCCGGCGGTTTGGGAATCGCGTCTCTGGTAGCCAAGCATCTGGAAGCCCAGGCCGCCAAGAAAGAGCAGGATAAGCAACTGCAAATAAAGAACTTAACGGATCCTCCCGTTTCGGGCCCAACGCTGGGTGTCCCCGGACGTACAAAGTGACTATAGGACTAAAGTTTTTCTTAGAATTGCCGATAAGTACGTTACGCGGATTCGTAGGCGTAGGAGATGAACTATGAGAATCGACCTGAATGGGATTTCGTCGAATGGGGTCGAACCTGATGTCAAAGCGAAGAAGCCGACCGCACGGGCGACCAGTTCGTCCAGTGTCGAAGACAAGGCCAGCCTCTCCGTTGACACCGTAGGCATCGCGTCTCTCGAAGCTCAGGTATTGGCTTCCCCCGAAGTGCGCCAAGACAAAGTAGCGGCCCTGCGCCAGTCAATCCAGAACGGCACCTACAGGGTTGAGCCCGATAAAATCGCGCAGGCCATACTGGCGCAGAATTAACGATGTAAGGTTCATACCGAATAAGGTGAGCATAGTTGCCCGTGCAGCGCACTCCGGAGCCCGGAATTACCCCGCCGGCCTACTTGGCCGACATACGGGATTTGTGTGTCGAGTTCCAACGGGCCATTGCCGCCTTGGCTTCCAACGATCTGCAAACCCTTGAAGCCGGAATTGCCGCCCAGGAACAACTGGCCGGGCAACTGCAAAACTGGTTTCGCGGCATTCCGCCACGGCGCTCGCACCATGCGGAAGCCCCGATAAGCATCAACCCGGGCGAATTCCGCGAACTGGTCAATCTTACCCGCGTATATTCGGCCCTGCTTCAACGGTCCATGCGGTCGGTTCGGCTTCGCATGGCGTTGTGCCGGACATACCAGCAAATCATTCCCAACGCTTCAAACGAATTCACCACCGCGACCACCCTGTCGTGCGAGGTCTGAACTCATGCCCGGACTCAATACGTCGCTCTCCATCGCGGTGCAAGCCCTGCAGGCGGAACAAGGCGCCCTGAACGTCACCACCAACAACATCGCCAATGTGAACACTCCGGGATACAGCCGCGAAGTCGTCAATTTCACCGAAGCGCCGGTCTCCCAGGAAGGCAATGTTGCCTACGGGACTGGAGTCACCCTCCAGGGATTCCAGAGCGTTCGCGATCAGCTTTTGCAGCTCAGAATCTATGAAGAAACCCAGCAGCAAAGCAACTCCCAAACCCAGCTAAACTCGTTGAACCAGATTCAGAGTATGTTTTCGGACCCTACCCAGGGAGTGGGAGGGGCGCTGTCGACCTTTTTTAACAGCCTGAGTCAGCTCTCCACCGATCCCACGAATACCAACTCGAGACAGCAGGTGCTGTCCGCCGCCAATAACCTGGCCGATTCATTTCAGCAGGCGGCTTCCAACCTTGCAGCTATTCAGTCGGGAGCAGATCAAGCGATTCCACAGACCGTCACCCAGATCAACCAGTTAACCCAGCAGATTGCAACCCTGAACGCGCAAGTGGCTCAGTTACAGGGGCAAGGCCAGGATCCGGGCACGGCGCAGGACCAGCGCGATCAGTTGATCAGCCAGCTTTCCGGCTTGGTGGATGTATCCGTTACTCAAACCGAACATGGACTGACCTTAACCACCGCGAATGGAGTTCCCTTGGTGGTGGCCGGCCAGAGTTTTGCGTTGCAAAGCGGCGCGGGCGCGAACGGATTGCAGAACGTCTTCAGCGCCCAAGGCCAGGACATCACCAGTCAAATCCAGGGCGGGCAATTGGCGGGGGATTTGCAGATCCGTGATCAGGTCATCCCACAACTGCTTTCCCAATTGAATACGCTGGCCAGCCAATTCGCCACCAGCTTCAACACCACTCAAAAAGCGGGATTCGATCTCTCCGGGAAGGCAGGCCAGAATTTCTTCGCTCCGCTTTCGTCGGTGACCGGGGCGGCCGCTAATTTTTCGGTCGCCATTACCGATCCCAGCTTGATTGCTGCCAGTTCGGATGGATCCGCGGGCAGCAATGGCAATCTGAGTCAACTCATTGCCATCGGCAATCAGCAACTTCCGTCGGGCTCAACCCCCATGGACATGTATTCGAGCCTGGTGCAACAAGTCGGTAATTTCGGCGCCACGGCCACGGCCAACGTCAATGCCAGCAATTTGAGTTTGCAACAGCTCAATGACCAACTTTCCGCGGTCTCGGGAGTTTCTCTCGACGAAGAAACTACCAATATGCTGCAGTACCAGCGAGCTTATCAGGCTGCGGCTCGAGTGGTCAGCACGGTGGACTCCATGATGCAGACTTTACTCAATATGGGAACAGGAGGCTAGAGACATGCGCGTAAGTTCAAATATGGAGCCCGATGTTTTGGCGGCGATCTGGCGGACCCAGGGGCAGGAGCAAACCGCCCTGCAGGAACTTTCCACGGGCAAGCGCGTCAACCAGCCTTCGGACGATCCTTTGGCTGCCGCGGAAATGGTTGCCAACCAGGATCAATCAAGCCGCGCCGACCAGTATCTTCAAAATATAGACACGCTGAATAGCCAGATGCAGACCGCCAGTACTTCGCTGAGTTCGGCCGTACAGGCGTTGACCCAGGCAGTTAGCTTGGGTGTCGAGGGTTCAAGCGGTACGATTTCCGCCGCCAGCCGGCAGGCCATCGTACAGAATCTGCAGGGCATCCAGTCTCAGTTGGTACAGTTGGCCAATACCTCGGTGAGTGGCAGCTATTTGTTTGGCGGGACGGCGGCCACTGCGGCGCCCTACACCCTGGATTCCGCGAGCCCTTCGGGTGTGACCTACAACGGCAACGATGGAACCAACACCGTGGCCATCGCCGACGGGCTGAGCGTGCAGACCAATGTTCCCGGGAATCAGATATTCCAGAACGGCGGTGGAGACGCGTTTGGCGCCCTGCAGCAATTGATCACTGCCTTACAGAGTGGAACGGCTTCGGCTGCGCAAACCGCCACGGCTCAGGTTAAGAGTGCGCTTGACTCGGTGAGCGGGCAGCAGGTCTTCTACAGCAATGCCGTGAACCAGCTCAATTCCACTCAAACATTCCTGAACCAGGAGCAGGTCAACCTGACGACTCAGGCGAATAGTTTGGTCGGCGCGGATATCGCCAAGGTGGCGACTGACCTGACCCAGGCGCAGACCGCTTACAGCGCAACCCTGGCGGCCGCGGCCAAGATCCTTCCCACTAGCTTGCTAAATTATCTGAGCACCCCGTCGTAAGGAACCTGCGCCCTCACACAGAGATTGGCTCGATTTCCGCCGAGGTTTGGACTATCTGACAGAAACGCCTGGAATTGTCGCAGCTATATCTTAAAGATATAGTCAAAACGAATTCTAGCGACGTTTTGCTTGGAGTGGACCCAGAGCCCTCCAGGGCGGAGAAACGCGCCCACAAGCGATCCTGACGCAATTGCGTGGCATCCTGCGCGGCCATCGAGCCGCCGTTTTACAGGCTGGCCATTCTCGCCCCTGCGTGTTTTCAATAGCTTATAGGTAACTAACTGAAAACACTATTCTTGATGGGTCGCTGGCAGCTTAAGCCTTCCAGCTGGCGGTCTGGGTTTCCTGCTCCCCGTACGCGGGTCGAACCGCTCGAACGGTTTGGGGTGGGGCTGCCGTGGGCTTCTGCCGGGTGCTGACTTCCACCCACGCTTCGCGCACGCTGAACAGCAACTGGATCAATTGGCGAAGTATTGCCGGATCCCTTTGGAACTGAGCTTTCATCATCTGGCCGCGCATCATGGAATAAAAGCGCGACAGGTGGGTCGAACTCGCCGCCCCCGTCCAGATCCAGCGTTCCCTCCAGTTGCTGGAGCGCAAGGAACCCGTGTTTCAATTTGGCGGTGCGGGCCTCGATCTTGCCGGCCTCCAGGGCTTGAATCGCGCCTTGCAGATCGCGCGCCAGAATGTCGTAGAGGATGATGACCAGTTCGACGCTGCTGGCATTGCGGACGGCCGCCTCTTGGTACGCGAGTTGGTGCTGGTTGCGGTTCATTGGTCCATTTCTGGAATTCGAAGCCGATTATTCTCAGCCGTTGCTCGAGTTGGAATTCGAGGTGTAGCCGAGTTCCGCATTCATTTCTCGTTGGAGCGATGGCAATTGCAACAAAGCCACGTTCACTTGGTTATATTGCGCAGTCAGCAGGGTCTGCTCGCTGGCAATGTAAACTTCGAAATTGTCGATCTGGTCCTGAAAACTCTTTTCCGACGCGTTCGCCCCGTTGATCTCAACCGTGAAGGCGCCCTGGGTCGGATCGGTTAGCGGGGTCAATTGGTTGCCGAGGAATTGCGCGAAGCCGGTACCGGTCGCGGGTTGAAAGAATGACTGCACCGCGGCGAAATTGGAAGTCACCGCGCTGTTCAACGTGGAACTGTTTACGCTAAGCGTCCCATCGTCGTTCATGGTGATACCGAGGGATGCCAGAGTATTGATGGGACCGGTGCCGCCTGCACTGTAAGTGACCGCGGACAGCAACTGGTCCTGCACCAGTCGCGCGGCGGAGTCACCCGCCAGAGTGCCAGCGCTCTTGGTCGTGGTGTTGTAGGTGAACTGGCTGCTTAGGTCCTGGACAATGGTGTTGTAGGCCGTCACAAAATCGGTCACGGCTTGCGTTACTTGTGTGGTGTCGGGACTGACTACGATCTGGACCGGAGTGGTCGGGTCCGCGCCCACCAGGTTAAGACTTAAGCCGGCGGCGGTCCCGGTGACGGTATTGGAGGCGCTGCTGATGGGCACTCCATCCACGGTAAGCGAGGCGTCGGCTCCCGTAACCCCCTTGGTAAAGCTAAGCCCACTGGCTATGTTAGAAACCGTCAAATCGCTGGCGGCCCCGGAATTGTTGCTGACAATCGCCAGGCGGGCGCCGGTGGAGTCGTTGATCACGCTCGCGCTTACACCCAGATTTTGTCCGTTGATCGCGGCCGCCAAGCCAGTCAGCGTGTTGTCGGTATTATCGACGGTGACCGTGGCTGCCGGCGCGCTGCCGACCTGGATGGTAAAAGTGCCGGTTGCCAAGGCTGCGGTGCTGCTTGCCACCGTGGCCGAGTAATAGGAAGAACTGGTTGCCAGACTATTTACCACGACGGTATGGCTGCCCGCGGAGGTCGCATTGGAAGCGGTGGCGGTCACCAGTCCCGGGTCTGAGGAACTGACTGTCCGCGCGGTAAGATCGCCTGCCGGATCGCTAAGGTTGGTGACGGCACCGGCTAGCGCCGTGACCTCTGTGTTCAACTGGGTCAGCGCGGAAACCTGCCCCTGCAATAGTTGCTGTTGCGTCTGCCAGACTTGTTCCGGGGCGCGTAACCCGGCAATCAGCTGATTGACCGTGGAGGTAACGTCAATGCCTTGTCCCGCGCCCAGGCCGGAAGCACTCAGGGAGTTCAGAATCGAGGCAGAGGTTGCGGCAGTTGACATGTTGCAGTCCTTCTTCCTTCTATTTGAGCTTGGTAGATTTCTGTGGGTCAACCGCTGCGGACAGCTTGAGCATCTGTTCCGCTGGAATCTGCTGAATCAGTTGGCCGCTGCTTCCGTCAATGAACTTGTAGACCAGGACATTACCCTGCTGCATTTCGATCACCACGTTGACCGTGCCCGAGCCCGGGAGGTGTTGAACCACCTCGTCCTTGATGGATGGGCGAGCTTCTGCCATCGCGCGGTCCGTCTTGCCCTCCGCACTCGCTGGTTCCTGCGGAAGAGGCGCCGGTTGTGAGCCATCGATGCGCATTGGAGATCACGCTGCCTCGCCTCCGGTGGGGCTTACGCCCCACCGGAAGTTAGCGCGAGGTTATTGCAACAGTTTCAGGACTGATTGCTGCATCTGGTTGGATTGCTGCAATGCGGCCATACCGGTCTGCTGCAGGACCGTCAAACGAGACATGTTCGACACAGCCGTCGGAATGTCAGCGGCACGAATGTTGTCTTCGGCAGTGGTCAGGTTCTGCACCTGGTTGGTCATAACACTGGTAGCGGCCTGCAAGCGGTTCATTTCCGCGCCGAGCGAACCGCGGTCCGCAGCCACTCCGGCGATCGCAGCCGTGATGTTGGTCAAAGCAGCCTGAGCGTTGGTTACGGTGGTGAGATCGTTGGCGCTCAGACTAACCGGCGTCCCGCTGAACCCAATCGAGCTGCTCGAGAGGGCACCGGTGGTAACGGTAATGGAGGAAGCACCGTTCGAGGTGCCGTCACTGAGGTACACGGACGTGGCGGTGGCGGTGAACACCTGCGAGCCGTTGTAGTTGGTGCTGCTGCCGATGCTGTCGATTTCCGCCTTGATCGAAGTGAACTCGGCGTTGATCGTAGTCCGCTGCGCATCGCTGACGGTGCCGGTGGAAGCTTCCGTGGCCAGAGTCACGGCGCGGTTCAGCAGTGCGGTTACCTGGGACAGTGCGCCATCGGCCACCTGCAACGAGCCGATGCCGTCGCTGGCGTTGTTCGCGGATTGCGAAAGAGCGCTGATGTTGGCATTCAGTCCATCTGCAATGGCCAGACCAGCCGCATCATCCGCACCGGTGTTCAGCCGCGAACCGGTTGAAAGCTGTTGGAGTGTTTTGGAGAGCGACGCCTGCGTCATATTCAACGAGTTTTCCGCCGCAAGGGATGTAACGTTATTCAAGATGCTAATTGACATTTGAAGCTCCTTATTGAGATTTCCCCTGTGCCCGAACCCTGCGGCTCTACGGTTAACTTCAGTCTCACCGCTTCGGTCATCTGGGGGTTTATTTTTCCAGCCCTTTTATCGGCACACCTCCGCAGCTCCATCACCCTTCATCCATAACGAAGGTAATAGTTACTTTCCCCATCCCGGGCATGTCCCTTGATGAATCGGTGCCCCTCTGCCGATAAACGGTGGCCAGGACAACACGTCGTCTGGCCAAACCACGGAGAGGCGTCAAGTGATACGACTTACTCGTTTAAACGGCAGTTCCATCGCGCTGAACTCCGATCTCATTAAGTTTGTGGAGAATGCGCCGGATACCGTCATCACTCTGGTCAACGGCGAAAAGATGATTGTGCTGGAAACCACAGTCGAAGTAATCCACCGCGTGGTTGAATTCCGCCGCTCGGTACTCACCGGCCTGCCTTCGAGTGGGGCAAACCTGATGGCGCCGGCGTCAGTCAACTCCAGGCACGCGGGGCCCGATCGAGAATGCAGTTCCGGGGGAAGCCATCGTGGATAAGAGCACGGTTGCTGGAATCCTCCTTGCCGTCACCGGGATCCTGGCAGGTCTGATTCTGGAGGGAGGAAAGATTGCGCAGATCATCCAGCCCACCGCGGCCATGATCGTTTTCGGGGGGACGATTGGCGCGGTGATGATCCAATTCCCGCTGCCGGTCGTGATCGGCGCCGCCAAAGGGCTGGTGCATGTCTTCTTCGATAAGGGGCAGGATCCGAAGAAGATGATTGGGGAACTGGTGGGGTATGCCAATCGCGCCCGCAAGGAAGGCATTGTTTCTCTGGATTCTCAGTTGGCCGCCATCCAAGACCCCTTCTTGAAGAAAACCTTGATGCTGGCGATTGACGGCACCGAGCCGCAAGAATTGCGGAAAATGATGGAACTGGAACTGGACAATCAAGAAGAGCGGGGCGAGAAACTTTCCCAGGTATTCGAGTCCGCGGGAGGCTTTGCGCCCACCATCGGCATTATCGGCGCCGTGCTGGGCTTGATCCAGGTGATGCAACACCTGGAAAACATCACCGAGGTCGGCAAGGGCATTGCCGTCGCTTTTGTGGCAACCATTTACGGCGTCGGATCGGCCAACATTCTTTTTCTTCCCTGGGCGGGAAAATTGAAGATCAAATTCAGGGAGGAACAGGTTCGGCGGGAAATGACGTTGGAAGGCGTGATCTCGATTCTCGAAGGCATGAACCCGCGAATGCTTGAGACCAAGCTTCTGGGCTACCTGCAAGAACCAGATCAGGAACGGATACAGAAGGAGCCGGTACAAGCGTGAGCCGCCGGCGAAGACACAAAGCTCATGCCAACCACGATCGCTGGCTGGTTTCTTATGCCGACTTCATTACTCTTCTGTTTGCCTTCTTCGTAGTCTTGTATGCGTCCTCGCAAGCCGACAGTAAGAAGGCGGCCAAGGTGGCGGCCGCAATTAAAGGAGCGTTTCAACAGTTGGGGGTGTTTACCGGGTCAGCTCCGAGCGACATCGGCATTCCCGGCAGCCCTGGAATTCCAGACCCCGCCCTCACCAACGCGCCTCTCCATCTGATTAAGGTTGCCGGCACCGCCGGCAATGATCACGGCTCCCTGGGCTTCGGCGTTGACGTGGACGCCCTCCGCAAAGAACTGGAGGGGGCATTGGGAGACGAAATCCGCAAACATGAAGTGCAAATGAGGGTTACGCCGGAGGGGCTGGTGGTGAGCCTGCGCGAAGTTGGATTCTTCAATAGCGGCGAAGCCGATCTATTGAAAGACGGCCAAGCTACGCTGACCAGGATTGCCTCGATCCTCGGCGGAAGAGGATTCGAGATCCGGGTGGAGGGCCACACCGATAATGTGCCGATCCACAATTCCCGATTCAAATCAAATTGGGAACTCTCCACGGCGCGCGCCACCGAAGTGGTTTCGCTCCTGATTGAGCAACATGGTTTCGATCCGCTACTCGTATCGGCTGCCGGATACTCCGAATACCGTCCGGTTGCCAAGAACGATACCGTGCAGGGACGTGCGGCCAACCGCCGCGTGGACTTGATTGTGGTTGGCCACGCTCCCGAAAAAGACAAGCTGGCGCGCACCGAAGCCGGAAACACCGAATCCGAATGAGACGTTCATTTTGGTCCGGGGACCCCGCATCTGTCAGGGCTCTTCTTCAGCGATCTTTGTGGCGGAAGATTCTGGACGGCCGGCTGAGAAGAAAAGCTTTTGACCGCAGGAGGCGGAGAGAACTCCCGCAAAGTTTGCAAGCGGCCAGCGCTTGACAAATCATTACATTACCTCCGGTCGCCGGGAAAGAATGCTTGAAAATCGCGCATGAGTGCTAAGATAGGTAAATTGCGCGCCTTTGCCGCGGCGGGTGGCGCGAACTTGCGTGGCGCGAACTTGCGTAGGAAGATGATTAAGACTCCCGACCTTTGGTCGCATCAGAACGGTTGGAACCGCTGGTTGGGCGGGGCTTGTGTGCTGCTGATCCTGCTAGCGAGCACCGGCCAGGCAGCGCATTTCTGCGGACTACCGGTTCTTGATTCTGGCTCCGCCGCCCAGGTTCGAGCGGTTTCTGCGAGCACCCTTTGCCTGACTTGCTTGATGGCCCAATCGGCCGCTGTCACCTCTCTGAGCACCGCATCGTTCTGGTCGTTTCGCCGCGTTCCGAAGTTGCTTCCCCCGGCTGTCCGCTTACATTCCTTCCGTCCATCCTTTCATTTGTATGTGCGTCCGCCCCCGGTCCTCTAAACCTCGTCGCGGCCTGATTCCGAATTGAACCCCGCGAATTTCTCGAATTTAGAGCGCTCCAGGACTTCGCGGAAGCTTCTGCTTGCGCACGCAATGGGTTGGAAATTATGCATTCACCGCCTCGATTAAGTTTCGCTATTACATTCTGTTCTTGCCTCTTGCTGATGACCACGGTCGCGGCGGGCCAGGCTTCCACCACGGTTACTTTGGACCAGGCGGTAGATCTTGCCTTGGCCCACAACCACGCTCTGCAGGCGCAACGGAGTTTGATCCTGCAGAATCAGGCGCAGGAAATTACCGCCAACCTGCGGCCGAATCCGACGCTTGCCTTCGACTCCCAGTTCGTTCCGTTGTTCAGCCCGCAGTTTTTTTCCTCCGATAATCTGGATCAGACTCAGCAATTTGACGTGGGAATCGGGTATCTCTTCGAGCGGGGCAAGAAGCGACAACATCGTTTGCAGGCCGCCCGAGATACGACTTCGGTGACCCGTGCCCAGATCACCGACGCCGAACGCACGCTTATCCTCAATGTGGGGCAACAATTTGTCAGCGTTCTGCTGGCGGAGTCCACTCTGCGTTTTGCTCTGGAGGATTTGAAAGGCTTCCAGCAAACCGTAGACATTGGCGATGCGCAATACAAAGCGGGACAGATCAGCGAAGGCGACTACCTCAAAATTAAGCTGCAACTGCTGCAATTTCAGACCGATGTTTCCGCGGCGCGCCTGGCTCGCGTGCAGGCCCTGGTGAGCCTGCGGGAGTTGCTCGGTTATGAGGCGGTGCCCGCCGACTACGATGTCGCGGGCGACCTGGCCTACCAGCCACTTAAAGCGGGACTTGAGGATTTGCAGGCGAAAGCATTGAGTGAACGTCCCGATTTGCGTGCGGCCAGCTTGGGGGTGACGGCGGCCCAAAGCCAGATTTTGCTGGCCAAAGCCAATGCCAAGGTCGACGTAAACGGAACCTACGATTTTACCCACGTGTCGGGGGAGAATACGGCTTCGATTTTCGTTAATTTTGAGTTGCCAGTGTTCAACCGAAATCAAGGTGAAATCGCGCGCACCAATTACGCCCTCACCCAGTCGCAGCAGTTGCAGCAGTCGGCCAGCGAAGGTCGTGATCGGCGACGTGGCCAATGCCTACGAAGCGGTAAAGAGTAACGACGAAGTGATGCAGCTTTATATCTCCGGGTACCTGAAACAGGCGCAGGACTCGCGCGACATCAGTGAATATGCGTACAGGCGGGGCGCGGTCAGCTTGCTGGATTTTCTTGACGCCGAGCGCAGCTATCGCGCCACCCAATTGGCCTACCGCCAGGCGCTCGGCTTCTTATATGACCTCGCTGGAGCAATTGAAGGAGGCGGTCGGAACGAGGAATTTGCCATGAAGGAATGACCACGCAAAGCGGCATGCTGAGGGCCATCCATAGTGGCTATTGCCTCGCTCCTGGTGTTGCTTTGCGGCTGCCAGGCTCGGGACGCGAGCCGGCACCAGCGCAAGAGCCCGACAGACTCCAGTAGCATGCCGAGCTATTCACCATTCCGCAAGATCAAATGGCGCATGTGCAGGTGGTGCCAGTCCAGCCCACGACCCTGACGCGGGCTCTGCGGCTTGACTGGGGCTGTGGCCTACAACAATTTCCGCACCACGCCGGTGATCACCCAGGTGAGCGGGCCGGTGAGCCGTATCGTGGTGGTTCCTGGCCAGAACGTGCAAAAAAGGCCAGCCCATGTTGTATGTGGCCAGTCCGGATTTTTCGCAGTTGCGCACCAATTATCTGAAAGCGAAAGACGCATACGCGCTGGCGCAGAAAGGCTACGCACGGGCCAGGATTTGTACGAGCATCACGCCATTGCCGAACAGGACCTGGAGCAGGCGGAGTCCGCCGAGATACAGGCGCGGAGGCGATCTGGCGGCGGCGAAGCGGCCCTGAAGGTCATGGGGGTCACCGATCCCGATGCGCTTGTCAAAGCGCCGCCTTCGTTCGAAGTTCCGGTGACTCGCGCCCATCGACGGCGAAGTGGTCGAGCAGGACGTCTCCGCCGGGCAGCTGCTCCAGCCCGGCGACGCACGCAGTGTTTCATGATTTCCGATATCAGCAGCGTCTGGGTGTCTGGTGAACATCTATCAGAAAGACCTGCCCTATGTGCACATCGGGGATGCGGTGACGATCCAGACCGATACTATCCCGAGGTTTTCCACGGGCGAATCTCTTACGTGGCGGCCTCGCTCGATCCCAACACGCGCACTTTGCAAGCCCGCATTGAAACCGACAATCCCGGGGGAGAAACTGAAGAAAGACATGTACGTGACGGCCACGGTCAATGCGGGCACGCATCCCGAATGCGATGGCCGTGCCGGACTCGGCGGTTTTGCGGGACACTGAAAACCAGCCTTTTGTTTACGCGGAGGCTCCGCCAACCAGTTTGGCAGCGTGCGGTCACCTTGGGGGAAAGCCGGAAGGGCGACGCGAGATTACCAGCGGCCTCAAGCCGGGTGAACGCGTGATCGCCGACGGCAGTCTGTTCCTGCAGTTCGCGAATTCGTTGCAGGGTTGAAAGCTCGTGCACACGGTATTGCGGACATCGAAGAACGAATCCGGAGCCGATAAGGGTCCGGACACTCTGAATGATCCATCGAATCGTCCAAGCCGCACTGCGTCAGCGATTTCTGGTGTTGATGTTAACCGCGTTCATCACCATTGGGGGCATGATTTCCTTCCAGCGCATGCCGGTGGATGCCTATCCCGACCTCTCGCCTCCGCAGGTCGAGATCATCACCCAGTGGCCCGGTCACGCCGCCGAAGAAGTCGAGCGACTGGTCACGCTGCCCCTCGAACTGGAGATGAACGGCTTCCCCGCACATGGTGGTCATGCGTTCCATATCGCTGTACGGACTCTCCGACGTAATCCTGACCTTTCGGAGGACACCGATGATTACTTTGCCCGGCAGATCGTCTTTCAGCGCCTGGCGGAGGCCACAGTTGCCGAGCGGCGTGACTCCCTCCATGGCGCCGCTGTTCAGTCCCAGCGGTTTGGTGTACCGCTATGTTCTGGAAAGTCCCGATCGCTCTCCGCAGGAACTGAAGACCATCGAGGATTGGGTGGTGGAGCGCGCCTATCGCTCGGTTCCGGGTGTGGCGGATGATTCCGGCTTCGGCGGCACCGTCATGCAGTACCAGGTGCTGCTCGATCCGGCGCGCATCTACGGATATCACTTGACCGTTCCGCAGGTGATCAATGCGCTGACCGCCAACAATTCCAACGCGGGCGGAGGTTTCTATTCGCAGGGCGGCCAGTTCTATTACGTGCGCGGCCTGGGATTGCTGCGGAATACCGATGACATCGGCAATGTAGTGGTCGGGGCGAACAATGGCGTGCCGATCCGGGTGAGCGACATCGGAGAAGTCACCATTGGCTACGCGCCTCGTTTAGGCGAGTTCGGCTTTCAAGCAAGAACGATGACGCGTGGAAGGCGTCATCCTGATGCTGCGCGGCGACCAAACCCAGAACGTGCTCAAAGGGGTAGAGGCCAAAACGGAGGAGTTCAATCGAACACATTCTGCCGCCCGACGTGAAGGTTCATCCTTATTACGATCGCAGCGAATTGGTGGATCTCACCACCGATACGGTCGAAGCCAATCTGCTCCGCGGCATGGTTTTGGTTCTGATCGTCCTGATCTTCTTCCTGGTCAGCTTCCGTGCGGCGATCATTGTGGCGCTCACCATCCCGCTGGCGCTTCTGTTCGCCTTCATCGTGTTGCACGCGCACGACGTCGCCGCCAACTTGCTTTCGATTGGCGCGATTGATTTTGGAATCGTAATTGATGGCACCGTCGTGATGATGGAAAACATCTACCGCGAGCTGGCGCTGCGGGAAGGGAAGGAGTACTCGCTCGACGAAGTCATCATTGCGGCGGCCAAGGATGTGGACCGCCCCATTTTCTATTCGGTCGCCGTCATCATTGCAGGATATTTGCCCATCTACGCGCTGACCGGACCCTCGGGAAAGCTCTTCCATCCCATGGCTGAGACCATGTCTTTTGCACTCATCGGCGCCCTCATCCTTACCCTCACTCTGGTTCCAGTGCTGGCTTCCTACTGGTTCAGGAAAGGCGTGCACGAGAAGCAGAATCGCGCCTATGAATGGATGAAAGAGAAATACGCCAAGCAGTTGGACTGGGCGCTCGACCGCCCCAAGACCACAATGGCGATTGCGACGCTGATTTTCGGCGCCAGCTTGCTGCTGGTACCGTTTATTGGCGGCGAGTTCATGCCGCACCTCGATGAAGGCGCGCTCTGGGTGCGTGCCACCATGCCCTACACCATTTCGTTCGAAGAAGCCGGCAAGATTGCCCCCCAGATTCGCAAGATTCTGATGTCGTATCCGCAGGTCACGGTTGTAGGCTCGGAACTGGGACGCCCCGACGACGGCACCGATCCCACGGGCTTTTTTAATTGCGAGTTCTACGTCGGCCTGAAGCCTTACAAAGACAAGTCATGGAGTGGCGACACCGGCACCAAAGAGGAATTGATCGAATCGCTGTCAACCAGAAGCTGACGGCTTTTCCCGGCATCATCTTCAATTACACGCAGCCCGCGGAAGATGCGGTGGATGAGGCGCTGACCGGCCTGAAGAGTTCTCTGGCCGTCAAAATATACGGCGAAGACCTGAACGTTCTGCAGGACAAAGCCATCGAGATAAAGAACGCTCTCTCAAGGTGCCGGGCTTCACCGAACTGACCGTGGTCCGGGAACTCGGCCAGCCCAGTCTGCTGATTGACGTGGATCGCGACAAGATTGCGCGCTACGGAATCAATGTAGCCGACGTGGAGGCGGTGATTCAGGCCGCGGTGGGCGGGCAGGCGGTAACGCAGGTGATTCAGGGGGAGAAGCTATTCGACTTGGTAGTCCGCATGCAGCCGCAGTTCCGCAGCAGCGCGCACGATATCGGCAATCTGCTGGTCGGCGCACCCGATGGAGAGCAGATTCCGCTTATCCAACTGGCCGACATTAAACAGGGCAACGGGGCGTCTTTCATCTATCGCGAAAATAATTCCCGCTACATTGGCGTGCAGTACTGGATTGAAGGGCGCGATCTGGAGCGCGCCGTCCACGACGGTCAGGCGGCGGTCAGCAAGCCAGTCAGCCTGCCGCAAGGCTACCGCCTGGAATGGGGCGGCGAGTATAGCCAGTTTCTGGAAGCCAAGTCGCAAATGTACTTCATTGGGCCCCTCGCGGTAGTGCTGATTTTCATGATCCTCTTCGCTCTCTACGGAAACTTCAAGTTTCCGGTCACCATCGCGTTGGGCGTCATCATGACCGAACCCGTGGGAGCACTGATCGCCCTGAAGCTCACCCATACCACCTTCAGCGTTTCGTCCGTCCTGGGACTGCTGGCGTTGCTCGGAGTTTCCGTGGAGACTGCTGTAATTCTCGTGTCTTACATCAACAAGCTGCGGCAGGAAGGCATGGACATCCGCCATGCCACTCGGGAAGCCTCGCTGCTCCGGCTGCGGCCTATCATGATGACGGCCCTGGTAGCCTGTCTGGGACTTCTTCCCGCGGCACTCTCCACCGGTATTGGTTCCGACACGCAACGGCCATTCGCCATTGTCATTGTTGCCGGTCTCGTCTCCCGCCTCTTCATCGGCTTCTTCGTCAATCCTGTGCTCTATCAGATGGTGGCCCGCGAAGGCGACGTCTTGCAGGTGTGATTCACAGGATTCAGAGGCCACGCCAGCGGATTGCCTGCTGTAGAATTCGGTGGTGATGATCCGGCTGGTTCAATTCCTTAGCCATAACGGCCAAAGACAGATCGGCGTGCCCTCGGATGACGGCGCTCGCCTGCAAACCCTGACTGGCTTCGAGCGAGTTTACGATCTTGCTTCCGAGGCCATTCGGAGCCGGGTGAAGTTGGAGCAGGTGATTGAAGGCCGCCTTTCCGGAGACTTTGTCGATTACCAGCAGATCGTGGATCAACGGCGATTGCTCCCGCCGCTCGACCACCAAGACCCAGCTCGCTGCCTGGTCACCCTAACCGGGCTCACCCATCTGGGCAGCGCGAAATCGCGCGATGAGATGCACGCGGCAGCGAAGCCGGAATTGCTGACCGATTCGGCCCGCATGTTTCAAATCGGCCTGCGGGGAGGAAAACCAAAAACTGGACAAGTCGGCGCCCAGCCGGAGTGGGCCTACAAGGGGGACGGCCGCTGCATTGTGCCTCCCGAGCACCCGCTGACTCAACCTGCCTTTGCCGAAGATGGCGGCGAGGAAGCGGAGATAGCCGGCCTCTATGTCATCGGAGAGGACGGGACACCGTGGAGAGTCGGCTTCTGCCTGGGCAACGAATTCTCCGACCATCTACTGGAAAGCCGCAATTATCTCTACCTGGCGCACTCCAAGCTGCGCCAGTGCTCCATCGGTCCTGAACTGCTCGTCGGAGATCTGCCGCAGACAGTGACTGGCTCGATCGGAATTGTGCGCCGCCGAGAATTGATATGGACGGGTTCTTTCCAAAGTGGCGAGTTGCATATGTCCCATTCGATCGCGAACCTCGAGCATCATCATTTCAAATATGAACTTTTCCGGAGACCCGGTGACGTGCATGTGCATTTCTTCGGCGCGAACTCGGTTAGCTTTGGCGCGAAGATTCGGGCCCAGGAGGGCAACGTCTTCGAAGTGGATGTACCCTTGTTTGGGCGCCCGTTGCGCAATGTACTCAAGATTGAGCATATCTCCCCACTTCTCGAAGCAAAGAGTCTATGAGCTCTGATTCCATTTTTTCGTTAAGGCATCTCAGACTAGAATGTCATTTCGCATGATGATTATAGGATCTGATTTTCATCCCAGCTGGCAACAAGTGAGTTGGCTGGACCCGGAGACGGGAGAAACTGGGGAGCGGAAGTTGGGGCACCCGGCATTGAGCTAGGCGTTAACCAATCTCGCTACTTGCTGCTTGACGTTTTTCCATATTGGGAGCAACGCCTCCTCCTCTGCCGAGGCTGAAGAAATGGCGAGATCCAGATGCCCGTTCGCGACTATTTCAAGAAACCTAAGTGTTCGAATAGGCCGCGTCTTGCCTATCCAATTCATCTCTTGGCGATGCCCCACTTCGTCGATCCGTTGCTCGCCGGCTGAAATGTAGTATTGCAAAATTCCGGGCACATCAGCCGTCGCAATCGATCGCAAACCAGGCTCTCCGCGGCCAAGAACGCGGGCTAAGGTACTCAGTCCAACCATCTCCTCAAAGCACAGGATGCCCATTGCGCCGTTGGCAACGGCAAACATGCTAGATCTTGGGGACTCTTGTATGAGCCGTCGCCACCAGTTATAGCAGTCCCTCGAATTGTGGCGTAAGAGCCAGTGAAAACAATAAAACATCGCCACTGCTTCATCGGAAAACTTGTCGTTACACCCATACCATAGTTCAAAGGGCCTAGAAATCGAAGAGCTAAGGCACTGCGCAATTTCGGCCATCGAAATCTCGCCGTGATCCTGGATGTCTAGTGCGATTGCGTGGGACAATGCCGACTCAAAGTGCTTCATTGCGCCGAGATCGGATGCCCCACACCCAGCCCCTAACCACAATATTACGAAGTTATAACTTGGCGCAGGGAATGCTTTCCTAAACGTGAGTCGGGATTCCTTCGCGAGTTCGAGGTTCTTGCCAGGCGAGTTTCCAAGAGCGGCTTCGATTTGTGGCCAGAGCCTCTCTATCCCGCTTATGCCGTATCGATGCTCCTTGCATTTGCTGCACGCCAGCCCGTTCCACTGGTGCTGGTTGTCCCTAGTCCTGCCGCAGCCTGAACATCTCTGGCAGTTCTTTGTCCAGTCATGTTCCTCGTCGCGGATCTTTCCGCAGATTGTGCACTTGCAGCCTTTCCATTTGTGGGGGCTTGAGCGCACCTTGTGGCATTTCAAGCAGCTCTCGCAGTCCTTGCTCCAGTCGTGCGCCTTGTCACGGGCCTTCCGGCATCGGGCGCACCTGCATCCCTCCCACTCGTGGGCGCCAAACCGGCATTTCAGCGCGGCCATAATTGTTTCCTTCTGCGGTCTGCTCGGACTTTACTCCGCCTTCAGGTCATACTACCTTAAGGGAGGAACTTAGCCAGGTTGTTCCGCGGCGCACCCGCAAGGGCACTATCCGGGGCAGCAAGAAATTGGGACCCGTTACTTCTGTAATCCTTTTCCTTGCTTCATGGCACTTTTGTCGCATTGACCCGCCGATATCCCACTGGTAGGTTCGAGAGTAAGGACTCCCCTATTGGGGGTACATGATGAAACTGGCTCATTTGTGGTACGCAGCATTGGGACTTGCGGTGGCGCGTTGGCTTTTTAAGCGAGAAGCAGTGCGACTGGGCGACCCAGTATCCCGTTTTCGTGCGTCGGGACTGCTGTAAAGGTTGTGATTTTGGGTCAGGCGACCCGTTGCACGCCACTTCGTGTCGCCTTCTTAAGTAGCCTGCCAATAGCGTACTTTCCTGCCCTGAAGTTCTAGCACCAAAGTTTGCCCTCAGCCTGCCGCGTGGTCTCCGCGACTGTTTAGAATCTCTGGTGGATATGTCTTTCACCCCGCCTGTTGATGAGTTGAACGCAGGTTACTAACGATGCGGCAGGCATCACCTAGTCTGCGGCACAATGAGGGAGGAGGCTTTGCACCGGCTGGGATCATGAAGTCAACTTTTCCACTACTGGCTCTGGCGACGTTGCTGGTGACGCTGTTGCCCTATCCTTATCTGGCGGCGCAGTCGGACGATGATAACGCCGTCTCTTTGGGCGACGTGGCGCGCGCCTTGCGCCGGGACAAAGCAAAAGACAAGGAGCAAGGCCAGAAAGAACCGCCGACCGCACAGACCGTAATTGATAACGACAATATCTCTCAGGTGGTGAAGCAGGCCGAGAATGACCGGCTCAAAAGCAACATGAACTTCGTTTTTGATGGGGTGGGAAAGGACATCCAAGTCTCGGCGCCCGATGTGACTTGCAGCCTCTCCTTCAGCGCCAAGACGGGTGCCCTGGTCTCAGATCCGTTTGTGCCTCAGGATCTGCCGCGAAACGAACTGGGGAAACTTGACGGCCCTGCCATCATCAATGACGACGCGTTGCAGATCACCGTCCACAACGGAACCGCGTGGAACCTCAGAGAAATCACGGTGAGCCTGACCATTCTCCGGCAGTTCCCTCCGAGTGCGGCAGTTCACTTCGGCACCGCCAGGCTGGTTCCCGCTGCGGCGGAGGAAGGGCAAACCTCGGGGAAGCGCTCCGACTTCACCGTGCTTTACCACATCAAAGGCTCAGCCGCGCCTTTCACGACCGCAGTTTTTCAGCAGGACCTGGGCGCAAAACTTGAGCCGGATCAGGAGTGGCACTGGGCCATCGTGCAAGCGCAGGGCATCCCGCCGAAATAGTTTTTCCTTACGCGACTCGCCCAACCAACAGCGCAAGTTCGCGCCATTTCCAGAGACAGTCAACATCGGTAAACCCGATCTCGCGCAGCCATCCGAGCTGTGTCTCCGTGTCGAGCAACTTGTTGGAGGGGTCCTCGTTTTCTGGCGTAACGCGCAAGCATCCCAGAAATTCTTCATGCAAGCGCGCTGTGGGAGAGGATACGTGCTCGAGGTTGCAGAAAACACCGCCGCCACTGATTGCGTGGTAGACCTCCGAATAGAGCGACCGCTTGCGTTCGTGGACAAGGTGATGGATGGCGAAGCTTGAGATGACGACATCGAACTTGCCAAGCTCCGGGAGAGGATGGTCAAGATCGTGCGCCACAATGTTTATCGAGCGATCATCGGCGAAGCGTTGTCGCGCCCGCTCCAGCATGGCGGGGGAGAAATCGAGGCCGATGGCCTCTGCTGGTGGATGGCGCTGTTTCACTAACGCGAGCAAACGGCCGTCGCCAGTGCCAAGATCAAGAATGCGGCGAACCTGGGATGGAAGAACTTCCAGGAGTGCGGCTTCGCCCTCGACGCGATGCGGGATCGAATCTGCGATGCCCAGGTATTCTTGCACGTGGCCGGCTGAAGTCCATCGGTTCTCAGTCATGGAAAAAGTATATCGGCGGGGAAACGCAGCGAAAATTTCCTTTACCCTACGCGGGGAACGTCTTCCACCTTGCCGCTCTGCATGCTGCGATAAGCGGCGTCCAGGATTTCCTGATTCTGCCAGCCTTCTTCGCCCGGGGCAGGGAAGCCAGCCTTGCCCTGCACCGCCGCTGCAAAAGCATCCACTTGCCTGGCATAGGCCAACTGGTTCGAGAGGGTCGCGGTCTCGACTGTAGTTCCGCCCTGTCGCAGCTCCAGGGTTACAGGCCTCTCGACATTCAGGCAGTCTTCACTCCGCAGCACGCCGGACTCGCCCACAAACTCCAGGGGCGTGCGATATTCGGCAAGAAACGAGCACTGCACTGTACCGACCGTCCCCCGAGAAAATTCCAAGATGAGCGCTGCGCCGGCTTCAATATCCGGAACACTCTGGTTCGGGATAGCGCGGGCGGTGACGCGTAGCACTTCATCTCGCAGGATGTAACGCAGCGTATCAATGCAGTGAACGCCGATATCGGCAACCGGGCCGCCGCCCGCAATTTTCTTGTCGTGCATCCACACCCGGTCATGGTGACGGGCGCCCGGAAATGAGAACTCGGCGCGGGCGAAAACAGGCCTGCCAATCTGTCCCGAGGCCACGCGCTCCCGCAGCCAAGCTGTCGTCTCCTCGAAGCGAAACACCTGGGCGATACCGAGCGGCAGGTTGGCCTGGCGCGCCGCCTCCACCATAAGGCGGCACTCCGCGGCGTTGATGCCCATTGGCTTCTCGCACAACACCGGTTTGCCGGCCTCAAGGGCCGTCAGCACATCGGCCAAATGAACCGAGTTCGGCGTGGCCACGAAGACCGCATCCACTTCGGACGAGCGGCACAGTTCCGCGGTAGAAGCAAAAACCTGTGGGATGTCGTATTGGCGTGCCGCTTCCTGCGCCTTGCCTGAATCACGGCGCGAGAGTGCGCTGACCCGGGAATTCCTGGCCAGGGCAAAGCCCGGCATCAGCCGTTTCACGGCGTGCAATCCGAAGCCTGCTATGCCGAAGCGAATCATCTTCCGTTCGACCCGAATTATTTCATCACGAAGATGGACGAGGGAGCCGCACCGAGCGTTGTGGTGCTCGAAATTGCGGCAAGCGCTCCCGTGCCCTTGGTGATGGGCAAGGTGGAAATGGTTTTCGCGGTCTGGTCGGCCTCGAGCAAGAATGTGTTGGACGGGTCCATCACCAGGAATGACGGCGTGGTCGAAGCGGTAAACGGAGAACTGGTAATCTGCGTAGGCGTGCCGGTAACGGAGTCCAGCGCATAAGCCGAAATATTGGCTGCGGCATGGTTGGTGACGTAGAGATAGTTCCCCGACGGGTCCAGGACCATCGAGGTCGGAGGGTCGGTGGTGGTAAAGGGTGATATAGCAACAATCTGTGTCAAGAAGCCCGTACCCGAAGTGATCGCGAATATCGAAAGCGTACTGTCACCCTGGTTCGCCACGTAGAGAAAATGCTCACTGGGATCAATCACCATGGAAACCGGGACGTGTCCCACGGGAAAGGGAGAACCTGCCACTTCCTGCAAAGCGCCCGAGGATATCGCGTAAACCGAAACCGCAGCCAAATTTGGGTTGAGGACAAAAAGGAAACTTCCCGTGGGTGAAACCAGCAAGGTTTGAGGTCCGGGATTGGCGGGGAACTGCGACCCTGCAACTGGAGTAAGCGCGCCCGTCGAAGAGCTAACCGAATAAACGGAGATGGTGTTCGACGCCTGGTTGCTGACGTAGAGAAAATTGCCGCCCGCATCCATGCCCATGGATGAGGGATTGACGCCGGTAGGGGTCCGAGGTTTGACTTCCGTAAGCGAACCCGTACTGCTGTCGATTTTCAGCAACGAAATATCGTCCTCCGTCTGGTTGACGACGTAGGCAAAATTGCCGGAGGGATGCACCCAAAGCGAGGACGGAGAGGCCCCCGCCACGAAAGTTGAACCAGCCGCGACCGTAAGGCTGCCCGAACCACTCACGCGGTATACCGACACGCCATTTTCCGCAGGGATCGATACTAGGGCAAGATGAGAGGACGGAGAGACCCCGCCGCCCCCACTCCCGCTGCTGCCACTGCTGCTTCCGCAACCCGGCAGGCCGGCCACAGCCAGCAGCACTCCGAGCAGAACTTTCCAACGAATCGGCATCAAGATATCCCTTGTGAAAACACAATCCTTGCTCACGCAGTTGATCTAGGGCGCCTGCGTGGTCGGCGCTCTGTGTTTTGTTCTTTTGATCTCGCCCCAGCGGTAAACCACGCCGGCGGAAACCCGGAAGTTGTTCTGATTCTGCTGAAGCAGTTGAGTGCGGACGTAATCCGCCTGAATGAGCCGAATGTCGAAGTGACGACGAAACTGCATGTCGACTCCTCCCCCGAACAGGTACGCGCGTTGCGTGTCGCCTACCCCGCCACCTTCGCTGACGAAAGTCCGGCCCTTGCCAAAGAGCGCGTGAGCGAAGAAGAGCATCTTTCCGCGGGGAAACAGGATTGAGGCCCCGCCGCGAAGTCCCGCAGGTTCATGTGGTTGCCGTATTGGCCGGTGAGTTCGGCAGTACCCCCAAAGCCCCGGATGATGTTTCCGGAAACCGCGGCATTCCAGCCGTTCAGGTTGGATCCGCCGGCAAAACCAAAGGTAGAACTGTCAAAGCGGGTATAAGAATATCCCCCAAAAAGCTGCAGCCGTGGCATTTCCTGGGCTCTGGATTGGGCAGGCTGAAGCATTGCGCCCAGAGAAAAAAACAGGATCGCCGAGCTCACTACCCTTGATCTGCGACAACGCACTTGCGCGAGATACCAGAGAGAAGAAGCGGTTGGGTTTATTTTCATGCGGAGATCGGGTAAGGCAATTTCTCTATTAGAACACGAACCTGCCAGCCAGGTTGCTCAACCTTTCACAGAGCGTTGGGAAGACTCAGCACCGGGGTGCTCATGTTCCTCACTTGCAAGTCGCGGAATCCAAGGCTACATAGGATACCCTCTTTCACCTGTGGTTGGCCAGAGGTGAAAGGGGCAGCACACAAGAATCGGCGCTTGAGGAAGCTATCGCCATCAATCCCAGGCGTTCGGGTTGCGAAACCCATCGGTACAACGATGCTAAACCCATCGCCGCAACATGGAGGGATTGCGCCAAGCATTCTTCGCTATACTACAGGATCAGCGTAGCCAACCTGAGGGAGCCAAAGGTTCAATTCAAGACAATGACAAAGGCAGGAACGATGGATTGGTCGGAACAGGTTGTACTTGTGACAGGGGGAACCGGGTCCTTCGGCAAGAAGTTTGTGGAGGTGATGTTGCGGGATTTCCACCCGCGCAAGCTGATTATCTTCAGCCGCGACGAGCTCAAACAGCACGACATGCAGACTTCCGGCTTTGACCATCCCAGTCTGCGTTACTTCATTGGCGACGTCCGCGACGCCCAGCGGATCGAAAGAGCTTTCGATGGGGTGACGGTAGCGGTCCACGCTGCCGCCCTCAAGCAAGTGCCTGCCTGCGAGTACAACCCGTTCGAGGCGATTCAAACCAATATTATGGGCGGCCGCAATGTGATTGACGCCGCTATCGATCGCGGAGTCGGCAAAGTCCTGGCCTTGAGCACCGACAAGGCGGTAAACCCCGTCAACCTGTATGGCGCCACCAAACTCTGCGCGGAAAAAATGTTCGTCCAGGCGAATGCCTATTCCGGGACGCAGCCCACGCGATTCAGTTGTGCGCGCTACGGCAACGTTGTGGGCAGCCGCGGAAGTGTGATTCCGGTATTCCTCGAGCAACGCAAGCGCGGCAAGATCACGATCACCGATCCGCGCATGACCCGTTTCTGGATCACCCTCGAGCACGGGGTTCGGTTTGTAGTGAGCTGCATCGAGCAGATGCACGGGGGAGAGATTTTTGTGCCCAAGATCCCCAGCATGAAGTTAACCGACATGGCTGAAGCGATCGCTCCGGGTTGCAACGTGGAACACATCGGAATTCGTCCCGGCGAGAAACTGCACGAGGTGCTGGTCTCCGAAGATGAAGCCCGCACCGCTCTGGAACTGGGCGATCGTTATGTAATTCAGCCGGCTGATCCGTGGTGGAAAGTTGATAATTGGGAGCATGCCAGCCCCCTACCCGAAGGCTTCCGCTATTCGAGCGACAACAACACCCATTGGCTTACTTCCAAGGAACTGCAAGAGCTCGTGCCAGCCGGTGTCAGCGGGTCGCCTGCGGCCGAGCCACAACGCGCCTAGACCCCGAGGAGAGTGATGACGACCATTGCGGCGGCCCAGGAAGCGCTGGCGAGCCTCGGCGGTACGCCTGTACGCAAAACGCCCCTTCCATACAGCCATCAGTCGATTAGCGAAGACGATATCCAGGCGGTGACGGAGGTTCTGCGTTCTGATTGGCTCACCACAGGCCCCAAGGTGGGGGAGTTCGAGGGGGCCTTTGCCGCACGGGTGGGCGCCAGGTATGCCGTGAGCTTCAGTTCCGGTACAGCGGCGTTGCACGGGGCAGCGTTTGCCGCCGGATTAAAGGCTGGCGACGAGGCGATTACGTCGCCCATGACTTTTGCCGCAACCGCCAATTGCGTTCTCTACCAGGGTGCCATCCCGGTTTTTGCGGACGTATCCCCGGATACGCTGAATCTCGACCCCGACAAAGCCCGGTCCCTGGTCTCTTCGCGGACTAAAGCGATCCTGCCGGTGGACTACGCCGGCCACCCCGCGGATATGGATTCCATTCTGCAACTGGCTGAGCGCCATGGCCTGGTGGTGATCGAGGACGCTTGCCATGCTCTCGGCGCCGAGTACCGCGGCCGCCGCGTCGGAAGCATCGCCCACATGACCGTTTTCAGCTTCCATCCAGTCAAACATCTAACGACGGGTGAAGGCGGCATGGTCACCACCGACAATGCGGGGTTCGCGGAAACGTTGCGGCGCTTTCGCAATCATGGCATCAACAGCGATGCCCGGCAGCGGCAGAGCGCCGGACAATGGCACTACGAGATGGTGTTACTGGGTTTCAATTACCGCCTGACGGATATTGCCTGCGCTCTCGGCATCACGCAGTTACGCAAACTGGAGGCCAACCTGGCGCGCCGCCGCCAGATCGCGGCTCAATACACATCCGCATTTCGTAAGATTCCGGCCGTGATTCCGCCGGCCGTTCGGTCCGAGGTGAATCCTGCCTGGCATCTCTACCCAATTCGCCTGGATCTGGAAAAACTTTCGGCTGGCCGTGACGATATTTTTTGCGCCTTGCGCGCAGAAAATATTGGGGTGAACGTACACTACATACCGGTGCACTTACATCCGTACTATCGTGACCGTTTTGGCTGCCATGGCGGTGAATATCCCATCGCGGAGGATGCCTATCGGCGTCTGATCAGCCTGCCGATGTTCCACGCCATGAGCAATCAGGACGTCGAGGATGTGGTTGCGGCGGTCGCCAAAGTCATTGGGCATTTCGCGAGATAACCAAGCCTTGCCTGATCTCTCCCAATTCTCGGTGCTGGTAGCCGGCTCTGGTTCCATCGGCCGGAGGCACTTGAAGAACCTGCACCAATTGGGTGTCCGAAAATTGGCGGCCTGTGACCCCGACCGCGAGCGCCTGACGCCCATGGTGAGCGAGCTAGGGGTCAAACCGCTTTCAGACTTTGCGGCGGCGCTTGAGTCCGAGAAACCTCACGCGGTGTTCGTCTGCACGCCTCCCGTGCACCACGTGCCGCAGGCTCTGCAGGCGGTGCGAGCGGGCGCCCATGTGTTCGTCGAGAAGCCGCTTTCCCACACCCTGGAGGGTATTGAGGAGCTTGCCCTCGAGGCACGGCAGAGAGCGGCGGTGGTGCAGGTGGGATACAACCTGCGCTTCCATCCAGGCTTGCAAAAGCTTAAGGAACTCATCGAGACTGGTCAGTTGGGACGCGTGCTCTGGGCGAGCGTGGAGGCGGGGCAGTACCTTCCCGACTGGCGTCCTTGGCAGGACTACCGCCAAAGCTACACGGGCCAGCGCGGCCTGGGTGGCGGCATTTTGCTCGATGGTTCCCACGAGTTGGATTACATCACGTGGCTGCTGGGCTATCCCTCCGAGGTCATGTGTATGGCAGGCAAGGTTAGCGCGCTTCAGGTTGATGTCGAGGATTGCGCCGATCTGCTCCTGCGCTTTGCGCAGCGGTGCTCAGGCCCAAGTCCATCTCGACTTTGTCCAGCGTGGGTATACCCGTTCCTGCAAACTTGTGGGAGAACTAGGCACCGCATTGTGGGATTTCACTAGTCGTGAAGTGCGATTCTTTGCGGGCGAAACAAATGCCTGGCAGAGCTATCCTTATACCTTTGAGTCCAACGACATGTATATTTCCGAAGTAAATGATTTTTTTTCTTGTGTGGTGGGGGGCAAGAATCCTCTGGTAAATCTAGAGCAAGCTGCGAGGGTGTTAAAACTGGTTCTGGCGGCCAAGTCCGCTTCGGAATGCCGCGCAGCAGAGTTGCCCGTGGGAGGCCTTTCTCAAGGAGAGAAAGGGAAGATTGGATGATCATGCTGGTTGCACTGCAATCCTGGACATGTCACCCCGCTTGTTAGGGCGTCGTGACCTGCACAGAAAGTAAGGCGAGGGAAGAATGGGTGTTCTTGGCGAACAAAACTTGGACGTATGGAGGCGGACTGAGGCGGATGCGTACTTCCAGCGCAATCGGAAGGCTCTCGAAGATATGGAAGGATGTGCGGAGGATCTGGTAATCAAACTCACGCTTCCGTTTCTGCGCGCGGGAGACCGCGTCCTGGATCTGGGGTGTGCAAATGGGTGGCGCTTGCGCCGATTGTCGGCGGCAATGCCAGGCTTGGGTTTGATGGCAGGAATAGATCTTTCCCTTCTGGCACTGCAAGATGGTTTGCACAAGGGCTCCAACACGCTCGCATTGGCCGATGTCGCGGTCTTGCCAGTCCGTTCCAATAGTGTGGATTGCGTTATCTTGGGTTGGGTCTGCTATGCGACTGGGCGACGTTCTGCACTGGCGGTGTTAGCTGAGGTCGAGAGGGTGATTCGCGAAGATGGCATAGTAGTTGTACTGGACTTCCTTCCCGACCGACCCACCGAAAATCCTTACCATCACGTCGGAGCTGAAGCGATCCGGGTAATTAAGTCGGATTTTGCTGGTGTTCTCGTGGCTTATGGGGGCTATCAACGGGTGGCATTGTCAATCCGGCCTTTTGGGACGGAGCCGATCTTGCGCTCTCTGCCCGGGGCGGAACGCGTAGGGGTCACGGTACTACAGCGGCACCGCATCCCTCCCGACGAATGGGCGATTGCTAGATCGAAATGAGCCGGCACATGGAATTCGCGACGGCGGTTGCCCAAGGACCTGCAGCAAGAAGGAATCAAATGGCTGGAGTTTTCAAATGCGGGAGGATGGTGTGAATTGAAGACGGTGACCGTCATCCAGACGCGAATGGGAAGCACGCGTCTTCCTGGCAAGGTGCTGAAGGATCTGAATGGCGATACCGTGCTGGCACGGGTCGTGCACCGTGTTCAGCGGGCAAAGCTGGCCGGGGAAGTCGTAATCGCGACCACCGAGCAACCGGCGGACGATGCCATCGTGGAAGAATGCAAGCGTCTTGGGGTTTCCGTTTTCCGCGGCCAAGTGGATGACGTGCTGGACCGCTACTACCAGGCGGCAAAAGCGCACGCGGCAGATACGGTCATTCGAATTACTTCCGATTGTCCGCTCGTGGACCCAGCAGTCATTGACACGGTTGTGGCCACGTTCCTCAAGGGGGATTGCGATTACGCTTCGAATACCATTCGCTACACCTACCCAGAAGGCCTGGACGCTGAAGTTTTTTCCTTCCGCGCCCTTGAACGGGCTTGGGAAGAAACACGTAAACCTTCGGAGCGAGAACATGTAACCCCTTATCTGCGTACCGACAGATTTCGCAGCGTGAATGTCGAGCGCGAGACACCAGTGCCACCGGGCGTTTACCGCTGGAGCGTGGATGATCCGTCCGACTTGGAATACATACGCAGAATCTATAGCGAGTTCAACGGCCGGGAAGATTTTGGGTTTGAGGAAGTCTTGAGACTATTGAAAGAGAGGCCCGATTTGGCAGCTACTCAGAGTGTCGCGATCACCAATGAAGGTTACTATCGGAGTTTGTACGAGCAGGCCACAGCCGGACCGGCGCCCAAACGACCGATCACGAAATCGCAAGCCTGGCTCGCACGATCACGAAAAGTGATTCCTGGTTGCGCTCAAACGTTCAGCAAGGGCTACACCCAGTACGTCCAGGGCGTCGCGCCGATCTTTCTGCAACGCGGCAAGGGCTGCCGGGTATGGGACGTAGACGGCAATGAGTACATCGATTACGTCCAGGGACTCTTGCCGAATATTCTCGGTTACGCGATCGACGAGGTGAACAGCGCGGTTGCCGCCCAACTTGCGGAAGGGCACAGTTTCAGTTTGCCTCATCCCATCGAGGTGGAACTGGCCGAGCGCCTGACGCGATTAATTCCCTGCGCCGAGATGGTGCGTTTCGGAAAGAACGGTTCCGACGTCACATCTGCCGCGGTGCGAGTCTCACGCGCATTCACCGGACGCGAGCGCATTGCCTGTTACGGCTATCACGGGTGGCAGGATTGGTACATTGGCAGCACCACGCGAAACGCGGGTGTGCCGGGAGCCGTGCGAGCACTTACTCATCCGTTTCGCTACAACGATCTGGCGAGCCTGCAAGCCGTGCTGGAAGAGCATAGCGGACAGTTCGCCGCGGTTATCATGGAGCCGATAAACTTTGTCGAACCGGCTCCCGGATTCTTGCAGGGCGTCAAGGACCTGGCCCACAAACACGGGGCCCTGCTGATCTTTGACGAGATCTGCAGTGGTTTCCACTTCGGGTTGGGCGGAGCCCAGAAAATCTTCGGAGTTGTCCCGGACTTAGCCACATTTGGCAAGGCCATGGCCAATGGGTTCCCCATCTCGTGTGTGATGGGCCGGGCCGATATCATGCGTTTGTTTGAAGAAGTTTTTTTCAGCTTCACTTTCGGAGGGGAAGTTGCCTCAATGGCCGCGGCCATGAAGGTGCTCGATATCCTGGAAAGCACCGACGCTCTGGCCCGCATGGAAGCGAACGGCAGCACTTTAAAAGACGGCTTCAATGCCATGGCACAAGAGGCCGGCTTAGCTGATCGCCTGAAGGCGACCGCACGCCCGGTTTGGTCGTCCCTCAAGTTCCTGGAGCCGGACGGCACCGATAGCATGTTGCTGCGAAGTCTATTCCAGCAGGAAGCGCTCAAGAGGGGAGTTCTCCTGCTGGCTACCCATAATCTTTGCGCCGCCCATGGGCACATCGATATTCAACAGACGTTAGAGGCCTATGCCGGCGTATTCAAGACGCTGACGGCTTGGTTACAGGACAAGGATCCCAGCCGTTTTCTGGAAGGTTCCCTGATTGAACCCGTGTTCAGAGTCCGATGAGTGATTTGGCTTCAGGAATGTTTTGATGATCCTAGTCACCGGCGCCAGCGGACTCCTGGGCGCGAGCATGGTCTTGTGTGCTCGCCAACAGAAACGCGAGGTGGTTGGCCTTTTCCATAAACATGCTCTCCGCTTGCCCGGCGCAGCCATGCTCGGTGTGGACCTGACGAACCAAGAGGAAACGCAAGCCTTGGTCGCTCGTCTGAACCCAGCCAGCATTATTCATTGTGCCGCCGCGACCAATGTGGATTGGTGCGAAGACCATCCCAGCGAAGCTGACCGGATCAATACGCAGGCTTCTTCCTCCCTGGCGCAAATCGCGCAAAACCTGGGTTCCACCTTTGTTTATGTTTCCACCGATGCCGTGTTTGACGGAAAAAAAGGCACTTATTCCGAAATGGATGAGCCAGCCCCGATCAATGTGTATGGGCGTTCGAAATTGAATGGGGAGGAGGAGGTTCGGCGCTGGCATCCTTCGGCCCTGGTGGTTCGCGTGAATATCTATGGCTGGAATGCTCAGAATAAGTTGAGCCTGGCGGAGTGGATCCTTCGCGGGCTTGACGGCGGCCAGCAGGTGCTTGGCTTCACTGACATCCACTTCTCTCCCATGCTGGTCAACGATCTGGCAGAGGTATTATTGGCCATGTTGGATTCAGGGCTGACCGGTGTTTACCATGTTGTGGGGTCGGAAAGAATCAGCAAGTATGAATTCGCCAAACGGGTAGCGGCGCTTTTTGGATTCGATCCGTTGCAAGTGGTTCCTGCGAATTCCACGGAGGTAGGGCTGCGAGCGGCTCGGCCCGCGGACATATCGCTGGACACAGCCAAAGTTGCCGCGGCGCTTGCACGTTCCATGCCCGACGTTGCTTCAGGTCTGGCAAGGTTTCACCGCTTGCATAAAAGCGGGTATCCTCAGAAACTAAAAACCTACGCAGGCGGAGCGGGGGAATGACAACCCTGAAATTGGGCAAAAAACTGGCCGGCCTGGAACACCCCACGTACTTTGTTGCCGACATCGCGGCTAATTACGACGGTTCTCTGGAACGCGCCAAACTTCTGATTCGCTTGTGCGCGGAAGCGGGAGCCAACGCCGCCAAGTTCCAGAATTTCCGTGCCCGGACAATCGTGAGCGAACGCGGTTTCCAGAAATTGGGGAAGCAGGTGTCCCACCAGTCCAAGTGGAAGAAAAGTGTGTTCCAAGTCTATGACGAGGCCACTTTGCCATGGGAGTGGACGCCTGTACTCAAGCAGGAGTGCGAGAGGTATGGCATCGATTATTTCTCCGCTCCGTATGATCTGGATGCGGTGGATATGCTCGATCCCTATGTCGATCTCTACAAGATTGGTTCCGGCGATATTACCTGGCCGGAGATGCTGCGCAAGGTTGCGGGCAAACAGAAACCGGTGCTCTTGGCGACTGGCGCTTCGGACATTGCCGATGTGCAGCGGGCGGTGCAGGAGATCCTGAAAATCAATCAACAGCTGGTCCTGCTGCAGTGCAACACGAACTACACGGGCAGCACGGAGAATTTCCGGCACATCCATCTCCGAGTATTGCAAGCCTACCGCACCATGTTTCCCGCGGCGGTTCTGGGGCTCTCGGACCACACTCCCGGGCACGTTACGGTTCTGGGCGCGGTGGCGCTGGGCGCTCGCGTGATTGAAAAACACTTCACCGACGACAATCGGCGCGATGGCCCAGATCATCCCTTCTCCATGACACCTCAAACCTGGAAGGACATGGTGGACCGTACCCGGGAACTGGAATCGGCGATGGGTTCGCCATTGAAACGCGTGGCGGAAAACGAACGAGAAACCGTGGTCGTCCAGCGCCGCTGCCTGCGAGCCAGTGGGGACCTGAAAAAAGGCACGGTTCTTCAAACCGGAATGCTCGAAGCCTTGCGCCCGGCGCCGCGGGACGCGGTACTGCCGTACCAGCTTTCCGAGGTCATCGGAATGAAACTGGCGTGCGATCTGCTGGCTGGCGATTGCCTCAAGTGGCCCATGCTCACCGACGCCAGCGACGACGGTTAGGAATCCAGTGCGAGATTCTACAACGGTGCGACCCGGCGGACCGGTCCTATTGTTGCGAGCCGATGCCGGGGTGAGGATCGGTACTGGGCACGTCATGCGGTGCCTGGCGCTTGCCCAGGCCTGGCAAGACGCGGGTGGACGGGCGGCTTTTGTCATGGCTGATTCGACTCCTGCGATCGAGGAACGTCTCAAGATTGAGGACGCAGAAGTCATCCGAACTTCGGACCCCTCGGGTAGCGGAGCGGACGCGGGGAGCCTCGCCGGTTTGGCTCATGCCCGCAATGCGGATTGGGTGGTGGTGGACGGTTACCATCTGGGCGCGGACTATCAACGCGCTTTGAAGGAGGCGGACTGCAAAGTTCTTGTTCTGGATGACTACGGGCATTCCCAGTACTACGTGGCGGATTTGGTTTTGAACCAGAACGCGCATGCCAGCGAAGACTGGTATAAAGACCGCAGCTCCCATACGGAACTTCTGCTTGGGCCACGTTATATTTTGATGCGGCGGGAATTCCGCGCCTGGCAGAAATGGCAACGTGTAATTCCATCCATCGCGAAGAATGTATTGGTCACTCTAGGGGGGAGTGATCCGGAGAATGTGACCTGCCGTGTGTTGCAGGCTTTGAATGAGGTTGCAGACAAGGATCTCGATATTGTGGTGGTCGCTGGCGGGAGCAATCCCCACCTGGAATCCCTGGAGGGCGAGATTCGCGGCGCGCAGCACAATATCCGCCTCATCCGGGACGCGGCGGACATGCCAGAATTGATGGCTTGGGCCGATGTGGCCGTCTCCGCGGCGGGGGCCACGTGCTGGGAGATGTGCTTGCTGGGGTTACCCGCGGTCTTGATTGACTTAGCGCCGAACCAGGTTCCGATTGCGCGAGAACTTCATCGGCTGGGGATCGCGGTCCACGCCGGCAGCGCGAGTGGGATATCGCTCTCTACAATTGCGCAAGAGTTGCGCGGCGTCTTGCAGTCCTTCGAAATCAGAAGCAGCATGTCGCGGAGCGGAAGGGCGCTGGTGGATGGCGCCGGTGCCTCGCGAGTAGTAGCAATTTTGCGAGACTCGAACCACTCAGGCTTCGGCAAGGATCAGCCTTCTGATTCTTGAGGCGATTCCCGGCAATGAGAGTTTTGCTCCTCCATCCCGAAGACAGTTTTCCAGGTTTGGAGCTGGTCTCCACCTGGGACTTGATCGTCGATCTTGGCCGCGCTCCGCTATCCACCTACGAGCAATGGGGCCGCGAAGCCGGTTGCCGGGTCATCAGTCTCTATGATTTCGCCGAAGAGATTGAGGACCTACGACGGGTTAAGAGTCTCCTGCAATTCGGTATGGGGCAGGTTGTGGACCAGTTTGGAATTGATTGGTGGGACATCTCCTCTCTCTTGATAGTTGACGACCTTTTGCGCGGCCTGCTGGTTGCCAGGTTAGCCAAAGAAATAGGCCTGGGATGCCACCTCTATGTGTCGCGCCCGTCGTCTCTTGCCGAAACTCTCCGTCGCTGCACTCAAGGAACGCTTCACAATCTGGAAAAGGGTTTCCAACCGATTTCGCGTCGCATCTGGCACTACACGGAAGCGCTCTCCAAACTGGAGGTTGCGCAAGTCACCCAGGTTCTTCAGGACAAGCTCGACCCGGAACACAAGATTCGGAAACGGTTCGCTTGGGGTCGGAGCAAGACAAGAGGTCCAGTCACCCTTTTGCCGTCGGCCTACGTTAACGTTTCCCGGATGGCGGTTGCCTATGCGGCGATGCTTCCGGAACAAGGGTTCCTTCTGGTGTGTGCCAGGAAGAGCGGCAAGCTCAAGGTGCTGCCCGCGAACGTGCGGATGGCGTCGCTCGACCGGTATTTTGATTCCGCCGGTTCGGCGGAGGTGGCATCCATCCTGCAACGCTGGGACGCGCTGCAAGCCCGGCTTCTATCTGCTGCGGAGGATTTTGCGGACGCAGACGCCGGCGGCACGCTTGCCCGCATCCCGGCCTTGATTCGTTCAGGGGTAGCCGTGAGAGACGCTTGGAACCGAGTCTTTGAGCAGGAAGAGGTCACCGGGTGTCTGAGCACCGACGATACCGCCCCGGACACAAGAATTCCGCTCGTCTTGGCGAAGAACCGAGGAATTGCAGCCGTGGCTTGTCATCACGGCGCCCTCGACCAGCGCATGGCGATCAAGAAGCACCACGCCGACTTTTACCTGGCCAAGGGCGAAATGGAACGCGATTACCTGGCGCGCGTTTGCCTGGTGCAGCCAGAGAAACTGGTAGTGGGCGGTCCGGCGCCGGTGGCAGATGCGCTGGAGCCGATCGTGCCGTCATCAGCAGCGTCTTGGCTGGTATTTTTCACCGAGCCATACCAGACCGACGCCTGGCGCAGCGATGAAGTTTATCGCGATCTTTTGCCTCGCCTATGTTCGCTGGCCAAGACCTGCGGGCTTCAGTTGGTCTTCAAGTTCGCATCCGTTCGAAAGCGTCAAAAGTATCCGCCGGCTGCTTCGGAAGTATTTGTCCCCATCGGACGAGCGTGCGATCCGCGTGCTTGCGGGACCGATATCGTCCCAACTTTGGCGAAACACCAAATTTGCCATGACGGTGCAATCCACGGTCGCGCTGGAGTGCTGTGCCCGGAGAATTCCGGTGTTTCTGTGCGCTTGGCTGCGAGAACCAGTCGGTGGGTACATCGCGCAATATGCGAAATTCGGCATAGGTTACGTATTGGATTCGGTGTCCGAAATCGGGGATGTTCCGGGATTACTGGGGAGGCAGAATCTGGAGTGTCCTGCCCAAGGCGCCCAGTGGCAAGCGATTGATCCGATCACTCTGCACAATCTGTTGCACGGTGCATGCTCGCCATCGCTAGCAGTAAAGCCTGAATTCCCCTAGAATACTTTAGTTGTTTGGCCGAAGGCCGCCCAAACCCCGCCCCTGCTGCCAGAAACGCGCTTCGGCGGATGCTGGGAGAGTTGATAGTCTGCGGAACTGGCTGGGGCAGGATTTCTGCGGCCGATAGCGGCGAACGAGCGGGGTTTGACCCGAACTCGTAGCACAGTTCGTAAGGCGGAGGTGAATGCCCGATGGCAGAGCGGATGCGGAAAGTGGAGTTGCCGTCATCCCTGTGCGAAGCAGTTGAGCGGAACTTTGGCGAACATTTCGGAAGCCTGGAGGAGTGTCTGACTTTTGTGTTGCGGGAGTTGGTGAGTGAGGTCGCAGCCCCCATGGATGAAACTGAGAAGCACGCCATCGAAAAGAGGCTGAAGGACTTGGGGTATATTTGACGGACACGATCAGCGGCAACCGCCGGAAACTCCAGCCACCTGCCAAGAACGGTTGTAGCCGTCTATCTTGTTTTGCTGCGGTTTGTGCGCGTTCAGCCCTGGCTGCGGGATGGTTGCGAACCATTTCCCATGATCTCTGCGCTGGACATTGAACACTCTGGTTCCATAACCCACGTGGTGGCGGGTTCGCCTTGACCGAGGGGGATTCTCAAAGCCGAGGAAATTCTTTTTCAGGCATGATCGTCGGAAAGCAACCTGCCAGGCCGCGTGCCGGGGATTGGAGAGCGAGATGATGGGAACGCCACGGTCGCTGTTGCTGATTACCGTGGATTGTTTGCGAGCCGATCATGTCGGATTCATGGGCTATGATCGCCCCACGACGCCTTTCCTCGACTCGCTGGCCGCGGAAAGCTTTGTGTTCGAAAACGCGATCGTCACCGGGTGTCCAACCTTTTATTCCCTCCCGGGCATCATGGCCTCCCGCTACCCTCTCGCACTGGGCCGAGATGTGCTCGGGGTTGCTCCTGGCGAGCCCACTCTAGCCACGGTGCTGAACGAATCGGGATATGCCACGGCCGCTTTTCTTGCGGCCAATGTCTATTTGTCGCCGCGTTTTGGCTACGACGCCGGCTTCAGTACTTTCCGCGATTATCTCGATGTGCAGACGGCCGACCTTGCTAGAGCGGGAAATGGCCGTTTGAGTCGCGCCAATCGTAAACTGGCCGAGCTCTCCAAAAGGATGAATCCCCTGCAGTCGGTATACGAGGAGCTTTATTTCCAATACTGCCAGAGACTCGGGACATCGGATCGGATGTCGTTCGACACTTTGCGACGTTTCCCCGCCGCCCACGTGCTTGTGGACCAATCCCGGGATTGGCTCGCCAACGTCGCCGGACGTCCGTTCTTCCTGTGGTTGCATCTCATGGATCCCCACGCGCCCTACTACCCGAACGAGGAGGCCCTGGGTTGGCTGGGATACAACCGCCTCGACGCCTCGCGGGCGCGCTACCTTAACTCCTATTGGAATCGGGGCCACCTCAGCGTCAAAAGGTACAAGCCGTATCTCAACGACGTAACCGCGCTCTATGACGCGAGTATCCGTTGGATGGATGCCCAGGTAGCAAGGCTGGTGGATACCATTCGTGGCCTGAATCTGTGGGATAACGTCGTAGTGGCGGTCAGTGCCGACCATGGGGAGGAGTTCCTGGAACATGGTGGGCGCTACCATTCCCCCTCCAAACTGACGGAAGAACTCATCCACGTGCCGATGCTCCTGCGGGTGCCGGGCAAAAGCCAAGTGCAAGCTGTTCAGTCGCAATTCAGCTTCCTTGATTTAGCTCCCACGCTGCTTGCGGCTTTGGATATTCCTGCCCCGGCAAGTTTTCGCGGACGGGCCCGCTGGAAGGAGTTGCAGAACGGGCGAAGCTGGCAAGAGCCGGTAATAACCGAAAGCATTGCGGGTTGCCACGACCCATTATTCGAAAGCCCGGTCAGTTCCCGCGTCCTTGCCATTCGAGAAGGCCGTTATAAGCTCGTGTTCGACTTCGGTTCGAAAAGCGAGTTTTTGTTCGATTTGGAACTGGACCCCGGAGAACGTCATCCCTTGGCTCGCGATGCAGAAGGGACAGTGCGCCGCAGACTGCTCGACCTGGCCCGCCGCGATATCGAAGATTCCCTGCAGTCGCGAGATCCAGAGGCCCGCCTCCGTGCGCGGCTCCGCGACCTTCGGTTTGGAAATAACTTTCGGCTGCCTTCCCATCCACCGTCGCGTGTCACCGAAACCGCAACGGACGGGACCAATCAAGGAAACTTTTAGGGTGGTATGAGGAAACTCAGAATTGTGATACCGAATTCCGCGGATGAGGACAACACCAATGCACAAAGTTTGACACTCAAGGAAATCGTCGCCCGTCTCCCGGCAGACGAGTTCCACGTGGCCATGTTTACCGATGGCTTGGTAGATCCCCGGATCGCGGGCCGCGGAAACACTGAGCTAATACGGTGGCGCGGGCGCGGGGGCACAGCCTACTTACTGCAGCGCGTCTTACTTCCGGTCCCCGATGTTTATTTCTATCCTCGTGAAACTTTGCTGGACGACGCAGTTTTGTTCTTGCGCAGGCATTTGCGTCTCAAAACGGCGCTGGTGGTCCACGTGACGTTGTGTCTTGGTCCCAATGATGTCTCGGAGACCTCGGTGCGGCGTCTCGCTGACGCGGACGCCGTTCTTGGGGTTTCCGAGTGCGTAACCGCGACCGTCAGGCCCTACCGGCCGGACGCCAAGACGATTTTCGACGGTATCGACCGCCGCTTCTACTTTGCCGGAGCGGACGATGCGGTACGCAGGACCTCCGCCGATCACCGCCTCACGGTGTTTTATGCTGGATCATTTCAGGCGCGGAAACGCCCGGACCTTGTAGTACGCTATGCGGCGAGAAGGCCCCATGTATTGTTTCAACTGGCGGGAGGGGGAGAAGAGCTGGGAGTTTGTCGCTCGCTGGCGGAAGAACTACGGTGCGACAATGTGGTTTTCCTGGGTCACCTCTCCCCTGCGCAGTTAGGGGAGGCAATGCGGCGGGCCGATGTCTTCCTTTTCCCCAGTATTCTGGAAGGGCACCCCCAGGTGTTGGGGCAGGCGGCGGCGTGTGGTCTTCCCTGTGTTGCCATGAACGCCTACCGTCCCGATTATGTGGTAAATGGGCAAACCGGTTTTTTGGCAGAGTCAGACGCCGAGTTGGAGACAAGTTTGAACCTGCTTCTCGATGCGCCCGATCTGCGCGCTTCTATGTCCCGCAGTGCCATAGCGCACGCAGAGAAATTCGATTGGGACCAAATTTCCAGGCAGTGGGCAGATGTCCTTCGTGACGCAGTAGCCAAGCGACAAGGTACTGTCTAGTTGCGTGGAGTCAGGCTTGTTGGGGACGTCAAAACAGTCGCCGTAGCAACCGGCTACGCTGTGCCCGTGTGGTGCGCGAAGAGCAAGTTTTCGAAGGGAATTGTCTTAGAGAAGCCATGAGTTGTCATGCGGTCTTCAGATTTGCGCGGGCCAGTGCAACCGGGGGAGCCAGTACATGAAGCGAACTAACCCACTCGTTCGCTATGGCGCCTTCATGTTTTCCGTGGGAGGCGCCCGCGTGGGTGGACTCCTGATTACTTCGCTGACTTTTCCCTATATCGTGCGCCATCTGGGTGTAGAGATGTATGGCTTGTGGAGCTATGTCTTGGCGGTGTGTGCTTTTCTCGACCTGGTCGCGAATCCGGGTTTGCTAAACTACGCCACACAGCAAGTCGCGGCTCGACGAGCGGCTGCATTCGATCTGATCCCCGATGTCTTCCTTCTCCGTTTAATTGGTACGTTGGTTGCAGGCATCCTCCTGTTTGTGGTTGCCTCTCTTGAAACTCGTCCCGACGTGCGTCAACTCTTCTATGTCTACGGCATAGGAATCTTGATTACGAACTTAGTAAGCAGTGATTACCTGTTGACGGCCTTGGAGATGTTTCACGCCCGCTCGCTGGTCAATCTTGTTCAGCAAAGCTTGTATGCGCTTGGAATCTTCATTTTGGTGCGCTCTCCGAAAGATGTGGTTTGGCTTCCCGGCAGCATTCTGATCTCAGTTTTTGTGACGAATCTGATCGGTTGGGGCGTTCTGTGGGCGCGCGGTTTTCGTATGAACTGGACGATTCAGCCGGGGCGCTGGAAGGGAATCCTGATTCCAAGTTCCCATTACGCCGCGTCGTCTTTGATGTCCAGTCTCTATCACCGCGCCGGACACATCTTAGTGCGCTGGATGTTAGGGGAGCACGCGCTCGGCCTGTATGCCGCTGCGACGAGACTTGTGGACATCCTGCGCCATTTCGTCCTGATCGCGGTGGATGTGCTAATGCCTCGTATGGCACTGGCGGCCACATCCAAGGATGAGTTAGGCCGCTTGGCGCGTTTCGCCGTAGTCATCGTCGCGGGAGTGAGCATTCCGCTGACCGTGGGCCTGATGAGCACGGCTCATCTGGTTGTGCCGTGGTTTTTGGGTGCAAGGTACATCGAGGACGTGCCCCTTCTCAGGTGGATGGCGCTCTACATAATCACCGCGTCGGCTGCGTCCCTGCTATCGGGCACGATTCTCTACGCGATGGGCCGGCATCGTGCATACCTGGCGTCTACTGGCGGCGGGGCACTTGCAGGAGTGCTGCTTTATCTTGTTCTCATCCCCACCATGGGATTAGCCGGTGCGGGTCTCGCCTATATCCTGGCAGAATTTGTGGTCGCTCTGATCGCCTATGTCCTGCTCCCAAGAGAATTGCGTGATCTCTGGAGAAGCCCCATGGTTGGCTATATATCGCTTGCCAGCATCGCGATGGGGATCGCTGTCAGGGTCGTAAACGCCTATGTTTCCGAAGCCCCGATTGTGATTTCCGTTGGCGCATTCGTCTATCTGATCCTATGTTATTGGTTTTCGAGAAAGTGGCTGATTGCACAGCTAACAGATTCTTCTTAAACCAAGGCTTGGTTTCGGAGCGCAGGGCGTCTTGCGGGATCGTGGGTGCGGTTTGCGATTCTGGGACCAGCAAGTTGCGGGGAGATCTGCCAAGATGAACGTGAAGCGTGGCTTGACCGAGATGGCCAAGAGAGTTTGCGACAGCACCGGAATACCGCGCTATTGGGTGCGTCAGAATCTCTTCGAGCTGAGAATGATCGCTGTCCGGCTCCGTGGGCTCAGTCCGTTCAGACTCGCACGAATCAGAAAGCTCGAGCGGCAACCGGAGTTAAGACTTATCTTCGGATGTGGGGCGACCCGTTATCCGGGGTGGGTTGGCGTGGACTGCTTCCGCGGAAAGTCTGTGGATCTTCTCCTGGATTTACGGCGGCGGCTTCCGTTCTCGGATGTTTCGGTGGACTGGTGCTACTCGGAACATTTTCTTGAGCACCTGTATCCGGAAGAGGCCGAGTTACATTTGAAGGAGGTACGGCGAATCCTGAAGCCCCGAGGCGTATACCGTATTGTGGTTCCGGCCGGGATCCGCTTTGCCGAGAAATACATCGAGGGCCAGAAGGAATTCTTCGCACTCGCCCATCCTTGGGAGGAACGCCCGCTTGATGCTCTGTACAAGATAGTGAATTGGAATGGCCAGCATCGCAGCCTTTACGATTTCCCCCAACTTGAATACTTGGCGAAAGTAACGGGATTTAGCGAGGCTCGGGAATGCCGGGCGAACGAAAGTGCCGTCCCCGTGTTGCGCATTGACCGTAGCGAGCCCCAACGGGTGGCGGAGAGTCTCTACGTTGAAATTGTGAAAGCTTGACGGATTCTGCAGTTATGCCTTGTCTGGTCATCGACGGTACGCCGGTAGTCGCAAACTCCAAAGGCGTTGGGCGATATGCCTACCAATTGTGCCTGCAACTGGCCGAGCGGCTGCCGGCATGCTGGTCTCTGCAGATTATGGTCCTGCGTTCGAGCCTGTCATTGTTCCCGTCCAACTTCCGGGCAAAGCTGATCCCAGTGCGACAACTTTCGGAGATTGCCGGCGCCTTCTGGTTACCTGTGCAAGTCAAGCGATTGCAAGCTCAGCTTTTGCTCAAGACCTGTGAGAGTGCTGGATACGCGCGCGGAATTCCGACCGTCACGGTTTGCCACGACATTGACAGTCTGATAGCCGCTGCCCAGGGGACCAACCGCGACTTTCTTCGTGCGGGCCTGGATGCCTACAAGACTCGCCTGCGTCGCCAAATGTTGAAGCATAGCGAGTTCGTTATCTGTAACTCAAACTTCACGCGGCGGGCGGTGGAAACCCACTATGGGATCTCATCCTCTAAGACCTCCGTCGGCTATTGCGCTGTCGATTCTCGCTTCTATGACGTCTCCGCACGCACGGCCCGCGACGAGGTCCGCCGAAGGTACGGGGTAAGCAACTTCATCTTGGCTTTTGCGACGGGAGATCCCCGGGAAAATTTTAGAGCTTATCCGGCGGTTGCCGCCAGAATGGCCTCTTTGGGGGTGAACGCTTGCCTGTTGATTGCGGGCGTCAAACACGGAGCGGGGTATGTAAGCGAATTGCGAGCCGGGTTTGAACGCTCCGGGCTGATTGAAGGAAAGCACTTCATTCTTGAGGATTTTCTGGGGGCGGACCGGTTCCAGGATCTGGCAGAACTCTATACGGCCGCCGATTTTTATCTGGAGCTGTCGCTCCATGAGGGTTTTGGCATGCAACTGGCCGAAGCCATGGCTTGTGGAACCACGTGCATCTCGTCGCCGTGCGGAGCTTTGGCAGAGATCGGAGACAAATACGTTCTGTTAGTGGATCCGACCAAACCAGAGGGGATCGCCGAGACGATAAAAAATGCTTACGACGGCAACCTCCAGCAGAAGGACAACCGTGAGCAGGTGCAATACACGCATAAGTTCTCTTGGGACGCGGTTGGAAGTAACGTCGCCGAAATTCTGCTGCGCTTGGCCGGCAATCGGCAGGGAGCCTCTAAGGCGGCGGGTCAGTGGGAATAATGCCTCGGTTCGGTCGGGCAGCGCCTTTGGATCAAGCCGTGAGCCAACCGGCAAACAGATCAACGGAAGTTGTAACCTCGCTCGACAACCCCAGCCGCATTTCTACGGCAAGGGTTGTGGAGGGAGCGAGTGGGTCTTAAACGGTTGGCCTAGGTTTTCATCTTGCGCCGGATTGCGCCCATGAGACCTAACATGCCGGTTCCCAGCAGGCCGAGCTCTCCGGGCTCGGGCACGGCAAGAGTCGTGGTGGTATTCATGGGACCGGAGTTGGGAGTGGTGAAAATATCAAGGGGCGTGGTGGCAATCGCCAGGGTAAATTGCCCAGTGGCGCTGTTGCCGGTCCCGGTTGTGCCCGACACAGTGCCGGTCAACGTGTAATTTCCCGGCGAGACATACGTCCAAGCAGCTTGATCGAAAGTACCGGTGAAGAGTACGCCAGTTGCGCCGGGGTCGCTGCCGTTGCCCGTAACGGTAAATGTCCCGCCCGGAAGAATTGGCGAACCTTCAAGAACGTTCCCGGCATAAGTGACACCGGGAAGGGGCCCTAATGTGTTGGTTGTAAAGGTCACACTGCCCAGATCTTGACCTGCAATGGTTCCGTAGCCAAATCCACTTACTCCGGTCAGCTGGTCACCGGTGAGCGTGAATCCAAAGCTGCTGCCGGTCAACGTGCCCCCCGTGCTCGTGAAAGATAGGCTGTCATCGGCAAAGGCCGCCAAAGGCAGAACCAGTGCTGAGACAGCAAGCAGAAACAGCATTTTTTTCTTCATATTTCTAACTGCCCTCCTTGGATTTCGGTACGACTCGGAGTCTCGGAGGGGAGTATTCCGAGATTACATAGGCCCCAGGTTGCATTTGTGGTACCAAACTTACGTCGCTAATGGCATCCCGCCTTGCGGCGGCATCAGGTGAAAAATCATGCGCTAAGAAGCAAACTCCACGCCACAAGGCTGCAGAAACGTTATTTGGTTTAATGAAAACCCTCTAGAAAAGCCGTGCAGTTACCAAACTCACCATTAGAAGAAGCGGATATTAACCTCATCTTGATCGAGTTCTGTCCGAAAACGCTGCTTGCAACCGTAATATGCTGCCCCGACCGCTTTAGACTGGCCGAGACCCAAACTTGCAGACACCAAAGACCACGGCGAATAGGCAAGAACTTCCTCCTGGGATGTGCGGAAACGGATTGTCTTGCCGGTAGAGAGGGAACTTCATTGCCGTCCCCGTGGTAGTTCCCCTCAAACAAGTGCAATTTCGCATTCTTCATGCCATGAGGTATTTGTGGTCTCGCCACCATGAACAGGAGATCACCTCGTCCGCCAAGCGAGCGACTATTCCGTCTGCCAAGTTCTCAAGTCAAGTTTGTCGCCGCAGAAAGGAGTTGCTTGGTAACCTATGCAGGCGGGGCAAAAGGGTGTTCCTCCCCGCCGAATAGCGCCGCCTTCGGTGGTTTAAACGTTCATCCCCATTTTCTTGAATGTCAGAGGCAATTCAACCGCTCCGTCCCCGATTGGAGGTTTTTTTCGTTAGCCGGGCTGGCGGAAACGGCACCGTCGATCAGGTTTTGCCCAGTATTCGCTAAAATACTGCAGTGATTACACCGGAGGGATACCTGCTTGCATAACGAGGGCGCATCTTCCAAGTCCTCCGTGGATTCCCGCCGATGAAGCGCCGGCTCGTCATCCTGACGGAAATCATCTCGCCGTATCGCATCCCAGTCTTCAACGCGCTGGCAAAGCATAACGAAATTGATCTGCACGTGATTTTTCTGGCTGAAACGGATTCCACCCAGCGCCAGTGGCGGGTCTACAAGGACGAGATTGAGTTTTCGTATCAAGTCTTGTCTTCTTGGAGGCGACGGTTGGGGAAGTACCACGTTTTATTGAATTGGGGACTAAGAAGCGCGCTCCGCAACGCTTTGCCCGACGTGATCATTTGCGGCGGCTACAGTTACGTTGCCTCCTGGCAAGCTCTCTGGTGGGCGCAGCGGAAACGCATACCATCCATCGCCTGGGTGGAAAGCACGGCAAGAGATCTACGCCGCGGCCATTGGTTGGTGGAATCCATGAAAAGACGATTCTTGCGCGCCTGCAGCGCCTTTATCGTTCCGGGAAAATCTTCCCGTGACTATCTTCGAAGCTTTGGGCTCCAGGAGCGCCGGATTTTCGTTGCCCCGAATGCCGTCGATACAGATTACTTTGCCAAACAGGCGGAAATAACCCGGCGGAGCCCTGGCCTTCGGCGGGAGGCGATGGGATTACCAGCTAGGTACTTTCTTTTCACCGGCCGATTAGTGAAAGAGAAGGGAGTTTTTGACCTTCTCCAGGCCTATGGCGCACTGCGTGCCGAGGTGCGTTCAGCCGTAAGTCTCGTCTTGGTGGGAGATGGGGGTTGCAAGGCGGAACTGGAACGTCGTGCAGCTGATTTTCCGCCTGGATCCGTGCGGGTTGCCGGATTTCTACAGCGGGAGCAACTGGCGGAATGCTATGCTTTGGCAGAGGCGTTTGTTTTCCCTACGCACACTGATCCCTGGGGTTTGGTGGTCAACGAAGCAATGGCGTGCTCGCTACCCATCATCTGCAGCAGGGCTGCGGGTTGTGCTCAGGATTTAGTTTCGGATGGTTGGAATGGACGGGTGATTCCTCCGCACGACATTGGTGCGCTGGCGTCAGCGATGGAAGACTTGGCGCGTGACAAAGAACGACGGGACGCCATGGGGCAGCGCAGTTGCCTGCGTATCCAGCAGAATTCACCTGAGGCATGCGCATTGGGGATTGCCCAGGCCGCGGTAACTTGTGGAGAGCTTACGAATGAGTGACGTAGGGCGCAGAGTTTTTCTCCCCTTAGGGATGATCCTTGTTGGCCTGTTTATTCTGTATATTCTTCTGCGTTCTTCTTCTCAGGTGGCGCTTTACTTCGGCGGATTGATCGGTTTAGAAATTCTGATTGCGGCGCTTTGGAATTACCGCCAGAGATTCCTGCCGATTACCCTGATTGTTTTCCTCTTGGCAGGCACCACCCTCCCCTTGCACGGTATATGGGGTACGGCTCGATGGGGCGTCCTTGGCGCGGGAGCGCTAGCTGGCTTCGTCATCTATATGAAAGGCGCAGTCCACTCCTTCGGGACGTTCCACTTGGTGGCCTTCCTTGCCGTGATATCGGCACTGGTCTCAGCAATGGTTTCCACCTATCCCACCATTGCATTGCTGAAGTCAGTCAGCCTGCTTCTGTTGTTTCTCTATGGAGCGGCAGGAGCTCGGCTGGCCGTGCTCGGGCGCGAAGCGGAATTTTTTTCAGGTCTTTTGTGGGGCTGCGAAATCCTGGTATACCTCAGCGCGTTTTCTTACTTCGTGCTGCGTTTTCCGGTTTACGGTAACCCCAACTCTCTGGGCGTGGTCATGGGTCTCTTGGCCTGTCCCGTTCTCCTGTGGGGCGTGATTGCCAGCGAAGGAACACCTTCTAACAAACGCAAGGTTTTTGCGCTCTTACTTTGTCTGCTGCTGCTGTTCAGTAGCTATGCTCGCGCGGCGATCGGCGCGGCGTGCCTTTCGTCGGTGCTGCTTGCGGTTGGATTGCGCCGTTACCGGCTGCTGATGAAGGGCACTGCTCTGGCGTTACTCGGTGCGGCCGTGATCATGGTGGTTTCGCCCTTGAAGGAAGCTCGGTCGAGCGGCGGCTTGGTGGATCGCTTGACCGACACCTTCCTCTACAAAGGGAAGTACGAGGAGGATTTTTTTAGTTCGCGCGAGTCCCCCTGGCACCGAACCTCCGGCATTATCCGGGAACATCCTTGGTTCGGCACCGGGTTCGGAACCAGTGTTACAGTCGTTGAGGGGCCGCAACAGGATTTGAGTTTCGCGTCAATCACCGGGGCAACCCGGGAGCACGGCAACAGTTATCTGGCAATTGCGGAGTGGACGGGCCTGCTGGGGGTGGTGCCCTTTTTCCTTATGGTGCTGCTGATCGTGATGAATGTCGGCCGTGTAGTTCTATGGATGCGGCGTACTGGAAATCCATTTTCGCCCGCGGTTCCCGTCGCCATGGTTTTGGCCGGCGCAGTCTTCCACGCGATATTTGAAGACTGGATGTTTGCCATGGGCTATTACATGTGTGTTTTGTTTTGGGTTTTCGCTTTTGTGCTAATCGACGTTCTTCCGGTCGCCGACCCCATCCCCGTGCCGGTTGCTTCCGAGCCTCCACATTTTCCACCTTATTGGGAGCGCTTCCATGGTGTGATTGCGCCGGGCCCATGATGCGCTTGTTTCTGAATGGCCTCGCGGCGAATGCCGGCGCCGGCCTCACCTACATTCGCAATGTTATCCCTCACCTCTCCGCCAGTGCGGGGGTAGAGACCACGCTAGCCCTCAGTCCCCGCCTTCGGCGTGAATTTGGAAATCCACCCAACCTATCGTTCCTGGAGATCGAGCCTGGGGGCGCCGGCCGGCGATTTTGGCGGGAGCAGACAATGCTCGCGCAAATGGTTCGAGGCAGTCGAGCAGACGTACTGATATCAACTGGCAATTTTGCGCTGCGCCGGTCTCCCGTTCCGCAAATCCTGCTTTCCGGCAACTCCCTCTATACCTCGAACGACTTTTATCGCGATCTGCGTCGTCGGCGCGAGTTCCGGATGTGGCTGGGCACCCATGTCCGAGGGGTTTTCGCCAAGCGTTCGGTCCATTGGGCGAGCTGCACGGTTGCGCCCAGCGAGGCTTTTGCCGCGGACCTTCAGCATTGGACCGGCGGCAAGGTGGTCAGCATTTATCACGGTTTCGACCATGATGCGTTTTTCCGCGACCAGACGCCATTGCCTGCCGCGATCGCGCAAAAGATCCTGCCATCGGACGGCGCACTCCGGCTGTTGTTTGTCAGCCATTACAATTACTATCGGAACTTCGAGACTCTTTTGCATTCCCTGCCACTCTTGAAACAACGTCTCAAAGGCAGGAACATAAAACTCTTCCTCACCTGCCAACTGAGTTCCGGAGCGAATCCAGGCTCCTACCGGACCACGACAGCCGCCAATCTGCTTCCACAACTGGGCATCGGAGATGAAGTTGTCGAGCTCGGGACGGTGCCTTACCATCTATTGCACCACGTCTATGGCGCTTGCGACATCTACGTCACTGCCGCCTATGCGGAGACATTCGCTCACCCTCTGGTAGAAGCGATGGCCAGCGGACGGCCGATTGTGGCTTCGAATTTGGCTGTCCATCGCGAGATCTGCGGCGACGCTGGGTTGTATTTCGACCGATTCTCTCCCGAAGGTCTGGCTGAACAAGTATTGAAAATTGTTTCCTCTCCAGATCTTGCGCGCCAGTTGGGGGAACGAGGGCAAAGCAGATCGCAAGATTTTTCCTGGCGCCGTCACGTCGAACAGATCATCTCGCTGGCACAAAGCCTTCAGAACAGCGGCGGGTAATCTGGGGCGGTCAACGACGGCGAGCCAAAGTTCACATGCGAGTGGCTTCGACGCAGAGGCTGTCGGCAACATAGAGCAAAGGCGGGAAGGATCGGCTCAGCTTACGCAGTGCTTCCGATATACGGACCAGCGCACGATATTTGCCAGGCAGGAAGCGAAGGTCCTCGATCTGAGGATTGAGCGAAAAGTAGCCGTCCACCAGCACACGGGAAGGCCCGACCTCTGTACGGAAGGCCGACTTCAATCCCCACGGGGTCCAGTAACGCACCTCGAAGTCCCGGGTTTCCCGGAAGCCCCTGCGCACCTGATGATAGAGGCAGCGGATGCCGAACATGTTGGGCAATTGCGCCTGACAAAGTCCGCCTGGCCGCAGAACCCTGTGAATCTCCCCAAGAATTGACCGGACATTTTGCTTTGACAGGTGTTGCAGGACGCTGTAGGAGAAAATCAGGTCGGCAATGCCGTCCGGAAACGGCAGATAACGTCCATCTCCGACCAGGTAGTCGGCTTCTATGCCCAGTTGCCGAGCAACCCGCCGCGCCGCCAGAATGCCCCGCAGCGACGGGTCGATCCCAACTGGGCGATAGCCCAACCGGGCAGCGGCAATACACCACCGGCCCCAGTTGCAGCCAATCTCGAGAAACAATTTCCCCTGCCCTGGAGGCAGCCTCAACCCGGGAATTGGATAGTCATTTAGTTGGCCGACCAAATGTTGGTAAAACGAACCATTCGTCGCGCCAATCCAGTTGGTCACGAACGGATCAATTTCCCCAGGCCCCACGGGGAAGTCCTCCAACTGGCTAGCATCTCCGGCTTCTGCGACAGCTAGCGCCCGAGTGCCCTCATTGTGGGTTTGTTCCGTTTCGTGGAGCAGAAGGATGGGGATTCCCTCAATCACGCGGTAGCGGTGGCCGTTGGAGCACGAAAGCCACCCCGGTTCGGTCTGCAGGGACAATTTGTCGCGAGGGCAAACAAGAATTTCCTGGAGCCGCGGAGAAGGAGTCGTATCAGGCGCATTTGACTGAGCAGACAAGAGAGACTATCGATTCTCCAAAGGATCGCAACGACCGTCGACTCTGGTGATTTTACGCCTTTGCACTCGCCCTCTCGGTCGTTTTGAATAATTCAAAGGGTCTTGCTCTGGGCGCCATCTCCGCGGCTAGCCGAGCGTTGCGCCGGCCTTAGACCCCAGTGGCATTAACTCCTTCGGGGCGGCCAAAGTGTCCCATACCGCCTTTGCCAAAGGTTCCCTTGCGGAATGTTCAATCTGACCGTTGAAGATTTCATAGCCGGCAGAGTGCAGGATGTTGCTGATTGCATCCGCGTTGCGCGGGAGCACCTCGCACCATATTCGCGGCCGGACTTTCGCCAACAGCTCTTTCGCGCCTTGCAGCACCCGATCTTCCATGCCTTCGACGTCTATCTTGAGCACTTGCGGGGGAGGCAGAATCTCCATCAGCCAGTCGAGAGTTACGGCAATTACCAAATCTATTCTCCGGGTGCCGCCGGCCTCAGTGACCTGCACCCCGTCAATAAAATTGGCCGAACGGGCTCGCGATGCAATGTGCAGCCTCGCCAGACCCATCGAATCCGATACTGCCGCGGGTATGACGACTACCGGCGCACGAGTCTGATCCCTCAGATTGGATGACCTTCGCAGAAGACTTACCAGCCACCCGTCTGGTTCGACAGCGATCACCTGTCCCTGGCTGCCCGCAATTCCCGCCGCTGCGAAGCTGAAGAGACCGACATTCGCGCCAATGTCCCAAACCACATCTCCTGGGCGAACCAACTCCTCTACCATTTGGAATAATTGAGGGTCTGCCTTGCCGAGATCTCTCCGATAGTATTTGAGGCCAGAATCAGGGGAGACAAATAGCGATCCTCCCCCGAACCGCGGTGGCAGCCGTCGCTTCAGTACTATTCCACGACTGACGAGTTCAGCAATTTGCCTCAGGCTCTTGGTCATCACTTACCTAACGTATCCATTTTGGGTTGCAGCGAGCATCCAGATTATATCGTTTAGCCGGCTTTTCACTTTGTCCTGCCTGCAAACTTCACGCTGCCTCGGACGTTCCTCACATTGCAGCCGTCGGACCGACAGAGGAGTTTTTTCCTCAGCACATGACGGGTGCTTGGGCCGGAGGGTACTATCTCTCTGGAGGATCAACCAGGAACGCTCCTAAAACTTCATGGATCCGAGAGATCATCCAATCGAAAGCAAAACCGGAGAGACGGCATCGGGCTCTCTCCAAGGACCGAATCAGCCTTCTGCGGACGTCGAACCAGTCTCTGCCCAGATCGGCCTCGCTCCCGTTGCTTCTACCGTCCCCAGTGCACAACGCCGTGTATCCGTGGCCAGTTGGATTCTGGCCAGACTCTCCCGCGAAACCAGTTCTGGCCGGTTTATCCCGGAGATGGATGGCTTGCGCTTCGTTGCCATTGCCATGGTCATCCTGTTCCACGTGAACGGATATCTGACCGCCAAATCACCGCTCTATCGGGCTTCTGCGCCGCCATCCGACTGGCTGGCTCAGGCAGCGCTCGTGGGTTTTCGCGGAGTTGAGCTTTTCTTTGTGATCAGCGGATTCATTCTCGGGCTTCCTTTTGCCGCGCATTACCTCAAGGGGAGCGCTGCGGTGAATCTGCGCAAGTACTATCTGCGCCGGCTGACCCGCCTGGAACCGCCCTATATTGTTGCGCTGCTTGTCCTGTTCATTCTGGCTGTGAGCATCCACGGGAGGCCCGCTGCCAGTTTTTATCCGCATCTGGCTGCCAGTCTTTTTTATTTGCACAGCCTGCTCTATGGAACATTCAGTCCTGCCATGGGCGTGGCCTGGTCACTTGAGATCGAAGTGCAGTTTTATCTGCTGGTTCCGCTGCTGACACTTCTGTTCGCGATCAAAAGTCGAGCGCTTCGACGGGCTTCGCTTAGCATCATCATAGTGGTAACCCTCACTGCCCAGGCTCTTTTCCTGCACCACAGTCCTCGAGCCTCGCTTTCGATCTTGGCGTACGTACAATTCTTCTTAGTCGGCTTTCTGCTCGCCGATATCTACCTTGCCAGCTGGGGTGAAGCTCCCCGACGCAACCTGGGATGGGACCTGGTTGCGATGGCGGGATGGCCCCTGTTATTTGTGATCCTTCGCTCGCACATCCTCACTCATTGGCTTTTTCCTGCTTGGGTTGGCCTGCTCTACTGTGCCGCGTTTCGCGGTCGCGTTTTCAATCATTTCTTCTCCGATCGCTGGATCACCGCCATCGGAGGAATGTGCTATTCCATTTATCTGCTTCACTATGAAGTGATCTCCGCGGTGGGCCGGCTTACTGGGCGCCTGGGCGAGACGGCGCCTTATTGGATCTACCTGTCCGTCCAACTGTTGCTCATTGGGGCTGGCATTGTGGCGATCTGTGGGGCTTATTTTGTCGCCATCGAAAAACCCTGCATGCGCCGTGATTGGCCTCGGAAATTGTGGGGCTACGGGCAGAAAAATGTCTTTGCGAAGTTACGTTTAGGCCGGACCAGAACCGCGGATTTTTAGCGATTACTTTGCGAGATTCCCCGATTTGTCCCGGCTACTTTCTTGCCTCCACGTATAAACTCTCCCGGCGCCGTACCTCAAGATCAAGCTGGTCAATTTCCGGAATCGCGCTGGTGCGGTAGCTGCTGATCGCCACCTCGTCAAAGCCGGCGGTGCGCAACATGTGCACAAGCGAGCGTCCATCCAGCATTTGTGAATGGTTTGACCCGGGATGCACGAAATCCTGCCAGGAGTGATGCAGCGACAACCGCGAGAGGAAAGTTTGCGAGGCCAATGGATTCGGATCTGCCAGGTATTCCCGGACGATTACTTCCAAATCCGGCACCACAATGCGCAGAATTCCCCCTGGCTTGAGCACCTGTCGGCAATTCTTGACGATCCTCGATGATTCTTCGGAGGTGAAGTGCTCAAGGGTGTGGGAGGAGTAAATGTAAAGCGCGCTGTTATCGGGGAAGGGAAGGCCCTTGCGCACGTCATATCGCCTGACATCGGATGGCCACGTCGGCAGCTTAAGTGCCTGTTTCAGCAGAGGAATTCGCGAGAGCGTAATCGTTGGAGAGTTATCCAGATTATGCCAGCCGCTGATTCCAGAGAGACCACAGCCTATATTGACTTTAATTTCCCCGATAGACATGTAGCGTCAATCCTAGCGCAAAACGGCGATCACGCAAAAGAAGACGCGGAACTCGGTGTAATCATTTCCTGGCAAACAACCTCCTCGGCGATCCGGGACTTCGGCCGGCGGTTTGCAGTCGCGACAGAAGTCGGATGCTATTATCAACTTCTGTGAAGCGCATCCCATCACTAGACGGCCTGCGTGCGATCTCGATTTCCTTGGTCATTTTTGGGCATCTTCTCTCCGCCCGCCACGGCTCGACCGCCATCTCGGTCTACTCAAACACCGGCGTGCGGATATTTTTTGTTATTTCAGGATTTCTAATAACCACGATTTTGCTGAACGAGCATAGCCAGACAGGGACAATCAGCCTTCGCGAGTTTTATCTACGACGCGCCTACAGAATTTTTCCCGCTGCCTGCGTCTTTGTTCTGGCCATACTGATCTTTTTTTGGCGCAGCCTCCGCTGGTATGACGTTGCCGCGATGCTGTTTTATATGGTGAATTTTGATGGCGCCAGGCCCTGGATGATTGGCCATCTTTGGTCTCTCAGCGTTGAAGAACAATTCTATTTTCTTTGGCCGAGCGTCCTGCGGAAGTGGTACCAGCACAGGGTCCCCATTCTCTTGGGCGTGTGTGCCTTGGCTCCGCTTTACAGTTCAGTTTGCTACTTCTACAAATTGCCAAGCGGAGGCTACGGAACCTTTCCTTCGGTGGCGGATAATCTGGCAGTCGGTTGCCTGGCCGCGATGCTTTCCCAACGCATTCCTAAGATCAATGGGCCGGCCGCGTTCATCATGACCTCGATTGTGATTGCGGTTCCGCTGTTTGCCGCCAACACTCCGCTGCGCACCCTCCTGATGCTGTTTATTCTGTGGCCGGTCATGCACTTGTCGATCGCCGGACTCGTTTTGCACGTCGTGAGGACGCCCTATCGCTTCTTGAACTCACTACCCATTGTCTGGCTAGGGAAAATCAGTTACAGCCTCTATCTTTGGCAGCAGGTATTTTGTTTCAATCCATCCCTCAATCAAGGCTATCGCTTCGTCCCGGTCGCATTGCTTGTGGCTTGCTTGTCCTATTATCTGGTTGAGCAACCGGCACTCCGCCTTCGGGATGCAAGAACCGTGCCCTCCCGCCCGCTTGATCGCGCTCCGCTCCGGGAAAGCTCGTAAGTGAGACGGGAATCTCAAGAGAGAATTTATAATTGCTCGGCTTCTTTCTCCATGTGGCGGCCACATATTTCGCAGAGCACGGAAGGGTGCTCCAGTGGTGGGTGGAGAAAGAATCCTGAGAGACATGCCCGGGGGGTACAGAGCACAAGAGTATCGTCCCGAACGCCGTTACCGATGGCCCATCCGATCTCGGAGGTTTTGCCAATGGCAAACACAATTCCCAGCCCATCCTCGAAGCTGAGAACTTTTCTGATATGTTTTTTCGTCCTCCCTGCCGGAGTCTGCGCCCTTGCTGAGAACCCGGGGCCAAGCGGCATCAAATATTCAACCGATTACAACTGGTCAGCCACTCCAAGCGATGATTTGGGCCAGCCTGGCCCCAAGAGCATCAGTCTTTCCTCTTGTCCGGCTGGAGTAAAGGGAAACGAGCCCGAGTACTGGGTGTATGTCTCCGGGCGGGGGACTCCGGAGGCGGTCAAAATAACGGGCGGAACCTGTGCTGGCGCCGGAGTTGCCGGCACTCTCCAGTTCACCACCGCGAACTCTCATGCGGCGGGATACACCGTAGGCAGCGCGTCAAGCGGATTGCAAGAGGCGCTGGTTGCCGCACGCTTCACACCGGGAAGGCCGGCGGAAGAATCTCAGTCTGGCAAGGTCGTCGTCCCTCCTGGGGAATTCGATGCTTACGCGCGGGTCTCGCTTCGAGCGTCGAATCTCACCGTGGATTTTTCCGGCTCGATTGTGAACTGCTGGATGAACGACACCTGCATCTACGTGGGCGATCCGGCCCGTGCTACAACCTACCTGGATATCTCTCTGATAGACCCTCGCGGGCGACCGATGGTGGCGGGCGGGCAGCATCCGTTTCTGGAGGTCAACGCGCTGAAGACGAGACTTTTTAATGTGTCCACAAGGCTGGGAGCGAAAGGCGGGTCGTTCAGCAGTTATGTGCAAGTGGATGACGACCAAGCATTCCTTTTAGACGGACTCGACACATCGCTGGGGCAAACCTACGGCACCGATGGAGTGTTGTGCAACGCGACAACTTGCAATCCGGTGATCTATGCGCCTGGCGGTAATAGCTGGCCAGTGGGCTGGCTGAAGCATCTGAACCTGACTATGGGATGCGACTCCAATGGGATCGACTGGGAGAGTGGTAACTCCCTGCGGGTGACCGATAGCGTGATTCAAGGCTATGCGCAATACGCGATTCGTGCCGGGGTGGCCCGCGGCGGCTATCAGGGTCTCACCACCGAGAATGTCTATGGCGAAATCGGAAACTGCAAGAACCCGGCGGGAAACATCGGTATGGCCGGGATCATTGCGCAAGGTGGCCGAGTCGTTATCCATGGCACCCTCGCGCTGCCGGGTGCGTCGCCACTTTTTGCGAGCACCGGAAGTACGGAGTACCGCTATTACATTGTCGCCCGCAGCGCTCAGTTTGGTTCCTCCAACCCGCTCTATGCGGGAAAGGCAAGGTCCAACGGTTCAGGGCCGATTACGATCACGGCGCCCGATATTGCCGGCGCCACCAGTTTCGATGTACTGCGGGTAACCTACATCGCCGCGGGAGGTACGCGGCTGCAAACTCCCAACGGGACGGGGAACTTCGCGGTCGCAACCGGAGTTTTCCGCAATTCTGCCTGCGGGGGAGGAGTTTGTACCTTTACGGATACGCAGGGGCCCCTTTCGTCCTACCGCGTAACCACGCCAACCTACTTTCCTCTGCTGACTTTTTGGCCGGGCAGTATCATTTTGGGCTCCGGATCGGACACTGGGAATGTCTCCGCCTCGCAAGCTTCCACGGTGGTGATGGACAAGATGATCGACAACATCGTGAGCGTCCTGGGACCAATCTCTCCGGCAGTGACCGCGTCCTATTGCGACGCAGCGACCGAATGGACCCCGCTGATTGCGGTGTGCCTGGGCACAAATTTCTTTGACGCTCAGCAGGCAATCATGCTACCCGTCAAGAGGACGAACGACGGTGGTCTGAATACAAACCTAAAGGGGAAAACAAACTATGGCACCCTCGGAAGCGGACCGAGCCACATCATCACGCTTTCCGATTCAAATTTAGAGAAAACCGTAGCCACGGCGAACAACCGTCCCAACAATGATGGCAATGACGCCTTCATCGGGTACGACCAGCGTACCGGTACCCCATCCAGCGTGGGCATCAGTTTCGGAGCTCCAGTCTCGCTTTCCAACTACGTCGGCAACGCGGGAGATGGAAGCAACTGGTTGGAAAGATTGACGGCCAATCTCAAGACCTTCCGCGTGCCGATCACTACCAATTCTCAGATAACCTCCACGGTAAGCACGGGGACTCCTCCCCTCGCAGTTGCGTCGACCACACCCGTCCCCAACCTTACCCTGAGCAACCATCCCGAGGTCCAGAGTTGCGGCTCGACGGCCACCTGCTCTCCGCAAGTTCTCACCAACGGTCAGATCGTGTTTGGAACCGTAACTCTGGAAGGAGCCAGCGCCACCGTGAGCGGATTGAAACCGGGATTTACCACCGCTAACAGCTTTCGATGCACAGCCAGCGATAACACGAACGCGACAACCTCTGCCAATGCCGTGGCCTCCTCCTCGAACAGCATCCGGATCAGTGGAAAAACCGGGGATGTAATCTCCTATATTTGCGTTGGCAACTAGAAAACTGGAAGGTGATTGGATGGGTAACCGCGATTACTAGCTACTGGCCTCGGGTGTCTGCGAAGCGAGCCAAAGCACCGGTATCTACCGATGAGACGAAGTCCCTCAATTCGTGCAACATGTCAATTCTGGCACTCTCCGACGTTGAATCAGTCCTGCTCGAGCGCTCCCGTATAAGCACGGGAAGAGGTCTGGAACTAGGCCGGAAAAAGAAGTTCGATAAGCCCATCCCCACAAAAGCGATGCCCCCGTGCGAGGGCAGGAACACGCCTTCGTTGCAACCTCCAGCGTCACACAGTGTACTTGCTTCCACCACGGCTCCCCAGGGTTCCTCATAGAAGTCGAGGTCAAAGGTAGCGGAATCGCCATTGGCGGTGGATAGTGTCTCAATCCCTCGCCAAACCGGCTTATCGCCACGGGCAAGGTGACATCCGATCGGATAGTGGGCTCCGCTACCAAGCCAGTAGGCGACCTCGATCTCGTCAACTGATTCTCCCGCGCTGTAGGCTCCCCAGTGATAGAAAGGGTGATTTTGCGCGTCTGGTTCCGTCCAGGCTCGACCCAATCTATATTTCCCCATTTGTTCCGGCAGAATGCTGGCAACCAGCGGCCGCGACGGGTTGTTTCCCGCTTTGCTTCGGGCTGCGGCCAGCAAACCCTCCGCATACGAAAAGGACCCGAGCACAGCGAGGAGAGAAAGGACAGATCCTTTCCACTGCAGTTTCCCAAACGGTACATTGTTTGCCGAGGCGGCATGGTTGGCGCGGGCTTCGTCGATTTCGACCTCAGTCGCGTCTTGCCTTTTGCGCCGAACCACCACCGCGAACAGAGCTGCTGCGAACAGGAACAAAAGGGCGCCAATCAAATAATCCGCCCCCTCGCCATGTGGTTGCAGGAAGGGGAATCGAAGCGCCACCCAGTAGAACAAGACCAACGAGCAAAGCCGAAGCAAGTTGAATACATAGCCTAGGGCGACCGCTCCGAGGCCACTGAGGACCCGCATGCGGAGAGAAAACTGGTAGATGTATCCCAAAACCAAGGCCAGATATCCCATCGTGACCGCGCCCCGAATTCCGTCACAGCCGGGAGCGATGAACATGCCAAAGTCGGGCGCGAACATTAAGCGGAGTTGATCCCCGTTCGGCTGTACGCCGATGGCCAGCGCGAAGGCGCGTGCAGTGTGGGCGCAAAAGTATTGCAAAGGCAGATCCAGTTGGGCAAAGACACTGGGAACGGGATTGACAAACAAAAGCAGGGCCAGCGGAAACGCAGCTTTACGCCAGACGCGCGCGCCTCCAAGAAGCAATACGACGCCGCTGCCGTAAGCGTAAACCGTGAGTCCCGCTTGCAACAGCGCAATACTGGTGTGCTGAGTGAAGACAAAAATCTGTAAGGCATTTCTGCCGGCGCGGCCCATCATGACGGCATAAACCAGAGGGAGCAGCCCCCACCAGGTACCCCGCGTCTCCCAATTCAATCGTCGCCAGACGCGCACGGTAAGCGCGATGCTCACGATCGGAATGTAGATTCCGATGGAGCGCAGGGCATCGGTTGTCCAGATTTGCCAAAGCAGATTTGCCGCGATCAACAGCAGTCCGGCAAAGCCGACCAGTAACCACGGAAGCAGGCGCAATAGCGGATCCTGACTTCTCATCGCACGAGCGGGAGGGACTTGTCCCCCCGCCTGAGTGATTGCCGCCATTCGAGCGATGTCCGTTGGACTAGCTATCCTGTCGGTTTCGCCAAACCGAAATCAGTTTTCTCTTCAGAGGAGTGTAGAACGCACCCGCCGCACCAACCAGTGCGAGGAGCGCGGTCGGGTTCTCCGGAGAATCAACGCAGCCGCCCTGCGCGTAAAGGGGCAACGCGGCTAACACCAAAAACGCCACATACAGATATCGGGAACTAGACCAGCGCATTGTGTCCTACCTCCTAGCTGCTCAATACACATCCTTCACTTGCAGCTCGTCAAGATAATACGTATCTGCAGGAAGGTCTTATATTGACTTTGTTGAGCCCTAGGCTACACCAAGACTCGATTCCGCCACAAGTTGATTTATGGTCTGGGTCGCCCTGCCTTGCAAAAAATGAGCCTTGATCGCCGAAAATGATGCTTGCGGGTGTATGATGCGCCAAGACAATCAACCTTTTTTATGAGTTTCACATTGACTAGTCGCGGATCTATGTTATTAGATCAATGTTACCGGACTCATTAGTTAAATCGCTTGCGAGGGTACTCCCGTGCGCTTCAGACGCCTGTTTCAATCGATTTCGCCTGCATTGCTGGTTTTGGCGAGCCTGGGAACTTTGATTCTTCTTTCGGGCTGTGGTGCCGGGATGGGCAACCAAAATCCCGCCCCCTCACTGGCGCTTCAGGGCAAAGTGCATGGCGGCCAACAACCAGTCGTCGGTGCGACGATTCAGCTTTACGCCGCGGGAGCCAGCGGATACGGTTCCGCAGCCACACCGCTGCTAACCACCACAGTGACTACCAACCCACTGGGTGCCTTCACCATTACCGGCGACTACACTTGCCCCACCATGACAACCCAAGTCTATATCGTGGCCACAGGCGGCAATCCCGGCTTGACCCCGGCAGCCAACAATGCGGCTCTCGCACTGATGGCGGGTTTGGGCCCGTGCGGCAATTTGAGCGGCTCGACCTTCATCTACATTGATGAAGTGACGACAGTGGCGTCGGTGTATGCCCTTTCGCCGTTCATGAGCGCTGGAGGCGGAGCGAACCTGGGTGCCAGTGCGACCAACCCACAGGGGCTAGCCAACGCCTTTGCCACCGTCAATAACCTGGTCAATACAGCGAATGGGACGGCGCCCGGACTGGCGCTGCCGGCAGGGGCCACTGCGCCGACTACCGAACTGAACACGCTGGCCGACATCCTGGCCCCGTGTATAAACTCGAACGGCCTTACCGGAGAATGTACTGCTCTTTTCGCGGCAGCCACTCCGAACGGTGGAAGCGCGCCGACCAATACGATTGACGCCGCGTTGGATATCGCGCAGAATCCGGCCAACAACGTGGGTTCGCTTTACAGTTTGGTGACGGGTACGTCACCATTTCAACCCACCTTGGGCGCAACGCCCAACGACTGGACCGTGGCCATCATCTATACCGGTGGCGGGTTAGCCGGAACCTATGACGTTGCCGTCGACGCCTCGGGTAATGCCTGGGCTGCGAATAATGACAATAGCAGCATCAGCGAGTTTTCCAGCAGTGGAGTTGCCCTCCCCGGAAGTCCTTACGGCGGCGGCGGCCTAGTTACTCCCCACTACATCGCCATCGCCGACTCTGGCCATGTTTGGCTTACGAATGGGAATAACACTATCAGCGAGTTCTTCAATGGAAGCTTCGTCTCGCCTGTGGGCGGTTACACCGGCGGCGGATTAAATGGCTCTTATGGCGTCGCCCTCGATAGTTCCGGCAATGCCTGGGTTGCCAATCAAGGAAATTGGACCATCAGCGAATTCGCCCCAGGCGGCGCCGCGCTTTCGCCCTCGGGGTACAGTGGAGGGGGAGTGCAAGCGCCCCTATTTCCCGCGTTCGACACCTCGGGCAACATCTGGATTGCAAACTTTGGCGCTTCAACCTTGAGCGAATTGGGCAGTACCGGCACTCCAAATCCCAGTTCGCCTTACATCGGTGGCGGACTGAATGAGCCGTATTGCATTGCCATTGATAACTCAGGCAACTTCTGGGTGCCGAATCGTGTTGGAAGCTTGAGTGAATTCGACAATACCGGCACTCCAAAATCCGGTTCGCCTTACACTGGTGGCGGGCTGGCTACGCCCACTCACGTTGCTATCGACGGCTCCGGGAATGTCTGGACCGCGAACAGTGCCGCAAACACCATCAGCGAGTTTTCCAACTCCGGCACTCCGCTCACTCCCTCCACTGGCTATTTGACTGGTGGCGGGGCGGGCTCCGTGGACTATAGCTTGGCAATTGATGGTTCCGGAAGTGTTTGGGTTACGAACACTGCCGGTAGCTTGACAGAGCTGGTTGGCGCTGCCTCCCCTGTGGTGACTCCGCTGGCTACCGCAGTGATAAACAGTAAGCTTGGCGTGCGTCCTTGACTCTTAGGTAGACCGGTTCCTAGCTCGGTATTTTCTCGCCGTCGACGGGTTCAGCACAGCCGCTCCGGTGGCGGTGAACCGGCAAGCGTTGGCTTGCTCTGGGCACTTGCCCTTTCAATTTGAAAATACTTCGCCCAGCTTGGATTGCCTGGTTGCTGGTCAGCACCTTGCTATTAGCGGGATGCGGGGCGGGTGCGGGCACGGGAACGGGAACGAGTCCGCCGCCTCCGCCTCCGCCCAGCGGCGTTGCAGGCCCCACCCTGCATGGAGTGGTGCGCGCCGGACAGCAACCGGTATCTGGAGCTACGGTGCAGGTATATGCGGCGGGCAACAGCGGGTACGGATCCGCGGGTTCCTCGCTTCTCTCCACCAGCACGGATGCTAGCGGAACCTTCACCCTGAGCACCTACCGGTGCGCTGAATCTTCGACATTGGTTTACCTGGTGGCTACCGGGGGCAACCCTGGCCTGGTCGCAGGAACGAACAACGCCTCACTGGCATTGATGGTGGCACTCGGTCCCTGCGGAAGTCTTAGTTCTACATCGGCGATTACCCTCAACGAAGTCACCACGGTGGCTTCGGTGTGGGCGCTGGCTCAGTTTATGAGTCCGGGGGCGAACGTAGGTGTCAGCAGCGGCAATCTGCAGGGTTTGGTCAATTCTTTTGCCACGGTCAACAACCTGGTGAACGTGTCCACTGGCACGGTGCCCGGAACAGCTCTTCCCACCGGCGCAGTTGCACCCACCTCTGTACTGAACACGCTGGCGAACATTTTGGACAGTTGTGCTGGTTCGAATGGCAATGCTGGCGCCTGCGCCCAGTTGTTTGCAACCGCGACCCCGAACGGGTTGACTGCACCGACAAATACGATCGACGCCGCGTTGGACATCGCGCTGAACCCCGGCCACAACCTAAGCTCGCTTTACAGCCTCGTCCCCGCGAACCCGCCGTTCCAATCGTCCCTATCAAGTGCTCCAGGGGATTGGACGTTACCCATTAATTACACCGGCGGTGGTTTGAATGAACCCTCGGCCTTGGCTATCGACCAGGCAGGCAACGTCTGGATCGCGGACTACGTCCATGCGGTCACCGAACTCTCTCCCCAGGGGCAGGCGCTCTCTCCGGCGGCCGGTTTTACCGGCGGCGGATTGAACGAGAGTTACGGTTTGACGATTGACAACCATGGCAACGTTTGGGTGGTCAACGAGCAGAGTCCAGGCTCGGTCAACGGCGGACTTGGCAGTGTCACCGAGTTCAGTTCAAGCGGCCAGATTGTCTCCGGTTCCAATGGTTTCTCGGGTGGCGGGATTAATTTTCCCGTTGCTGCCGCTTCCGACTCGGCGGGGAATATCTGGATCTCGAATTATGGGAACTCCACCGCCACCGTACTGGCCAACTCCGGGACGACACTTTCCAGTTCCAGCGGCTATGGTCGCGGACAGCTCAATTTTCCGGTTGCGGTCGCTGTCGACGCCAATCAGAATGCCTGGCTGGCGAATCAGAGCGGCGCGACGGTAACGAGTATTTCTTCCGACGGCACGCAGGCCACGCCGTTCACCTGCTGCAACGGGCCTTCCGGTTTGGCAATCGACCGTCATGGGAATGTCTGGGTAGCCAACTTCCTGGGCGACAGCGTCAGCGAGTTGTCGAATGCTGGAGTCGTGCTTTCGAGCGGTTATTCGGGCGGAGGACTGCTTCGCCCGCAAGGAATTGCGGTGGACGGCCAGGGAAACATTTGGATCGCCAACTATCACGGCAATTCCATCTCCGAACTAGAGGGCGCAGACGGCACCTCACCGGGAACACCGCTATCGCCCGCCACCGGATTCGGCCAATCCGCCGGGTTGAGTTTGCCCTTCGCGGTGGCTATCGATGCCAGCGGTAACCTTTGGGTGTCGAGTTTTGCGAGCAATACCGTTACCGAATACCTTGGTGCGGCAGCGCCTGTGAAAACGCCTCTTCTCGCCCCAGCGGAGAGGCCGTAAAAAGCCAACAACCTTCCCGCCCGCGGATGGTGCGGGTGTTATCCTAGTCGGGACAACGCCACCGTGAGCCTGCAATCTTCCATGCCCAATTCAGACGATCCTGAAGCCCAAACCGCCAACCAACCTGACGAGTCGTTCCAAGACATTCTCTCCCAGTTCGAGAGAAGCAAGCCGCGCAAGCCTGGCGAATCCGGAAAAGGCCGGGAAGGCACCGTAGTGGCCATTACCGCCGATTCAGTTTTGGTCGACATTGGGTTCAAGAGCGAAGGCATCCTGCCCCTGGCCGTTTTTCAGAACGCCGGCGAAACGGTGAAGGTGGGCGACAAACTGGTGGCCTCAGTCAAGGGTCGCGATCCAGAAGGCTACTACGAGCTCACCCGCGGCCGGATCGAGCGGCCGAAGGATTGGGCCGCGCTGGAAAAGGCATTTGCCGACCACGCCACCATCGTGGGAACGGTGACCGGCGTGGTCAAAGGTGGCCTCAGCGTGGACGTCGGAGTGCGCGCGTTCATGCCCGCCTCGCGCAGTGGAGCGCGCGACGCCGCCGAGATGCAGAAATTGGTGGAACAGGAGATCCGCTGCCGCATCATCAAGCTCGACGTGACCGAGGAAGACGTTGTGGTGGACCGCCGCGCCGTAGCCGAAGAGGAAGAGCGAACCGTGAAAGACCGCCGCTACTCCGAGGTCACCCCGGGGGAGACGGTGCGCGGCGTGGTCCGTAGCCTGACCGCGTACGGCGCGTTCATCGACCTTGGCGGAGTCGATGCGCTGTTGCATGTCAGTGACATTTCCAGAAGCCGGGTGAGCAATCCGGCCGACGTGCTCTCCGTGGGGCAGGAGATAGACGTCAAGGTTCTGAAGATTGATCCCGAGAAGCGGCGCATTTCGGTGGGCATGAAGCAGCTTGAGCCTGATCCCTGGGATTTGGTGGCCGCAAAATACCAGCCGGGAGAGCGCGTTCATGGCGTCGTGACCCGCGTGCTCGATTTTGGAGCGTTTGTCGAATTGGAGCCAGGGATTGAGGGGCTGATCCACGTTTCCGAGATGTCGTGGGCAAGAAAGGTGAGGACGGCCAGCGACGTGGTTAAGCCGGGCGACACCGTGGAAGCCGTTATTTTGGCCGTGAGCGCCGGCGAGCGCCGTATCTCTCTGGGACTGAAGCAGGCCCTGGGCGATCCCTGGGCGGACGTGGCCAACAAGTTTGCGGTGGGGTCGGTGATCGAAGGCCCGGTCACCAGCATCACCAAGTTTGGCGCCTTCGTGCAGCTTTCTGAAGGCGTTGAAGGCATGATTCACGTGAGTGACATAAGCGCCGAAAAGCGCATCAATCATCCCCAGGACGTGCTGAAGGTAGGGCAAGCGGTCAAGGCGCAGGTGCTCGAAATCGACAGCGAAAAACGGCGGCTCAAGCTGGGGATTAAACAGTTGGTTCCGACCAGCATCGAGGAATACATCGCCGAACGTCAAGCAGGCCATGTGGTATCAGGCCGCGTGATGGAAGTTTCAGGCGAACAAGCGCGCGTGGAGCTGGGGCAAGGCATCCAGGGCACCTGCCGAATCCGGGAAGAGCGTCCGGCGAACCAGAAAACGCTGGCCGAAACCAAGACAGACTTGGCGTCGCTCAGTTCCATGCTGAAGGCGCACTGGAAGGGCGGTGCTACGGCCGCCGGATCCAAGCCGGAGCCGGTTCAGGCCGGGCAGGTCCGCAGCTTTCGGATCTCGAAACTGGATCCGGCTACCAAGAAAATTGAATTGGAAATCGCGTAGCGAACACCTACGATTCACGAACACACGCTAATAGAGATTCAACGCGAGGAAGTCATTCCGAAACTTACCTTTGGCGTCGCACTGTTGCAGTAATTGTTTAAAATCCGGCAACCTGTCAATCAACGATTGCAACCGCGCCGGAGGCATCGTAAATAGCTTTCCCCAATGCGGCCGCGCGCGAAAAGGGGCGAGAGTCTGCTCAATCACCGGTAGCGCCATCTTGACCGCGGGCCAGTCGGGCTTCCACGTGAAATGAATGGTCACGCAGGCTTTCTGGTAGCAGGGACTCATCCACAGACCGTCCGCCGCGATGGTGCGAATTTCCGAGATCAGCAAGTGCGGAGAGATCGCGTCACTTATTTTGTAAACCGCCAGAATGGCTTCCACTGCGTGTTCCGCGGGGACAAAATATTCCGATTGCAGTTCGTGGCCGCTGCTGGGTGTAAAACCCATACGAAAGTGGGGCAGCCGCTCGTACCACGGTCCCGGAACCCCCATCTGCTCGGTGCAGTTTTCCGCCGAGAGATTCTCCAGCGGATGAAGATTCCTGCTAGCCAACTTCGCCCCATAGAACTCAGGCGCCAGCGCCGCAAAATGGCCGTCTTCCACCCGGCTCTTGATCCAGACCTGATTGACACTCTGCGTGGTCCAATCGGTGAAAAGGCTGACGCTGTAGCCGCTGCTCTCGATCGCGTCGAAATTGGAAGTCAATTCCTTTAACGGCAAGTGCTGATAGACCGCCTGCTTCATGTAGTACGCGGGCTGAACATCGAGCGTTAGTTTGGTGACGATCCCGAGCCCGCCGAGTCCCACCACCGCGCCATGAAATTGTTCGCCGTCTTTATCTCGCGATAGAGTAACCAGTTCGCCGTTGGCATTCACGAATTCAATCGCCCGGACCGCCGTTGCCAAGTTTCCATTCTTCACACCCGAACCGTGCGTTGCCGTCGCACAGGCTCCCGCGATGGAAATATGGGGCAGCGAGGCCAGATTATGCAGGGCGTACCCACTTTCGTGAAGCTGCGGGCAAAGCTGGCCATAACTGATGCCCCCTTCCACGGTAACGGTTTTTGCCTGCCGGTCAATGCCTACGATCTTGTTGAGCTCTCTGACCGAAATCTGATTGTCCCTGCTGTCGGCGATCTGGTTGAAGGAATGCCGGGTGCCGAGGCCTCGTAGCTTGGCGCACTTCTTCACCACTTCTTGCACTTGTTCAACCGTGGTGGGTTGGTACAAGTTGTCGGTGCTGTAGCGAAGATTACCCGCCCAATTGGTTCGAAGTTCAGCCTTGTCATCGCCGCTGAGGTGGGGCACGAAAGGCGTCATCAGGCTGCTGGTTACTACCGCCAAGGATTGCTTCAGAAAGGTTCTCTTATTCATGGAGGCCCTGTCGCTTGCCAGTCGAGATTTTACTTCGCTTAAGCGAAGCTTACATTACGGTTCGTATTTGAACGCCTTATTCGGATAAGGCGGAGCCTTTGGAACCGGCCGCGGGTCTTTCCGAATCTCCTCCCGCAGGTATTGAATCGCCGCATCCAGTTGCGCGTCACTCCCGGCGAATGTGGCGTGCGGAGGGTCATCCACCTCGATATCCGGATCCACTCCGTGGCCCTCGATCAGCCATTTGCCTTCCGGCCCATAAACTCCGTCTTCGGCGGCCGTGGCGATTCCGTCATCCGCCAGCGTGTTGCTGGCGGAGAGCCATATTTCACCTCCCCAAGTTCGCACGCCAATGATCTTGCCCAGTCCCAAACGCCGAATTCCTTCAGTGAAAGCTTCTCCATCGGATGCCGTCAGCCGGTCGCAGAGCACCACAATGTGTCCGCGAAAGGCGTATTGCATGTTGGAACTCGGATTCCCAACTCGTGGCTGCCAGTAGAACCACGCTTTGCGCAAGAGTTTACCCAGCACCCACGAATCGATGTTGCCTCCGCCGTTATGCCGCACATCGATGATTAGCCCCTGGCGGTCGTACACGGGATAAAACTCCCGCGCCCACTGCTCGATATCCGAGGAGCCCATGTTGCGGAGATGAACATATCCAATCTGTGATTTTGAATCTGCCTCCACCTTTTGGCGTCGTGAATATTCCCACTCCGTATAGCGCAGGCTGCGCTCGTCCTTCTCTGGAATAGGCGTCACTAGAACGTCCCGCGCCTGTCCCGCCGCGGATTTGACCCGCAGCAACACCTTGCGCCCTGCCTTACCCCGAAGCAAGGCCCGTTCATCGGTGACGCTAAGCGAATCTTCTCCGTCAATGCTCAGGATCACCTCTCCTTCATGCACTGCGGAATCTGGCCTGGCCAAAGGCGCCGCTTGGTTCGGCAGGTCCGGGTCATGCAGATAGATGTGCTGCACCACAAACCCGCCCGCCCGCTCGTCCCGATGCAGTACGGCGCCCAGCCCTGCAATCTCCACGTCGTCCGATGGTTTTCGCGAATCGCCGCCGTGAACGAAAATGTGCAGTGCCGAGAGTTCACTAACCATTTGCGCGATGACATCGTTCAGTTCATCGCGGTCCGCCACCCGATCGACCAGCGGAAGATACCGATCCCGTATCGCTTTCCAATCCAGGCCGTGCATGCCGCGGTCGTAAAAGTAATCGCGTTCCAGTCGCCAGGCATCGAGATAGAGTTCGTGGAATTCGGCACGAGGGGTGACCGCGAACGTCCAGCGGGACATATCGATTTTGGCTTTGGGGAGTGCTTTCGCGTCCGCGAGCGTGGTGGCTTTGACATCCGAACCGAGAATGTAGAAGTCGTCGCCTTTGCTCACCAGCATTTTCTTACGATCCAGCGAGATCTCGTATCCTTTCACGTCGCTCATCACCGTATCCGGCGGGTCGGCTTTGTTCGCAATGTCCACGCACTGCAGACCTAACTGCGGAGGATCCTCTTCACCCCGCTGCATCCAGCACAGGCGTTTTTCCGTCGCCTGCAGCGAAGAGTAATTTCCCGCCGGAACGGGAACTTCGCTCAGCCGCGCAGCCAAGTCGCCGAAATCGACGTTTACCACGGGAGGAGTTTTCTTCTGGGCGGATGTCTTGTCGGATTTGCCTTCCTCTTTCTTGGCGTCTTCTTTGGCATCGTCGGATTTTGTATCGTCTTTTTTCTTATCTTCTTTCGTATCTTCGGACTTGGTGTCGGGATGAAGTTCGTCTACCGCGGCAAACGGCGACCGCAGGCCGGTGGTAAGCGCCAACTCATAAACCTTCATCGACCGGTCAAAGTTCGGGTCCGGCTGGCGGGTGCCCCAGGGCGATCCCACGGTCGTCTTCAGCATCCGGTCCGAAAGAAAATAGAGCCACTTGCCATCCGCGCTCCAGGTTGGATTCACGCTGTTGTAGTGGTCCGACGTGATCGCCTGAATCGCGCCGGTCTTGATGTTCAGCAGCTTGATCTGCGCAAAGGTATTGGTCGCGGCCTCCACGTACGCGAGCCATTGGCTGTCGGGAGACCAGGTAAGATCCGAAAAATCATCCACCAGGGATTGCGCGATCATTTTCGGCTGTTGGCTTTTCGTGTCGTAGAGCCACAACTGCTGGTCCTTATCCCGGTAGGCAAGCCAGCGTGCATCGGGTGACGGGATGCCTTCCCAGCGCAGAACTTTGGCGTCGTTGGTCCATTGCTCGGGCGCGCCCACTCCGTTGGCCGGATACTTCCAGAACTCGGTTTCGCCGCTCTCGGTGGAAAGCGCAAGGATGCTCTTGCCGTCCGGCATGTAACGCGCTTCGCGGTAGCGGATTCCAGCCTTGCCGGCAACCGTGACAATCCGTCCTGTAGTGGCGGGCAAGGTGAACACCTGCCCGCGGGCGGTGAACACGGCAGCGCTGCCGTCCGGAGCAAGATGCGCGCCCGTCAGATATTGCAGCGGTTTCTTCACCCAATGATCCCGCAACTGATCGAAGTCAGAAACCAGAGTGATTGGGATGATTGCATCTTGATGGCTGTTCAAATCGAGCAGCCACAGGTCGGCGCCGTACTGATACGAGATCCTCCCATCTGAGATGGAAGCCCACTGCACGTCCCAGCCTCGGTGATGCGTGAGTTGTTGCAGGGCGTGCCCATCTTGGTCCATGGAGAAAATATTCATCACGCCATCGCGGTCCGAGAGAAAATACACGCGCCCATCCCAAAACATCGGATTGTGCGAAGTGCCTTTCCAGTCGCCGGTCAGCAGCACCGCCTCCGAACCTGCGTCGTAGCGCCAGATGTTCTCCGCCGTGCCGCCCTGGTAGCGCTTGGTCTGGCTGGGCTGCCGGTTGTAGCGCGTGAAGAAAAGCGTCTTCCCGTCCGGGGTGTATGCGCCTTCCGCGGATTGCGCCAGGGGAACGATTTCGCGTTGCCCGCCCATATCAATGGCGACCAGCTTGGGGTCGGGTAGCGTGGAGTAACGCTGGGTTCGCACCAGCACCCGGCCATCCGGAGTCCAGCCCGCCACGGCCGCGCCTCCATCCCAGGTGCGGCGCTGCGGCAGCCCTCCTTCGACTGGCATGGTGTAGACGTCGAGAGGACCTTCATATTCCGCGCTGAACGCGACGGTTTGGCCATCCGGGGAAATGGCTGGATAGATTTCCTTCCCAGAATTCGAGGTCAGCCGCCGCGCCGCGCCTCCCTTGGCGCTTACCGACCAAAGATCGCCTTCCGCCGTAAAGATGATGGTGTCGCCATGAATCGCCGGGTAACGGTAATAGCCGGGGCGCGCGGTTCCCACATCGCCTGCATTCGACGGAAGGACAAAGACACAAGCCAGGAGTAGCGTTATCGCCGCGACGGCCGTCGCTGACGGAGCAGGCCGGATAGAAAAGTTATGCATGGATGATCCCGTCCTCGCAACGCATGGAAGTTCCCTGGGAAAGTTCAATGCCTGGGCGAACTGGGATGCGTTACGGAAGAATTGAAATTGGCCGGAGATGTCTCAGTCTTCCGGCTCGCGAGATCATAACACTAGCCGTTGTGCATCAAGCTCGGAGACCGAGACCGGATACGGGACCAAGCACGGTATTGCTGGCTAGAGTTCCGCCAGGCTGCGGTGCACCAGGTGAATCGCGATGGCGCCTTCTCCCACCGCGGAAGCCACGCGCTTCACATTGCCGGAGCGAACATCGCCCACGGCAAACACTCCGGGAAGCGTGGTTTCCAGCATCTGTGGAGCCCGGCTGAGCGGCCACGCGAAGGGGGGAGCCAGGCCTGCGGATGGCTCCAGATCTCTTCCCGTCAGGATGAAGCCCTTGTCATCCATGGCCACGCAGCCTTTCAGCCATTCGGTTCGCGGAGATGCTCCCGCCATGATGAACACGTGGCGGATCGCGTGGGTCGAGGTTACATTTGTCGCTTTATCGAGCCAGCGCACCTGCTCCAGATGCATCCCGCCTTCGAGGCCGACGATTTCCGTCCTGTAATGCATCTCAATGTTTGGATTTTCGGTAATACGCTGGATCAGATAGCGAGACATGGTTTCGGATAACCCGTCGGAACGCACCAGCATATGCACCTTGCGCGCGCTTTGGGAGAGGAATACGGCCGCTTGTCCCGCCGAGTTGGCCCCGCCCACCACCACCACCTCTTCCGCCAAACACAATTGCGATTCCATAAAAGTGGCGCCGTAATAAATTCCTTGGCCTTCAAATCCAGCCAAGTTCGCGATGGGCGGCTTTTTGTATTGGGCTCCGGTCGAAATAACGATGGCCCGCGCCGCCAGGGTGTTGCCGTTATCCAGAACAACCTCATAGGGACGGCGGTTGCATTTCAATTGGACTACCTTGTGAGCCACCATCATCCGCGCCCCAAATTTCTGGGCCTGCGCGATGGCTCGCGACGCCAGTTCCTGGCCTGAGATTCCCGTGGGAAATCCCAGGTAATTTTCTATCTTGGAACTCGATCCGGCCTGTCCGCCGGGGGACTCCGTCTCGATCAACAGGGCATCCAGTCCTTCGGAAGCCGCGTAAACAGCGGCCGCGAGGCCAGACGGGCCGGCGCCCACGATGATCAGATCCCGCACCTGGGACTGGTCTATGTTGACGTTAAAGCCCAGGCAATCCGCCAACTCCTGCGGCGAAGGATTGCGCAGCACGTTGCGTCCGTTGCAAATCACCACCGGAACCTCGGACATTTTGACCGCAAAACGGTCGAGCAACTCCTGCAACGTCTTGTCGGTGTCCAGATCGATGTAGGTGTAAGGGTGCGCATTGCGGGCGAGAAACTCGCGAAGACGAAGCGTATTGGCACAGTGGCGCGAACCCATCAGGATCACGTTGCCCTGGCCGCGCGCGATGAGCGCAATCCGGCGCAGGATGAAGGCCCGCATGAAAATCTCGCTTAACTCGGCGTCCGTGGCGACCAGCGAGCGCAACCCCTCTCCGCTGATCTCGAGAAACTCGCCCGCGCCCGTGACCCGGCCGAGCACCAGGCAGCGCTGCCCGGAAATCATGGTCATCTCGCCGGTGAACTCCCCGGGACTGTGGGTGGCGACGGCACGTTCGCCCGAAAGACCCGGCTGGACGATTTCCATGCTGCCGGAGAGCAGCACGAAAAAGGGCACCGCGCTGTCGTCTGGCTGGAACAGAATCTCTCCCGGCTCAACCCGCCGCGATTTGCCGACGGGCCGAAGACGACTTAGCTGCGCTTCCGTCAGGACCGGGAAGGCTTGTGTACTGGCGTCAAGAGCACTCGGTGAAGGCCAGGCAGACATGTTTTTTCCTTCCAGTGGGAAACAGTGAGTGACTAGTAGATGAGGCAAATCGCGATTCGGGTTCAACGCGGAAAGGCCGTGTTGCCGATGCCTTAGCAATCGCCGATCTTTTGAGCTGGGGATACCTCCAGCGAGATTTTGGACAATCACCGCCTGCGGATTATGCGCTCCCGCCAAACCCCAACCGTCCCGTCAGACGAAGCTGTTTTCATGTTTCCACATCATGGTGGCTGTCCTCGGCGAGATGACCGGCAAGCGCCCGGGTTTATCCCAGACTTCCAGGTTGGCTAAGAACCGCCCATATTCCGGCTCCAGGCGAAGGAACGCGACCCGTGCAACTTCGGCTTCCTTCCGCAGTACTTCGATGCTTAACGAACCTGTAGCTGTGCTCAAGGATTCACATACTGCCCGATAATGCAGCAGCCAGTATCGGTAATTGTCCTCCAACCCGCGCGTCCGCGCGCGCAAGTCAAGAAGAATCTTGACCCTTTCATCCGCCTGGGGATTCTCCGCGGCGCACTCAAGGGATTTCAAGCAAAGCAACACGCCGCGGAGTTTCGCCTGATCTGCATACCCGGTCACGATTTCGCTGCCTAAGCCGGCAATCACCTGACCGGCCAGCGCCGCATCGCGCCCGCTCAGCTTAAGCCAATCTTCGGCGTAGGCTCGCGCCACATCTTCGACCAACCGCTGAGGATCTTCCGCAAATTGCAACACCGCAAACCGGTTTACGTCATCATGCAGGCCCTCGCAATATTGCGCCACCCCTCCAATGTGGGCGTAATCGTATTCATATCCGCGCTTGATGTCGGCGAGCAAGGGACACGGCCCGAACTTGCCCCATCCCCCTACCATCGTGGTCTCGGGCAGCAGACTCTTGATTACGGGCTTGGGGCCGCGCGGAAATTCATAGACATAATCTGCCCATAGCGCTGCTGGCAGAAGGTCTCGCATCATGTCCATCTCCGCTGTTGAGGCGCTCATCGCGGAGGCCACGATCTTGACTTCCGGATGATAGCGTTTGGCGATAGCGGACTGTTCCTCCATCACCTTTAAATAAGTTTTCGCATACGGCGCGCACATGTCGCACCCGCAGCCGCCGTAATCGGTGATCTGGGTTACGATGTAATCGATTCGCGGCAAGCCCGCGAAAAGCCTCTCCCGCAGCCGCAGTAATTCTTGACGAGCTTCTGGAACCGAAGGGCACACCGCGGCTTCTTCCGGAGAATAGTCTCCTCTGGTTGCCTGCCATTCCGGATGTTCGCTCCAGGTTTCGGGGAAGACATCATTGAGTCCCAGGTAAATGCCCACCTCAAGCCCAGCGTCAACAATTGAGCGGCATATGGCTCGCTGCAATACCCAGTGCGGAGACATGTCCTCGAAGTCGTAATGAGTGCGCTGCCCAAACTGAAAGGGCAGAAACCAGATGGCCCTTGCGCCCATCTTCTGGCTGGCATTGATTTCCTGCTTCCAGCGCTCTAAACCCCAAAAGTGTAGTCCGGTGTCCTGGTTATGGTTGGCGAAGAATGGCCCGAACGGACGCAGCGTCTTTCGGCCTCGCGCCACGGAAGGTTTGCCCGATTGATCAACCTGCGGCGCATCAGCGCCAAGATTGCCGAGTAGAGATGAGCTATCTAAATGAGGGTTGGCGGCTAGAGCTTTGCCTTCGAGCGAGACTGCAATGCTGCTCCCGGCTGCAACTCCTAATCCCAAACGCAAGAAGGCTCTTCGGTCATACGACGAGAATGGTTTCATCAACACTCCTCCCGAGATCCAAGCTCAAAGTATCCTGTGCCCGGGTGGCACAGGCCGTCGCGCTCATCTTACTCTTGGCTATTGCTCTTGGCTCTTGCTCTTGGGAGTGCCTCGTGCCGGCTCGCTTGGGCGAGGTTGCCCACCAGGCGTTAAGCTCGGACCATCATTCACGGCAACTTCGTTCATGATCGTACATACACCCACGTCCCGCAATCGTTCCGGTTGTGCCCTTACGTGGTTCCCGTCAGCTCTTTACGCACCAGTTTCGTCCCTGCGACCAGAGACTTCAGTTTCAATACTGCCAGCCAGCGCGGTAGCTGGAACAGGCCACAATCGGGCACCAGCGTCATCTTTTCGGCGGGAGCAAATTTCAAAGCTTCGCGGATGCGTTCCGCCACGTCTTCCGGGCTCTCCACATAGAATGACTTGATATCGACTACGCCCACGCCCACTTCGCGATGCGCCGAGATTTCTTTCAGCAGGTCGATTTCCTTCATCTCGCGGTTGGCAAATTCGAGAATCAGTTGCTGGCAATTTACCTTCAATAACTCTGAAGTCATCCACCGGTAATCTCTTTTGCCGCGCGGACGGCTGGCCAGATTGCCAAAGCAAACGTGGTACGCAATCTTGGCTTTTACTCCTTCGACCGCCGCGTTGAACAGCTTGGTGTATTCCTCCAGTTCGCCCCGCACGATCGCCGCCGAAGGCTCGTCAATTTGGATGACCTCAGCGCCTGCCGCCACCAGGGCCTTCAGTTCGGCATTGATCACCGGCACAAACTCCCAATACAGCTTGGTGCGGTCGGGATAGATGGAGCTGTCCTTGGTGCGGATATGAATCGAGAGGGTTACTGGGCCGGGACAGGTGGCCTTGATCTTGCTTCGCGTATTTTTCTTTAGATACTTAAACTCCTCCACAATCCCCAGGCCCGTCGGGAACGTCACGGGAGCGACCGCTTTGTAGCGAGGCACGCTGTCGTATCCGTACACCCCCATCTTGCGCAGCGGTTCCATCTTCTCCAGGCCACTCATGCGGCGGAAAAAGCTTTGCACGAAGTACCAGCGCCGCATTTCGCCATCGGTGATAACGTCGATGCCCGCGGCTTCCTGATCATGGATGGCAATGTTGACCGCATCGTCGAACAGTTCCTGCCGGTCAGTCTCGCCGAACTTGCCGGCTTCAATGGCTTCCAGCGCGGACAACATCCAGCCGGGATACGCGTGACTGCCGATAACTGAGGTGGGAAGGATCGGGGTGGTGGACATGGTTTCTATGGGCTCTCCGCGTGTGAATTGGGAATTCCTTCGTAGCGCTCCGCATTATAACTCTGCGCAGGTCCTCGGTGTTCTCAGGGGCTAAAAGCTTTGGACCTGGCAATCGCCGTTCGAGGCTGAACTCGCGCCGGAACTAACTCCTGGAAAAGAAAAGCCGGACGCAAGGTCCGGCTCTATCCCTCGATAGTTTCAACCAGACTAGTTCGGCATCACCACCGTGTCAATCACGTGAATCACGCCATTGGACTGGAATACGTCGGGAATCGTCACGATGGCGGTGCCGCCCTTCTCGTCTTTCAGCATGATGTGTTTGCCTTCATGCAGAGACGCCCAAAGCTTCCCACCTTCGACGGTGGTCAACTCCGCCGTGCCGTTGCCCGCCTTGATCTGTTGCTTCAGATCGGCTGCGCTCAGCCGGCCAGCTACGACGTGATAGGTAAGCACCTTGGTCAACGTCGCCTTGTTCTCGGCTTGCAGCAGAGTATCCACAGTTCCAGCAGGCAGTTTGTTGAATGCCTCATTGGTGGGCGCGAACACGGTGAACGGTCCAGGACCTTCCAGCGTGTCCACCAACCCAGCGGCTTTCACCGCGGCCACCAGAGTAGTGTGATCGGCGGAATTTACCGCATTCTCAACAATATTTTTGGTGGGAAGCATTTCCTGGCCGCCCACCATGGGATTCTTCATTCCGGCCACGGCTGAAGACACTGCCACTGCGCAAATCGCAATCAGAATTGCCAAGTTCTTGTTCACGGTCGTTCTTCCTCTCAACGTTGAATTTTGACGCTCACTACAGTTACGCCGCGTTTTGGAATTCGGATGTAGACAATATTTGTTGCGGGAGGGCAATCCATTGGCCAGCCTGTACCGTATATTGGCGTCGATGAAGAAAACGTGCCGACTGAGGCCAGTCCGAGGGCAGCCGGCACGGTATATTTTCTCTGGCAGTGTCGCAAACAATGACCTTCCACAAATACGATGCCCTGATTCTCGGGGCCGGAGCCGCCGGGCTGATGTGTGCCGTCGAAGCGGCACGCCGGGGACGCCGCGTGGCCGTGCTCGAACGCGCCCAGCGGCCGGGAAACAAAATTCTGATCTCCGGCGGCGGACGCTGCAATTTCACCAATCTCCATTGCACACCGGAAAACTTTATTTCGTCTAATCCTCATTTTCCCAAGTCCGCGCTGGCCCGCTACACCCCGGCGGATTTCATCGCTCTGGTCGAGAAGCACCACATTCCTTATCATGAAAAAACTCTAGGACAACTGTTCTGCGACCGCTCCGCGCAAGACATCCTGGGAATGCTCGAAACCGAATGTGCGGCCGCCGGAGTGCAATTGTTCACCAATGTTGCCGTGCAGGAGGTGACGCGCAGCGACCAGTTCGTGGTACGGGCGGGAGAAACCGAATTCCGCGCTCCAGTCCTTGTCGTGGCCACCGGCGGATTGTCAATTCCAAAGATGGGCGCTACGGATTTCGGTTACGCCGTGGCGCGCAAGTTCGCCTTGGCGATTCGCGAAACCCGGCCCGGACTCGTGCCCCTCACCTTCAACCAAAGCGATGGCCAGCAGTACGCGGAATTGGCGGGCGTTTCCGCCGAGGTCGCCGCAGCGTGTAACGGCCAGCGCTTCCGCGAAAAGCTGCTGATCACACATCGCGGACTCAGCGGCCCGGCCATCCTGCAGATTTCGTCCTACTGGAGGCAGCCACACCCGATCCTGCTTGATCTTGCGCCGGATCGCGAAGTCGCTGCGCCGCTCCTGCAACCGAATTCTCCGCGAACCATCATTGCCCTGCGAACCGAATTGCAAAAAGCTCTCCCCCATCGTCTGGCCACCCGCTGGCTGGATACGCATAGTCCCGCCGCCTGGACCAACGCTGCGCTTCGCCAATGGGAACGTCGAGATCCACGCCTGGACGGTGCTTCCCGCGGGCACGGAAGGTTACGCCAAAGCCGAGGTCACGGTTGGAGGCGTCGATACCGATGAACTTTCCGCCCAAACCATGCAAAGCCACAAAGTGCCCGGACTGTTCTTCATTGGAGAAGTGGTGGATGTAACCGGACACCTGGGCGGATTCAATTTTCAGTGGGCATGGGCGTCTGCAGCCTGTGCTGGCCGGGCGTTATAAGGCGAGGGAGGACGGCGTGCCAGCTTCGCGGACTAAAATATGCGGATACTTAGGAAATTGTGAGGTGCGTACAGAATGTGCCGGAATATCAAAACTCTCTTCAACTTCGATCCGCCGGTCACCGAGGAAGAAGTTCGCGCGGCCTCGCTGCAGTTCGTGCGGAAGATCACCGGCTTCAACAAACCGTCCAAGGCCAACGAAGCGTCATTCCTGGCTGCGGTGGATGAGATAGCCTCCACATCGACTGGGCTGCTTCAAGCTCTGGAAACGGCGGCACCGCCCAAGAATCGCGAAGAGGAGGCGGCGAAAGCGAAAGCTCGGGCCGCAGAGAGGTTCGGCTCCTGACCGGCCCTGTCGGTGGCGGGTGCTGAAGCGCTCCGCCCCTACAGCGTCAGAGGGCCTCAACCTGATAGCGCTCGCCTGGTTGTGTATCAAACACCAGAGTTTCTCCGTCATATCTGACGGCTACATCGCGGCTGTCCCGCTCCCGGATCACCTTCACTCCTTTGGCAGCCCACGGCTTCACAATTCGCGCGGTCTTTCCTTTCTCGCTGAGCAATGACAGATTGGCCACCCGCTTTCCATCAAAGGCGGCGCTCACCAGGAAGGCTCCGGCGGCGCGCAGACTCTCAAATCGCGCCGGCCCCAGATTCTGCGTATTCGGGAAAAGCCGGATCGTCCCGGTGTAACTTTGCATCATGCACTCGTTGATTACCGCCGGAAGCGAGAAATTCTCCGTCCAAAAACCTATGCGCATCATGTAATCGAAATCGGTGGAATCGTCATAACGCCCCACCACCTGACGGACGCGATCGTTGGCGGTTCCGTTGGGAAGGCTGCAATACGCGACCTCGCGTTTGAACCAGTCGAGATCGAGCATGCCCAGGCGAGCGCGAATCAGGGGTTGATACACCAGATCGTTCCCGCCTTCCAGGCGGACCACGCTTGCGGTGCGGCGCGCCAACTCCCATTGTTCCGAACCGCGGCCAATGCCCACTTGCTCTCCGGGAAAAACCGGCGACAGAGTGACCGGCACGTTGTACACATGCTCCGCCGCCCCGTCCACAACGTCCAGCCAGACTTCACCGTAGGGACCGTTTCCTTGGGGGTAAGGCGCGAGATTCTCCCGAATCTCCTTCCAGCCGGGGCGGTCTGCCGCATCGGTCTGCAGTAACGTTGAACCTTCAATCACGGCGTCCAGAAGAAATTGCGTTAGGGCAAGGTCAAGGATGCAGTCTTTATTCAGACGGAAATCCACGGTGAAGCCCCAGTTTTCCGGAGATACCGTTGGGATGACGTGATATTTTCCGTCATCCCCCTTCTTTACATACGCAGCCACGAATTGCGCCGCCGCTCGCAGGATTGGATAAACCCGCCGCAGGTAATCCTCATCCTGAGTGTAAAGATACTGCCACCACAAACTCTGCACCGTCCACGGAGTATTGCTGATCAGGTAGGCCCACGGCGGCGACGGAATGAATACGCTTTGACTCGGTACTGGAACCGCCGTCAGCGGGAAGCAGGCGCCCGGCAACTCGAATTTTTCCCGAGCGAATTTTTCTGACATGGCCAGCAGGTTCTGGCAGAGTTCCACGTAAGGCAAATGTTGCTCCACGTGGTTACTGGAGAAAACGCCCCAGAACGCCTGCTCGCAGTTGTAATCCATGTGATAGTCGCCATGCCATGAGGTGCCGAGGTCAGCGGTCGACCAGTTCGCAAACAGGCCCGGAGCGGTTTTCCCCGGCCGCAGGCAGCAGGCCAGAAAATACTGGTTGTGATACCAGATTCTTTCCAGCTCTTTGTCGTCCAGTTGAACGGCGGAATGGGACCAAAATTCGCGCCAGTGCGCGCCAGAATCACCCTGGATCTGGCTCAGTGGAGTGCCCGCTAACCGTTCCACCGCTGTGCGGGCGTACGATCGGGTGTCGAGATCCTGCTCGCTATAAGCGTGGTCTTGCGGAATCAGGATCCAGGGACTGCGTTCTCCCGAGGAGACCGCCTCGCGTTCCAGTCGTTCCAGCAAGATGTCGCGCGGGGTTGCGAGTTTAATATCCAGACGCAGCGCTTGTTCACCTACGCCGTTCATCGCTATCGCATTCTGTTTGTCGCCAGCTTCGACGGACCAACTGCCCGCGATCCTCGCATGCAGCGTGAAATTGCGGTCTTTATCCGACTTGGGTGGCGCCGGCATGGTTTCCGTGGGCCCCAGGGCGGGAAAATACTGAAAACAAGAAAACTCCGCGAAAGCGGCTTCCGCGTGAACCTCCAACTCCGGATGAGGCAATGCACTCAACTTAGGCTTAGAGCTACCGGCGGTCGGACTTTGCCCCTCGTCAATACGGGGATAGTAATTCGCCGATAAGAAAGACACTGGCGTATCCGTCGACGCGGAAATCAAGCCGGTTCTCCAATCCACAGAGCAGGCAAGCTTCGCGGTACGCGAATCTCCCGATGGCTTCATGCATTTGAGATCGAGCGCGAACGAACCATTCGCCGGATCAAGCGAGTGCCGGCCCGGCTGCACCCATCTGGGGTCCCAATGCAGCCAGACGGTGCCACACGGCCAGGGGCGAGGCCATGACCTGAGATAGGAAGCTTCGACTTTTCGTGTGTACTCCTGGAAGAAGTCAATGCTGCTTTCCAGAAACAGCATGTCCGGTTTGCCTTGACGCCTGGCCTCGTCGCCGGCGCGTTGCCAGAGCTTCAAGAGTTCCGGAAAGGGTAGAACCTGTTCCTCCGCCCCCTCGCTCAGGCGAATGTCCCAGCAGTCGTTTTTGCCGATATGCAGTCCGAGCGCATCCGGGCGCACCACCACGCAGACGCCGACATCCCCGTTGCCCAGCAGCATTCCTTCGAAGAAGTTGGGAGTCGGCAAATCCTTCACGATCGAATGGCGATGCGCAATCTCGAATCCGTCGAGCGCTTGGTGTTGCGGCGGCGCAGTGGCGGCCGCGTTCAGGGGTTGGGTGGCGGCAAGCGTTGCCAGCGATGAGGTCTGCAAAAACTGTCTGCGAGTGGTCTTCAATGGTACCCCCAAAAAGCGATAAGTTGCTCAGTAGCAACCGCTTGCCACTGCGATCCGTACCACAGGCTTCAAACGTGGAAAGACAACGCAGGCTAGCAGGCGGGCTTGCGGGTGTCAATAACTAATGAAACGTGCAATTCATTTGCGAAATACCGCCAGCGTCCGCGACGCTATCGTGAATGTTCCTGCAGATTCGACGGGAAAGGAGCGTCACCCCTGCCGGCTTGCGTTAAACCGCCGCTGCGTGAAACGGGATGACGTAAGGTCCCTCGGGGATCACGGCGATGGCCCGGTCGCCCGTCCGCGCCATGCTTTCGCGGATAGCTTCTTCGACGGAAGCGATCATTTTCACACCGGTGATCTGCCGCTCCGCGGCGCTGAGGCCGTCGGTGTAAAGCGCGACCCGCCCGCGCCGCAGAGGCTTCAATTGCATTTCGGTGGTCCATTCATCCACATCGGCGAGCGGCTTGGCAACAATGCTTTGCAGAAAGCCCTCGGGCCCCAGTTCAACAAGTTTGGTCTGCGCCTGGTGAAATTCTTTCGAACCGAGCCCCTCGGAACACGCTGAAGCCACGATCAGCGTGCCATCCGGCTCAAGAATATCCAGCGGCGTTACCATGCCCTTCACGGTCTGGTAGTAGGTTTTGTCGAGCGGATACCCTGCCGAAGAGGTGACGACGGTCTTGAATCTGCGAGGTACCCGAACTTCGCAGCTTTTGCGGGCAAACTCCACCGCCGCCAGATGGCTGGCGACGATCTCCCCAAAAGAGACGTACGACAAGCGGCGTTCTTCGTCGGTGACGGTGTTGAGCGCGTAGATCTCGCCGATCATGCGGACAATCTCAAGCTGCTCCTCGTGAAGCGGATTGCGCTCCAGGTTGCACTGGATGGCAAACCGATCCTCCATGAAGCGTGCATTGTGGAAGGTGCGAATGGTGTCGGCATGAGCGACTCCGGGCGCAACCACCTTTCTGCCTCCCGAATACCCAGCCATGAAATGGGGCTCGACCAGACCGGTCGCGATGCGGAGATCGGCCTCGACCAGGCGGCGGTCAATCTTCACCGGCGTGCCGCGCGTGGAGGTGCTCCCTAAGTCCAGATGATCGGCGTCCACCCGTGCCATGTGATTGACTACCCTGACGCGGGATAACACCCAGGGATCGCCGACAAGTTCCTCCAGTTCCGCGCCCTCGCAGGGGCGATGCAGGCCGGTGGCGATCAAGACCGTGATTTCGCCGGCCGGAATTCCTGCGGCCAGCAAATCCTCGATCATGGGCCGCAGGAAAAGATGATTGGGCACGGGGCGCGTAATGTCACAGATAAGAATGCAGGCGCTGCGCCGGCCGCGCGCCAGATCTTTGAGGGAGGCTGAACCAATCGGCACCTCCAGTGCGTGGCGGATTGCCGCGTGCGCGTCGGGGAGATGAGGCGGAGCTTCTTTGTGGATGAGCGTTAGTTCAGCTTCATCGGGAAACCTGACCGCAAGCCCGTTGCGGCCGTACGCCAGGTTCACACTCCTGCCCATGCTCCCCAGTTTAACAGGAGCGTATTTTTTCAGAATCATGGTTCCGTGGAGAAGGTTCAGCAGGACAACAAAAACGAGGTGCGCCGATGAAGGCGGAAGCCGCGCGCCTGCCCCGATGCTTCTTTCGCAAGAATCACTTTGGCAAGAATCATTAGGCGCTGGAGCGAAGCGGGACTATGATGTGGGGCACGGCGGCTGCCAGGTTCCGCGCTGCGCCAGCGCTGAGCGTGCAATGACGGCTCGCTTCGGGGGGGATCACCATGCGTATCCTTGCAATTGTTGTTGTGCTGTTGTGCCAGTGGGTTTCTCCTGCGTTTGCGCAGGACGCGAACTCAAATTCCAATTCCGCCACCGCGGTTTGCACCTTCGAGGATGGCCAGCAGATCAGCGTTCAATACAACAATTCCGCGACCCCGGCGGAGGAGCTTCGCAATGGAAAACCCTGGCGGCCTGCGGGTTCCCCGATGATTTTGTTCACGCAAACCGCGCTCAACATCAACAAAGTGGAAATCGCTCCCGGGGCCTACAGCCTTTGGCTGATTCCAGATAAAAAGAGCTGGACGTTCGTGGTTAACAAGAACGTGAAGCCCGACAGCGCCTACGATCAGGCGGACGACCTGGTCCGCGAGCCGATGGAAATCGGAGAACTCCCCACCCCCGCCAAACAAGCCGACCTCGGATTTGCTCACATGGCATCCAAGCTATGCAACTTGCGGGTTTACTACGGGCGGGTTGGGGCATGGGCCGAAATTAACGAGAAGTAAATCCTGTCCGGTGGCCAATTTCAACCGCCGCCATTGGTTCGTAAGTAACGATCACCAAATAAGTTATCAGCAAATCATTGCTTGTCGCGGTGCTTTCAATCAGTAGGCAACTTACTATCCGTTGCATGCAACTAAGTAATTAGTTTACATTCTGTCCCACGCAGGATGTGAGTGGAGGGCATGCGGTTGGCTCGGAATACGTCTGCAACTCTCACCGAAGCCGAATTACGGCTGATGAATGTTCTCTGGCAGAAGGGGTCGGCCACGGTGCATCAAGTGCTGGAGGCGCTGCCCGAGAAGCCCGCGCTGGCTTATAACTCGGTTCTAACCACGATTCGAATCCTCGAAAAGAAGGGCTATGTAAAACACGCGAAGGATGGACGCGCCCACGTTTATATCCCGCAGGTGGGGCAAAAGGACGCAACCCGCTTTGAGATACGGCATCTGGTGAACCGTTTTTTCAAGGATTCTCATGAATTGCTGGTGCTCAACATTTTAGAAGACGACAGCCTTGGCGCCGAAGATTTGAAGCGGTTGCGCCAGCTATTGGAAGAGAAAAAGTGAACCTCCACCTGCCCAGCCTGAACGCCCTTGCCCAGGCGCTTGCCGGCCAGATCGGCAATTGTCTAGCTGGAGGCACCGTGATTCTGTTGTTTGCAGGGTTGTTCTCGCACCTGCTGCGGCGAGGGAGTTCGAGCGCGCGGTTTGCCATCTGGTTCGCGGGGTTGCTGGCGATTGGGAGCGGACCTCTGCTGGCGATTGCGGGATGGTGGGGAACGGCGCGCGGGTTTTCGCCCTTGAACGGGAGAGCGGCGGTTACACTGCCCGTCGCCTGGGCGCTTTATTTATTTGTGGCCTGGGCGGTGATTGCCAGCATGGCTCTGGCGCGCATCGCGGCCGGGTTCTGGCAGGTATGGGTCTTGCGCAGGCAATCGACGCCGCTAGATCCCAGGGATCTGGCTGCGGAACTGCGAGAGACTCTGGCGCAATTCCGGCCGGCGCGGGCGGTCGCAATTCTCTTGTCGGATGAGATCCAATCGCCGACTGCCATCGGTCTGTTGAGCCCGGCGATCGTGTTGCCCAGATGGCTGCTGCAAGAGCTGTCCACGGCGGAACTTCGCCAAGTCTTCTTGCATGAACTGGCGCACTTGCGGCGGTGGGACGATTGGAGCAACCTGCTGCAGAAGATCGTCAAAGCGCTTTTCTTTTTCCATCCGGCAGTGTGGTGGATGGAGAGGCAAATTTCTCTGGAACGGGAAATGGCTTGCGACGAAGCTGTGCTGGCACAAACCGGCAATCCCCGCGCCTACGCGCAATGCCTGGTGCGGCTGGCAGAAAGAAGTTTCTTTCGACGCAGCGTGATGCTGGCCCAAGCCGCAGTAAGCCGGGTAGGGCAGACATCGCTGCGGGTGGCTAGGATTCTAAGCGCGGGAGGGCCCAGTGCGGGTCGAATGAGGAAGTTGATCGCACCCTCATTCGCGGCGGCTTTGATTGGATGCCTGGCGCTGCTGGCCCGCGCGCCCCGGCTCATCGCGTTCGAAGACAATACCCAGGAAACAACACCAGCTCAGGCCATGGCGCCGCGGGTACCGGACCTGGCGGCGACATCAACTGCCGGCTCGGCGCTCGCGAGCGTATCCCAAAAGACGCTGGCTGGACTTTCGCCGGGACGCCTTCGCCCCGGAATTGCCGCCACGGATAGCCGGAATCCCAAAACTCCTTCGCGCCCCGATGGTTCGCGAAACGGGGTGGTGGAAGCGAAGCTTGATCTTCCAGGAAACGATCAGCGCGCCGCGGCGACTAGGGCAGTGGAGTCCTCCGATCTTGTGCTGGTGGTCGTAGAAAGCAGTTGGAGCGGCTATGCCGTACCGGCAGTGTGGCAGATCCAGATGTGGCACATCACGGTGCTGCGGCCGAGTAAGAATCCAGTTCCGCAAGCAACCCCTCAGAAAGTGATCTAGAGATGGGATCGCGAACCGAGGGGTGGGTGTGGGACGTGAAACTAATGAATTAGTTATTACCGATTTAAGGTTCCCTTAAGGAGAAAAATAGGAACATGAATAACAAAAGCGAAGTGGAAAAAATGAAACAGCCCGGCCGATCCAAATGGGTGCGCCTCTTGCTGGTGCCAACGTTAGCGCTGGCGCTGGGAGGTTCAGTCGCCGCCTACAAGTTTGCCACCCCGGCTGCGGCAAACGCGGCCATGGCGGCGCCGCCAGCAGCGCCTCTCGATGCCGACAGCGTTGCCCCCCTGATTGCCTTGAACCGCGCCATGGAAACCTTAGCGGCTCGCGTAACTCCAGCGGTGGTCAATGTCACCGTGACGTCTCGGACCAAACCTGACGCCACGCAAGGGCAAATGCCGGAAGGCATGGAGCAGTTTTTCGGGCAATTTTTTGGCCCCAACGGCGGCCCGAACGGCGGCCCGAGGATGCAGCCCCAATCCCAGATTGAGCACGGCATGGGCAGCGGAGTGGTGATTTCGCCCGACGGCTACATCGTCACCAACAACCATGTGGTGGAGGGTGCGGTAGACATTCGGGTTTCCACCAGCGACCGGCGAGTAATGACGGCAAAGCTGGTCGGTACCGATCCGCTCACCGATATTGCTGTCCTCAAAGTGGACGGCAAGAATCTGGCCAGCGTTCCCTGGGGAGATTCGACGGGACTGCACCCTGGCGAAACGGTGCTGGCTTTTGGCAATCCCTACGGCCTGAACTTCACGGTGACGCGGGGAATTGTGAGCGCCCTGAACCGCCCCAATCCTGACGCCAGCAACCGGCGCAAGCCCGGCGAGTTTATCCAGACCGATGCCGCCATCAATCCGGGAAACTCCGGCGGCCCGCTGGTGGACGTGCGCGGCGAGGTGGTGGGAATCAATACTTTCCTGATTTCTCCCTCGGGAACGTTCTCGGGAATGGGATTCGCCATCCCCGCACAGATTGCGAAGCCGACCGTGGACACGCTCATCCGCTACGGGAAAGTGAGTCACGGATACATCGGCATCGGAATCACCGATGTTACGCCAGAGAATTCCAGGTTTTTCAACCTGACAAACAATCTGGGCGCGGTGATTACTCAGGTGGAACCGGACTCGCCGGGCGGAAAAGCTGGACTTCGCATTGGTGATGTAGTTACAGAAGTGGACGGCAATAAGGTCAGCGACGCGGGCCAGCTTCAGGTCGCGGTGGGACAGAAGCAGCCCGGATCGAACATCAATCTGAACGTGCTGCGCGATGGCAAGCAGATGGCGGTGCCCGTAACTTTGGAAAATATGGAGCATGCGGGGGAGAAAGCGGAGAATGGCTCCGCGGAAGCGGGCAAGCCACGCTGGGGCCTGGGATTGCAAGACTTGACTCCGGATATTCGACAGCAACTACAAGCGCCAGCGGAGGTTCATGGCGCCGTGATTACCGACGTTCAACCAGGCAGCGCGGCGGACAACGCCGGCTTGCAGCGAGGAGACGTCATCCTGGAAGTGAATCGCCACAAAGTGGACAGTGAGGCTGCCGTGAAGGGAGCTTTGAGCGGCGTCCCGAATGGCCAGGAGGTGTTGCTGCTCGTCTGGTCGAACGGGGGTAACACTTTCCGGGTGCTGCACCCAACCGAAGCGAACTAAGGGGCTGGAAGGCCGCGCTCTGTGCACAAGGAATCGGGTGCGGAGCGCGGCGTTCTTCCGTCGTGCGGCGGCGCAAAGTTTTTTGGGCCGGAAGAAAAGCAAACCTTAAACCGCGGAGATCTCTGAAGACAGTGACCCGGGCGGTGAGCTATCCGGCGGAGAGCAAACTGGAATACTCCCTGCAGGCACTTGACCGAATTCCGCTGCCTCGGCAAACTGTAGAGGTGACGTCGCACGATCTCTGAGCATCACGATCCTAATTGTCGCGGTTTCGGTGCTCGTGATGTTTTTCCTTCCGGCGAGTGCCGGGCCGTTTTCCAGTGTGAACGGCCCCGCAACGGCATTCCGCGCGATGCGACATGCCATCCAAGCACATCAAGAGATGGCGCGGCGCGGGCTGGGATCGTGCAGGTTGATGCTGGCGATCTTTGGGGGCATTCTTTTTTCGGGCTGGCTATTCTGGAGAATTGGGACTGCGAACCACCCCCTGGTGAATTCTGTTATTGCCCTGCGATGCTGATTCCAAACCGCTTCGCATCAAGAAGCGCTTTCCTGTAGCCCGTCTTCTAAAGTGAAGTAAGGTTCAGCGAGCCTGTTTTAGGGAATCCCGCAAGTTCGCTGATCCGGTTCGCGAGTCCTACAACAACATGGCAACCGCCAACACAGATCGCAGTCTAACGTGGTACGCCGCAAGAGAACCGATTATTCTGGGCGTGCTCACCCTTCTGGCCATCGCCGGTTTTGCCGGAGTCAGCGCGTTGGCGAGGCTTTTTCATCGGCAGCAGCAGGCACGGGGAAACCGATGGTACAAGAGGGGCACGGCGGACCTGACAGCTGGGAACTTGCAGCGCGCGGTGGCTGATTTCCGTACCGCATTGCTTTTTTCCCGCGACAATGATTCGTATGAATTGGGGCTGGCTGAAGCGCTGGCGGCACAAGGCGGCGCCGGCACACAGGAAGCCCGCGTCTATCTGCTGGACCTTTGGGAGCGCGAACCAGAAAACGGAACGGTCAATCTGGCACTGGCGCGCATTGTGGCAGCAAAGGGGAATAAAGACGAGGCTCTCCGTTACTATCACAACGCTATTTACGCGTTGTGGAAAGACAATCCGGATGCCGAGCGGCGTGGGGCCCGCCTCGAACTGGCGGAGTTTCTGTTGCACGAAAACGCCGTCACCCAGGCCCAAGCTGAGTTGATTGCGTTGTCTGGCGACCTGCCAGACGATGCGGCGCTGCACATCCGGGTGGGCGATCTGTTCCTGCAAACCCAGGACAACGCCCATGCGCTCGCGGAATACCGCGAAGGCTTAAGAATGGATCGCCAGAATTCCAAGGCCATGGCGGGAATTGGCAAGGCGGCCTTCGAGCTCGGTAATTATTCTTTGTCGCAGCGTTCCCTTCAGGAAGCGGTGAACCGAGGCGCGGACGGCGAGAGCCAACAATTGCTCGACACAGTGAACCTGGTGCTGCGAATGGATCCGTTCCGGCGGAAGATTCCGGCTTTGCAGCGCGCTCGCATCGCAGTGGGAGCATTCGGTACGGCCGGGCGACGGTGGCAGGACTGTGCGAGCCGAGCGAAAGGGCAAGCCAGCGGCGCTCCCACAAACGATGAACAGGCGCTCTGGGCGCAATGGCTGGCCATGAAGCCGAAGATTACCGAAGCCAGCTTGCGCCGTGATCCTGATGCGGTGGAAGCCGCCATGGACCTGGTTTTTGCCATCGAGCGAGAAAGCAGTTCGGAATGTGGAACTCCGGCCGGGCCAGACCTGGCGCTGCTTCTCGTCTCCAAATTACATGAGGGAAATTAAGTGACCGGGCAAGCCAAACCGTCCGTGACAACCGTACCGCAGAATGGGGAAGTGGAATTGGGGGCGGCGCCAGCGCAGTCAATTTCCGCTGCGCTGCTGCGTTCTGTCTTTCGCGAAGAGCGTTTTTTCCTGGTGCTCTCGGTGTTTATTGGAATTTTCTCCGGCCTGGCAGTGGTGTGCTTCCGTTTCGCCATCGAGTGGTGCCGGGTGCACTTTCTGGGATCGGAGCTGATCGCTTCTCCTGCCCGGCTGCTTCTGGCGCCAAGCCTTGCCGGATTGGTGATTGCGGTATTGGTGATCCACGTTTTCCCGGGGGCCCGGGGCAGCGGCGTGAACCAGACCAAAGCCGCGCTCTACATCTACAACGGCTACATTCCTTTTCGCACGGCGATCGGAAAGTTCCTGACAGCCGCGCTGGCGATTGGCTCGGGACACTCGCTGGGGCCGGAAGATCCTGCCTTGCAGATCGGCGCAGGTTTGGCTTCGGTTCTGGGACGCCGTTTGCACCTGCCCCGCGAACGGATGCGGCTGATTGCGCCGGTGGGCGCTGCCGCGGGACTGGCGGCGGCGTTCAATGCGCCCATCTCCGCGGTACTTTTCGTAATTGAAGAGGTCATCGGACGCTGGAGCGCCGGCATCCTGGGTTCAGTGGTTCTCTCCGCGGTCTCCAGCGTGGTGGTGATGCGCTGGTTTCTGGGGTCGGAGCCGTTATTCCGCATTCCACGCGTGGCTCTGGTCCGGCCAGGGGAGTTGATCGCCTATGCGGTTCTGGGGATCGCCGGTGGCTTAGCTGCGGGGGTATTTTCGAGCGGCATTGCGACCCTGCGTCCCCGGCTCAAGGCGCTTCCCAAGTGGACGCAATATTTTCAGCCGGCAGTTGCAGGATTGATGATCGGGATGATCGGCGTGCTGGGCTTTCCCCAGGTCATGGGGGCGGGTTACGAATTTATTGACCAGGCCATCCACGGGCAATTCACCTGGCAGGTGTTGGGCATTCTGGCGGGCCTGAAAATCGTGGCCACCGCCCTCTCGTTTGCCAGCGGGACACCCGGCGGCATGTTCGCCCCGACACTTTTTATTGGGGCGATGCTGGGCGCGGCGGTGGGCGGGGTGGAACAAATGTTTTTTCCCCACTTAAGCGGATCGGCTGGCACGTACGCGCTGGTCGGCATGGGAGTTCTGTTTGCGGGATTTCTGCGGGCGCCCATGACGTCGGTGTTCATGGCATTGGAGGTGAGCGGCAATTATTCCATCATTCTTCCGGTAATTGTGGCCAACACCTTTGCCTACGTGATTGCGCGCGCACTCCAACCAGTTCCAATCTTCGACCTCCTGACTCGCCAGGAAGGTCTGGAATTGCCCTCCATGGAGGAACAACGGGAAGAGAATATCTTGCGCGTGGAAGACGCCATGCGCCCGGTTACCGTTCCGGTACTTCGCGAAGAGGAGTCACTAGACCGGGTGTTGGGGCAAGTTGAAGATTCTGCAAGCGATGATTTGCTGGTGTCTTCGAGTGCAGCGGGATGGAGCACGATCACGAAGCAGGAGGTCAAAACGATGGTTGGGGAAGGGAAGGGAAAGCTGAGCCTGGGGTCGGTTCTCCCCATACGACGGCTTCCTCGCCTGCACCCCGATCACCCGCTCGACATGGCTCTGCGGTATGTAAACCGGTGGGCCATCGTTCCGGTGGTGAGCCGGGCCAATTTCAGCAAACTGGAAGGGATTATTTCGCGAGAGGACATCCTGAACGCGTACCGGGCGATGGACGAGGAGTCTGCCTAGCTGGGGAAGGCGCAGTGCCGTCGCGCGGAGGTGCGGCGATTTTTTGCGACACCTACAGTGTTGCGTGTATGGCGAAAGTCCCGAGGTGGCGTGACACTGGCGGTAACCGACGCGAAGCCGGGGCAGGCACGATCCACCAACGCCACCATGGCCTGCCCCTTTTCTTGCCCAAGATATCTTCTCGCCCTAGACATCACACAAGTCAGCGGCCTGACGCAGCGACAGGAATGGATCCTGGGTGGGAAGAAACTCGTGGGCCACGTATCCATCGAACCCGGTGGCAACGATGCCCCGCATTACGCAGTCCCATTGCACCTCCTGGGTATCATTCAGTTCGTGGCGGCCGGGCACGCCGCCGGTGTGGAAGTGCGAAATCCACTGAATATTCTCCTGAATGGTGGCTACCAGATCCCCCTCCATAATCTGCATGTGATAGATGTCGTACAGCAACTTGACATTGGGTGAGTTCACCTCCTGCACGGCGCGCACGCCCCAGGTGGTGTGATCGCACATATAGTCGTGATGGTTGCGTTTACTGTTCAGCAGTTCCATGCAGATGATGATCCCATTATCCTCGCCAATTTTCTTGACCCGGTTTAATCCGACGATGGTGTTTTTCAATCCGGTTTCATCGTCCATGCCTTTGCGGTTTCCAGAGACGGTAACCACCCGCTTGATGCCGGCTTTGGCGGCGAGCGGAAGATACTTACGCAAACCATCTTCGAGCACGGCATGGTTTTCCAGGCGGTTGAATCCATCTGGGATCTCGACCCCCGGGATTAGCGCCATGGTGCAAACCAGTCCGTAGCGCCGAGGGACTTCGTAGTCCTCGGGCTTCAGCAGATCCACTCCGCTCAAACCAATGTGCGCCGCATAGGCGCAAAGCTTATCAACCGGAATGTCTGGGTAGCACCATCGGCATACCGACTGGTGAACGCGGTTCTTGCGCTTGGGTACGGGTGCGTCATCGGACCAGGAAAACTTGGCGTTGAGGGCCGCGACACCAGCCAGTCCAGATTTGAGGAGTGAGCGCCGAGTCAAAGACATGAGATAAGAGCCTCCGTTTCAGAGTGGAGAGATGGAAACGCACGATTGCGCCGCGAAAACCGCCCAATCATACACCGGGCAGGGATGCCTTCGAAGCTTCCGCAGGCGGACCCGAAGGAGCAGAAGCAAACGCGCTGAATGCTATCATGACCACACCATGGAGCAAGTGAACATTGGCATTGTGGGATTGGGCAATATCGGCCGCGGGACGGTAGGCATTCTGGCGGAGAATGCGGAGCAAATCGCGCTGAAACTCGGGTTTCGGCTTTGCGTGAAAGCGATTTGCGACCGCCGGGTGGACCAGAAGCCGGTTCCTGAATCGCTGGGAGCGGTTTTCAAAACGAAAGACTGGCGCGAACTGGTGGCGCGCCCGGATTTGCACATCGTCGTCGAACTGGTGGGCGGCACCACCGTCGCCGCCGAGATCATCGATGCGGCGATCGCAAATAAGAAGTCGGTGGTTACCGCCAACAAAGAGCTTATGGCTTCCTGCGGCGCGGAGATTCTGGAGCGCGCCATCTCCGCCGGAACCAACATTGCCATGGAGGCCAGCGTGGCCGGCGGAATTCCGATTCATGCCGTGCTGCGCGAGGGCATCTCCGGCGACCGCATCGTAGCCCTTTACGGCATCCTCAACGGCACCAGTAACTACATTCTCACCGAAATGGAGAAGCATGGGACGGCGCTCGATACCGTCCTTGCCGAAGCCCAAAAGCTGGGCTATGCGGAAGCTGACCCGACCAACGACGTTGAAGGTTTCGACGCCCGCTCCAAACTGGCCATTCTTTCGGCGCTGGCATTTGGGGAGAAAATCACGCCTTCCGACATTTTTACCGAGGGCATTCGCCGCCTGTCGCCGGTGGATTTTCAGTACGCCCACCGTCTTGGACATACCATTCGGCTGCTCTGCGCCGCGCGGCAGAACGAAGAAGGGCTTATCCTGTCGGTGCGTCCCGCATTGATCTCGAGCTCAACCATCCTGGCCAGCGTGCAAGGTTCGTATAACGCGATTTGGGTCAAAGGACTCTACGGGGAAGACACTTTCTATTACGGCCGAGGGGCGGGCCCGCGGCCCACCGGCGTCGCCGTGGTGAGCGATCTTATGCGCGTGGCCCGCGAAATTCGTGATGGCAGCCCGGAGCGAGTTTCGCCGTTCGCCCACAAACGTCTTGGCGAGTACAAACCGATCCCGGTAACCCGTCAAAAGCGGGCCTACTACCTGAGATTCCGAGTGAACGATCGAGAAGGAATCATCGCTGCTCTGGCCGGCATTCTCGCGGCCAAGCACATCAGCCTGGACGCGGTGTTGCAGGTGCCCAGCCAGAACAAGCACGACCTGCCTTTCGTAATCACCCTTGAACCGACGACCGAGGAAGCAGTAGGCAATGCGGTGGCTGAGATGGCAAAGCTCGATTTTCTGCTGGAACCGCCGCTGGCTTTGCCTATCGAACCGCCGTTGTAGGCTCTGTTAAAGGTTCGCCTGACCCGCCGATTTCTCCATGAGTTGCTGCATTTGAACCAGGATTTGCCGCAACGCGGTCGTAGTGGAAGCGTCGGCCCGGGCCAGTCCGGCAGTAATGGCATCGCGCTGCCCGAGGATGCTCTCCAGGTCAGCCTTGTACGGCGCGTTCTGATCGCGGTCGGCCTCCCGGCGCAGGTTGTCGAAGAATGAATTGGAAAGACCGCGGGCGTCTCCGTAATTTTGATTTTCCGTCTGGCCGAGCAAGGCGAGCAGATTGTTTTCCAGCCGGCAGATCCGGGCCACGGCTTGGGCGCCGGCCAGCTGCTGCTGGGCTTCTACCGCGCTTTGTTGGGCGGCGCGTAACTGCTGATGCTGCGGCCAATAACCTCCTATATAGGCTGCCGCCAGCAAAACCAAAGGCACAATCACCAGGAGCTTTTTCATGGCACCCTCTCTTTCTGACCGCGGCGCGGGTACCGGCAATGTTGATAGTGCTCGACCCTTGCTATCAAGTGTCGGCCGCGCCGGCAATACCCGAATTCTGAAGGCGGCATTCTAACCCAGCCCCCATCCGCTTGCGGCATGTGATTTCCAGCACGCAAGATAGTCTCTGGGATCACATTCCCGAGCGCGATCTCGGACTAGCCTAATATATGTCGAGGTTTCTCCCAGGAGGCTGTTATGGCCACCGAAACCTACCTGCTGATCGCGCTGGCTGTAATCGCGGGAGCGTTTCTCATCCACCGGTTACAGATCGCAATTCGCCAATATTGGAAACTGTCGGGCAAGATGCTGATTACCTGCCCGGAAACTCAAAGAACCGAGGCCGTTGAAATCGCTACTGGACACGCGGCCGCCGCAGCCCTGGTGGGTCACGAGAACGTCGCGTTGAAGGCGTGTTCGCGCTGGCCCGAGCGCAAGGATTGTGACCAGGATTGCCTGAGCCAACTCGCAGCCGATCCCGAACGGCATGAAGTGTGGAACATCGCTACCGATTGGTATGCGGGCAAGCGCTGCGTGTTTTGCAAGAATCTGATCGGAGACTTGAATCATTTTGATCACCGGCCTGCCCTGCTCAATCTCGAGGGCAAGGCGATTGAATGGGATGAAATCTGTCCCAAGGATCTTCCGGAGATGCTGGCCTTCTGCCAGCCGGTTTGCTGGAATTGCTGCATTGTGCAGAACTTCCGCCACGAACGTCCCGAACTAGTGGTGGACCGTCAGGGTCGGGCCTGAAACCACACGCACGGATGGGGAAAGACTCTCACTTGGGGTGAGAGGGGAGGTGCTTCTATGCTGGCCACCCGGTTAGTGCATCTGATTGAGTCCCACGCGGATCTGCTCTCCCAGAGCTTGATCCACAGGCTGGAGAACGACCCTCGTTGCGCGGACTTGCTTAAAGTATCTCCCCACGAGCTCAAAGCCCGCACCTACGAGGTGTATCGCAATCTGGGTGATTGGCTGCTGGGCAAGACGGAGCATGAAGTGGAACGGGTCTATTTGCAACTCGGGGAGCGCCGAGCCGCGCAAGGCGTCACCTTCAGCCATTTCCTGTACGCCATGATGGCCACCAAGGAACATCTGTGGAAGTTCCTGGAAGAAGAAGGAATGGTAGCCAAGCCGGTGGAGCTCTTTGGCGAAATGGAGCTGTTCCGAATGATCGATGAGTTCTACGACCGAACCTTATACTACGCAGCGGTCGGCTACGAACGGGTGCAGGTCGCGAGGACGGTCGCGGTAGCCTAGAGCCAAGCGCAAGCGTTTAGTGGTCGGCGTAATATCCGTCGCGGGTCTGCACCGCAGCATCTTTCCGGCCGGTGGTAAGTTGGATCTTGTGATAGCCCTCGGCCGCCCCACCCGCACGCTCGGGCGTGTAGCCGAGACTGTATTGATTGCGAAGCTCCTCTTCGATCTGCGTGTAAATATCGTCGATCGGCTCCTTCTTAGATACTTCAAAGAGCCGCCCGCCGGTTTGCCTGGAAATCTGCTCCAGAATTTTTTTGCCGTTGGGGCGTTCCTGCTGCGAGGGATACCCGCCGCCACGCCTCCCCATGCCGCCACCGCCCATCGGGCCACCCATTGGTCCACCCATTCCGCCGCCGCCCATGCCGATTCTGGGCCCGCCCTGGCCAAAGCCTCTTTGGTTTCCGTAACTCTCGTCATCCTTGAACAGGATGGAATACACGATCGTGTCGGCGCGCTGAGCGCTGGCGATGGCGCCTTCCAGCGTTTCCTTGCTTCCTCGATCCACGCCATCAGAAAGGATGATGAGCGCCTTGCGGCCCTGTTGCTTGCTCATCAATCCGCCGGACTCGTCGGTTGCCAGATACACCGCGTCATAGAGCAGCGTCCCGGCTCCGCCATGCCGTCCGGAGCCTCGCCCTGAACCTCTTTGCGAATCGGGATAAGAATCCGGCGAGTTGCTGGCGCTCGCGTCCCGAAGTTGCGGAGCCTGCAGTTCCTCCAGAGCCGCCTCCAGTTTGGCATGCGATGGGGTGAAATCCTGCAAGAGCTCAACCTCCCGGTCGAAATGAAGGATGAAGGCTTTGTCCTTGTCTTCGCGCACCATCTGATCCAGAAAACTGTGGCTGGCGCTGCGTTCCTGGTCCAGCACACGTTGTTGGCTCAAGCTGGTGTCTACCAGCAACCCGAGACTGAGTGGAAGGTCAGTTTCGCGAGTAAAGTAGCGGACCGTTTGCGGATGGCCGTCCTCGGTGAGGGTGAAGTCCTCCTTGCCCAGGTCGTTGATGATTTTTCCGTGCTTGTCCCGAACCGTAGCCAGGACGTTGACCACATTCACCTGTACAGACATGGTTGGAGTTGGCTGGGTTGAGGACTGCTGCGCCGCGGCAGTATCGGCCGCGCCAACCACGGTTAACCAGCACAACCATGTGATGAGTAGGGCGCGAACCGCGACGGACCGGCCCGCATGCTGCCTAGGGATGAAAGCCATATTTACCATTTGATTTCTCAGACGCCGGGATGCTAGCGCAAGTAACCAGGAGCGCACAGTCGCGTTGCTCTTCACCAAGTGAGAACGCAAGTCGCGAGGGATGGTTGTGAGCGAGCTACGTAAAGATTTGTAAACTGTCCAAAATCGAGCAACTGTCAGCTCTTCTACTGGCTAACGCTGGCCGCCTTCTGCCCAATCATTACGGCGTCCTGCATCTGCTTAAACAAGTCGCTAACGGCCGCCGGCGAGTGCGAGATGAACAGGGTATTGGTCTTGTCCTGCGCCCCGATGTCTTTCATGGTGTCGAGGTACTGCGTGACCAGCACCAGCATCATCACGTCTTTGGGAGTTGTGCCTTCGACCGCTGCGGAGAAGGCTTCCACCGACTGCTTGAGACCCTCGATGATCGCCTTGCGCTGGTTGGCGATGCCCTGGCCTTGCAATGCTTTGCTCTCGGCCTCGGCTTCCGCTTGCTTCACTTTCAATATCTTTTCAGCCTCACCGCGGGCGCTGGCCGCAACCTGCTCGCGCTGGGCGGCGTTGATTTCGTTCATGGCGGCTTTGACCTTTTCATCCGGCTTGATGTCAGTTACCAGCGCCTGGTCAATGGCATAGCCGTAGGTTTTCATGACATCGTCCAACCCAACCTTGATCGCCACCGCAATATCGGACTGCTGCAGAAAGGTGTCGTCCAAATTCATCTTGGGCACGTGGCCGAGAATCACGTTGAACACGTAGGAAGAAATTTGCTGCGTGGGGTTCGCCAGCTTGTAGAAAGCCTCGTAGGCCTTATCCGGAATCACGTGATACTGCACCGAAACCGGAATTTTGACGAAGACGTTGTCTTTGGTCTTGGTCTCAACGTCGAGCGCGAGTTGTTGCACCCGCAAGTCGAGGCGGCCAGCGATCTGGTCCAGCCAGGGAAACTTGAAGTTCATGCCCGCATTCGCCACCCGCAGGAAACGGCCCATGCGCTGGATCACGGCCGCTTCCGCCGTATTCACTTGAAAGAAGCCACTCAAAAGCGTGCCCAGCAGGAACAAGCCCACCACCGCGTAAACCAGAAACGCAAAAGCCTGCGAAACATCCATAAGACCTTCTCCTTCGACGATTTTCCGACCTGCCAAGCGGGACTGCGGCGCGAATCTAGAATGGGGGCATGATAGCCGCTGGGGTGGCCTGCGGCAATGCCCGGTGGTAACGGCAGCAGTTTTCCGAGTGGAGTTCGTTTCTTCGCAGCGCCGCTTCAGGCCCCGATCAGCCCCGCCCAAATCCGTGCGGACGGGGCCGCAATGTCAATTGCCGCTTCGACCCGCAGGCTCATGAACATCTCCGGGAGAAGTCAAGCTTCGAGAGCAGCGGCGTTGGCGAGACATTAACCTCGCTGACCATAGATTCACCACCAGCGAGAAGCCTAACAGCGCGCCGCTTACTGCATGGCTCAAATTCTTCCCCAATGGCGAGGCCGGGTGAAAGAACATTGGCAAAAGGATGGCGACTACTAGGCACATGGTGGCAAGCGGTACTAGCTTTTTCGGGTCTCTCATTCGATTTCGCAAAATCATTTTCGTCTCTCCTTGCGGAACTCAGTCGGTCAATAGATACCACGTCATCACTGTCATCTTGACCCCTACGATGGTCACGGCGACCGCGAAAAGGTCCCAACTCCAAACATGGTTGAAGTAAAACCGATAAGCGAAAAGAAGGCTGGCGAAAACGCCGCCGATGATCCCGGCCAGGCTGGTAGACTTCAACCGGTGGTTGAGGAAGCGTTCGTCAATCGCTCTGCCGAGAATAGGAATATTCATTTCTTGTCCTCCAACGTGAAGATCTGATCGGTGGAACATCCGAAAACCTGGGCAAACGTGAGCGCCAGCAGCAGGCTCGGCACATAACGGTCGCGCTCAATCGAGTTAATGCTTTGGCGGGAAACGCCCACGGCCTTTGCCAGTTGCTCCTGCGTCCAGCTGCGGGCGTTGCGCAGCTCTTTGACACGATTTAGGATGCCGGGTGTCATGTAAAGCACGCTTTCCAATCAAAGTGTAGCCTTGGCGCGTGCGGATGTCAAGCTAGCTTTCCATTTCGTCAGTGCTGGTTTAGGAAGCCTCCCTGATTTAGTCTGGCGCGGGCGCCCTCGCCGGCGAAAAACCAGCCCAGGAGTAAGCTTTCTCTGGTCAAAGTGCTGCGGGGTACAACGGAAAATTCACCATGACAGAAGCCATTCAGCAGTCCGTGGAGTTCAGTGCGTCGCCCGCGACATTGTTCGAAATGTATGTAGACTCCCGCAAGCATTCCAAGGCAACCGGAGCTCCCGCCAAAGTGAGCCGCAGAGCGGGCGCTTTATTTACCGCGTTTGCCGGAGCGTTGCGCGGCAGGAACCTGCTGATCGTGCCCAACAAAATGATCGTGCAGTCCTGGCGATCCTCGGCATTCAAGAAGGCCGACGCGGACTCCATTCTTATACTGACTTTCAGCAAGACGCTGTCGGGCACCCGTGTGGATTTAGTCCACGCCAACGTGCCTGAGCAAGATCACCAAGGCGTGACCGAAGGATGGGCCAAGTATTATTGGGAGCCCTGGCGCACATACCTGGCCGAGACGACCCGCTAAAGCGCGGGCTGGGCGCGGTTTCAGACGTTGGTTAGTGCTATAAATTTCCTCACGGCTTCTTTGGGCTCAATCCGCAGGCTTTGCCAACCCGGCCCAAGTCGAGGCCGTCGGGTGAGAACTCCGCGATCTGCGGTCCCTCTGGGCTTTGGAACTCCACTCGAAACAAGTGCGCACCGATCAGTTGGCGAGTGGTGCCCTTGTCCATGGAGAGAAAGTGTCCATCCACCCAATTCCAGCCGTGTTCGCTGTGGCTGTTGTCCACCCGCACGGTTACTTCCATCTGGGGCTGTCCCCAGAAGCCGGGGCGGTTGGGCCCGGCCATTCTGATGTTGGGGCGGAAGTCGCTCAACGCCAGTTTGCCGTCGGTGCAGAACAGCGTGATCTTAGCGCTGCTATCTCGGCCTTCAAAGCTGTTGGCCAACAATTCGAAGCGCACCTTTTTTGCCGCGGTCATGGGATCCTCGGCTTCAAATTGGGTCCATTTGCCACCCGCGGAAACGCCCGCATTTCGCGCTGGCGGCGTCTGCGCCAACCCCGATGTGCCGCACAGCAGAATCAGCAATGCGGCAAACCATTTTCCATTCAAACGCTGTTTTCGAGTTTCCAATCTCTCTGTCATCTTGGGCCCGCCGTTTTTCTCGTCACGATTTATTGAGCGGGCTGAGCCGAACTCACACTTCCGCTCCCCAGGTATGAACCCAGGTGGGCAGCAGAAGTTGCTTCTATTCCGAAGTGGGATACGCTAGATCAGCCGGATGGGGCGATGACGCGAGCTACTCTTCCTTGTTTTCGCCCATCTGCTGGGTGAGATAGCGCTCGTAGCCCAGTTCTTTCATCTGGTGAACCTGGGCTTCCAGCCAGTCCACGTGACCTTCTTCGTCCTTAAGCAGTTGCACCAGGAGGTCGCGCGAACCGTTGTCACCCTCCTCGGTCGCAATCTGGACGGCGCGGTTGTATTGCTTTACCGCGGAGACCTCCAGGGCGAGATCGCTATCGATCATTGCCTTGACCGTTCCGCCCACTGTCAGTTCCAGCGGCGACATGGAGGGGGAACCGTCGAGAAACAGAATCCGCTCGAGCAGCACTTCGGCGTGCTTCATCTCGCCAATCGATTGTTTCTTGATGTAGCCGGAGAGCCGGTTATAGCCCCAGTTTTCGCACATCTCGGCGTGAAGAAAATATTGGTTGATTGCGGTCAGCTCTTCGCGAAGAGCCTTGTTTAACTCGGAGAGGACTTTCGGATTTCCCTTCATGGAGAGCCAGTATGACAAAAGCGCGGGGCACAAGCAACGTATTTGCGTATTCAGGGGGTAGCAGGCCCGCGACCTTCATCGAACGCTGAGTGCGGGCGGCGATTCTTTGACAGGTTCCTGCACCGCCCGCTGGTAGTCCTCTGGGCTGGTCCGGTAGCAGGGCAGATTGGACTTCCGACGCTGCAGATTCAGCGAGGGCGCATCGGCGGAATACTTTAAATCCGATTTTGCCTGGCGCCAGTCTCCCTGCTCGGCGGAAGTCAGTTGAAGCAGGCTCTCGTCGCAGCCCGGATCCCGGGTCGCGCGCATCTCATACACCGTCGAGTAATCGAAGCCTGATTCGGAAAGCCGCGGCTGATAGGGAAGAAAGCCGTAGATCAACTTCACCAGGCGGGACTCGTTCTGGTCGAGTTGCTTCTCGGCAATGAAAACCTCTTCACTGGCAAAAAATGAAGAGCGTTGATGATTCCAGGCCAGCGCCACCAGGCGAATCTTCAGGGGCTCCTTGTTTGTCCTCGCCCAGCGGAGTTCCCCCTGCGCATTTTCGTTTGCGCAGAGCGTGGAAACCAAGGCGAAGAAAACAATCGTCGCAATACCGAAGGGTCCACTTGTGAAGAGTCTCATGCTGCACTCGCGGTCCTGGGAGGCCTCATTTGGACAGGTAAACCAAATCAGGCGGGCAAAACGGTAGCCCTAAGATGCCTCAAAACCGGCGCTGGGTTCTTACCCGTTAGTTCATTGGAATCGTAACGTATTGATAAATAGGCGCATTGATTTTCTGCTCAGGGAGGAAATAGGCGGGCCCACCCGGAAAAAGCGGCATGACCATGGGCTCGGAATACTTAGCCCGGACTCCGGCCCGCGAGTCGGGCACGATCCAGTATGAAGAAAAAACAGAAAGCGCGGCAAATGATTCCTCTCACGTGCGAAAATGCCATCGAGTCCGACAGAAACTGAACCCAAATTGATCTCCTGAACGTCAAACGCTCAATGCCCCCAGCCCCGCCCCAACCGCCGCGCCGCAAAGTGACCGCGCAAACCTTGCGCGCGGTTCTTCCCGATGTCTGGGAACTGGTCCGCCCGCGCCGCGCCCTGCTTGCTCTCAGTTTTTTTCTGATGGTGATCAATCGTGTGGCCGGACTGGTGCTGCCCTATTCGACCAAATTCCTGATTGACACCGTCATCGGCAAGCATCATGTCGAACTGTTGAGGTCCCTGGTCCTGCTCGTGCTACTGGCTACAGCTACCCAGGGCGTCACTTCATTTGCACTGACCCAACTGCTCTCGAAGGCCGGCCAGCGCCTGATCGCCGACTTGCGCAGGAAAGTGCAGGCCCACATCGGCCGTCTGCCAGTGGCTTTCTACGACGCCAATAAAACGGGGACACTCGTTTCGCGCATCATGAGCGACGTAGAAGGGGTGCGGAATCTCTTAGGTACGGGCCTGGTTGACTTCACGGGCGGATTGATCACTTCGGGGATCGCTCTGGTGGTGCTGTTCCGCATTAGCCCTGTCATGACGCTGGTGGCATTCATTTTCCTGCTCTGCTTCGGCATCGCGCTGAACAAAGCGTTCGGAACCATCCGGCCCATTTTTCGCGAGCGCGGCAAGATTAACGCGGAGGTCACCGGGCGCCTCACCGAATCGCTCAGCGGAGTGCGCGTCATCAAGGGCTACCATGCTGAAGAGCGCGAACATTCCGTATTTTCCACCGGAGTGCAACGCCTGCTGGACAACGTCATGCGCACGCTGACCGCGACTTCACTCATGAGCCTGTCTTCCAGCGTGCTGCTGGGAGTGGTCGGCGCTGTCATCATGTATGTCGGAACCCGCCAGATTCTCGCCGGCACGCTCACCGTGGGCGGCTTTTTCACCTATACGTTATTTCTGGGGTTCCTGATCGCCCCTATCATCCAGATGGTTGCGATCGGCACGCAGCTCACTGAAGCCATTGCCGGCTTGGAGCGTACTCACGAAGTTCTGACCGAGCAACCGGAAGATGCCGATCCACAAAGAACGGTGGCACTTTCCAACATTGTCGGAGACCTCGCCTTCGATGACGTGAGCTTCAGCTACGACGGCAAGCGCACGGTGCTGCGCGACGTGTCGTTTCGCGCTCAACACGGCACCGTAACTGCGCTAGTTGGTTCCTCAGGATCGGGCAAATCCACCATCATTGGGCTGATTTCCGCATTCCACAAACCAACCGCCGGCCGGATTACGGTGGATGGCGTAGACCTGAGTACGGTATTGCTCGATTCGTATCGCACTAAACTTGGAGTTGTTCTGCAGGAGTCGTTCCTGTTCGATGGCAGCATCCGCGAAAACGTGGCCTTCCCGCGGCCCGATGCCAGCGAAGAAGAAATCATGCGTGCCTGCCGCATTGCCCGCGTGGATGAATTCGCGGAAGGCTTCGCCGACAAATACGACACCGTGGTGGGCGAGCGTGGCGTCAAACTCTCGGGCGGGCAGCGGCAGCGTATTTCGATTGCTCGGGCCATTCTCGCGGACCCACGCATCCTGATCCTCGATGAGGCCACTTCCAGCCTGGACTCCGAATCCGAAGCCCTTATCCAGCAGGGTCTTTCGTACCTCATGGAGGGACGTACCACGTTCGTCATCGCCCACCGCCTTTCCACCATTCGCAGCGCCGATCAGATTCTGGTGGTCGAGCAGGGCCAGATCGTGGAGCGCGGCACTCACACTGAACTCTACTCACTCCACGGCCGTTACTACGATCTCTACACCAAGCAGCACGGGCTGGAGAGCAATCTGTTTCTCGCTCCCGGCGAAGGAGACTCGCTGCCCTCTACCTCCGAAGGTAACGGCGGCGCAGCCGGAGCAGGCGGTGCAGTTCTAGCGGACGCGCTGCGTGTGGTGAAGGGCGAGGTGCGGTGATGGGGAGAAAACACCAACCGGCGTGGATCTAAGAGAACTCGTCGTGCCGCTTGTTGAAGTAAGAGAAAATGATCGCCATGACGACGAAGAAAGCCGCGTTGCCGGCGGCGCGATAGAGTGGGCGATACTCACTCGGCTGAAACCAGCTATAGATGTTCCCAGCCATACCGCACAGGATTGACAGGCCCAGCAGGAAGAACCCATACCGTCGTCTGCGCCACAGGCCAACGCTGGTCCCGAAGCCTACCAGGGTCAATACTGCGCATAGGGCCGCCACCCAGATATATCCTCGTAACCACATACTCGCGCCGAGCCACGCATCAAAGATGGCGCCAAGGAGATTCAAGACTGCGTAAATTCGGCCGAATCGGTAAGGTCGATTCATCGGAGTCATTCCGGGCACGGTTGGCGGCTAAGCATAGCTGTTGGAGAGGACAGAGGCGCCGATTACCTTCGGAGATATTCCCTCCCTGGAGTTGATCGGTATGATGGAATATACACGCCGCCATGCGCAACCTGACGACAGTCACGCCATCCCGCGATTCAGAGGTAGCGGCGGTTCTGCCGGTGAGCGTGATCGTTCCGGTGCGGAATGAGGCTCGTAATCTCCCCCGCTGCCTGGAATCGCTGCGGGGAGTGGGCGAGGTATATGTCATTGACTCTCAGAGCAGTGACGCCACCGCCGAGATCGCCAGCTCCTATGGCGCCAAAATCGTTCAGTTCCATTACCAGGGAGGATGGCCCAAGAAGCGACAGTGGGCGATGGACACGCTTCCCCTCGCCTTCGACTGGATTTTTCTGGTAGATGCCGACGAAGCGCTCACTCCTGAACTGACCGCGGAAATAGGACAGGCCATCGGAAATCCGAACCTGGATGGCTATCAGGTTGCCTTGCGCATGTATTTCCTGGGCCGGGCTTTGCGCCACAGCGGCGCGAGCTTCTATAAGCTCTCGCTTTTTCGCCGTGGCAAAGGCCGCTACGAGTGCCGCCTGAAGGATCAGGATACCTCCATGGCTGACATGGAAGTGCATGAGCATGTTGTAGTGGATGGCAAAACCGGCAGCTTGAAGAATCCCCTCCTGCACCACAACATGGATTCACTTTCCCGCTATATCCAGAAGCACGATGAGTACTCAAACTGGGAGGCGCGGGTTTGGATGCAGGGAGAATCGGGTTTTGGCGACTTGCCGCCGAGTTTGTTTGGGTCCCAAGCCCAGCGCCGCCGCTGGCTCAAGAAGAAGTTCCTGGGATTACCGGGGTCTCCCGCCCTCCTGTTCCTTTATCGGTACGTCTTTCGGCTGGGCTTTCTGGACGGCGTGCCGGGACTGATTTATTGTGGTCTTCAGAGCATTCAGCTGTTTCACGTCAAAGCCAAGATCGTCGAACTAAAGATCAACGAATTAAAGACCGGGAAAGCTTAGCTGGCCCTATGTGCGGCATCACTGGAATCGTTAATTGTGGGGACAAGGATGTCTTGGCGCGCATGACCGCGGTTCAGGCGCATCGCGGACCCGACGATTCCGGTTTGTGGGAAAAGCGATTTTCGGATGGTTCCCACGTCGGCCTCGGCAGCCGGCGGCTCGCCATTATTGACCTTTCTCCCAGCGGCCACATGCCCATGTCTAATGAGGACGGCACGGTCTGGATTACCTACAACGGAGAGGTCTACAACTTCGCGGAATTGCGTCGCGAGTTGCTCGGCAAGGGCCATCGCTTTGCCTCCGATACGGATACCGAAGTCATCGTCCACCTTTACGAAGAAGAAGGCCCAGATTGCGTAAAGCGCCTCAACGGCATGTTCGCGTTTGCCATCTGTGATTTCCGCTCCGGCGAGCCCACAGTTTTTGTGGCCCGTGACCACTTCGGCGTGAAGCCTTTTTACTATGCGCATCAGGGACACCGTTTCGCGTTCGCCTCCGAAATTAAAGCATTGCTCGAAGTCCCCGGCATCGACGCTGAACTGGATCATGCCTCGCTTCACCAATACCTGACCTTTCTCTGGGTGCCCGATCCCAAAACGATGTTTCGCGACATCTACAAGCTGGAAGCCGGTCACTACGGGATTTTTCGCAAGGGTGAACTCAACCTTACGCAGTATTGGGATCTGACTTTTCCGCCGGCGAACGCGACCTTTCCTCGCTCGGAAAAGGATCTGGCCGAAGAAATCCGGGAGCGTTTTCGCCGTTCGGTGGAAGCGCAGATGGTCAGCGACGTCCCCATCGGAGCATTTCTCAGTGCTGGACTCGACTCCTCAAGCATTGCTGCCATCATGTCGCGCGCCACGCAGCAACCGGTGCGGACTTACACGATTACTTTTCCGCCAAAATACCGGGTGGGTGAGAGTGCGCTCGATGATCCCGCTGTCCCCGCGCGCCTGGCGCGGCGCTTGGGTTGCGAGAACCAGCAGATTGTCGTCGAACCCGATGTCGCGGACCTGTTGCCCAGGCTGACCTGGCACATGGACGAACCTACCGCTGATCCGGCCATCATCCCCGCGTACCTGGTTTGCCGCGAGGCTCGCAAGCAGGCCACGGTTCTGCTGTCCGGCGTCGGCGGAGATGAGCTCTTTGCCGGATATCGCAAGCACTCGGCACATTTCTGGGCGCAAGCCTATCAACGCCTTCCATCGCCGGCTCGCCGCTTGATCGAAGCTTCCGTGCTCGGCCTGCCGGGTCTGCGTGGCACCCCGCTCAAAGGAATGGCGCGCCTCTCGAAAAAGATGGCGCGCAGCGCGGCGCTTCCCGCCGCCGAACGCTTCGTCATGAACTGCACTTATCTGAACTCGGAGCAGAAGGCTGCACTCTATTCCACCGCGTTGCGGGAGGAAGTGGGTTTGCTTGATCCGTCGCTCCGCCATCGCGAGCGTTTTGAACATGCGGGCGAGGCTGATTTTCTCAATCAGATGCTTTACCTCGATACTAAGATTTTCATGGTCAGCCTGAACCTGACCTACAACGACAAGATGAGTATGGCTTCCTCCGTCGAGGTCCGGGTGCCGTTCCTGGATCGCGAACTGGCCGAATTCGTGGCTTGGAATGTGCCTCCGAAGCTCAAGCTAAAGGGTTTTCTCCGTCCAACCACCAAGTACATCTTCCGTCGAGCCATGCAAGACATTTTGCCCCGGGAGGTGCTGCAGCAGCCCAAGGCAGGCTTTGCCGCACCGGTCGATTACTGGCTGGCGAACGACCTGAGGGAAATGGTGGACGATTTGCTTTCCGAGTCAAGGGTGCGCGAGCGTGGGCTTTTCCGCCCGCAGGCCATCCGCGCTCTGGTTGAGCAACATCGCAGTGGCGCGCAGGACTGGTCTCCGCAAATCTGGCAGTTTCTGACGCTGGAACTTTGGATGCAGACGTTTCTCGATGGCGGAGCGAAGCGCCTGGCGTCGGAGGCCATTCACGCCCAGCAGGTGGCGACGGCATGAAGCAGGTATTACAGCACGCGCGCACCGGAGAAGTTGCCGTGGCGGAAGTTCCGGCTCCCAAGCTGCTTTCTGGATGCGTTCTGGTGCGCGTTGCCGCTTCGTTGGTCTCGGCCGGAACCGAGCGCGCCTCGTCGGAGTTCGCCAGCAAAAACCTGTTGCAGAAGGCGAAAGCTCGCCCTGATTTGGTGAGTGAAGTCCTCAGCAAGATTCAACGCGACGGACTATTTACCGCGGTTGCGGCCGTTCGCAGCCGCCTTGACCAGCCTTCCGCGCTTGGCTACAGCAGTGCCGGAACCATAGTGGGAGTCGGCGAAGGCGTCACTGACCTGAACGTCGGCGACCGAGTGTCCTGTGCGGGCGTGGGGTATGCCGTCCATGCGGAGTTTGCTTGCGTGCCCCGGCTCCTGGTTGCAAGAATTCCGCCGGACTCCGGCGTGAGTTTTGAAGAAGCCGCATTCACCACCGTCGGCGCCGTGGCTTTGCATGGCATTCGCACCGCTGAGGTAAAACTCGGCGATGTGGTTGCGGTCATCGGTCTGGGCCTTCTCGGTCAACTCACCGCACAAGCGCTCAAAGCTGCCGGATGCCGCGTGCTGGGAATGGACCTGGTTCCGGCGCGAGCCGAACTTGCCTCGCGCCTGGGCGTTGACGCTGCCTGCTCCGCGGAATCGGGTTTTCGGGATCTGTGCCTGCAGCACTCCGGCGGACAAGGCGCCGACGCGGTTCTCATCACCGCCGAAACTCCCAGCAGCGGCCCGGTGAATCTTGCGGGAGTAATCGCACGGGATCGGGCCATCGTGGTTGCGGTCGGAACCGTTGGCATGGACATTCAGCGCAAACTTTATTACGAGAAAGAACTCGACTTCCGCATCGCGCGCTCCTATGGACCGGGCCGCTACGACGCCGCCTATGAGCAGAAAGGCCGAGACTACCCCATCGGCTATGTGCGCTGGACCGAGACCCGCAACATGGAGGCTTTTCTCCAGCTCCTCGCGGAAGGCAAGCTCAACCTGAAGTCGCTGATCACGCATCGCTTTTCCATTGACCGGGCGCATGGCGCCTACGATTTAATCGCCGGAAAGACCGGCGAAGCGTACCTCGGGGTGCTGATTGAATATCCGGACCGCGCCGAAGAAGCTCAGATTGTCGAACTCGGAGGGAAGGGAACCGCCACTCGCGCCGTCGGGAAATCGGTTGCCGTCGGCTTGCTGGGTGCAGGCGCCTTCGCAACGTCGACCTTGCTTCCCGCGATGAAAACAATCCCGGGACTGGAGTTGGTCGGCGTCTGCACGGCCAACGGCTCACATGCTCGCCACGCCGCAGATAAATTCGGTTTTCGCTATTGCGCCACCGATGACGGGAAAATTATTGAAGACCCCGCTATCAGCACCGTAGTGATCGCCACCCGGCACCATTTGCATGCGCCGCAGACGCTGGCCGCGCTCCAGGCTGGCAAGAACGTGTTTTGTGAGAAACCGCTCTGCCTGAATGAAGACGAATTGGCTGGGATTGTCGCAGCCTGTTCGGGGGCGGCACAAAGACCGCTGCTGATGGTGGGGTTCAACCGTCGTTTTGCCCCGATGGTGAAGCGCATGAAGGCGTTCCTGACCGAAATCGATGAGCCACTCGCGCTACACTACCGCATCAACGCCGGCTACATTCCCGCTGACCATTGGGTGAACGATCCCGAACAAGGCGGGGGGCGCATTCGCGGTGAAATCTGCCATTTTGTGGATTTGCTGGGTTTTCTCGCCGGCGCTGCGCCCATCGAAGTACAAACTCGCGCCCTCGCCAATCACGGCAGGTATTCCGACGACAATGTGGTCCTCTCGCTACAATTTGCCAATGGTTCGCAAGGGACTATCAGCTATCTGGCCAACGGTGACCGGTCTTATTCCAAGGAGCGCCTGGAAATCTTTGGTGGCGGCGCGGTAGCAGTTCTGGAGGATTTCCGCAGCCTCGAACTGGTCCGCCACGGACGCAAGCAAACGTTTCGCTCGCGGCTGCGCCAGGATAAAGGCCATCGCGGCGAGTGGGAAGCATTTGCCGCGGCCCTCCGGAATGGAAGCGAATCCCCGATCCCGTTCCCTGAGGTCGTTGCCTCCACGCTCACGACGCTTTGCGCCGTGGAGTCGCGCTCTTCGGGACTTCCAGTTTCCGTCGCCGCAGAGAGTTTCATTCGGGCAAATTCAGTGGCACGCTATTCCGACTCATGATCCTTTCGCAAAGAACAACAGGAGAACTCTTCGTATCATGCTGATACTCGGGCTAAACATGTTCCATGCGGACGCATCGGCCGCCATCCTGCAAGATGGCGAGGTGGTTTTCGCCATTGCCGAAGAGCGCCTCAATCGGGTCAAGCACTACGGGGGCTTCCCCGCGCTCGCCGTGCAGGCGTGCCTCGATGCGGTCGGCGCCAAAATAACCGATATTGACCACATTGCCGTGGGTCAGGATAGCGACGCTAACCTGACCAAGAAAGTGCAGTACGCACTCGCCAATCCGGCCCACATTCTTAATTTCATCCGCTTGCGACAGCGCAAGGAAGCCATGCGCGACGTGACCTCGCTGCTGGCCAAGTCCCTCTCTGTCGATCCGAAGGCCTTGCGCTTCCAGGAGCACCACGTCGAGCACCACCTCGCGCACATTGCCAGCGCCTACTATTGTTCTCCCTGGGAGAAGGCCGCCGGCTTAAGCTACGACGGTTCCGGAGACTTCGTGTCCACCATGATGGCGCGTTGCGAAGGCAATGAAATCGAGGTCCTGGAACGCGTTTACTTGCCGCACTCCCTGGGCAGCTTTTACACCATGATCTGCGAGTTCATCGGCTACAAAAAATATGGCGATGAAGGCAAAGTCATGGGACTCGCTCCCTATGGCAAGGACACCTACTGCGAACAGATTCGCGAGGTGATTGCTCTCAAGAGTGGCGGGTTTGAACTCAATCTGGATTACTTCATGCCTCTCGGCAGCAATCAGGGCCTGCAGATTGCCGAAGACGGCTCGGTGTCGCTGGCCCGGCACTTTTCTGACCGTATGATCAAACTGTTCGGCGAGCCGACCAAACCGCACAGCGAGATTCCTCAGCGCGACATGGACCTGGCATTCGCCATGCAGCACCGTTTCGAGGAAGTCTTTTTTCATTTGCTGAATGAATTGCACAAACGCGTTCCCTTGCAGGATCTCGCCATGGCCGGGGGGTGCGCGCTCAACAGCGTGGGCAATGGCAAGCTCTTCACCGAAACTCCGTTTCGCCGCACCTGGATTCAGCCCGCGGCTGGCGATGAAGGCTTGGCCATCGGCGCGGCCATGTATGCCTATCACTCCGTTCTCAAGCAACCTCGCCGCTACGTGATGAAGAACTCTTATCTCGGCCCGGAATTTTCCGAAGCGCGCGTCGAGTCCGACTTGAAAAAGGCCAATTTGAAATATCGCAAACTGGAGCGCGGCCCGCTGCTTGAGGCGGTGGCCGATCAAATCGCTGCCGGAAATGTAGTTGGATGGTTCCAGGGCCGCATGGAATGGGGACCGCGGGCGCTCGGCAATCGCTCGATTGTGGCTCATCCCGGGTTGCCGAATATGAAGGACGTTCTCAACGCCCGCATCAAGCACCGCGAGTGGTTTCGTCCATTCGCGCCGTCCATCCTGGCCGACCGGCAGCACGAATACTTCGAGTACGATCATCCTTCGCCGTTCATGCTGCATGTGTACAAGATTCGCCCGGAAAAGCGCGCACAACTCTGCGCCGTGAATCACGTGGACAACACTGGACGCCTGCAGACGGTGGCTCACGAAGAAAATCCGCTCTACTACGAGTTGATTCAGGCTTTCGAGCGCAAGACCGGAATTCCGGTGATCCTGAATACCAGCTTCAACGAGAATGAACCCATCGTGTGCGCTCCGGCGGAAGCCATTGATTGTTTCCAGCGCACCCGCATGGATGTTTTGGCGATTGGCCCGTATCTGGCTCTGAAAACCGAGAACTGCAAGCCTGACTGAAAGCCTGGAAGATGCGAACTTGTCGGCTAAGCCGCGCAAGATCAACGTGAGCGCCAATCCATTTGCGGACGTTTCACCGGACCAGCCAGCCGGATGGGGCCTGACCCGCGTTGCAACTTTTCCCCGTTTGCGAGCCCTGGCCTGGAATGGCGACACGCTTTACGCATCGCGCGGTTACAGTTTGCTGAGCGCGAAAGTCAGCTCGGCCAAAGTTGAATGGCGCACCGTGGCGAAATACCGGCCCGCCGCGTGGCGCAGCCTAAGTTCAGTGTCGCGGCTCACCTTCCGGCTTTTTCGCGACGGTTTTCATGCTCTGGCCGTACTTTCCTCGGGACATCTGGTCGCCGCCGTGCCCGGCGCTATCATCACGTTGGCTCCCGGCGAAAGTGAGTTCCGTCTATCCCGCCGTGTGCTGCGTGGAACGCGCCCCCTGCACATCGCCGTCACTCCCAATGACCACGTTTTCTGGGGAGAATATTTCGACAACGCGCAACGCGACGAAGTCCACATCTACACTTCCTACGATCGCGGTGCGAGTTGGAACGTCGCTTACACATTTCCCAAGCGCGGCATTCGCCACATTCACAACATCGTTTATGACCAGTGGCAGCACTGCTTGTGGGTGTTGACGGGCGACGATGGCTCCGAATGCCGCATCCTGCGAGCCTCGTGCGACTTCACGGCGGTAGACCCCGTTCTCTCCGGAAGCCAACAAGCGCGTGCGGTCGCTCTGGTTCCCACGGCCGGCGGCCTGTATTTTTCTTCAGACACTCCCTTCGAGAAGAACCATGTGTACTTTCTTGATCGCCTTGGGAAGCTGTCCCAGCGTGCAACGTTGAGCAGTTCATCGATTTACGGCTGTCGCGTGGGGGAGGGAATTTTCTTTTCCACCATGGTTGAGCCCAGTGCGGTCAACCTCGAAGGCAAAGTGAACCTCTATGGAAGCCGAGACGGCCAGAGTTTTCAGCGTCTCGTGCAATGGCAAAAAGACGGCTGGCCCATGGGGCTATTCCAGTATGGAAACGCTCTATTGCCGGATGGACTGAATAGCAGCGGGGTGTTGGCGGTGAGCACCGTAGCGGCCAAGGTCGCCGATCTTCAAACCAGTCTGTGGCGCGTGAACGTCCGGAAAGAGCGCGGGGCAATGGACAACAAACGCACTTCCGAGGACTAGGTGCATGATGGTACAGACCTTCCAAATGTTTTCGTACATTGCCAAAGCGATATGGCGTGAACCATCCAATCGTGGGCAGCGAGTGCGGCGGCTTTTCATGTTCGCTGGCTGGCAGTTCTGGAAACGGATAACTGGTTTGCCCATAATAGTGCCGGTCTTTAACGGCCTCCGTTTTGTTGCCTATCCGGACTGTCGAATATCGTCCGGATTTATCTACTATCGAGTTCCTGATTACAAAGACATTACCTTAGTTCGGAAGTTCCTCAACGGCGGCGTGCTCCTAGATGTGGGCGCCAACGTGGGGTCGGTCAGTATTCTTCTAGCCGACAAGGTTCAGCGAGCCATTTTGTTTGAGCCGAATCCCGTTGCCGCCACCCGTGCAAGAGAAAATCTAGCGATCAATCGGCTTTCGTTCGAGGTACACGAGTTGGCACTGTCAGACTCCTCGGGTGTGGTCAAGCTCGAAGATGCGGGTGGAACAAGCAGCACCAATCGTACGGTTGCAGGTTTCGAAACTGACTCGCCGACTCGGCTCGTATCGTGCGTCACCTTCGACGAGTTTCTCCAGAGTTGCGACATCCAGGCGGGTAGCGTCACCTTCGTAAAGATCGATGTTGAGGGTCATGAAAATTCCGTTCTGCGCGGTATGAGAAGGTTTCTAAAGGAGGGGCGGCCTCGTCTTGTCATGTTCGAATACTTGCAGCGGACAAATCTTTCTGAAACGTTGCGTATCTTTGATGAAGCCGGGTATAGCGTGTTTGAACTATCCGCGAATGGGCCTGTACTCGTAGGAACGGATGTCCATCCCCTTCAAAACTTATTTGCATGCCCGCGAGAAACCAGAGAGGAGTTTACGCCAGGTGAAGTGGGATAGCATGATCGCGCGTTCGACTGCGACGGCTTTGGCGTGGAATGTATGGACGGCAGATCCATACCGCGTGTTGTCGGAAACAGCTCTCATTCCCGATCTGGAGCCCGAGCTGGGCCTGCTGGAGGCCCATTTCCTCATGCTATAGTGCAACCTTTAATTCCCCATGTCACTCGCCGACCGCCTGCACTACTACCGCCGTATTTTCAAAGCCTACTTGCTGCCGGGGAAAAGCCAGCTCACTTTCTGGCATGAGACGCCGCAGTCCAACCCTGCTGCATCCGTCACCGAACTCGGCGAATACTACATGCTGTTTTCCGAGAAGGCCGAGTACCGCGGAATCCACGACCCTGACGGTATCCCGATGCTCGACTATCACGGCAGGATTGGTCCGCAATATAACCCCATCGCCATCGCGCAGTGGGGGTTGGGCAACTACAACCTCTATCGCCATTCTCAGGAAAGTGAGCGTAGCGTCAAGTTCCTGGCTGCCAGCAACTGGTTGTGCTCACACCTCGAGCAGAATCGTTTTGGTCTGTGGGTCTGGAACCATCACTTCGATTGGGAATATCGAACGACGCTGCGAGCTCCCTGGTATTCCGGCTTGGCGCAAGGGCAGGGAATCTCGCTGCTGGTGAGGGCATATCACGAAACCAAGGATCAAACATATCTGGACGCAGCCGGGCGGGCATTTGCCGCTTTTCTGAAGTCCATCGAGGAAGGCGGCGTCGCCTTCACCGACGAGCGCGGAGATCTCTGGTTCGAGGAGTACATCGTCTCCCCGCCCACTCACATCCTGAACGGCTTCATGTGGGCATCCTGGGGAGTTTATGACTACCTTCTGGCGACCCGCGACAACGCTGCCCAACGCTTGTTCGAGGCTGCTGTGCGCACGCTACACGCCAACCTCGATCGCTACGATCTCGGCTTCTGGTCCTTGTATGAGCAATCCGGGACCCGCCTGCCCATGGTCGCGAGCGCCTTCTATCACAAGCTGCACATCGTCCAACTGCAGGTGATGCATCGCCTTACCGGCGACGAAATGTTCGCTCGCTACGCCGAGCGCTGGGCAAACTACGCCCAAAGCCGTGGCAGGCGAACCCGAGCTCTGTGCTACAAATGTGCATTCAAGCTCTGCTACTACTGAACACTCGTGAAGATCCTATACGTCTCGCAATACTTTCCACCAGAAATGGGAGCCCCGGCGGCACGCGCCGCCGAATTGTCGCGTCACTGGGCGGCAGCGGGCCATGCAGTTACGGTTCTTACCGGATTTCCGAATCACCCAACCGGAGTCGTGCCGCCGGAATATCGCGCAAAACTTCGCCGCTTGGTGATGCGCGAGGTTGTGGGGGGTGTGAATGTGGTTCGTACCTGGCTGTTTCCTTCCCCCAATCGCGGTTCTTTCGGACGAATGTTGAATTACTCGTCGTTCTGCCTGTCTTCCGCGACCACCGGACTTTTTGTTTCCAGGCCTGACGTAGTGATCGCCACCTCGCCCCAACTGCTGGTGGCGCTCTCCGGATGGTGGATCGCCCGAGCCAAGCGCGTCCCCTTTGTTTTCGAAGTTCGCGACCTTTGGCCGGAGTCTTTGGCCGCCGTCGGGATGGGGAATCCTGACTCACTGCTTCATCGCGGGCTGGGCAAAATCGCCGGCTTCCTGTATCGGCGCTGTGACCGGATCGTAGTGGTCACGCCGGCCTTCAAACAGTATCTAATCGAAAATTGGAAGACGCCGCCCGACAAAATCTCAATCGTGGAGAATGGAGTGGAGACCGATCTCTTCAGTCCCGGCGAGGTCGACGCCCAATTAAGCAGGGAAGTCGCGGCTGATGGCAAATTTGTCGCTGGATACATCGGCACGATGGGGATGGCTCACGGCTTGGAAACTCTGGTGGAGGCCGCCGCCCGCTTGCAGACCACGGCTCCCCAGGTTCTTTTCCTCCTGGTGGGAGAAGGAGCGGAAAAGGACCGGACCATCGCTCTAGCCAAGTCACGCGGCCTGACCAACCTGCGTTTCGTGGATCAACAACCGCGGGAAAGAATCCCCGCCTATATTCGTTTGTCGGATGCGTGCCTGGTCCTGCTGAAAAAAACAGAACTCTTCAAAACCGTAATACCCACGAAAATGCTGGAATTCATGTCCTGTGGCCGCCCCCTGATCCTGGGAGTGGACGGCCAGGCTCGCAGGATCATGCAAGAAGCTCAAGCCGGAATTTTTGTGGAGCCGGAAGACGCCGCGGCTCTGGCGCAGGCAGTGACGCGTCTGGCTGGCGACGCCCAATTACGCTCGTCCCTGGGCAGCAACGGGCGACGATATATTGTGCAATTCTTTTCCCGGCAGCAAACTGCCGAGAACTACATAAAAGTTCTTGCAGAAATCGTGAGAGAAATCGGCTGCCGCAAGAATCCCAACTGACCTACTTTACCGCGACCACGCCGAGCGAGGTCGCCTGCAGAGCAATGGACGCGTTATCTCGAAAGGCAGTCTTCAACATGCTGCTGGGGACAAACAGGATGTCGTCGGGCTTCATCGGGATATCAGAGGCCCTGGCTTGTAGTATTTTCTTCAGCGGCACCGGAGTCTCCGTCATTCCCTCCGGACCCTTGTGGATGATGCGAGCTCCATTCGGCCTCGAGGTAGGGGTCGTCCCTCCCGCCAACGCGATGGCCTGCAGCACCGTCAGACTTCCGCGGTCAATCAGCAGGCCGCTCGGCCGAGCCACATCGCCCACAACATACACAACATCCGCCTTGTGAACCACCACCGTATCGCCCGCCAAAATATCGACGTTGCTTTCCGGAGTGTCGGCGAGATTCTTCGCCAACTCTACGGTGACCGGTTTGTCTTGCTGCTCCCGGTGCGTGACCGTCACCACGTGGCCAGCGCTGGCCGTTAACCCGCCAGCTGCCGAGATGAGATCCAAGAGTTGCTCCTTCCCCGGTACCGGATACACTCCCGGCTTGACCACTTCGCCGAGAAGGCTCACCCCCCCCGAAGCATATTCGTCAACGAAGATATTCACATGCGGGCTTTTTACAAAACCACCCTCATCAAGCCTTTTTTCAATCGCTCCCTGGGCTTCGGTAACCGTTAGCCCTGCCACATGCACGTAGTCAACCAGGGGCAGGTAAAGGTCTCCATTGCCGTCCACCCGAGCCTTGCTGGCAAGCTCCGGAACGTTGTATACCCCGACCTCCACTAGGTCTCCGTTTCCCAGCCGAAGGGAGGAGCCGGTTCCGGGTGCGCTAGCTTTTTCGGGTTGACCAGCACCCTTTCCGTTAACCTCCGCCGGAATTCGTTGACGCCGGACCCGAAGCCGCTGGCGCTTGTGCAGGACTGGTTGCCTGCCCTGGCGAGGACACTGTAAGCCCGAGAAAGAACACCACAGCCATCCCGCCACCGGCAAGCCATTGAAGCGAATTACCCCGCAAATGCAACATCATAGAACCTCACTGGAGGATGATTACGTTTGCAATCTGGGTCCGGTTTCCGCCAAGGGCGTCCATCGTCCCAATCACAGCCTAGAGGGACCAAAATTTCTACAGAAGTACATGAGTAACTTTCAGTATGACCCTGTATTCCCAAACTGGTATAGTAACCCCTATCATTCCCACATTGGGTACGATTTTCAGGGGCAACTCTTGCCTCTGTTTGCACCGGGAGGCCGCGTGGCGTTTTTTTATCTGGGAATTTTTGCGGTTTCGCTGCTGCTTTCGTTTGCCCTCACCAGGTATGTGCGCGATCTCGCGACCCATCAAGGCTGGGTTGCGGCGCCTGGTTCGGATCGCCATTTGCACGTGCGCCCGCTTCCTCGTTTGGGAGGCGTAGCCATTTTCCTGGCCTTTTTGCTCAGCCTGGGGATTGCGTTTTTCCTGGGACGGTTTTATCCCAGCCTGGGCTTGGGACTTTCCTACAAGACGCTCTGGACCACGCTTTTGCCTGGATGTTTGGTCTTCCTGCTCGGCGTCTACGATGACATTCATCCGCTCAGCCCGTATGTCAAGTTCGCCGGGCAAGCGGTTGCCGGTGCCTTGCTCTTCGTCTTCGGTTTGCGAATCCTTGATTTGCCCGTGCTCTTCGGGCACGACCACTTTCCCCATCTACTTAGCTTGCCGCTTACCATCCTGTGGGTGTTGGCCATTACCAATGCTTTCAACCTGATTGACGGCTTGGATGGACTCGCTGCGGGCTCCGCCCTGTTTTCTACGTTGGTAGTCTTCGTGGTGTCCTTGTTTAGCAATATGCCGTGGGTTTCGATGATGGCGCTGGGCCTGGCTGGTGCCATTCTGGGTTTCCTTCGATTCAACTTCAATCCGGCAACTATCTTTCTGGGAGACTGCGGCAGCCTTTTCATTGGCTTCATGCTGAGCGCGCTGGCCCTGCAAGGAGCGCAGAAGGCTCCGACCACGATCGCAGTAGCCATTCCGGTGGTATCGTTCGGCCTGCCCATCGTGGAGACCGTGGTTTCGATCCTCCGTCGGCTGATTGCCGGACGCCCGGTGTTCACTGGGGATCGTCAGCACATTCATCACAAGCTGTTGGAAAGCGGCCTTTCCCACCGGCAAGTTGTGATCGTCCTGTACGCGGTTTCGGCGATCTTCGCGCTCCTGAGCCTCTTCCTGTTGTGGCCCACCGGCAGCACTTTAGGCTTGGTGCTGGCCGTTCTGGGTACGGGAATCTGGCTGGGAGTGCAGCGCCTCGGGTATCTGGAATTTGGAGAACTCCGGCGAGTGGCGCGGCGGACCATGGAGCAGCCGCAGATTTTTGTCAACAACCTTGCCATCCGCAGAGCCACCGAAGAGCTCAAGAGGGCACGCGACTACCAGCAGCTTTCCCGCATTCTGAACGCCGCCTTTGGGAATAACGATTTCGATGCTTTCGATCTGTCTTGGTTTCTTCAGCCCGAGGAATGGCGCGAAGCCGACCGGCCTCAGCTGCAGACCGACTCCGAATCTTCGGGGTGTCTGCGCTGGAGGCGTCCGGGGTGCGATTTCACCCATGGTTCGCAGCCGGCTTGGAGCCTCACCCTCGACCTGATAACCGGAAGCAACGGGCGCCGAGGCTCAATGACGATTTATCGGACCTATAGTGAGAATGCCTTGCAGATTGACATAAACCTTCTGACCGGCGCCTTCCCCGTAGCGCTAGCCGACGCATTGGATCGCCTCTTGCGCCAAACGTCCGTTGAGGCCGCGCCTTCTCCGGAAAGCGGCGGTGTAATGGCAGCGCACGCCGGCTAGACCGCGTTCGCCGTCTGGCCACCGGGCAAACCGCAATGAAGGCTACCTCTCGGGTTTCCTAAAGGCGATGGCTGTTGCCAAACAGTTCGACCCTGCCGTGTTGGCATGGCAGGGTCTCACCGAGGAGGCAGTTTCTCAGGAAAGGCGCCCTGTGCAACAGTCTGCGCACGAAAAAGGGCTCTCCCAGATCTGGAGAGGCGCCTTCGGAGTCAGGAATGACTTTTCCCCCGTTTTCCCATCCTCGCTGGACCGGGGCGGGCCGCCAGCTCAATCGGCCTGGACTTCTAATATAAATCTATTATTTGCAGTAATATAAAAGCACTATTGTTTTGGCGCTTTTGTGCACTCCATCACTCGATCCCGTTAGTTGAATCACAGATTTCGGGTTATCACATCGGTAACCTAGCTTCGGTGACCCCTAACTCCCAGTGGAACGGGCAATTTTCCCGCTTCGACCTCGTAGCCAAGACTGACGAGGCCTCCTGCACCGTGGTTCGTGTCGGAGACCTCATGATTGGTGGCGGCCGTTTCGTCGTAATGGCGGGGCCGTGCGCCGTCGAATCTGAGCGCCAGATCCTCGAGACTGCCCAAGCTGTTGCAGCGGCAGGAGCACAGGTGCTCCGCGGAGGAGCTTACAAGCCGCGCTCTTCTCCCTATTCATTTCAGGGGCTGGGACTGGAAGGCCTTAAGCTTCTTGCTAAAGCCAGGAAGCACACCGGTCTCGCCATTGTCACAGAAGTAATGGACGAGGACGATGTTGGCCTCGTCGCCGAATATGCCGACATCATGCAGGTTGGGACGCGCAGCATGGAGAATTACTCCCTGCTGGAGGCGCTGGGCCAATGCGGCCGCCCGGTTTTGCTGAAGCGCGGAATGACCGCCCGCCTCGAAGAGCTGATGTGTTCCGCGCAAATCATCGCCGCCGCTGGCAACCCGGACATCATTCTCTGCGAGCGCGGCATACGCACTTTTGAAACCGCTACCCGCAACACTCTTGACATTGCCGCCGTGCCGGTTCTGAAAACCGTCTCGCGCCTTCCCGTGATTGTCGATCCCAGTCACGCCGCGGGCGTGCGTGCTTTGGTACCCGTGCTGGCGCGTGCCGCCACGGTCGTGGGTGCGGATGGATTACTCATAGAAGTCCACCCCGCTCCGGAGAAGGCGCTGAGCGACGGCGTGCAATCGCTCGACTTCGACCAGTTCGATGAGATGATGCGCGATCTCCGCCGCTACATTGCAATCGGGCCCTTTTCGCAAGATGTGCACCCCGAATTATTTGTGGTCGGGGGTAACGACTAAATGCCCGCCCGCCTCTTTCTCTTTGCCAGCGTCTGGATTCTTGCGGCGACGTTCTTGGCGCCCCAGAGCGTGTCGTCTCCCGGCCCGTCGTCGGCCCCGCTGCTGTATACAGTTGCGCGCGAATACGACCCGACGGCGTGGCTTCGCGGCGCAGAACGCTTCCCAGATGGCGCCGCCATTTTCATAAGGGATGGCAACAGCCACCGGCCGCTGGTTTCCGGCCTCTTTGCCAGTGCCGATGCCAGCGTCTCCTTCGATGGAAACAATGTGCTGTTCGCGGGAAAGCAGCGGCCCGGGGATCACTGGCAGATCTGGGAGGCTCAGGTGGCAGCCGGACGAGCCGCTAATCCACGCCAGATTACGCAATGCGATGACGACTGCGTGCGCCCGCTTTACGTCCCGCCTGACCGCTTGGTTTATGCGCAGAAGCTCGCGGGCAAATTCGCGCTGAAAATTGCCACGCTCGGCGCCACCGATGAGAAGGCACTGCTGCTCACGCATGCACCGGGAAACTTTCTGCCCATTGATGTCCTGCGGGATGGACGTGTTCTGTTTGAGGCCGCCTATCCCCTGGATGAAAACACGACATCGGAGCTATACACCGTGTACACCGACGGCAGTGGAGTCGAAGCCTACCGCTGCGATCACGGGCATTCGCGGTATTCGGGAAAGCAAATCTCCTCCGGTGACATTGTGTTCGCCCGCGAAGGAAGCCTGTTTCGATTTACCTCGGCATTGGCTCATGAAATTGCGGTCTCCGTGCCCGCCGGAACTTACGCGGGTGATGTGATCGAGACCAGAGATGGCGGGTGGCTGCTGAGTTGGCATGGCGCTGCCCGAAAAAATTTCGAATTGCGGAAGTGGAAGAACGGTGCCGCTGCACTCCAGCCTGAAGTGGCCGAATCCGGCGCAAACGTCCTCCAGCCAGCGTTACTGACACCGCGCCCCGTTCCCAATCGTCACCCCTCCGGCTTACACGAATGGACCTACGCGAATGTCCTCTGCCTGAACGCATACATCTCGAAGTTTCAATTTGCTGGTGGTTCCATCGCGTCCGTCCGGGTGTACACACGCGACCCGTCGGGATCGCCGAAACTGCTGGGAATTGCGCAAGTGGAGAAGGACGGCTCCTTCTTTCTGCGGGTTCCCGGAGACCAGCCGCTCAAGATCGAATTGCTTGACCAGTCCGGCGCCACATTGAAGAAGGAAGCGGGATGGTTCTGGCTGCGGGGTGGTGAGCAAAGAATCTGCGCCGGCTGCCACGCGGGTCCGGAAACGGCGCCCGAAAACGCGGTTCCCGCAGTCCTGCTCCGCTCGACCATTCCAGCGGATATGACGGTGGGCGATCAACCTTCGTCCGCGGGAGGGCATTGATGTCTCGGCTCGCGCTTGCAATTCTCCTCACCTCGGCAGCCCTGGCGCAAACTCCTCCACCGGCGCCATCGTCCGCGAAGCCCGCCGTCATCCGCTTTGAGGATGCCAGCGATGCCTCAGGGATTCATTTCACTCACAGCATGGGCTCGCAGGCGCTGGGCTCGCTGCTGGAGGCCACCGGTGGCGGATGCGTCTGGTTCGATTACAACAATGACGGCCTGCTGGACCTTTATGTGGTGAGCGGAAAGCCGCTCGAAGATAGCATGCATCCGCATCCCCTGAAGGTGAAGCCGGACCCGCCGCCGCACAACCACCTGTACCGCAACAACGGTAATGGCACCTTCACCGACGTGACCGAGAAGGCCGGAGTGGCGCCGGACATGTATTCCATCGCCGTGACGGCCGCAGACTTTGACAACGACGGCTTCGTGGACTTGCTGGTGACCGGCTACGGAAAAGTGGTGCTCTACCACAACAACGGCAACGGCACCTTTACCGACGTGACGGCGAAGGCCGGCATCAAGGTGGACCGCTGGTCAATCAGTTCGACGTGGCTGGACTATGACAAAGACGGTTGCGTCGATCTCTTTGTAGGGCGGTATGTGAAATTTGACCCGACTTATCACAACTACTATGCGGGGGATAACTACCCCGGCCCGCTCGACTACGAAGGCGACACCAATGTGCTCTACCACAATAACTGCGATGGCACCTTTACCGATGTAAGCGAAAAGAGCGGAATCGGTTCCCTCATCGGACGGACCATGGGCGTCACCTCGGCGGATTTTGACGGAGATGGCTGGCCCGACATTTACGTTTCGAACGACAAGACGCAAAACTTTCTTCTGCACAACAATCACAACGGAACCTTTACGGAGATGGCGATCGATGAGGATGTTGCCTACGGCCAGAACGGAGAGGCCACGTCTTCGATGGGCCCGGTCTTTGCGGACGTAGACGGCGACGGAAAACTCGACCTGTGGGTGACCGATTCCAAATACCACCGGCTCATGCACAACACCGGCAAGGGGCGGTTTGAAGATGTGTCGACTGCTTCTGGTCTGGCGGTGGGGGAGGCCCAATACACCAGTTGGGGCACGGGTGTCTACGACTTCGCCAACGACGGCTGGCGCGACATCCTGGCCTTTCACGGCGGGCTCATTAACATGATTCCGCAAGAGCAGTCGCTGTTTCGCAACCTTGGGGGTGGCGTATTCGAAGACGTATCGCGGCAAGCCGGCGCGGTGCTGGACGTGAAGACGGTGGCCCGCGGCGGCTGCTTTGCCGACTACGACAATGACGGCAAAATGGATGCCTACATGGTGAACCTGAATGCCCCAGGCACGCTGCTGCACAACGTCACCAAAACGACCAACCATTGGATCACGATCAAGCTGAAGGGCACCAGGAGCAATCGCGACGGGCTGGGCGCGCATCTGGAACTCACCGCGGGCGGGCGCACCCAGGTGGCCGAGCGCTATGCGGGCTCGGGGTATCTTTCGCAGGATGATGACCGCATCCACTTTGGCCTGGGCGTGGCCACGAAGGTGGACAAGCTCGTGATTCGCTGGCCCAGCGGCAAGGAACAGACAATTGAGTCGCCAAAGATTGACGGCGTGCTGACGGTGGAGGAGCCCAAGTGAGACGGCGACCCGGAATAGCGCTGGCACTCGCCGCGGTCGCAGCCGTGATGACACTGCTGTTCACGACTCCGCCGCAGGTGCGGGCGGGCGCTCCAGGTGCCGACGAGCAATATCTATCCCCCTCGGAGATGGCGTTCTCGCCGGACGGCATGCGGCTCTACGTAGTGTGTGAGCGCAGCGATCAACTGCTGATGTTGAACGTGAAGACCGGGGCGGTGCTGCGACGGATTCGCGTGGGCCACATTCCACGCACGGTTGCGGTTTCTCCGGATGGGCGCCAGGTCTTCGTCACCAACTCCTGGGATGACACGGTATCGGTGATCGACGCCACCTCCAAGACCCCCACTCGCACAATTTCGACCGGGGCTGAGCCCTACGGCGTAGTGGTGGACCGCACAGGAAAGACGTTGTACGTCGCAAACCGCATCAGCAACGATGTTTCGGTGATTGACGTTGCCAGCGGAGCGGAGCGCAAGCGGCTGCTGGCAGGACGCGGCGCCAGCTATCTGGCGATCTCGGCCGACGGAAGCCGCGTGTATTGCACGCATGTGTATCCGCGGATCGGCGCGCAGCGCACCCTGCCGCAGTCGGAAGTCACGGTGATTGACACCACGCGCGAAGCGGTGGTGGAGCGTATACCCCTCGACGGCGTAGCCGGCACGTTTCACGTCGCCATCTCGGCGGACGGGCGCCTGGGCGTGGCCGCGCAGATGCGTCCCAAGAACCTGGTGCCGTTGGCGCACGTGGAGCATGGCTGGGTTTTCGCGCATTCGCTGACGGTCTTTGGCGCGGATGCGGGCGGCACCATCGAAGTTCCCCTGGACGAATTGGAACGCTACTATTCGCTGCCCTACGGGGTAGCCATCTCGCGGGATAAGTCGCGCATCTTCGTAACCTCTTCAGGCTCGGATGTTGTCACCGTGATGGACACGAAACGTCTGCTGGCCTTCGCGCACAGCCGCACCAAGCCATTTGTGAACGACCTGTCGGCCTCGGCGAATTACGTGGTGGCGCGGATCGCGGTGGGGAAGAATCCGCGGGGTGTGGCCATGAGTCCGGACGGCAAGCGGCTTTATGTCGCAAACCGGATGGATGACACGCTGAGTGTGATCGATACGGCGAGCAGCAAATCGGTGGGAACGTTTGATCTGGGGGGCTCCAAGAACATCTCCGCGTTGCGCCACGGGGAGCAGATCTTTACTACCTCGCGCTATGCATTTCAGGGGCAGTTCAGCTGCGCGAATTGCCACATTGATTCGACGTTTGATGGCATGACGTGGGACCTGGAGCCAGATGGCTTTGGCAAAGACATTGTGGACAATCGGCTGATCGAGGACCTTAGCGGCACCGAGCCCTTCAAGTGGAATGGCGGGAATCCGACCATGGCAACGGAGTGCGGTCCCCGGACAGAGAAATATTTTTATCGTTCGCAGAGTTACACGCCAAACGAGCTTGCCGACCTGGTGCTCTACATTTTCAGCCTGCCTCCCCGGCCGAACCGCTTTCGCTCGCCGGATGGGCAACTGACCCCCGCGCAGGAACGGGGCAAGGCGATCTTCTACCGCACGGTGAATAAATTCGGCACGGCGATCCCTGAGGGGAACCAATGCGCGTACTGCCACAGCGGTCCGAAGTACACCAGTCAGAAGCAGTTCGACGTGGGTACAGGCAAAGCCACGGACCGCTCACCCATCCTCGATACTCCTCAACTGGTGAACATTGCGCTGACTGCCCCGTATTTACATGACGAATCGGCCCGCTCATTGGAAGAGATCTGGACGGTTTTCAATCCCCACGACCAGCATGGGGCGACCAACGATCTGACCAAGGATGAACTCAACGACCTGATCGAATACTTGAGGACGTTATGAAACTACGCATGTTGACAGCACTTCTCCTCATGACGCTGCCGCTGGCTCCGGTACTGAAAGCTGCCACAGCGGAGCAGGATTCGACGACAGTCCTGTCCTCGATGCCGCGTTTTCGCTGGGAGAACTTCACGACGGCGAATGGCTTGCCAGACAACCACGTCTTTACCGTGCTGGTGGATGGCGATCACGTTTGGGCAGGCACGGAGAACGGACTGGCTTTGTATGAAGGCGGCAACTGGAAGGTGTTTACTCCCAAGGACGGCCTGGCGCACCGGGCGGTGCTCTCGCTGGCCCTCGATAAGCGCACCGGCGATTTGTGGGTGGGCACCATGGGCGGTTTGAGCCATATTTCCGCGGGCCGGATCGACACCTATACCCAGCTCAACTCGGGCCTGTCGAATGACGTGGTGTATGGGGTTGGAGTGCAGGGAGATTTTGTTTGGACGGCGACCGCTGCCGGAGCGAGCCGGCTGAATACGCGCACCGGCGAGTGGTCGCTCTACAACGAGCGCAACGCGCCCATGGACGAAATCTGGGCCTACGCGGTGAGCACGGGAACCGACAAGGTTTATTACGCGGTGTGGGGTGGCGGCGTCCTGGAATACACAATCGCAACCGGGCGCTGGAAAAACTACACCGATCCTGATGGCGAGAACGAGCTCGTGCTGTTCAAGGACCAGGGGTTGATTCATAAAATCACGACCTCGGTGAGCTATGTGGGTAAGACGCTCTGGGTGGCCACTTATTTTGGAGCTAGTCGTTACGACGGGCGAAGCTGGCATAACTTTCTTACCAAGGATAGCGGGCTGCCCTCTAACTTCGCCAATCAGGTGAAGGGGCTCGACGCTACGCGTGCCTGGTTCTGCACCGACAAGGGACTGGCCTACTACGACGGCGTGAATTGGGCCGTCTACCGGCCAGCGTTGGAGACGGGTAAGCCCGAGATGTACCTCCGCGACGCGAGCGGAACGATTACGCCGGTTCCGGTGGAAACGGCTCCGGCGCACAACTACGTCCTGGGCATGGATTTTCAGGGGGATGACCTGTGGGTCGCCACCGCCAAGGGACTGAGTCACGGAATTCGACAGAAATAACTCATTGGGGAGGTTTTTATGGACTTGCAGGAATTGGTACAGGAAGTGGCCACCTCGATCGCGCCCATTGAAAAGCGCGCGATCACCAACCTTAACGTGCTGAACGAAGCGTACGACTATGCCAGGCCCAGCACTTTCTCCCGCGGCATGCGCATTGACATTGGCAATATCGTCATCCTGCTGATCTCGGGCACGGCCAGCATTGACGAACGTGGGGTGAGCGTCCACATTGGCGACTTCCGCGCGCAATGCCGGCGCACTTTTCAGAACATCACGGGGCTGCTCGAAGCCGAGGGCGCGACCTGGCACGACATCGTGCGGACCAGTTGCTATCTGCGGGATATCGACCGCGACTATGCCGAATTCAATGAGGAACGGACGACGTTCTACCAGGAACAACAACTGGTCCCGGTGCCGGCATCGACGGGCATCCAGGCTAAGCTATGCCGTCCGGAACTGCTGGTCGAGATCGAAGCCATCGCCATGTTCAAGAAGATTGAGAAGTAAAACCGGTAACCGCGAGGCTCGCAAGGCAGAGAGGGTTGGCTTATGAGCAGGCGTATTGGTCCGGAGCGCGTCACTGCAGCCGCATGGCTGGTTGCCGTCATGCTCGTTCCGCTGTTGGTCTCCAGGGTGGTTGCGCAGACCGGCACTGGCCCGGCGACGGGAGTTGATCCCTGCGCCTGCGGGAGCCATCCGCCCAAGCCGCGGCCGCAGCGTACGGTGACGCCTTACGCCAACGAGCCGAAGGATATGCAGCCCTATTCCAAGTTCGCCGAGCCCTACGACCTTAATTACACCCAGACCAATGTTTACTCGGGAGCGGCCCGGGATATTCCCGATCCTGACTTGAAGGATCTGACGGAGATTCGCATCGGATTTCTGGGTCCCATCGAGAACAATCCCGAACAGGTTTTCGGCCAGAGGATGCTGAACGGAGCGCAGTTTGCGGTGGACGAAGCCAATGCGCGCGGGGGGTATTGTGGCAAACCCTTCAAGCTGCTGCCGCGCAACGACTATGACAACTGGCAAGCCAAGGGAGTATACGGCGACAACCGTCCGACTACCCCGGATATCTGGGGATCGGCGTCCAACCAGACCGTGAAGATGATTTACGACGACAAGGATTGGGCGATCTTCGGCTCGATCAGTTCCGAATCCACCCACATTGCACTACGCGTGGCGCTGCGCGCGGAAATACCGATCGTCAATTCAGCCTCGACCGATCCCACCATTCCGGAGACCTACATTCCCTGGTACTTCACCGATCTGCAGGACGACCGCGTACAGGCAAACACCCTGGCGAGACACATCTACGACGAGCTGAAGCTAAAGCGGGTGGCAGTGCTGCGCATCAACAACCGCTACGGGCGCTTTGGTTCTCCGAAGTTCAAGGATGCTTCGCAGCGGCTGGGGCACCCGGTGGCGCTCGAACAGCGGTTCCCCGCCGGAACCACGGACTTTCGCCGCGAACTGCGGGCCATTCAGGGCTCCCGCGTGGATGGCATTGTGCTGTGGACTGACCAGGCGCAGACGGCGATGATCCTGAAGCAGATGCATGAACTGGGGATGAAGCAGCGAGTTTTCGGCAGCTATCGCACCATCGGCGGCGATCTGATCGCGCAAGCCGGGGATCTGGCCGAGGGATTTGAGGCAGTCTTCCCCTACGACGCGTCGCGCCCCGACCCGCGCTGGCAAAAGTTCAACGCCGACTATGCGGTGAAGTACCAGGAGAAGCCAGAGCAGTTTGCCTCGCTGGCCTACGACGCGATGAATGTGTTGCTGGGCTCAATCTGCGAGGCTGGCCTGAACAAGGCGCGCATCATGGACGCGCTGGCGCAAGTGTATGAATACGACGGCGTCACTGGGCACATGGTTTTCGACACCAACAGCAAGAACACTTCGCCCATGTATCTGGCGCGGGTGCATAACGGGGTGATCGAGTATCGTCCGGCTTCCATGGAACCATTGAAGGTGCACTCGGAAGCTTTGCCAGCCGGACCGTCCACAGTGCCGGCCGCCAGAAGCGCTCCAGCGAATGGCGTGCCGGTGCCGTATGCGCGGGTGGGCGAGGATGGTGTCTCTTACTTCGGTCCGTCGATGCCTGACTCAGCCTCTAATAGTGAAGTGCGCATCGCGGTCTTCGGTCCGCATGCTGAGGAGGCCGTCGAGTCTTCGGAGGTGCAGGCCGCGCTGAAGGCGACGCGAGGGCTCCGTTTCCGGTTGATCGCAGTGCCGTCGGAGGCCTCGTGGGGCAAGGCGGCAACCGCGCTGGTGCAATCGGTTTATCAGGATCAGGCGGTCGGCATCATCGCGCTGGACCGGGACTGCGCTCATTTGGCGGAGCAGATCGGGGTGAAGGCCTTTGTCCCCGTGGTTGCAATTTCTTCCGACAAAGCGCTGACGTCTACCAATATCCCGTGGATTTTCCGGCTTCCGGAGGGCACTGCATTATCCGACGCGGTACAAGTCTTCGTGCAGGCTGCAAAAGCTTCAGGCGCGAATCGTGGGAAAATTCGCGAGCTTCTGGCGTCGGGGAACTCGGTCGCAGGAATTCGCTTTGTATCAACCGGGGAAATGCAGTGAGAAGAAAATGCTTTCAACCCCAGATGGCAAAGATGACAGCGAGGAACATACGAGGATCACTGGCTGGCTCGCTTCTGCTGCTCCTGGCGGTCCTGCAAGCGTCCGCGGTGGAGCATCCGGGTACGCTTTCCCCAGGGGCTAAGTGCGCCTCTTGTCATGCTGACAAGACCACGGGTAAATCGGTTCATTCTGCCATGACTGCACCTTGCGGCGTTTGTCATCTGGTGAACCGCCAGGATGATTTGACCACAGTAAGTCTGGCGATGCCGAAAGAGAAGATTTGCTTTGCTTGCCACGAGAACGTCCGCGGGATTACCGAAGCACCCGCCAAATGCGAAGGAACAGTGCCTGGACTGTCATGACGCGCACCGCAGCAGGCGTCTACAACTCCTGCGAGATAGCGTTGCGGTCCCGGCCACCCCCGCCCAAGACGCACGGCCAAAAGCGAGTATGCAACCGTGACCTTAAGCTGGTCCGGCTAAGCTTCGGAAGTGCGCGGCCCCGCAGTCGTCGTATCTACGTTCGATAATTCAACCGCCCGCCGCGCCTCAAGCTCGTTCAGTGCGCGCTGGAAGATTTTCTGCGGAATCCCGTGGCCAGCACCGGCGTAAGCAAGCCAAGAGACCGGTAGAACTGAATCAACGGGGCGGTGCTGCGTTCGTAGGCGTCAAGACGAATGGTGATCGAGTCTGGACAATCATCTTCCCGCTGATATAACCGGCCGCCACACTGATCGCAGATGCCTTCTGTCCGAGGTGGCTGTCCTGAGACATGAAAAATCGCCTTGCACGTCTCGCAGGTTCGGCGCCCGCTTAAGCGGGAGATGATTTCTGACACGGGAAGCACGTAATTCACCACCGCATGGAGCGGCAGTCCCTCTCGTTCCAACAGCTGCTTTAGCGATTCGGCCTGGCCGAGGGTGCGGGGAAACCCGTCAAGCACGAAACCGCCCGGACAACGAAGACAGCCTACCCGTTCGTGCACCATGTCCCAGACCACTTCGTCCGGCACGAGATGCCCCCGCCGCATAACATCCAGGGCCGCAGCCATGGCGGGCGTCGAATCGGCCTCGCTTCGATTACGCGCGGCGCGAAACAGGTCGCCAGTCGATAAATGGCAAACTGCCAGGCGCTGGCTCAGCAGCGCAGCTTGCGTACCTTTGCCCACTCCCGGAGGTCCCAGGAGCACCAGTCGCCAGGCGGCGCCGCTCCGATTCGGAATCGGCGAACACTTGGCCGCTGGCCCTTCCAGCCACGCGGCACGATTGTTTTCCTGATGTGTATCCATGAAGGCCATCCTGATCGAACTCGAAAGTTATGCCGACGTTATTCCCGCGTCCGAAAGCTTACCTTTCCACTCTAGGAGCGCGGGAAGACCCGGGCTGTGACGCAAATCACATAAGGCACCCCAAGGATACCGGCTTGCACCAATTCAGACCTTCCACTGTTGCAGCCGGCCTCGAGTGATTACTGGACCCAAACCGGCCCACACCGTTGAAGTATTTCAGAGCGTGAACCCTCGATCCCGATGAGACCGGTGTGCAGTCAAATCCTTGGAAAATATTGGCGCGCCGGAATAGACTCTTCGCACATAATGCGAGGTTGGTGAACGCCGTTCCGTAGCCCCTGCCGCAGAAGTGGGACA
>CAWDCI010000026.1:0-98582 GCA_963800745.1 uncultured Acidobacteriaceae bacterium
CGTCGATGCCCTCGCGCAGAATTCGATTGGGCGACCCCGACACTGCCGATCTCGGTGGGCGTGATCGTCGCGGCCTTCAATCCGAGTCCCGTCTCGACCATCGCCGCGGCCGCGTCGTGGACGACCTTGTTGTTGGTGGCGCGGCGGTTGGCCAATGACAGGTCAAAACGCACGAGGTCAACGTCGAATCCCAACACATTGGGTTCGAGGACTCGCAGCGCTTCGTTGAGCAGTTCTTGGCCGGTCTGGTCACCCTCGCAGACGACGATTGAGTTGGTTCGCATCACTTCACGTTACCGAAGAGGGTCGACATCTCGTCGAGCCGGGTGACCTCGATCCAGCGACCTCGGTCCGGCAGTAGTGGAGATTAGCCCACGCGGGCAAGGCGCTCGGCATCGGAACCGGTTGACCGGTGATGTGCGACATCGCGACGGCGTGGCACAACGCAATGTCGTGCAAACCGTCGATGATGTCGGTTCGCGGATCGCGTCCATCACGAATGGCCGATTCGAATTCGATCAGTTCGCGCTTGAACGCCTCTTCGTAGGAGAGGGTTTCGTTGGTGGTCCACGGGTGGGGCGAGTTGACCTCGCCCCCTTCGATCGTCAGCAGACTCGGCATCGCGCGTAGGTACGGCGACGGCAGTGTCAACGTAGCGCGCTTGTCGGGGGCGTAGAAGGCGACCTCTTGCTTGTAGTGCGCGATGCCCGGCAAGTCGACCCAGGACAGATGGACTTCAGTTGGTCCGAAGCCGAGACTTATCTGACAGACCGTGCGACCGAGGCTCGCTCGGCGCACCACGTCGGGTTCGCCCAGGGCGCCTCGCAGCATGTTGAGTTCGTGGACGAGGCTGTCGAGCAACAGCCATCGGTAACAGAACCGTGCCTCGTCGTCGCCCTCGGGCAGCGCCGCCAACAGACGCTTGGCGTCATCCGCCTTGAGGCTCGCCAGAACTTCAGGATCCGGTGGGGTCATCGGGGTGAGTGGATAGGCCGCCACGTACGGCTCGAACGGCGACTCCAACGTGGTGACGGCGACGAGACGTAAATCGTCGAGGGGTAAGAACTAGAGGAGCCGCTCGTACGCGGGGTCGTAGCGCTTCATCGTGCCGACCATGAATCGCACGCCCGCCTTTCGAACGGCGGCGAAGAGTTCCTCGCCTTCGGCGAGCGAGAGGCAGAGCGGCTTCTCCACGAACACGTTCGAACCGGCGTTGGCCGCGGCGACAGCGATCGGTGCGTGGCTGCCCGACGTCGGACCGTCGACGTCGAGTCACTCGTCCACGAGGTCCTGCCACGAGGTGAACACCTTCTCGACGCCGTATCGCTCGGCGCAGGCCCGCGCATCGGGCTCCGCGATGTCACACAACGCCGCGATCTCGTAACGATCACTGAGTTCTGCGAGGTGGGGCAGGTGCATCACCTGAGCGATGACGCCACAGCCGACGACGCCAACCCTGAGCCGATTCGTCATGTCATTTCCTTTCGACCGGGACACCCCGACCTCACCATCTCGTTCGTAGTGGCCTCCGGCTCGCGCGGTGTCGAACCGACGTCAACCAGTTGAGCAACCTCGGTGAGTCGAAACCTCGAATGACGTGCCAACTTGTGGACGTCCACTCACCCGAACAGTTGCGAAGGCTCCACTACACCCCTATTCTATCCGGCCTTTGGTCCTTTCACGGATGCCGCTCCCGATCGAACGCGGCAGCGACGGCGAGGAGTGAAAGAACGTGACGCCCTGACGAACGACTAGGACTTGGGAGGAATCCAAATGGCGGCCGATTCGTCACCGTAGGGCGTGCAGTCGCCTTCGAGGTACTTGATGCCAACCCATCCGCAGACCAACGCGTCGATAGCGTCTTCGAATCGTTTGAGCGACGTCGAGGGATGATTGTCCAGGTCGGTCTTGGCGGGGAGGGGCAACTCGATCTTGTTGATCGTGAGGGAGAGTTCGTCGATGATCTTGCGCCAGTTCTTGACGATCCGGCGTCGACGATCGGCCAGGGTGTTCTTCGGCCAGTACTCGCTCGCTCGACCGATCTTGTACTTGAAACGGAAGTCCTTGCCGAGCAGGTGCAGCAGTGCCGGGTGGGGGTAGACCTCGGCAATGACGAACGTGCTGGCGACCGGTGTCTCCACCGTCGCCACCTTGTAGCCGAGTTCATTGAATCGTTGCGTGAGTTGACGACCGATCTCGCCCGGTCGGGTTTCACTCGGTGAGTGAGTACTACAACCCTTGGAGCCGAACTTCTGGGACACCGCACTGTCGGCCTCGCGGCGTTTATGAATCGCGGTGAGCGCGATTGGCATGTCGATCGTCACGAGCTCGATCGACTCACCACCGAGCAAGGTCCTCGCGGCACTCATCAGTGCGTCCACGTCAGGTCGTCCCGCACTCGGTGTCGCCGTCCAGTCCACCGGGCGTACCGTCTGCGAGTTCCACGAACTGGCTGTAGCTCGGACTTAGCCCCACGCACTTCCACCGTTCCTTCGACTGCGTGAGCAGTGCGACACCGCTTGGTTCAGTGGCGGTCCATGCCGGATCGATGGCCAGGATGCTCGTCATCCTGGGCAGGTTATACCCTCGTGCACGAACACGGCGTTTCGCAACTCGGGCATCACGACGCTGAGGCGTCCGTGCGAACCGGAGCACGACTCGCGGGGAATGCACGGTTCCTGTGACTTCAACGCGGAACGCAGTGCTTCGACGGGTCCGCAGAGCTTTCGCGGGTGCTCCACGAGTGATCGGGCGTGGCCGACGTTCTCTCCGAGACTCCGTCGCCAATGACGTCGCTGCGAAGACTCCGGAGATCCACTCGACTTCTACGCCGGACACCTGGTCGATCGTGCGATCGCGGCGACGACGAAACCGAGTGCTAACGGTTGATTCCTGTGTAATTGCTGAATGTTTCATAAGGAGATTGTGACTTTGGGCCTAAGAATTCGCGCGAATTTTGGAACCCCTCGCTCGTAAGTTGAACATGAAGGTCATTCGAGTGGCCATCGAGATTGAGAATTAGAAACAATCAAGGGTCCGCTCGAACCAACCGAATACGAAAGAAGGATCTCTGATGAACAAGATCATCGCAATCTTCGGCAATCCCGCCGAACGCACATCCCCCGGAGTGCTGTCATGGCTCCGTGAATCCAAGTTGGCCTCCGTGGCGTGGCTCGCTGTTCGCGTCTGGGTCGGCATCATGTGGATTCAAGCCGGAGTCGCCAAAGTCTGGGGCGCTGAGAACCCAGCGTTCATGCACAACAACGGTGCCGGTGTCGCCGGATTCGCCGGACACGGCACGGCCGCCTACAGCTGGTGGGCGAGCTTCATGCACAGTTTCGTCGTTCCTAACGCGAGCTGGATCGCCGTGTTGGTCGCCTTTGGCGAACTCGCGATCGGCCTCGGACTCGCCTTCGGATTCCTCACTCGCACTGCCGCACTCGCGAGCCTGGCGCTGCTCTTCACCTACGTGATGTCGGGAACGGCCAGCGTCTGCGCCTTCTACGCCCTGTGCGCACTCATCGTGCTCTACACCTGGCGCACCTCGACGTGGATCGGTGTCGACGGCCTCATCAATGGATACCGTCAGCGTCGTCGCCACGCGGTCACCGTTGACGCAGCGCCCGTCGTCGTCGAAACTCCGGAGCTCGTTTCAGTCGGCTAAGTAATTCTCAATTAAGCAATCCCGGCGCTCTTCGAGCGCCGGGATTCCTTTTGTGTCGACTACGAGTGCGCGAAAGCCCTGTTGAGCGCGTCATCGAGTCGGCCCAGAGGTCGGCGGGATGTTCGAGCCCGACAGAGAAGTCGCAGTAATCCTGGCGGTACCAGTTCTTCGCCCTTCCATCGTCCTCGTCGGTCGATCGTTGATTCGACGCCGCCAAGACTCGTGCCGCCGACGATGAGCCGTAGTGATTCGACGACGCGCTCTGCGTGTTCCAGGTCGATCACCTCGAAGGACAGCATCGCGCCGAACCCTCCCAACTGTGTGCTCGCGCGCTCGAAGCCGGGATCGGTCACGAGACCGGGATAGCGCACACGTTCGACGTGACGATGGTCGTCGAGTCGCTCCGCGAGTTCGGCCGCGGTTCGCTGCTGTCGGGCGAAGCGAACCGGGAGCGTTCGAAGCCCTCGTAGCGCGAGGTACGCCTCCATCACGCCGGGGATCGCGCCGTGCGTCGTTCGCCATTCGACGAGTTCGTCGCGGTGCGCTTCGTCGGCGACGACCACGGCTCCCATGAGCAGGTCGGAGTGGCCGCCGATGTACTTCGTCGCGGAGTGCACGACCGCATTCGCGCCCTGAGCGAGTGGTTGTGCGACATCGGCGTGGCGAACGTGTTGTCCACGACCGCCAAGACACCGGCATCACGGGCCGCTCGCAGAATCGTCGGCACGTCGGCGACTCCGAGCAGGGGGTTGGTCGGGGACTCGAGCCACAGCATGTCGGCGCCTTCGAGTTGGCCGAGTACGGCCGGGGTGTCGACGACATCGACGGCGCGCGTGTGGAGTCGTGCCTCCTTCTCCAATCGCTCGAGGAGACCACGCGTGCCGTTGTAGCCGTTGCGGGGATAGACGACGGTCGCTCCGAGGGGCAAGGACGGAGCATTGCGACACCGCGGCCAGTCCGGACGCGAACGAGACGCAGTGCCCGCCTTCGAGCTCACCGAGCGCCGCTTCGAAGGCACTCCACGTGGGGTTGCCCCAGCGGCCGTAGCCGAGGTCACCCCATCGCGGTACGTGAGGCAACGTCGGGGGGACGTTGAAGGGGTCGCCGGGCTGCGTAGGCCGACCGGCAACGATCGCGAGGGTGTCGGGGTGCCAATTGGTCGCTTCGGGCATCGTCTCAGGGGTATGGCCGAAGCGTCCGCAGGGTCCCTCAGGAAAGTCGCGTCGGCGTCGCGGAAACGACGAAACCCGCGCCCCCGATGGTGAAACTCGAGGGCGCGGGCCGGAGGTCTTACGACTCGTCTTCAGCGAGCAATCGGTAGATCGATCGTCGGGCGTCGGCCAAGATCGCCGTAGCCTTTCGGGTCTGCTCGTCAGAGCCGGCCATCGCCACTTGGCGAACCGAGAGCACCACCTGCCGGAAGGTTCCCCAGAGGTCCGAGGTCGCGTCACTGACGTCGGCGGCCGCGGTTTCCCACGGTTTGCCGAGTGTCGCGCGATCCTTCTCGACGAGCGCTTTGCCCGTTTCGGTCAGGTTGTAGGTCTTCCCTGGAAGTGACGACGAGTACTCGACGAGACCTTCGTCTTCGAGTTGCTGAAGGATCGGATAGACCGATCCCGGGCTGGGAGCCACACTCCGTTGGAGCGCTCGCTCAGCTCTTGGATGATCTGATAGCCGTTGCGGGGTGCCTCTTCGAGCAGGACCAATACCGCTGCTCGCACGTCACCGCGTCGCAGCCGTTGGCGTCCACGGGGGCCGAAGCCGCCGCGAAACATCTCGTCGCCGCGTCCGAATGGTCCGCCGCGGTGTCCGCCGGGACCTCGGCCGCGACTGCGACCACCTCCGCGAGGACCACGGTCGCGCTCCGAGCGCTCTTCGTGCTTGTGTTCATGGAATTCGTGATTCATTATTTCTCCTTTGTTGTAAATCTGACTATAACGATATATCGTTATAGGACGTTTGTCAAGAGATTGGAGGAATATTCTTAAAGTCATTGAAATTCCAACGATATTCGGCCACAACCTTCGTTTCGAGGGGCCAATTCGTGCGGAACGGACTAGTCGGCGCGATGAATCGGCGCGGAAAACCGCAGGGCGCTCGCGAAGGCCATAAGGGTCAGGACCGCGAAGCCGGCGAGAACGACCGGCACGACGTGTATCCCGAACGCCGAGACCATGAGACTCTCCACGGCCGGTCCGATCACGCCACCGACCATCATGCAAAGGATCAAGAGCGCGACGCCGTCATCGTCGTGCGGACAGAGCGTGGCGTACCATCCAAGAGTTCACCAAGAATATCTCCAGATAACGATCCGCGACTTCAGTATCGCGGAAGATTGCCCACTGATAGGCGCCATCACGACGCCGCGTCCGGCTATATTCATGCATTGCATCCACAAATTCTGCCATCCGTTTTGGAATGACGGCGTATTCGATGGTAACCAGTACCGGCCCCTTCTCAATATCAGCCCCAACTTCCCCGATCACGACGGGCATCCGCCAGTGGTTCCAGGGACTCAGATCTGCGGTCGAATCGGGAAGGTGCGCGAAAAGGGCAATCGCCGCGGTGGCGATGGTCCCGACTCCAGCGTAGACAAGCGCGGTTCCGACGCCTGATCGTTGCGCGACCGCACCCCAAGCCGCGGTTCCGAGCGCATAAGTCCCCTGATAAACCAAAATGAAGATGGCGAGGACTCGTGCTCTTACCCAATCAGGCGCCAGGTTCTGGACGAGGGCATTGATGAGGGAAATGAAGATGACCCATGCCGCACCGCCAACCAACATAACCGCAGCCAGCGTGCTCAATCTGTGCAACCCACTCATCGCCAAAATCACTAACCCCAAGCTAACGACGCCCGTCGACACTAGGGGCTCCATCGCCCACCTGTCACGGGCCGACTGCATGACCAAAGCACCGATGATCGCACCGCCCCCAAAGCAGCCAAGCAAGAGCCCATAGCCGGTTGCATGCTGATTCACACCTCGGGAAACGGTCGGCAGCAACGCAAAGAGTGCGCTGGAGAAGAACATGGCTATGCCTGTTCTGAGCAATACCGTGAGGATTGCGGGAGAGTGCCGGACGTATCGAATTGCCGCGACGGTAGCTCCCGAAAAAGATTCCGGCGGCGCGATTCTCTTCCGTACCGGCCTTTTCCACCTGGCGACCACAAGAATGACACCGAAGAACGATACGAAATTTGCGATGAAGGCTGCGGCGACACCGGCAACAGATATGATTGCGCCGGCCAGTGCCGGCCCCACTGCCCGGGCGAGGTTGAATTCAATTCCGTTGAGCGCAGAAGCCGCTGCCAGGTCTTCCTTGAGCACCAATTCAGGGAGGATGGCACGCCATGCCGGAGTTTCGAACGCGTCTCCCGCGGAGAGCGCAAATGTGAGCACCAAGAGTATCCATGGCGACATCAGTCCTGCGATAGTCAGGATTGCCAGGAGCAATGCGACGCCCATCATCCACGACTCGGTGAAAAGAACCAGCTTGCGTCGGTCGACGATATCGCCAGCGGAGCCCGCTGGAAGGGCCAGCAGAAAATATGGCAAGGAAGCGGCGGTCTGAGTCAGCGCGACATAAATTGGCCCGGCACCGAGTGAGACCATCAACCATGCAGCGCCGACGTTCTGCATGAAAGCGCCGGAGTCCGAAATGACGTCCGCGATTAGCAGATTGCGAAAAACCGTTACTCGAAGTGGTCGCCACAGACTTGGGGAAGCAGTTGGCTTCATTTCTCTCCGCGGTTGTCTATTTCAGCATCAAGTGGCAAAGGCGCTGCTATTTCGTCCCTGCAATCGGGGCGGTTTCCATACTGGCCCGCTTGTTCCACCCGTGGAAACGCGAGAGGTCACCCGCATTCCACGCTTCGCGGAGTCCAGGAGTGCTCAGATCCCAGTCTGGGCGGATTTCACTCGTCACGGCGCGCAGATCGTGCCAAAGATCGATGACCGATGGGCGCCCCCAGAACCAGTAGCCGTTATAGATGCTGTAAATCACGAGGCCCGGCTTGAGCACAAGCGTATGCGGGATCATCGGATTATGCTCGGGGTCGGTGTACTCCTGGATGTCGAGATCCTTTTGAATGGTTCGGCCGGGGTCCGAAAGGAAAGTCCATTGGGCTCCGACTGACGCACGGAATTCCTGAAGAGTATGGTGATCGTCGGTGGCGATCGTGGCGATCTGAGTGTACGCCACTGCGATCTTCGGGTAAAACGCGGCGAGTTCCAAATGCTGCTGGTGCTCCTTTGGGCAATAGTGGCCGCGCGCGAGCGTGAGGATCAGCGGATCATCGCCCTGTAGCTCGCTGAGCTTGCGCAGTTTGCCCGTGTGATCGGGCAGTTCGTAGTCGGGGAAAATGCCTCTGGGCACGATATCAGAACGCATGATTCGACTCTCCTGTTTCCCTCAAAGATCTTTACTAAAGATCCAGAGTGACACCCGCGTTTGGCTGGGAGCACCGTCCCTCTCAAATGCGGCTTCACCCTGCTCGCCGCGCCGCAGAGTCCCGGCGTGAAGTACCGACGAATCCTTGGACCAGTGCGGCGATTTCATCTGCGGCAGTGTCCAAGGCGAAGTGGCCGCCATCGACGATGTGGACTTCGGCTTTGGGGACATCGCGGCGATAGGACTCCGGCTCTGAGGGGTCGAACGAAGACTCATACCTGCCCCAGATCACGAGCAGGCGCGGCTGCTTTTCGCGCAGCCATGCTTGCCATTTCGGGTAGGAATCGACGTTGGTGCGGTAGTCGTAGAAGAGGTCGCTTTGAATGTCAGCCTGGCCGGGCTGGTTGAGAAAATAGAATTCGTCGGTCCAGAGATCGGGATTATGGCGTTCCACGTTGCGATCGTTCCCCGCGTGGCGGGACTTCGTGGTTGCAAGCGACAAGAGATTTGTTCGCAGCGCGCTTTCGTTGGTCGCGCGATCGGCCCAAAAGGCGCGCCGCGTTTTCCAGTTCTCGCCGAGACCGGTGTTGTGGGCTACCGCGTCCTGGACGATGAGAGCTTCGACTCGGTCCGGGTGGGCCAAGATCATGCGAAAGCCGACGGGGCCACCGTAATCCTGCATGTAGAGGGTGAAGTTGGAGAGACCGAGCGCTTCGGTGAAGTGATTCATGATTTCCGCAATGTGGTCGAAGGTGTACTCGAATTGTTTTGGGTCCGGCCAGTCGCTGTGACCGAAGCCGGGGTAGTCGGGAGCGACCAGGTGATAGCGATCGGAAAGACGGGTGAATAGAGGCTCGAACATCCGTGAAGAGGACGGCAGACCGTGCAGCAGGAGGAGTGTCGGGGCGTCTTTCGGACCTGCCTCGCGATAGAAAATAGAGAGACTGTCGATCTGTATCGCGCGATAGAGAGTCGGATACTTCATGGAAGTTCCTTTCTGCCGACCTTAGGCGGCCACCCGTTCCGCGGATCGAATCTTATGCGGCGAGCCGACGTACGGAAAGGAGGTGAGCAGGTCTGTGTGCGGTCCTACGTTATCTCGCATCACCTTCCCATTGGTGAGGAGAGGAAGGAAGAAATCAACGACGTCATCGGTGAGTGCCCGGCCATTGTCCGGGTAGGCCGCCGGCCGCGTGGGATCATAGTGGAGCACGTCCGGCAGCAGGATTCCGGCGACCCGCGTTGCTTCCGCCTGCGTATAGCCACCGGTGTGCTCCAGTGCGTGCGCGAATACGGGGATGAAACGGGCATCTTCCGCTGGCTCCGCAGCGAGATAGCCGGCGTTCTGCTCGCCGGCAAGGAAGGGAGTCTGATTTGGCCGCGCACCGCGGTCTGCCTGCACCCATTTCCCGCTTGCGCCGTCCAGCGTGCGCGCCCACAGGCCCATCTTTTTAGGGCCGAGGGCAGAATTCGGTACTTCCAGCACGATGCTGCACACGTCTCTGTCGGCGAAGTAATCGGCGCCGGTGAACTGCAGATGGTTTAGCGCGCCCAGCGTGTCGAAGAAAAACGGATCGCCCCGCCAGCCGGCGAAGAAGCGGTAGTCTCCGGCATCGGTCATGTATGCCTCCCGCTGCGATTGAGACCGGCGCTCCTTCGAGGATCGTTTGCCCGTCGTCACTTATGCCAGAGGCCTGCTCGCCTTCGACCCGGCGCACTGTTGCAGTCTGGGCTCCACTCTTGTCTGAGGTGAAGCGCACGCGGTACGCGATATTGGCGACGGCGTCGCCGTCAGTGTCAATCTTGAGTTCGTAGACCGCTTCGGTCGCGAAGGGCTCGTCCGTCGTGGGGCCGGCCGGGTTCAATCCGGCGGATGGATGCACGTTCATAATCAGGATCGATTTGCCAATATCCCCGGGCTTGGGGAATGCGTACAGGTCAGTAAGATCGAGGCGGGCATCCCCGTGGGGAAAGCCAAAGTCGGGACCGGAGTAATGGTGGGACATGGATCTTCTCCTTGTTCGCTGGATACTCAGCACTTCGAAAATCACTTCAATCTCCACTGGCGTGCCGGACCGGAAGGCTGGCCACGCCATAGACCACGCGGCGAGGCTTCCGGTCCCGTCTGAAAACTTCGTGCCAACCTCTCCACTCCTTCCTTTCTGCTCGAGCTTTCAACATCAAGGTGCATAACGAGTGAAGACAAGGTCGCTTCCTTTGGCCTTCTCGTGGCAGGGGAAGCAGCTTTTCATAAACACTGCATCGCCGGGTTTGCCGTCTGCGAAGTGACCGAACCCCCAGCCGCCGGTTGCGGCGTACTTTGTTGAGTCTTTCACCATGAACTGAACGTTCGTGGGGGAGCCGGGAACGAAAGATTGGGCCTGGCCAAAGACCTTGTTGTTTTCCTCCGATGGGACATGGTGGTAATGCAAAGCGGCAATGATCGTGCCGTCCGGGAACGGAAGCTTGCCTTCACGATAGGCGTTGATCGCTACATCGTTGCCCAAGACTGCACCTAAGCTGTGGAGGTTGCCTTCTTCATGGGCCGAAGAAATCCACCTCCAGTCGCGATACCCGTGAGGGATGTCGGTAACATAGGGGGCGGATTGGCCATCCGCGTGTCCGGGGGCAGGAGCAATGAGGGTGACAAGGCCCGCCATTGTTGCAACTGCAACCAAGAAGAATGTGAAGCGTCTCATAATCGTTCCTCCATTCAATATGCTTCGGTAAACGAAATCCGCTGCGATGAGGCATCACACCAGAAGCGCGGATGCAAAACAATTGGACGATGAGTATTGGCGAAACCTTCGGATCAGTGGATGACGCGGGCGTTCGACGATCTCGTGCTCCAGTCACACGATTTGCCAGTCGAGCCGAGGCCGCGACTGTGACGGTCCGCCAATCTCGACTGGTGGATCGAGGCGCGCAATCCATTAACTCAGACGCGTCAAGCCAGTCATCCGCGGAGAGCAGAGCCTGTTCCGGACCGAATAACTCCTTCACGGCGCCGATGAATGATGCCAACTCACGCTCTGCCAAATGTACTTGGTTTACATAAGTCAAACTGTCAAACGATTCCATCCTTGTTCATGGGATCTCCCCGTACTCACGGTGCATAATGAGTGAAGACAAAGTCGCGAGCTTTGACAGGCTCGTGGCAGGGAAAGCAGGTTTTAAGCAGCGCCGCGTCCGCAGGTTTGCCGTCTTTGAATTGAGCAAACCCCCAGCCACCGGTCGCGGCATATTTTTTCGAGTCTTTGAACATAAACTGAACGTTCGTGGCGGGTCCGGCCACGAAAGAGTGCGAGCGGCCGAAGACTTGGTTGTTTTCCTCGGACGGAACGTAACTCCAGGCTAGGCGTGCAATGATTGTGCCGTCCGGGAACGGCAGTTTCTCCTCGCGGTATGCCTTGATCGCTACATCGTTGCCGAGAAGGGCGCGAAGATCGTTGAGATTACCTTCTTCGTGGGCCACAGAGATCAGCTTCCAGTCGCGGTATCCGGGAGGAATTGTGATTCCGAAAACCGGATCAGCCTCCCCATCGGAGCGTCCAGAGGCGTGAGCCATGTAGACGACCACGCCAGCCAGCGCCACAATTGCAAACAACACGTAAGCAAACCCTTTCATACGTTGTGCTCTTTTCCAAAATGCTTATTCAGAAGAACAGAAGCTCAGGAGGTGAACAATTGGACGATGGTATCGCCGATACTTTGGTAGGGGGGACACAGTTCGCTCCACGTACATGGGCCGAGTGGCCGTCACCAGGACAGCACCTTGCGTACCAAGTGCTGTGAAACGCAACACGATCCTCATCTTGTTGATTTCCATCGGGTTGTCGTTCTAGAATTCCCTCAAACGGTGGGGTGTCATCATTTAGCTGTGCACGGCGAAACATGCCTTCAAGTGTGCCCGGTTGGCCATGAAATGGGGTGACCTCAAATGTTGCAAGTCGCACCAATCGTCTTCGTTGTCAACGACGACGTCTCTGTACGCGAGTCGCTGGAATTGTTGATCCGCTGTGAAGGGTGGCAGGCGGAGATATTCCCCTCCGCGCAGGAATTCCTCGACTACCCGCGCGTTCTCATTCCGAACTGTCTCGTGCTTGACGTTTCTCTTCCGGGACTCTCTGGGCTAGACCTGCAGAGGCTCGTCGCCGACGAACGGACGGATATGCCGATCATCTTCATCACGGGCCATAGCGATGTGCCCATGACGGTCCAAGCCATGAAGGCGGGGGCTGTCGAATTCTTGACCAAGCCATTCAATGAGGACGTGCTGTTGACCGCCATCCGGGCAGCCCTCGAACGGAGCCGAGTTTCTCTTAGCCTGGAGGCGGAGATGCGGGTACTCCGGGACCGTTACGCGTCACTATCGCAGCGCGAACGGCAGGTTATGGCGTTGGTGGTTTCCGGCCTGTTGAATAAACAAGTTGGTGGCGAGCTTGGTATCAGCGAGATCACGGTGAAGGCACACCGAGGCAAGGTGATGCAGAAGATGAAGGCCGCTTCTCTTGCCGACCTGGTGAAAATGGCCACGAGGCTTCGCCCCGTGCCCGCAGCGATTACGGCGGCGTAACGGCCAGGTTTTACTTATCGTAATTATTTGTAAAGCATGCGGAATTCGCGGGCGCCATCCTTTAGAATTTGCGGCGGAACCTGCGGTTTTGCCGACGTTCTATGCAGGAGGGCACCATGAAGGAGACCACAGCCCCGATTTCCCTTGCCGGCTCCGAACTCGGCGAAGTGCGCCATGTCTGCGCGTTTTTCAACAACGACGACGAAGAGTATCGCGTCTTGCTTCCGTTCATTAAGGAAGGGTTCGAGCGTGGCGACAAGGCGGTTCACGTCGTTAATCCGAATCAACGTCATGACCATCTGCAAAGAATGACCGCTGCCGGGATCGACCCTATGGCAGCCGAGCAGAGCGGACAACTCGATCTTCTAATCAACACCGAAGCTTACATACGGGACGGACGTTTCGACCAGGATCGAATGCTGGCAGCGTTCGAGCAGATGGCTAGCGGCAATGCCAAGGGAGGATTCCCGCTGAGCCGCATTTGTTGCCGGATGGATTGGGCAATTGAAGATCGATCCTACATCGACGATCTCGTTGAGTTCGAATCGCGGGTGAATAAGGTGTGGCGCCGCCACAACGACGCGGTGATCTGCACCTACCAACTCGGCAAATTTGGAGGCGACACGGTGATCGACATCATGCGGACGCATCCGATGATCATCATCGGTGGCCTCCTGCACCGGAATCCGTTCTACGTGCCCCCCGAGGAATTCCTGCGCGAGGTCCGCCAGCGTCGGGCTATGCGGCCTTCCTCGTCCTCCACGGCTGCCTGAGATGGAAGTCCAACCCGTACATGCTTCCGGCGAAGTCAGGCACCTTCAGCGGTGCATTAACGATCTTGTCAGCCTGCTTGCTCTTCCCGCCATCTGGAGTGGAAGCGATCCATCCCAGGTTCTCCATACCTTGCTCGATGCGCTCATGCGCATGCTGCGCTTGGATCTAGTCTCTGTGAGGCTGACAGATCCAGTTGGCGGGGCACCCGTTGAGATCGTCCGGCTCGCCGGGCTGCGAGGACCGACGCCTTCGGCGCACGAGATCTGCGCAGCGCTCAGTCAGTGTCTCAAAGACGACTCACGGAAATGGCCTCCACTGCTTCGGAACCTCATGGGTGAGGGGGACGTGTCGATGGTGCCTCTGCCACTTGGGTTACAGGGCGAACTCGGCGTAATCGTAGTAGCTGCTCAGCGAACGGACTTTCCGCAGCAAACGGAAGCACTTCTTCTGAGCGTAGCCGCGAACCAGGCATCGATCGGGCTGCAAGAGGCACGACTCCTGAGCGAACAGAAGCGGGTCGCCAACGAACTCGATCAACGGGTCGCGCAACGAACTGCCGAACTTGCCGCAGCCAACGAAGAGCTCAAAAAGGAACTTGCTGAACGCAGACTGGTAGAAGAGAGGCTCAGACAAGAGGAGAGGGAATTGAAGCGCAGTGAGGTCCGCAAGGCAGCGATCATGGACTCGGCACTCGACTGCATTGTGATGATCGATCACGAGGGCTGTATCACTGAGTTCAATCCGGCGGCGGAGCATACGTTTGGCTACCGTCGGGTCGAAGTCTTGGGAAAGCATCTGGCGGACATCATCATTCCACCGTCTCTCCGGGAGAAGCATCGGCAAGGCTTTGCCCGCTACCTGGCCACGGGCGAGGCGCGAGTGCTTGGGAAACGCATCGAGATGACGGCACTACGCGCTGACGGAAGCGAATTCCCCGTCGAGCTGGCAATCACACGCATTCCGTTGGAAGGACTGCCGTCCTTCACCGCCTATTTGCGCGACATTACGGAACGCAAACGGGCGGAGCAGAAATTCCGAGGGCTTCTGGAATCCGCACCGGATGCAATGGTGGTAGTGAGTCAGCAGGGCAGGATCGTATTGGTCAACGCACAGATGGAGAATGTGTTTGGATATCAGAGAGAAGAACTCCTGGGGCAGGAGATTGAGATTCTTGTGCCGGAACGGTTTCGTGGGCGACACCCTCGGCACCGCGGGGGATTTTTTGGGCAGCCTCGGGTGCGGCCGATGGGTGAGGGTCTGACCCTTTACGGGCGGCGGAAAGACGGAACTGAGTTTCCCGTGGAGATCAGCCTGAGTCCGCTAGAGACCGAGGAAGGTACGCTCGTCTCTGGAGCAGTGAGGGACATTAGCGAACGCAAGCGGGCGGAAGACGAGTTGCGGCGCAGCGAAGCTTTTCTCGCCGAAGCTCAGAGCCTAAGCTGCACCGGCAGCTTTTTCTGGCGCGTTGCGACGGACGAAATCACATGGTCAGAGCAGCTCTATCGCATCTACGAGCTTGAGATCGGCGTGCCCGTGACGCTTGAACTGATTCGTAGCCGAGTCCATCCAGAAGACATCAGTTTGATCGAGAAAATGAAAATGGTCGAACAGGCCCGAAACGGCAGAACGGACTTTGAATGGCAGTTCCGCTTGCTGATGCCGGACCGTTCGATCAAGTACATGCATGCAGTCGCTCACGCGACCCGGGACCAGGATGGTCAACTGGAGTACATCGCCTCGGTTCAGGATGTCACGGCGCGCAGACTGGCGGAAGAGGCACGCGACAAGGCTCAATCGGAACTTACACATATGGCCAGGGCGATGAGCCTCGGAACGCTGACGGCGTCTATCGCCCACGAACTCAACCAGCCGCTGTCCGGCATTGTCACGAACGCCAGCACCTGTATGCGAATGCTGGCCGTCGATCCTCCAAACGTCGACGGGGCACGCGAAACTGCGCGGCGGACGATTCGCGATGGCAACCGGGCGTCGGAGGTGATCACTCGATTGCGCGCACTCTTTGGCAAGAAAGAGACCACGAATGAGTCGCTCGACCTGAACGACGCTACGCGAGAGGTGCTTGCGCTGTCATCGAGCGAACTTCACAGGAACCGAGTGATATTGCAGCAGGAACTTGCCGACAATCTGCCGACTGTCACCGGCGATCGAGTGCAGCTTCAACAGGTCGTCCTGAACCTGCTCCGAAACGCTTCGGACTCGATGAGCGGAGTCGACGATCGTCCGAGGCAGTTACTGATCAGAACCGAACGAGACGAAGGCGATCATGTGCGTCTGACAGTGAAGGATACGGGAGTCGGATTTGCCTCTCAAGCTGCGGACAGACTCTTCGAGTCGTTCTACACCACGAAGAATACCGGTATGGGAATCGGACTCTCCGTCAGCCGGTCCATAATCGAGAGTCATCATGGTCGACTGTGGGCAACGCCAAATAACGGTCCGGGAGTTACATTTTCATTTTCTATCCCTGCAGACCAGAGGGTTTGACGAGCGACGGTACTCGCGACAGTCGCATACCCTTCGAGTCTGATGGGGCGTGAGCTACCCATGGCGGTCACTCACCCGCAACTGATCTCTGAGGCAAAAGCCGATACCAAAGTCTAATGGACGCCATCCCAGACGAGGCGCATTGTTATGACATGGAATTGCGCCAAGAACGGCGTGCCCTGGAACGTCCACTGGTGTCAGTGGTTGATGATGATGAGTCTGTGCGCGAATCGCTGCCCGACCTCCTTGGCGAATTCGGCTTTGCAGCCCGCGCCTTCTCATCCGCGGAAGAGTTCCTTGCGTCCGACTGCATCGACCAGACCCGTTGCCTGATCCTCGACGTTGCCATGCCGGGAATGAGCGGACCGGAGCTTCAGCGGGGACTAAAGCTTCGCCGGCGAGAGATTCCGATTGTCTTCATAACCGGTCAACGAGAAGAGACTGTTCGCCTGCAAGTACTCGAACAGGGCGCAATAGCCTGCCTGTTCAAGCCATTCAGCGACACGGCTCTGCTTGAGGCCATTAATTCGGCACTTCACCCGAAGTGAAAGTTCTGGATTCTGTTGATTCCTCCCACTAGCCTCAGGTTCATTAGGCCAGAATCACGATAACGAATCTATTGGACCAACGTATCGCCCACCGCCAAAGTATGCATCGGACATGTGGGTGACTGTATTCCATGGAGCCCCGATACCAAGGTATCGCCAATACCATCGTCCAATTGATTCACCGGAACACCTCGGGTGTAATCATTGCGTAGCGACGGACTGATAGCGCCTGCTATCTTGTCAGGCTTCTACTTGCAGTGCGAGATCTGGGACGGACTGAAGTGGGCGAAATACCGGGCTTCTGCGACGCTCATCTGAGTTTTGTTAAAGACTGTTTGCGCACCGCGCAAGGAGATGAATCATGAAAGCAATCGTTGTTCACCAATACGGCGGTCCAGAAGAACTCAAGTTCGAAGAGTACCCTGACCCGGTTGCGGGGCTGGGCGAAGTACTGGTGCGGGTCGCTGCTACGAGCGTGAATCCCATCGACTACAAGCGACGTGCTGGGTTGACGAAAGAGTTTTATCCTCTGAAGTTTCCGGGACTGATCGGAGTCGATATCGCGGGGACTATAGTTAACCTTGGGCCTGGAGTGGAAGGCTTCGCCGTCGGCGACCAAGTGTTCGCGATGGCGGACAACACATACGCCGAACTTTGTGTTGTGAAGGCTGCCGTTCTGGCGAAAGTTCCCAAGGGGCTCGATTTGATCCAGGCGGCTGCGCTGCCGCTGGTGACGGTGACCGGCAACCAGCTCCTTTCCGCCACAGAAATCAAAGCCGGCCAGACGGTTCTGGTCGTAGGTGCCGCGGGAAACGTCGGGCGGTCGGCGGCATTCACTGCGAAGGCGCGCGGGGCGACCGTGATCGCCGGGGTTTTGAAGAGGCAACTGGATGAGGCGAAGACGGTCGGCGCGGATCAATTCGTCGGAACCGACGACGACACTGCGATCGCGAATCTTCCTCCGCTCGATGCGGTGGCAGATACGGTCGGCGGGAAAACCGCCGAAAAGCTGATCGCCAAGCTGAAACCGAGTGGAGTGTATGCGTCGGTTGTAGATGTGCCGCAGAACGCAGCCAAGTACCCATCTGTAAAGATGGTGCACGTATTCTCGCAGTTCGACAGAAAAACGCTCGAGTTCATGGCCGAAGCGGTGCGAGACGGGAAGCTGGTAATCCCGATTAGCCAGAAACTGCCGCTCAGCCAAGCCGCCGAGGCGCAGGCGGCGGCCGAGAAGGGTGGCGGCAAGATCTTGCTGGTGGCTTAAACTCTAATGCCGATCCTGCAACGTCTAGGGGAAAGATTGAAATGAAAAAAGATCGTCGGGGAATTAATCTCGCTTCGAAACCGAGTGGCGAAGGGTGTGTGGAGTGCCTGGCGTCACCGAAAGGCTGGTGGTTTCATCTCCGCCGGTGCGCGGAGTGTGGGCACATCGGGTGCTGTGACGATTCTCCGAGTCAACATGCCTCCAAGCATGCGGCCGCGACGGGGCATCCGATCATAACCAGCTTTGAGCCGGGTGAGGACTGGTTCTACGATTACGAGAAGCAGGGAATGATCAAGGGTGTGGAATTGCTTCCGCCGCATTCGCATCCTGGAAGTCAGCCCGTGCCTGGACCAGCAGGCAGGGTGCCGGCCAACTGGGAATCACTTCTAAACTAGCTGTCCTCTATAGAATCCTTTCGCGGTCGTCTTCAGCTTCGGATGAATCGGCTTTTGAGCATCAGCCAGAATTCATCGCTTCGGGGCCGCCCAACGTCGTTGCGGAACCTAAGGCGCGAGCAGCCGTGACCTTCTGGAGAGCAGCGAAGGTCTTCGAGGACGGCATCAACCTTATGCATCTTAACTATCTGCTCGCGTTCGATGGAATCATTGCGTCTCGCGGGGGGATTCCGCTGATTGACCAGGGCGGCATTATCGGCGCAGTCAGTTGTTCGGGAGGTACGGATTCCCAGGACGAAGTCGTGAGCGAGGCGGGGGCGGCAGTAATCAACCAACGGCCGGCGAGCATCAAATGATGCCCAACAAGTTGCTTCGTCGATCACACGAGCAACTTGCCGGCGAGCCAGTAATCGACACTGAACCTTCCCGGACCGGAGCAGATCAGCCAAATAAAGAAGAGCACGTACAGGACTTCCGGAAGGTAGAGAAAATCGTCGAGCCAGTCAACAGCCGAAAGTCCTTTGGGCGTGGCAGAAAGTTTAGTAGTCAGGATGGCGACCAGCATATCGACCAATAAAGCCACGCAGGCCACGCTCGACAGAAACCCGACGATCAGCACTGACCCGCCGAGGAACTCGACGCCCGAGACAAAATAAGCCATCAGGTGAGGAGATGGGACTTTGGCTTTCACCAGCGTTTCGTACATTGTTTGCCGGCTGGCGGGGACAAATAATTTGTTTGCCCCGGAGATGGCAAAGAACAGCCCGATCGAAACGCGTACCAGCAGGATGGCATACTGCTCAAAATCACTGCTACCCAGCAGTGCAAACTGGATCACCCGTTTCCAATCCATCTTCTCTCATCTCCCCCGGCCTGCCCTGCTCTCGTGCCCCATTGTCCCGTGCTCCGGCTCTCTCGCCCCTCCGGCTGAGGGTGCGCTCTAAGCGACTCGCCTCTTCTTTGCGTCGAGTGCCGGTAGAAGAAGTTTCAGAAGCGCTTCATCAGAGAACGGGTTCTGGCCTGAGATCAGCTCGCGATCTTGCAGGACGTAGCTCCCCCAAGGCTCGACCACACTTACGTCACCGCCCGCGGTAAGCAAAGCGAAGTCCGGGTAGAACAGCACCTTGCCACCAATCTCAAGCGGCTCGCGCTGCTGCTCTTCCGCCGTCGAAAAGATCGTCATCTTATATCCAGCGTAAATCCAGCCTTGAGCCTTTGCCCGCGCTCCAGCGGCATCGCCCGCCGACAGCGCGGCAACAAACTCCCTCGAATTCGGAAGAGCCGAGAGAAGCGAAATCGGTCCATGGCAGAGCACTGCCGTAGGCTTGGACGTTTCATGGAAGTGTCTAAACACGGTGCCAGCGTCGGGATCATCGAGAAGATCGATCATCGGGCCATGGCCGCCGGGGACGAAAACTGCGTCATATTGATCCAGGCCCGATGCGATGACATCCGAGATACGAGTTGGATTCTTGAGCCCAGTCAGGCTGTCGCGGAATTTTAGATAGTCCTGAAGCTTAGCCTCGTCGCCACCGAAGAACTGGGCTATCGCTGAATTGACATCCAATTGCGGCGTGTTGCCTTTGGGGTTGGCGAAGGTGATTTCGTAGCCCTCCTTCATCAGGGCGCGAACCGGAACCGTTAGCTCGTTGAGATAGTAGCCAGCGCCGGTATAAACCTTGCCATCTTTCAAGGGCAAACCGCGACCGCTCGAGACCAGCACTAAGACCTTTCCTTTTGTTGTCATTTTGTTCTCCTCTTTGAAATCGAATTCTGTGCGCCTGAATATTGGGTAGCTCATCGTCCGCGGCTTCCTCCAAAGTGCGCAAGGACGGGCCACCGCGGTTGATGTGAGTTATGCCCCTGGGAACCCGAACATCAGCCACGACTGATTGGCCACCCAATGCGGGTATAGCTCCGTCATCTGATCGAACAGCGCCTGGTCGGACGTCGCGGTTTTCTGCAGCCGATCGAAGTCCTCGATGTAACGCTTGGTGTCCTGGATCGTCGAGGGAGAGTCGGGCGCGCCCGTCTTCTTGTGACCGGCCACAACAATCGACGGGTTCAGCGCCGCTAACCGGTCTAGCGCCGCGATCCAATTCCTTCGGCTTTCGGGGGTGGTGTCGCCGACGTACATGCGGCATTGGTTGTAGACAACGTCGCCAGCGACGATCAGGCCGATCGATGGGACAAACAAAGACGTCGAATCGGGACTATCGGTGCGGCCCTGCTCGATGATGCGCAATTCGTGTCCCTCGAGCGTGAACGTGTCGTGCTCATAGGGCTCAGGTGGAACCAGCTTGGTGGGTACTTGCCCCGGAAACATGCGGCGGGCCAACCGCTCCACCGTGGGAGTGAAAGACATCTGCATGGCGTTCACCGTCTTGGGCGTTGCTATCGCCCGAGCGCCCGGGAAACGGTCGAGCAGAATGCTCAGACCGTAAAAGTGGTCGAAATGGGCGTGCGTTATATAGATGGTCTCCAGGTTGCGGTTGTGGAGAGCGACCCAATCCGCGAGAGCCTTGGCCTCGGCCACTGTCCCCATTGCATCCACCAGCACCGCGTCGTACTCGCCGAAGATTAAAGTCGACGTGATCGGGTCAAAGCCGAGCGCTTCGCCGAAGGGCTTGGGGCGCTCGCCGACCATGGTCTTTCCTGGGGCGGTAAAAACATTCACACTAAGCGTGTTTTCTTTCGGTGCATTTGTGCCGGCCATTTGAGTTACTCCGTTCGAGAGCGCGTGACTGGTCAAAACATCCGCAGAAGCCGGGTGCCTCGGTAAGGACCTGCATTTCCGTTGCGCTGGCAAACTGCAGGTCCTTCGACTGTGTCGCCGTGCGCTTCACGCACGACGACTTCGCTCAGGATGACAGCTGAGAAACGAGGGTTAACCGTAAGTGAGATCGGTGCTCTGTCCGACCTCGATAATGTAGCCGTCAGGATCGCGGATGTAGCAGCGGATCTCGCCGTATTTGGGGATCGGCTCCGTGATGAACTCGGCTCCTCGACTTTTCCATAGTTTGTAGCACGCTTGAATGTCCGCGACGCGGAAATTCATAAAGCTGTTGATGTGATTCGGGTCGGGGACGCTGAGCGTTACCGTCGGCTTATCCGGGGTCGGGCCGCCCCCAACGTTCAGAATCATCCAAATATTCGCCAACTGAAGGTACGGAGGCGCATTGCCGTCACCCATGGTCAGAATGCGAGCGCCGAAGACCTTTTCGTAGTAGCGAGCCGATCGCTCAACGTCGGCGACGGTGAGAAAATGCGCGATGCTGATCCCCTCGCGCGGGGGCATCTCATAACTCTTCTGTTCGACTTGGACCGGGTTCATTGATAGCTCCTTCGTGACCATTCAGCCAGAACAAAACGGGCCGTGCAATTAGACGAAGGTATCGCCGATACCATAGTCCAATTGCTTTACTCCCCTCACCTCTGGCTTAATTGCAACCGCCGAAGATGCAGGTCGGTCGGCCTTAGCAACCTTTATTTGTGAGGAGAACACACCATGGCTGAACTTGTGACGAAATCTGTGCCGCAAGAACAACAAGAACAGAGGATAGAAACTCGCACCGCCGTGAAACGCATCGGCGGCTTTACCATCGTTGCGACAGCCGTGGCAGTGCTCGCCGTCCTCGGCGCGGTGGTCCTTTACGCGCAAAGCCAAGACAACGACAAGTACTCGCTGAAATCGCCGAGCGGAATCGCGTTCTCCGATTTCAGGGGATACGGGGACTGGGCACTTGTCTCTTCTGCCCGAACCGACGAAAGGCTCAAGGTGATTGTTGGAAATCCGACCATGATCAAGGCGTTCAAGGCCGGCATCCCGGCCAACGGCCAGCCTTTCCCGGATGGCTCCATGATCGTGAAGCTCCAGTGGACACCGAAGAAGAGCACCGAGGCTCCCTTCGTCGTGGATGTCCCAGACGTCTTTAAAGAGGCTTTCGTCATGGAGAAAGACAGCAAGAGATTTGCGAAAAGCGGCGGGTGGGGCTACGCGGTGTTCAACTACGATGCTGCATCGGACAAGTTCACCCCCGATCCCAAAAGCCCATCAGACTGCGGATACGCGTGCCATACGCCGGTAAAGGCGAAGGACTACATCTTTCACCCGTACCAGAAGCGTTGAACCGCTGCCTGCTTCGAAATCAAGTGCCCGGCGCCGCGCCGCCGAGTGACACCATCAAGCATGCAGCCCCGACGTTCTCCTCTGTCCAATCGGGAATGTGTACCGCGCCTAAATTACGAGGAGCGTTATATGCCAAATGAGATAGCGGCAGTGATGACTGGAGCCCAACAAAGGGCGGTTGCAGCGCATCAGCCTGGCCAAGACGTTTTCAAATCGGTGCTGTCCGAAGACATCAACTGGAAGCCCTTTGTGGCGTTTCCACCGTCGGTCCGCCTGGCTGTGATCGTCGGTCAGCCCTCGGAGGCCGGCCCCTACACGATCAGGGTCCGAGTACCCCGCGGCGTTAAGCTGATGCCTCACCGACACCCGGAGGATCGAGTCTACACAGTGATTTCAGGCGTTTTCTACATCGGTCTGGGCGATCAGTTCAATGCGGAAAAGCTGGAGGCATATCCGCCCGGAAGCGTCATCGTTCTGCCGGGCAATACGTCCCATTTCCACTGGGCGAAATCCAGTGAGTACATAACGCAAGTGACCGCGATTGGGCCGCTTGGGCTTGAATACGTCAGCGCGAACGACGATCCAAGAAACCACAACTCTTAGGAGGCATTTGCGCGATTTCCGCGACGGAGGATAGGCCAGCTATGTGTTTCTCAGCCACGGCGAATTTCGTAGGCAGCGGAGTTCTGGGTGCCGTCGGAGTTGTCACCTTGACCAAGGTGAAGCACCGGCGCGAACTGCTTTTTGCAGCGCTCCCCACGCTGTTCGCCGTTCATCAGTTTATGGAGGGATTCGTCTGGCTGGGATTGGATGGGATTCTTTCGCCCGCCGTGGCACACGACATGGGCGCGGCGTTCATGCTTTATGCGCAAGGACTCCTCCCGTTTTTGCTGCCGCTCAGCGTCCTGCTGTTCGAGCCGAATGCGAAGAGCCGCAGCAGGATGTTGCCGTTCCTCGTTCTTGGCGGAGCAACTACGCTTTATATTTTGTGGGCGCTGACGGCATTCCCATTACAGCTGTATGTCAGAGGAAACAGTATCGTGTACCTAAATCAAGCCACCAATAACACAGCGGTTGCGGTGCTCTATGTGATTGCAACTTGTGGCACACTGTTTTTTTCGAAGATCAAGATGATGATAATCTTCGGCGCTGCAAACCTGGCGATACTGCTGGTTGTAATGGAAGTCAAGCGATACGCGTTCACCTCGTTATGGTGTGCGTACGCGGCGGTTGCAAGTGTGATCATCCTCGCCTTCTTCTGGAAAAGCCGGAGCGAGCGGCCGTTCCATTATGCGTAGGAAGGAAACAGCGGTAGAGTTGAAGATTCACGCGGCCGCAATGCGGGAAGTAGAGGCTTGTAGCCCAATCGACACACGATGAAGCCTGATCCGACGAACACGCCCGCCGCGGAAAGTAGATTGCCTGTCTTCGCGCAGGCAGTAGCCGCGCCACTTACTCGCGCCGCGGTCTTCATGGTCATGACGCTCAATCCGGGCGCTGAAAATCGCGCCGCGCTGCTCTCGTTTTGCGGAGACCTGGCCGCGTTGGTGCGTGCTGTGGAGTTTCGCGAACTGGAGGGAGGACTCTCTTGCGTCATGGGGATTGGCTCCGACGCATGGAATCTTCTATTTGGATCGCCGCGGCCAGCAGAGCTGCATCCCTTCCGGGAAATTCGCGCCGGAGCGCGCCATGCGGTCTCCACACCGGGCGACCTGCTGTTCCACATCCGCGCCAAGCGCATGGACTTGTGCTTCGAACTGGCCACTCAGTTTATGGCGCGTCTGGGAAACGCCGTTTCGCCGATAGATGAAGTTCAAGGTTTCCGCTACTTCGATGATCGCGACCTGCTCGGCTTCGTCGACGGGACGGAGAATCCCCGCGGGCCCGCCGTAGCCGACGCCGTGCTCATCGGCGACGAAGACACCGAGTTTGCCAGCGGTAGCTACGTTATCGTTCAGAAATACATCCACGATCTTGGCGCATGGAGCGCGCTCTCCACCGAAGCGCAGGAACGCATCATCGGCCGCACCAAGCTTTCCGATATCGAATTGGATGATTCGGTCAAGCCAACGTCGGCGCACAGCGCGCTCACCACAATCGTCGAGGACGGGAAAGAGGTTAAGATCCTGCGCGACAACATGCCTTTCGGCCGGCCCGGGTATGGTGAGTTTGGCACCTATTTCATCGGCTACAGCCGTTCGCCACGGACCATTGAGCAGATGCTCGAGAACATGTTCATCGGCCGCCCTCCCGGCAACTACGACCGGCTACTGGACTTCAGCCGCGCCGTGACCGGAAACCTGTTCTTTGTGCCGTCGGCGACATTTCTGGAGAACGTGATCGAAGATCAAACCCAGCCCGCGGTTGCGGAATCCCCTGCGGCTGTCGAAGCTTCTCCATCCATCCCATCGGTGCGCGAGGGTTCGCTCCGCATCGGATCTCTCAAAGGAGACACACGACATGAATAATCTCCATCGTGAACTTGCCCCCATTTCCGATTCAGCTTGGGCTCAAATCGAAGAAGAAACATCGCGCACCCTCAAGCGCTACCTCGCCGGACGGCGCGTCGTCGACCTGAAGGGGCCATCTGGCACCGGTCTCTCTGCGGTCGGCACCGGACACTTACGGACGATCGCCGCCCCGGCGAAAGGCATCGTCGCGAGTCAGCGCGAGGTGAAGGCGCTGGTCGAGCTACGTGTTCCCTTCGAACTGGATCGCAAAGCGATCGACGATGTCGACCGGGGCGCGAACGACTCCGACTGGCAACCTGCGAAGGACGCCGCGCGACAGATCGCCTTTGCCGAGGATGCTGCAATATTCGACGGGTATGCCGCCGCCGGCATTGGAGGCATTCGTCAGGGGACCAGCAATCCGATCATGACGCTCCCCGCTGAGGTGCGCGAGTATCCAGACGCGATTGCCCAAAGCTTGAGCCAGTTGCGTCTAGTCGGTGTCAACGGTCCCTATGCTGTGTTGCTCGGAGCCGACGCCTACACCGCGCTCGCCGAGACCAGCGACCACGGATACCCGGTGTTGGACCACGTCAAGCGCCTGGTCAAAGATCAAATTATCTGGGCGCCCGCCATTACCGGCGCTTTCGTGCTGACCACTCGTGGCGGTGATTTCGACCTCCACGTCGGCCAGGACGTCTCCATCGGCTACCTCAACCACAACGATGCCGCGGTCCGTCTGTACCTGCAGGAGACATTCACTTTCCTTCTGCTTACGACCGAGGCCGCTGTCGCGCTAGAGCCTCCCGCCAAAGCGAAGAAGGTCTAACAAAATGGAGACCATTCCGTGAGGTGCACGTTGATCGAGTTTAGAAAACTCTTTCTTGTGAAGGAGAATACGCCATGAGCAAGCACCTCGAATCGCTGCACCAGAATCTTCTCAACGGCAAGCTACCCCATAACTTGAGTTGGAGCGAGGCCGTCGAACTCGTCGAGCACCTGGGCGAGGTCCAACCGCATGGAGACGACGAGTTTGTCTTTCGCGTCGGCACCCAACGCGTCTTTTTCAAGAAGCCGCAGACCCATGATCTTGGCGTGGAGGAAGTTTCCCGGCTGCGTAAATTCTTGAAGGAAGCCGGACCTCGTTCACACGCAGAAGAACCGGCCCAGCCCAGCCGGATGATTGTCGTCATCGACCACCACGCCGCCTGACCCTGCTCACCTGGTATGCGCTCGCGTGTGGCGAACGCGTCTTGAAGATGCGACTTGTCAAGCTTCCCAGAACAGCTGTGCCTCAAGACGAATGGGTCAGCACCGCCGCCGTCAATTGTAAGTCGTCCTGGATACAGCGCTTCGGTTGAATCTTTTCCCGGCTCAATTCGCCGTGATAAGCGCGCACGGCTTCTTCCGGTGTGATGTTGCCTTCCACAATCGTTCGAAGCAATCGAATGAATGCCAGTGGGGCCTCGGCGTCCTTGATTTTCCTTCCGAAGAGCGCAAGGCGCGCCCCATACTTCTGGGCGTCAGCCAGAAGTTTGAACGCATCGTGAGTAGTACCACTGGCTCCTCCCAAGATTCCGACAATCACCGACGGATCGTAGGCGACTAGATCCTGGAGCGCTTTGGGTCCAAAATAAGGGATTTTGAGAAACAATGGCCGACCGCTTTGTGGCACGCCAGCGAGCGTGCGGGCGATCTGGTCATTCACATAGTTCGGAATTTGCTCGGGAGCGAGGCCCGTATCCGCAACGTTGGGGGCGAACACTTCCAGAAAATAATGGAATCCGCAACGCTCAGCGTAAGCGCGAAAGTCGTGAAAGGCGTTCGCTGTGCGCAGATCCGACTGGAGATCGTTGTTAAAGGTCATCGAGTAAAGTCCCAGATTGACAACCGCCTTCTCCTGGCGGGCGGCAGTCAGACTGCCCCATTGCACCTCTTCGATGTAAGAAGACGCGAAAGGAATCGAGGGAAATCCAAGATAGCAGGACTCTCGCGCGGACCAGATATCGGTGGCGTCGTTGATCCGCACTGCGGGCGTTACCTGGGTGCTCTCGAACAGATGCTCTTGGTGAGCAAGTTGGTCCATGGTGGATGTGGACGCCAGCATAATATCGACTATCCCCTGGCGAACCACCTCTCGGATTTCTTCAAGGAATTCAGGTTTGGTCCGGAATTCTCGCGTCGCAGATGACGCATCCAGTTGCGCTGAGGGGCGTTTGCGGCCAAAGCTGGGAATTCCCCAGGCCATGTCGGCATCCCGAGCGTCAGCCAAAATGAATGTCCCGCAACTTGAGTCTTTACGAATTTCTCCGAGCTTTCTGAGCAAGTGGCGCATGATTCTCCCTTCAGTCTATTGTGCACGCGAATCGGCAGGCCGTCACGCGGCGCATCCGGCTCCTGCCAGCCAGTCCGCCATTGCTCCGAGGATGATGCCAAAGGAGACGGCGCCGGGATCAGGACACCCCAAGGCCCGCGCTCCCAGACGACTGGCGCGGCCGACCCTGCAGATCATGCCTGCGGTATCCTGGGCGGCCTTCTCCGCAGCCTTGGCCGCTTTTGACACTGCAGTCCCAAGGTCCTGCTCCTGCGGACCGGAATCCAACATGGCTTGATTCGCCGCGTGCACCGCGTCAAGGATGGTCTTGTCTCCCACTTTGGCTTTGCCGGCAGTGATCACAGCCAGTTCCATTTCGCTGAGGAGAATCTTGAATTCTCGCGTCCCGAACTGAGGGGCATCGCGCAGGGGAGCAGCCGCTGACATGAGCATCTTCCCGAATATCACGCCAATGGCGCCGCCGGTCCCTCCCATGAAAGCCATTCCCGCCTTCCGGAAGATCACATCCAGCCCCGCCTTTGGGTCCAATTCGCTAAGGCTGGCGGCAATTGCCTGAAAGCCCAGGCGCATGGTGATTCCGTGGTCTCCGTCTCCCAGCGCCGCGTCCAGGGAATTCAGGTAAGCCTCTTGCGCGACAATCTTGTGGCCGGCAAATTCCAGCATCCGGCGGAGGTCCAAAGCGCTGATCGAAGTAATCACCACTCGACCTTACCCGGTGCCCGAAGTTTGTATGAATGCAGGTGTCTCCGCAGGCGCAGCCAGCCAACGCTTCAGGTCTGCATCGAGCCGCATCAGCGAAATGGAAAAGCCCGCCATGTCGAGCGAACCTGCATAGTTGCCGACCAGCGAATGCCAGATTTTCACGCCAGATTCGCGCAAGCAGCGTGCGACAGATCGGAAGACGATTAGAAGTTCCCCTAAGGGAGTTGCCCCAAATCCATTGACCAGCACCGCCACTTCATCACCAGCTTTCATCGGCGAATCGGCGAGAATGCGAGCCACCATTTCTGAGACGATTTGATCGGCCGGTTTGAGCAGTCCCCGTTGAATTCCAGGTTCGCCGTGAAGACCCATGCCAATTTCCATTTCCTGTTCGCCGATCTCAAAGATCGGACGTTCCTGACGCCGGGATTACGCAGGAACTGAGCGCCACTCCCATGGAACGCGTGCAGTGAACCGCCTTTTCGGCCGCGGTTGCGACCTCAGCCAGGGTTGCACCTTCCTCTGCCCGTGCCCCAGCCACCTTAATGACAAATAGATCACCGGCGATTCCGCGCCTTTCGTGAAGCAACTCAGGAGGGGCAGACGCCACGTCATCCGCAACGCGCACGGTTTTGACTGCGATCTGTTCTTGCTCGAGCATTTCCGCTGCCATGTCAAAATTAAGGATGTCGCCAGAATAATTGCCGTAGAGAAACAAAACTCCTGCGCCGCCGTGCGCGGCCTTCGCGGCCTGGTAAATAGGCGGAGGAGGTGGCGAGGCGAAGACATTTCCCGCTACGCTGACATCGGCCATCCCTCGCCCGACATAGCCCGAGAACATGGGATCGTGTCCACTTCCCCCGCCGGTGAGGATTGTGACCTTGCCCGCGACGGGCGCATCTTTGCGTAATACCACTTGCAATCCTGGAATTTGACGAATGTATTGCGGGTAGGCGAGCGCCAGTCCTTCGATTGCTTCACGAGCGAAATCGTCCGGATTATTAATGACCTTTTTCATGCAACTTCCGGGAGAAGGATGGCCCGCTGAGTAATGCGACACTTTCCCGTCGCTGGCGGACGCTGTCCCTTAGAAGAAGGAGAATCGTACACTTTCAGGCTATCTTTGACCAGACTTGGGAACTTCGTGTAGTGGGTCAAGTTTCGCCGGGTTCGTGGGACAAATTCGGGGACAGACGGAAACCAATGGCCTTTGTTGCTTAGTTAGAATTGGGTTCAGTTCCGTCCCCGAATTCACGAATTCTCCTCCAGAGACCTGCATCCCAATTACTCGCACGCGCTAAGTGCGAATAACCCGCTTCTTGAAGTGCAATGTCAGCAACAATAAAACTGTTGCTGTTAACGTCATGCCAACTGTTTCTGGCTCAGGAACGCTAATGGTCAGGTCTACTGCTCCCACCCAAGTAGGAGAACTTGACCCGTTCATATATTCTCCAAGAATGTAGTCTGTGCCCGGAGGATTGGGACCGTCTTGTCTGAACAGGACCCATTCCTGTCCAGTAGACGTAACGAAGTTCAAGGGGTAGTTAAAAGTCAGTTCCTCGGTGCCAATAGGTCCATTGGACCCGTTGCCTGGATACAGGTATGTTGTGCCTCCTTCAACTGGGTTACCTTGAGGGTCGAACAGCGATATGCTGGAGCCGTCGAAGGTACCAGACAGCCCAGTGACTACGTTTATGTTAGCCGCTCCGTAGTTCACATCGGTTATCAGCCCAGTGGTAGTGATAATACCGCTGGCATCAAACTGCGTGGTGCAAGTGGCACAGCCTACTGGGTCGTTGGAGAAACTGAAAGAGAAATCATCTGCATAGGAGAGTCCCCCGAGTAGGAAGATTGTAAGTACGGAGAACAACAGTCGTTTCACTTGACGCCTCCTGTCGCTGTTTCTGCTGCGCAAACTTGTCGAACAACATAATCTCGGCGGTCAGGCCAACCGCCATTAGCGCGATGGCGAGCACTAGGAACCAGTACTCTCTCCGTGCAGTAAGAATCGCCAGTCCAGTCGTTTCAGGTCGCCCTCCCGCGAACGCTGCTTACCACCCTATTGTTTTGACCCGCACGGTGAGAATGGCACCGATGAGCTACTGTGGAAATTGTTCGCCGAGCGTCCCATGACTCGATGAGTTCGGGGCGCTTTTCGCTTTGCAGGAGGGTGACGAAGTGTCCTGCTCTGAGTGACCCTAATCACACGCACCCTCCCCCAGCATCACATCTCCCGTGGCAGCGTCGGCACATACTGCATGACGCCCCCCTTCCGGTCCCTGTCCTTCAAGGAGGTGAATAATGAAGCCTTTTCTGGCTGTGATTCTTTGTATTATGCTGCCCATCGCACTAATTGCCTCAGACTCTCAACCTAGTTTCAAAGTTAAATACGATGGCGGGTCGCTGCAAAACGCCAAAGCTGGCGCTGACCTGAGTCTCTTCGTTGACTCGAATTCTGTGCGGATCATGAAAGGGAAAACGGAGATCGCAAACGTTCTTGCCACGTCGATAACCGAAGTCAGCTATGGCCAAGATGTCCATCGGCGGGTGGGTGCTGCCATCGGCATAGCGGTGGTTTCCTTTGGCATCGGTGCATTGATGGCTCTCACGAAATCCAAGAAGCACTACGTTGGATTGACCTGGGCCAATGGCGATCAGAAGGGCGGCTTCGCCATGCAATGCGACAAGAATGACTACAGGGGAGTCCTCCTCGCGCTAGAAGGGGTCTCTGGCAAGAAAGCGGTGGATTCAGACGCCATGACTGTGAAGAACTAGGGAGACTCTGATTAAGGGACAAATTCGGGGAAAATCCGAAATTCCGAAATTCGGGGACAGAACGGAACTGACCCCAATTTTCTCGTCTCCATCCGGGAAATCATTTCGTCAAGCGAACCCAAAGCCTTCGTAAGGCCTGCCGGCATCTGATAGCTTTTCCCCATGACGTCTCGAGCGAGCGGCTTCCGTGTGGCCGGCGGGCCGGGAATTATCGCGCGCAAATCATCCACCCGAGGGCAGAGTTTTTGCGGCTGATCTAATCGTTCGGACAATTGCTCCGCCGATAGCGATCGCGAACGGATCAGCGCATGACCAGAGCATCCACGCAACATCCATAGGCCGATGCGTGGCTACCCATACCAAAGCAGTGCCATTCAACGCGCAAAGGACGAGACTTAGGGTCATCGTGGCAATCATCTCCCTGCCCTTGGCCGCCAACGCGACCATGCACCCAACGAACATTGACGCTATAACGTGTCCGATCAAAATTCCGTCTGTCGCAAAGAATACGTAAGCGTTGAAATGATGGTCGTAAACCCGGTATCTATGAAGAACTGCAATTATCGCCTTCTCGGGCAGCCCCGCGACATGCCGCAGCAGTAAAAACCCTCCGACTACGGCGGCAGTGGTCGCCAACGGAGCGGCACGAAATCCGGCCCCGACGAGATGAGCGATGGTCTTCGCAGTTTGTCGCCGATACCAGATTCGGGCCACGGCAACTCCCGATTTCGACGCGAGGAGGGAGTATTCCTCGAGCAGGTCACCTAGGATCGATTCCGCCGCTTCGGCAGGGCTGAATAGATTGACGAGCCAGGAGGCAATGCGCGGCGGCGGAACGAAATACGCTTGAGATGTCATGAGTAGCTCCGGATGAGGTCGAGGCCTTCGGTCATGCTTTGGAGTGCTCGTTGGGTGCGGTTCACCGCCGCCACTCCCATAGCGGTGACGCGAAAGAAGCGTTTCGAACGCCCGCCACGTTCCGGGGTAGAGATCGCCACGGTGGGATTTAACGTACCCCTTGGTCTCCAGACGATCCAGGGTGGCATAGACGGCGCCGATTGACACCTCACGGTTGGTGCGGAATTCGATCTCCCGGCGCACGGTGACTCCATAGGCTCGATCTTCCAGCCGCAGAAGAGCCAGCACAACGATGTGCTCGAATTCGCCGAGGAAATCTCGACCAGACATTATCTATACAATATAGAGTAAATCTTTGACGGTCAAACGAACCCGGCCGTTGGATTCGGAGCTCAAGCGGATGGCCGGAGGCCCGATTATGTCCGCGGCGGACGCACTGCAGATTAGAGCTAGATGAGGAAGAAAAATTGCTAGCGCTCTATGGCAGGCCAAAGTGTGCCCTGCGCTCGTGAGGAACTGAGATGCCCACCCTGGGGCTCGCGATGATCGTTAGAAACGGCGGGGAAGCCCTGCGGCGCTGTCTGCAAAGCGTTCAGGGCGTGGTGAGCGAGCTGGTCGTAGTGGATACGGGTTCCACGGACAACAGCCGCGAAATTGCGCGGGAGTGCGGGGCAGCATGCACTTCTGTCGCGTGGGAAGATGACTTTTCCCAGGCCCGCAACGCGGCGCTGGAACTCTCCACCACCGATTGGATTGTGACCCTGGACGCCGACGAGGAATTGGATGGGGGAGCGAAACAACGCATCCCCAGGCTGCTGAAGAATCACAATGTGGCCGGCTACGCCGTGCCGATCCGCAATTACCTTCCAGCTCGGCACGGCAGCATCAACGGGAACCGGGCAAGAGCCAACGATGGCCGCTGCGCAAGTGCGAAAGATGCTCCCGCCTTTGCTGAACATCTGGTGGTTCGCTTGTTCCGACGCCATCCGCGGATTCGTTATAAGGGATGCGTTCATGAGGCGGTGGCGCCACAAATTCTTGCCGCTGGCCTGAAACTGGCTCCGGCGAATTTCTGCATTCATCATCTTGGATTTCTGGCCACAGCCCAACACGAAGGCAAAGCAGAATTCTATTTGCGCCTTCTCCGCAAGAAAGTGGAACAGGAACCGGGCAATCCCATGGCTTGGCTGGAATTGGCTCGCCAGCTTCATGAACCTTTCCGCATGAATAAAGAAGCGTTGCTTTGCCTGGATCGCTCGCTCTCGCTGGCGCCAGGGATGGCCGGCGCAGCCCTCCTGGCCGGACTTGTGAATCTTGACTTAGGCCGCAACCAGGAAGCGCTCGCCGCTCTGAATCTGGCGGAGAGCGGCGGCGAATCCGCGGCGGAGCGCGAGCATTGCCGCGGCGACGCTTTCCACAATTTGGGACGGTTGAAGGAATCGCAGGCCGCCTACCAAGGGTGCCTGCAGCTGATCGGGCATGATCCGCAGATTGAAAGTAAGCTTGGTTACGTTGAAGTGAAGCTGGGCGATCGCTCCGGTTTTTTGCGAATCCAGAATGCCCTGGCTGAGTTGCCTCTTGGAGCCGAATTGCACGAACGGCTGGTTAAAGCCTACTTGGCTGCCGGGATGCTCCCCGAGGCGGCCGACGCCGCCGAGAAGTTTGCATCCATTCTTATGCACCCCAAAACCGTCCTCCGTGCGGCGGCGATTCGTGCCCACCTGAAGCAGGATGAACAAGCCCGGAATTTGATCGGGCGCGGCTTGCAGTACTTTCCGGAATCCGATGAGTTGAAACAGGCTCAAGCGGAACTCGCGAGCGCGGGGAAGCCGTGAATTTATGAACCCCGCAGCCCAGAATGATGTCCACCGGCCAGTGGATGCCGCACTCCGTATCCTGATCCTGGTCGTCAGCGATTTCTTTCCGGAAGACAGGCACGACGATGGGCCCTGGCTCATGCAGGTTCTTCGCGCTCTGCGGGAACTTGGCCACGAGGTTGTTTTCTTCGCCAGGGATGACAAAAATCGCGACACCGTTGAACCCATCCTCGGCCAACTCGGAATCCGGGTTTACGCAGGTGACGGCGAACGCTTGTGCGGCTTGGGATACAACGCACGCTCCGGGAACGAGTTTGCCAATGCCCTTGCGGACAACGATTTCTCGCTGGCTATCCTGGTGAACAGTCTCAGAGCCAAGATCACGGTCCCCGAGCACTATCTCCCAGAAATCCGCAAGCATTCCCCTAAAACCCGAATCGCCGTGCTGACGGGCCACATTTACAGCCGGCTGGTTGCCCGCCAAGCTGAGGTCAGCCAGCGGCATGAACATTATGAGGTTGCGCAAGACTGGTCGGCGCGGGAATGGGAAGGCTTTCGGCAGGCCGATCTGGTGATGGTGAATCAGGAACGGAACGCGGAGAGGTTGCGGCTTCAGGACTCCGCTCCCGAAATTGGGGTCGTGCCTTCGCTCTGGCAAGATGGTCCGCCTGGCCGGGGCTGGAAAGCGCGCAAAGGAATCCTGTTCGCCCCCGATTTTCAGCGGCAGGGAGAGGTGGATGGGTTTGTGTGGTTTCTGCAGAACGTGTGGGCTCTCATCAGCCGTGATGCGCATGACGTCGACCTTCTTATCTGCGGAGGCGACGAGATTCCGGCGGCGTCTCGGCAGAAGCTGCCCCAAGTGAAATGGTTTGGCACGGAAGATTTGCAGCGGCTCGTCGAAAGCGCGCGCGCGTTCGTTTCGCCGCTGCGTTTCGGGATAGCGAAGAACAGCCCCTTACTCATGCTGGCAAATGGCCTGCCCGGCGTTACCACCAATTTTTCCGCGGAATGTGAGGGCCTCACTGCAGGGACAGGCATCCTTACCGCTGACGCGCCCGAAGATTTTTCCCGAGCAGTCTTGCGGATTTACCGCAGCAAGCAGACTTGGGAGGAACTGGCCGGTAGTGGCCGGGCAATGATTCGCCAACATTGTTCCGGGGACGCACTGAAACGGCATCTGACAGAAGTTCTTGAGCGCGCTTCGCGCCTAATTCCCAAGCCTCCCGCGGATAGTCCTTTCTCGGTGACGCTAGTGGACGCACTGTTCCGCGACCAACTGCTTGGCGCAGCGTCCGAACGGCGTGTCGGCCTGCGTCTGGACTACCATGCGCAACTGGCCGAGCATCTGTTGCATGGCGGCAACCCACAAGCCGCCCGCCGTCAACTGCGGCACATCTATAGCTGGCTAGGAGAGTCCATCAAGCCAGGCCCACCTTTGGCCCGGCTGCTGAGTCTTCTGGCACGCTGCTACCGCGAACTGGGAGAGCAAGCCATGGTGGCACGCTGCGCCGTGGAGGCGCGACTCTGTTTTCCGGCGCAGGCTCCTGCCGGAATTCACTCTGCCCGAAAGTCGAACTCCGACGGCCAAGCGGACGACCCCAAGATTTCCTTGATCGTGCCCACTTATAATCGCCTTCCCATCTTGAAAAAATGCCTGCTGGCGCTGGAAGCGCAGTCCATTTCCCCGCAGCAGTTCGAAGTCATCGTGATTGACGACGGGGCCTCCGATGGCACGGAGGAAGCCATGCGCCAGTATCATCCCCCCTTTCGGTTTCAGTACCTGCGGCAGGCAAACTCGGGCACGGGAGCTGCACGGCGCAATGGCGTCGATCACGCCAGGGGTGAGTATTTGCTGTTGATGAACGATGACACGATTTGCGCTGCCAACGTAGTGGAAGAGCATCTGTGCGCGCATCGGAAATATCCCTCGGAGTGCTGGGCGGTTTTAGGAAATTTCGAATATCCCGCCGAAGCCCGCCGCCGCGCCATGTCCTACTTCTTGCGTACGAAACCTTTCATGTTCCCCCAAGTGGATATGGAGGATGGTTTCCCGTATCCCTATGCGAACTTCATCACTTGCAACTTAAGCATCCGGCGCGATGTGGTTTTACAAGCCGGCTCCTTTGACGCCACCTACAAGTTGAGTGAAGACACCGAGTTGGGTATCCGGCTGTTTGAAATGGGATGCGGTGTGCTGTACCATCCCGCCGCGCATGCCTGGCATGACCATCTGCCGTACGCCGTCGGCAATCTGATACGCCGGGCCAAGGTTTATGGCGCCGACTATTTCTACATGTTTCGCCGGCATCCTCGCGTCATCAAAGAATGGGCCATGCCTCTGGATCTTACGGGAGAAGCCACCGAGGTGGCGTTGCGCATTGCCGCCTATTTGGAGAAAAACCGGCGTGATGTGGAAGCCGCCGCCGCTGCTCTGGAAAAATGGGACGCTGTGGATTTTGAGCCAGTCCTGGCGAATCCGCGCGAGGCGGATTTCGTACTCTCGCTGTTTCAACAAGCGGTTCCCGCGATTCACTGGTTTTATCTATTCGAAAGCATGTTGCAGACCATGACTCGCCAACTCCACCTTGTGAATCCCGCCGTTCCCGCGGCGCTCGCCAGGGGCTCGACTGCCGGCTAGGTGGGGTTGGAATCAACCGACTGCCTGGCAGCCATTCACAGCGCAGCTACCCGCCGTTGGATGAGCAGGAAGTAAAGAGCCACCAGAATAAGCAGGAACCCGTTAAGGCTGAGCAACACCGGCGCCGTGAACACGGGAACCAGCCATCCCGACAACAGATTTCCCATCGGCATGCCGCCGCGGAAGGCGAAATTGTACACGCTCATCACGCGCCCGCGCATTTCGTTGGTGGTAATCATCTGCACCAGGGAATTAACGGTCGCAAAAACCGCCATCATGGATGCGCCGACCAGCACCAGGATCACGCCGCTCAGAGGCAGCGATTTGGAAAGGGCAAACCCGGAAATTCCCGCGCCCAGACAGCCCAGCGCTCCGAGAGCGACCAGCCCTTTTCTTCTCATGTTGCCGGCGCTGGCAATGGTCAGGGAGCCACAAATCGAGCCAAGTCCCATGAGCGCGAGCAGGTTGCCGAAAGTTTCCGGACCGCGATGGAAGATGTCCTTCACGAAGACAGGGATGTAGGTACGCATGGGCATGCTCAAAGCCGTCATGCAGAAGGCCAGAACAATCAGCGCTTCCATGGAACCTTGTTTGCGGGCGAACTGAATGCCCTGCTTCAGGCTGGTGAACATCGATTCGGTGGTCTTCACTGGCAGGAAGCGGGCGGTAATGATAGTTAGCGACACGATAGGCGCCAGGAAGGAAAGCGCGTTCAGCCCGAAGCACCACTTCTCTCCCAGCCGAGCCAGGGCTTGTCCGGCGAGTGCCGGCCCTAGCATGACCGCCACGTTGAACTGGATCGAATTCAGGGCGATGGCGTTCGGCATGTCTTCCTTCTCGACCAGCGTGGGAATCAGCGCCTGGTAGGCGGGGCCGCCGAAGGCTTGGGCGAAGCCGGAAACAAAGGAGAGGCAAAGGATGTGCCAGACGTGTACCGCGCCGGCGGCCACCAGAACGGTGAGCAGCCCGGCGGTCGCCATCTGCACATACTGGGAGGCGAGGAGAATCTTCCGCCGCTCCACGCGATCCGCCACCACGCCGCCGATCAGAGAGAACAGAAAGATGGGAATTCCACCCAGAAATTGATCCAGGGCCAGCAAGAACGCCGAGTGGCTCAGGCGGTAGACAAGCCAGCCCTGCGCCACGATTTGCATCCAGGTTCCGATGCTGGAGGTGCAGGCGCCAAACCACATCAGGCGGAAATCGCGATAGCGAAACGCTTTAAATACCCGGCCAATCACCTTTGTATTCAAACCATCCACCTGGGAGGCGGCACAGCCGCCAGTTCAGTTTACTTGAGGGGCGCTACCGGGATGCACCATTGAAAATTCGTCCCGCGGGCGGAACTCGCCGGCCTGGAAAGCAATGAACCGTGTTCATCATTGAATCACAGTTGGTGAATTTTCTTCTTGACAGTCATAGTACAAAAAGATTAGAAGTCTTCGTGGCAAGATTTAGCAAGAAGCTGGTTGGGAGAAGCTTGATGAAAAACAGATCGATTGTGGCGTTATTTGCGGCGGTTCTTCTGGGACTGTGCAGCGCTCCGCTGTGGGGGCAAATCGAAGTAGGCCGCGTGACCGGCACGGTGACTGACCAATCCGGCGCCGTGGTCAACGGCGCTACCGTCACCTTAACTAATAACGCAACTGGCGTAACCGCGACCCAAATGACCGCGAACGGGGTCTATGCCTTTGCGGCCGTGCAACCGGGCACCTACACCCTGAGGATCGAAAGCACGGGCTTTTCCACGCATATCACCAACGATGTCATGGTTCACGTCCAGCAAACCGACACCGTGGACGCGCAGCTTGCGCCCGGCAAAGTCACGGAGCAGGTGGTGGTGAACACGACCACTCCCCTGTTGCAGACGGAAACCGCGGAAGTCGGCCAGACCATCGGTACCATCGCGGTGAATGATATGCCGCTGAATGGCCGGCAGTGGTCCTCCCTGGGCCTGCTTGCGCCGGGAGTCAACACGGCCAGTCCAGGGCACACCAACGGTGACGGCGCCTTGGCCACCCCGAGCGACCGCTACTACTCGGTCAATGGTCAAGCGGTGGGAAGCAATGATTTCCGTCTCAACGGCATTTCGGACATGGCCGCGTTCTTCAATTCCAATGCGATCATTCAGCCTCCCCCGGATGCCATCGAGGAATTCAAGATCTCGACCGGGGACTACAGCGCCGAACTTGGGCACGCCATCGGCGGCGTGGTCAATGCGGTGGTCAAGTCGGGTACCAACCAGCTCCACGGCGATGTCTGGGACTTTTTTCGCAACAACGCCATGGATGCCAAGGACTACTTCACTGCTCAGAATAGCGCGCCGTTGCCCGAGCTTCGCCAGAATCAGTTCGGCGGAACCGTGGGCGGCCCAGTCTACATCCCTCACCTGTATGACGGCAGGGACAAGACCTTCTTCTTTGTCGACCTTCAGGAACTCAAAGCCATCACGCCCGATCCCGTAACCACGAACGTGCCGACCAATCTGATGCAGAGCAGTGGCTTCACCAATCTGCAGGATATGCTCAATACTTCGGCCACCAATACCGACATCTTGGGCCGCGCATTTGCATTCGGCACGGTGCTGGATCCAGCTACCACGCGAACCATCGGCTGCGGTGGCGTCGACGCCCTCAGTGGGCTACCCACACCAGCCTGCCCTGCGGGCGATGCAGTTGGAACGGTACTGGGGAATGTCCGCGACCCATTCTTTAATGGCCACAGTATAGTGGGTGTCACCAACTACACCACCGCGGCCAACCTGGCCAATCTCAACCTGCTTCCGGCAGGCCGCCTTGATGCCAACGCCCTGAAGATACTGTCACTTTTCCCCGGAGCCAACAACCCCGCCGGTTCCTATCTAAACGGCAACGACTACTTTAAAAACTACCGGGCCACCCAAACCAACCCACAGATTGACCTTCGCATTGATCACAACTTCGGCCCAAAAGACATCCTCAATGGCTTTTACAGCCGCCAGAAGACTGACAGTTTCTCTCCCAGCGTACTGGGAGGCGACCTGGAAGGCGGCGGCGGCACCACCATCCAGACGGCATGGTCGGCTTCCGGAAGCTACACCCATTTGTTCAGCAACACACTGACCAACGAATTTCGCTTCGGATATACCAAGGAGTACCTTACTTCGTCGTATGCCACGGCCAACACAGCGGGAATTCCGGAGCAGTTTGGAATTCAGGGCATCCCGGTGGTCGCCGGCGACGGCGGGCTGCCAGTCATTGGCGTAAGTGGTCTGGCACAAATCGGTCCTGGACAGTGGTCCCCAACCTATATCACTCAGCACGATCTCCAGGTCATTGACAACGTCACCAAGATCAAAGGCAAGCACGTCTTCAAGGCAGGCGTGGATATCAACTCGCTGGAGGGCGACATCTTCCAGCCACCCTGGGGCCGAGGCGAACTCGACTTTAGCGGCAATTACACCAACGTCCCGAACCTGAATAACGGCACCACGGGAGTGGGGCAATTCTTGTTAAGCCCGATCGCTTCCTCGGTCGGAGGTCCGGACTTCATTGGCGGGCCCAACAACATCATCGCGACCAGCGCCAACTGGACCCGGGACCATCGCTGGTACAACGGAATGTATGTAAGCGATTCCTACAAGGTGACGCCGACTTTCACCCTCGACCTGGGCCTTCGTTGGGACGTGTTTACGCCGTATCAGGACACCGCCGGGCACCAAGCCAATTTCATCCCCAACAATGGCAACGGACCAGGAGGCGCCTACTATATCCCGCAGAGCAGTTGTGGAACCGCCAGCAATCCGGCCTTCGAGCAATTGCTAGCGCAGGATGGCATTACGACCGTGTGCTCCTCCGGACTCGGAACCGGGACCTACAACAAAGCAAACTTTGCGCCCCGGATTGGTTTTGCCAAGCGCGTCACCTCCCATTATGTGCTGCGCGGCGGATTCGGGATGGCCTATGGTGCGCTCGATAGCATCGGGTACGGTCCGAACATCGGGCAAAACTATCCCTTCTACTACACGGTGAGTTACGGTTCTATAGCCGGCGACGCTACCCCGCTGCGGTTCCCCAATCCTCAGACTGGTTCGTTGGGGTCATTGGAAACCGGCCTTTCCCCCATCGTTCCAACTGCCATCGACCCGCATGGATTGGGCTTGATCAGCCGCTATCCGTTCGACCAGAACACTCCTTACAGCGAAACCTGGAACCTGACCAATCAGTACGAAATCACGCACAATGACTCCATCCAGATCGGTTATGTGGGCAGCGTCTCCCGGCATCTGATAAGCCTGATGGGCAACAACCAAGTCAGCGAACTGCTGCTGCCGGGTACGCCGTTGGCAAATGTGCCGGGTAAGCCGAACTTTATTCCCTTCCCGGATTTCAGCGGCGCTTCCTTCCACGCAACTACGGGAGCGTCCGCATACAACTCGGCGCAGATAAACTACGAACACCGCTTCAGCTTCGGACTGCAGGCGCTGGCAAACTACGTCTTTGCCCGCTGTCTGAGCGATGCCAATCCGCAGGAAGGTGGCGTGGGCACGCGCGCTTTGTTCCTGCCCGGGTTCGGACAACGCGCCGAATACTCGAACTGCGTTGAAGGTGTGAAAAACACCGTTCACTTCTCGGGTACCTACAAACTGCCGTATGGGGCAGGGATGCGTTGGCAAGGCAATCGCGCCACCAACACTGTGCTGGGAGGCTGGCAAGTGAACTGGATATACAGCTACCAGAGCGGCAACTGGTTCACTGTGAACTGTGCACAGGGAACTTTATCCGGTTTAGGATGCAATGCCAACGTCACGGGTAATCCGTATGCCGGGGCGGGCACCGTAAGCCACTGGTTGAACGCCAGCGCATTCTCCAATCCTGCGATTCCGACGGCTGCGGATGCCGACGCCAACGGGGTCCTGTTGAACCAGCAGGATTTCGGCTTGCTCGGAGGCCGCGGATTCAATGTGGCCGGGCCTCCGTGGTACAACATTGACGCCTCGATCTTCAAGGAGTTCCACTTCAACGAAGCGCGATACTTCCAATTCCGGGCGGAAGCATTCAACTCGCTCAACCATCCGCAATTCTCGACCCCGGGGAATCTTAACTTCCTGAGCACCAACAGTTTCGGCCAGATTACCAGTGTGCGAAATACGGGGAGAGAGATGCAGTTGGCGCTGAAGTTCTACTTCTAGCCAGCGGGCGATTAAAACTTAGAAGACAGATAGGGCATCCGCTGTTGGGATGCCCTACTGCCGTTTAGAATGCAGTTGTGAAGCGGTCGCGGATGTTGCGGAATTGAATCGATGGGGTTGCCTGGAGCGAGGTGCGGAGTCGTTCTGCTGGCTGCTGCGGCTTTGTCAGTGGGCTGCTTGGCGGCTTCTGCAAATCAGGATGCCATTCCTCGGGCGTCGGCTTTGGCCCGCGCCGGGAAAGTGAAGCAGGCAGAAACGCTCCTGCGCTCGGCGGTAGCCGACGACCCGGATTCAGCCACCCTGCACGGAGCGCTGGGGAAACTTCTCTTTAACGAGCAAAACTACACCGACGCAGTGCAAGAACTGAATCAAGCCGAGCAACTGGCTCCGGAATCTCGCGAGTACAATATGTTGCTGGCGGCGTCGTTGCTCGGAGCGAAACGCTACGGTGTCGCGCGGAGCTTCCTACTGGCCATCCAGCCTCGGTTCGAGCAATATCCTGAATTCCATTACTCCCTTGGTCTTGCGTATTACAATCTGGCTGATTCCACGAACTCTGAAAAGCAGCTTGCCGAAGCAATCCGCCTCGACCCCAAGCTGGATCGCGCCCAGTTTTTGCTCGCTGCCTGCGTTGCCACGGACGGGAACTTCTCCAAGGCCGCGGAAATACTCAGGGGGTTGGTGAAAGACCATCCCAAGAATGCCATCTACTGGACCACGCTGGGCGACATTTTGCGGCAGATGGGCAGCGCGAACCGTCCCGAAGCCTTACGAGCCTGCCGCAGAGCGCTTGCTATCGAGCCCGGTTATCCCCACGCCCAATTTGTCATGGCAACCATTCTGGTCGAAGCCGGAGACTTTGCCGGTGCTCAAACGCTGTTGGAACGCCTGGAGCGGCTCAGCCCCAAGGAATTGGAAGCCCATGTCGAACTCGGGCGGGTGTATGCCCGACTCGGCAAGCCCGAGATGGCCCGCAAAGAAGCGGAGATTGTGAACAAATTGCAAGCGGATGAAGCGTCCGAAAATCCAGCAAAGGCGGCTCCGGGCGGAAGCCAAAGTTCAGAACAACACTGATTCATTATGTTGGCCAGGCGAAATCTGCGATTTGAGTTACTGGTGAGTTTTTGCATTAGTGTCTCCGGGGCTGTGGCATCCTCAACCCAGGCGCAGCAAGCACCATCATCCTCCGGAAAAGGTGCGGTCCAGGAGTTTCAGGAAACCCGCTCGCGGGCGAAGGGCTACCTGCGTGCTGATAAAACTTCTCTGGCCATCCCCTTTCTTGAAAAAGCTCGCGCTCTCAAGAGTTCAGATTACGAAAATGGATACGATTTGTCGGAAGCGTACCTGCGAACCGGGCAACTGGGAAAAGCTCGTGCCGAGGCTTTGCATCTGCTGGCCATAAGAAACACGGCGGATGTGCATACTCTGATGGGCAGCATTGAAACTGCGGCGCATTCTCCCAATGCGGCGGCTGCTGAATATCAAGTGGCCGCCCAGATGGACCCCAGCGAAGACAGGATCTTCGATTTTGGCCGATCGCTGATCGGGCTCGAATCGGATGCCGATATCAGGGTATTTTCTTATGGAGTGCAGAAGTATCCCAAGTCCTTCATCCTGCGCGTAGGGTTGGGAGAGGCTTTTGACTTTCATGAAGACTATGAGAAAGCCGCCGAAATACTCTGCCAGGCAATCGATTTAGATCCGGACGACCCGCGCCCGATTGACTTTCTGGGAAAATTGCCGGTGGTTTCACCGGAAACCGCAAAACAGATCGATCGGCGCTTTTCCCAGTTTTTGCAAGCTCATCCCGACAACGCCAACGTGAACTACTATCTCGCCCGCGACCTCTTGAACCCCAAGTCTGGGGCGCCTTCGGAAGACGATCTCGCCAACGGCGAGCGATTGCTGATGGCCGCGATTCGCTTGGACCCAAAAATCGCGGAGGCTTATTTTGAGCTAGGACGGCTGCGCGAAAGGAAAGGCCAGCAAAACCAAGCGGCACTGGCTTATGAGCACGCGATCAGGCTGGATCCGTCACAGGAAAGGTATCACTATCATTTGTCGTTTGTTTACCGGGCCACGGGACAAGCAGAAAAGGCCAAGCGGGAACTCGAAGTCTTCCAGCGCCTGCAAGCGGCCAATGAAGCGAAGTATGGGCCCAAAACTATAGACAAGTCCAAAGCCTCGCATAACTAGGGTTCTTGTCGGCTCAGGTTGATGGGACCGCAGTCAAGTTGTTCTTGAGGACTCCGGTGTTGCCGTAGAGGCGCTCGGGCATCGACCTCGAGCGGGATGTGCGTCCGTTTGGAATCAAGACTTTTTCGTTCAAGCTGGCCGCCGGATAAATGACACTCCGGCGAATACTAAAAAAGTAAGGGGATCCCATGTTAAAGAAATCTTCGCGGCGGGAATTTTTGCAGACTACGGCGGGCGGCGTGGCCGCGACCTGGGGCGGGTTGCGAATCTTTGCCGGGACCCCGGCCCATGCCCAATCCGAGGCGCAGAGCCATCCCCCGCGAAAACAGGATTTCTTTGTGTATGGATCGGCGTTTTACCGCCCGCCGAATCCTCCGCCCTCGCAGCGCCGCGCCATGTTGAAAACAATTGCCCAGGAATACAAATTCAACACCATCCGCATCTACAGCGCCTGGCCCTATCTAAATCCGGAAGAAGGGCGCTTCGATTTCGCCGAACTTGAAGAAGTATTCCGCTATTGCGATGAATTCGGGCTCAAAGTCCTGGTGGGCGTGATCCTGGAAGATGCGCCTTACTGGCTGGAAATGGCGCACCCGGAGACGCGCTACGTGAACGCCAAAGATCATGCCGAGAGATTGGACGGCAGCGGCAATAACGTGAGTGGCGGCTGGCCAGGGTTGTGCCTGGACTGGCAGCCGGTTCGCGATGCCGCCAGCAAGTTTATCCGCGCGCTGGCCAGGACCGTTTCCGCGCATCCTTCGATGTACGCCTATGATTGCTGGAACGAGCCGCACATCGAGCCGGCCTGGGGGCACCACTTTTCGGAAACTACCGACGACCTTCTCTATTGTTATTGTCCGCAGACGATTGCTTCATTTCAAAAATGGTTACAAAAGCGCTACGGCACGCTCGACCAGCTCAATGAAGCTTGGGTGCGACGGTATCCGAGCTTTGCCGCAATCGGTCCGCCTCGCGACCAGGGAACTTATCTCGATTGGATTGACTGGCGGCGCTTCATTATCGAGCGCAGTACAGAGGAAATGCGCTTTCGCGTGGAAAATATTCGCGCGGTGGATACTCGTAGCGTGCTGGAAAGCCATGCCGGCGTGCAAACAGTGGTTGAACCATGTGCTGTCTACGGCATCAACACCTGGCGCCTGGCTGAGGTTGTCGAAACCTGGGGATTATCAAACTTTCCGCGATGGAGCATGCTCACGCCCTGTCAAGGGGCAGCGCGGTTAGAGATCACGCGCTGCAACGCCGGCGATAAACCATTTTGGATGACTGAACTCCAGGGAGCACACGGAAGCAACGGCCTGGAGCGCAGCCGCAAAATGCGTCCGCGGGATATTCGTCTATGGAATTGGATGTCTGTGGCGACGGGCGCAAAGGGGGTCATCTACTGGTGCTACCACACTGAAGCTACGGGATCTGAATCCAGCGGCTTCGGGCTGGTCGCCCGCGATGGTTCGGCAACCGAGCGCGTGCTGGAAGCGGCTGACGACAACCGGTTAATTCAGGCGCACTGGGACGTGATTCAGGACTACAAGCTGAAGACAGATGTGGCCATTCTTTTCGACCAGGACAACTCACTGCTCACTTTCGCCATGAGCGGCAGCGAGCGCGCCTCCATCAATTCTTTCGAGGGGTACTACAAAGCGGTGTGGAACAGCGATCTGTGGGCCGATTTCATTGAGCCCGCGAGCTTGAAAAACAGCCACTACCGGGTGATCATCGCGCCCTGGCATTTGATCGGGAAGAAAGAAACGCTGGATGACTTGCGGCGGTTCGTCGAGAGTGGAGGCACGCTGCTGCTGGAAACCGGCTTCGGCATGTATGACGAGCGCATGTTCTTCAACCCCGCGATCCCGCCGTTCGGTCTCGCGGATGTTTTTGGCTACCAGGAGGGCGAAAGCTTCTACATGGAGAGAAGCGAGGGCGAGGCGTCCGCAAAAACTCAAGAAATGCCCGCATCCGAACGAGTTTACGTGGACGGATACCTGCAGTTCTCGGACCCGATCGCCGTCAAAGTCAAAGCGCACACTTTCCTGACGCCGCTGACCATCGGGTCGGCCACGGTGATTGCGAAGTATGAAGACACTCCCGTGGCGGTGATGAAGAAAGTTGGACGCGGGCAAGTCTATTACTTCGGAACCAATCTGGGCGCCAGCATTGAAGCGGGCGACCAAGCCGGCCTCGAACTGGTACGCACCATCCTGAAGAGTGTCGTACAGCCGGCGGTGACCGCGGAGAAAGTGCGGCCCCGATTGATGGAAGGCAGCCAGCGCAGCCTTCTGCTGGTCTTCAATGACAGCATTGAAGATCAAGCCGCCAGCATTCAGCTTCCGGCTCGCTACACGCGCGCTACCGATCTCTACACCAACCAGACCCAGACGCTCGGGGCGAAGACCCTTCATGTCACCGTTCCGTTTGAAGGGGTGTCGATTCACCGTCTGGAATGAGTGGGCCGCATGGAAAGGCCGTGAAGGCAGTGGTTGACCGGCCTCGAAATGTTCTTTTCACATCTGAAAATAAGTTACCCGGTGTAAAGCAAATCCACCACCGTGCAATCGTCATTGAGTGGCGTGCCGCCACAGAAATCAGCCAGGGCAGTGAATACGTCTTCCAGGCCCGCGCTCCGGGCGGCTGCCGCTTCCAGGCGTTCATTGTCGAAAAACTCGCCGCTGGCGTCCTCCGCTTCGGTGACTCCGTCGGTCACCAGAATCAGACGATCGCCAGGGTGCAGGTGGCAGCGGTCGCTTTCGTAGGCCGCGCCCGCGATTAAACCTACTGGCATGTTGCCGTGTGCCGGGCGAATCACTTCGCCATTGCAGACCAGCAAGGGCTGCACGTGCCCGCAATTTACGTATTCCAGTTCGCCATCCTGGCGGATGCGCGCCACCACCAGGGTGGCGTATTTCTCGCCAATCTCCTTGTGAGTGAAGTAGCCGTTCACCGCGGCCACGATGTCGGTCAGGCTCATCCCGGCGGTGAGCTGCGAATAAATCATGCCTTGCAGCGTGGAAGCCAGCAGCGCGGCGGAAACTCCCTTGCCGCTCACATCAGCCAGAATCACCGCCAGGCCCTCTTTGGTATTGACCGCATCGAAAAAGTCGCCGCCAATTTCCTTGCAGGAAAGATTTTTCCCGGTCAGCCGCGCATAGGGAACTTCCGGAATGGTTACCGCCATCAATCGCTGCTGGATGCGAGCGGCAATGGACAACTCCTGCTGGTAGAGGCGGGAGGCTTCTTCCGCCTGCACCAGGCGAGCGTTTTCGATGAGAGACGCCGCCTCGGTCGCGATGGCCCGCAAGATGTCGCTGTGCACCTTGGAAATGTCTCCCGAGGCAAAACGCGAATCCACGTACAGCGCTCCCATCACTTCACCCACCGTGCCGGTGGTTTGTTTGCCGCGGGTGGTCTGCACCAGGGGCTTGCGCAGCGGAATGCAAATCACCGTCCGCAAATCAAAAGCGACAATGCTGTGTCTGCCTGCCAGATCGAACGATTCGCTGGTATTGGTGACCAGGAACTCGGAGTTGGCTTTCAGGGCATCGTCGAGAATGGAATGCGAAATGGTTTTGTCGTCGAGAAGGGCTTCGCTCTTGGAGTTGCGGCCCGCGGCCAGGCGCAGCTTTCCATCTTCGTTTTTCAGGAAAAGGTAGGCGCGCTCGCCGCCAGTTAGTTTCAGGGTTGCCTCTAAGAGGGTCACCAGGATTTCGTCGAGCACGCTCGTCGTATTGAGCTTGCGGGCAGCCTCGAGAAACAGGGTTAACTTCTCCAGGTCCGTACTCGCCCCGGAGATATTGATCCCGGAAATCTGGCCGAGAAAGTCGCGGGCGGTGTTTGGCTTCTGCTGCACCGGATGGAAAACCAGGTAGATGGCGTCGCGAACCCCGAACTCCAGGCGGTCGTTTTGCTGGAGCGCCTTGCGCTGCACCCGTTCGCCATTGACGAAGGTTCCGTGCGTACTCGCCTCATCGACCACGTAGAATTGCCCGCCCTCCGAAACAATGAGCGCATGATCGCGAGAAACCCGGGAATCTGCGATGGCTAAGTCTTTGTCAGCCTTGCGCCCTATGGTGAAGGGGCTATGGTCGAGATCGATCGTGCGTTCCTGGTTGTCCCGCACGAACACTAGCGTCGGGAATACTCCAGATCCAGGGTCCGAATCCGGGCCGATCATGCTTGAGGAGGCCATAGGTCACCCACGGGGGTTGGTTGAGTCTAACGAATTCCAAGTCAAAGCCGAAGGATAAAGCAGGATTTGTTTTTTCAATGCGACAAATCGGACTATCGTACACCCGGTCCCCCGGTTGTTGAGATTTAAAACAGTTTTCATCGGAAGCGACTCTCGAACTCTAACGGCGCTGCAATATTTTGCATAAGAAGCATCAGCTTCTTGAGGAACCCAGCAATAGTCTTGACTTGGCCGACTAAGATGTTTACATTCCGGCAACAGGGATTTTCCTTTTTCGAGGCCCTCCCCATGGAGTTCCTGTTCAGGCTTGTGGTCTAGATTTGCGATCTGGAGAAGTGTGGCAGCCTTCGCATTCCCATGACGTTTATTCCCATGGGGCCGCCGCGCATTTCTCTGGAATTTACCGGTACCGCAGCGCGTGGAGTCGCCAGTGCCGGAATTATTCTCCCAGTCGCCATGCAGGTGGATTTGCCGGTTTCTCCGAAAGGATTCTAGCTATGACTTCCCGGGTTGCGAAGCTATTTGCGCTCCTCTCTCTCGCTGCGGTTGTCTTCTCCTATCCGGCTATGGCGCAGCAGATTACCTATTACACCTTCGACAACGCCGCCGGAAACTCGAGCTACAAATGCTACGATGCCTTTATAGACTCGGCTGACGCGAAGAGCAATCCGCTGTTCTGCTTCAATGATTATTTCGGCTCATTTGGCTCGGGTTCGAATCCCTCCATCCAGGGCACTTCCGGCTCCATGTATCTGCAGATGAATCCAGCTGTCGGCGGTACGTCTCAAAGTGCATGGTTCTCGGTGCCGCAGCAGGTGGCCAACGGTTTTAGCTCGTACTTTTCATTCCAGCTCACGCCGCCAGTGACGGGCACTCCGCCAAACACAGTCACGGGCACGCCGGCGGACGGGATTGCCTTTGTGGTGCAGAATGCCGCAGGTGGTCAGGCCGCGGATGCAAGCACCTCGTGCCAGGAATACAACGCCGCAAACTTTGGGACTGTCACGTCTTCAGGCCAGAAATACCCGCCCTATGTGCCTAACTCGGGACCCAATGTGGTTGCGGGCGGGATAACGCCGGCACAGCCTCCAAGCACCTTTGAGACGATTGCAAACGTAGGGGGCTGCATTGGCTATTCGGGAATTGACAACAGTCTGGCGGTGGAGTTCGACACCTATACGGACAGTTGGGATCCCAACAGCAACCATATCGCCGTACAGAACTGCGGCAGCGGCGTAAACAACGCCAGTCACGCCTCGGGCGGCTGCCTGGCAATTAACGATGATACAAACTCGGAAAATACCGCCATCAATGACGCCCTAGGCCTCATAAACCTGTCCGCCGGCAATGTGCACCAGGCGGTAGTGGAGTACAGCGGCGCTCAAGGGAACCCCAAGAATGAATTGCAAGTGTTTATCGATCCCCCGTTCGTGACCGGGACTTTCACACCATGTACGGCGACCGATGTGACCAACCAATCCACTACACTGTGCAGCGTCGCGGCCACCCCGGTGATCAACGTCATCTATGACCTTACCAAACATCTCAGCCTGCTCAGCGGCAGCAGCGCCTACGTCGGGTTCACGGCAGCCACGGGAGGTTCGAATGAAACCCAGAACATTCTTTCCTGGACCTTTACCCCCCACAGTCCCGCGACCCAGCAACAACCGCTGAATGACAACGGCACGCCTACGATGTTTCCCTTCGGTACGCACAACGTTGTTGTGACCTACCCCAGCGGTTCGGGCTCCACCACCATCGACATGGTTGTCACCGCCGCGCCCATCAGCCCTACCAATTTTAGTGCGCTGATCGGCCCCACCCCGTTCAACAACTCGCAGTGCCAGATGTACGACAACACCGGTGGAAACTGCATCATTTACTCGGTCTCCTGCGTGCCCCACGGCGAAACCGGCCCGCCCGTAGCGTGTCCTTCCACTGATAACCCGGTAATTGCGGTCAAGACCGCGTACGACAGCAACCCGTCCAACCCGCCCCCGAATCCAGGATTCCTCCAGGGCGATCCGCTCTACGCCCCCATCTCCAGCATTAGCGTGAGTGGGACCACCGCGACCGTCACCTGCTCGGGCGAGTGTTCGGTAGCCGATCAGCAGGTCGTATCGATTGTCGGTGCTGTGCCGGCTGGCTATAACGTCGCCAATGTCACCGCGAGCGTTTCAGGCGGGAGTTTCAACAGCTTCACCTTCACCTATCCCATTACGCCGCCAAGCGACCCCTTTGCCGGCGGCTTCGTGACTTCGAATAACCTGCAGAACATCTGCAACGGGCCAAGCGATCCGCCGCCCTGTTTCCAGACCGCGAAGATCGACGGCACCACCTCCGGAAAAACCAAGAACTTTTCCGACTTCGTCGCGCTTTCCAATACCGTGAATACAGTCGGCACGAACACCTCAATCAGCGCGCCTTCGGTTCCTTACGGGACTGCGGCCAGCATCGTGGTCTCGGTAACGCCGGTGAGCGGCACGGCGACCGCAACCGGGAGCGTCAGCCTAACGGTTGACGGTGGGACGCCCATCACCCAATCGCTCACCTCCGGCTCGGCCACCTTCAGCGTTCCCGGGCTGGCGGGCGGTTCCCACCCGCTGAGCGCCAGTTACACGCCGCTGGCCCAGAGCAGCTTCCTGGCGAGCAGCACGACTGGAAGCCTGCTCGTCACCACCATCGCGCCTACCGTCACTTTCAGCGGCGCACCCGGCAGCGCTCCCTATCAATCCGCCTTCCCCGTGATCGCCACCACGAATGCCAGCGTCTTGCCGACGATCATCGGAACCGCAGGTGTCTGTTCGGTGGGAACCGTCGGGGGAACCGCGGCCAGCGCTACTGCCATGGTCAGCATGCTCAGCGGAACGGGCACGTGCACTCTGACGGCGACCTGGATCGCTGACACCAATTACCAGGGCACGTTCCTTCAGCAGACCAGCAACGCCACGAAGCTCACACCCGTCATTACCTGGGTGCCGGCTTCCATCCAACTCGGCTCCCCATTAACTTCAGCGCAATTGGATGCTACCGCTAGCGTCCCGGGAATCTTTGGCTACACCCCGCCTCTTGGCACGGTGGTTAGCACCACCAGCCAGGCGGTGTCGGCGCTATTCACACCGGCGGCACCGTCCAACTACAACACCGCTACCGCGTCCCTGAACCTCACAGTCACGGCGGGGCCGCTGGCAATGGTTTCTCCCGGGAGCATTAACTTCGGCACCGTCTACCTGGGATCCGTCACAACGAAAACGGTTACGCTTACCAACACCGGCGATGGCCCCATGACCGTCACCGGCCCATTTCTCTCCATCGTGAAGGGTGGGAACTCCAATGAATTTGTGGAAGTGAATCAGTGTCCCAAATCCTTGGCGGCCGGCAAGAGCTGCAGCATGACCATCGCCTTTGTGGCTGGGCCGTTTTACACGGCGCAAACCGCGGTGCTCAGCATTATGGACAACGCGCCGGGCAACCCGCAGACTGTCATGCTGACCGCCAGCGTGATTAATCCTCAGGCCACTCTCAGCACAAGCAGCCTCACCTTCGCCACCCAGAAAGTCGGGACTAGTAGCGGCAGCCAGAGCATCACCCTCAAGAACACGGGAGCCACTGCCCTCGCTTTCAACGGCGTCACGGTTACGAACGCTGATCCGGGCGACTTCGTAGTGACCTCCACCGCCTGCCCTGCGTCCCTGGGAACAGGCGCCAGCTGTTCGATTGGGGTCGTGTTCAAGCCCGCAGCCAAGTCAACCCGGACTGCAACCATAAACATCAACGACAATGCCCAAAACAGTCCGCAGAAGGTCTCACTCTCAGGCAAGGGAGATTAAGGGGATTTTGTGGGGTGGCGGACAATCCCTTTGACTTGGCTCAGGGCGTGCTTGTTCGCCGCTTTGACTTTCGTGGGGTCTTGATGGGGACGCCAATTGCGTCACCAAATTGATCGGTCTGAGGATCAAACGGTAAACGCAGAATCAAGAAGACGAAGATCAGATGCAAAGTCAAAGGCGGCGGACAAGAGTGTCCGCCCTACACTAGTTCACGCCCTGGAAGCCTTTCCGCGATTCGCGGTAAACCGGCTGCAGATCGGCCCGTTCCAGCACCCTGGCTGAACCATCTTCTTTACTGATTGCTTCCAGGATGCCAACGACTTCGCGGAAATGGGGTGTCGCCAGTTTGTCATTCCCACCCTGCACCAGGGAGGCTGCAATCCAGTAGTGAGTTTTAGCTTGCAGGACGCGAAGGTCGAGTTTTTCCGCCCGAGCCAGAGCGCGGTCGAGTTCAGCCTGCGCGCCCTTAGCGTCTTTCTTCTCCACCAAGGCTTGTCCCAGGTACACGGCGCACTCGACCGACAGCGCTTTCAGCCCCAAGGAATCGGCATCCTCTCCCAGCTTTTTCAGGGCGCCAGCCGCCTGCGGGTGGCCTTCCTGTACGTCCGTCTTGGCCAGGTTAACTTTCGAAAGCAGGATACGTTCGCGGTTCGCAGCTCGGGTCGCCGTCTGTAACGCACGCTGATACTGCTGGCTCGCGCCTTTGAAATCACTTTTGTAGAAGTAAACATCGCCCAGCCAATTCAGGGCCAGCGACGCCACGGAATCATTCTTGATCTCCTGCGCCATGGCCAGCGCGTCTTCAATGTTTTTTTGTCCCTCATCCCCACGCCCCGCCTCAGCCAGGATGCCACCCATCCCGGCCATGATCTCGACGGTAAAAAAGGTACGCTCTTTGATCTGCTGAAATATCTTGAGCGCGTCCTGCATGGAGCCGATTGCGGCGGAGTAACGTCCCTGCGCGGCGAAGATCAGGGCCATGCTTTCGGATTCTAATGCGGCACCCCGCTGATCATTCATGCCGCGCCGGATTTCGATGGCCTTCAAATATTGGGAGAGGGCGGTATCGTACTGGCCCAGCTTGGTGTTGGCTTCCGCCAAATTGTGGAGAGTTTCGGCCGTATCTTCGGGCACGTTCAGTTTCTGCCGGATTTCGTAGGCCTGATTCAGATAAGTGAGGCCGTCCTGATAATCCCCTTTGTCCACGCTGTTCACGCCGATATTGTGCAGGCAGAGCGCCTGATTCGATTGATTGCCCAGGTCGCTCTCAATCTGCAGGGCCTCCTTGAACAGCTTCAGCGCGTCTTCGCCCTCGCCGTGATCGTGATAGAACGAGCCCATATCGATCAGGGTGTTGCCGATGCCGTCCTTGTCGCCGATGTCGCGGCGAATGGCCAGGGCCTGCTTATAACTGGCGAGGGCCGCGTCGGGGTGACCCATGGTGTCCTGGATCGACGCAATCTGTTCCAGGCTGGCGCCGGCGCCGCGTTTGTCGCCAATTTGCTGCTTGATCGCCAGCGACGCCTGATAATTTTGCAGCGCGTCGTCGGGCTTGTTGAGCATGCTGTAGGCAATGCCCATGGCTTGCTGGATGTTGGCCTTTTCCTCCTGATTTCCCAGCCGGATGGCGAGGTTCAGCGCGCGCGTCAAATCCTCCAGGCCGCCTTGCGGGTTACTGTTCTTGATTTCCACGCGCCCGCTGGCCAGCAGCGCGTCGACATTATTGGGATCATTGGCCAGTACCGTGGCCAGGCGCGGTTTGGCCGCATCGAAGTTGCCGGCCTGCTCGTAGAGCCCAGCCAGGGCGAACTGCACGTCCATGTCGCCGGGATTCACCTTAGCGAGATTTTCGTAGGCCGCAATCGCCTTGGGCGTGTCGTTCATGATGCGGGCGTGGTTGGCCTCGATCAGATACTTTTCCTGGTTAGGCAGGCTGTCGCTGAGTTCGACGGCCCGCCGCGAGGCCTTCTCCGCCTGATCGTCGTAGCCCAGGTTGGCATAGGTCTGCGCCAGTTTCGAGTAGGCAAGAGCGAAATTCGCATCGTCGGCGGTGGCGCGTTCGAACTGCTTTTGGGCGTCCAGATTGTTCCCCGCCCTGGCCAGTTGCAGCCCGTCGTCATACTCGCGCAGAGCCTGCACGGAACTGGTGGAGGGCCGGAGCGCGTGTGCCTCCAGGTCCTTCAAGATCTGCGGGGTTGCGGCGAGTTTCTGGCGCACCTCTTGAGCGAGCGCGTCAACACCGGGAATCAGTTCTTTCTCGCTGGCCACATCGGTTTTCAGCGTCGAACTGCTGTCGTGCCGCAGGTCGAGCACGGTGGTGTCGATGCGGATCTGTTCGCCCGCTTTCACATATTGTCCGTACACCAGGGTGTCGGCGTTGGTGAAGTCGGCCAGGCGGCGCAGAGTTGCGACGTCAACCTGCGACTGGCTGGAGATCTGCAGATCATGCAAAACCTGGTGCAAGCGGTCGGCCGAGACCATCCTTACTTGCGCCGTTTGACCCACATCCGTGCTCAGCATGTCGGAAAGACTGGAGCCCAGCCAATCCAGCGAGGGGTCGCCGGAAGCGTTGTGAAAAGGCATGATCGCGAGGGAAATGGCGGGGCCGGAAGCTACAGGTTCCGGGCCTGGCCCGAATAATTTGTGGCGCAGCAAAAACCCTGCGACGATAAGCACCACCGCGAAGGCAGCGGCCCCGATCCGCGGCCAGGGCACGTCCTGGCCCCAGGGTTTTTCGCTGGGCTCAAATTTCAGGCTGGTGGCGGCACGTTTGCCTTGCCACACTTCCAGATCGGCCAGAACCTCGCTCACGTTCTTGTAGCGCAGATTGAGGTCACGCTCCAGGCACTTACTGACGATCGCGCTTAAAGCGGCCGGAATCTCCGCATCATGCTCCGAAACCGGCACGGCGCGCTCCTGCGTGCGCTTGAGCAGGCTGGCGATTCCACTGTCCGCCTGAAAAGGCATCTTGCCGCTCAGCAACTCGTAGAAGATGAGGCCAAGCGCGAATATGTCCGAGCGCTGATCCAGTTCCTTGCCCAGGGCCTGTTCGGGAGACATGTATTCCATGGTCCCGACCAGGGCGCCAGTCTGGGTCATGCCATCGCTACCAACGGTGCGGGCCAGTCCGAAGTCCATCACCAGGATGCGGCCGTTGTGGTCGCGGATCACGTTCTGCGGCTTCAGGTCGCGATGAATCACTCCCACGCTGTGAGCAGCCTCCAGCGCTTGGCATATCTGCTGCGTGATGTCGACCGCTTCCTGCGGCGTGAACTTCTTTTTCTCCAGAATCAGGGAACGCAGGTCCTGACCCTCGATGAACTCCATGGTGATGAACTTCACGCCCTCGCCCTCGCCGAGGTCGTAGATGCGGATTACATTCTTGTGCGTGACCTGATGGGAAAGCCGCAGCTCCTGCTTGAAGCGTTCGACGATAGCCGGGTTGCGGGCAAGGTCGGGACGGATCACCTTCAGCGCAACCGTACGGTCGAGTTCCCGGTCCTTAGCCTTATAGACCGCGCCCATGCCGCCCTCACCGAGCAGTTGCATGATCTGGTACCGCTGGGCGAGCAGAACTCCGGTTTGCAAAAGAGGCTGATCGGCGAGGAAACCCTGGGGGCGCGGCGAGCCGGGCACGAAGTCAACCACGGTGGGCGAATCAGTCCCTAGATCCACGACCGTGGGAGATTCATGGGGCGGGGCATCCGAGGAACCGCCGGGACCGCTGGAAACGGCCGCAGTTTCGCCGACGAAGGTTGGAAAATCGTCTTGTGGGCGTGGCTGCTTCTCGTTTTCCATGGGTTAGGCAACCCGGGGTTAGGCAACCCGCGAAAAAGACCGCAAACTCGGAGGTCCCGGGATAAAAGCCGCAGATGTCCCGCGCTCCGAGTTTAGATATATTACACGGCCTTAGCGGAAATGCCGGCGAAATGGAGATGCGAACTGATTCAGAGCGCACGGAGCGGCGCCTTGCAACTCTAGGAGGCCAAGGCCTGTTCCGCGGCGGCGACGGAGTCGAAAAACCGGAAAAACTGTTCGACGTGAGTTACTTTGAGGACGGCGCGAACACGGTCGTTCACTCCCACCAGCGACAGGCTGCGGTTGTCTTTTTGGCGGCTGACGTAGGCGCCTACCAGCGCCCCGATGCCGGCGGAATCCGCGTAGGGAACTCTGCTGAAGTCCAGGATTAACGCCTGCGAGGTGTCGGCGCGCACCTGGGCCTGGAAGCCGAACATGGTGGAAATGACAAGAGGCCCGGCAAGACGCAGGAGGCGCTGTCCTGGTTGAGGCCCGGCTAGATCTTCAATGACGAGAGCTTCTTCCCGGATTGACACCGTAGGATATTAGCGCCTTGGGTGGACTTGGACTATTAAAGGAGTGTTAATTCTGAATGGAGAAGTTTCAAAGCACGCGGGGCGAGGGGAGGGGAAGCTGAAGGGGCGGTTCGCGGAGAACCGCCCCTTGCAGAAAGTTAGAGATGTTTAGAGCGGCTGAACATTCTCCGCTTGCAAGCCCTTCGGACCCTTGGTGACGTCGAACTGCACCGTCTGGCCCTCCTGCAGGCTCTTGAAACCGCCGGCCTGAATGGCCGAGAAATGCACGAAAACGTCTTCGCCGGACTGCCGGCTAATAAAGCCGTAACCCTTGGCGTCATTGAACCACTTTACTGTTCCTTGTTCTGCCATACTTGATACACGTGTTCCTTTCAATCGATTTACGCTGGAGGGAGTCGGAGGTACTGTTGGCAGGTGACTGCTGTTGAGGCGAGAGCTGCTCACGACCGATTCTGTCTAACGTACTGAGGAATGGTACGCGGAGAGTGCGAGCTTGGCAAGCATATTTGCAAAACGAATATTTGCAAAACGCTAGCTATCACAATTCGATTGGAGGGCTCTCTCTTTTTCGTTGCAGACCTTGCCGGGTCTTGGCGCGCTTTACGGATACAGGGGTTGATTCCTGCTGGAATCGAAAAGCCTCAACCGCAGAGATCGCGAAGCAATCCTGCAGAGGACGCGGAGACGGCCGCCCGGCGAGAGTAAGAAATGGCGTTCTGATTACGCAATCCCTCCCGGTAAGCGCGCAATTAGGCGTATAATTGAATTGCTTAACCTCGAAGACACGCCGCTAGAGTACCTTGCGCCTTCGCGATTGAGAGATCGAGAGGCGTCTTCTTTATAATCAGCAAGAAACCTATGAATAGTTCACTCTGCGCCTTGGCGCGACACGACTGTTTGGCCCCAAGACGTGGGTTTTGACCCGGTTCATGGCGCACGCCCCGGCTGGAACTCACGCCGCAGCGTGCGGAGTCGGTTTGGCGACTTTGGTTTCCACGACGCGGTTTAGACCGTCTGGAATGCCGGTCGTCGCCGGTTCTCGGGCGGGAATTTTGCGATAGCCAACGATTCACCAACCGACCGAATGACAGGAGTTCAGCATGTCCGGAATCAACGGCGATAAATCGAGATTTCACCGTCAACGGAAGCAGAAGATCGCTCGCCGCATCCGAAGCCAAAAGCTTTTGAAAGCCTTGACGGAGCAGCCTAAGCCCGCTTCCGCGACGCCCAGCTCGAAAGTCGAGCCGGTGTCCGCATGACCACATCCGTGCTGGAGTTGCCGCTGCCCATCCCGGTTCCCGGTTCGCTTAAGAGAAAGCGAGTTCTGCTGGTGGATGCTTCGGCGGCCAAGCGCGACTTGCGCGCCGAGGCCTTGAAAAAGCTTGGAATCGACGTCGACTGTGCCTGCGATATCACCGAGGCGCGGTCCTGGTGGCGCGCCGATCTGTACAACCTGGTGCTCATGAACATGGAAAATGAACTGGGCAACCGGGACAAGTTCTGTGAAGACGTACGCCGGGCCAAACCGCCGCAGCAATTGGCCTTCCTGGTGGGTAAGCCGGAGTACCTCGCTAACTCTCCCAATGCCGATTTGCCGAATGAGGGCGGAGCCGGGAGCGACGGCCACGACCCATCGCAGGACGAGACCAGGCTAGCGGGCCCGGGCGATGCCACCGGAGACTCGCCGCTGCCTTGGGGAATTCTGGAGGCTTCGCGGAGAATCTCGGTTGTCCGCTCCGTGTCCGCGGCGCGCACCAAAGAGATGCGGAACCGGCCCACTCCGCCGCGCGATCTTGAAGCCCGTTTCGCGCGGAACATGGGAACCGAATCTCATCTCCTGCCTGAAGTAGTGAAAGAAATTCAGAAAGAGGAAATGCAATGAAGAACCTTTACGTTGGCAATCTGTCCCACAGCACCACCGAAGCGGAGCTGCGCACGGTTTTCCAGGCTCACGGAGAAGTGGAAAAAGTGAGCATCGTGACCGACCGCGAAACTGGCCGCGCCCGCGGTTTTGGTTTCGTGGAAATGACCAATGCCGGGGAAGCCGAGAAAGCGATCGCGGCACTGAATGGAACGGAACTGGGGGGACGCGCCTTGACCATCAACGAGGCGAAGCCTAAGACCGACCGGCCGCGGGGTGGTGGCGGCGGTGGACAGCGGTTTGGCGGTGGCGGCGGTGGACGTGGGGGCGGTGGACGCGACGACTATCGCGGCCAGGCACGCCAGCCCCGCGAGCCTCGCTGGTAGCTTTTCTCGATCTCTGGACTTTCGCCGGCAGCCATCGATTGCCGGCCAGCGATAACGATAAAAGAGACAGGAGGGATTGTGAATGCCAAGAGGCCGATCCACGTTTACCAAGCGGCAGAAGGAACAAGCCCGACAACAGAAACAACGGGATAAAGCCGAACGCAAGAATCAACGCAAGCAAGAGGACAAACCCGAAGGCAGCACCGACGAGATGCGCGAACTGCAAGAGCACGCCGAAGCTCAGGCAGCTCTATTTCGGATTGGCGACGACGAACCCAGTTCCAGCGAGCCGTCACTTGACGATCGCGACCGGGTCGACCGGTAGGGTGTCTGGGAGATATGGGGAAGCGCGCCAACGCTGCGCGCTTCATGGCCCTGCAAATAGGGCTTCACGGTGGTAGTAGCAGGTACTCAGAGAGAGGGACAATGACAAAGATTAAATTCCTGGTGAAAGTGAATCGTGGCGGCACTCGCGCTCCAGCCTACGTGCACAACATGGACCGGAGTCCGATCAAAATGACCTCGAACCGAAAATTGGCCCTCGTCATGGGACGACTCACCGCCGAAGACGCTATCAAATCCATGCACAATACCCGGTTTAGTCCGGAATTGGTGATGGTCACGGTGAGCGCGTAACCGCTTTTGTGCCGGACCGCGGCACAGAGCAGCCTACATCTAAACCTGGTTGATGTCGGCGCTTTCGAGCGCCGATTTCGCTGAGCCGCGCTTGACGGTGGCTATCATGGCGCGTCCTATCTGCTCGCCTGTAGTCATGTACTTGGGAAACCACGGAGACAACAGCCGCAGAAGGGGAGCAGTCACCGCGTAAGGGACCCGGTAAGAGCCTGGAATCAATTACTTAGCCACAAGCTATTGAAAAGATGGAAAGACTAACCCTCGCGACCACGGCTGGGGTTGTTTCCGGCGCGGCCAGAATGCTTCGCAGGATGCCCCGTAGTTGCGCCAGGATCGTTTATAGGCGCGTTCGATGACTCGAAGGAGGCTTTACCTATGCGGCTCATGCCGGGGCTGGGATTTGTTTTGCTATAGCTATTAGTTATATCAACGACAATTCCTTCCGTGTTAACAATTCGACCTTCGTTCAGGCTTCCTAGCCGGGCGCGCGAACCAACAAGGAAAGTTTGTGACTTCGGCCACCCCTGTGTTTGGAACAATATGAGCGTCAACTCAGATTTTCTCCCAAATGATCCCGAACCTCGTTCCTGTCATCTGCCTGATCAATAGGTTCCGCCAGAATGGGCAAGGGAAGGTCAGGGAACTTCAGTCCCAAAAAACTGCCCTGTCCCTCAAAAAACGAGAGACAAGGCAGGTAACTCTTTGAGATTTGATCGTTTTCAGGACTACACAAAAACCTCGCCGGGCAAAGCCGTCAGCGTGCGCGACGCCAAGGTATTCTCCACCACCCGCCGCGGCCGTGCTTCGCCGTTAGCGTCCACCTGCATCCGCTCGATGCGCAGTTTGAGGGTGCGCTCGATATTTCGCAGCTCCAGAACTTCGGCGGCTGCGACCAGAGTGGTGGCGCGGCCTTGCAATCCGGCGCGTCCCGTACGGCCGACGCGATGGATAAAATCCTCGGCCATTTTGGGCAGGTCGTAGTTGATCACGTGGGCTACGTCATCCACGTGCAAGCCGCGCGACGCGATATCGGTGGCGACCAACACCTGGTAGCGGCCTTCCTGAAATCCACTTAATGCTCCGTTGCGCTGCGATTGCGAGCGGTCGCCGTGAATCATGGCGGCCGTAAAGCCCTCGCGCGCCAGTTCCTTGGCGAGCCGTTCCGCGCCTCGCTTGGTGCGGGTGAAGATCAAGGTTTGGCCGGTCTCGGCGTAGAGCAACTGGCGAAGGACTTCCAGTTTCTCTCCGGGGCGGACTTCGTAGGCTTTCAGTTGCACACTCTCCGCCGGCTTGAGGACCGAGCCTAGCGCCACGCGCACGGGTTCGCGCATGTATTCGTGCACCAGGCTGGCCACCGACTGCTCCATGGTGGCCGAAAAGCATAGCGTCTGCCGCTGCCGCGGCAGCACCGAAATGATGCGCCGGATGGCGGGCAAGAAGCCCATGTCCAGCATGCGGTCGGCTTCATCGAGCACCAGAATCTTCACTTGCCGCAGGTCGACCAACTTACGATCAATGAAGTCTTGCAGCCGGCCGGGGTGGCAATGACCAATCCGGAGCCCGCACGAAGACTCTGGATCTGTGTTTTCTCCGATACACCGCCGATCACCAGCGCAGCTTTCGGCATATTCTTTGTGCACAGTTGTTCGTACTGCTCGTGAACTTGCATGGCCAGTTCACGCGTGGGCAACAAGACCAGCGCGTTGGTTTGGCGGGACGGCGAAGCCTGAAGGCTCTCGATGAGCGGAATCAGAAAGGCGAGGGTTTTGCCGGTGCCGGTCTGGGCGGTGCCGATAACATCTTTCCCTTCCAGTGCGGGCGGAATGGCGCGCTCCTGGATCGGGGTTAAAGTTGTGAATTGAGCTGCCGCCAGCTTCTGCTGCAACACCGCAGACAGGGGCAGTTCGGTAAAGGTAGTCATTCGAATGGTTTCTTTCTAGAGGGCTGGTTGCCACACGCTCGGACACACGTCCGGAGTTGCCAACGGCGCTCACATTAGTTTTAGATTTGGCGCTGAATTAAACGGCGGGCAGGGAAGGCGGAGATGAATCTGGTCCAAAACGTGGACCACCGCGTGACAAGCAAACCGTGGCAAAAGCGTCCTGTTGATTATAGCAGAACTGATTCAGGCGCAGGGATTTTAGAAGCCCCCAAAACTGGGGAGTTGGTTGCGCGAAATGTGAGCAATCCGGCTCAGACCTCATCTCTTGAGCGAGGTACTCTATAGCAAGAGCGGGGTGTGCATGAAACGCGAATTTCGCCGGGTGCTCGCTCCCTTTCGGGCACAGTTCGATAAGCTCGCTGAGTTGTTCGGGATGCTCCTCGGAAGGGTGATGCCGCGGATCGGGGTATCGGGTTCTCTTACCATGTGCCCGTCTTGCGGGCGCATCACGTCGAAGTCCAAGAAATTGTGCCTGGAGTGTGGGGAGTCGCTGAAGGCGGTCTAGCTAGGCGCTCCATGCCGAAACTTACGCGCCGCGGTTTGGCACTCTACCAGGGTGTAGCGGCGCAGGATCCTATCGAACGCATCCACTTCCGTTACCTCGCCTCCTTGCTCCGCCTCCTGCAAAACGGCAAAAGCCTGTTCCAGACTGAGATAACTGCAGCCATCCACCGCCTGGCCATTCTTATGGATCTGAAAGAACACAGGCCCTGCGGTTTTTTGTGGTTCGAGCATTTGAATCCTTAAGGGTGGTGGAACAGCGTACGAAAGCCACGGCTCGTCGCCGTTTTCAAGACTCGCAGGGTAGACTGTCCAAAGTTTTCAGGACTACAGCTCTTGGCTGCGGCCAGGCTACGGTCAAGGTGAGTCTTCAGGCACGGCTTCCCGGTGCTGAGGGTGCACTTCTCCTTCGGGTGAGCTCCGCACATAGGGCAACGCACCGACAGGATCTGTCTCAACGATAAGGATTTCAAAGCCCACCGCGGCTACCCAGCTTATCTGGCGCTGGTTTCTGCGAGAGGGACAAATGCAGCTGGGCAGCGTGCTGGTTCATCACGGCTGCCGCTTGGGTGCGGCAGTTGCCGTTGGTGTCGTCAAAATCTCTGGTGGTGACGGTGTGCTCACAGAAGGCGCACTTGAAGGTTATGCCGCCATTCGTCCGATTCGTGGTGTAGTAGCGCACAGCTTCATTGTAGCCCCGTTACGGAGACATGCTTTGGGGCAAGGGGAGTTGGCCCTTCGGGTAAAGTGCACCGCCTAATTTACGCCCGCGTCATCCATTCGCCAGTTCGCAGGAATCCTCCACCTCGGGCGGGGCGCTCCATGCTTCCGGTACTTTCAGGTGAGGCATGGGGGGAGCCGCAAACAGCCGCTGACACGGCTTGGCCAGCCAACGCGCCCAACGCGCCGACCGCGAGACGCGCGCACTGTCGGTGGCGATTCCGGTATCGGCGTACATCTGGCGGTAGATTTTTGAGATCAGGACGAACGCCAGGCGCGCCCGCAGCGATTTAATGAAGTTCGACCGCGTCCAAATCGATTTCATGCCATAGAAGGTGTCCCACACTGACTGGGTGCGCTTGCGAATTTCCTCTCCGGACATGGTGGGATGGGGCCAGTAGAGTTTAGGCCGCTGGGCTTGCGGAATAAGCCAGCGGCGGGTAATCGGGATGTCTCCAATCATCACCGGGGAAGCTTCCATGGTCTTTTCCCAGCGCATGAAGTCCACGGTTCCAGGATAGGGAGTGATCATCACAAACTGGGCAAAGGCAATCTCCGCCCGAGCCGCGGCGGAGGCGGTAGCATCGAATGTGTCCGGCCGGTCGCTGGGCAAGCCGAAGATAAACGAGCCCAGTACATACACGCCGTGGCGCCGGAAAGTTCTCAGGCGTTCCACCAGGTCCTGGCCGGAGGCATTGAATTCCTTGTATACATCCTTCAGGCCCTCGGGAGTCACCGACTCCACTCCCACCAGCGCGCCTTTAATGTGCGCAGCGCTCATGGCATCGAGAAAATCCGTGTCTTCGGCGGCTTCCATGGTGATCTGGGTGAAGAAAATCATGTCCTGTGGAAGTTGCGCCAGGCGCTCCATCAGTTGGAAACGCTCCGCCCGGATGGTCTTGAGTTCGTTGAGCCGGGCGGTGTTGTGTTGCTCCTCGGCCAGGCGGAGGTCGGTAAGGGTTACGGGATAGAAATTGTCATCGGCAAGTGCGATGAATCGAAAGCCGAGACGGCGAAGTTGGACGATTTCTTCAATCACCACGTCGGAGGCGCGCTGGCGAGGCCGCTGTCCATCCGTCCGCCAAACCGAGCAAAAGGAACAATGCTTAGGGCAACCGCGGACCGTCTGCACCGAAGCCCACATATAGCTTTTTCGCGGCACCAGGTCCCAGCGTGCAGGTAGAAATTCGGAGGCCTCAATGCGCCCGCCTTCGTAGACAGGCTGGGGAGTTCCGCGCGAGCAGTCCGCCAGGACTTTCGCCCACACGACATCTCCGTCGCCTTTTACGACGGCATGGGCGCCGCCGAGTTCGTGCGCTTCGTCGGGATAGAGAGTTGCATGAATACCTCCAAACACCACGTGCGCGCCGCGCCCCCGCGCTATCTTCCCAATGGCGTATCCACGCAGAGCATTCGCCGTGTGGATACCGATACCAACAACGTCGCCGTCCTGGATCGTATCCGGGTCCACCGCAGCCAGAGTTTCATCCACCAGGCAAGGATCGCCGAAACTATTGGGCGTTGCTGCGGCCAGCACATAAAGCCAGCGAGGGGTGATGACTGCTGTACCGAAAGAGACTTCGCTTGGATTGATCAGGTGAACGCGCACGCTGTTTCGTCCTCCTTGAAGGGCGGCCTTTCAGAGACGGGCAATCGAAATCTATCTCTGGGACGGCTGTTGGTCAGGCTTTCAAGTGTCGAAGCAGAGTAGCAGCTTCGCGTCAAAACTGCTAACTAACAGAGAATCAGGTCATTCTCAGATCTGGCGCCCAGCAAAATCTGGTCAAAAGTGAACACTTTTAGAAAGAATTGGCGTGGGCGGTTCTCGGGCCCGAGCTGCGGATTGGATTGCCTCCCGGGGGGTAGGAGAACCCTGAATGGTTGAGCGGGAAACTTGCGGCTCCGCAAGCCGGCGCGCTGATAATCCACAGCTTGCGGAGGTTCTGGCCAAGAGAAAAGCGATCACTGGTTACTGGTTCAGTTTGAAGGCAAGCGGCCAGCGCCAGATATTCAGTGGTTTGACAATTCCATGGCGAGCGGCTAGGGTTGGGCTTGAGTGAGCAACGTCCCTTCGCTCTTTCAGATTTCCTGAACTAAGTCAGCCCATCTGAAGTTCTCCTTAGCTTAGCGATGCCAATCGGGAGGTTATCTATGTCCAAACCCAGCGTCCCTGCCTATCCAAAATCCAACGTTCCTGCCAGTCAAAAAAGCGGTGGCGCAACCGTGACCTCGATTTCCGGTGCGGTTCCGTTACAGGACCAAGTAAGACAGCGGGCGCACCAGTTATTTGAAAGTCGCGGTCGGGAGGACGGGAAAGCCGAGCAGGACTGGCTCAGCGCCGAGCGGGAGATCCTCAACAAACGCCGGCAATAGGCAAGCGGTGAGAACGAGCTACGGCGCAGCATCTACGGTTAGAAAGGGAAACCCATGAAGGCAATGTCTGGTTATGATACGACCGAAATTGCGGTGATTATTTTTGTGGTCGGTTGCGCGCTACTGTCCGCGCTGGTATTCGTTTTTCGATAGCCGGGGACCGAGTAGCGTCGAAATTGAGCGAGAATCCTTTCACTCTTTCGGATGTCCTGAACTTAAGTCAGCCCATCTGAGGTTCCCCCATTCGCGGCATCTCCAGCAAGGCTATCTTATGGAAGGGCCCGATCAACGCGGAGACTTCAAAACTGCCTAACTGCAATTCGAATCGAGGAAACGCATATGAAAAACATTTACGTGGGCAACTTGCCGCATAGCACCACCGAACCGCAACTCCGCACGCTTTTCGAGGCTCATGGAGCGGTCGAGCGGGTCAGTATCGTGATGGACAAGGACACCGGACGCTCCAAAGGCTTTGCCTTTGTGGAAATGACCGAGGCTGGGGAGGCGGACAAAGCGTGCCTAGCACTGAGCGGCAGCGATTTGGGAGGGCGCGCCTTGCGCGTCAACGAAGCCAAAGGGAAGTCGCATTAGCCGTTTCCGGGGAAGGTCAAAAACGGGTTCGAATTACTCGGTCTTCTTTTCACCGCGAGGTGCAACAGCCGTAAGCCAAGGGGTCTCGCCAACAATTTAGCGCGAAAGGTCGTTCCGCATGCTACGATCAGTTATAGGGTTGCAAGAAGGAGCGCTTCTGACACGCGACGAATCCAGAACCTGTTACGCCGTTATCCGCCACAACGTCCGGACCTATGAGTCCGGTGGAGTCGTAGGGGTGGTCAAGGGCCGGCAAAATGCGGAAGCGGCCATGAGGCAATTCGAAGTTGGTCAAAGCTCGGAAGACCGGCAACTGGGCTGGCGCTACTTTCTGGAAAAGAGCGAACTGATGGCCGGAACCAACCCGCAAGAAGCCACCCACCTTCGTCAAATGGAATTGGAAGTTCGAGAGTCCCAGGCCCTGCAACCTCCGGCTTCGATAGTTTAATTCGTAATCGAGCGTACTCGTAATAAGGCCGCTAGACAAAACTTCTGTTACCGGCATCCTGCCGCGCCGTCCAGCAAGAACCTATCCACAAGAATGAGGCGTCCTGCACTGCGGTATCCTAAGAGACCGATGCCTGCTCGCCTCGAGGACTATGCGCTTAGCGCTGACTGGAAAACCGCGGCGCTGCTGAGCCGCAATGGATTCGCCGGAACGATCACCCGTACCCATTCATGAAAGGTGGAAAAGAATATGGCCTACACTCCTTTGGATTTGACTGGTAAGTCAGCCGTAGTGATTGGGGGAACCTCTGGCATAGGACGCGCCATTGCTCACGGCCTGGCGGAAGCTGGCGCCGACGTGGCGCCGACTTCACGCCGGGCTGATCAGGTTGAAGCTACAGCTCAGGAAATTGAAAAGCGGGGAAGGCGCACGTTGCGCCTCACCTCCGATGTCTGTGACCGCGGCTCACTGGAACGCGTGCTGAGCGCCGCGGTGGACGCATTCGGTAAAGTGGATATCTTGATCAACTCCGCGGGACGCACGAAACGCGCCCCCACCTTGGATGTCCCCGAATCCGATTGGGGCGACATCCTGGAGACCAACCTGACCGGCACCCTGCGGGCGTGCCAGGTGTTTGGGCGCCATATGGTGGACCGGCGCTATGGCAGGATCGTCAACATCGCGTCGCTGGCCTCCTTTGTGGGCGCTTTTGAGGTGGCTGCCTACACTGCCAGCAAGTCGGGCGTGGCCGGGCTGACCAGAAGTCTGGCGGTTGAGTGGGCACGATACGGCGTATGCGTGAATGGCATCGCGCCGGGAGTTTTTCGCACCGCTATGAACGAAAAAATATTGGATGGCACCGGCAGAGGGCAAGAGTATCTGTGGCGGATTCCAATGAAGCGGTTTGGAAAACTGGAAGAGTTGGCCGGGGCCGCTGTGTTCCTGGCTTCGGACGCCGCTTCCTATGTGAGCGGAGAGATTCTTGTGGTGGACGGCGGCATGCTTGCCAGCGGCGTGAACCAGTAGAAACCAGTAACCAGGTTGGCATTTGACGCGATTGCCAGTCGCAACCGCCGCAGGCCGACTCAGGGCAAACGCCTGCATTGCCCTGATACCAGAGATGAGAGGGACCACCAGACCGACGACGTCCAAGCCGAGAAGCTACTGGACGGAACTGGCTACGCTAGAGAAGACATTGTTTGCGTTCGAGCCAATCAGGCGCAGAGTTCCGACGACGATCACCAGAATCACGGCCAGCATCACGGCATATTCCGCGATGTCCTGGCCCTGGCCTTCCGCCCACAATCTTTGCAAGATCTTAACCATAACCACCCCCAAGAGCCCCAAACTTGGTTGTGTTGCACATCATGGCTGCCGGATATGAAATTGTCAAATGCCTCTACCAGCGCGGGTTTTGAGCGGGCCACAATTATCTCTCGCAAACCCTTAGAATAGAAACATGGCAGCGATTCTCGAGTTCCTGGGGATCACCAAGGAATACCGCAGTTTTCCCAAGGGACGGACGCTTACCGCCGTCGATGACTTTCGTGTCAGCGTAGAAGAAGGGGAGATTTTTGGTTTTCTGGGGCCGAATGGCGCCGGGAAGACGACCGCCATGCACCTCGCCATGGGCTTTACTCGCGCTACTCGTGGCGGCGGCCGCATGCTGGGACGGCCGTTTGGACACGCTCCCACCCGGCGCAGGGTCGGCTTTCTCTCAGAAAACGTGGCCCTCTACCACCGGCGGGCCGAGTCCCTGGTTCGTTTTTATGGCGGGATCAATGGAATGGGTGGCTCGCACCTGGAAAAGCGGGCCGCGGAGGTTCTGCGATTGGTTGGGCTGCAGGGCGACGCCAACCGAAATGCCGGCAAGTTCTCTCGCGGCATGCTGCAGCGCGTCGGCCTGGCGCAGGCCATGATCAACGATCCCGATCTGCTGATTCTCGACGAGCCCACTTCCGCGCTGGACCCGCTCGCTCGCGTTATGGTGCGGGAGTTGCTGCTCAGTGCGCGGGAAGCCGGCAAGACTATTTTCTTAAGTTCTCACCTGCTTTCCGAGGTGGAACTGGTGTGCGATCGCGTAGCGGTTTTGCATCGCGGCAAACTGGTGCGCCTGGGAAAAACCGCCGACCTCCTGCGGGCGGCGGGGCAAACCGAAATCGTGGCTCGCGGCGTGTCGGCCAGCGACTTTGCCGGCGCCACCGCCCGGGACGGCGTCGTCCGCTTCTGCGTAGCTCCGGGCGCGCTGCGCGCCGCTTTTGAGCGTATCTGGATACTGGGTGGCGAGATCGTCAGCGCCAACCCATCGCGCCGTTCCCTGGAAGATATCTTCCTGGAAGTGACGGCCGTGGAAGACTCGCCTGCACCCAAGGGGGCGGCATGAAAGCCATGTTCCTGATCGCCATCAACTACGCGCGCGAACAGCGCTGGCCGATTTTTGTCCTCATGCTGTGGATTCTGCTGCTGGCGTTCCTGGGATTGATCGCGAACATTCCACGCGACCGCGACGAACTGCTGTATATATTCAAGCAGGTCGCGCTGTACATCGTGGTATTCAGCATTTTCTTCGGCGGTACGGCGATTCACAACGAACGCAAGACCCGACGGATTCTAGCTGTTCTGTCAAAAGCGGTGAGCCGCGAGCAGTATCTCTCCGGTCTGGTTCTCGGCGTGACCCTGGCCTGCGCTGTCTATTGCCTCTCCCTGGGTATTACTGGAAGCTGGACGCTGGGGCAGGCCGGCTTTCCCATCTCGCAAGTCTGGTTTCTGATGCTTTGCGTCATTTCGGCCTGCATGTTGGCCGGAACCGTGGCGCTGATGTTCTCCACCTTTCTAAATCCATTCTTTGGGGCTAGCGCGACTGCTATCGTGCTTCTGGGTTTACCTGCGGTAGCAGGCCACGTCCTGACACCGGGGTGGGACGCCATTCTGCCGGTTTATTCCCTGTGCATGATCGTCATGAGGTCTTCGTTCGACAATCCGGGTGCGATGTCGTGGTTTCCCATCGGCTTGGCCGTGGGCGAAACAGTTGTGATTTGGGTGCTGGCTGCGCGCATCTTTGCGTATGTGGATATCGCGGTCGCGCTGGAATAAGCCCACAAAACCCAATGTTGAGGGAAGTTAGCGGAGCAGTTCAGCCGCCGAGCGCGAGGCATACTCGAGCACGCGACCCGGCAGCACGCCGAGATAGATGGTCGCTGCCAGGCTGATGGCAAGTGCGGTTCCCAGTGCCAGGGGGATGGGAGTCAGGGGCGCCTGGTCGCGGGGTTCGCGCATGTACATTGCCACGATAATCCGCAGGTAGTAGTAAGCTCCGATTGCGCTATTAAGTACGCCGATGATGGTGAGCCAAACCAGGTTCGCCTGCAGTGCCGCGCTGAAGACGTAGAACTTGGCGAAGAAGCCGCCAGTGATGGGAATCCCGATCAGCGACAACAGAAATACCGTGAAGGTTGCGGCCAGGACCGGCGACCGCCGACCCAGTCCAGCGTAGTCTTCCAGATTGACATAGCGTTCGCCTGCGCCTGCGAAGTGGCTGACCACGGCGAATGCGCCCACATTCATCGCAGCGTAAGAGGCGGTATAGAACATAACGGCGGGAATGCCGTTTTCCGGCAACGCCGCAAACGCTACCAACAGGTAGCCGGCGTGCGCGATGGAGGAATAAGCCAGCAGGCGCTTAATGTTGCTCTGTACCAGTGCAGCCAGGTTGCCGATCGTCATGGAAAGCGCGGCGGTAACCCAAATGAGCCAAAGCCGTCCGGGCGCATGGGCCTCAAACATGATTCGCAGCAGCACCGCGAACACCGCCGCTTTGGGCGCGGTCGACATGAAGCCCACTACCGGGGCGGGGGCGCCTTCATACACATCGGGCGTCCAGATGTGGAAGGGGGCGGCGGCTACCTTAAATCCGAGTCCTACAAACATCAAGGCGACGCCGGCGTAGGCAAGCAAAGGCACGGAATCCGACCGCAGCGTGTCCGCAATCACCGGGATGCTCGTGGAACCCGTGGCCCCGAACATCAACGCCACGCCATAGAGAAAAAATGCCGTGGCAAATGAGCCCAACAGGAAATACTTCAGCGACGATTCGCTGCTGGTGGCAGCTTGCCGCCGAAAGCCGGCGAGAATGTAAGTGGAGATCGAAGAGATTTCGAGCGCGATGAAAATCAACACCAGTTCGACCGCGGAAGACATCAGGCTCATGCCCACCGTACCGAACAAAATCAGGGCGTAATATTCTCCGGCGGGAATCTGCTGCACTGCCATGTATTCGTACAACGTCAAGATGACGACGGCGGCAACGGCGGCAACCAGAAAATGGAAGAAGACGCTGAAGCTGTCTACCCGCACCATATCCCAAAAAGCCAGCCCGGGGAATTTCGCCTGATAGAGCGTGGCCAGGATGGCTCCAAGAGAGCCCAGCAGGGCAATTCCACCCAGCGTCTTCTGATTGCTTTCCTCATTCAGGATGGGGTCGAGCAGCATGATAATCATGCCGAAAACTGACAGTACAATCTCCGGCAAGATGCGGATGTAGTCAGCCATGCCGGGAATGCCGTGCATCCCATACTGGATGGTGAAGTTCACTGGCCCACCACCTTGCTGGCGAGTTGGGTAAATGGAGCCAAAAGACTTTGCACCGCGGGATCGATGGCATTGAGCCATAGCAGCGGCGCAACTCCCATTACCAGGGCCGCAGCGGCTGCTGGCCACAGGGCTGTGCGCTCGCGGGCGTCCAGGTCAGGCAAGGTCTGATTGACCTCATGCGTGACCTTGCCGAAGAAGACTCGTTGATACATCCACAACAAATAACCTGCGCTCCAGATAATCCCCGTGGCGCCCAGGACGCCATAGACCGCGCGAGCCTGGAACGCGCCGCTCAGCACCAGAAATTCGCCGACAAAGCCGTTCAGCAAAGGCAAGCCGACAGACGCCAGGACGATAAACAAGAAGAACGACGCATACACCGGCATAGTCGTGGCCAAGCCGCCGAACTCCGAAATCTCGTAGGTGTGCCGCCGCTCGTAGAGAATTCCCGCCAGCATGAACAGCGCGCCGGTGGAAACGCCATGCGCCAGCATCACGTAGGTTGCGCCATCGAGACCGGCCTGGGTAAAGCTGAAAATTCCTAGTACTACGAAGCCTAAGTGACTGATCGATGAGTAGGCGATCAGCTTCTTCATGTTGGGCTGCACCAGGGCGACCAGAGCGCCGTAAATGATTCCGATCAGCGCGAGAATGATGATCCACCAGGCATTGGCTCGCGACTGTTCGGGAAAGAGGCCGAGGTTGAAGCGAAGCATTCCATACGTGCCCATCTTCAGCAGAACACCGGCCAGCAGGACCGAGCCGGCGGTAGGAGCTTCCACGTGGGCGTCGGGCAACCAGGTGTGAAAAGGGAAGAGCGGAACCTTGACGGCGAAGGCAATGAAGAATCCAAGGAACAGCCAGGGCGCAGCTGCCATGAAGTTTTCCACTTGCCCGCTGCGGATGGCGTTCTGGATGGTCACGAAATCAAAGCTGCCAACTTTGGCGTAGAGCCACAGAATCGCCGCCAGCATGAAGACGGAAGCGATCATCGTATAGAGGAAAAACTTGACCGCCGCGTACACGCGCCGTCCGTGGCCGAAAATGCCAATCAGCAGCGCCATGGGAATGAGTGTGGATTCCCAGAAGAAGTAGAAGAGAAATAGATCGAGCGCGAGAAAAACGCCAATCAGCGCGGTTTCCAAAACCAGCAGCAGGATGAAGAACTCCTTCACGCGCTCGCTGATGGACTTCCAGGAAATCAGCACGCACAGCGGCGTGAGGAAGGTGGTGAGAACGACCAGCCACATGGAAACGCCGTCCGCGCCCATGTGGTAATGAATGTTGGGCGTGGGGATCCAGGCGTGGTTTGTTTCAAACTGAAATCCGCTCAGGTGGCGGTGGAAGTGGACGGGCAAGTGCAATGAGATCGCAAACGTCAGCAGCGAGACTACCAGCGAAAACACGCGGATATCGCGATCCCGCCGGGGGAACAGCAGCAGCAATACCGCCCCGGCGAGCGGGATGAACGTTATCAGCGTGAGAATGCAGCCGTCGAGCGAGCTCATTGAGTTCCGATCCAGATCATGTAGGCAATCACCGCGGCCGCTCCCAGCGCGATCCAGCCCGCGTAGGAGCGCAAGTTGCCCGATTGCATGTGACGCACCGAGTCTGAAACCTCGCGGGCGCCGCTGGCACTGTTGTCGAGCGCGGCGTCAATCACATTCTGATCCACGCCGTGCCAGAGAATTTGCGCCGACCCATTCAGCAAAGGCTTCACGAACAGAGCTGCGTAGATTTCGTCCACGTAGTATTTGTGCACCACAGCCTCATAGAATCCCCCAAGCCCGGCAGCAATCCGCTGCGGCAGTTGGGGATTTCGGTAGTAGAGCAGCCAAGCCAGATACAGACCCAAAAGCGCCCCAGCGACCGAGATGCCGGTGAATATCAACTCGGTGCTGTGACCTGTCTTCGACTCAGATTCCCCAGTCTGTTGGTCTGTCTGCGCAATTCCGGTCTGCTCCGCCGAAGCTGCAGGCATGGAATCGTGGAAAACCGGGCCGAGGAACTTTTCAAAACGGTTGTTGCCGCCCAGCGATCCCGGAACCCCGACCCACCCGCCACAGACCGAGAGCACCGCCAGAATGACCAACGGAATCAGCATGACTCTGGGGCTCTCGTGAATGCCGCCATGGCCGTGACTGTCATGCCCGTGAGAGTCATGCCCGCGATCAGTCTGGCTATGGGACTCGACTTCCCCGCGATACTCTCCAAAGAAAGTCATGAACCACAGCCGGAACATATAAAAGGAAGTGAGGAAGGCGGTGAAAACTCCCAGCGCCCAGAAGACCGGGCTGGCCTGGTAGGCCCGCCACAGGATTTCGTCCTTGCTAAAGAATCCGGCCAACGGCGGAATTCCTGCGATGGCAAACGTTCCCGCCGTCATGGTCCAGAAGGTTATGGGGATTCTGGTACGCAGGCCTCCCATCTTCCGCATGTCCTGCTCGCCGCCGACGGCATGGATTACCGAACCCGCCGCCAGGAAGAGCAATCCCTTGAAGAACGCGTGCGTCATCAGGTGGAAGATGCCCGCCGAGTAAGCGGCCACGCCGCAGGCCAGAAACATGTATCCCAGTTGGGAAATGGTGGAATACGCCAGCACCTTCTTGATATCGGTCTGGCAGACGCCGATGGTCGCGGCAAAAAGTGCCGTCAGCGTTCCGATAATCGCCACCATAGTGAGCGCCATCGGCGCGCGGTCAAAGATCACATGCGACCGCGCCACCATGTACACTCCCGCCGTGACCATGGTGGCAGCGTGGATCAACGCGGAGACTGGGGTCGGGCCTTCCATGGCGTCGGGCAGCCAGACGTAGAGCGGGATCTGTGCAGACTTTCCGCAGGCTCCCACCAGCAACAACAAGCCGATAGCGGTCAGCAAACCAGCGCCGGCGGTCTCGACGCCCAAAGGAGCGACGCTCTGAAACACCTGCACGAAGTTAAGCGATCCGAAATGTTTGATCAGCAGAAACAGCGCGATCAGAAATCCAAAGTCGCCGATGCGGTTGACGATGAACGCCTTCTTGCCGGCGGAGGCCGCGGAATCTTTAGTGAACCAGAATCCGATCAGCAGATAGGACGCCAGTCCCACACCTTCCCAGCCGATAAACATCAGCAAATAATTGCTGGCCAGGATCAGGGTCAGCATGAAAAACATGAACAGGTTCAGATAACAGAAGAAGCGGTAGAATCCGCCCTCTTCCCACATGTAGCCAACCGAATAAATGTGAATCAGAAAGCCGACGCCGCTGACCACCAGCAACATGACGATGGAAAGGTGATCGAGATAAAAAGCAAAATCTGCCTGAAAACTGCCCACGCGAATCCAAGGGGCAAGCCTCTCGGCGTAGGGCGCGGTCAACGAAACTGCTTGCGTCACCACCCACAAGGCCATGGCAAACGCGGCGCCACAGAATCCGAGCGCCACCGCGGAGACAGCCTGCCGGGAAAACCGTTTTCCCAGCAACCCATTGATGGCGGCGCCGATCAGGGGCAGCAGCGGGATCAGCCAGAGATGGAGGTTGGGCGTCATAGTTTGAGCAGGTTCACCCGATCCACATTCAAGGTCTCGCGCGTCCGGTGTACCGCAATGATGATGGCCAATCCCACCGCCGCTTCCGCCGCCGCGACGACCATGACGAAGAAAACAAAAACCTGGCCGCTCAACGCATGCCACTGCGCGGCGAAGGCGACAAAGGTCAGATTCACGCCGTTGAGCATCAACTCAATCGACATGAAGATGGTGATGATGTTGCGCTTGAGCAGAAATCCGGCCACACCGCAGGCAAACAAAATGCCGCCCAGCACCAGGTAATAAGAAAGTGGCACCATCAGCCCTCCTTCTTCGCGGGCGGCGTCGCCACTGGCTTGGCGGCTAGAACCACGGCGCCAAGGATTGCGATCAGCACCAGAATGGAGGTCACTTCAAAGGGCAGCAGAAAGTCATGAAACAGCAGCCACCCGATGACTTTTGGGGGACCGGGAAGCGCGCCGGCTTCCACTGTCCTGGTCCCCGAATGGTTGATCAGTACCCAGGCGATCATTCCGCCGCCAACCAGCAGGCTCGGAACTCCCAGCAGCCACGCCACGTGGCTCCCTTGGGTGCGCTCTTCCGCGCCCGCGTTCAGCAGCATAATGACGAAGACGAATAGAACCATGATGGCGCCGGCATACACGATCACCTGCACCGCAGCGACGAACTCGGCGCCGAGCAAAAGATATTCTGCTGCGAGCGAACCCATCACCACGACCAGCGAAAGCGCGCTGTTAATGGGATGAGTTTGCGCGACCACGTTTACCGCGCCCGCCGCGCATATCGCGCCGAATATCAGAAATAAGATGAGGTGAAGCATTTGTCCTAGTAGAACTGAGCTTTCAATGCCACAACTAAAGCCGTAATCACCAAGTTTGCGATCGCCACCGGCAACAAAAACTTCCAGCCGAATGCCATTAACTGGTCGTAGCGGAAACGCGGCAGCGTGCCGCGCACCCAAATATAGATGAACAGGAATCCAAAAACCCGCAGGCCGAACCAGAAGATCGGCAGAATTGCCTGCAGCAAGGGCGGGCCGAAAAGCGGTCCATGCCATCCACCAAGAAAGAGAATGGTCGCCAGGCAGGCCACCGTGATCATGTTGGCATACTCAGCCATGAAGAACATAGCGAACTTCATGGCGCTGTATTCGGTGTGATAGCCCGCTACCAGTTCGGTCTCAGCCTCGGGCAAGTCGAACGGAATGCGATTGGTTTCCGCGTAAGCCGCCATTAAGTAAATAAAGAAAGCGACGATCTGGCCCCCGCGGAAAATATTCCAGTTGGGAATGAATCCCCAGAAGTGCCCCGCTTGCGCATTGACGATATCGCGCAGGCTGAAACTGCCCGACAGAATGAGCACGCCTACCAGCGATAGTCCCAGCGCGATTTCGTAGCTCACCATTTGCGCGCTGGCCCGCAGCCCGCCCAGCAGGGAATACTTGCTGTTGGAAGACCAGCCCGCCAGGGCCACGCCGTAAACGCCCAGCGAAGTAATGCCCAAAACCACGAGCAGGCCGATATTGACGTCGGTGATTTGCAGAGGAATATGCAACCCGCCGATGTCGACCGCGTTCCCGATGGGGATCACCGCGATCGAGGTCAGCGCGAACACCAGCGCCAGCATGGGGCAATGGTGTACAGCAGTTTGTGCACGTGCGGCGGAGTCAGGTCTTCCTTGAACAGAAATTTGACGCCATCGGCCAGCGGTTGCAGCAGGCCGAATGGTCCCACCCGCGTGGGGCCCCAGCGGTTCTGCATGTGGCCCACCACCTTGCGTTCCAGCCAAACGGTGTAAGCCACCGCCGTTAGCAACACGCCCAGCGCAAGCGCGATCTTGATCAACGAAACGAGGATGAAAGTGCCGATGCCCAAATGCTTTCTCTCTTAAACTGCCACTCAGATCTGCAATGCTAACGTCACCAAGAGACCAAGGTCGTCAACTAATCGGCGGCTACGTCCGCTTCCGCCGGTCTGCGATGTTGGTTTTCAATCACGGATTTCAAAGTACGCGAATAACGGCCCAACGTTCCCGAAGTGAACAGCGCATCGTTGGCGGGCGCGATCAATTCCCCTGGTTGTAATGCCCCGGGGCCGCCGCCAGATAAAGCCGTGTGCTGGTCATTTCCCGCCAGCAGGTTGATGCGGGAGACTTGATATCCCGGCACCAGTCGCTGAATTTCGTCCAGAATGGCCATTGGATCGAAAGGGCTCATCTTGGGCTCGAGGTTGTTGGCTTCCAGCCATACGGAGTGACGGTCAGCTTCACCAGACTGCGCGCCGCGTGACTGGCCCATGTCAGCGTGGGTTCCGCCACCAGCGGGAACCAGTTTGAGTACGTCAAAACCCATGGCGTCGGCAATTCGAACCATCATTTCAAAGTCGCTCTTGCATCCGCTGACTTCGCCCGCTTTGGTCACCAGTTGCAGATCGCCGCAGGTGTTGGTAAAGGTGCCGGATTTCTCGTAAGCGTTGGCTGCGGGTAAAACTACGTTGGCGATGGCCGCGGTTTCCGTGAGGAACATGTCCTGCACCACGATAAAGCTCTGCGAGAAGGCAAAGGGATCAAGGCCAAAGCGCGAGATAGGATTCGAGCCTACGACGTACAGCGCTTTCAACTTTCCCGCCTTTGCACGTTCAGCCATGTCCTTTAAAGCTAAGCCGGGTGTTGTGGGTACGCTGCCCCACTCCTGATGGAATCTGCCTTGGTCCGCTACGCGGTGATAGCCAGGCAGCAAATCGGGATACAGACCCATGTCAGCCGCGCCACGGGAGTTGGCATAATCGCCGAGACAGATGAACTTAGCGCCGGGAATGCTGGAGCCGAAATTCACCAGCGCGGAAACATCGGCTCCGCGGATTTCTGATCCAAAGATAATGACGAGATTCTGTTCGGCACGCAGCTTATCGCGAAGTGCAGTCCACGCGTCCCCATTCTCCCCGGGTGCAAGTAAAGCCTCGACAGCCGGGTCATCGCCCGCGAGAAATGCCGCAAGTTTTCCTTCGGCACCTGCTGGAATCAGGGTGAAGCTGGCGGCCTGCCGCTGGAGCTTGATGGGCAGCGAATTGATGACGTGCAGCCGCGCCCCGTGCAGCCGGACGTTATTACGGATCTGCCACGCTAGCAGCGGATGCTGCTCCGTTGGATCGTTGCCGATCAAAAGCATTGCGGCGGCGTTGTAGACTTCACGCATACTGGCCGTGGCTTCCGCCTTCGGCGCCAGCGCAGCCGCCAGGGCAGGGAAGTCGGCAGTGCGATGATGGTCAATATTGTTTGTTTGGAGCACAACGCGAGCAAACTTCTGCAATAGGTAATTCTCTTCGTTGGTGGTGCGGTTGGATCCGATGACGCCCACCGCTTGCCCGCCTTCGCGGTCGCGGACCGCTTTAAACTCCCGGCCAATCAGTTCAAATGCTTCTTCCCATGTGGAGGGAGTCAGGTGGCCATCCTTGCGGATGAGCGGCTGCGTGAGACGGTCTTCGTGATTCGCAAAATCGAAAGCGTAACGGCCCTTAATGCAGAGGAAGTCGCCGTTGATGCCGCTCTTGTCGCGATTGTCGCCGCGCACGATTTCCATGCCGGTATCGGAGCGCCTCACACCTAGAGTCGTCTTGCAACCGTCGGCGCAGTGCGTGCAAGTTGTGCCGACGTGCTTCATCTCCCAGGGACGCGTCTTGTAGCGGTACGCGCCGGAAGTGAGCGCACCCACCGGGCAGATGTCGATGCACATGCCGCACTCTTCGCAATCCAGATGATCGCCCTCATTGGGTGCGATGAGGGAACTCACGCCGCGATTCTGAATGCCGAGGGCGGCTACGTCCATGCCTTCGTTGCACACGCGCACGCAGCGGTAGCACAGAATGCAGCGCGGCCGGTCGAAGTACACCACCGGCGACCACTGCTGTTCATCCTTGTGATTCTTGGCGTCGATGTATTTCGATTCGGCGGCGCCGTAGGAGAAAGTCATGTCCTGCAGTTCGCATTCGCCGCCAGCGTCACACACCGGGCAGTCGAGCGGATGATTGCCCAGCAACAGTTCCACCATGCTCTTGCGCGCCTGGCGGATTTCATCACTGTCGGTGGTGACGATCATTCCTTCGCCGATCACCGTGGTGCAGGCGGTCTGCAGCTTGGGCGCCTTCTCAATTTTGACCAGGCACATTCGGCAAGCGCCCTGCAGAGACAGATTAGGGTAGTAACAGAACGAAGGCACTTCGATGCCCACGTGCTTGCAGGCTTCGATCAGCAGCGTACCTGCGGGAGCTGTGACCTTCTTGCCGTCTACCGTGATGTTTACGTCAGCCATAGATCGTCGTTGGTCCTTGGTCGGTGGTCGTTCGCGAAGCATCGGTCCTGGCTGACGACCAGCAACCCAGGACCAACGACGGGTTTCTCAAGCCATCACCGCCACTGTCTGTTTCTCAAACGGACACGGCTTGCCGTCCAAGTGCTCTTCAAATTCTGCGCGAAACTTTTTCACGAATGCGATCGTGGGCATGGCCGCCGCGTCGCCCAACGGGCAGAACGTTCGGCCCAACATGTTTTCCGAAAGATACTGCATGTTATCGATATCCTTTTTCAGTCCGCCGCCCGCGTGGAAACGCGTCAGCGTTTTTTCCAGCCAGTCCGTGCCCTCGCGGCAAGGGATGCACCATCCGCAGCTTTCGTGTTTGTAAAACTTCATGGTGCGTAGCGCGAATTTCACCATGCAGGTGGTGTCGTCGAGCACCACTACCCCGCCAGAGCCAAGCATGGAACCGGCCTTGGCCAGCGAATCGAAATCCATATTGACGTCAATCTCGTCCGCAGTGAGGCAGGGCGTGCTCGACCCGCCGGGAACGACTGCCTTCAGCGTTCGGCCGTTCGGAATGCCGCCGCCCACCTCATAGATCATCTTCTTGAGGTTGTAGCCCATGGGGAGTTCGTACACGCCGGGCTTGTTCAAATGTCCGCTCAGGCAGAACAGACGCGTGCCGCCATTTTTCGGAGTTCCCAGACCGGCATACCACTCGGGACCGCCTAACAATATGTGAGGAACACTGGCCAACGTCTCCGCGTTGTTGATCACCGTCGGCCCGCCCCACAACCCGACCACGGCAGGGAAGGGAGGCCGGATGCGCGGAATGCCCCGCTTGCCTTCGAGCGATTCCATGAGCGCCGATTCTTCGCCAACTTCGTAAGCTCCCGCTCCGCCGTGCCAGTAGATGTCGAAATCTTTCCCGCTGCCGAAGATGTTCTTGCCCAGGAAACCTTTGGCGTAGGCGTCCGCGATCGCCTTCTGCATGATCTGCAGCAAGTAACGATACTCGCCACGAATGTAGATGTAGCCAGTTTTCGAGCCGACGGCGAGGCCCGCGATCATCACGCCTTCAATCACCGAATGGGGGTCGTGCTCGAAAATCAGGCGGTCTTTGCAGGTTCCCGGCTCGCTCTCGTCGCCATTGCACAAAATGTATTTGGGTTTGGCCGATTGCTTGGGCACGAATGACCACTTCATGCCGGTGCTGAAGCCGGCGCCCCCACGTCCGCGCAACCCGGAATTCTTAACGAGATTAATCACGTCATCCGGCGTCATGGCCAGCGTCTTCTGTACCGCTTTGTAGCCATCCAGTTCCAGATAGCGGTCGATGTTGGTCGCACCTTGGCCGAAGCGCTTGGTGACAACCTTTACCTCGTCGGGATGGGAAACCAGAGAAGCCATCGGGATTTCGTAATTGCGTAATTTAGTAATTGTGAAATTCTTGAAAAGCCGCGGCGTTTCAATTCCGCAATTTCTCAATTACCAAATTACTCAATTTCTCTACTGCGTTCCTTTCTTCTTGTACTCGTCTAGAACCTTGTCTAGTTTTTCCGTCGTCAGGTTCTCGTGAAAATCGTAATTTACCTGGACCGCTGGAGCCCAACTGCAGGCGCCGATGCACTCTACTTCTTCCAGATAAAACAAACCATCCGGAGTGGTTCCCTTATGCCCCACCCCGAGCTTCTTCTTGCAATGCGTCAGCAGTTCTTCGCCGCCGCGCAACATGCAGGCAATGTTGGTGCAAACCTGTACGGCATATTTTCCGCGTGGCTTGGTGGTCAGCATGGAGTAATAGCTGATCACATTTCTTACTTCCAATTCCGTCAAAGCTAAACGCCCAGCGATCTCTGCGATCGCTTCATCGTTCAGGTGGCCGATCTCGTCCTGCGCATACAGCAGGGTGGGGACGAGCACCGACCGCTTGGTCGGATAATGCGTGAGCATCTCCGAGAAGCGCTGTTCGAATTGGTCAGAAAATCTCATGGAGATTTCGTAATTGAGTAATTGAACCTCCCGCTGCTACCGAGGCTCCAGGTTTTCAATTCCCCGATTACTCATTTACCAAATTACCCAATCTCTACCGGTCAATCTCTCCCAGGACAATATCAATGCTACCGATTGCCGCTACCACATCCGCTAGTAGCTTGCCTTCGCACATCTTTGGCAAAGTCTGCATGTTGGCCAGGCACGCCGAGCGCATGTGCACCCGGTAAGGCTTGGCCGTTCCATCGCTCACGATGTAGTAACCCATCTCGCCGCGTGGCGATTCCACCGCCTGATAAACCTCGCCCTCCGGCACCGCAAAGCCTTCGGTTATGATCTTGAAATGGTAGATGAGGGCTTCCATCTGCGTCTTCATCTTCTCGCGGTCCGGCAGAACGACCTTGGGCGCATCCGCCTTGATCGGGCCTTCGGGCATACCGTCCAGAGCCTGCTCCACGATCCCGATCGACTCGCGCAATTCCTGCACTCGGCACAGGTAACGGGCGAAAACGTCGCCCTCCTTGCTCACCGGGACTTTAAACTTAAAGTTTTCGTAGCCGCTGTACGGCATATCACGGCGCAAATCAAAATCCACACCGCTGCCGCGCAGGGTGGGACCGCTGGCGCCCAGGGCGAGGGCATCCTCCGCAGTGATCCGGGCCACGCCCTTGGTGCGCATCCCCCAAATGGGGTTCCCCGTGAGCAAATTTTCATACTCATCCACGTTCGCCGGGAAACGCTTGGCAAAGGCCCGCACGCGATCATAAAAATCCAGCGGGGGAGGCAGCGCCAATCCACCCACCCGGAAATAAGAGGTCATCATGCGCTGCCCGCTGACCGCCTCGAACAGCCGCAGAACGTCTTCGCGCTCGCGGAAACAGTAGAGAAACACGGTCAGGGCGCCAATATCCATGGCATGGGTTCCCAGCCAGACCAGGTGCGAGTTGATCCGGGTCAGTTCGTTCAATAGGACGCGCAACCATTGAGCTTTGGGCGGAATCTCCAGCCCCAGCAATTTCTCGACTGCCAGCACGTAGCAAAGATTGTTGGTGAGCGGGCAAAGGTAATCGATGCGGTCAGTCAGGGGCACGACCTGCTGGTAAAACTTGGCCTCGCAAGTCTTCTCGATGCCGGTGTGGAGATACCCAATATCGGGCATGATCCGCACAATATTTTCGCCGTCAATCTCCAGCAGCACCCGCAACACCCCATGCGTCGAGGGATGCTGTGGCCCCATGTTCAGGATCATGGTTTTATCCTGACCAGGTTCCAGCGCGGGAGTGGGCGTCATGTGGGCCATCAGCTTAGCGGTAGCCCTCCACCGGATAGTCCTTGCGCAGCGGGTGGCCTTCCCAATCCTCCGGCATGAGCAAACGCCGCAAATAGGGGTGTCCGCTGAAGCGCACGCCGAAAAGATCAAACACCTCGCGCTCGAAGTAATTCGCGGCGGGCCAGACGGAGGTAACCGATTCCACCACTGGATCGCCACTCTCTAGCAGAACTTTCAGCCGCAAGCGCTCCTTCTTCGACATCGAAAGCAAGTGATAAATCACCTCGAACCGCGGTTCCGAGGGATAGCGGTCTACGCAGGTCACGTCGGAAAAGAAATTAAAGACGCAGTTGGGATCGTCGCGCAGTAGCGCACAGGCCTCGCGGATGGAAGATCGCTCCACCGTAATCGTCATTTCCCCGCGGTCGAATTTCGCGCCCGCCACGGAAGCGGGCTTCCACGCCAGCAACCGGTCCAGCGCCGGATGGCCTTTCAATTGTTCAATATCGGTGATGGCGGCGGCCAAAGCCATTAAACCTCACCCCGGCGCACGGCAGGCTCACCCCAGTCCAGGGCTCCCTTTTTCCAGATGTAGAAGAAACCCACCAGAACGATGCCGATGTATACCAGCATCTCGTAAAAGCCAAACATCTTGAGGTCGCGCAGGATTACCGCCCACGGGTAGAGAAATACGGCTTCCACATCGAACAGAATAAAGAGCATCGCCACCAGGTAGAATTTGACCGAGAAGCGCTGACGGGCATCGCCGACCGGCTCCATGCCGCATTCGTAGGGAGAAAGCTTGGCTCGGGTAGGGCGGCGGTATCCTATTATGTAAGACAGGAGAACAATGACCCCGGCAAGCGCGCCAGCGATCACAAACTGCATAAGGAGTGGCAGGTAGCGGGCAAAGTAATTGTCGGGCATAGAAGAAGCTATATATAATTCGCGCCAGCGCTAAACATTCTAGATTAGAGTTCGCTAGTTGTTAGTGTCAAGCGAACCGAGGCAGTTTTTGAGGGCTTACCAACAAACCGCGCCATTTGCGCAAATCACGGACCCAATCGCATGATTTTTGGCTTCAACACGGACGTAAAGCACGGGGACACGGTCTTCCATGTACAGAGCGAAGCCCGCGAGGGCGAACGGCTGCTGCAGACGCAGGTCTTTGTCCGCGGGCGGTGTATCGGCAAACGGGCCACCCCCTACGCGCACGCAGCCGCCGAGGGTGGCTTCAGCGATCAGCAAAAGGAACAGGTGTTGCGCGATCAGCATCGCCTGGTGCTCAATGCTATCCGGGATGGGCAATTGGAGAGCGTTCTGGACAGAGAGACGCCGGAGAGTTTGGCAGCCATCAAGGAACTGGACGTGCATTGGCTCAATGCCGACTCGGTTCATTCTGACAATGTGTTGCTTATGCGTCTGCGCGTTACCGAGGATGGCACGGGAGTGCAAGGATCCAGGCTGACCGTGCGCTTTGCCCGTCCCGATGCGGCGCCCTTCTACACCCAGGTGATTACTGGACCCGAAGGTCATGCGGAGATGAATATTGACGTAGATGAATCTGGATTGCCGGATTCTTCGATTCTGGTTCAGGCGCGCTATGAAGACCGAACGGCCACCCGAAAGTTCCAACTGCGGAAGGTGGAAGCTTAGGTTTCCCGGATCCCTGACGGGGAGCGTCGAAAACTCCAGCCATGAAACTCCAAATCAACGGCGAACCACAAGACTTTGACTCCCCGCTCTCACTCTCGGCTTTAGTCCAGCATCTGGGCATGAAGCCGGATCGTGTGGCCGTCGAACTCAACCGCAACATCGCTCCACGCGATCGGTGGGATGAAACCCAACTCGCGGAGGGCGACCAGTTGGAGATTGTCCAGTTCGTGGGCGGTGGTTGCGCTGAGAACTGAATACTGGCAACCGGCAACTGATTTTCCTCAGCCAGCGAGTTTCCTGCCGGAACTCCTCTAGTCACCCCTGCTGGTCAAATCTTGCGTTGACACCGGCACCTTCCCGCCTAGAATGTTTTAAACATTTTAGCGTCGTATTGTTTGAAACATTTTGGCTCTTTATGCGGCAATTTACCTCCCATGACGTCGTTGCTCTGACCGGGATTACGTCCCGGCAATTGCAATGGTGGGACGAGCGCGGCATTGTCGTGCCCGCCAGGGAAGGGCACCGAAGGCTCTATTCGCTCGAAGATCTGACGGAGGTTTCGGTCATTTGCCAGTTGCGGGAGCGCGGCTTCTCTTTGCAGCGGGTGCGCAAAGTGATTCGTTTTCTGCAACGCGAATTTGGCAAGCGGCTGGTCGAAACCATCAGCGGCTCTTCGGAATACCACCTGCTAACCGACGGCCATAGCCTTTATCTAGAGACTTCGGCGCGGCAGATCGTGGACATTTTGAAGAATTCCCGCCAGCCCTTGCTCGCCATTTGCCTGAGCGACACGGTACGCCAAGTGCAAGCGGTGATTCGCAGCAACAGGAAGAGCAGTAAGTCGGTGAAGAGTGCGCATTTATTGCCGAAGAAAAAGAAAAGGGCTTCGTAGGCCGCGGCCCGCTTTACGTGAGGAGATAACATGGTGGGAGAACTGGATATCCTCAGCGAATGGATTCCGGAACAGATGCAGCCCGGCACAATTTTTGTGCTGGAAAATGCTGGCCAAGTGGGCGAGAAGGACGATCCCTACTGGGCAGTTCTTTCCTGTCCCGGCTGCGGTACTCTGGGGTTGATTACACGCAAACAAATCGCAGGCCTGTTGCCGGTGATCTGCGGCTCCGGCGACTGCTCGGCCCAGTTCTTTATCCACGACAACGATATTGTGCTTCGTAAGCCGTCGTAGGGCATCGCTCCGCCGCCTCTACGCTCTTACATCCGTCCTCCAAAACGCGCGCTTGATATGGCGTAATCCTTTTTCCCGGCCAGCGCATCTATTCCCCTATGAGGCAACGCACGAAACGAGTTCTAATTCTGGGAGGGCTAGTGCTCGCAGCGGTCGCGTATGCCTGTGCCAGGGGCGAGAGTGATCTGTCCACTGTTCCAAGCCTTGATCTCAAAAGGTACGTGGGCCGCTGGTTCGAAATTGCGCGCTACCCGAATCGCTTCCAGAAACAGTGCTCCGGCGACACTACCGCAACCTATACGGTCTTGTCGGACGGCAAAATCGAAGTCCTGAACCAATGTCGCAAGGCCGACGGGCAGATGGACGTGGCGAAGGGCAAGGCCAAGATTGCCGATGAGACTTCCAAAGCCAAACTCCGGGTGACTTTCTTCTGGCCTTTCTACGGTGACTATTGGGTTATCGGTCTCGATCCCGGCTACCGATGGGCGGTGGTCGGAGAACCGGGACGCAAATATCTCTGGATTCTCAGCCGAACGGAGCAAATGAGCGCTTCCGACTACGATCAGGCGATCGGCATCATTCGCCAAAAGGGATACGATCCATCAAAACTGATCAAGACTCCGCAGCGCACCGCATCCGCGGGACTCTGATTCACCGGAAAATTATTAACAGCCATCAGCGATGGCTTCGCGGTTTTTCTTCGCGAGCTTTGCGGTCAAAAGCTTTGGACCGCAAAGTCCCGCCAAGGATTCACAAAGTGTCCCAGACAACCCTCGGTCAACACCCTAGGAGCGGCTTGTGATGCTTGCTTCCAGCGGTGCAATCGGCACCTGCTCCACAATCTCGATGCCAAATCCTTCCAGTCCCGGCACCCGGCGAGGGTGATTGGTCAGCAAGCGGATACGCCGCAAGTTCAGGTCGGAAAGAATTTGTGCGCCCATGCCAATTTCGCGCTGCGCCTTACGGTCACTTTCCGGTCCAGGCGCCAGGCGCCGGTCACGGTGAAAGCTCAGCACCGCCCGCTGCCCCAGTTGCTCAACCGAAAATCCCTGGGAAGTTTGCCGCAGGTAGATCAGCGCGCCGCGCCCTTCATGGGCGATGGCCTGCAGCGCTCCTTCAACCGTGGCTCGGCAATCGCAGGCCGTCGATCCAAACACTCCACCCAGAAGGCAATGCACGTGCATGCGCACCAGGACCGGCTCGGGGCTGTTTTCAATATCGCCGCGCACCAGAGCCAGATGGGATTCGTTGCCGTCCACGTCGCTGGCATATGCGATCAGGCGGAACTCACCGTGCGGCGTGTTGACCAGCGCCTCACCCACGCGATGCACGTAGCGCTCATGCTGCATGCGGTAGCGGATCAGTTCCGCCACCGTAAGCATTTTCAGTCCGTGGGTATTACAAAATTCGATCAGGTCGGGAACCCGCGCCATGGTCCCGTCGTCACGCATGATTTCACAGATGATGCCGGCGGGAACCATCCCGGCGAGCCGCGAAAGATCCACGGCAGCCTCGGTCTGGCCGGCGCGCACCAGCACTCCACCCTTGCGAGCTCGCAGCGGAAAAACATGTCCGGGCCGGGCCAAATCCAAAGGCCGCGTCGCCGGGTCAATCGCCACTTGAATAGTGCGCGCGCGATCGTAGGCCGAAATACCCGTGGTCACGCCTTCGCGGGCATCAATCGCTTCACAAAAGGCGGTGCCGTAGTTTGAGGTATTCTCCGCCGTCATCGGGCCAATGCGCAGATGGTCGAGGCGTTCCTCGGTCATTGCCAGGCAGACCAGCCCGCGACCGTATTTCGCCATGAAATTGATGGCTTCGGGAGTAACCTTCTCCGCGGCCAGCGTGAGGTCCCCCTCGTTCTCGCGGTCTTCGTCATCCACCACAACCATCATGCGGCCATCGTGAATCTCCTGGATGGCGGTGGGTACATCGGTGAATGGAGCCGACGAGCGCATGAGCGAATTGTAGCAAAGCCGGGGAAGATCAAAGGGAGGAGGTCGTCTGCCGCGCAACCCAATAGCAAAGGCCGCCTGTGCGGCGGCCTTTCTTCAGCGGAGGGTTGGCAACTTCCTACAGCGTGGACTCGATCTCAAATCCCCACGCTTCCAGCAAGGGCTCGGGAATGTATTTGGAATTCTTATTCCGGCGCGCCCACTCGCGCAGCCGGGTGGAGCGCAAGTACTGGTCGGGCGAAAGCTTATACTCACGCACTACCTGCTCAAACTCTGTCACCGTCGGGATAACCGGTCCAATGGGTTCGGGCTTGCCCCAATTAGGATTGCCACGTCGTTTTGCCATGAATCTTTCTGCCTCACCTGAGTAAATTAACTGCAATCACTTGGATTCGCTAAGTATTCCGGAAGATTCACTCCAATTATTTGAAACCAGTAATTTTAGGGTCGATCTTGGTGCAAGTCAATCGAGTTACTTTACACCGGTTTCAGGTATTGTTGCCTAAATTATACAAAAATAATGTCTTAGTCGTGTTTTTGGGTCATGCTAGCAGCAACAATATTTTGGCCTAGCGTTACTTTTTTGGATTAACCTCGGGGGCCGCGTTGAGTTCCCCATCGCTTCCATGAACTCGCGGAGTTTCGCAATGCGGAGTTTCGCAATAAAGATAATGAAATGAATAAGTTGGATGATGATCGAAGGATTCGGGGAAGCCAAATGCTGGGATGCTGCGGGTGACCCTCGTAACCTGCCTCGATGACTATGAAATTGACCAACTGGATGCGGCGTAACTAGATTGTTATGAGGACTCTGAAGTCCTTCGGCCCTAACGTCATGTCGCCACTGAGATTGCAAGCGCTGGTACTCTGCTCGGACGAGAAAATTCTGCGCGTTCTCCGCCGCGTTCTCAGCGATCTGGAAATCGTCATGGACCACTGTACCGAGTCCGATGCCGCCATCCACAAACTGACCCGGCAGCGCTACGAGGCAATTATTGTGGACTGCGCCAATGCCTTAGCGGCCTCTCAGGTCTTGCGCAGCGCTCGAACCGCACCATGCAACAAGCGTGCCGTAGCGGTTGCAATTATCGATTCTCAAGAGAGCACACACGGGGCTTTCGATTTGGGAGCGCATTTCACGCTCTACAAGCCGCTTACCAACGAACGCGCCAAAACCAGTTTCCGCGCCGCCCGCGCCTTGATGAAACGCGAGCGCCGCCGTAACACGCGCATCCCGGTGGAGATTCCCGTGCTGCTGGCAACGCAGGATGGGGGAAGTCAGCAGCGCATCGTCACCTCGGACCTTAGCGAGGGCGGAATTGCAGTTCGTCCGGCGCCGCCGGCCAAGTCCGCCGGGCCGATGACCGTGACTTTCACTCTCCCGGGGAGCGGATACAAAATCGAGTGCCTGGGTGAAGTGGCTTGGACCAACTCCACCCAACAAGCCGGGGTTCGCTTTGTGGATCTTGCAGCGGAATCGTCCACCCAGCTCAAAGCCTGGCTCGACAGCTATGCTCCCGAACTGGACAAGGATGACCCGCCGGTAGCCTGCAAATTAACCGATCTGAGTCCTGGAGGAGCGTACCTGGAGACCACGGCGCCGTTTCCGGTGCATACCAAAGTCATCCTCTCCGCGACCGTCATGGCAACTCAGGTTCGCGTCGACGCCATGGTGCGCGTGGCCCATCCGGAAATGGGGATGGGAGTGGCTTTTCTGCAAGAGACGCCCATACAACGGGATCAGCTGGAAAAATTCATTCAGGCTCTGATCAGTTCCGAGGGAGCACTCCCGGAAATACTGGTTCTACCCGAGGGCCTGGATACTGGCGAAAAGGACAAGATGGTCTCCGCGGGGCTGACCGGTGATCCTTTACTTGATCTTTTCCTGACGAATGCCACGTTGGACACCCGGGAGTTTCTGGTTGAACTGCACAAGCATCGCGGCCCATCTCCCGAAGTCCCGGAAGGCACGGCGCTGGTCCAGTAAGGCAAGTTCAGGCGGGCGGCCCCACTTCTATCCGCCCATTTATTCTTAGGGCTGACCCAATTTCCCCTGATCCACTACGTACACCCGCCCCGGCCCGGCCGCGTGAATGTTGTTCTTCTGGAAGGTTTCTTTGATCCGCCGCCGCAGCTCCCGGCTCACGCCATATTGTTTGTTGGGACGCGTCTTCACCAGCATCAAATATTCGGCCTCGCCGTTGCCCACGCGATCGATTCCCGGCACCTGAACTTCGCTGACGATATCCTCGGCGTACGCGGGATCGTGCCGCACCTCGTCCCCCACCTGCTGCAGCAGCGAGATCACGCGGTCACTGGACTCGTCGTACGCGGTGGCAACGCGCAGGATGAGCTGCGACCAGTCGCGGGTCAGATTCGAAACGATGGTAATCTGGCTGTTGGGCACGGTGTGCACGGTGCCATCATCGTCGCGCAACACGGTGCGGCGCAGGCTCATCTCTTCGACGGCGCCTTTCACACCCGCGATGCGCACCGTGTCGCCAATGTCATACTGATTCTCCAGCAGAATGAAGAACCCATTGATGAAGTCATGCACCAGAGTCTGCGCGCCAAAGCCGATGGCCAGGCCGGCGATGCCTGCGCTGGCCAGCAGTGGCCCCAGATTGAGCCCGAGCAATGGCAGCACCGTAAGCGCCGCCACGAAAAGAATTGCGAACACCCCCACGCTGTTGAGCACGCTGGCCAGAGTCTGAAACTGGCGCAGGCGCAGGCCGGGGGGAAACTTGCGCCCCTGCAGGGACAGCAGTTTTCCCGTGATGGCCCGCACCAGCCGGATGAGGACAAAGGCGCCGGCCAGGACCAGGACAATCTTGGGCACATCGTGGCGCAGAAATATCATGGTGTCTTCGCGCCAGTCGCGGAGCAGTTCCGTAAGATTTCCGGCGTCGGAAACGACGGTCAGCAGCGGGAAATGGTTGATCATTCCGGCGCGATTATAACAAGCCCAGGCAGCGTAGTCCTGCCCGGACGGGTCGTATAATGGCGGTATGGTTTTGTGAGCGCGAGGTGGCCGTGCGATACCTGAAAAGCGTGCCCGCCGTTTTGCTTCTATGGTTGCTGGTGGCGTTGCCGGCGCTGGGCCGGCCCGGGGCTTCTCCGCAGCAGGACGCCACCGACACAGTGCAGGGAGATGAGTTCATCAGTCGTCGGTGCCCTCCTCCAATCCGAAACATTTGCCCGATGAAGATCCGACCGTTCGAATGCAGAAGGAGCTCGAGAAAAGAGCCAACCTGGACCGCCAACTTCACCTCAAAACAGACACCGACAAGCTGTTCAAGCTGGCCACCGAACTGAAGGACCAAGTGGACAAGTCCAACCAGAATATTCTTTCGCTGGACGTAATCAAGAAAGCGGAGGAGATCGAAAAACTGGCGCACAGCGTGAAGGAAAAGATGCGAGGCGAAAACTAGACTGAGTCCCGTCGGCATCCCCCTGAAATGAAGGCCGAGTTTTAGCCGGCTGTTCAACTATTGCAACACCGTAACAATAAGGCTAAAATTCCCTCACTATGCCACTGCCCCAGACCGAAGCTCCGGGACGCCTACAGGCCGAACTGATGTCGCGCGGGCTGCGCATGACCCATCAGCGGCGCACTATCTTGAGCGTGGTGGAGACGGCGAAGCAACACCTGGACGCCGCCAGATTTTGCGTAAGGCGCGGCGCATTGATCCGCAAATTGACCGGGTCACCGTCTATCGGACCATTAATTTGCTCAAGCGGCATGGCCTGATCGATGAACTCGACCTGATGCACATGCAGGGAGAAAAACATTACTACGAAAGGCGTCCGCAACGGGATCATATTCACATGGCGTGCCTGCGCTGCGGCAAGATCCTGGAATTTGAAAGCGATTTGTTCGACCGACTGAAAGGCCAGATTCAGCGCGATTGCCAGTTTCACATCGTAGTGACTCGACTGGAAGTTGGCGGCTACTGCAACCAGTGCCGCACCTCCCCTTCCGCTTGAAGCTCGCCGCTAGTTGCAGCTCGTTGCATCAACTCTGAAACAGAAAATACTGTTCCCATCTTGACCGGCGACATTGCGGCGGTTAAGATGACCCTTCCCTAGTTGCAAACGTGTTGCAACTAGCATGCACCTTGTTGTTGCAACTGGCTTGCAATAAGAGACAGCTAAACTATGAAGCAAGTATTGATTCTTTGTCTAAGTCTGCTCCCGCTCGCGGCCCTACCGGTGGCGGCACAGGAACCCGTTTACTTTGTCACCTATTCCCACGACATGGAGGAGCCGGGCAATCTGGAGATTTCTCTCAAGGGAACGCAAGGTTCGCCCAAGAATGGCAGCCCGTTTGTCAGCGAAACCATGGAACTGGAATACGGGGCCAAGGCATGGTGGACAACGGAATTCTATCTCTCGGGGGAGCACGTTTCGAACGACAGTACGATTTTCAACGGCTTTCGCTGGGAGAACCGGTTTCGTCCTTTGCTGCGCGAACATTTCATCAATCCGGTGCTGTACGTAGAATATGAAAATTTGAACCGGGCGGACCGCGGTCTGCTCGAAGTGGTGGGTCACGACAGTGTTTCCGACTTGCTCCTGACCAATGCCCAGGGTCGCTCCGATACGGAGCGGGAGATGGAGCTGAAGCTGATTCTCTCCAGCAATACGCACGGCTGGAATATTTCGGAAAACTTCATCACCGAGAAAGACTTGAATGAACCGGAACCCTGGGAGTTCGGCTATGCGCTGGGAGTGAGCCGCCGGCTGAAATTGGCGGCTGGGGCGCGGGCGTGCGTGTTCTGCCGGGAGAACTTTTCTGCCGGGGCGGAGTTGTACGGCGGCTTGGGCGATCTGGACGGTTTCGGGCTGCGGCAGACCTCCCATTACGCGGGCCCAACCATCGGTTTCGATATTCCGCATGGGCCCACGGTCAGCTTCGCGCCAAATTTCGGATTGAATGCCAACAGCGTGGGCGTGATCTACCGCTTCACGGTTTCCTACGAAGTGCAGCAGCTTTTTGGACACTTTCACGCGGGGGGACGATGAACTTGCAACGGGTGTTGTGGTTTGTGCTGATGCTAACGGTATCGGCCAGCGCGCAGACTCCGTGGGTGGGTCACGTTTCCGAGGCGGAGCGGGCGAAAGCGAATCCCTACGCCAACCAGCCGGCGGCGATTGCGGTGGGAGGCAGATTGTTTGGGGACCATTGCGCGCAATGCCATGGCGCGGATGCTTTGGGCCGGAAGAAGCGTCCCAGTCTGCGCGCCGCGGAAGTGCAACAGGCTACGGACGGAGAGATCTTCTGGTTACTGAGGAACGGCGCGCTTCGCCAGGGCATGCCTTCCTGGAGTTCTTTGCCGGAACCGTCACGCTGGCAAATCATCGCGTATGTAAAGAGTCTGGGTGAATATTCCGCGGGCGACGGGGCCACTTCGAGGTCGCAAGGCAAATGAGATCCGTCACAAAGCGGTTAGTGCCCGGTGGGTCGGGTCTCGCTCTGGCAGCTGCGCTGCTTGTCCTGGCCGCTTGCGGCGCGGGAAACGCCCCCAATTTCAAGACCGATGTGGACGTTACGCCAGCGGAGGACTCGATCGGCGAGCGTTTGTTTCTGGATCCCCGCTTCGCGCAATATTTCGCGACGCACATGACCGGGGTCAATCAGCCGTTGGCGGCAGGCGATCCCGTGGTGCAGCAGGTCTATACCACCAGTGGCACGTTGCCGGGGCCGTTCGCCGGGCAGTCCATGAACTGCCGGTCCTGCCACTTCGTTACGGAATTCCAGCGCGTGACGGGCGCGGGGAATCGCACCTATTCGGACTTTACGACCCACAGTCCCATCCCCAGGCTGATGAACGGGTTCACGCTGACGCCGCGCAATGCCATGCACATGGTGGGATCGCTGCAACCTCACGCAGGACCGATATTCCTGCATTTTGACGGGGAATTCGCCACGCCTGAGGATTTGGTGACAGCCACGCTGACCGGGCGCAACTTCGGCTGGGCGCCCGACCAGTACCAGCAGGCGCTGGCGCAAGTGGCGCTGGTGATCCGCCAGGATGACGGATCCAGCCAGTTGGCGCAGGACCGCACGAACGGACTTTCGTACGCAACCCTGTTTCTGGGGACGGATTCGCGCATCACGCCCGACCTTCTGATTCCTGCGGCGGACCGGCTTGACACGCAGGCGGCGTCGAATGACCAGATTCTGAATCTGGTGGCCAAGTGCATCAGCACCTACATGGGCGATCTGAAATTCAAGCATGACGAATTTGGCCGTTACATCGGCTCGCCTTACGACGTGTTCCTGCGCATCAATCACCTTCCGGTGCAGCCGAGCGCGGGAGAAACACCGGCGCAGTATAGCCAGCACCTTTACCAGACGGTGCTGGGCTTGAGCAATCCTATTTGGGTGGATGGAACCGAGGGAGTGTTCCTGTACCACTCGCAACCCTTCCAGTTTGGGCCGACGGAATTTGCCGGTCTCAAGATATTTCTGAAAGCAGCGACCGGAGCCACGGACGGTTCACAGCACGCCGGCAACTGCGCTGCTTGCCATCAAGCGCCGGATTTTACCGACTACGTATTCCATAACACTGGCGTGGCGCAGGCCGAATATGATTCGCTACATGGCGCGGGAGCTTTTATGAGCTTGAGCATTCCTTCGCTGGCCACGCGAACCCAGAATTATGATCTCTATTTGCCGGCGTCGGCGAACCATCCGAATGCCAGCGAGACCTTTCGGCGCGCTGCGGACGCCAACCATACGGACTACGCCGATCTTGGTCTGTGGAATGTGTATTTGAACCCCGATATGCCCAATCCGCAGGCCAGCCTGGAGGGCGTGGTGTGCGCCATCGCTGAGGATTGCGCGGTGGACGAGGGACTGGCCAACACCATCGCGCGGTTTCGCACCCCAACGCTGCGCGACCTGGAAGATTCCAGCCCGTATTTTCACAATGGGAGCGAGTTGCAACTGCAGGATGTGGTGCAGTTCTACGCCAACAGTTCGCAGTTGGCGCGGCAGGGATTGTTACGGAATGCGCCAACGGAATTCCAGAAGATGTCGCTCAGCCAAGACGATGTGAATGCTCTGACCGCCTTTTTGCTGTCGCTGACGGAAGACTATGACGACGCCTAGGACCGCCACCGGTTCGTAGGTTCAGCCCCGCAGGACAGTCATCCCACTCCAGAGTTGTACTATGATGCACCCAGCCCGTGCTCGCTCTGCGTTGGGGAGCGACCCGGATTGAGGGGGCAAGGATCTCAAGTGGAAGGGAACCAATTGATGGCAGCCACGCCCGCGGTTCCTGATGTGACAGAACAAGTTCTGAAGAAGTGTATTTGCCAGGCGCACTCCCGATCTGATTTGTGGGTGGAATTCATACAGGCCGCCGGAGTGCAACGCATGGCGGAAGTTGGAGTCTACCGGGGGGACTTTGCGGCCGCCGTGTTGCAGAAGTGTGGTGATTTGACGCGGTATTACATGCTCGATCCCTGGAGGCACTTGAACGCCTGGAACAAACCGGCGAATCAAGACGACGCAGTGTTCGCGGAGTTCTTCGAGGAGGCAAAATCGAAGACCAACTTTGCCGCCGCCAAGAGAATAATCCTGCGCGGAAAGACCACCGAGGTCATTGACCAGATCCCCGACGGGGAACTGGATCTGGCTTATGTGGACGCGGATCATACCCTGAAGGGAATCGCCATCGATTTGATCCGCGTGTACCCCAAGGTGCGGGCTGGAGGGTTCCTGGGCGGGGATGATTTCAGCCGCAGCGTGTGGGAGCACAAGACGAGTTTTGAGCCGACGCTGGTATTCCCGTTTGCTGTCTATTTTGCCGAGGCCGTAGGCGCTACCCTTTATGCGCTGCCCTACTCCCAGTTCTGCCTGCAAAAAACAACGGCTGCCCAATTCGGCTTTGTTGATTTGACCGGCCAGTACGACGACCTTGGACTCAGAGGTCAATTCGCTCCAGCGAAGGTCTTGAAGCTGATGATTGCAGAACGCTTCCCGCGGCTGATGCGAATCGCCAGGAAAGCCCGGGCACCCCTCTGACGATATCTATTCCTTTTCCGGTTCCGCTACGAAGCGGTAGCCGACGCCACGCACCGTGAGCAGGTGACGTGGGTCGGAAGGATCCTGCTCAATATAGCGCCGCAGCCGAACAATAAAGTTGTCAATGGCGCGAGTGTCGGTGTCCTCATGCAGGCCCCAGACTTCTTCCAGGATGGATTTGCGGGAAACCGCACGTTCTTGGTTGCGGATCAGGTGGCGCAAGAGTTGTGCTTCCATCAGCGTGAGGTGAATGGTATTGCCATTGACCCGCAATTCCAGATTGCCGAAGTCAATGACGCGGCCGGCGAAAGAGACCACGTCGTATTCGGCGACCTCGCCCGCGGAAGTCTGGGGAGCCGTTGTGGCCGGCGCGTTCTGGCTTTGTCGCAGCCATTCCTTGCGGCGGAGCAGTCCTTGCAAGCGCGCCAGCAGAATGGCGAGTTCGAACGGTTTGGGCAGATAGTCGTCGGCGCCGGAAGCGAAGCCCTTGAGCACGTCCTCGGGCCGGCCGCGAGCGGTCAGCATTAACACGGGCACGTACTGCCTGGCGGCGCGTAATTCGGAAGCCACGGCAAAGCCATCCTTCCCGGGAAGCATTACGTCGAGCACGACGGCATCGAAAGGCTCGCGCCGGGCGTGATTCGGCTTGCGGGTCTCGCCGCCGAGCAGCAAAGCGAGAGCGCTCTCGCCGTCGCCCACCACCTGCACCGAATGTCCTTCGGCCTCAAGGTTGAACTGCAGACCCTGGGCGAGGTGGGCCTCATCTTCGACAATCAGGACACGGCTCATGCCCGGCTCCGGGGCAGTTCCAGGACCATGGTGGTTCCGCGGCCTTCGCCTGCGCTGGCGGCGAAAACTCGCCCGCCATGCTTGCGCGCGATGGCCCGCACGATGAATAGGCCCAAGCCGGTGCCTTTCACCTTGCCGAAGGTGCGGTTCTGGGCGCGGTAAAAGCGTTTGAAAATTCGCTTGAGTTCGGGCGCGGGAATACCCACGCCATGGTCTTGCACGCTGAGCGCGATGCGCTCGGGGCGGGGTGCTTCCATACGCACGCAAACCTCGATGTGTTCGCCGGAGTACTTGATGGCGTTGTCGAGGAGATTGGAGACTGCGGTCCGCAGTTCTTCCGAGTCGCCGGCGACCGTGGCGCCGGCTCCATTCGTGGGGGCTTCATAGCGCACCGCATCGGGCGGAAGATGGTGGCTGGTGCGGGCCACCTCAATGCAGTCGCGAACCAGCGCGTCAAAATCGAGGGGGATGAGCTGGCTGGTCTTTTTGTGTCCGGCCTCGCCTGCTTTCAGGACTTGCTCGACAGTCCCCAGCAGACGGTCAGTATCGTCGAGCATGATGCGGTAGAAGGCGCGCCGCTGGGCCTCGTCCACGTCGCGGCGTTGCAGGGTTTGCAGGTAGAGACGGATGGAGGCCAGCGGTGTTTTCAATTCGTGGGTAACCGCATTGATGAAGCTGTCATGCTGTTCGTTGCGGCGAATCTCCCGCACCAGGAAGCTGGTGTTCAGGATGAGTCCGGCAGTGATGGCGCCGAAAAAAATTACGCCGAGGAAAACTCTGATACCGGTTTGCCAGTTCAGGATGATCCAGCCAAAGCCGACCGCTACCACAACCGCCGCGAGGCAGACGCCCAGCGGAAGGAAAATGAAGACCTTGCGGCGGCTAGCAAGTCGCATGGCCCGATTCTACCGCGCGCGGCCGTTGCGATGCCCAAGATAAGCTTTCCATGCACAGGCAAGCTTCCTCGCGCGGTCACGCGGCTATGAACGGATTGGAATGGAATCCTGGGCGTCGCTGGCTAATTGCCAATCTGGGTCAGGATGGCCCGGGCTTCCGCGGCGGGATCGGTGGCGGCGGTGATGGGCCGGCCGACCACCACGCGGGTCACGCCTGCGGCGATGGCTTCCGCCGGAGTGACGACTCTCGCTTGATCTCCGTGACCGCTTCCAGCGGGACGAACTCCGGGAGTGACGATTTCAAATTCGCTGCCTAATTCGCGACGCAAGGCCGGGGCTTCGAGTGCGGAAGCGACCACTCCGCGGCATCCGCTGGTCATCGCCAACTTTGAAAGGCGTAGCACCTGATCGACCAAGCGCGCGGGCACGCCGATTTCTTCCAGATCACGGGTATCCATACTGGTGAGCACGGTGACCGCCAGGACCAGCAGAGAAGGATTGGCGTTCTGGGCGGCGTCGGTGGCCGCGCGTAGCATTTTGCTCCCGCCGGAAGCGTGCACCGTAAGCATGCTCACGCCGAGTTGCGCGGCTTCGCGAACGGCGGCAGCGACGGTGGTAGGGATGTCGTGATACTTGAGATCGAGGAACACGCGGTGCCCGGAAGCTACCAGGTCGCGTACGACGCGGGGGCCTTCCGCGGTGTAGAGCTGCATTCCGACTTTGTAGGTGAAAGCGCAGTCGCCCACGGCCGCCACGATTTTCTGTGCCGCGGCCGCGGACGAGACATCCAAAGCAACGATCAAGCGCTCACGAGGATCCAGCATCCTTTGTGAGGATAAAGCGTCAGGCTCTAATATGCCAAGGGGCTGAGCAGAGCCATGGTTTGAGGAGGGGTTTGCGATTTGACCACGTCGAGACGGACGCGTTGCAGTCCGCGCGCCTTAACGCCGATAATTCGGGCCGCGCCGTAGGATAGATCGATGATCCGGCCGGGGATGATGGGTCCGCGGTCGTTAATCCGCACGATCACGGCTCGTCCGTTACGCAAGTTGGTAACCCGAACGTGGCTGCCCAGCGGCAGCGTTGGGTGAGCAGCGGTGAGGTCAAACATATCGTAAGGTTCACCGCTGGCCGTAGGTTTGCCGTCAAAGTCGCTGCCATACCAAGATGCCGTCCCAATTTGATACGGCTTGGCACGTGCGACTTTTTGTTGAACTACTAAAACCATCGAATTGTGTATTGCATTTTGGGAGTTCGAAGACCCTGAGCTGGTTGGCCCCTGAGCCGCCCCCAGGCCGACAATCAACAGCGGGATTGCCAGTCCATGAGCTATACCTCTTCGCATTCAGTCACCTCGCATCTCTAAAAAAGTCGTACCCCCTGAGAGTCGTTCTATGAAAAGATTCTCGAATGCTACGGGCCGGGGGATGGGATGTCAATCGGAAAGATCGTGGATCAACTTATCTGCCTAGTACCTGATGTACTACGTAACTTATTGTAGATATTAATGAACAGCCCATATCTTTCTGTATATATTGATGTTGCAGGTTTATAAAGTAATAAATACCACGTTAGTCAGGTGGGAGGTAATTTCGACACTGGATTTGTTTTCATCACGTTACAAAGAAAATGGGGTTTGTTTTGCAAATCAACGACTTACGGCGCTTGTCCCCCTAAAGTAATGCATTCAAAGTGCCAGTCTTGCGAAGCCTGAGTTTCCCAATGACGCATATTTCCGGTAGATTGCCGGGTATGGCGGAGACCCCTCTTATTGTCCTGACGGTAGCCGGCTTCGACCCTTCCTCGGGGGCGGGGGTGACGGCTGACCTCAAGACCATCGCTGCCCACGATTGCTACGGCGTGGCCTGCATCACCGCCCTGACGGTTCAGTCCACAAAAGGGGTTCGGAGAGTCGAGCCGGTCGCGGAAAACCTCATCCGGGAAACCCTGGAGGAACTCGCCTCCGACTTCAAAATAGCCGCCGTCCACATTGGAATGCTGGGGAGCAGGGGCATCGTTCAGGCGGTGACCGACTTCTTATCCGGGCACAAGCTGGCGGACGTGGTGCTGGATCCGGTGCTGAAATCATCCTCGGGGGCGGAGCTTCTAGACGGGGCGGGTGCCACACTGTTGGTCGAGAAGCTTCTTCCCCTGGCTGCTGTGATAACCCCGAACCTGGATGAGGCTGCGGCTTTAACCGGCATGGCGGTCACGAACGTCGAGCAAATGCGGGCAGCGGCCGAAAAGCTTCACGGCATGGGAGCGAAAGCGGTCGTGATTACCGGGGGGCATCTCGACCCTGCGATTGATCTGCTAAGTTGCGTTGCTGAGGTCGGCCTTTCGCAGCAGGAGTTCAGCGGACCTCAGCAGGGGTCCCGATCCACGCATGGCACCGGCTGCGCGTTTGCCACGGCGGTCGCCTGTCAGCTGGCTTATGGAAGGCGGCTGCGGGAAGCCGCACCCTTGGCTAAGGCCTACGTTGAGGCGGCGATTGCTAATGCTTATCCGCTGGGTGAAGGGATTGGGCCAGTGAATCATCTTTACCGGTTTTGGGGGGAGCGGTAGGGCGACCGTGGCTCTGAATCAGGGTCGGTTACTTCGTCGGCGTCGCCGTTTTCTTGAGCAGAACACCCGCGACGAAGAAGGCGATGGCGGCGAGGAGCTTCCCATTCGCCAGAACTGGATAGCCTGGAAGTCGGCCGAGTTCCGGACGGCGTAGATGGCGCCCACGAAAGCAGCTGCTAAAAGACACCCCAGTCCAAGCACGAGCGCCGCCGGGAAGCAACCCGGAGACCGAGTATCTCCTTGATGTAACTGAATTCCAGGTAGCGGGTCCAGCGATGAGTCAGATTTGAGCTGGTCTGCGCCCCGCCGAACCGCCCCACATAGGTAGCAGAAGCGCGCACCGACCATGAACTCGGTTTCGCAGCGATCACAGGCCTCGACCATGGAGGAGGAGCGGAGCCGGGAATAACTTGGGCATGCTGCGCTGCCGCGGGTGGCCGCCAGAAATCGTTCTGAGTGTTGTGAACAGCCTCGGGCATCGCCAGCCTCATTCCCCTTATCGCAAGCCAGTGACCAAACTAAAACTGAACTAACGTATTGATTGTTTGAATGTTTTTTGGCGTTGGCACCTGATTCGGGCCGGACCAGAGCGCAAGAATTACCGGATTCCAGGCAAAGATTATCGCGACTAGGGGGTGGAAGTGGTTTGCCAATCGCTGGGCTCAGGGGTTACTTGTATGGTTCTCCGTAAGCTTGGGTTGCATCAGATAGACTGATGTTGAGGGCTGCTGCCGACAAGAGATGGATTTCTCACCCCGTTTGGCAGTGCGCGCGACTCTCATCCTGCTGCTGGTTGCGTTTTCCATTGGGAGCCTTA
>CAWDCI010000027.1:0-148729 GCA_963800745.1 uncultured Acidobacteriaceae bacterium
GAGATTCGCATGGATATCCTTCGAGCGGGGAAATCAGCCTATGCGGGAAAGACCACCTTGTCGGCTAGAAGACGCACGTCGGAATCTTTGGTTTCGTATCTGTACCGGCGCTGTGTCGCTTTCCCAGCGGATGCTTTCTGATGACGGGCACGGGAATCGTTCCGGAGAGATTCCTTCACCCTGCAGGCCAGAGACGAAATAAGAATCTCCAATTGATGGAATCGGAACGCTAACAACTTTTGTGGGGTAAAAGAGCGGGAAGGGAAAGATACTCAGCCGGCGGCTTCGGCTGGCGACACCGTTCCCCGCAGCGTGTCGGAGTGTGCCGCGTGCGACTCATATCCTAACTCGGCGGAAAGCCGGTTTGCCGCATTGAGCAGGTGTTCCTTGGAGGTGATTAAGTTTTCGCCGCGGAGGCGCTGAATGGGCATCGAGATGCTCATCGCAGCCACGGGCTGGCGCGTGTGGTTTCTTACCACGGTGCCCATGCAAACCACCCCATTTTCATTTTCCTCGAAGTCGTAGGCAACCCCATCCTGGCGCACTTTTTGCAGATGTTCCTTGAGCCGCTGCTTATCGGTAATGGTGTGCGCCGTAATGGCTTCCAATTTGTCCATCTTGCGATAGAGTTCATCGAACTCTTCATCCGGCATGGTCGCGAGCAGGGCCTTGCCCAGTGAAGTACAGTGCGCCGGCAGGCGGTTGCCGATAGCCTCGCTCATGCGCAGCCTTTCCATGGACTCGAACTGAGCTACATAAAGGATCTCGGTGCCTTCCAGCACCGCCAGGTTCGCAGTCTCGCGCGACACATTCACCAAATCGCGCAGGATTGGCATGCCGTGGCGGACCAGCAGGTTTTGTTTGACGAGCAAGTCGCTCCAGCGCAGGATCCTCGCTCCCAGCGCATAATTCGAGGTGCTAGAGTCAAACCACACCAAATCAAATTCGCGCAGGGTCGCAAGCAGGCGGTGCACCGTGCTCTTCCCCATCTTGAGTTCTTTGCTGAGGATTGCGATGCTGGTGCCGCTCTGGTAGCGGCCCACCGTATCCAGAAGGCGCAGCGCCTTGGCCAGCGACTTGACCGGATACTTCGCCGGCACGTTGCCGCCTGATCCCCCGCGCGTCCCATTCGAAGAATCCGGCTTCATGTGGTATGAAGGCTGGAGCGGACAGCAATTCATCCCCCCAACGCAGAACATCATCATAGCATGTGGGATGTTGGGGCCAACACGAGTGGCTTTCTGGCCCTTACGCCGCTAGAATACGTTCGTCATTCCAGAATGGTCCTCATCCATGCGGTGCTTGATCTGTGTCCTGGCAATCCTTTTCGGCCTGAATTCTGCACGTGGCTTTCCGCTTCTTAGCCGTCCTGATTTTTCTGCCAGATCTTTTGAACCATACTTGCCAGTTTCAGACCAGCCGGGCAGCGATAGCACCGCTCTGTGGAAACAGGCCAAAGCCGCCTTCGATCGCGGCGACTTTGTCGAGGCGCGGCGAATCCTGGCGCTTGCGGTCAAATCCAATCCCCAGGACGCTTCCTTATGGTTTCATTTGGGAGTTGCTCGCAGCCAACTCAACGATGTCGACCAGGCCATCGCGGCGCTAGAGCACGCGCGCACGCTGGCCCCCAGGCAACCCGAAACATACTTCGATTTGGGATTGTTGTACTGGAAGAGTGGGGAAATCGGTAAGGCTAAACAAGCCTATCGGGCAGGGCTGGCCCTGAATCCGAAAGAACCCAGCGCCTTGCAAAACTACGCGCTGCTTCTGATGAAGACAGGTGAATATAAAGACGCGATCGGCCCCTTGATCAAGCTGAAGAATGATGCCAGTCTTTCCGCCCCCGCCCGGGTGGCCCTGATCGAATGCTATCTGAAGACACAGCAAGCGGAGCAGGCGGACCGTGAAGCGGACGGGTTGCTGAGCGCCGGAATTTCCCAACCTGCCGACCAGACAAAGCTCGCGGGCATCTTTCTGGAAAATGGAGCAACCAACACCGCCGTGCAACTGCTGCTTCATAGTTTGAAACTTGATCCTGATCAGGACAAAGCCATTGCGACGCTAGGCATCATCTACTTAAGGCAGAAACGCTTTGCCGAGGCGGCTCCCTTGCTGGAACGCGCGGTGCAGTTGCAACCGAATTCGGCGGAGTATGCCATGGCATTTGCCCAGGCACTCTTCCTCTGGGACCACGCGCCGGCGCTGCTGGCCTTTTTACAGTCCGTCGAAGCGAAGTTCGCGGCATTGCCGGAATTCCAGTTTGCCCTGGCGGTCGCAAATTACAAGACAGCCCATTACACCGATGCGGCTGCTATTCTGGAAAAACTTTTGCAGACGAATCCGCGGCGGCAAGACCAGATGTATTTTTGGCTGGGGAACGCCGATTTGGCGCTGGGCAAAGAGGAAGATGCGGAAAAATCCTACCGCAAAGCCATTGAGATCAATCCCAAACAGCCCGCCTACTACGAAAACTTCGCCACCCTCTTGCGCCGGCAAGGCCCGGAGAAACTAGACGATGCGATTGTTCAGCTGAAGCATGCCCATCAATACAATCCGGACGATCCCTACGTAGGCCTCCAACTCGCGCTGTGCTACGAATCCAAGGACAACCTGGCGGATGCGGCCACGTTGCTGGAGAAGGCGGTGCAAAAGCAACCCGATCTTGTTCCCGCCCACGTTGCGCTGGCCCGGATTTATTTCCGGCTGGCAAGGAAGACGGATGCGGATCGAGAAAAGGAGACAGTCAAGGTCCTGCAGGAGAAACTGCAGCAACAGAAAATGAAATCCACCGCCTCCCCACCCAATCCTCTGGATGAACAGCCCTAGCGCCCTGCTTGCGTGCAGGTAGTTTCGCGCTGTCCGGCACAAGAGCCGTTCCTTCGCCGATGATATCCTCTCCTTGCATTCACTATGTCTCAAAGAAGTTCAAATCTTAGGTCGTCTGGAGCCGGAACGGCGTGCGACTGCCGCAGGGAAGCGATCTAATGTCTGGGTGCCCTGACTACGACAAATATCCCTGCATTCCCGTCTCTACTTCCAGGTCTGAATGCTGGCTGGGCTGGCAGGAGATCGTCGAGCGGTTAAGGGAGTTTTCCGGCCCGAGGCGCTGTGTACTCTGCGTGGAGTGCTATCCCGGTGTATTTGAAAGCGCGATCAAGAAAGCGCTGCAAGCAGGCTTGCGGCCCGCCGAGCTAGTCTACACGCCAGATTTGCTGAAACCGTCAAAGGATGTGGATCGTATGTTACAGGGCGTGCTGGGAGACGATCCCGTCTTCGGCCGGATGAACCAGATTGGTCTCGCTGATTTTTTCGAGAACGCGAAACTCAATGCGGCGCGCGCCCAGGCGACTGGTTGGCATCAGGGATTGCTCCTCGTAGTCGGGGTTGGCGCCGCTCTGGTCGCGCCCGAGCCAGACATTCTGCTGTATGCGGACTTGGCGCGCTGGGAGATCCAAGGCCGCCAGCGGCGTAATGAGATCACGAATCTGGGAGCTGAAAATCTGTCCGAGAGTGCCAGTCTGAAATACAAAAGGGCCTTTTTCGTGGACTGGCGCGCGGCCGACCGGTTAAAAAAAAAGCTTCTCGGAAAATTCGATTTTCTGCTTGATACCAATAGCTCGATCCCGAAACTGGTGAGCGGCGGGGCAGTGCGCGAAGGCTTGAAGAGGACGGTGCATCGTCCGTTTCGCGTCGTTCCTTACTTCGATCCCGGCCCCTGGGGCGGCCATTGGATGGAAGAAGTCTGCGACCTTCCCAGGGATCAACCGAACCACGCCTGGTGTTTCGATTGCGTTCCTGAAGAAAACAGTTTGCTGCTCGGGTTTGGCGAGGTTCGCGTGGAGGTCCCGGCGAACAATCTCACTTTTCTCCATCCTCGAGAGTTGCTCGGAGATTTTGTCTACTCCCGCTTTGGGGCGGAGTTTCCCATCCGTTTCGACCTCTTGGACACCATGGGCGGAGGTAATCTCTCCTTACAGGTTCATCCGCGCCAGGACTATATCCGCCAGCAGTTCGGCATGGACTATACCCAGGACGAAAGCTACTACATGCTGGATGCCGGCGAAGATGGATGCGTGTATCTGGGGCTTAAGGCTGGGATCAATCGTGAGGCGATGATGGCCGAACTGCGGGCGGCGCAAAACGGCGGGCCGCCATTTATGGCAGAGCGCTACGTCAACCAATTTCCCGCTCGAAAACACGATCATTTTCTAATTCCCGCAGGCACGATTCATTGCTCGGGCAAGAACAGCATGGTTCTCGAAATCAGCGCGACGCCTTACATTTTCACCTTCAAGCTCTGGGACTGGGGCCGGGTCGGCCTGGACGGGAGGCCGCGGCCGATCCACGTTGACCATGGCCAGGCGAATCTGGATTGGAAGAGGGATACGGATTGGGTCCGCGCCAACCTGATGAACCGGGTGGAAGGTACGGCTACGGGCCCGGGATGGAAGGAAGAGCGCACTGGGCTTCATGAACTCGAGTTCATTGAAACCCGCCGCCGTCGGTTCACCAGCGTCAATCCTCATGACACGCAAGGCACAGTGAACGTGCTGAATCTGGTGGAGGGGAGAGAAGCCACCGTGGAAAGTCCGGCTGAAGCGTTCGCCCCCTTTGTCGTCCACTATGCCGAGACGTTTATCGTTCCTGCCGCGGTGGGCGCCTACACGATCCGGCCTAGTGGAGAATCCGAAGGCTCCGCCTGCGCAACCATTAAGGCGTTTGTCAGGAGCGATGGGTAATCGAGGGAATTTCGTCCGACTCAATATTCATGTCACCCTCAAACTGGCGCACCCGCTCACGCATTCCCCGGATTCCCACCCCAGAGCTTTGTGATTGCATCGCAGCGAGCTTTTGAGATGAAATTCCCTTACCTTCATCTTGCACCTCAAGGCAAACGCTGTCGCCGTTGCGGGCGATGTGAATCTCTGCGCTTTTGCTCCCACTGTGGCGATGGATGTTCGTGAGACACTCCTGTACCAACCGGAACATCACCAACTCCATCTCGCGGGGCAGCCTGCCGAAGTCGTCCGGGATGCTGACGTGTGTGGCTTGAAGCCGTAGCACTGCAGGAGTACGGCCAAAATAGTGCCCGAAACCGCTGCCGTCGTCTTTCAGAACCTCCGTAAATACGATATCGGGATCGCCATCGTTGTTAAGGTCACCTACGGCGAGTCCGCGCGCCGCGTAATGCTGCGAGAATGCCGGACCAGCCAGGTCTGTGACATTTTGCAACTTGGTACCTGGAATATTCCGGAGCAAGAAACTGTCAAGGTTTAATGACCTACATCCATCCGTGTAAGTGCATCCAGCCTTCCAGCAATTCAGGCCATTTGCGGAGTTGAGGATCCTTTTGTGCCAAGCCGACGCCATGCGGCCCTTCTTCAAAGACATGCAGTTCAGCGGGAACACCCTCGCGCAGCAACGCTAGATAGAAGTTGACGCTATTCAAAACAGGAACGACCTGGTCGGCTGCGGTGTGAAAAAGAAAACACGGCGGAGTGTCGTGGGTTACTTGCTTGGCATTGGTGAACTGCTCTACCAGCGCGGGATCGGGATTCGGCCCCAGCAAATTTCTCCGCGAGCCCGGATTGGTGATGTCGGCGTCCAGGCTCAACACGCCGTACGCCAGGATCGCAAAATCCGGGCGGTCGCTTACCCGGTCCACCGGATCGGCAGCGTCCGGCTGGCCCGAATCGAAATGCGTGGCCACGGACGATGCCAAATGTCCACCCGCGGAGAATCCCCAGATGCCGATCCGATCCGAATTGATGCCATATTCCGTGGCGTGAGCGCGCACATAACTCACGGCACGCTCTCCATCCTGAATCGGCGCGGGATAGTGATAGCGGGGCGCCAGCCGGTAGTGCAGGATGAACGCCGCCACGCCTCGATGGTTGAGCCAGTGGGCTTCGTCCGTGCCCTCATAGTCGAGTTCGAGATTCTGATAACCGCCGCCCGGAAACAAGATGACGGCCGTGCCCGATCCAGTTTTGTCGGGCAAGAAAATGTCGAGCGCGGGCTTATCGGCGTCAGTGGTGCCAAGCGTGCCCGGTGCGCCGTCCGGCCACAGGAGAACCGATTTCGGCGGATTTGCCCCCCAGCTGTGGAGAACCAAAGCGAAAAACAAAATATGCAGAGAGCTTGATAAACGGGCAGCTTTCATTTCTCCCAGTCTCCTGAAGGATTAGAAGCCAGAGTGCTTGCAATTTCCAGAGCGTCGGAGAATTTGTGGACACCCGAGAGCACCTCCGCCCGGCGCCTCTTCTCTCCTGAAAGGGCGGCTCACAGTGCCGGGGATTATGATGACGTTTGAGAACGTTTGTCAAGAATAAAGTATCGTTATCGATCTTATATATTCTAAGGCAAGGCTTATGGTGGCATATGCGGTATCGCAATAGATATTAAGTTAAGGTTGGGTGCTTTCTTCTTAACTAGTTACGGTCTGCAGAACACTCTGTTCTTGCCATCGAAGGTGGAGCAGAATTTGCGTTGTTCGTGGGAATCGGGAGCGACCAGAATCCGTCAGGCTGCAACCACAGAGAACCCTGGGAATCCCTGGATCGACGAACCAGAGCCCGATCCGGGGTCGGCCGCCGGCAGTTTCCGCGCCTCATACGAATAATTCGCCGGAAAACGATTTCGGGCCAGATTTGGGGCGGTCATCGCGCACTGAGCCGAAACGTCGCGGCAGGCAGCGCAACATTGGTAACTCCCAAGAAACGGCATCGCGAGTCGAATTTAACCATCGCGAGACGACCACCACAACGCGAGCGATCTTCAGCGCCGCCAGCTTTGGCTGGATATTCATCGGAGGTTTCTTTCAATGTTGTAATCACGCGAATCACACATGAATCATTGAATGTCACCGATTTTGCGACCTCTCGCCGTGAGTTAATAGCGAAAATGATTTTTTAGTTGACGCCCCGCGGATGTCTCCATATCCTTTGTCCTTCAGTTCCAGCCTGAGGGAGATTCGGAATGAAATTTCATTGTGCATACCTTGCTTCTGTCCTCCTTGCGATGATTTGTCCCAGCTTCGCCCAAATGCGGAACACTCCGGTTCGTGTTTCGCCGGAGGGACGCCGAGCCCTTAACTCTCAAACCGACGTCTTAGGCCAGGAAGTTTTGAGCGAGGGAGAGCCATCCTTTGAGAAAGTGGCACGCTACTTCCCGCCGATGTTCCGTACGCGCGTCCCCATCAGTGTAAAGGATCATCCGGATGAGTTCATCGTGGGCTTCGACGGATCGCTGCTGATCAAGGAGGAAGAGATCGACTTCCGCGTAGGTGATCCGCCCAATCCTTACGGAGTGGACGGCGACTTCCAGCGCTCTCTTCTGGATGGTTACCTTCCCATTCCGCAAGTCCGTTGGACCTTCGATGGTCTCTCTTATGAAGAAACGGCGTTCGGATACTCCAAGGGATTCAGTCCGGACGAGCCCCTGGAAGCTTACCTTCGTTTCCGGGTTACGAACCTTTCCTCCGAGCCGCGCCATGCTCGGGTCACGGTGTATCTGGCCCCTTCCTCGCGCCCAGGAGTGAATCCTTCACAATCGGCTGTGGTCGAGGCGCACGGGCATGCCGATCTTTACTTCCGCATTCCCCACAAAGTGGACTGGGAAAAACTGGCCGAAACAATCGATGGGTCGACCTACGAATCCCGATTGGCGGAGACCCGCGCCTACTGGCACTCTTACCTGGACAAGGGCACGCAGATCGAGACTCCTGAACCCTTTATCAACAACGCATGGCGAGCTTGGGAAGCATACAACACGATGAACGTGGATAAAGTGAATGGCCGCTACGAAATTCACGATGGATCGCAGTTCTACGAGGAAGAATTTGGCTACAGCGCCGCCCTCTATTGCCACGCTCTGAGTCTGCTCGGACATCACGAAGACGCCGAAAAATACATTGAAAGCATGCTGGCCGAGCAGAAGCCTAACGGACAATACATTTCGGTGTATGGGACGCCCGACAACGGCGCACTGCTGTTTGCCATCGGGCAGGAATATCGCCTGAGCCGCAACGATACGTGGTTCCGCAGCGTTTGGCCCAAAGCTCTCAAAGCGATGCAATGGATTCAGACCAGCCGCGCCACTACTCAGGTAATGGATAACGGACACAAGTCCTTAGGCTACGGTCTGCTGCCGCCCGGGCCGGCGTATTGCGACTTCCAGAACCTGGTGGTTTCCTACTATTCGGATACCTACAACTGGCTGGGGATGCACGAAATGGCGGTGGCTCTGCGCGAAGCTGGAATGGAGAAGGAGGCACCGGGCTGGACGGAAGAAGCCGACAAGTATCACCAGGACATTCTGGAGTCGATGCAGGCGGCTGTGTTCACCGACCATGGAGTCGAGATACTTCCGATCGAACCGCTGACCCACCGCCTGGAAAAACAAGGTGCCGAGTACTATTACGCACTGGTCGCCCCCGAGGTACTGGAAACCGAGTTCTTCGGTGCGACGGATCCGCATTACCGCTGGCTGACCGACTACATGGAACAGCGCGGGGGACTTCTCCTCGGGATGGATCGTGTTTGGGACGGCATTGACCACGCTTACACGTACGGCTATGCGCTCGAACAACTGCGGCACGGCGACGTGGACAAGTTTCTGTTGACATTCTACGGTTCTCTGGCATACGGCATGACGCGGGATACTTATTCAGCCGTCGAAGTGACGCGCATTACCGAAGGCTTCAACGAAGGTACGCTGCCGCACACTTACTCGAATACGCAACAGCTTCGCATGTTGCGCATGATGCTGGTGAAGGAAGAGGCAGGCGAACTGTGGCTCGCGCCCGGCACCCCCCGTGCCTGGCTGGATACGCGCGAGGGATTTGCCATTCGCAATGCGCCCACCAATTACGGCACGATTTCCTATCGCGTGTTGCCGGAGCCGGCTTCCAAGCTGGTGCGCATGTCGATCGAAAGCTCCGTGGCCGGCACTTTGCGGCCGAGCAAGGTGAGGGTGCGACTGGCGGCCAATCTCGGCACGCTTGAGTCAGCGACCATCAATGGAAATGCCGCTACCATCGATCACGATACCGTAGTCTTCGACGGATCGACGCTGCGTGACAAGCTCGAAATCATCACCCATTACAAGTGAGCTACATGACTGCTTTTATCAAGGCACGGCTGGTGATACGACTTGGTCTCGCCATCAGTCTTTGCGTTTCCGCTTGGGCAATTGAGCCTAACGCGGCCAGGGTGAGCTTCAATGGTTTGGACATTAGTATTGACCGCGACACAGGAAGCGTGCTGCTGCTTTCCTCTTCTTCAACTGGGGTAGTTCTAGAGGCTCCCCCAGGTGCGGCTGGGCTATTGGATATAGGCTATCCAGTCCCTTCGTTCCTCCCCATGCGATTAGCCTCGCGTTTCTCGCGGGCCGAGGTTACCCAGGAAAAAAACCAGGTGGTCATCACTTGGAGCGCGTTGGGCCCCAGTCGTAGCAACCTTGCATTGCCAGAGGGCAAGGTTTACGCCCAAGTCAAGATTCGGGCGGCCAATGATGGCAGGTCCGTCATTATGACTTGTCAAATCGAAAATAAATCGGCCGTTTCCGTGCCACAGGTACTGTTTCCAGACCTGTGGGGACTGAAGCCCTTCGCGGGGAAGGAGGAAACTCAGCTGCGCCTGGCGCGGGGAGTCGAGCAGCCTTTCAAGGAGCCCTTCAAGCAGCCGGAAACGGCGCCCTTCTACGCCGAGCACGGATGGAATGCTTACCGACCGGCCGGATACTATAACGGGAATGCGCTGCGTTGGGTTGACTTTGGAAGTTTAAAAGGCGGGGTGAGCATATTCCAAAAAAAATGGGGGACCGAAGATCACCCCAATCTGGTTACGCATCGCAGTGAGAAAGATCCGCTCAGCCTGCGTCTGGCATGGGAACATCAGCAGACGATAGAGCCTGGCCAAGCGTGGGAGAGCGGTGAATTTTGGATTACGCCTCACCCCGGCGGTTGGGCCAAAGGCATCGAGGTTTTTCGCCGCTATGTCGCGGAGGTGAACCCTACCCGGCCCTTGCCCAGTCACGTCAGGGACGGCCTGGGTTTTCAGACCATATTCTTGATGGAACAGTTTGAACCAGACCCTTCCAAGGCATATTTTCGATTCGCGGACTTGCCGCGAATTGCACAGGACGCCGCCCAGTACGGGATTCATGAAGTGGTACTCTGGGGCGCGAGTCCAGCTTTTATTTTGCCCATCCCCATGGGACCGCTGGGAACACGCGAGGAGTTAGTCGAAAACATTCGCAAGGCGAGGGACTTCGGGGTCAATATGGCGCCCTTTATCAGCGTGCACGAAATCCTGATCCACGACGCCGAACGCCTCTACGGGGTCAAGCCGAGTTTGACAAACCTGGAAAGAAACTGGGCATATCACTCCGACATGGTCCCTTATTTTCAACCTTACTACGTGAAGGGTGACGAGTCGGTATGGGTGCCCAGCGCCAATAAGGCTTGGCTAAAGGATCTATGGGGAGCCTTGATCGACCAGATGAACGCTGGCATTGACTCGATTGGTTTTGACGAGTTTGGCGAGGTGACATACAACGAGTTTGGCGAAGGTAAACTCGATGGAGCTAAGCCTGATCTGGTGAACCTCATCCAAAACTTTCGAGCTCTGGCGCGTGCCAAGGACGCGGAATCGACCTTTTCTGGCGAGTTGTCCAATGCTGACAGCTTCGAGATCGACGGCAAGGTTCTCGATTACACGTGGAACTGGGTCGACTACGTCGATGCAGGCCCTATATTGAATGTCCTGCGCGCGCCTCGCCTGAACTGTAACGTCGAAGATTCCCCTCAGGTCGTCAAAAAGGCCTTCAGCGATGGGCTTTATCTAAATGTAATGCCCAGGAAACCTGGCGAAGCGAATGGATCCGCGCTTATCAGCAGCCAGCCAGGGATGGCGAAGGCCTTGAAGGAAGTGGCTTCGCTTCGCAAGCAATTTCTTCCATTCTTTGTGGAAGGAACGTTCATTGGCGACTCCGTACTCAGTAAGCCGACCCCCGCATTTGTCCGGGGATACACTCTCGACGAGAAGCTCTTAGTGATCGTACTGAATAGCCAGGATAAGGCTCAAAAAGTGGCGCTAAGCAGTGATCTTAGCCTTTGGTTGCCCTCCACCAAATCGTATCTGACCAAATACTACGACTCCAACGGAAGAATGGTCCGAACGGTACACAGCGGCGGACGTGTTTGGTCTGGCAGGACCCCTCGATTAGAACCGAACGAATTGGTTCTACTCGAAATCGATGGGGAATAATGGTCGCGACGAGCGATCGATTCTGGAAGAGATCCTGGAGCAGCCATGGGCTCCGCAGGACAGATTTAAATTTGCTGCGGTTCGATGCGAGAACTAAAGGGATCTTGGGTGATGACGTTCGTCATCGACGGTGAATCGGCATATGCGTGTGGTCATTATCGGCGGGACAGGCCACATTGGGACCTTTCTCACGCCCCGGCTGGTGGACGCCGGATACGCAGTCACCTGCGTCAGCCGGGGAATGAAGCAGCCTTATCAGGCCCACCCTGCGTGGAAAGCTGTCACTCACCTGGAACTGGACCGGACAGCGGAAGAGAGTGCCGGGACCTTCGGCGAACGCATCGCGAGCTTGGACCCCCAGGCTGTTATCGACCTGACCTGTTACCGGGTTGAGAGTGCTGCAGAGCTAGTGAAAACTCTTCGCGGCAGGATCGAACATCTGCTGCACTGCGGAACGATATGGGTGCATGGGCCCAGCGTTCAGGTGCCGACAACGGAGGAGGAATCCCGAGCGCCGTTTGGCGAGTATGGAGTCAGAAAAGCCGCAATCGAAGCCTACCTTCTTCGACAAGCAAAGGCCGAGCGATTTCCGGTCACTATTTTGCATCCCGGACACATAGTTGGACCGGGCTGGGTGCCTGTCAATCCAACCGGAAATTTTAACCCGGAAGTATTTTCGACGCTGCTGCAGGGCGGCGAGATACGGCTTCCAAATTTAGGGCTAGAGACGGTGCATCACGTTCATGCCGACGATGTGGCGCAGGCTTTTATGCGGGCGATGGAGCGGCGCGAGGTCGCATTGGGGGAGAGCTTTCACGTCGTATCTCCGGCGGCGCTAACGCTGCGAGGTTACACAGAACGGATGGCGCGGTGCTTTGGCAGATCGGCCCGCATGAAGTTCCTGCCTTGGGAAGAATGGCGAAGGGGCTTGAAGGAGGATGATGCCGCAGCGACCTGGGATCATATATCCCACTCGCCGAACTGCAGCATCCAGAAGGCGCGAAAGCTGCTCGAGTATGAGCCCCGCTATAGCTCAATCCAAGCGGTCAAAGAGTCCGTCGACTGGTTAATTCAGAGCGGCGTCGTACACGCTGGCTAGCCCGGCACGCGGCTCAGTCGGACGATCTTGCTGTTCCACAAGCAAGAGAAGAGATCACAGGAGCCAGGCATAACACAGTTGATATAATCGGCGGCCAAGGAGAACGGAGTGCCTGAGGAGAGGGCGAATGATGTGACCGGCGCGACCAAGCCGAGTTCCCAAAAAACTGATTCCCATTCTGTAAGCCGCAGAGATTTTCTCACCCAGACAAGTAGTTTGATTGCTGCGGTACCAACTTTGCGCCGTATCCTTCAATCCCCTGCGGTGGCTGGGTTGCCTGAAGCATCCCGGACGCCGCTCGGCGAACCCCCGCGACAAAAGCGCCCCCAGTGGTGGCGCGACCAAGGCATGGTCATGGCCATGCTCGCCGAGCCCCTTCTCCCCATTCTGCGGTCTGGCGGCTGGGATCTGGCAGACGCATTCATGACCTATGACGAGAAGATAGCTGTCTGGCAACGCGGCCACAGCGAGGAGGTCGCGCTGAGACTCAAGGATCTCGGCTTCAATTTCCTCCTGCTTCCCTGTTACAAGGGCGGCGGCATGAAGGCCGAGCAAAAATCGATGCAGGACACCAAATCCTTCGCCAAGATCTGCCACAAGCACGGGTTGCGGGTAGGGTGTTACCTGTTCAGCGGAACAATTCTCTACGAGTCGATGTTGGCGGAGGAGCCGGATGCGGTTAACTGGTTGACACGGGACCACAATGGCAACTATCCCATATTTAACCCATTTTACTTCCGCCGATCGGTAAACCGCAGCCACCCTGGCTTTCGAGCCCATATGCGAGAACTGGTGCGCTTTGCCGTCCAAGAAGCAGAAATCGATCTTATTCATTTCGACAACTACAACCGCGGAGCCCCCGGGTACGAAGCCTACGCGGTTCAGCAACTCCGCAGATATTTGGAGGAAAAATACACAGCGGAGGAACGGCGGGAACGCTTCGGCTTTGCCGCGGTGAACTTCATGGAGCCGCCACCGCCGCCGCCGCAGCCCGATGCCTATAACGGAGATCCTTTGTATCAGGATTTTCTCGATTTACGCTGCGCGACGTTAGCGGACACTTATCGTGAATTAGCCGAGTTTGCCCGCTCGCTCAACCCCGACATCTTGATGGAATGCAACCCAGCTGGATATTCCGGCAGTCTGGTTCCAGGGCCAGACGACGTGGGCGCGGTGGATCACACTCTCCTGGTGCATTGGGGCGGAGCGTTCTGGGACGAGGGAGACCCCATCCGTCTGGAAAACGGCGTTTTGACTTCCCGCTTCCGGTCTCATATGCTGGGCCGGCAATTTGACAACATGGTTTTTCACTACACGTCTGACCGGGTGGCCATGGCTGAATCCATGGCGAACAACCTTCAGTGTCTTGGCTGCAGCGCAACTTTTGTGAACGGCGAAATCCTGCCGCTCTATTCGGAGCGGAAAGAAATCGATCCCGCCGTGCTGGCTGCAATCCGTTTTTTCCGTCGCCAACAAACCTATTACCAGGATGCCGATCCGGTTGCCGATGTGGGCGTATTGAACACGTACGCGAATACCGCGTATGGCCCCATCGCCACGCGAAAAAGTTGGGAAGCTTTTACCCAGGCGCTCTATCAGGGAAAATTGCCTTTTACCTTGGTGCCGGATCGTTATCCGGGCAAGCTTAGCCGGTTTCGCGTCTTGGTGTTGGCTGACTTGGCGCTGATTTCAGACGAACTCGTAAACGCCGTGCGCAGCTATGTGCACGACGGAGGTGGCCTGGTAATGACCGGTATGGCAACGCAATTTGACGAGCATAGCCATCGCCGGGAAAGGGCAGCTTTGGCGGATCTATTTACCGAGCCCTTGGGAGATAAGACGCTCACCTCAACCCCGGGGAAGGGCCGGGCCATCTATGTTCCGCGAGTTGTGATTCCCGGGGGCGCTGGACCCGGAGCCCTTCCTGAAAACCGGCGCGAGTTGCTGGACGCGGTTCGCTGGGCTGCGAGTGGACCTCTACAGGTGGAGGTGAAAGCGCCAGAAACGGTCACCATGAGCTTCTACGTTCAGCCAAGCGGGCGCCGGTTGCTGCATTTGGTGAACTACGACGAACGCCAACCTGTCAGCAACATTGAAGTTGTCTTGCAGCAACCGGCAGAAAGCCGGGGGGCGTCTGTAAGCATGGTTTCACCTGATTCGGATGGTGTCCAGAAATTATCCCTAACCCAGCTAGGACGCGAACTCCGGTTTACAGTGCCCCGGCTGGAAGTCTATAGCCTGGTTGTAATCGACTGACCCGGCCCGCGGGACGGTTAAGCTTCGGGGTTCTTCGCGTTTCCGGCGAAGATCTTTGGAACGGTCAGAACCATTCAATCGCGCATGGTGAGGCTGCGATAGACGGCTCTGAATTGATTTGCATTCTTTGACACGAACTTTCACTTCTCACCCAAAGCGTCGGACCATCGCCGCTACATCCTCCTCAAGAACCTCTTCGCCGGACGACCAGGCATCCGAAGACATGGTTTTCATCTTCTGTAGCGTTGCATTTGCCTTCGCGAACAGTCTGCGTGCCTCGCTTTGTTCCCCACGCTGAAGAAGTTGATCGAACCGCGCTCGCAACGAATTCCATTCCGTCAGTTTGCTCTTATCCCAGAAACGTCCCGGATAAAGTTCAACAAGATTGCAGAGCACCTCACGCCACGCCGGCGTATCCGCAAGGTGCGCAATGGCCTGACCGATGGACCGAGCCGGATCGTACTGCTGCGGATTCCACAAATAGTCGGCGAGCGTCAGCACAGGGATGCGATTCGCTTCATTCTGATAACTCATCGAATTTAAGAAATAGCCATCGATGGCAGAGCACAAATCGGCGCTACGCCCGGAAAAAGGCCCCAGATGCAGGGTGGGCGCCTGATCGTTTACGGGGTAGTTATCGAACAGCAGAATGCGATGGCCACACAACGCTTTGTAACGCCGCGCCTGCTCCGCGCTGATGGTGAGGGAACAAACGTCGGGCCCTGTCCAAAATAGGTACACATCGGGATGGAGCTTCTCGGCCAGCGCTTTGGTGTACAGAACTCCCGGAGTTTCGACACCGCGCGCAAGCGATCCGACCTTGATTCCGAGGGTCGTGTTGGTCTCGATCCCTGAATCGCCAGTGCCCGAGTACCAGGTAGGGCAAAATGTCAGCTGCGCCTGGGGATCGTGGACGCGAAGCCGCTGTAGCAGGCCATTCACCGCACGAGCCTGGCCGGCGGCATTAATTCCGGTATTGATATCGTCCAAGGAAATGTTGAACCACCTCACTCCAAGCTTCTGGCTCCATGCATAATGTTGCCACAAGGCATTCATATCGTCGGAGTGGTCATAGTCGAACGCGCGGTCCGATCTGAGATTCGGATTGATGCTGAAGCAGAATGTCACGCCGTGCTCCTGGCAGGCGCGAATCACCTTTTCGAATCCCGCTTTCTTCTCCGGAGAAAGGGGCCGGTACCAGAGGTTTATGCTTCTGCCAGCTGCCAGGGCGCCGTGCGGACCAAGCTCCCACAGCGACGTATAGCAATTGATTAAGAAGTTGAGACGATACTTTGCTAGAACGGGGATCTCCGCAAGATACTGTTCCGGTGACCATGCCCAGCCCTTGACCCCTCGAATCGCAAATGCTGGCCGGGAGCCGGAACGCTCGGAACCAAATGGCAGCGCTTCGATGCGCTGCGGAAGCGTGACGTGAAACGGGCGCAGAGCTTCTTCATTATCTCCGTGCACATCCGCACTCACGGGCACATCGGGGATCAGGTCGAACTGGAAGTTACCGGGCGGACGGGTGCCGTTTGCCCGTAATGCCGTTCCCGATAATGCGATCATTCCGAGATTGGAAAGAAACGTTCGCCGCTTCATTACATTTCCTCCTCACCCGAAACGAAGCCCATTGCGATAGGAAAAATCGATTCCTAACCTTGAGTTATTCGGACTTTGAATTCTTTGGCACATCGGGCCCAGGTGCCCAGCCAAGCGTGGAACAAGCCAATAAGAACGCACCGATGTAGGGCGGATAGCGCGGCGGCACCACTTCGGCGTTCGGAACCGTCTGTAGAATCGCCTCCGTGAAGCGCATTCGGATCGCGGCACAGGAGACCAGAAGGCTTCCCGCGAACGACACCCACGGTGAAGGCTCTTGCGGAAATAGGCGCTGCAGTACGGAGATTGCCAGGGCTGCCAAGTCTTCGGCCGCAGTGGTCAGAATGGAACCGGCCACCGCATCCCCAGCCGCTGCAGCCCCCTCCGCCGTTTTCGCAAGCCCGGCAATCTCCCTGGCGGAGAATCCCCGCCGGTAGACGAAGTCCAGAGAGTCGCGGAAATCGGAAATCCCGAGGGTTTGAGAAATGGACTCAACCAGCATCGTCGGCGGGCCGTAGCCGTCGTAGGCCTTGGCTGCGGCGTTCAAGGCCATTCGGCCGATTTGGTATCCACTCCCTTCATCGCCGTAGGTTGGTCCCCAGCCGCCTATTTTGAGCCGTCGGCCGTCGGCCGCAATGCCCAGGCACGAGGAGCCGGTACCGGCGATCACCATTACCCCGGGTCGCCGGTCGAGCGCGCCCGCATGCGCGATGATAAGGTCGCCCACCACCATACGCCGTGCAAAGCCCATGCGTTCGAGCACTAGGTCAGCTTCCGCCGCGCCTTCTCCATCCGGACTCACGCTCGCCATTCCGGCCGTGACGCAGGCCGCTTCCGCGGAGCTTACCCCTGCCTGCTGCAGCGCCGCGGTAACGGCTGCCCCCAGGGCCTGGGAAGTCTGTTCGAAGTTTGAACCGTAGTAGTTCGACCCTCCCGACTCGGCGTAGCTGATCTGCTCGCCGTCGCGGGTCAGGAGCGCGCATCGGGTTCGGCTGGCTCCGCCATCCACGGCGGCGACAAATTCAGGCTTCATGGCTGACTTGACGGGGCTTCTGCGCGGGCGCCCAGTTCGCGAAATGCCCCCTTGCGGGTCCAGCGCAGAACGAACCACGTCCCGGAAACCAGCCCGCTCAGCGCCGCCGCACCCAATATGAGGGAGTGTCCGCCCAAAAGGCTGATCACGGAAAGAATGGCTGCCGCCGCAAACACAATCCCGAGTCCGCAATCCATCAGATCCGCAATTGTCTCATGGTGAATCGACTGCCGAACCTCGGGAGAAGCGTGCCGCGCCACCGGCCCCCAAAGTCCCGGCGGACGGCATCGCAAGTAGAATTTAATCAGCGTCTCGTCGCTCTCCGGGGGAAATAGGTACGTCACCAGAATGATGACGACCGCTCCCATCCCGAAAAGAAGCAGAAAGCCATGCCAGAACGGATGCACCCGTTCGTCATGGAAGCCAAGAGGGAACCACACTAGGTAGCTTAACGGCAGCCCCGCCACCAGCGCCGTCATCTCTCCATAGATGTTCAGCCTCCACCAGAAGAAGCGCAGCCAGGATAGCGGCAGGACGAAGGCGAACACCATGGAGTTGATGAAGAGCAGCCAAGAGCGCAGGCCCTGCACAAAGAAATAAGCCACCAGAATAGACGCGGCAAACAAAATAACCGATCCCACCCGCCCGGCCCACACATAGTGCCGCTCGCTCTGCTTCGGCCGCAGGAACGGGCGATACAGATCGTTCACCAGGTAGGAGGCGCCCCAGTTCATCTCCGTGCTGATGGTGCCCATGTAAGCCGCGAAAATGCCCGCTACCAGCAGGCCCATAAGCCCCTTCGGCGCGTAAGTGCGTACCAGGGTCGCCCAAAGCTCTCCGGGTTCGCCGACGGCCGCCGGTTTGAACAGAGCTGCCGCGATCATTCCCAGAAACAGGAAAGGAACCACGCGGACGATTAAGGTTAGAACCGTATTGGCCAACTGGCCCACCTGCGCGTGGAATTCGTTTCGCGCCGCCATGAAGCGTTGCGCCGTGAACCCTTCTCCTCCGGTGGGTGATGCGGCGAAGAACAGTCCTTGAACGGACAGCGCCATCATGGTCAACGGCCCCAAACCCGGCACTGGCGGGATGACGCGGAAGAAGTCGCTGCTATTTCGGTTCAGCGCAATTAATTGATGCACATGCTGCAGCCCGCCCACCCGCGACAGAATGATGGGCACCAGAATAATGTTGCCCGCGAGAAAAATGCTGAACTGGAATGCGTCCGTGTACGCCGCGCCCGAGAGGCCCGAGGTGGTCGTGTAGATAACGGTGATTACGCCCGCGAAGAGAATTAGGTAGATCGGCCTCCATCCTAGAATCGGCCCGAGAGCCGCTCCCAGCCAGCCCGATACATACCCCATCAGTACCACGACGAAACCGAAGCTCATGAATACCGCGTAAACTGCCCGGTATCCGCGTGCGACCCGGCCAGAGTAGCGCACGTTCAGCAACTCCGCCGAGGTAACCGTGCCCAGCCTCCGCCAGTATTTGGACCACAACACCGCACCCAGTGGCATCCAGATCACATAGGGAATCCACCAAATGCCGTTGCCCAGAAGGCCACCTTGAAAAGTCAGCATGGTCACGGCCGGAGCTAGCCCTGCGTCCGAGTAGGTGGCCACCGCTGAGAGACCGATAATCCACCACGGCATGTCGCGCCCGGAGATGAAGTAGTCGGCCACGCTTCGTCCCGCCCGTCTGGCGAAATGCAGCCCCACCCCCAGCATCAGCGCGAAATATCCGCCCACCACCAGCCAGTCCAAGTGCGTCATGAATGATTCCGCCTCCTGTGGTCGCGCTCCAGTAACTCCCGCTCGAGTTCCACTGCGTGCGAGACCAGAACCCGGTCAGAGCCCGTCGCGAAGCGAGTCGACACCGTTTCGTAGCCGTATTCTTCGCTGGCCTCGGAGGCCGGCAGATAGCCCGCGTATCCATTGGCCAGCTCGACGATGAACAGCCGCCCCTCGGCAGCGCGCTTCAGTTCGAGGCCGATCTCCACAAACGGCTCCACCGGCATGCCCAGAAAGCTGGCGCCGCCAATTCGAAAGCACTGAATCTCCACCCGCCCTTGCGGCTCGCCCTGAGTGCGCCGGGATGCTTCAAAATGCCTTACCCCCGCGTAGAGGGCTTCGAGTTGCGCTTTCTGGATTTCCACGGAAGCTGCTCCGGCCCGTCGGCGTTCCTCGAACCTTTCCCGCGCCTGCCGCACCGCGGCTTCGGTTTCCTCGGGAGACGGCAACGGACGAAGAGGGAGATCCAGTGATCGCGTTGCGAAGTCGAGCGTGCATTCGTCGGTTGTTTCAATTGCCGGTAGCGCTTCGACGGCTAAATCGGCCAACTCCCGCCCGATCTTCGCTGCCCGCTCGAAGGTTCGTCCGGGCCCCGCCAGACCCAGCGCGGTGGCCTCCGGAGACCTTCCGACACTGATGTTGCCGGCTGCCCCGTTCAGGAACATGGCAAACGCGCCGTCGCCCAGCCGCTCCGCGACCCGGGCCATCGTGAAGCCCGGAAAGTCAGCCGTAATGCGCAAGTTGTCTGGTCCCAGGATGGTCGGATGACAGGCATAGTTCAGGCAAACCGCCCGGGTGCGCCCGCCCAGGTCAGCGATCTTCAACAGGCCCAGCTCCGGATCGGTCGCTCCGTCCAACCGGTGACGGTTTCCGCCGATGCCCTTGGCGCGCGCCGCGCCGATTCCAATCCGGGCGGGGAAACGGTCCTTCCAGGCAGACGTCACTGCGCTGACGACGCCAGCCCGCAGACGGTCCATATACGCTGCGTCGATCGCTCGCTCTTCGGAGGAGAACATCACGACCGTCACTGGCCCGCCGTGAGTGTGGGTTGCGGCAATCATAACCGCCTCCGCCGCCAAACCAGTGGCCACGCTGATCTCGGTTCTAGCCCGCTCGACGAATGCCGAATCCAGCGCCAACACATCGACGCTGACCATGGCCAGAGGGCGCTCGCCGTCGTCCAGGACCAGCGCCCGCACATGCAGGTCGTCGTGAACGCCCTGAGATCTGGCAGTGCGCGCGGCGTAGCCAGCCATGTGTGAACCCGGCGGCGGCGTAATTTTCGAGAGGCCGAAACCTGCGGTCAGAACGCGCATGTGTGATTCGGGCCTGCGGCGGGCATCATCAATACCTCTTCCCCTTCACCGCCATCACCAGCTTTTCGATCGTCTGCACACAGGATTCGCCCAGCTGGATCGCGATTGCGGCCGAGAAGACATCCAAGGTGCACAGTTGCGATATCGCCGAACCCAGCGATTCACCGGCAAACGGTGTCTCCCAAGACGCCGTCAGCAGTACAATGTCGGCCACCTTGGTGATTGGCGAGGGGCTGTAATTAGTAATCGCGGTGGTGGTGGCGCCGGCCTCATGGGCCAGCGTCAGCGCATCGACCACGTCGCGCGTGCTGCCGCTGTGCGAAATACCGACCGCCAGGTCTCCCGGACGCAGCCCCGCCGCACTCAGCGCCTGGAGGTGACCTTCGCCAAATGCTTCCGCCGCCAGCCCCAAACGCATCAGCCTGAGCTTTGCTGCGGCGGCAGAATAGAAGGAGCCCGCAACCCCATACAAGGCAATCCGGCTGGCGCGCAGCGCCGCTGCGGCCGCCACTTCCACCATTTTCGGATCGACCGATCGGGCGGTATTATCGAGAGCGATGCGGTTCGATTGGAAAATCTTCTGCGACAACTCCTCCACCGTGTCGGAGAAGCTGACAGCTGCGTGGACGTAGTTCGCTGGCTGAGCCAAATCCTGTGCAAGCCTCAGCTTAAGCTCCTGATAACCCCCGAAACCAGCCGCCCGGCAGAACCGAATCACAGTCGATTCGCCTACATCGGCGTCCCTGGCTAGCTCGGATATGGACATGCGAATTACTTCTTCCTGATGCGCCAGAATGAATTCCGCGATCGATCGCTCCGAGGGCCGGAACGTTGCGATCGCACTCCGAATTCGGTTCAAACATCCAGCGGCTGCAGGGGTAAACTGGGCCGTTTGTGGGGTGCGGTATTTTGTGTTCATGGAATACGTACCTTTCGAAGTAAATTTACTTCACGTTTAAATAGCTGTCAACAATATAGAAATTATGAATAACGATTTTATTTGACAAGTTTTTTAATTTGGGAGTAAATTTACGCCACAACGAAGAATCATGAACTAATTATTCTTCGCGATCGGGAGGAACACGATGCTCATACGCTATTCCGCCAAGTGTCTTTTTGTGATGCTGCTGTGTCTGGTTGCTCTGGTGCATTACGGCTATGGGCAAATTGGTACGACTGCGGTGAGCGGGGTAGTCACCGATCCTTCGGGGGCGGCCATCGCCAATGCGACCGTGACCCTGTTGTCCGAAGAACAGGGATACAGTCGCAAAGCGGTCACCAATAGCGCGGGCGCCTACGAATTTCCCGATCTTCATCCCGGCTCCTACAAAATCACGGCCGACGCGGCGGGATTCAAAACGCAAGTGGTAAACGGTTTGGTCCTCTATGTTGGGCTTCCGGTGGTTCAGAACTTTGCCTTTCAGGTGGGGGCGACCTCCGAAGAGGTGACGGTCACAGCTTCGGCTCCGCTGCTCCGCCAGGACAGCGGAGAGGTGGGCACGGTCATCGAAGGCAAGGCGCTGACCGACATTCCGCTGAATGGGCGCAATTTTCTGCAATTGAATCTGTTGAGTCCGGGAGCCACGCGCTCCAAAAACGGCAACACGTTTGATGGCGTCATCATCGATCCGACGGCGCAAAGCTTTAACGTAAACGGCCAGCATGGCGATTACAACGTTTACCTGCTGGACGGCACCACCATCAAGGAATACCAGCATGGTAGTAACACTCTTTCCCCCAGCGTGGAAGCCATTCAGGAATTCAACGTCGCCACCAGCAACTATTCCGCGGCCTTCGGCTCGGAGGCAGGGGCGCAGGTCAACCTGGTGACCAAGGCCGGCACCAACCAGATTCATGGCACCCTCTTTGAATTTCTGAGGAACAACGATCTGGATGCTTCCAATTTCTTCGAGCCCTCGCATACCACGCCTCCCTTCCGCCGCAACCAGTTTGGCGGCACCCTGGGCGGTCCGCTCACCATTCCGGGCCTGTATCACGGGAAAGACAAGACGTTTTGGTTCTTTTCCTACCAGGGCATGCGGCAGACGCTGGACTCGCCGATCTTCGGCTACTTTCCGACGCCCGATGAACTCCAGGGAAACCTCTCCGACCTGGTTCCCGAAGGGGGGCCGCCGGTGATTGATCCGCTCACCGGGGAGGCTTTCTCGGGAAACCAGATCCCGCAAGACCGCATGCCCTCGACTCTATTGCCGTTTCTGCAAAACGGAATCGGCAAAGGGCCGTGGCTACCCACGCCCAATTACACGGCGATTCCCGGGCTGAACTATTTCAAGGACGGCAGCACCGCCTACGACGGCGACCAGATTATCGCGCGGGTGGACCAGCGCTTCACCGACAAGACATTTCTGTATGGACGTTTCGCCTATAACAACGAGAATCTGACCGACCCCAACCTTAATTCCAACTTCAACTTCTATCAGAAAAACCACACCGAGACCGGAGCCTTACATCTGTCCCACGCCTTTACTCCGAACTTGCTGGGGGAAGTGAGCGTAGGGCTTTCGCAGTTCATCCAGAACGAGGAAGCCACCACCATCTTCAAGGACGACATCACCAATAAGATATTGCAAATCCAGGGGCTCTCCACTATTCCGAACTCCTGGGGCGCACCGGGCTGGGAGCCGAACGGCTACAGCGAACTGGGCGAGGGGGGCTCACTCCCCCGATTGTGGAAACCCACCATCGCGGAAGTGCGGCCCACCTTCGAGTGGAACCGCGGAAAACATCAGCTGCGCTTCGGGGGAGAGATCATGCGCTTTCTGGACACATTCCAGGAAATCATCGAACCCAACGGAGATTTCGGCTACAACGGCAGCTTCACCAACTACGCGCTGGGCGACTTCCTGCTGGGTATTCCCTCCTCCACTTTCTTTTCTCCGGAGCCTTTCAATCCCAGACAGCGCTATACCGAGCTCGGGGGATACGCCCAGGACGATTGGAAAGTCAACCACAGCCTGACGCTGAACCTCGGATTGCGTTATGAGTGGAACGGGATCCCCTATTCGGCCGGACGCACCATGTCCAATATCTACCTGCCCCCCGATGGCTCGGCGCCCCTCGTCATAACCTCCAAGAACGTGACCGGGATTACGTTTGAGGGCGTACAACAAGCGCTGCTTACCATCGTGCCCTATCAAACCGCGGAAAGCGTGGGCCAGCCGGACTCGCTGGTCTTCAACGACAAGCGGGATCTGGGACCGCGCTTGGGATTTGCTTACAGTCCCGGTTCACTGCGCAACACCGTCATTCGCGGTGGTTACGGGATCTTCTACCAACGCGATACCGAGAACCGCTACATCGATATGGCGCTGAACCCGCCCTTCGTGGGCGAGCGCACCTTCACCTTCGACCATACCAATTTTCAGCAGTTCAACTGGTTTAATCCTGGCGTTCTGTACAATACTTCCGGCGTGGGCTTCTTCGGCAATGGGGCGCAAGCGCGCAACGGAAGAATCCAGGCCTACAACCTCACCCTCGAACACACCATCGGCTCCATGTTGCTGTCCGCCGCGTACGTGGGCAACGATAGCGTCCATTTGGGCAGCATGGCCCAGCCCAACCAAGCGATGCCTGGTCCGGGTTCCTTTGAGTCCCGGCAAAAGTGGCCGGGGGCAGGAAACTTCTACATCCAGGGTTATGACGGATACGGAAACTACAATAGCTTGCAGATCAAAGCCCAGAAGAATTTTTCCAAGGGCTTCATGCTGCTCGCCGGCTACACCTTCAGCAAAACTCTCGACGACACCGGCGGTACGTTTACCGGAGAAGGAGGCCGGGGCTTCATCTACGAGAACTCTGCGGACCCCAAGCAGAGTTATGGTTTGGCCGCCCAGGACATCCGCCAGCGCCTGGTCATCAGTTACATCTACGATTTACCCTTCGGCCGCGGTAAAAAATTCCTCGGCCAATCCAAGGTGGCGGATGCCGTGGTGGGGGGATGGTCGGTGAATGGAGTTACCGCCTTGCAGAGCGGCAGCCCTTTTCCCATGGCCCAGGACTGCAACCGGGCCAATACCGATGCCGGCACACCGCGGCCGGATGTGGTGGGCAACTGGCGGCTTTCCAACAGCCGGTCGGATGCGCAGAAAGTCGCCGAGTACTTCAACACCAAGGCCTTCGTCAACGTGTGTCCGGATCTGACCGGTCCCGGCCCTTTCAGCTTCTCCCACACCGGACGCGACTTTGTAATCGGACCCGGGCTGCAGGACTGGGACTTCGGAATCTCCAGGAGATTCCGCTTGCATGGAGACTCAACCTGGCTGCAATTCCGGGCTGAGTTCTTCAATATCTTCAACCATCCCAACCTGGGGCAGCCGGATAGCTCGGCCGGCGATCCTGGGTTCGGGACCATCGCCTACACCGCCAGCGATGCCCGGGAAATACAATTCGGTCTGAAGTTGAATTTCTGAGTACCCGCCACGCCGCGCGACGGCCGCAACCTGCCACGGGGTTGCGGCAGTCGATTGATCCAGTGTGGCGCGGACACTCTTGTCCGCGAAACGCCTGCGGTACTGCAAGGTAACGGTACAGTTTGCCGAATGCACTCTGTCCGCGTTTGCCAATCCGGTTTGTCATTCCGACACCGGCTTTATGGCTGAGGAATCTGCTTCTGCCCGGCCCAGCAGGGGCCCGAATACTTCGTAACGCATTAAGTAATAACTTGACCGGGTTCTACTGCGGCGCATCGGACAACTGGCCCAGCATGCGATAAACGTGGATGAGCGCATTGTTCACCATGCGCTCTCCCGCTCCCACCTCGAGCCAACTCCCGCCCGTCGCCCCTCCGTAGCCGCCCTTCACCGCGGCGCGAATCGTGGGAAGGTATCCGACATACCCGTTGGTGTACCCCATGAAAAAGCTGTACGGCACCGGACAGCGGTTGCGCCAATCCATCTGCAACTCCACGAACGGTTCCCCCGGCAAGACCGCGAAGGCGATCTCTCGGTTGATCAAAAGGGTGGAAACCGGCGCCGGAATGGTGGCCCCAACTTGGGGAAAGTACTGGGCGGAATGCTGCGGCCCCCAGGTCCGCAAGTAAGCGTCATAAAACTTGTCTGGGTTCCAGCGCAGACGGAAGTCGATGCTCTCTTCCACAAACTCCAGGCTGGCATGGGATGCCGCTTTGGTCTGAATGGCCTGAGCCACACGCACCGCTGCCTCGCCCAGTTGCTGGCCCGTCCAGTTACGCCACTTCTCCGGGTCTTGCTGAGTGGGAGTGTTGGCGTAGTAAGGATCGATATCGCCCGGTCCACCCTGCAAAAAGAAAACCATGGGAGCGCCGTTGAAAGCGGCTTCCACCGTCTTCGACATCGCCGCCGGAAAATCAGCGGAGTAACTCCCATTTTCCGCGCTGAACACCACGGGATGGCAGGCATAGTTGACCAGAATGGCCAGAGGCTTGCCGTCCATCGTATCCACCCGCAGCACCGCCACCGTGGGATCCACTGGCGAAGAAATCATCCGGTTGGGGTGGCTGTTGAAATCGAAACCTGCGTCCCGTTTCGTCTCCAGCCGGTTATAACCGATGTAGGTCACGCCATAGCCGGCGCCTACCCGCACCTCGACCAGATGCATACTGGCTTGGTGGATGGCCTGCGCAATCCTACCCAGCGCCCGCGCCTCCCATTCCGGCGGCGCGTTGCCGGCATAGTGATCGGAAATCATCGGCCCGGAATGGGTGTGCGACGCCGCGGCCAGCACCAGCCCCACATGGCTCTCCTCCCGGGCAGCGCGGCGCAACCGCTCCAGCGATTCCGGGCCAAAGCTTCTGCCCAAGTCCAGCGTGACAATCGCCACCCGTTTCGCCCCCCACTCCAGCACCAGCGCCCGTGCATACAAAGGATCGATCGTCCCCACCGCCCCCGATTTCCGCGCCGCAAATCCCCACATCTCCTCCCCCTTCGGCGGCGTTATCTCCACACACTCCACCCCTCCCTTCAGCGGGCTTTGGCCACATTCGAGTGAGGGGCTTTCGTGAATCATGGTGCTCCGTAAGTGCGTAAGTGCGCTGAATTGCCCTAGGGATCCTCTGAACAAGCGCGCTTGATCAAGCAGCAGTACACTCAGCCTTTTCGCGGACAAGAGTGTCCGCGCCACACTTGATCAGAGATGCCCTGACGAACTCCGACTCGACTACTCCGCCGTGACCGCCTTCACCAGGTTTCGTGGGCGATCCACGTTCAAACCACGGCGCACCGCCATATAGTAGGCGAACATCTGCAGAGGAACGATCTCCAGAATAGGTGCGAGTAACTCGGAAATTTGGGGAATGTGGATGGTGTCGTCCGCTAACCTGGTCAATTCCTCATCATCCTCTGAGGCCAGCGCAACGATCTGCGCGGATTGTTGCTTGAATCTCTTGACGGCAGCGAGGTCGCGCCGATGCCGGAAGACGGAGCCAGCATCCGTTGCGTCGCAAGTGGAGAGAATTACGAGAGGCAAGCTCTCATTAATAAGGGCGTTAGGTCCGTGTTTGGTTTCGTCGGTGGGGTACCCTTCGGCGTGGACGTACGAGACTTCCTTGAGCTTCAAGGCCCCGTCCATGGCTACCGGATAGTGCACGGCGCGGCCCAGAAAAAGACAATCCTCGAAGCTCTGGTACTTCTCGGCGAGGAGATCGCACTTTCCCGCTGACTCCAGGACAAGCTCGAGCTTTGCCGGCAGATCCGCCAGTTCTTCGACGTAGCGTTTCACTTGTTCGCATTGCATTGTGCCTCGCACTCCGCCAAGGTGAAGCGCGAAGAGGAAGAGCACCATCATCTGAGCCGTGAACGCCTTAGTAGAGGCAACGCTGATTTCCGGCCCGGCGTGGGTGTAGAGCACGCCATCAGCGTCCCGGGCAATCATGGAGTCCACCACGTTGGAGATTGCCAAGGTTCGAGAGCCTCTGGCCTTCGCTTTGCGTTGGGCGGCAGAGGTATCCGCGGTTTCACCCGATTGGGTGATCACAATGGTTAGTTCGGCCGGATCAAGGTTCAAGTCACAAAGCTCGAATTCACTCGCATATTCGATATCCACGGGCAGGTTCGCAAGTTTCTGTAGCATGTACCGTCCCACCATGCCAGCGTGGCGACTCGTGCCCGATGCGACGATGCTGATGCGCCGCAGTTCGGCGAGCTGCTTCCGGGTAAGACCAATCTCTTCCTCCATGTTCACTGATCCCTCTTGCAGCGAAACTCTGCCGCCAATTGTGGCGCGCAGCGACTGGGGCTGCTCAAAGATCTCTTTGATCATGTAATGGGGGAAGAGGCCTCGATCAGTCATTCGGTCCTTGTGTTGCGGTATTCGGGGAGGAATCGTCATCGGCTGCGTTTGCCGCCGAATAAACCAAACGCCCGTCCAGGTAGGTCTGGAGCACGCAAACGCGGTCGCCGCGCAAGGTGAACCGAACCAGGTCCGCTCGCTCATTCTCGGCTAATCCCCGCTGCCGGTTGGGCATGCGTGCGGCGGCCGCGGGGTTGGTTGTGGCAGCCCTCACGGCATCGCCAAGGCTCAGCCCGGTTGCCTGCAACAGGTTTGAGATGGCCTCACTGAGGGAAAGCGAGGAGCCCGCCAGCCGGGTTCCCCCAGCCAACCGGATGCTGCCGTCGGCGTGGAGTTCGACCTGCAGTTCGCCCAGTCGATAAGACCCCGGAGCGCAACCGGCCGGCGGCGCGGCATCGGTAATGAGGATCGATCGCGAGGTCTGTTTCGCGCGCCACGCCGCCCGCAAGAAGGACGCCGGAAGATGGAAACCGTCGACGATGAAACTCGCCATGAGCCGATCCTCGGCCAGTTGCTCCCAGATCACATTTGGGTGGCGCTGCATGATAGGGAAGGCCGCGTTGCCCAGGTGTGTCGACAGTGATGCCCCCGCCTCGACTGCGTTCTGGATGTCTTTTGCCGCGGCGTTGGTGTGGCCGATACCGACCACCACTCCCTGGCGCGTCACTTCTTCGATGAAGTGTGGCGCTCCCGGCCACTCGGGCGCGAGTGTGAGAAGGCGGATGCCCCCATCCGCGGCCTCTTGAAAGCGCCAGAATTCATCGAGGTTGGGGGGCCTTACAAACTGCTGCATATGCGCGCCCCGCGGACCATCTTCCGGAGAGATGTACGGGCCCTCCAGGTGAAACCCTTCCATGGCGGGGCCTTCGGCGAGACAAGATCGAGCCCGCGCCAGGTTGCGAAAACAGCCCAAAATCCGTTCCGCACTGCCGGTCACGATAGTGGGAAAGAACCGGGCAACTCCGGTGGCGAACTGCGCTTGGATGGACCGGGCAATCGCTTGGTGCGAGGTTTCCGGGGAGTTGTAGTCCACTCCTGCGAACCCGTTCACCTGAAGATCGATCCAGGCAGGCGCAAGATAGGTCCGGTTCCCGGCGAGTTTGCGTGGTGCGACGCGCTCCACACGCTCGATGGTTCGGGAAAAGGTTATTTCAATCTCGTCGCCGCTCAGAGCGTGGGTGCCTGATATTCTCATTTCACTCTGTTGAAGTCGCCGATCCGCCGCCAGCGCCTGCGCACTTCCGCTTCGAACGGGCAGTGAGGGGCGCTACCAGTCCGGCTTGAGTGCGGAACGGAGCCTTGATTTTCTGAAGCCGTGAATTAGTTCAATCCGAGTCGCTAGCTGTTCCTGTCTCTATTGCGCATCGTCATCAAGGCCAAGGTATGCGATTCGGCCACGATAGGGACGAAAAATCTCGCGTACATCCCCGGCCACAATGTTTTCCAGGTTGCCGCTCGGCAAGACGGGCACCTGTGCCCCTTTGCCGGCAAGCAGGATAGCGCTTTGAACAAAAATGGCGTTGATAGCAGCCGCTCCGGCGACCGTCGAGGCCGGACCAACCGGAAAGCGGACGCCTGAAATGGAGAGCACTCCATCGCCGGCCGGCACACAATTGTCTATGACGACGTCGGCCACCTCGAACAAGCGGAGGCCGGCGGGATTGCGGGGAGAGCTTGCCCGAGACTGTGCAAGACTGGTGATGGCGATTACACAAACACCCCGCTCCTTCAAAGCCAAGGCCATCTCTACGGGCACAGCATTGCGGCCGGAATTCGAAATCACGATGGCAACATCCCTGCGCTCAACCGATATTGACTGGAGAATGATGGCGGCGAGTCCTGCGGTTCTCTCCGCGCGAGTGCTTTCGAGAGCGCCCCGTGAGAAGGTAACGCGATCGTCGAGAATCGCGTCGACCGGCGCAAGGCCTCCAGCGCGGTAGAAGGGCTCGGCGGCGATGAGATGCGCATGGCCGGTGCCGAAAGTATGGACAACACCGCCCTGGTTCAAGCACTCGGCCACCAGCGTTGCTGCCTGCAGGATAGCCGCGCCCTGCTCGCTAACCACTCGTCCTAGAATAGCGGTCAACTGCAAGAAGTAGTCGCGAAAAGAAAGGGGAGGCGCCTCATCCAAGGGAGCCTTAGGAGCCATTGATTCATTGATATTCATAAAGGTGGAACTTTACTCCATATCGAAAAAACTTGTCAACCGCAGAATTTCTAAGGCGCAATGATCGGGTTCCGTGCAGCAGTCAACGATTGAGACTCAAGTCGCTGTGCAGCAACATACTAAACCTTGATTGGGAGAATTACAGTTGACAAATTTTTCGTTGTTGGAGTAAAGTTCCACCACAATAAGTTATGATGAATAAAACACTTCTGCCAGGAGATTCGGAATGAAGTCTCATTGCTCATGGATTGCGTCTATCCTTCTTGCCTTAGCTTGCCCTGCCGTCGCTCAATTTAGGCATACCCCGGTTCGTGTTTCGCCGGAGGGACGCCGAGCCCTTAACTCTCAAACCAACGTCTTAGGCCAGGAAGTTTTGAGCGAGGGAGAGCCATCCTTTGAGAAAGTGGCACGCTACTTCCCGCCGATGTTCCGTACGCGCGTCCCCATCAGTGTAAAGGATCACCCGGATGAGTTCATCGTGGGTTTCGACGGATCGATTCTGGTCAAGGAGGACGAGGAGGAGATCGATTTCCGGGTTGGCGATCCGCCCAATCCCTACGGCGCGGACGGCGACTTCCAGCGCTCGCTTATGGATGGTTACCTTCCTATTCCGCAGGTTCGTTGGACCTTCGATGGTCTCTCTTATGAAGAAACGGCATTCGGATACTCCAAGGGATTCAGTCCGGACGAGCCCCTGGAAGCTTACCTTCGTTTCCGGGTTACGAACCTTTCCTCCGAGCCGCGCCATGCTCGGGTCACGGTGTATCTGGCCCCTTCCTCGCGCCCAGGAGTGAATCCTTCACAATCGGCTGTGGTCGAGGCGCACGGGCATGCCGATCTTTACTTCCGCATTCCCCACAAAGTGGACTGGGAAAAACTGGCCGAAACAATCGATGGGTCGACCTACGAATCCCGATTGGCGGAGACCCGCGCCTACTGGCACTCTTACCTGGACAAGGGCACGCAGATCGAGACTCCTGAACCCTTTATCAACAACGCATGGCGAGCTTGGGAAGCATACAACACGATGAACGTGGATAAAGTAAAGGGCCGCTACGAAATTCACGATGGATCGCAGTTCTACGAGGAAGAATTTGGCTACAGCGCCGCCCTCTATTGCCACGCTCTGAGTCTGCTCGGACATCACGAAGACGCCGAAAAATACATTGAAAGCATGCTGGCCGAGCAGAAGCCTAACGGACAATACATTTCGGTGTATGGGACGCCCGACAACGGCGCACTGCTGTTTGCCATCGGGCAGGAATATCGCCTGAGCCGCAACGATACGTGGTTCCGCAGCGTTTGGCCCAAAGCTCTCAAAGCGATGCAATGGATTCAGACCAGCCGCGCCACTACTCAGGTAATGGATAACGGACACAAGTCCTTAGGCTACGGTCTGCTGCCGCCCGGGCCGGCGTATTGCGACTTCCAGAACCTGGTGGTTTCCTACTATTCGGATACCTACAACTGGCTGGGGATGCACGAAATGGCGGTGGCTCTGCGCGAAGCTGGAATGGAGAAGGAGGCACCGGGCTGGACGGAAGAAGCCGACAAGTATCACCAGGACATTCTGGAGTCGATGCAGGCGGCTGTGTTCACCGACCATGGAGTCGAGATACTTCCGATCGAACCGCTGACCCACCGCCTGGAAAAACAAGGTGCCGAGTACTATTACGCGCTGGTTGCCCCCTTGGTTCTGGAGACCGAATTCTTCGCCGCAACGGACCCGCACTATCATTGGATAACCGACTACATGGAACAGCGCGGGGGACTTCTCCTCGGGCTCTCACGAATCTGGGATGCAACCGACCACGCTTACACGTATGGATACGCGATGGAGCAACTGCGGCACGGCGGCGCAGATAAATTCTTGCTCACCTTTTACAGTTCTCTCGCCTATGGCATGACGCCAGATACCTACTCGGCGGTTGAAGGAACTCGCATCACCGAAGGCCTCAACGAAGGTACGCTGCCGCACACCTACTCGAACACGCAACAGCTTCGCATGTTGCGCATGATGCTGGTGAAGGAAGAGGCAGGCGAACTGTGGCTCGCGCCTGGTACCCCCCGTGCCTGGCTGGATACGCGCGAGGGATTTGCCATTCGCAATGCGCCCACCAATTACGGCACGATTTCCTATCGCGTGTTGCCGGAGCCGGCTTCCAAGCTGGTGCGCATGTCGATCGAAAGCTCCGTGGCCGGCACTTTGCGGCCGAGCAAGGTGAGGGTGCGACTGGCGGCCAATCTCGGCACGCTTGAGTCAGCGACCATCAATGGAAATGCCGCTACCATCGATCACGATACCGTAGTTTTCGACGGATCGCTGCTGCACGGAAAACTCGATATTACGGCTCACTACAAGTGAGGCGTGCAGGGAGTTCTCTTCGAGGGCAATCCAGGGTCCGTTTTCCATGCCGTACCTTAAGAGTCGCAGTATGACTTTAAGGTCACTTAGACGTTAATCTGAGGATCATGTGGCATAGTTTGGCATATTGTGCGCGATAAAATATCGAAACCAGACATTTATTCAGCAACGGTGAAAACCGTCGCCGTGGTCGGCTGCGGCGTGATCGGCAGCAGTTGGGCCACATATTACCTGGCCCAGGGCTTCGACGTGATCGCGACGGATCCCGCTCCGGGCGCAGAAGAGCGCTTGCGCAAGATGATTGCCGAATTCTGGCCCGCCGTCGAAAGAAGCGGTCTTGGCCAGGGGGCTACGCGCGAGCGCTTAACTTTCGAAAAGGATGCGGAAAGCGCCGTCCGAAAGGCTGACTTCATTCAGGAGAACGGCCCGGAGCGCATCACGATCAAACGGGAATTGATCGCTCAACTCGATGGCGCCGCCCCGGCCAGTACGCTGATCGCTACCAGTTCGTCGGGCATTCTGGTCAGTGAGATTCAAGACGCCGCCCAGCATCCCGAACGCGTCCTGGTTGGACATCCATTCAATCCACCACACCTGATTCCGCTGGTGGAAGTGGTGGGCGGTAGGCTTACATCGGACCAGGCTATTCAACGCGCCATGGCGTTCTATACGGCCATCGGCAAGAAGCCCATCCACATTCGCCGCGAGATGAAAGGTCACGTGGCGAATCGGCTGCAGGCCGCACTTTGGAGGGAGGCGTTCTACCTGGTCACACAAGGTGTGGTCTCAGTGGCGGAGATTGACGCTGCGATTGCGAACGGGCCCGGCCTGCGCTGGGCGATTCTTGGCCCGCTCCTCAACCTGCACCTTTCAGGCGGGGATGCCGGCATCCGGCACTTCCTGGAGCACCTTGGTCCGCCGATAGAAGACTGGTGGCGCGATCTGGGCAACATTTCGATTACGCCCCAGGTCATTGAGGCATTGGTGAACGGGGTGAACGCGGAACTCGAGCCCTTCGACTTATCCCGCATGACCGAGCAACGGGATGACGTGCTGTTGAGCCTGCTCGAACTGAAGCGGCGACACCTCCAGTTGCCGTGACCCGCAGGAATCAGGAAGTTGGCCAATGCAACCAACTTGCCGCCACGGGCAACCCCTCTGCCCTGCCCATAAGAAGTTTCCTTCGGCTGGAGAGTGCCTTGGCGGGCGCCGCTCCAAACAATCCTACCAACATGCGCCGTCACCCAATCAGGCGCTCGAGATATGCTTTCGATTTGAGAATATCCTCCATCTGCTTAGGACCCGAAATCTCCCGCTCGATGGTTACTGGTCCGGTGTAGTTCAGCTCCTTCAGGCGCTTAATCAGGACGGGAAAATTTGCTTTACCCTCGCCGATGGGTACTTCTTCTCCCAGCATTTTGGGATTGGTGGGGAACAGCCCGTCCTTGGCGTGTAGTCCAGCGACGTACTTGCCCAGCACGTCAAGCGCATCGACCGGATTCCCTTTGCCGTAGAGGATCAGGTTCGCGGTGTCGAGATTCACGCGCTGGTTGTCCAACCCCACGTCTTCGATGGCGCGGAGCAAGGTGATTGGAGTCTCCTGTCCAGTTTCAAACAGAAAAATCTGCCGGTTCGACCGAACATGGCTGACGACCTCGCGAATGCCCTCAATTGCTTCTTTGTAGAGTGGATCATTGGGATTTTCCGGAATGAAGCCGCAGTGGGTATGGATCGCCTTGATGTCTAGTCGTTTGGCGAAGTCAGAAGCTTTCTTGAGTTGCGCGATGCGGGCTTGCCGGTATTGGCCAGGCACGATGCCAATCGTTTCCGGACCTCGATAGAAGTCATAGACCAATGGCTCGGGCCCGGAACAGTTGATGGCAGTTACTTCGATCCCGTATTGATCGATGGCCCGGCGAAACTTTTCGAACATTTCCGACGTAAAGACTTCCAGTCCGAGTTGGGCTGTGGGCAGGCCAACTTCGTGCACTTTTCGCAATGCGGCATCCGGGTCGTCGTCGACATGGACAATCAGGCCTAGTCGCATGGGGTGTTGCTCCTTTGCGAGGGCTCCGGTGTGCAATAAGGCTGCGCCCGCAGCCGTCGTTACCGAAAGTTTCAGGAAATCGCGGCGGTCAAATGTGAGCATGTTCAGGGACTCCCCAAGAATTAAGTACACCTCGAAATGCGCAAAATTGGGAGGCGCGATTCAGAATCGAACCGCTTCCGCGGTTTCCGCCGATTTCTTACTCGCGCTCAAAAGGTCCATTACAGTGTACGAGTCTTCGCAGGCGCAGATGGGGGTCAACCCCGGATTCTCGATGCATGCGACGAAATGTTCCAGTTGGGCGGCAAACACATGGTTTCGTTGGGCCTCAATCGGCTCAACCTTGCCGTCTTCGCCATAAAGAGTTGCTTGTTCGGTCCAACCGCCTTGTTGGCTCACGTCCCCCGAGGAACGAAAGGAATATTCCACCGCGCCACGCGAACCAGCCACCCGGATTCCGGCCGAGAGAGGCCATGAAGTAGGCATCATATAACTGGACTCGATGGAGGCGACCGCGTCGGCATACTGAAGCGAGGTGATCACGTGGTCCCAGGCGCCGTTCGAGGACTTGAGTCCGAAGGACTGAATCTGCCGCGGACGGCCCATGATCCAAAAGATGAAATCCATGTCATGCTCCTGCAAATCGAGCAGGCAACCGCCGCTCTTGGCTGGATCCCGAAACCATTCTGCCCAGGGAGGATATTGCGCCAGCCGGTAGGAGTTGACCGCTCGAATTTTCCCTAGCACACCAGCGCTGATCAGTTGCTGAATCCGCACATACTGAGGCCAGAAGCGGAGTACTTGCGAAACCATGAATACCACCCCGGCTTGTTTCGCTGCCGCCAGTATTCGTGCCGCGGAATTGGCATCCAGCGCAAGTGGTTTTTCACAAAGTACATGGCGTCCGTTCGCTACCGCTTCAATCACGAACTGCTCGTGCAGGAACGTGGGTAAACAAATAAGAATTGCATCCAGGCGATCATCGCAGCACAAATCCTCATAGGAGACGATTTCCAACTCCGGATAGGATTGCTGGATCTCTTGCCTTCGTGCCGAAGCTACGGCCACAACCTGCACTCCCGCAAGGGTGCGCGCAGCTTCGTAGTGAGTCTGGCCGATATATCCCATGCCTGCGATGCCAATTTTCACCATAGTGAAAGCCAGGGAAACTCTAAGAGCACAGCCCACCAGCGTTTCTGCGCAGAATGCTACAAACCAAAGCTGGCTACGAGGAAGAAACAATAAAGATACGGTGTTTGAAAATGTCCTGTCAATATTAAAGTCTAAAACGATATTAATGAAGGTATAATCTTCATAAATATCCGTTGTAAGTATCTAAATCGGATGTTTATTTGACATTTTCCCGAGTGGTCTGATATTGGGAATGAAGGCCAGAAATCTTTCAAGGCGTTAAGGTGGGGTTCATGAGCAATCCGTCACGTCGCGAATTTTTGGGTTCCGCCCTTATGGGCGCCGCCAGTCTTGCTTTAGGGAAAAGCCAGGTCGCATTCGCGCAGTCGAACTCGACTGAGAAGTTGGCCTTATTGGGGGGAAAACCGGTTCGCGCCACGCCGTTCCCCAGTTGGCCGATCGTCGCCAGCAATGACGAAAAGGCGTGGGCGGATGTGCTCAGAAAGGGAGCATGGTGCCGCCTTTCCGATCCGCAAATGGGTTACGTCGGGCAATTCGAAAAAGCCTGGGCGGAGATGACGGGTGCCAAGCGATGCCTAGCCACCGCGAGCGGCACGACTGCCTTGATTACTTCGTTGAATGCGCTGGATATCGGTCCGGGGGACGAGGTCATCGTCTCCGCCCTACACTTTCGTTGCCACCATTAACGCGGTTTTTCTCCAGCACGCGTTGCCGGTTTACGTGGATACCGATCGAAAGACTTTCCAGATTGACGCCGAGAAGATTGAGGCTGCCATTACGCCGCAAACCAAGTGTATTTTGCCGGTACATCTGGGGGGAAATCCAGTGAATCTGGACAGGATTTTGTCCATCGCCTCAAAACATGGCCTGCGAGTTGTGGAAGACGCTTGCCAGGCCCACCTGGCGGAATGGCGCGGAAAGAAGGTGGGGACCCATGGGGATCTTGGATGTTTCAGTTTCCAGGCGTCGAAGAACCTCAACTGTGGCGAGGGTGGAGCGATTCTGGGCAACGATGAAGTACTGATGCAACGTTGCGAGATTTTCCACAACAATGGCCATGGCATGACCGAGGCCTACACCAAGGACACCGTCAACGGCAGTAATCATCGCCTCACAGAATTTCAAGGCGCGCTCCTGGGGGCACAGATCACGCGGGTGCAAGCCCAGGCGGAAGCTCGCACCCAGAATGCCGACTACCTTACTAAAATGCTGCGGGAGGTTCCCGGCGTTTATCCGGCGGAAAAATACGCAGGGACTACGAGAAACGCCTATCACCTTTATATGTTCCGTTATGATCGGGGGCAATTTACTGGACTGGATCGTTCCAAGTTCGTTCGCGCTCTCAATGCGGAAGGCGTGCCCTGTTCGAGCGGCTACACCCCGCTCAATAAGGAACCTTTCATGAAGGCAACCCTGGCTTCCAGAGCATTCCACAGGATCTATTCCGAGCGGGAGCGGAAGGAATACGAAGAGCGTAATCAATGCCCCGAAAACGACAAGCTTTGCAATGAAGAAGCCGTCTGGTTCGACCAAACGATGTTGTTGGGAAGCCGGGACGACATGGAGCAGATTGCGGCGGCGGTGCGAAAGATTCGAGCCCAGGCTGAGAATCTGGTGCGGGCGTAGAATTCCTTACTCTTTCGCTCATCGCGGCCCCATCGGATGGCGCGGGCGATTCCTGTCGGTGGCTGGTCTGCCACGGTCGGTCGTCAAGAGGCGCGCATTTCCGTTCGAGCGTTGAGCATGTTCGAGGGTTGAGCATTGACGGAATTTCTTCAATTGCCTACCATACCGATTGTAAAGACGAGTTGGAAAGATTCCTCACTCAGTAAGTGTCCATCCCCGGACATGCGCGGTTTCTTGTGGAGGGGCAGGAAGAGACCGTCATTTCATGAAGCAAGTTGCCAAGAAGAGCGAACGTGACAAACACGTCGTTGAGGCTGTAGTCCGACGGTTCGGACCTGTGTCCCGCGTGGGCATTTACAAGCTGACAAATTTTCGCCGGAATACGATTTCTTCGATCGTGCGTCAACTCTTGCTCGAAGGCAGACTGGTCGAGGACGGCCGCTCGAACAACCCTCTCGGGCGCAAGCAAATACTGCTGCGCTCGAATGAAGAGTACGGCTTTATCCTCGGAGTCGAATTTGACGACGAGTCGGTTGTGGCTGGCGTCATGGACCTGCGCCCTCAGGTCAAGCGCAGCATTGAAGAGCCCACTTATCTCAAGGGTGGGCGCGAAGGATTGATTAAACAGCTGAAATCCTGTGTGCGAAGGGTGATGCGGGAGACCAATCTGGATGTAAAGTCTCCAGTTGGAATCGGTATCGCGGATCCGGGGTTGGTAGACAGCCGAAACGGCATCACCATCACATCCTCCACGATTGAGTTCTGGAATCAGGTTCCACTGCAGCGAATTTTCGAGGATGAGTTCGGCGTGCCCTGCGTCGTGGAAAGCAAGACCCGCGCCAAAACCATCGCGGAGCGCATGTTGGGAGCTGGCCAGAAACAGGACAACATGATCTACGTCGATTACGGCACCGGTATTGGCGCCGGCATCGTGGTGGACGGCAAGCTTTTATACGGCCAGGATTGCGGCGTGGGAGAGGTCGGCCATACCCATATCGCGGACGGCGGACCGGCCTGCAAGTGTGGAAGCATAGGCTGCCTGGAGGCAGCTGCCGGTGCCGCAGCCATTGAAGCGCGAATCCGTAAGGCGCTTTCGGAAGGCGCGGCGTCCCAGGTGCTGGAGTTGGCCGGTGGACATCCCGAAAAGATTACTGCCTGGACAGTGCTCTCTGCCGCAAGCGCGGGTGACAAAATGTGCGGCAACATTGTTCTTGACATCGGAAGTCTGCTCGGAACCGGCATCGCCAACCTGGTGAACCTGTTTAACCCGGCAGTGGTCGTGTTGGATAAGAGATCTCGGCTTGGCCGGCGACTCTCCTGGATCAGATCACCCGGACAGTGCGAGGGCACGCTTTAACCAGTTCTTCCGCGCGATTGGCCATCAGAATTGGAGAACTGGGAACAGAGGCCGGTTTGCTCGGTATCGGACTCGCAGTGTTGGAAAAGCATTTCGAGATTCCGGCGCTTCGGCCACCCAGTTACATGATGGAATCAGCCTTTTCCAGCGAACCGGCAAGCGACGCTGCTCCCGATCCGGCCCAATAATGCTGCTTCACACTGCGGTTCGAGCAAGTTCCTGACGGCATTCGTAAATCTTGCCGACAGCCTCGACAATCTGCTCCATGTCGCTTTGTTCCGCTAGCAACAAGCGATGCTCGAGCCAAACTGCCTCGCGACAGGCTCTCTCAACATTTGGGCAAAGTTCAGAGAAAGATCCGTAGTCCAAGGTCCGGTTCGAATGCTCGCAGTTGACGGGGCAGCCTTGAGGGTAGAAATTCTGGTTCAAGAATACCGGATTCTTGTACAAGGGGTGGGCGTAGCCTGAAGAGCAGGGAATTCCCTCTTTTTCCAACGCCAGCAGAAAATCCTTGCGAGTGATTCCAAACTCGGTCTCTTGAAAACGGAACATAAAAATGTGATACGAGTGTTTTGTGACGAAAGCGGGAATGGTTAACAGTGAAATCCCTGGAATCTTCGCCAAACGCGCGGCAAGATACGAGGCATTTTGCATGCGTTTCGCATTCTGTTCTGGCAAGCGGGCAAGCTGCTGCAACAGAATCGCACCTTGAAATTCCGTCATGCGGTAAATTGCAGCCCAGTCGGTGATGCTCATACCAGGGCCTGCCGATTTCGCCACCACCCCAAATGTAGGACTCACAGAGAGCAGCCAGATCCGGATCCCCAGTCAGGATGACGCCTCCTTCTCCGGCAGTCATGTTCTTGGAGACTTGAAAGCTAAACGTCCCCAGGCTGCCGATCGTACCCAGTCCTTCTCCGTTCCACGTGGCGCCGTGTGCGTGAGCAGCATCTTCCAAAACGGCCAGCTATGTCGCTTCGCTATCGCCATCAGCGCATCCATGTCTGCGGCCTGACCCGCAAAGTGGACGGGAATGATTGCTTTGGTCTTTGGCGTAATCGCTTCTTCCACTCGCTGCGGGTCCAGGTTGAAAGTGTCGTAATTGATATCTACAAAGATCGGGATGGCGTTGACCATCAGCACGGCGCTGGCCGTCGCAATAAAGCTATAGGCGGGGACAATGACTTCATCCCCGGGGCCAACGCCCAAGGCCTTGAGCGCGACTTCCAGCGCGCCCGTTCCGTTCGCGCAGGCAATACCATATTTTGCGCCTTGCATCTTGGCGAATGCTTCCTGGAATTCGACTAACTTCGCTCCAGACAAGTCTGCCGTGGGATCCGCGCGTCCTGCACCCGCTCCGAACGAATAATGCCACCACTTCCCGCTCCGCATTAATTGGAGGACTGCCTTCTCTTCGCGCTCGTCGAAGATTGGCCAGGATGGGAACGGCCTCGTCCGTGTCGGGGTACCGCCAAAAAGCGCCAGCCGGCTCATCGTTTGCCCTTTCCGTATTTTTTTAGGTGTTAAATCTCCAAGGAAATTGTCAGGTCCATCTGGTGGTTGGCTGAGCGTTCCGCGATTTTCGAGCAGTCCGTGCAAGTGTAGGTCTTTGTGTCCCCGCGAACCCACATCACCGAACCGATCCTCCCTTTGCTTTGTGGCGAGGGAGCCTTCATCCGGACACCCTTACTCCTGTTCCCAACGGAAGTGAATTTAGATTCCTACGAGTGGGGCAAATCCGAACGAAAAGATAAGCAAGGCCGCTTTCAACTTGAACATCGCAACCGCCCTGCGTGGCCATGCAGAAATCCGCTCTGGATTCTAGCGCCGGCTGGCCGAGACTGTCAACAAGTTAGTATCTGTAAGGATATTAATATGCGGGCGATCAATTTAATATGTCGCTATAAGTATCAAGAACGATATAAAGTATTGGATGGTTGGAGGGCCGAGGCCGTAACCTCCTCCCATCTTAGCGAAGCTGCGGAGATGACAGTCGTTGCTCGCATCGAGGCCCCATCCTGGCTGGCGCGGGTCAACTGGCGGCTGGCTTTGTGGAGAGAAGTTTGGATCTAAACACTGTCCAACAGCAGGCTCCTGCCCAACCTCATCTGCGACGAGTATTGACGTTGTGGGATTTGATTCTTTACGGAATCGTGCTCATCATGCCGATCGCGCCGATTCCACTTTTTGGCCTGGTGCAGCAACTCTCTCTGGGCCATGCCGTCACTACGATTCTTATCGCCATGGTGGCGATGATGCTGACGGCTTTTAGCTATGGCCGCATGGCGGCTCTCTATCCGTCGGCGGGGTCGGCCTACACCTACGTCGGGCGCGGCCTCAATCCCCACCTGGGTTTTCTTGCGGGATGGGCAATGTTTCTCGACTACTTGCTGGTACCGCTTATTTGCACGATCTACGGCTCCCTCACGGTTCAGCGCCTGGTGCCGCAGGTTCCCTATGTGGTGTGGGCTGCGGGGTTCGCGGGCGCGATGACTGTGATCAACTTGCGAGGTATTCGCACTACTTCGCGGGCGAACTTGGCTCTCCTGGTTGTGATGTGCGTGGTGGTTGTCGCCTTCATGGTTGAGGCGGTGCAGTTTCTCTCCCGGCATCAAGGTTGGCGCGGAGTCATCTCCACCCACCCATTCTATAATCCGGCGACATTTCATTGGTCGAGTATCGCGACCGCCACTGCGCTGGCCGCACTTACCTACGGCGGTTTTGACGGAGTCACGACGTTGGCGGAAGAGGTGAAGAACCCGCGACGCAACGTTTTGCTGGCGACTGTCCTGGTGTGTCTGTTCACCGGCGTGTTCGGCGGTTTGCAAATCTACCTGGCGCAACGCGTATGGCCGGATTACCGCACCTTCCCCAATATTGAAACTGCGTTTATGGATGTGTCGCGGATGGTGGGAGGAGTGCTGCTGTTTAAGGCCATGGCAGGCATCCTTATTCTCGCCAATCTAGGCGCCGGCATGAGCGCGCAAGCCGGAGTCTCCCGTTTGCTGTTCGGCATGGGACGAGACAATGTTTTGCCGCGCTCTTTGTTCGCTTACCTTGATCCCAAGCGAAACACACCTCTCTACAATATCTTGTTGGTGGGGGTGCTGAGTTTGCCGGCGCATTGTTCTTAAATTACGAACAAGCTGCCGACCTCATTAACTTTGGAGCGTTCCTGGCTTTTATGGGAGTGAACCTGGCCACGGTGCGAAGCTACTATTTTGCGGAGTCAGCGCAGTCCAAAAGAAATTTGCTGGGAGACGCGATTGTGCCGCTCACAGGGTTTGTGTTCTGTTTCGCGATTTGGATGAGCTTACCGAGATCCGCCAAGATCGTGGGTGGTTGTTGGTTGCTAGGAGGAATCGCGTACGATGCGATCAAGACTAGAGGTTTCAGCCTGACCCCCGCCGCGATCGACTTCAGCGAACCGTGAAGTGTTGGCCGCGACGTGGTCGTGACGGACCCGGTGCGGTAGTGCTTCGCCAGCGGCTGCGTGAGACCCACGCAATCGCCGGACGTATACGCAAGACAAGACCCACAGCAACGTGGATGGATTATCCACTTATTCCACCGTCCAGCCGCCATCCATGGTAATCATGGCGCCGGTAATCGAGGCGCTATGCGGCCCGCAGAGAAAGACGATATAAGCTGCTATGTCTTCCGCTTTCACGAACTGGCGAGTGGGCTGTTTCTCCAGGATTTCCTCGGTTGCCGCCGCTGCGCTCTGATTTTTCTGCGTACTCCGGTCGTCAATCTGTTTCTGCACCAGCGGGGTCAGCACCCAGCCGGGGCAAATGCCGTTACAGGTGATATTCTCTTTCGCCGTTTCCAGGGCCACGACCTTGGTCAGGCCTGCCAACCCGTGCTTGGCAGCGACATAGGCCGCTTTATGAATGGAAGCCACCAGACCGTGCACGGAAATAATGTTAATGATGCGGCCTGATTGTTGCGCACGCATGATCGGCAACGCATGTTTTATGGTGTGGAAAGCAGCGGAAAGATTGATCGCGATAATGCCGTCCCATCGATCGTCCGGGAATCGATCAACGGGCGACGTAAATTGTACTCCCGCGCCGTTGACCAATATGTCGATACCGCCAAATGCCTTGTTCGCATCGGCGATCATGGGCCCGATCTCGGCCGGTTTCGACATATCGGCGGGGCAATACTCGATCTTCACCTTGTACCGGTCAGCCAGATCGTTCTTGAGTTGCGCGATCTCGTTTCGATCCCCAAGTCCGTTGAGCATGATATTGCAACCTTCTTTGGCCAGTCTGGTGACGACGACTCGTCCGATGCCGCTTGTTGATCCTGTAACTAGAGCATTCTTGCCGCTCAGCATACCTTCAAATCCTCCCCATGCTTAATTGGCTCTGCAGCGCGCCATTCTGGGCTCTCGAGATTGACCTGCCCGGCTTCCGCTCACCTGAGCATACGACAACTCCTGGTGGTTTCCATCTCCGGTCTAGAGAGGCATGGCCTGTAGCTCGCCAAAATTCAAAACGGACCTCGAAGTCTGCCCGATAGAAAAGTTTTCCAGTTCAAATTGGGATCAGTCGGCGGGCGCGGGTGCTGAGTCGGGAGTCCGGAGCCATCAGCTCCTTACCTATGACCCAGGACCCGACACTTATCCCACAAGGTGTGAGCCCCGTGGGAATCGGCGGATGTCAAGCCGCGCGGTCGTAGCGATGGTGCAAACCGCCCAATCGCGCATTTGAAGTCACCCGACCGTTCGCCGCCGAGCGGATTCTTCGGCCAGGAGTCTCCTTACACAGCCCAAGATCCGTTCGGTCGCCATGATAGTAAGAGACATACTCGGACAGAAGCCGCCTGAGGTGGCGCTCGTTCAGGGCGATGATGTGGTCAAGCAGTTCACGTCGGCAGCTGCCAACCCAGCGTTCCGCCACTCCGTTTTGCCGGGGGCTTTGGATGGTGGTTTGGAGGCAAGCAATATTCATGGACCGAATCGCCGCAGGAACTTCCAACCCGTATTTCGCGTCGTGATCGAAGATGAGAAACTTGGGTGCAGATTGGTAAGGAAACGCTTCCCGCAGTTGCTGCACAATCCAGGCGCTAGTCGGATGGCATGTGACATTGAAGCGTAGGACGCGCCTGCGGTCATGACTGATAACGAAGAAGCAATAGAGGAGACGGCCAGGACGTTAGCAAGGCTCGAGGTTACTACGACTTTAGATCCATCAGTAAATCATTGGGATATATCTTGTCCACATTCAGAGGGTGCACAATCTGGTGATGAACCAGCGTCATTCGCGGCACCGGTCTGTTTTCTAACATGTCTGTAGCAATCCGAATGATCTTCTCTCCATAGGTCTCGGGAAAATAGGCGACAGACCCAACGAGCCGACTCCCGGATCGCCTCATCTCATGGCGCGCTTCGATCACTGCCCCTTGCCCGACAATCGCGCAGTTTTCCTCGCGGCCAAAATCGCGAAACGCCTGCAGGGCCCCGAGCGCGGTCGGATCATTGAATGCCCCTACCAGGATGTGGCGGGCCTTGCTGCGTCGAAGATGCTTCCGAATGGCGATAAGGCTGGCTTCGAAGCTGGGTCGAATCTCGTGGCGAAATACAGGCACTCGATTGGAATGTTGGAGCACATCCTGTATTCCATCAAGCGCTCCCAGCGCTCTGGCCCGAAGAATCGCTCCCGCGGCAGGCTCGGTCAAGCTGATGATTTCATCGAGCTGGCCTTGCCAGTTTATCGCTGCCCACCGGCCAAGGTGGTTCCCGCCAATATGACCTGCTTTGTAGTTATCGGCACCAAAATACACCGCTCCAGGCTGGGGCGTATCCAAGGAGATCACCGGAATTCCTGCCTGCGCATATTGTTCCGACAGCGTGTTAGCGATTGCGGCGTGAAGCTGGCATTCAATGACCAGGTCGACATTTCGCCTGACAAATTGCGCAGCGTTGCGCAGGGCAATTCTGCGGCTTGACTTATTGTTCAACACCAATAATTCAATGCCTGCTTGCCGGGCCGCGGCGACGATGCCATCCGTAACCGTACCGATGAAAGGGACTACGCTACTCTGCGCCGCATAGCCGATGCGGTAACGTCGGGTATGTAGAGGCTGGAATTTGGAGCGGTATCCATCTATTCCGACTCTTTCCACGACACCCTGGCCAACCAGGGTCGCCAGCAACCTGAATACAGTAACCTTATTAATTTCAGTCTTCAGCGCGATCTGATTGAGCTGAAGAACCTCTTCCGGTGTCTGGAATACTTTAAGGATGGCGCAGGCGCGTACTACAGCTCGTACGGAATAATCCGGCGTGCATCTTTCTACAGTTCTCGCATTGGGACTGGCGGGTTTCATTTCATAGGAATTGGAGGTTGCCTAGATGGCGCCGCGGTTAACTCAGTGCTACGAGTGTTTGCATTCGAATTGCACAGGATGGCATGGTCGCCGACGTTAGCCATCTCCACACGGAAAACAGTCACGTGGTTTTGCTCCATGAAACGAAACAAGTCTAAGGTTTTTGTTCATATATCGCAATGAATTTCATGTGCGAATGTCTGATCTTGCTTAAACATGGGATGGCGAGTTACCCCAGGCCCGCTACAGGGCATTTCATAGAATGAAACCTCTTGCAGTGCAGGCATCAGGACTTGTCGTGTGCTCTGAATGCTATTACGGTTGCATCGGGAATATTCATCCGAAACTGAAAATACGTTGCGATTCTACGGAAGAATCTTCAGAAAGCCGCTGCTGCTCGGGCATGGCCCATGACCGACACAAATCTGAGCATGAAGCGAAGACGATTTCTGCAAGCGGCCCTGGGTGGACTGGGCATGACTGTTATGCGTCCGCTGCTGGCTTTCTCAAACGAAAGCCCAAATTCCGATTTCTGCTTTCTTCTTGGAAACCATTGGAGCTACATCGGAATTGGGTGGCAATTGGGAATTGAGTCCTGCGCACTTTCGGTGCTGGATGCCTTGGAAATCGCCGACCGACCGCCGGGCGTAAAGACCTGCATCAACCTGGACGCGCGAGCTTATGAACTCCTGGCTCAAGAATATCCATTGTTATGCGCTCGCTTGAAAGAGTATCTGGTGGAAGATAAAGTTGAACTCATCGCTGGCTCATACTCCCAGCCGATGGCCACAATGTATTCCGGCGAGTCCAGCATCCGGCAGATTGTGATCGGGCACGAAGTCATTCGCAAAGCGCTGGGCGTCGAGATTGAGAGCTTTCTGGAGGAAGAGGAATTCTCCCATCCTCAGTTGCCGCAAATTCTTAACGCGGCGGGCATCAGATACACCAGCCTCGCGCAACACGACACCTGGGCCTATGCGGGCTGTCCGGAACTTCCGCTCAATGTCTTCTACTGGAAAGGCATCGACGGCAGCAGCATCCTCTGTCAGTCGAAAAACAATTTGTACTCTTACGACGGTTCGCCACATGACCTCGCCTACTTTTCCACGTTTGAGGGCCAAGCCGAAATCAAGAAACTCCAGCAGCTTGGCAAGCCCTGCATTCCCTATTGGGTTGAACTGGGATGGGAAGATCCAGATAATCCACGCTATCTCACTCTGCCAAAACAGTTCGTTGAGTTTTCCGAGAAACACAACGTTGAATATGTGACCCTCCGCGGATACCTCAAGAAGTATGGGAGCCAAGCTCGCGAAGCAATTTATCTGAACATGGACTCCTGGAAAAAGCTGCTGCCCTGGGGAATCGGGGGCGATCAACTCCGCGTGACCTCCCGCAAAGTCGAAGCGGTGTTGCATGCCGCCGAGCGGTTCGACGCTATTTCGAGTGCCCTGGGATCAAAATCCAGAAACGCGGCTCTCAACCGAGCCTGGCGCAACCTGCTGACTGCGCAGAGTCACGATGTTGGGTTATGCGAGTTCGCACGCTGGTACGGCGACCGCATGGCACCACTTGATCGTCTGGAGAATCATCACAATAACGGATGGGGCGTTATTGGCTACAACCACCTTGACGAGGCGCTCGAGGACGGAAAAGCCACTCTCGAGGCTTCGCTCTCCGACATCGCTAACCGAGTTTCCACACCCCACGCAGGAAATGGCCCTAGCATAGCGGTCTTTAACCCGTGCAGTTGGGAGCGCACTTGCCTGGCGCGCACTGGCAAGGTTTATCTCAAAGAGCATCTGGGAAAGAATGTTTCCGTCGTGAACAGCGCCGGCGCAACCGTCCCCTTCCAGGTGGAACGAACGGAAAACGACCTCGCCGGCAACCTCGCTATGGTCGACGTTACTTTCCTGGCGGAGAATGTCCCCGGCGTCGGTTACGACACTTATCGCCTCAACTTTACTCCCGAGCCCTTCGCCTCCCCCAAAACTGCCCTCGTCGTGGACGAGGCCAAGTTCGAGATCGAAAACGCATTCGTCCGCCTTCGCCTTGATCCTGCGCATGGAACGCTCACCAGCCTGGTCGAAAAAGGATCCGGCAAGGAATTCATCTCCGCTGACAAATTGTCTACCCCGACTTTTTATGGACGGCCGAACCTGAAATACCCATTCTTAGCTCACGAACCTGACACTTCCTTCGACAGCTCTACCACCAAGGCGTCCGTTATGTGGCTCCAGAAAGGCCCGTTGCAAGCCACCGTAAAAGCAGTACACAAATGGAAGCAACTCACCTTCGAAACCCGGGTTATCCTCAGTGCTCACTCCCCTAATGTGGAGATCGTGAGCCGGGTGCTCACGGATGTGCCCCCAGCCACCGATCCCCGCTCCGCCAAACTGCCTGGGGAGTACACGCGCGCGGAACGCGACATCAACAATGGCTATTGGCTAGCCTTCGCACCCGGCTTTGCCACTGAAACCGTTCATCGTGATTTTCCCTTGGGCGCGGAAGCCACCAAACACGAGCGTCTCCACGGCCTCAATTTCGTGGACATCACCGGCGCCGACCGAGGCTTACTGATCATTCACTCCGGCTGTCAATACTTCCGCAAGGAAGGCAATGGCACATGGTCCAACCTGCTGATGCGCGAATGGGAATCTCTTTTCAGCGACGAGTACGGCTTCACCAATTACGCGGAGTTCACCCACGCATTGCTCGCTCACGGGCCTGAGATGGATAACGCCCGCCGCACCCGCGCCGCCATGGAGTTCGACAACGAGTTCGTCACTGTTGTCTCCAACTCAAGCTCCGGCGCCCTGCCAGCGAAAAAGTCATTCGTCCGGATCGGCCCAGACAACGTCTTGTTATCCGCATTTCGGAAGCGCTCCGACGACGGTTACGAACTCCGCATCCTCGAAACGGCTGGAAAAGAAACAACGGCGAAAGTCGACCTGGGAATTCCGGCTTCCCGCGCCGTGGAGACCGACCTGCTTGGACGGACTACCGGCAAGCCCATGGAGGGGCGGGAGATTGCCTTGCCCATGAAGCCCTGGCAGTTCCGCACGCTGCAGATTACGTAGAGACCTCTCGAGGTATTCCTGCGCCAGCGCGCCTAGCGAGATTGGGAGCTTTCGAAGAAAACGCTCAGCTATACCAAATCTGCCTCACACCGCGAATGCTTGGCGGTTCCGGCCCATAGGTACATTGTCGTATCCGCCGACAGTACCCGCCCATAGGCCCAGCAATACAAACAATGCGTCGACCACGGCATATTGCGTAAGATTCGAATCGACCCACGCGTTACGATATGCCTTCCTGCTCGACATGTAACTAAGGACAATATCAACAGAGTTCCTTCCTGTTGACTTCGTGTTCGTAAGACAAATAGTCGACGCTCCGTTCGCCCTCGCTATTTTGAGGCACTGCGCAGTTTCTGGCTGGATTCCCGAACAGATGCCGAAAGCTACATCGGTTTTGTCAAGTCTTGTGGCGGCAACTAACTGCATGTGTGAATCGATCATGGCAGATGCATCGAACCCCATTCGCTGGAACTCACAGAACGCCATGTAGGCTGCCGCAAAGCAAACTCCTTTAGAGAACAATTCGATGTGCTTTGCGACGGCAAGCGCTTGAGTAGCGCGCAAGATAGTTTCCGGTGAATTCATTGTCAAGGTTTTCTGGATATCCGCGGCATGGAGTCTCAAGATTAGTCTAAGCGGAGACTCGTTTTTGTGAACTGGGCCGTTCGCTGGATGAATTTGGCCCAGCTCCCGCGCAAGGGTGATCTTCAAATCGGAGTATCCCTTGAGTCCGACTTGACGACAAAAACCCATGATGGTGTCAGCGCATTTGCCTGATTGTTTCCGCATGTCGGCGATGGGCAGGTGAATGACCTTTTCGGGATTAGCCAACACATATTCACCAACGGCCCGTTGGCTTGAACGAAGCGAGGCGAGATTGGCTTGGAGATAGACCAGGAGAGGGCATTTCATTTTGTTGTCCCAGCTTCCGCGTTGATTGCCTGTGCCCGACGCTTTTGAGGTCGCTAACTGGAAAACAAACAAGGCAGTGTCAAAACGAAACGTGCGCGTGCGGTCCCCCGGGGCACCTACTACGCGTCATTGCAGGTGCGATCCGCTGTCACCTGGGAGAGGTGGGAGGTTGCTAGTGAAACAACCAAGGCGCGCTTCCCGGAGAAAGAGCGCCCTGGTTGGTATTGGCCGGACTGGTTACAACTACACCATTTCAGCCTAGTAGTAGAACTTCAGCGCCAACTGCAGAATTCTCCCGCCGTTGCGTACTCCGCTGATCTTGCCAAAGTTCGGATCGCCGCTGAAGTTCAGATCGCCCGGATTGTCGAACTGCGGGTGATTCAGCAGGTTGAAAGCTTCTGCCCGGAACTGGAAGTAGTTGGCTTCGTTGATGTGGAACTCCTTGAACACCGAGGCGTCAATGTTATAGAAGGACGGCCCGGTGAACTCGTTATTGCGCCCGAGGAAACCCGTATTGGCTTGGTTGTATAACACTCCGGTCGTCGGATCGTACTGCGACGAAGTGGGTTGCGGCGCATTGTTGAAGACGTTGGCAGTGGGGTTCAGCCAGTGATCCACGGTGTGGCCGCCGGCATAAGGATCGCCCGAAACGCTGGCGTAGCAGTTAATCCAAGCCGTGGGCGCCACCGTGCAAGGAACTCCGAAATAGTTGCCGCTTTGGTAAGTGTAGATCCAGTTGAGTTGCCACCCGCCCAGCACGGCGTTGGTCGCCCCGTTGCCTTGCCAGTGCATCTTGGGACCAAAGGGAAGCTTGTAGGTCCCAGAGATGTGAATGGTGTGCTCAACCCCTTCCGGACAGTTGGTAAACTCGCCGCGAACCCCGAACCCAGGGAGCCACGGAGCTCGGGCGCCGACGCCCGCCTCCTGGGGGTTGTTATCGGCTAAACAGCGGGCGAAAGTGTAGTTCCCCAGGACGGAAAGTCCTGAGCTCAGGCGGCGCTCGTACTCGACTCGGGCCGAGTTGTACTCCGCCACGCCGTTGGTGTCGTGCAAACTTCCTCCCGAGAAATCCGGGAAGGGGAGAAAAGGCCTGGTAGAAAAGCCGGGAGCAATCAGTACATTGGGCTGATTGAATCCGATCAGGTCAGTCAAATGCCGCGAGAGGCTGCCCACATAGGATATTTGTATTGAATCGTTGTGGGTGATTTCGTACTGGTTGGTCAGGTTGTAGGTCATCACGTAGGGCGTCCGCTGCGCGAAGGGATAACGGCTTTGCAGTTGCAGGCCCTCAGGATCAATCGCGGATGGGGTGATGGGCGAAAGTCCGGTTTCCAACGTCGCGTTCACCCCAGTGTTGGGATCAGGGAAACGCAGCGGCTGATGATCCGTTTGGGTGCCGTAGGCCACGTTGTAATAGAAGGGATAGTTGAGCGCGATATTCGGTCCGTATCCGATGGTATCGAGCGGACTGTAGGTAATACCGAATCCGGACCGCAGTACGTACCGCGGGGTGATGCGCTTGGCGATCCCGAAACGGGGAGCGAAGTTCGTCTTCGGGTAGGAACCCGTATCCAATCCCGCCGAGCAGACCGTCTTGATTCCGTCGGTTGCCAACAGGGTCTCGAACGCCGGATTGCTGGGATAACCGCAGGAGGTCTCGGGAATGTAATAGGCACCGCCCGGTCCGTTCCCCCCGTTGGGAACGAAATTCGCCTGGAGCCCATTGTCCTCCGAATAAGGCGTGAACAAGTCGTAGCGCAGCCCCAGATCTAATGTGAGCGTTGGTGTCACCTTGAAGGCATCCTCAATATAGCCGGCGACGTACCAGCGGTGATCGTTGGTGAAGGAGGCACTCGAAGCCTGGACGTAGTCTGGCCCGCCCACTAAGTTGGGGAAAGCCGACCCGCTGCCCGCCGTGTTCGCAGTGGGACTCAGCAGAAATTGGGCAATTCCTGTAGTACCGTTATTTTCGGTGGGAACGTCCGTGTATTCGCCGCTGAGGTCGAAGTAACCGCGTCCCCACGGTGGTTGATCGATGTCGCCTTCCAGGCTGTTGATATCAATCCCCATTTTGAATACGTGCTTGCCGTAAATCTTGGTAATGTTGTCAATAATCTGCAGGTTGTGCGAGTGAAAGATGGTCGGGGTGTAGGGCGAGGGACCCATGCTGGCAAGGTCGGCGACACCAATATAGGGAAGCCCGCCATTCCCCGTAACCTGGGGGACGCCCTGAATGCCATACTGAGCCGGAATTCCGAAAGTGTTGGCTTCCGGCGCCTCGGCGTAGCGATCCTGCTTGCCATAGCCCATACGGAATTCATTGGTCAGGGTGGGGCTAAAAACGTGGGTCCAACTTCCCGAGACCGACTGGCGGGGCTGGAGATAATCCCCGTTGTAATAATCGCTACCATCTAAAACCCCGGGCAAGAATGGGGGCGTGAATTGGTCATTTTTTGCATAGCTATAGAACCCGGAAATGCTGTCCCGGTCGCTGAAATTGTGGTCAATGCGGATATCGAACTGCCGGTCTGTCTCTTTGACCTTATAGTTCTGGAAGTAATTGCCAGAATAGTAAGCGTTCTTGTTGGTGGACGACGGAAAAAGTTTCAGCAAGGCAAGTGCGTTCGGGTCGAGGCGGCCTGCCGGAAGCAGGTTCAGATTGGCCTCATTTCCCGCGGTCGTGAAATTTGTGATGCCTACAATGCTGTTGTTGTTGAAGAAAGGGTCTCTGACGTATCCGATAGACGTTCCGGCCGGACTGCCCGACGGGCAAGCCGGCCCCGCCAGGCCGCTCGTAGCGTCCACAACGCCGCAGCCGATGGATCGTGTGGTGGCAGGGTCCAGAACGGTACCTGTCGGAAACATTCTGCCCAGCACATCCGTATTTGCTCCTGAGGCAAATTTAATCAGATCCTGCAGATTGGTAAAGCTGCTGCTCTGCATCAAATCGGATGGCACAATCGTGGTATTCGAAGTCGGCGTGATGGCCTTCAGTTCCTGATAGTCAAAGAAGAAGAAGCTCTTGTTTCTGCCGTCGTAAACGTGGGGGATGTAAATCGGTCCGCCCACTGTGCCGCCGAACTGATTCTGGCGTAGCTCGGGTAATGGAGCGTTATTTTGGGCGGTGAAATAGTCCTTGGCATCTAAGACGTTATTGCGGAAGTAATCCCAGAGATCGCCGTGCAGCTTGTTGGTGCCGGACTTAACCAGGGCGTTAATGACGGCGCTGGTGCTGTGGCCGAATTCGGCACTGTAATCGCCGGTTTGAATTTTGAACTCCTCAATGGCATCGGGGGGCGGCTGAATCTGCGCCCCGGCGCCGTAGAACTCATTCATATCCCCCACGCCGTCCAGCCGGAAGTCATTCGTCCCCAGGGCTTGGCCATTGACCGAGTAGTAAGCGGAACTGGGGTTGCCGCTGGCACCATCATTGCCGTAGCCCGGGGGAGCAGTGTTGACTCCGGCGGTGAGCATGCCCAGCGAGGACCACAGCCGGCCATTCAGCGGCATATCATCCACCGCAACTGTGCTGATGGTCTGGCCGACCTCGGCGGTTTCCGCCTGTAACAACGGCGTAGTGGTGTTGACCACAACCTGCTCGGTGACTTTGCCCGGAGCAAGTTGCGCGTCCACTGTGTCCACCTGCTGCACATGCACAATGACGTTCGGGGTAACTCGCGTGGAGAAGCCCGTGCTTTCGATCCTTAACGTGTAGGTGCCGGGTTGGACCGCGGTAAAAGCGTAAATGCCGTCGGCGGTCATTTTGGTCGCGACCACACCGGTGTCGTTATTGGTGAGCGTGACTTTGGCGCCATTCACCACTGCGCCGGATTGATCGGTGACCGTACCGGTCACGCGGCCAACTTCAATTTGCGCCAACAGCGGAACAGCGCAAAGCCCCAGAAGAACCACCGCAAATAAAGCCAAAATTAGCTTATGTTTCATCAACTCTCTCCTTCCGGCCTCTCTGGATTAAAATCGGGCTCAAGCCCCGAAGACCCGCCCGCGAGTTCAACATCTTGCTGAGGGTTCCCCAATTCCGCGCCAGCTTGTCAGCAACCATAGAAGCTTGTCAAACTCAATAACTCACATGGCTACATATTTCATGCAATGGAATGAATAAAGTCCAGTAAATAGCCAATTGCGCGGTTTATCGGTGCGCTTTCCTCCCACTATCTTCGATTACTTATTTCATGCAGTGAAATTTAATGCCAGGAAAGGATTTTCGCTTGTGAGCTGCGGTGTCTTCCAATTAGCTTGTCGAACTAGTAAAGCTCTCGGCGATCTTGTAAGCACGTTCCGCCGGTAAATCGTGGGCAACTGACGACTCGAGTCCCGATTTCCTTATCACCGGGACGCCTGCCGAAAGTCCAACCGGGAGAAGAGGCGCCAATGAATGAAGTGGTGCAGACCGAAGACTCGCGACCGCGAGTCGGCCTGGTGACCTTCACCGACGATCGGGTCAACATCTTCTCTCGCGGACACGAACTGGATCTGGAGCGAAAGCACAAGGAGTTGCGCGCTTTCTTGGAGCGCCAAGGCTTTGCGGTCGTGGACGCCATGGAGCGCCTCCGAGGTGCGTCGTCTCTGGTTGACTGGTTCGGCGTGCACCGGCCCTCCGAAGTGCGCGCGGTCGCGGATTATCTGCGAGAGGGCCGGGCCGAATGTATGGTCTTGGTCTCCCACTTCTGGACGCCCCCAGGCTTTGCGATCGAGCTGGTCAAAAGGCTCGACCTCCCAGTCTGCATCTATGCCGAGAGCATGCTATCCAGCATCATCTGTATCGGAGCGGGACTGCAACAAGTCGTGCCGAATCGGCATGCTCTCACTCACGAGCGCTTGGTGGGCCAGGAGTTACAGCGGTTACCCCACTGGGTGCAGGGCGTAACCGCAGTCGAAAAACTCCGGTACGATACCGCACTTCTACTCGGCAGCACTTATTGCCTAAAAATGGAACACTTGGAGGATGATCTCGCGCGTCTAAAACGCATGATGATTGGCGACTTGTTGATCGAGGAGCAATCGATTTTTGTTGCGCGGGGCCAGCGCATCCTCCGAGAGCAGCCGGAACGAATCGAGCGCTTCAAACGCTGGCTGGTCGAGAACGGCGCCCGGATTTGCTACGACCAAGAGCGGGTGACGGACCAGGTGCTGGACGTGCATATTGCCGATTTGCTGGGATTGCGTCAGCGGCTCTCTGAGTTAAATGAGCATCGCATTCGCGGCGTTTCGGTGCGTTGTCAGCCTGAACTGGCGGAAGAACGCGGGGTGACAGCGTGCAGCATCCCCGCCTTCCTCCCCTTTGCTGAGGACGCCGAGGGACCGCAGGAACCAATCGTCGCGATCTGCGAAGGTGATGTGCGTGGCCTGCTGACCTTGATGTTGCTGCACCGGATGGTGCCGTCAGTGCCTCCGACCTTCGGCGACCTTATGTCTGCCAGCGATCGCTTGGTGCGGATTTCGAACTGCGGAGCCGCCGGCCTCTACTGGGCCGCCGACTCGATGCAAGCGAAGGAAGCTCTCCCTCATGTCACGCTCGCCGCCAACTGGAACTCTCGTGGCGGGGCGGCGTTTGGTTACGATGCCCTTCCGGGGCCCGTTACCGTGGCAAGGCTCACTCGGGTGAAGGACAGCTATTTTATGCACCTGGCTTGTGGAGAGCAACTGGCGATCCAAGGTGAGGTTGAAAAGGAAGTTCATTCCACTTATGGCGTTTCGTGGCCCCAACACGCGGTCGCGCTGGGAGTCGATCCCCATTACCTCGTGCGGGCCATGGGTGCTAACCATCCTTGCCTGACCCGCGGCGACCATACGATGGAACTGGCTTACGCGTGTCGCGAACTGGGATTTCCGGTCGTACGCATCGACTCTGATTCCGAACTCCGCCGGTACTGCGACGATGTCATTCCCAGTCTTTGAACCCAAGTCCTCGCGCGAAACGCTTCGGCTCCTCCCGCGGCACGATTTCGTTTCTCGGAAGGAGAGAGCAATCTTCCCATGACTCATCGCGAGAGAGTGCTAACAGCACTAGCCCACAAAGAGCCTGATCGCGTTCCCTTAGGATCTTGGAGGCAGCGCCTACAGCATTAATGACGCACATTATTTCCAATTGAAGAAGTATCTCGGAATCGAGGGTGATATCGAACCCTATCGGCATGGCCATAATGGTAATTACTACGATGAACGTGTGCTGGAGGCACTGGACATAGACTGCCGGCACGTAGGGATGAAGTCGCCTAGCGATTTCAAGTGCGCATCAACCCGGACGGTACCTTCAAAGACGAATGGGGGATACCTATGGTTCATACGGGCGTCCAGATGTCAGTCGTCGGACACCCTTTGGCAAACGCTGAGGTCGGAGACTTGGAGAGTTATCCCTGGCCTGATCCCTATGCGCCGGGCCGAACCGAGGGATTGCGCGAAAGGGCAAACCACTATCGGCGTCAAACCGACTACGCTTTGATTTCCCGGGCTCCAGTTTCGGTGGGCCTCTTTGAAATGGGATGTTACCTGCGTGGGACCGATGTTTTTCTCATGGATCTCGTGGGCAATAAACCCTCGCGCACAAACTCCTGGAAAAGATCACCGGGGTCTTTCTTGGATTGATGGATGTCTATATGAATGCTATCGGAGATCTTGTGGACATCGTCACCTGGGGCGAGGATTTGGCGCACCAGCATGGCACGTTTTTTTCGCTGAAGACCTATCAGGAGATGCTGAAGCCGCATCACACTGAGATTTTCACCCAGGTCAAACGCCAGGCGCCGAATGCCAAAGTGATGTTTCATTGTTGCGGCTCGGTCCGTCCGCTGATTCTGGAATTGAACGAAGCCGGGGCTGACATTATTCAATCCGTTCAACCCCTGGCAGACGGCATGGATTCCTTCACACTCAAGAAAGACTTTGGGAGCCGTGTTACCTTTCAAGGCGCGATTGATGTGCAGCAGGCAATGATCGGGGCCTCGCGGATGTCAAACGGAAGTGAAAACCCGGCTGCGCGCTCTAGCCCGGGGGGCGGGTACATTCTTACCACTTCGAACAATGTCCAGGAAGATATTCCCCCGGAAAATCTCGTTCACCTTTTTCGGTGCGCTAAAGACTTGGGGGCGGTACCCCCTCAAAATTTGAATATTTCCACGAAAAACGAACTGAGCAACGCAACCTGAAGACCCGGAAACCAGAAATGCAAAGAGACTGCCTGATTGGTGTTGATTTGGGAACGACCCTTGCAAAGGCGGGCGTTTATGACCGCAGGGGAACCTGCTGGGCGAGGCTTGCATGGAAAGCGAGGTGCACTACGCGCGTCCGGGGATGGCGGAACAAGATCCAGCGGATTTACAGGTCCGCAATCACGACCATTCGAATGGCGATCAGCAATCCGGTATCGAATCAACCCGCGTCGCTGCCCTCAGCATTGATAGTCAAGCTGGTGGAATTATGGGCATTGACAGGCAGTGGCAGCCCGTTACCCACTTGACTCCCCCCTCGACACCCGCAGCAACCCGCAAAAACGCCGCATGTTGGCCGCGGCCGGTGACCGCATCGTTGCGCTTACAGGAAGCTCCCCAACCTACGGTCAGAAAATACTGTGGTGGAAAGAGGGAACATCCGGAGGCATGGAAAAGAATCGACAGTTCATCCAGCCGCAGCCTACGTGGCGGGGTTAATGGCAGGTCTCGGTGGCGACCAGGCTTTTATAGAACCCGCGTTCATGGGTTGGTCCGGCCTGAGCGATTCCGCGAACCGGCGGTGGTCGGAAGAACTCTGTGAATTGTTTGGTGTCCCCTTGCGGGTACTACCCCGTGTGGCGTCCGCCTTTGAGGTCATCGGGAATCTCACTCCGCAGGCCGCGCAGGACTCGGGGCTACAAGCGGCCTGCCCATCGCCGCTGGGACAGCCGACGCTGCCGCATCATTGTTGGGCGACGGGGTTGTGGATGCTGGCACGCTTTTCGATATCGCTGGGACGGCCTGCATCTTTGGCGTCTGTCTGGATCATTATCGTGCGGACGCGGCCACCGAGACACTTTGCTGTATGAGTAGCGTGCTACCCGATAGGTTCTACCAGCTCGCCATCGTATTAGGTGGACGAACTCATGATTGGTTTGTGCGCGAGTTCTGTCAGGCGGAGTCGAACGAAGCCTCCCAGAGGGGCGTGAGCATTTATGGCTTCATGGATTCAAAGGCAAGTGATCTGCCTCCAGGCAGCGAAGGCGTCCTTTGCATACCGCAATTGGGAGGACGGTGGAATCCCGTGGAACCCGACGCGCGGGGCCTTTGGATGGGCTTTGGTTGGGGTCATCGAAAAGAGCATCTCTACCGCTCCATCCTGGAATCGGTAGCTTACGAATATGCCATTTACTTGGCACGCATGCGCGAACTCTGGCCGCAGGCCGACTTCCATCAAGTGCGCGTGATCAGCGGGGGTGGACACAGCCGGCTGTGGAACCAGATCAAGTCCGACGTCCTCGGAATCCCCTACGGGAAGCTGGCGCGGAATGACCTGGCCACGTGGGGCTCTGCTCTAATCGCGGGCCATGCGGTGGGCATCTTTCCGGATTTGCTCGCCGCCGCAAGATCCCGATCGAAGGTGGAACACGAACAGCAACCCGAGTGGTCTGCACATGAAAGGTACAAGCCTTACGTCGCGCTCTATCCCACGCTTTTTGCCCGTAATCGTGACACGTTCGGAGAACTCGCGCGGATCGCAACAAGATTTGAGGAATCCAACTCTGAGAACAATTACGGAAATCCGCGCTGAGCAGGAGATGAGATCGAAATGAACGACGGGCTGGCGAATAAAGTCGTAGTTGTAACGGGAGGGGCGCGAGGCATTGGTGCGGCGTGCGCCCACGCATTAGCACAAGCAGGCTCACGGGTGGCGATCCTGGATACCAATTCGGAGACGGGAGAAGAAACCGCTGCCCGTCTGGGCAAGGATGTATCTTTCTTTAAGTGTGACGTGGGCCGCTCCGCCCAAGTCGACGCTGCCTTTGCCGCGATTCGCCAGCAAATGGGCGATCCTACCCTCCTGTTGAACAATGCCGCTATCGCCCAGTACGCGCCCTTCATGGAAGTCACGGAGGAGTTGTGGGACGAGACTCTGCGAGTCAATCTGAAGAGTGTCTATCTGTGCTCGCGCGCAGCGATTCCGGGCATGATGCGAAATGGCGGCGGTTCGATCGTCAATATGGCTAGTGTGCAGGCCTTTGTAAGTGAATATGGCATTTCACATTACGCCGCGAGCAAGTCCGGCATATTGGGACTCACCCGGACGATCGCCATTGACTGCGCGCCGCTGATCCGTTGTAACGCGGTGTGCCCCGGTTGTATAGAAAGTCCAATGTTGCAGATCTCCGTGCAAGGCAAGCGGGAAGAAGAGGATGCTCTCAAGAATATGCACCTGCTGCGGCGAATCGGCAGGCCGGAAGAGGTTGCGGAGTTGGTGCTTTTCCTCCTGAGCGAGCGCTCCACATTCATCACCGGACAGGCGTACCGGCTCGATGGAGGAATGGGAGCGTGGATTGGAGCGCTTCCGCAAAATGGCGCCTCCACGGACAAGCGCGCGTGAAACAAATAAAGAAGTACCGATATTGCACCTTGGAACAACTCGTCACGCTCTCCAGATTCCTCGCCGAAGGCTCGCGAACGGATCTAGACGGATTGCTATCAAAATGATGGAGCAACCATGACTCACAAAGAACGCCTGCTCACGGCTATTAATCATGAAGAACCCGACCGCGCGCCGCTGTGCGCCTGGTACACCCCAGAAGCTGAAAAGAAATTGCTGCATCATCTCGGAGTCGAGTCCGCCGAAACGGAAACTTACAAATCTGCCGGTGGTCCGCTCCCCATTCTTATGGATCACGATTTCCTCATTTCTTGGATGGGACCTTGCACCGGCTACTACTCTAATCCCGCTAAGCAGTACACCGACGAATGGGGCATCGGCTGGAGGTGGATTGAGCATCCTTCGAACGGTTCCTTTACTGAAATGACCGAGCATCCGCTGGCCCATATCACTGATCCTTCGCAGTTCACCATGCCTGATTTTTCCACGGAGGGCCGCTATGCTGGAGTGCGTAAGCTGATCACCGAATATGGCAAAGAATACGGCATCATGGGTGGATTGGCCTGCACCTTACTCGAACTTTCCTGGTATTTGCGCGGCCTGGAAACGGTTCTGGAAGACCTGGTCGCGCGCAAGGATTTCGCCCACGCCTATCTTGATAAGCTCATGGGCTGGATTCGCACCGCTGGACGAAAGTATGTGGAACTCGGCGTGGACATCATCTGGATCGGCGATGACTTCGGCACGCAAAACCGCATGTTGCTCTCGCCGGGCATCTTCCGCGAATTCTTCAAGCCGCGTTATGCGGAGCTGTTTTCCGAATGGAAGAGCATCAACCCACAAGTCAAGATTGCCTTCCACACCGACGGCTACGTTGTGCCTATCATTCCAGACCTCATTGAGATTGGACTGGACATTCTCAACCCAATCCAGCCCAAGTCCATGGATCCGGCGCAGATCAAAAAGGATTTCGGCCAACACCTCACGCTGTGGGGGACCATTGATATTCAGGAGGTGCTGCCTTTCGGCACGCCGGAAGACGTCGCCAATGAGGTCAAGTTCCGTCTGCGCACCACTGGAGTCGGCGGTGGCCTGATCATCGCTCCAGCGCATAACATTCAGCCAGAGGTGCCCATCCAAAATATCCTGGCGTTTTATGAAACTGCCAAGACCTCCGGCCGGTACCCACTCAGATTCGATTAAGGATCAGGAAGGATGCAGATCGAAATGCAAGACGGGTTTGCGAATAGCGTTGCAGTGGTCACTGGTGGCGCGCAGGGAATCGGGGCGGCATGCGCGGAAGCATTGGCGCAAGCCGGCTCACGAGTGGTGATTCTGGACATCAATTCGGAAACCGGAGAAGGAACAGCTGCGCGGTTGGGTAAGGAGGTATCTTTTATAAAATGCGACGTTGGACGAGCTTGCGAGGTGGACGCTGCCTTTACCACCATCCGCAAGCAGGTGGGTGACCCCACCCTCTTGTTGAACAACGCGGCCATTGCCAAGTACGCGCCGTTCATGGAAGTGACCGAGGAGGTATGGGACGAAACTCTACGGGTCAATCTGAAGAGCGTCTATTTGTGCGCGCGCGCGGCTATTCCGGGCATGATGCGCAAGGGCGGAGGCTCGATCGTCAATATGGCCAGCGTGCAGGCGTTTGTGAGTGAATATGGCATCTCACATTACGCTGCCAGCAAATCGGGTGTGTTGGGATTAACCCGAACCATCGCCATTGATTGCGCACCCCTCATTCGCTGCAATGCCGTATGTCCGGGGTGCATTGACTCTCCCATGCTGCAAGTTTCGGTGCAAGGTAAGAAAGAAGAAGAGGAAGCGCGTAAGAATATGCATCTGCTGCGCCGCTTTGGCAGACCGGAAGAGGTTGCGGAGTTGGTGCTTTTCCTCCTGAGCGAGCGTTCCGCGTTCATCACCGGACAGGCGTACCGGCTCGATGGAGGAATGGGATCGTGGATAGGAGCCCTCCCGCACAACCGCAGGTCCGAGGGAGTTGAGTAATGCCACGACCTAGGTTGGATGAGTTGGCGCGATCGATCTGTTTGAAGTGCGTTCCCTGGTGGGATTGGAGGTCAGGTTGTTCGTGGGTGTAGTGGACCGTGATTTCTGTTGACTCAAGCCTCGCGGCTGTGACTAAAACTGAAGACGGAGAATGAATCCTATGTTTCGTGGTCTGCACCATTTCAATTTGATTGTTTCCGACATGAAAAAGACGAAAGCTTTCTACCATGGAGTGCTCGGGCTGGAAATTGCACTCGAAACCGAGATTGAAGACGACGAATTCTCTCGTGGCGTAGGCCTTCCTGGAACCAAGGTTCTGGCAACATTCTTCAAGCTCCCCAATAACAGTGGGCTGATTGAGACTTTTCAGTATGTGCATCCGGAAGGCACGCAGATCCCAGCGAACGCCAAAGCCAACGACGGCGGCTGGCAGCATCTGTGCTTCCAAGTGGATGACATCGAGACGGCGAAGCGTGATCTCGAAGGCAAAGGCGTGAGATTCCTTTCCACTCCGGTCACCATCTCTAAGCAGCATCCTTACTTTGCCGGCGTGCGGTTCTGCTACTTTCACGGGCCGGATCGCGAGGTCCTGGAGATTCTCCAAGGATAAGGGGACGCATGGAGACCGATCTCTTCCGATTAGACGGCAAGACCGCGCTCGTGACCGGAGGCGGCAGCGGCTTGGGCCAGGCTATCAGCGTTGGATTGGCCGGCGCGGGCTGCCGATTGATTGTGGCTGACGTTTTCTTGGACAAGGCCGGTGAGACCGTGGAACTGATCCAGGAATCAGGTGCTGAAGCGCGCGCCATTCAAATGGATGTGGGCAGCAAGGGCGATGTTGAGCGTGCGGTTTCTCAAGCGCTGGCTGAATGGAAGAACATTGACGTGCTGGTGAACAACGCAGGCCGCGCCATTCGCGGTACCGCCCTTGACTACGCGGAAGAAGATTGGGACACGATCATCAATGTCAATCTCAAGGGGGTATTTTTGTGCAGCCAGGTTGTAGGGCGGCACATGGCCGAAAGGCGCTCGGGGAAGATCATCAACATGGCGTCCATTGGGGGATTTATCGCCTATCCGGGCAGCATCGCCTATCTGGCCAGCAAAGGTGGGGTAGTGCAATTAACGCGCGGCTTCGCCGTGGAATTAGCGCCCTACAATGTGCAGGTCAATGGGATTGCGCCGTCGTTGTTTGAAACGCCTCTGGTGGCAAAGGCGCGCTCCGATTCGGAGTCGTTGAAGTACTTTATCGACCGGACTCCAGCCGGGCGGAAAGGTCATCCCCATGAAGTCGTTGGGGCGGCGATCTTTCTCGCCGCCGATTGCTCCGGCATGGTTACCGGTCACACCATCGCAGTCGACGGAGGATTTTTGTCGGCGTAGTCTTACCGTTGATTCACCAGCGGCTGTCCCTTGATTCCCAGTTTTACGTGGTTGATGTGCCAGCGGCCAAGATTGGCGACAAACAATTCGTCGCGGTCTTTGCCGCCAAAGGCCACGTTGGTTGGCCGAGCCAGGATGGTTCCCTGGGGATCATAGGACAGAACGGTAGCCTTCCGGTCCGGAGTGACCTTGTAAATATTGTCGGACGCGTAACAACTCACATATAAATTGCCGTCCACGTCGAACGCCAGGCCATCGGGAACTCTTTCCATGCCGCGAACGTAAACCTCACGATGACCGGCGGTTCCATCGTTGCGGATTTCCACTTGCAGCACGTCGTCCGTATGGCTTTGCGCGACGAATAAGAAGCGCTCATCCGCGCTCATCGCGAGGCCGTTAGGGAAGGGCTGGGGCGCTTTCAGAAATATTTCGCCTTTGCCTTGCGGGTTGAAGCGCACGATACAGCCGCTGCTTTTCGCCCAATCGCCAGAATCGGAAACATAGAGATTTCCCGCGGAATCGAACACGCTGTAGTTGGGAACTTTGAGTTTGTGATCTCCAGCGCGGTCGGCAAACAGACTCGACTTGCCATTCTTCTCAACCTTGATAACCGATGCCAGCTTAACATTACAGATGTAGAGGTCATCGGCCGCCGAAAACGTCAACCCGAGACAGAAACCCCCAACGTTGGCGACTTCTTCGAGGCGGCCCGGCTCCGGAACCCGATAAACTTGTCCGAGTTCCCCCCCGGCCCAAAGTACGCCGTCTCTGTCGAAGGCCAAATCCTCCGAGTGGTCCAACCCGTCCACGTAGGTTTCAAACTGATTGGCTGGAATATCCATGTTATTCCCCAATGCCGAAAGTCCGGCGACGAGACCGACGTCCGCTCAGCCTATGGCTTTGATCCACCGCTAGCCGTGCCGTAATGTTTTTCTAGAACCGCGATGTGAGAGTCCCAAGTCGGCTCATTCGGTAGATAGCCGTCCGGGTAAGTCTCGACAACGATGTACATCAAATCGGAATCTCCCGTGTTTCGCACCGCGTGGTCCGTAAGCCGAGGAATATAAACCACGCCGCCTTTCCGCAACTCGTGCACCTCGCCGCCTAGAGTCACTTCTGCTTCGCCCTCCAGAACCAAATAGGTTTGCTCGCATTCCTTGTGCTGATGAACGGGGAAGGCAAGGCCTTTGGGATAGCGCTCCAACAGAATTTCCACGCATTCACTGCGCTCACGCGGCAACAGAACCGAGAAATCCACGCCCAGGAATTTAGTGAGCTGCGATTTCTCTACGGTGCTGACCAGGGGCGTCTTCTTTGCATTTCCAGACATTCGACAAATCCCTCCGTTGGTTCGAATACACAACACTCCGGAACGGTTTCTTGCGACAACCCTGGCTGGAGGTTAAGGCCCTGCCATGCCAAAGCAAGCCAGCTTCAACCATTCGCGATGTCAAACGTCAGGCCGAATCTCTTCGAGCAGCGCGAGAGCACGGTAACCTCGGGGTGATCCTTCCCTAAAGCAGCAGTGGCAACTTGCCAGGCGGCCTTCAGATCGGGAGTCGCCTCGATACCCATTTGCTGCAAAGGTTCTGAATCCTTGGCGCCCGCGAAAATAATTTTGCAAGACTGGTCAAACGCATATTGCTCGGCCGCCAACAACCAGAAAGCATGCATTGGATGATGACCGTAGCAGTGCTGATACTTGTAGATATACTCCGACCGGTGCAGGAAATCGTCGGTATAGCGGTCAAACAATTCATTAATATCGCGCCCGACGTGCGCGTAAAGACTCATTACCTCTCGGTCGGAGGGGCGATACCAGTCGTCGATGGTTCCATCACAAGGCGTGGTGCAGATAATGACTCCCCCCTTGCGCAGTAGAGGATTAGGAGGGATAAATCCTCTTAGAGCGCTGGTGACATGAGACATGGCGAGCATGGGATTGCTGGTCGCGCCGTGGAACATCCAAGGCGGGCAGTCGAGCATGACGACGTCGGCGCTGTGCGGCAGTTTGACAGTGAACTCCTCCCGCGCATAGGCAACCTGCGCGTCACGCAGCGGCTTCCACGTTCCAGCCCACCACCTTCCGGCAAACTGGCCGCGCGCATTGAAGTAGGGGTCGATCAAAAAAAACTTCGCCCGCACATTCTGCTCCACTTTCTCCATGAGGGCAGACTTGTGGTCGCCGTACACCTGCTTGTTGGCGTCTCCGTGGGTGCTTCTGGGATGGTTGACCACATCCGGCGAATGATGTCCCAGGATGGACCGCGCGCTGGTCAATCCAAGAATTCCGCCACCCAGAAACCCTCCCCAAGGCGACAAGGGAAGCGGTCCCCAACCCAGATGAATAACCACGTCGGAATCGTTGAGGATATTGTTCACTTCGACGAGTCCGCCATGTTTCGTGGGACCGAGATTCACCATGGAGTCGAGATCGGCCGCGTCATGGCGTTCGATGCGGTCGTTGCCCGGATGGCTCCACTTCTCGATAATCTCCGGGGGCAGAATGCGAAACGCCTCCGGAAACGGAGGCTTGTTTCCCGTGAGCCAGCGGCCCATATTGGAGGCGTAAAGCTGCCGGCGTGTAACCTTCGCGTGAGTCCCACCCGCGATCATGATCCGGATGTCCTGGTCCTTCAGGCCTTTTTTGTGCAGCAGGTCGAGCACAACTGGAAGGGCGTAAAAGCTACCCCCCATCCAGTCATTCACGGTGACAGAAACCTTGGTGTTCCGGTCAATCAATTGCTCAAGAGGTTCTATGCCCATCGGCTGAGCTAAAGTTTCGCGGAGAGCCGCAACTGGGTCTGCCAGAGCCGGACGGATCTGCCCTGCGGGAACATCGTCCACGACGATCGCATCCTCAGGAACCTCGAACGGCCACTGATCGCTTCCGTACTCAAAACTCACCTGACGCGTTTTCAAACTATTTCTCCTCTCAAAAAAGGCGGAACGCCTTGCGTGCGAAAAGCTCCCGGGAAAGCGAGTATCAGGCACCAGCGAAATAGTTGGCAACTTTATTCGTGATCGCGCGACACGATGTTTCGCGGCATGAAATCAATCGACCACTCGGGGATTGTTCCATGCAGAGGAAGCACCGTCTCGGTATTGGTGCTTAGCATGGTTGATCGCGGTGTCGAGCGGGGGTTTCTCTCACATCGACGGCGCTGGGTCTCGCGAAGTTAATGAGCCTTAGGGCTTCCTTCTGTGATTCCCTGACCTTCGTGGATTACAACAATCTGGTCCACCGCGGGCGGGCGGATCTTTTCCACCGCGCCGCTCGGCCAGCGAATCTCCACATCATCCACGGTCGCGGTGTCTCCCAGACCAAAATGAACTCGCGGATCATTCGAGGAGGCGAAACTGCCTCCGCTGATCACATCCGCTCTTTGCCTGATTTTCCCGGCGCTGAGATACACGGTTGCACCCACAGCATCTCGAGGGCTCTTCGGGCCGCCGATTAGTTCAATTCCACCCAGTGGTGATGATCCGCATTCACGTTTCGCAGCAGGGTGGGTGGAGAGTCGACGTTGTTTAGCACGACATCAATCTTGCCGTCATTAAACAAGTCGCCGAAGGCAGCGCCCCGCGCTGCAATCACTACTGATAAACCAGTTTTCACGACTGCGGGTACCAGTTCAAAGTTCCCTCGTCCGAGGTTCCGAAACAACAGTGGACGTTCCCGCCAACTGGTGCCCCACTCCTGTGTGTCAGCTGGCGGGTAAATATGCCCACTGGCGATGAAGAGGTCCTTCCACCCGTCGTTGTCAAAATCAAGAAAGCCGTTCCCCCAACTGAGAAATGGAATTGTAGCCGTGGCGATCCCTGCTGAGTAACTGACATCGGTGAAGTTCAGATCTCCGTCGTTGCGGTAAAGCACCTTGTAGTCGTCGGAGAAGTTGGAGTTCAGCAGATCGAGGCGTCCATTATTCAGGTAGTCGCCCACACCAATTCCCATGGAAGCCATCTCACGGCCATCCCCGTTAACCGCGTACCCAGACTCGAAACTTACGTCCTCAAATGTGCCATCGCCTCTATTTCGGTAGAGGTAATTGGGCGTGGAGTCATTTGCCACCGCCAGATCAAGTTTCCCTGATCCGCGAAGATCGGCAAAGACTGCGGTGAGGCCGTAGTATCTCTTGGTATTTCCAACCCCAGCTTTCGCGCTGACATCGGTGAACGTTCCGTCTCCATTGTTGTGAAAGAGATGGTCCAGTTCTCCCTTGAGGCCGCGCGGCCCGCAAAAAACGCCGACTCCGCGGAATTGACAGTAGGATGGGTTCAACCCATTCACGCCTGCGGCCGGCGGACTATTCATGTCGTAGGCAACGTAACCGGGGACGAACAAATCCAAACGTCCGTCGCCGTCATAGTCTCCAAAAGTCGGTCCGGTGGACCATGTTCCCAGCGCGACGCCTGCCTTCTCAGCCACATCGGTGAAGGTTCCGTCGTGGTTGTTGTGGTACAGCCGGTTCTTGCCAAGATTAGTCACATACAAATCGGGCCAGCCATCATTGTCGTAATCGCCCACCGCCACGCCCACGCCCCAGCGATCGTTCCCGACTCCGGCTTTCTCCGTAACATCCGTGAATGTTCCGTCGTGGTTGTTATGAAACAGCGCCGCGTGTTGTGGCGGGACCTTGCCGGAAAGCGCCTCGTAACTGAGCCCATTCACCAGGTAGATATCCAGCCAGCCATCATTGTCATAGTCCAGCAGCGCCACCCCGCCACCGAGGGACTCGGTAATGAAAGCTTTCTCAGGGCTGCCCACGGTGTGATGCCACACGGTGAGCCCAGCCTGCTGGGAAATATCTTGAAAAACGACAGGACCCTGCTCGACAAACCCACCTGCCGTGATCGGGCGCTTCTCTTTGTCGTAAACCGGCGGGTGACTTGCCCCCGTGCTGATGCCGCCTTGCTGAGCGGCGGCAGGAACCGGTCCCATGGATTGAGTCGACGATCTGGAAATCGCAAGCAATAGAACGAAAGGCGTGAGCAGGGCTGCAATCGCTCTCGTCGAGAGGCCGCGCACACGCTTTCGATCAACGCACAGGAAAATGTTCTTCTTCATTGAGGCTGCAAGAGTGATGGTGTTCGCTGCGGGATCTCGATCCGATCTTGTGACGAATTTGGTCGCAGGAGATGCTGGGCACAATCTCAGAGTGTTACCGCCGCTGACATATAATAAACCTTCTCGGAAATCTGGAAACCGCGAGACCGGGAAGCACATCATGGCGTGGCAGGCCGTTCTGGTCATCCTATTGACGATCGCATGGGCACAAGACTTCGCTGTCGCGTGCGGCGGTCAAGACTCTTCTCCTCAGATTAAGACTTCGTGCACATCGGCCGGATTTGGCGAGAGCTATCGGGCTGGGGAAGAGTCGCTTCTTCGACAGAAAGCTGCCACCGCCGTCCCATATCTGGAAAAAGCCCACCAGATTTGCCCGTCCGATTATGCGGCAGGGCGCGATTTGTTGATCGCCTATGGCAAAGCGGGCTTGCCGGAAAAGGCATCCGCACTTGGCGAACAAATCCTGCGCGAGCACGATGTGGCGGAAATTCACTCGCTGCTGGGAGAGCTTTACCGCGAAAAAAACGACTTTCGATCTGCCGCGAAGCAATACCAGGCGGCAGCTCAGCTCGATCCCAGCGAGGAGAATGTCTTCGAGTTTGGATCATCGTTGCTGAAGTTCGAAGGCGATTCTGCCCTCAAGATTTTTCGCTTTGGGGTCGAAAAGTATCCCAATTCGGAGAAGATGCACCTGGGACTGGGAGGAGCGCTCTACGGGCAGGGGTTGATCGATGATGCGGTGAGCGAAGCCTTCAAGGCCAGCGAAATCAATCCGACTGATCCCGAGGCCATGGAACTGCTGGGACAAATGGCCCATATCCCGGCAGGGATGGCGGGGGCGGTGATTGAGAGACTTGCCGCTCTCACCAATTTGTATCCGCGAAACGCCAAGCTAACCTATTACTACGCCATGGCGCTTTCGGGCCGCTGGTCCGACAAGCCCGCAGCCGACTCTGGGCAGGTGATTCAGTTGCTGAAAACAGCGACTGAGCTCGATCCAAGTTACGCCGACGCGCATTTTCAGCTGGGAGAGCTTTATCAAGAGGAAGGCCGCACTCTGGATGCGCTTCACTCTTACCAGGAAGCGGCAAGGCTCGACCCCAAGCAGGAGAACTATCATTACCGGTTAGCCCTGGCTTACAAGAAATCTGGATATCCAGAGGAGTCCCGCAAGGAAATGCAGATCTATCAGAAGCTGCACGGCAATGAGCAGTAGGCTTTTTAAGGCTGTTGTTTCGTCAGTCATTCGCAGCGAAGACTGCTCCATTTTGGTGGGTAAGGGGAGAGTTATGGTTGCATCTGCCGCGGTCTGGAGATCCTTTCCAGCGCAGCCGACACAGATGGGAGGTGGCTTACGTAGCTTGCATCGCCAGATTCCGCCGCCGGACCTCTAGCCGGAGGACGCAACTAGGACACAAAACTCAATGTTTGTAATCAGAAACTTGCGGAAACCGCGAGAATTGAGTCAACCGAATCAACTAGAAATGGTCGGGGAGAGAGGATTTGAACCTCCGACCCCCTGGTCCCGAACCAGGTGCTCTACCAGGCTGAGCCACTCCCCGACATACGTGGACAGAAAAACTAACGCAGTGCGCTCCCAATCGCAGGCACTAGAATCTAGAGCGCAACAAAAAGTATAGCACCCTGGCGAAGGAATGGAATGCGGCCGCGGCGGGAGTTTGGACCTTTAAAGCGGTACGGGCTTTTGTGGCAGAAATGCGGGAAAGGTTCTAAACGGCCGGAATGTTCTTGCCGGGCAACAACCTCACCGCCCAGCCTGGAGTAACCCTAGTTCGGTTTGCGATCCTTCCCGTCGGTCAGGTATTGAAGCACCGCCGTATCGGCGGCGGCGCGGCATTTTTTGAGGAAGGCGGCCTCAGCACCGATGTTCACATCTTCCGAGGCCCTTTGACGGATGCTTTGCCGCAACCGGTCACCCGCCTCACTTTCGTTGCCCATGACCTGCATATAGAACCACAGGAAGTGCCGCATCTGGTCGACGGCAGACTTCAAGGTGCGGAGCGAATCCATCTCGGGCAGTTGGCTCATGGCTTCCATGAGTTCGGGATCGTTCGGCACCTCCATGGCGGCGCAGTTCAGCGCTCGCTGGATGGCGCGCAGATCTTCGGTCACGCGATCAACCCGCAGATGAATCGCTTCCAGATAGTCGTCTTGGTCCATAGGTTCGCAGCCTTCGGGCAATACCAACGTCTCAACATCTCATTCGCACAAGGATGGCGAACAGATGTCCCACGGGCAGCGGCTTTCGTAATTCACGAGTTACTTTGGTCTTCCAAGCTTCAGGAGGGGAGACGATCCCGGAGAGATTTTTTTCGCAAGGCAGAAACTCCCGGGCCGGAACTTGGCCCAGAACGATACCCCCAGAACTAGGCCTTCGTTCCGGCTTGGGATTTCTCCATCTGCAGTAGAAGTCTCTTGCGCGCCAGCCCCCAGCGATAGCCCCCTAGGGCTCCGCCTTCGCGGATCACGCGATGGCAAGGAATTGCCAGCGCCAGGGGGTTGGTGGCGCAGGCGCGAGCCACCGCCCGCGCCGCGGTGGGGCGGCCAATGCCTTTGGCCACTTCTCCGTAAGAACGTGTGGTCGCGGGCGGGATGGTTTGCAAATAGTCCCATACGCGGCGCTGGAACGCGGTGGCTTGAATATCGAGCGGCAGAGAAGTGTTCAATTTCTTCCCGCGCAGCAGGCCCCGAAGGGCCTGAGTCCCAGAGCGGAGGGCAGAGTCGTCGCGGCGGCGCACGGCGAAAGGAAACTCGCGCTTGAGTCCGTGTTCCAGTTCCGTCTCGGAGTCTCCGAACTGAATGGCGCAGATTCCTTTGTCGGTGGCGGCGATCAACATGAGCCCGATGGGAGAAACAGCAAACGTGTAGCGAATGAGCGTAGCCACCGCTCCGCGGCGGTATTGGTCTGGATTCATGCCGAGTTGCGAAGCTGTTTTCTCGTACAGGCGGCTGCTGGAGCTGTAGCCTGCGTCATACAGGGCGCGAGTCACAAAATGCCCGGCGCGCAGGTTGCGTTTGAACAGGTCCACCCGGCAGGAGTCGGCGTAGGCGCGCGGCGTTACTCCCAAAGCTGCTTTGAATGTGCGTTGCAAATGAAATGGACTTTGCCCGAAAGCCCGGCCCAGCACGGCCAGCGTAAGCGGTTCGTCTAAATGCTTTTCGATATACCGGCACACCGCTTTCGCCACCCGGCTCCGCGGGTTGCCGCCCACTGCCTTGGGGAAGCAACGCAGGCAGGCGCGATAGCCGGCGGTTTCCGCCTCTGCAGGCTGGCGGAAGAAGATTACGTTTTTCCGGCTGGGACGTTTGGCGGGACACGATGGGCGGCAAAATATTCCGGTGGAGGAGACGGCGAACACGAACTTGCCGTCCTGACTTGCATCACGGTCGAGAACCGCCTGCCAACGCCGGCTTTCGTCCGCGTGTGCCATTTCTGGTTTCTCGGTCAGATTGAGTATCGCACTGTTCATGATGTAGCTAAAGTATTCCGGCTGGCTGGCGGAGAGCTATCCGAATCTTGCGGTCAAACGTAATTTCCTGGGCCGTGAATGCCCTGATTCGTCCAGCCCTGGTTTTCCTGGCGAACCTGCGGAGGTTCTCAGCGTTCTCGGCCGTTAAAGGCTTTTGCCTGCTATCCAGCTGTTTGAGAATCTAACCGCAAGGTTTGCGACGAAAAGCCGCGAGGCGCGTGAAGTTCGGCATCAAGCGAAATAGGAGCCATTCGAGGCGCAAGTTCGGTGTTTTTCGGCGCTTCGGTTACCATGGCTGAATTCGCGGATCGAGCAAGAGCGTTCACCATGCCTGTCGTTTCACCTTCATCTTTATCTTTGTCGCCGGAAATAGTCGCCACTTACCTCCCGCATGATCTGGAACTCGATGCTGGGATGCCTTCTCCCGAGTGGGAACGCGCAAGTCCAATCGCTTTTTGTGGAGATTGGCAAGGCGGGAATGCGGATCCGTCCCGCGAAACCCAGGTGCGCGTCTTGTGGTCGGAACGAAATCTTTATCTGCGTTTCAAGTGCCGGTTTCGGGAGCTCTTCTTGTTTCCCGACTGCGATGCCGATGCGCGGCGGGACCGGCTCTGGGATCGCGATGTGGTCGAGGCATTCTTGCAGCCCGATCCGTCGCGGACAGGCTACTACAAGGAATTTGAAGTGAGCCCGAATGGGATGTGGATCGATCTGGACATCTTCCCCGGCGGTCGCAGCGACCTGAAAAGCGAGATGCGACGCTCAGTTGTTCTCGATGAGGAGGCCGAGACCTGGTCGGCCGAAGTGGCAATTCCCATCCCCGCCCTGACGGCGAATTTCGATCCCAGCCTGATTTGGCGGGCCAATTTCTATCGCGTGGAGGGGAAACAAGAGCCGCGAGCTTATCTCGCCTGGCAGCCAACCCTGACGCGACAACCAAACTTTCACGTCCCGGCCAGGTTCGGATCTCTGCGGTTCTCCTCAAAAATTCCTGCTCGCCTGTGATCGAGCCGCGGTCGAATTGCGTCGCCGATGAGCCGCTCCAGCGTTCCCGCCAGGGTTGGCCAGCAGCCTTTCGGAGAGTAGAGTATGGTCAATATTGCAATCTCAAGTTGATGGAGAATGAATTCATGATGAAGACAACTCTGCGCAAGTTTTTGGCAATACTGCCGCTCTGCCTCCTTCCTCTCTTGCTGTCGGCGCAGCAATCGAAGGCTGGCGTACTCAGTGCGCAAGACGTAAAGCGGGTCGTGCCGCCCACCTACTTTTTCCGCGGCCAATCGGCGCCGGTTCAATTGCGAAATTCCGGCGGGTTCAGCACCGCGGATGGCAAACTGGTCCTAGCCGGGTTTGTAGATACTTCGGGTTACTCCACCGACGTGCAGGCCAAGTACCAGGGCTTGTTCATTACCGAGGTGAAGCTCAACGTCGAGGGAACCGACCTGGCGCCGGGTGAATATGGTTTCGGCTTCGCCAAGGACGGCAAGTTCCTGGTCATGGACGTAGGAGCGAATGATTTGTTTACCGTGTCCGGCCATGTCGACGACAAATTGGCGCGGCCGGTGCCTCTGAAGGTAGTTGCTGATGGGGATGGCTATCGCCTCTATGCCGGCCGCAAATGGGTTGCGCTGAAGCCCGAGTAAGAATTTAATGCTGCAGCGGCTGCAAAGACCCTAGCACTGAGGAAATGCCTGCCCGGGTTCGGAGTTCGTTGAGCAGCGACTGGGCGGCATTTTGATAGGTCTTGGTTGGATCAGAGGGGTCTGACCACACGGCTTCATAGATGATCTGCGTCGCGTCTTTTACGTCGATGAGCAGTGCGGCTTCGAATTGGTCGGCCCGCTCCCGCAGGCGGTCGTAGCAGCTCTGGCACACAGCCGCCGGCTCAAACGATCCTTCATGATTCTCTTCCTTATTGCAACGGAAGCTGGTGCTAGCGTTGATTTGCAGGCCGCCAGCGATCTGCGCCTTAAATTCCTGCAAGAAACGTTCGCGCTCCTGCTCCAGGACTTCCGCATCCGGGACTGGGTCGAGCGCCGGTTCAACGGGAACGGTGACGGCTTGAAGTTGTCGGGGAAACGCGCTCTGGGCTCTTGCAGATCGGGCAGGCGGGCAGGGCAGCTGCATAGTAAGTTCGGCACTTGGCGCAGGGTAAGCCGTAGCCGGAAGCTTTGGGGACCGAGGCGGCTGAGGCTGTCGCGATTCCTGACAGGGCATCGGGCAGTCGGGACGCCGGATTACCGGACACAAGCAGAGCCGTGGCCGTGGCTGGCGCGCTATCAAGCTGCGTGGGTTCAGTCGAGTTCATGGCTTACTCCGGGAGAGTTGGTGAACACCTGCAATACGTTCATGCAAAAACCCATTCTAGTGCCGGAGAGCATAAAGCCAGATGGCACGAGAGTTCATTGTCCGATTGGTATTCCGGCTCCCGAAAGTTTGCAGTGATTGCCCGCACTTTCGACCGGCGTAGCGATCCGGCCGGGTCAAAGCGCTGCCGCAAGCGGAAAATGCCAGGTCACCGCAATGAGACTTTGTCACCCCCTTGGTAGTGGTGACATAACGATCCCCACTGGACTCTGGCTGAACAAGCTTGCCAGCCAACCGCCTCCCACCCCAAGTGGGCCAGGCTAGAGATTAACGGCTGTTCTGGAACAAAGAGCGGCGCGGCCGGGGCATGGAGCGTCGGGGTCTTGCCGCCGCGCTGTTCCCAGCCGGAGGAATAGGGCCGACAACAGCGCTTGAGTCCTTGGGACGTGGCGTTCCCGTAGTTGCACAGCCTTTCGCCACCTCGCCGAAAGACTGCTTGACTTCTGAACGGAGGGGTCTAGCATAGAAGTATCACCTCCGATCCAATTCAGGATCGAGTGGGCCGATAGCCAAGGAATGTCACCGCTTCTTGGTTGCCGGCCCATTTAAGTTTCTGGATCCCGCTCCGTAGCCTGCGTATTCGAGGCCGTTTCCTGCCAGGAGAAGCGAGAGTCTTGCTCAGAAGGCGCAACGCAGGGCAACGGTGGCGGTGTTGGCGTGGAAATATCGCGGCGCCGTGGGTCCAACGGCCGATGGCTCACTGTATTGGTAGTAATTCCATCCGGAAACCCAGGTGAGGTCGTGTCCTAAGCCAACTTCAAGATCGGCGAGAGGCTGGTGGTAGGTGGACTGCAATGAGCCGTAAGGCTGCAGGATATTAAACTGGGGAACGCTGCCATCCGCGCTCGTAATGCTGTAGCCGACGCGCGCCCTCACCCGCTTGACGGGGCTTACCATAACCGCGCCCATCCCGTAGTGCGCGTGGCTGATGTAGGAGGAGCCGGCGAGCAGAGGATTGGCGGGATCGTTCGCCGCGCAGGAACCCGCATTCACCACGACGGGAAGGGCAACTCCCGTGGGCGGAGTGTCATTGAAACAAATAAGCGCATTCTGCATGAAGTCGTTGTAGTTATAGGCCAGGTCGAAGCCAATGCGCTCGCCGGGGTTGAGCGTTGCGGTGAAGCCGTAATTGCGGTTGTGCCCCTGATATAGGGTCAAAGAGTCGTTGTTGGAGTCTTCCAGAACGTTCACCGAGCCGCCCAGAACCGCCCAGTGACGCGGCGTGTAGTTCCCTTGGAAACGATAGCGCGACTCTTTCCGCGGGGAAATGCGAACGATGGTGTTGTCGTAATTGACGCGTTCCACATCCAGGTTCAAGCGCAGGGCGTGGGAGGGCCTGGCCCAGATGCCAAATAGCGCGGTTTGCTCGTGGACCAGAAACACATCCTCGTCTCCCGGGGCGAAATCGTTGAAATGAGTGAAATCCTGGTCTCCGTAACGATATCCGATGCGGACTCCCAGTTGTTTCAGAATGTCCCAGGCCACTTCCGTCTGGTTCCTTTTCCAGTTTTGGTTGAAGGACATGAAAGACAATGTTCCCGTGACTGTCTGCGTCGTGCCGGTGAGGGGAATCAGCAGGGTGCAGGTGGGCGCAGCGCACGTGCCTGCGCCCGGAATTGTCCAGTCAGTTTCGCTAAAGTCGGAATTCTCTGGAATGCGGAAGGCCCAGAAGTTGAAGGTCTCGACTAAACGCACATGTTTGGTCAGATGAATGGTGGCGTTTACGTTCGCCACATCGGAGACCTGGTTCGCGGCCGCCGGACCGGTGATGGTGTATTGGCGGAGCCGCAGACGAGATTCCAAGCCGTTGAAGAGTTCGTTAAGCGGCGCTGTCATGTCAGCCGCGCTGTAGGAATAGGACGCCGTGAACTCGATCCGGTTGAAATAATTGCTGCGCAAGCTCACTCGTTCGCCGGGTGTGGAAGTGCGCACCCGCTGCGCGCGCGAGTAGCTGAGGTAGGCGTTGCAGGCGAGATTGGTCAGCACCCCGCTGGAGTTGATCAGGCTGGTCTGCCCCGCAGGGATGGCGCACGGCAGCTTGTTTACTGTGTCCATGGGCAAGCCTAGCTCTACGGCAGAGCCGCCTGGGAGCAACGCTTGCTCAAAGGGTGCAAGCTGCTGGGTCGTATCTCCTCTGTAGTAATCAAGCGTTTGGTCGTAGCTCAACACTGTGCCCGGCAAGAACTTCCAGTCCACTCCCATGCGGTAGTCGTTCACCGTGGTGTTCCAAGGCTGGTAGAGCAAACCGTCGGTACCGGTATGCAGGCTGGTAAACGAAGGGCCCGTCATGTTGTTGTGCGAGTAGCCCAGCCGGAAGCTGAGCCGGGATTGCGGGAGCAGGGTCAAATCCACGTCGCTCATGCGGCGCGTGGTGGCGAATTCGCTGGGAGAGTTCAGCACCGGCACATTGGGCAACGATGTCGCCGGATTGAGCGGATTGGATAGCAGATCGTAGTCAAAGAAATTCTGATCGCGGCGAAAGCTGGCTTGAAAGTCGTACCACTTGTTCTTGTCGGCGCGGAGCCGCAAGAAATTATTGGGATCGCCACCCCATCCCACACTGTTCATATAAAGATTGTCGAAGGGCATTCCCGGCTGATCCTGCGATTGCATGGAAAGAGTTTGGTCCAGAAGCCGCGGGCCGCTTTGCAGATTCACCAGCGTGTCATACATGGCGCCGCTACCGTCGCGGCTGGTGTAGCGGTAGCCCAAATCCACCGACTGATGGACGGTGTAACCCAGCCCGCTCACACCCTCATCGGAAGGCTGGCTCTGCCCCTTGGTGTTTCCCGAAGATTGGGCCAGCGCGGTCCAGGGCAGAGACACCGCTAGTAATAGAATGAACCCGTCAAAACGCGAATTAGACATTTTTAACCTCCGCCCAACCGAGCCCGTGCCAGCAGAACAATTTCGAGGTTCAGCCGCTTCAAACATCGTCTTCACTTGAAAAAGACGTTACTGGAATTCGATCCATGGATCGCCACATGGCACATGGTGCAAGCCTGATACTTCTGGGACTGGTTGTGTGCCGGTCCGGCGGGTCCCTGCGTGGGAAAGGTATGGCACTGTAAACACAGCAGGTTCACCAGGCTGACTCGAAGCAATCGCGGATTAGTGGAGCCGTGGGGCGTATGGCAACTGGTACACCCCTCGGTTTTCACTGGAACGTGTTCGTAGGCGAAGGGGCCGCGTTTATCGGCGTGGCACTTGTAACAAACAAAATCCCCGTTGGGCAATTCGCGGACTTGCCGCAGCCTGGTCGTGCCGTGAACGTTGTGGCAATCACTGCATTGCACCAATCCTTCATTCACCCGATGATGAAACGGCTTGGCAAAATCCGCCTTGGTGGCGGTATGGCAGCCGTAGCACAGTTGAGGCTGGCTCTGCACCAGCAGGTGTTGCGGTTCTTTGGCATGGTGCGGGGAGTGGCAATCCAGGCAACCCACATCGCTGCCGGCGTGGGCGGACTCCGCGAAATGGGATTGCTCGTGTTTTTCGGCGTGGCAACTCAGGCAGCGCGCGCTCGACTCTCCCCGCGAAAGATTCTTGAAGCGTGTGATTTTGCTGACATCGCCGCCCCCGGCCACATGCTCAGACCCCGGCCCGTGGCAGGATTCGCAGCCGTGTCCATGGTCGAGCGTGGTCTTGAAATGCGGCGTGTGTTCGAAGGATTGCTTGTAAAGATCCGCATGACAGGTCTTACAGGTTTCTGCGCCCACATACTGCGCGCTGTCCTTCTGGGGAGCCGGCGCCGGGTTGCTTTCCTGCGCCGCTTGCGCTGCCGCGGGCAGCATCGCCAGGAACAGGGTCAGGACGGCGATCTCCGAAACGGCGGTGGTCCATCTGCACATAGCGAGTCCTTTCGTGGGTTGGGTTCTCAGTTCCCGCATTGCCCCACCTACCTAGTGCGGATGCAATTCGCTGCCCGTCTTTGAATCGTCCAATTGTGTGGTTTTCTTGTGATTCCAATCACATAAACACCCTGGCTCCTGCTGGCACAATCCTGTTTTGAATTCGGATGTTCCATTCCGGGAGACCTTAGTCGGAGTCGAGGGCCTACATCCCTATTAACTTTGTCGGCAGATAATCAAAAGACTGCAGGCCCGGTTAGGGTATGATCGGCAATCGGATTCCCGGAATTAGGGAAATCAAATTGAACTTGCAGGAGGAAGGACTCAAACCATGAAATACGTGAATGTGCGAATACTCGCGGCGTCAGCCGCCCTGGCTTTTTCCCTGGTTCTCTCGATCCCGGCGCATGCCCAAGGGGCGGAGAGTACCTACAAAGGCAAGTGCGCCGCCTGCCACGGCGCCGACGGCACCGGTTCGGCGATGGGCAAGAAAATGGGCGCTCGCGACTTTCATAGCCCGGACGTGCAGAAAGAGTCCGATGCGGACCTGACGGCCGCCATCGCCAACGGCAAGAACAAAATGCCCGCTTACGGAAAGTCTCTAAAGCCCGAAGATATTCAGGGCTTGGTGGCCTATATTCGTACCCTGGGAAAGTAGTCCGGGTTATCGAAATTAGGGTCTTGAGTCTGGTCAAACTAACAATCTTGGGGAAGGAACGTAACATCCACTCGTAATGAGCCTGCGCGAGGGCATTCGAGACTGGTCCCGTCCACTTTACTTTCTCGGACAGAACCCCACAACGCTAACCGGCGCCGTGCTTACCACCAGCACGGCGCTCACCATGATTGCGTTCTGGTTCTACGACGTTTTCCTGCCGGGCCCTCCCCATCCCTACGTCGGCATTCTGATCTTCTTGATTCTGCCGGGCTTTTTTGTTCTCGGTCTGGCGCTCATTCCGCTGGGGATTGGGCTGCGCCGGAGAAGCCTACGGAAGAGCGGCGATCTGCCAACCATCTTTCCCGCGATCGATCTGGGTCTGCCATTGGTGCGGCAGGGGATGGTTTATGTAGCGGGCGCGACCGCGCTCAACTTCGTCATTTTCGGAACCGCCTCCTACCGCGGGGTCGAATACATGGATTCCACCGCCTTTTGCGGGACGACCTGCCACACCGTCATGGCTCCGGAGTACGCAGCCTACCAGAACTCTCCACACGCCCACGTGGCATGCGTGGAGTGTCACATCGGGCCCGGAGCGCCCTGGTTCGTGCGGTCGAAGCTGTCCGGTTTGCGGCAGGTCTTCGCGGTTACCTTCAAGACGTATTCAAGGCCCATTCCTTCGCCAGTCAAGTTTCTCCGCCCCGCCCGGGAAACCTGCGAGCAATGCCATTGGCCGCAGCGTTTTACCGGCGACAAGTTCCTGGTAAACACCAGTTACAAAGACGACGAAAAAAATACGCCGCAGACCAACGTCTTGTTGCTGAAGGTGGGCGGCCGGACCTGGCAGGGGCTAGTGGGCATCCACGGGCACCATCTGTCCGACGGCGCGCGGATTCACTACATTTCGACCGACGCCGAGCGCCAAGTCATCCCCGCGGTTTACTACACCGACGATTCCGGAAAGACCATCGAATTTCTTTCCACCGACGCCAAGCCCACGCAGCAGCAACTGGATAAAGGCGAACACCGGGTGATGGATTGCATCGATTGTCACAACCGCCCGACTCACGCCTTCGAGATGCCGGAGACCGCCGTGGATAAACAAATGTCCATCGGCACCATTAGCCCGACGCTGCCTTACATCAAGAAAAAGGCGGTTGAACTGCTTAAGGTGGATTATCCCAGTCAAGATGAGGCGCGGCAGCGCATCCTGGCTGAACTCAACAATTTTTACCGAAGCTACTATCCCGCGATCTATCAGACGCAGCGCACCGTGGTGCAGCAATCCGCCGAAGGCGTGGCCGCGATTTACCTGCGGAACGTTTTTCCCGACATGCGCCTGACCTGGGGCTCGCATCCCAATAACCTCGGACACAATGATTTCCCCGGGTGCTTCCGTTGCCACGACGGCAGCCATACCAGCGCCGACGGACAAACCATCACCAATGATTGTTCGGCGTGTCACAATCTGCTGGCGGTTGGCGAAGAGAATCCCAAGGTGCTGAGCGATGTTGGGATGAAGTAACCGCTCGCTGACGAGTCGCTACACCGAAGTAACTACCGAGTGACTACAATCACACCCCGCCTGCCTTGCAATGGTCAACACTGGGCCTATGTACGTCATTAGTAGGGACAACGACGGCGTGTTCTTCCTTTGCACCGCCTGTAATCACGTCGAACGCGTGAAGAAATTCGATGGCCGGCTTGGCAGCCAACGTACGCAGGCCGCGCAGGCAATGAACCAACACTTGCAAGACCATCGAGAGGCAAGAATGCAAACCCGTCCCATGGCGATGGCCATGGAGAGGTAACGTTCGGGGTGGGAAGTGCCGGCCCTCGTTTTTGGGAGAAGTTATGGAGAGCAGAGCCGTTGCAATACTACGATTGATTATGCGAACCGCTCTGGTGACGGCGTCCGCATACTGGATTCTGGTGCAAAGCCGCTGAGGGATGTGGGCGGAGTTTTGCGCTCTGGGGATACGCGCCGGCGGCCGGCGCTGCGGATTTCGGGAGACAACAATCTCCAGCGTCCTTAGCCTTGCCCGGATACAGCAGTTTTTTCCTTGGATGAGCGCTTTGACGTAGGCACAACAAACTCCTTCACCCTTCTTACCACTGATTCCGGCGCGTCCACCTCCAAGTCCACCAGCCCATCTTTTTTGTACTGCCGCGAATAAATCCGGGCGCGGGCTTCGAGCAGTGACAGCAGCTTGCCTTCTTTTTGCGGAACGCGAAGGCGTACGCGACTGACGGGGTCTTCGGTGAGCATCTCGTCAATCTTGTCAAGCAGCGTGCTCATCCCGACGTCCTTTGCCGCGGAGACATGAACCGTACCAGCATCGTCGCGCGCGAGTTCGCGCTGCGCCGGGGCCAGCAAGTCAATCTTGTTCATGACTCGCAATCGCGGTTTCCCGTCGGCCTCCAGCTCTTTCAGCACGCGCTCCACTTGCGCATCCTGTTCCGCCGATAACGGACTGCTGGCGTCGGAAACATGCAGAATCAGCGCGGCTCGCTGCACTTCTTCAAGAGTCGCGCGAAAGGCGGAAACCAGGGTGTGCGGAAGGTTGCGAATGAATCCCACGGTGTCCGACAGCAGAACCTCGCGCCGCGAGGGCAGCGTGATGCCGCGAATCGTCGGATCAAGCGTGGCGAACATTTTGGGAGAGGCTAACACTCCTGCCTGAGTGAGCGCATTGAACAGAGTGGATTTTCCGGCGTTGGTGTAGCCGACCAGAGCTATAGTTGCGACGGGCACGGACTCCCGCCGCTGCCGCTGCTGGGCGCGAATGCGCCGCACATTTTCAAGTTGCTGCTTGACGTGGCGGACCCGCCGGTAAATCTTGCGGCGATCGGTTTCGAGCTGAGTTTCGCCGGGGCCACGGGTGCCGATCCCGCCCCCGAGTTGTGACATCTCGATGCCGCGGCCGGCAAGCCGGGGGAGCATGTATTCCAGTTGCGCCAGTTCCACTTGCAACTGGCCTTCCCGAGTGCGGGCGTGGCGGGCAAAAATGTCGAGAATGAGCTGGGTGCGGTCAATCACCCGCGTATCGACGATTCTCTCGATGTTGCGCTGCTGCGACGCTGTGAGGTCATGGTCGAACAACAGCAAATCCGCGGACACGGAGGCTGCCGCTCCGGCGATCTCTTCCAGTTTTCCTTTGCCGATGAGTGTGGCCGGATCCGGGCGATCGCGATGCTGCAGGAACTCGCCCGCGATCTCGGCGCCAGCGCTGGCAGCGAGGGAACGCAGTTCATCCAGCGACTCTTCAGCGCTGAATTCGGGAATGGTGGGGGTCTTGGAAGCGGAGGCTGCGCTGGCCGCCCCATCACGCGCCGCCAGGGCCTCGCGGGGCATGGAACTCTTGGCCCCGCGGCCTCCCCCGGAAGTTCGCGAGCGCGTACGGCAATCCAGACCCACTAGGAATGCGCGTTCTCTGCGAGGCTCAGCCGCGGGCATCTAGTCCTGCGAGGGAAATAGGCTATCCATCTGTACCGGAGGCGCTTGCCGTGGGAAGCGATTCGGCCGCTGCCGTTCCCTGGGGAGGCTTTTCCACGGAGACGTGCAGTGCTCTTCCCATCGCCACCGTCGAAATGGCGTGCTTGAAAATCAGCTGTTCCTGATTGTTGGTTTCGAGCACCACCGAATACTTGTCAAAAGCGCGAATACGGCCTGTCAGCTTGACCCCGCTCAACAGGTAAATGGTGATGTTGTTGCGCTCCTTGCGGGCGGTGTTGAGAAAGGAATCCTGAATGTTCTGTGCCGGCTTATTGTCCATCGCCGATCTCCTTAACTTCTGAAACCCGGACTTCCAGTTTCACACAACGGCTTCGCCATTGTCGGGGGGAAACAGTCTTGCTCCCCAACATTTGTACCACACGGCGGCGCCAGCCGATGTCAAACGGCGCTTCCCGGTGAATCCGCAGTGCGTTCCGCCGTTTGACACGATGCTTTGCCAAGTGCCAATATTCCAGCGCCCGCCGGGTTGGCGTTTGCCCTCGGGCAAAGTGCGAGACGCCGCCGCTACTGGACGCTGGCACACCACCCGAGGAGGAAGATTGAGATGCAACACCTGCTCTATGGTTTGGCTCTGGCTTGGTCCATACCGCAGCACACCGGCAAGGAAAATCTGGGCCTTCTGCTGCGCTGGGTCCATCTTGTGGCGGGGATTGCGTGGGTCGGGCTGCTCTACTTCTTCAACCTGGTGAACGTTCCCTTCATGAAGCAGGTGGATGCGGCAGCTAAGCCCAAGATTTTTCAGCACCTCACGCTACCAGCACTGCAATGGTTTCGCTGGAGCGCCTTGCTCACCGTATTCGTCGGGCTATGGTACTGGGCGGAGGTCTACGTGGCGGCCGACGCGCACATCGCGGGTAAGAATCCCTGGCCAACCGTCGGACTATTCCTCCTCATCTGGGTGATCGTCTGGCATATTTACTTTGTCATCGTGCGCAGGACCCCCAATCCCTGGCTGCTGGCGGTGATCGTGGTGGTGTTGGTGAGCGCGGCGGCCTGGGCATTCGTCACCTACACCCCCGTGGGCGGCGACGACAATCACGTACTCTGCATCGGGGTCGGTGGGGGACTGGGGATGATGATGGTATTTAATGTCTGGGGCATCATCTGGCTCAATAACAAGAAAATCATTTTCGGAACGCTGGCCGGCACGCCGCCCGCCAATGCCGGTGTGCTGGCCCGCCAGGCTTTTCTAGCCTCTCGGACGAATTTCTATCTATCGTTTCCGCTCTTGTTTTTCATGGCAGCGGCGAGCCACTACCCAATCTTCGGGAGATGACACGGTTGATCGACCACTAAGGACACGAAGGTTTTGGTTTGAATGGTTTCCTTCGTGTACCTTGGTGTCCTTTAGTGGTTGGCGGGCTACATCTCCTGATTCCGTAAAATGCCGCTGTGGACCAAGACCTCTACCTGCGCGCCGTGGACTATTTCAATCGCGCCGACTTCTTTGAAGCGCATGAAACCTGGGAGGACATCTGGCGCGCCGCTGCCGGACCCGAAAAGAGATTTCTGCAAGGGCTCATTCAGATCGCGGTGGCACTGCATCACCACTCGACTGGAAATCTTAGGGGAGCACAGTCCTTGCTGAAGCGAGGCTGCAAGAATCTGGATGGTTGTCCGGAGGTCTTCGGTGGCGTGCGCCTGGTTCCGCTACTTCATGCGCTGGCGCACTGGCAGAATGCCTTGGCCGAAGGAAAGCCTGTCCCGCCCTTGCCGAAACTTCCATTGCAAAGCGGCTAGTGGCGCTTTTTCCGTTGCGCAGGTTTGGGCGGTTGCTCGCCCGGCGCCAAAACGCGGCGAACAATGGGAGTGTTCAGCTTGTATTTGCGCTCAATCAGGTTGCCGCTATCGTCCTTCACCCGCACCACGAACACCGGCAGAGTCCCTTCCTTGCCGAAGTCTTCCTGGGCAAGCGTGACCGGCAACACGCCATTCAGATTGCGTTCTCGGTAGGCAGTCTCGTAGCGATGGCGTTTCACGTTCCAGGTAAAGACGCGAATCTGGTTAAAGTCGAAAGGCATGCCATCTTTCGGTTCGGTCAGCATGACGAGATACTGCGCGACTTTCTTATCGGCGTCTTGCACTTCATCCAGGACGAGCGCCGCGACAATGCGCTGGCCTTCGGCATATTGTGCGATGTCCATGGGAACATCCACGTCCAGCATTCTGCCGAGTATCCATCCCACGCGACCGTTGGCATCGCGGATCAACCACCAGTCCTCGAGCGGAACTGCGGGTTGAGCGGTGGGCGATGTTTTGCCGGCAGACGCGGCCGGCGCGCTGGGGAGATTCTTCTCCGCCGTGGCCCGCTGCAGAAGCGAGACCTTTGCCCCCATGCTCAGTAGGTAAAGATGTTCGGTATCGCGGCCGGGCGAGAGATGAAGATTGGTATCGTTACGGGTGACGCCGACGGCCTGGCCGGGGTTGCTCTGGGCCTGCTGTGCGAGCTTCTGAAAGCCGTCGAAAACCTGTTGGGTTACCAGGTAGCGTTGTTCAATCCAGCCTTCGGTGCCGGTTGCGGTGCGAACTCGGGCGAAGCGGCGGTCGCGCTCCAGAATGTCAACCCGGTCGCCATTCTTTACCGTTCCGGTTTTGTTGTAAACAGTCGCGACGCGGTCGCGGAGAAAGGCCTGCGGGGCGGAAACATAATCGGTTTCGAGGACTCGGCTTCGGCCCCGCTCGCAGCCCGACAACAGCAGGACCGCGCCCAACAACAGCAGCCAAACGCGCCGTCCAAAATTCATGGGAATCACAAAATACTATAGCGCAGGAGGCAGGGAAGTGCGTGGCGCCGAAGTTGCCATGCCGATAACTTATTGTGCCGTGATGGTCAACTGCGCCGTTCCCGTGATTGTCGTGTTGCCGTTGCCGGGATAGGTTGCATTCACCGTGACTGGGTAGGGCAACGAAGGAAATGCGCCCGACTGCGGCGTAACCACTTCCGCGCTGCCCGTATTCGACAGCGTGAACAGGCCGTTGGGCACGGCTGCCCCGCCGACTGTAATCGTCCACGTCGCCGTCGCGGTGATGTCCACCGGGTTCATCTGGCCTGAGACGGTGGCCGCCGCCGTGTAATTTTGCGGAGTATTTTGCGAAATGCTGGTGCTGCTGGGCGTCAATTTTATCGAGGTCACATTCGGCAAGGCCACCGTCACCGTGGTCGTGCCGGTAATATCAGCGGAACTGGCCGTGACCGTAGCCGATCCGACACCAACCGCGAGCAGGTTGCCAGAGTTGTCAATCGTAGCCACGGAAGTAGGCGTGCTAGACCAAAACAGGTTCTTCGGAGTACCGTGGCTTCCATCGTCGTAAGTACCGGTTGCGACCATCGGCAATTGCTTGCCCACTTGTATGGTTGGAGTGGGGGGATCGACCGTGATGGTGGTCAGGGTCGGATTGACGAAAAATCCCCGGCAGCCCAAGCCCGCCGCGCTCAATAGGAGGACGGCAAAGGCAGCCAGGAGTTGCAGTTTCCGCTTTGTTCTCAGCATCGTAGGAACCCTTCAGACGCTATCTTCTTGCTCCACCCAAGCGGCGCATCTCAAATTGTAGCAGAGAACGATTCGGCGATCGGGGACCATGCACTTTCGTTTTTTCAAAGCAACTACCTGCATTGTCAGGTACTTCCACTTAGATGCGATTCCCGAACGCCCGGTCAACCGGAAGCAAATCAGCGCATCTGGCGTGCTAACCTCATAACCCGAAGTTGGCGATCCACCATGAGAACACGAAAATACTTGTCGGTTCTGTGCACTCTGCTCGGAATGTCGCTTACCGGCTCAGCTTTTCCGCAAGCGCCGGCGACGCCTGACCGCTTACCGGCAGTTTCGGTCGCCCACCCCGCCACCATAGTGCCGATACGCTTCGTGTGCGCGGCCTGCATCCGGGCGCATGAGGAGTTTCTGGCCTCCGACGCCATGCGCGGACGCGGCAGCGCCACCCGCGATGAATGGCTGGCGGCGGTTTACGTGGGATCTGAATTGCGGCAATACGGAATTGAGCCAGCAGGCGACGACGGAGGCTATATCCAGAAGGCGCCGATCCCGCCTCATAAAGGCACGCCCACTCCGCAGGCGAGAAAAGCCTATACCTGGAATGCGGTCGGCGTTCTGCGTGGGCGTGATCCTGAGCTTCAGCATTCTGCTGTGTTGTTCTCCGCGCACCTGGACCATCTGGGAATCGGCGCCCGAGTGAATGGGGACAACATCTACAACGGAGCCGACGACGATGCCTCCGGCGTAGCCGCCGTGCTGGAGTTGGCGAGGGTCTTGGGCAAGGGGTTGCGCCCCCGGCGTACGGTGATTTTCGCGCTCTTCGGCAGCGAGGAGACCGGTGGCCAGGGTTCGACTTATTTCCGGGAGAATCCGCCCGTCCCGTTGCAGGACATTGCCGCAAACCTGGAATTCGAAATGATCGGCCGGCCCGATCCGCTGGTAAGAGCCGACACGCTTTGGCTCACCGGATGGGAACGTTCCAACCTGGGCCCAGCATTGGCGGCGCATGGCGCTCATCTGGTGGGCGACCCCCATCCCGAGCAGAAATTTTTCACCCGCTCCGACAATTACATTCTGGCCAAGAAGGGAGTGGTCGCTCAAACCGTTTCCAGTTACGGCCTGCACCAGGACTACCACCAGCCCAGCGATGACCTGGAGCATCTTGATTTCAAACACATGGACGCTGCCATCGGTTCGTTATTGCGCCCGGTAGAGTGGCTGGTCAACTCCGACTTCGCGCCTAAGTGGAATGCGGGAGGACGGCCGTGAGGCAAACAGTGGTTAGTGGCTAGTGATTAGTGGCTAGGTTCGGTTCTCGCTCCAGTGATTTCAGCAGACCATTAAGAATTCTGCCTAGTTCGTCAATCCGGCCTAGTAGGAAATCAGCGTGCTCCGACGCCAAGTAATCAAGATTGCGTGCGATCATGATCTGGCTTTCGAGTTCAAAAATAGAGCCTCGGGCATGTCCGAGAAACTGCTTGAATTCTCCTCGCGAAAGACGCCCCTGGCCTTCTGCAATGTTGCTGGGGATCGAAACCGCTGCTCTGCGGATCTGACTGGTCAGGCCGTACATCTCGTTTTTCGGGAACTCTTGGGTGAGCCGGTAAACGTCAGTGACCAGCTCAATTCCCTTCTGCCAGCCGATGAGTTCCTTATAACAGCGTACCGCCATGACCGAACCTCTGTCGTATTAACTCTCCCTCAAAGAACGAGAACAAGTCTGTGAGGTCGATCACCCGGAAGGCTGTGGATCTCGCCAAAAAGAGTCGGTTGGATGGGTTGGAGTGGACTACTAGTCACTGGCAACTAGTCACTCAATTCGTTCTTTTCGCCTTGCTGATGCGCTCGTCAATCGGCTTGCGTCCGGCAAAGCCTTCGCTCAGGGTGTGCCAGTGCGTGATGCCCTTTTCTCCCAGCTTCCAGCAGAGCAGCACCGTGGATCCATCCACTTCGCAAGGGAAGTCGAGCAAGCCGATATCGAGGTCTTTTACTTGCACCCCGGCAGCGTCTATTTCAGCCAGCGAATCTTTAATGCGCTGGATGGCCTTCTCGCGCTCCGCCTTGCGCCGCGCCAGTTTGAGGATGTCCAGATGCGTCCCGCCATTGAGAAAGACACGATGGGCCACGTCCTGGAATTCGGCGTCCACGGCCTCGATCAGCTGCTTGCAGTCAATCGCAGCGCGCAGCAGAGATTCCAATACGGGGAGCAGAGTTTGGGCTTCGTCGAGAGTGAAGGTCCGGTCAGACATATTATGTGATGCTTCTATTCTAATGCATTCCCCGAGTCGCCGTAGCGCCGGCGTCTCGCCGGCCCGATTGCGGGCGGAGCCCGGGGACGCGGCGAAGACCCTAGACAGGCGCGGGCGAGTCGCCCACGCGACAGCCGGCGGGACGCCAGCGCTACGGGGTGACAACGATCGAACTTCGTTGACCCGGACGGCCCGGCGGCTGTCCCTACGCGGTTCGACCAACGACCGACGACGAAGGACCAACAACGAATTACCAACGACGCCTACTGAATCTCCAGCATCCGATCCAGCGCCACCCGCGCCCAGCGCTTCACGTCGTCTTTCACTTTAATTTGATTTACTACGTTGCCTTCCACCAGGTGCTCCAGCACCCAGCCCAGATGCTGCGGCGAGATGCGGAACATAGTCGTGCACAGGCAGCCGGAATCATCCAGCGTGATGACCTTCTTTCCCTCCGCCGCGAACTCCTTGCCCATGCGATTGACCAGATGAATCTCCGTGCCCACCGCAAACATGGTTCCCGAGGGCGCTTGGCGGATCATGTTCAGCAGGCCTTCGGTTGAGCCGATGCCATCGGCTTTCTGGCAAACTTCCCAGCGGCACTCGGGATGCGCGATCACGCGAATGCCAGGATACTTGGCGCGAACGTTATCCACATGCTCAGGCAAAAAGCGCTGGTGCACCGAGCAGTGGCCTTTCCAAAGAATCGCTTTGGCCGCCCGCAGGCGGTCCGGCGCGACTCCGCCGCCCAGCAAATACGGATCCCAAACCACCATCTCGTTCAAAGGAATGCCCATGCGATAGCCGGTATTACGGCCTAAATGTTGGTCAGGAAGAAATAGCAGCTTGGGATTCTTGCCAAATCCCCACTGGAAGGCTCCCGCCGCATTCGAGGACGTGCAAACCACTCCCCCGCGCTCGCCACAGAAGGCCTTGATGGCGGCGGTCGAATTCATATACGTAATGGGGGTTATGCCCTCGCCCTCATCCGTGGTCAGCCCGGCGCGAACCAGTTGCTCCCAGCAATCTTCCACCTGGGTGATCTCGGCCATATCGGCCATGGAGCAGCCGGCGTTGAGATCCGGCAGAATGGTTACCTGGCCGGAATGGCTGAGGATGTCGGCGCTCTCCGCCATGAAGTGCACCCCGCAGAACACAATGTACTTTCCGCCCGCCTTGGCCGCTTCCTGCGCCAACCGGTAGGAATCGCCGCGAAAATCGGCAAAGCGGATGACCTCATCGCGCTGATAGTGGTGTCCGAGCACGACCACCTCCCGGCCCAAAGCCAGGCGGGCAGCCCGGATCCGCTCGTCCATGGTGTGGTCGGGCAGGACAAGATAGTTTTCCAAACTGCAAACCGCTGTTGCTGTAGCCATCTTTTGTCACGCTTTCAGCTCCAAACACGGGCAAGCGCGCTCCATTTTGCTCAACGGCGGCGCACTCCGCTCGAACTGGAACGGGGATGTTGAAAGCCTCTCAGCGGCTCCAGTTGGTTCACTGCGCGCGGTTTTAAAATTCCACGCGCCCAACCAGCGGGGATGTTGAAGCCACCAGTGGTTCTTTTGCTGCTAACTTGGATGCTCAGCGCCTGGGAAAGGAATCACCCTTCCTGAGCCAGTTTCGGCCGCTGGGGAACTGAGCCTCCCTGAGACTATTGTGCACTGAGAGCGGTGCGTAGCGCAATATCCAATCTTCAGAAGATCTTAGGACCGATTCGGCAGACTGGTAACGTCTTAACACTGTGTTGCTTCCTCTGAGTTCTGGTCATCGAATTGCGTAGACGTTAAACCGTACGGCTCACTAGCAGCTTTACTTTCCTTGAACGTTTGGATTGCGCTGCGAAGCCGCGCTGCTTTCTGTTCGACGTGATCCAAAAGCTCCCGTGCGTCAGCAATTGCCTGTTCCACTCTGATCGTTAACCTTCTTGCTACTTGACATCGTTCGTGACATATTGTCAACTTCTCCTGTGACAAACAAATACGCAGCAGATTTCGTTGTGGCTCTCGCCGAACTTCAGCGCATGACCGAGGAACGCCACCAGCTTGAGATAAAGATCGCCAAGCAGAAGAAGCGCATAGCGGCCTTGGCAGAGCTTGCCAATTCCGACGAAGCTAGCCCCGCTCCGGTTGGGTTGGTGGACGGTATTACCGATGCGGTACGAACAGTCTTTCAGGGTGCGGAAAAGCCTCTTAATCCTGCTCAAGTTCGCGATAGAGCGCAAGCGCTTGGCGTAGGACGACAGCAAAACCTGCTGGCCTCCGTGCATACTGTAATCAGACGCTTGTTGGAAGCGGGAGAGATCGAGCCTCTTGGAGATTTGGATGTTGGAGGCGGCTATCGCTGGAAAACCGAGCGTGCGCTGGAAACGGCACTGGCACGCTTTAAGCAGGCGCACGATTCGCGGCAAGTGCGGGAAAAGTCCAAACGAGATTGACTATGGAACTAAATACGAAAGCCCCGCAGGAACGGGGCTTTCAGAAAGGATGCAATCAGCATGGTTATACGAATTACGATTCGCTTTGCTGATGGTCAGACCGTAGAGATTACGGTCCAGCCACCACCCTAAACCATAGCTAACACTTAGCGCCCCGCTTCCGGCTCGAACCGTAGGCGGGGCTAATCCAAAGCGCGGAGTAACCCACACCATAAACCCAAGGATATTTTGGCTGGTTTCTCCGCAGAACGCAAGCTTCGCGTATTTACAATTTTTGCCGCGTTCATTCGAGTCTCAGGGTAACTCCCGCTATGGAAGCGGGGGCTTGCGGATCACATTTGGTCGATTGCTGAACCGCTAGGCGCCAGCGTAAGATTGCCGCGCTATGAAACATGCTTATTGGGCCGTCATCTGTAAGACACCTAACTGCGGTCTGATTCCAGCAAAGTATCTTGGTCCGCACGAGGGAGCGTTTTTCTATACTCTCCCCGATGCAGGTCCGGGCTGGTGGAAAGTTCCATGTGCTGGCTGCGGACAGACTCATCGCTACACACGGGATGATCTACAGGTAAAGGCTCTAGATACTCCACCGGCCGCCGGATTTCAGGATTGGTGGTAATCGGTCCTCTTGCCACTACCCTTGACCCCAAATTATTTTCATGTTGGTCCTTTTCTTATGAGTCGCCTTCAACGCCTCGTCTTAATCGCTTACTGCCTGCTCGTGGTCTACTGCTGCGTCTGGGTGCCGTGGCGCATTGCTCCGCCGGATCAAATACAGGTCCGTGCTGGTTACGGCTGGCTTTGGGCTGGCCCATTGCCGCCCGTCCCAGATGCATCGGACTACAGCGATATTCCGCCGGGGTACAAAGTTCTAAAGCCAACATCAGACCCCAACGGACCAGTTGCCACTCCCGATTTCCCTATCATCAGCTTGCGACTCTTGGCTGCGACCGCTCTAGCTGGCGCGGCATTCTTCCTTGTCGGCCTGTGGAAATCAGCAACACGTAATTAAGACACTACCCGGCAGATTTCCCGCATTGACACTGGACTGCCGGTGATGCTAGTTTTAATGGTTTTTTAAGCCCTCTTTTCGCTAGGATTCTATTCAGCGCCCCACATGGATAAGACACTCCATCAATTAGGCCAATTACTGCGCGGATCGGTGCCTACGATTATCTTCCTGGTCGCGCTGTATTGGATCTACGTGATCTTATTGCACAAGCCCTTGATGAAGGTTCTAGCGGAGCGGCGCAGCCGGACCGAAGGCGCCATGGAAAAGGCGCGCGCCGATATCGGCGCCGCGGAAGCCCGCACTTCGGAATATGAGCAGCGGCTGCGCGAGGCCCGCATGGCGGTGTTCAAAGCGCAGGAGGCCCGCCAGCAACAGGCTTCGCAGGCTCGTGCCACGGCCGCCGTCCAGGCTCGTGCCGGAGCGCAGGCTCAGGTGAAGCAGGCTCGTCTGGGAATCGAAAGCGATAGCCAGGCGGCGCAGTCTGGTCTGCAAGCAGAAAGCGGGCGCCTGGCGGAAGAAATCATTCGGAGCGTCCTGCGTCCGGCCATGGGTGGCAATTAATCATGGGTGACAATTCATGATGGCGAGAAAGACTTGGAGCCAGGCGTGGCGGGCTACCTGGATTCTCGCCGTCCTCTGCCTGTGCCTCATTTTTTCGGGGAGGGCCACGGCGCAGGAGCAGAGCGGCGCTGAACCTGCCCGCGCCGAACCTGCCACCGCCGAACCTGCCAGCGGAACTCCGGCCAGTGATGAGCACGTGGAACGGTCTAGCGACGGGCGCCTGCATCCTGGCAGGGAACTGGCCCGAGAATCGCGCGAGGCTGCCGGGGAAGATGAGAATGCCCAATTCAAACACTCCGCGTCGGTGCAGATGGTGGCCAGGATTACCGGTCTGAGCCTGCAGAACGCGTACTGGCTTTGCCTGATTTTCAATTTTGCCGTAGTCGCCGGATTGATCGTTTGGGTCTCCAAGAAGAATCTGCCCGCGTTATTTCGCAACCGCACGGCGCAGATCCAGCAGGCCATGGAGGAAGCGCGGCGGGCCAGCGCGGACGCCAACCAGCGCTTGGCCGATATTGCCGCGCGGCTGTCAAAATTGGATGCGGAAATTGCGGCCATGCGCGCCGCCGCTGAGCAGGAAGCCGTTGCGGAAGAGGCCCGCATCAAGGCAGCCGCCGAAGAAGATGCGCGCAAGATCATCCAGGCTGCCGAGCAGGAGATTGCCGCGGCGGCCAAAACCGCGCGCCGCGAACTGAAGGCCTATGCGGCATCTCTGGCGGTGTCGCTGGCGGCTAAACAGATTCGTGTGGACTCGGCTGCCGATCAGGCGCTGGTCCGTGATTTCGCGGCCCAGCTCGCCGCCGATGGTAAATCCCGGCGGGGCGACAACTAAATGGCCACCGTCACCAATACCTACGCTCGCGCCTTCGCCGATGTGGTTTTCAGCCAGCATTTGGACCCGGACGGTATCCTGCGGGAGGCTCAATCTCTGGTTGCTTTGGTCGCGGAGAGCAAGGACCTGCGCCAGGTTTGGGAGACGCCCTCGATTCTCGCGGCGCAGAAGCGCAGCGTATTGGACGCCATTGCCGCCCGCGAACAGATATCCCGCCCGGTGCGGAATTTCATGGCCGTGCTGATTGATCATCGCCGGGTGGAATTTCTCGGGCCCATCGTGAAACAGTTCGAGCTGGAACTCAATCAGCGTTTGGGTTTTGCCGAGGCTGAGATCGTGAGCGCCCGCGAACTGGGCCCGGAGGAACGGCGTTCGCTGGAAGCGGAGCTGGAGAAATTGACGGGCAAAAAGGTGCGCGCCAGTTATTCGCAGAATCCGGACGTTCTGGGCGGAGCGATCGTTCGCATGGGCAGCACAATTTACGACGGCTCAGTCCGAGGAAAGCTGGAGAGAATTCAGGAGGCTCTAAGCTCCTAGCTTCCGGCGGCTAGCTTGAACCGGTACCGTTAAGCGAGCCAGCAAGACTTTGCGGGAGCGACTGGAGTTTTGGGCTAGAAGCTAGAAGCTAGAAGCATCAAGAGCTAGAGGCTAGAAGCAGAACCTATGGCACAAATCAGAGCAGACGAGATCACACAGCTGATCCGGCAACAGATCGAGAATTACGAATCCAAAATTGCCGTGGATGAAGTGGGCACGGTCATTACCCTGGGCGACGGTATCGCCCGCGTCCATGGCCTCGACAAGGTGATGGCCGGCGAACTGCTCTCCTTTCCGCACGATGTTGCCGGCATCGCCATGAACCTGGAAGAAGATCAGGTGGGCGTGGTGCTGCTGGGTGAATACACGGAAATCAAAGAAGGCGACGAGGTCAAGCGCACCGGCCGCATCATGAGCGTGCCAGTGGGCGACGCCATGATTGGCCGCGTGGTCAACGCGCTGGGCCAGCCCATCGACGACAAGGGCCCGATCGCGAGCATCAATTCAATCCCGGTGGAGCGCATCGCTCCCGGCGTCATCGACCGCCAGCCGGTGCGCGAGCCCATGGCGACCGGACTCAAGGCCATTGACAGCCATGATTCCCATCGGCCGCGGCCAGCGCGAGCTGATCATCGGCGACCGCCAGACCGGCAAGACCGCCATCGCGCTCGACACCATCATCAACAACAAGGGCAACGACCTCATCTGCATTTACATACGCCATCGGCCAGAAGCGCTCCACCGTCGCCCAGGTGGTGAAGATTCTCGAAGATGCGGGCGCCATGGAGTACACCATCGTGGTCGTCGCCTCGGCCTCCGAGCCTGCGCCCATGCAGTACATCGCGCCCTACTGCGGCATGCGCCATGGGCGAATATTTCCGCGACACCAAGCGCCACGCCCTGGTCATTTACGACGATCTCTCCAAGCACGCCGCGTCGTATCGCGAAATTTCTCTGCTGCTGCGCCGTCCACCGGGACGCGAGGCGTATCCCGGCGACGTGTTTTATCTCCACTCCCGCCTGCTGGAGCGCTCCGCCAAGTTGAGCGACAAGAACGGCGGCGGATCGCTTACCGCTTTGCCCATCATCGAAACTCAGGCGGGCGACGTTTCGGCCTACATCCCGACCAACGTCATTTCGATCACCGACGGCCAGATTTATCTGGAAACCGATTTGTTCAACCAGGGCGTACGTCCCGCGGTCAACGTAGGAATCTCGGTGAGCCGCGTCGGCGGCAGCGCGCAGATCAAGGCCATGCGGCAAGTGGCGGGAACCTTAAGCTGGAACTGGCGCAGTACCGCGAACTGGCGGCATTCGCGCAGTTCGGCAGCGACCTCGACAAGGCCACGCAGGCCCAGTTCAATCGCGGGCAGCGCCTGGTGGAACTGCTGAAGCAGAGGCAGTTCTCGCCGCTGCCGTTCACCAAGCAGATTCTGATTATCTTTGCCGGCACCGGCGGTTTCCTCGACGATCTGCCGGTCGAAGCAGGTGCGCGAATTCGAGAAGGAGCTTTATAAATACGTGGACGCCACCAATCCCGGCCTGCTGCGCACCATCATGGAGAAGAAGGTTCTCGACGACGACGATGAAGGCCGAGATGTCGCAAAGTGATTAAGGAAGCGCAAGGAGCAGTTCGTAGCCGAGCAGCAGTGCCAAGCCAGTAGCGACCAGGCTCAGCTCGAACGAGTCCGAGCCGGCTCAAGAGTACTGACAACTGAGAACTGAGACTGAATCATGGCTAACGTTCTCGACATCCGGCGCCGTATCCGCAGCGTGAACAACACGCGGCAGATCACCAAGGCCATGAAGATGGTCTCGGCGGCCAAGCTGCGCCGCGCGCAGGACCGCGCCCTGGCCGCCCGCCCGTATGCGCAGATGCTGACCAACGTGCTGCAAGTCGCTGGTGGCGCGCGCCGAGATCATCGATCCCGAAACCGGCGAGCCCAAGCATCCGCTGTTGGCGCAGCGCGAGGAGAAGCAACATTCTGCTGATCGTCGTTACCGGCGATAAGGGCCTGGCGGGGGCCTTCAACTCCAACCTGCTCAAAGCCGCCAGCCGCTTTCTGGAGTCGAAGTCCGGCAAGAACGTCGATATCGAAGCGCATCGGCCGCAAAGGCCGCGACTATTTCCGCCGCCGCTATCCCGCGTCAGTGCCGACGCGAGCCTGGCGAAGTCGATCGCTGGACACCGACTGAGCCCGTGCTCGTGACCGATGCAGATCACTGGCGAGCACGTCGGCATTCTGACAAGTTGCAATTCGCCAGGCGCGCCGCGTTGGCCGAAGACGTGATCGAGCGCTACACCGACGAGGAAATCGATTCCGTCTATCGTGCGTCTTCAACGAGTTCAAGTCGGTGATCGCGCAACGGCTGGTCGTCGAACAGATTCTTGCCGATCGAGCAGATCGGCGAGCGGACATTCGCGCAGGCCGAAGAAATCGACCGAAGAAGAGAGCGAGCGAGCCACGAAGCCGCCACCAGCGCTGGCGTTGGGCTGCGACCGCCGAGGACGCCAGCGCGATCGACGCCGCTGCGCAGTTCGGCACAGCGCAGGTGGATTACATTTACGAGCAGCCGCCGGAGGAATTGTTCCGCGCGCTGTTGCCCAAGTATGTGGCGATCCAGATTTTTCGCGCCATGCTGGAGTCGGTGGCCGCCGAGCACGCCGCCCGCATGACCGCCATGGATTCGGCCACCAACAACGCTACCGAAATGATCGACTCGCTGACGCTGGTCCATGAACCGCGCCCGTCAGGCCAAGATCACCAAGGAAATTATCGAGATCGTCAGCGGCGCAGCGGCAATGTGAAGAAGCTCTAGCTTCAAGCTACGAGCTTCAACGAAGTCAGATTCAACGGATTTCTGTTCAGTGGACTCACCTGGGAACTGTGCGAAACCTTGAAACTAGAAGCTAGAGCTAGAGCTGAATTATGCCAGAAAACATCGGACACGTCATTCAGATCGCCGGTCCCGCCGTGGACGTGCAGTTCACCGAAGGCCACCTGCCGCCCGATCTACAGGCGCTGCGCGTCGTCAGCGACGGCTTCAACGTTCCCACGCCCATCAACGTCATTCTGGAAGTGCAGCAGCACCTGGGCGAAGGCCGCGTGCGCTGCGTCGCCATGGAGCCCACCGACGGCATGGTGCGCGGCATGAAGGCCATCGATCAGGGCGGGCCGATCACCGTTCCCGTGGGCCGCGGCACGCTGGGCCGGGTGATGAACGTGATCGGCGAGCCCGTCGATCAACTGGGCCCGATCGACTACACAGAAGCGAATGCCGATTCATCGCCTGGCTCCTGCCTTCGACGAGCAGGCGACCACCGCCGAAATGTTCGAGACCGGCGTGAAGGTCATCGATCTCATCCAGCCTTTCCTCAAGGGCGGCAAGATCGGATTGTTCGGCGGCGCGGGCGTGGGCAAGACCGTCGTAATCATGGAGCTCATCAACAACGTCGCCAAGCAGCACGGCGGCTACTCGGTGTTCGCCGGAGTCGGCGAGCGCACCCGCGAAGGCAACGATCTGTGGCTGGAGATGACGGAGTCCGGCGTAATCAAGCCCGGCGATCCGGCCAAGTCCAAGGCCGCGCTGATCTACGGCCAGATGACGGAGCCTCCCGGAGCGCGTCTGCGCGTGGCCTTGACCGGCCTGACGGTCGCCGAATATTTCCGCGACGTCGAAGGCGCGGACACGCTGCTGTTCATCGACAACATTTTCCGTTTCACCCAGGCCGGTTCGGAAGTTTCCGCGCTGCTGGGCCGCATGCCCAGCGCCGTCGGATACCAGCCGAATCTGGCTACCGAAATGGGCGAATTGCAGGAGCGCATCACCTCCACCAAGAAGGGTTCGGTCACCTCGGTGCAGGCGATTTATGTTCCCGCCGACGATTTGACCGATCCCGGCGCCGGCCACCACGTTCGCTCACCTCGACGCGACCACGGTGCTGTCGCGCGCGTTGACCGAGATTGGAATTTATCCCGCGGTCGATCCGCTGGCCTCGACCTCGCGCATTCTCGATCCCCGCATCGTCGGCCAGGAGCATTACGATGTGGCGCAGGCGGTGAAGAAGACGCTGCAGACTTACAAAGACCTGCAGGACATCATCGCCATTCTCGGTATCGACGAACTGAGCGAAGACCAAAAGCTAACCGTGGCCCGCGCCCGCAAGATTCAGCGATTCCTGTCGCAGCCCTTCCACGTCGCCGAGCAGTTTACCGGCGCTGCGGGACGTTACGTGAAGATTGCCGACACGGTGAAGGGCTTCAAGGCATCGTCGAAGGAAAGTACGACGACATCCCCGAGCAGGCGTTTTATATGAAGGGGACCATCGAGGAAGTATTGGAAGCTGCGCAGAAGTTGAAAGCGGCAGCGTAGAAAGAGCTATCAGCCTTCCGCTGTCGGCTTTCAGTCGCCCCAAAGGCGCTCCAAGCTGATAGCTGATAGCTGACGGCTGATCGCTAAGAGCTGGTTTATGCCCGACACTTTCCAACTCGAGATCGTCACGCCAGAAAAAATGGTGGTGCGTGACGTCGCGGAAGAGATGCAGATTCCCGGCAAGCAGGGATATCTCGGCATCCTGCCCGGCCATGCTCCGCTGATTACCGAACTGGCCGTCGGCGAAATCACCTACCAGAGTAATGGGGAAAAGCACTGCCTGGCCGTAGCTTGGGGATTCGCGGAAGTGCTCCCCGATAAGGTCACCATTCTCGCCGAGACCTGCGAGCACCCCGAGGAAATCGATACCAAACGCGCCCAGGAAGCCAAGCAACGGGCGGAAGAACGCCTCAAGAGCGGCAGCACCGACGTGGACTATAGCCGCGCCAAGAACGCCCTGCAGCGCGCCGAAACCCGCCTGGAAGTGGCCGGCAAGAAGTAACCTGCTAGACAACAATTTGGAACCGGCCTGATCGATGGTTGTAAAAATGGCATCGGCGGTTGTAAAAGGGCATCGATGGTTGTAAAAGGGCATCGACTTCAGCCGTGCCATTCCGTCTCAAGAAAGACGCGGGCTTTAGCCCCTGAGGGGCCCCTTGTTCTTCTTCCCAGACCCTAATGTGACGGTTGCGTTTCGCCAACCGGCACAATCCTGGTATCCGTGCGGAACTTCTTGTAATCGCGATAAGTCACATCTGACTCCACGTTCTCTCCACTAAACAGAACCCGCGCATCCAGCCTCAAGGACACGTGTTTGGGCAGCCAAACCTCATTGTTCACCTCGGTTTGTTCGATCTGAATGTTCGAGCCTTTGTGAATGCTGGCCAAGAACAACCCCACGGAAACCGTATCAATGCACCGAATATCCAGCTTGATCCATTCCTCGTCCTTCTCGTCGATCCACACCCGGAAGCGGAATTTGGGAAGGAACCTGGCATTCTTCTGGTGCGGCACGAAGCCGGGGCGCGGATCCGCATCAATCACGTAAGTCCGACGGCCGCCGAGAACTTCGGCGCCGGCGAGGCGGAAATTGTAAGCGTCGGCAATTTCCTTCACGAATTCGCGGTCTTCCTCAGTCTGCTTGTCTTCTTTTTCCAGGCGCTTTCTCCGGTCTTGGTCAGACTCATTCTTACCCTTGTCGATAACCTTCTGGATCTTTTCTTCTTCCCTGGCCGCGTCTTTTTCGGACAATGGTTTGTCATCCTTTGCGATAAGGCGCCGCACCCGATGATCGTATAACTCCATGATTTCGACGGTCCGGGACTCGCGGGATTTCACCTGGCCGTCGCCCCCAAGCTTGTGCTCTTCCGCGCGTTCGACGTAGGTGTAGTTGCGCTGCTGCTTATCGTTCTCAATATCGCGCTCCGCCGCGCGGCGGATGAGTTCGCGAATCTGCCCTTCAGAAAGGGTTGCGGCACCGCTGGCATCCGAGGTTACGGGCTGAGCGCCAGGCCTTTGTTGAGGAAGGGCGATCCCGTAAAACAGGGCAAAAACGGCGATAAGAAACTTGCCTCTGATTCGATCTTTGCTCATTCGGCTTCACCGGGCATTCCCTGGGTTGGATGCGAAAAGTGGAAAGAGAAATCTCCGCGGTAGTGACCAGTTCTACTCGGCCGGCTGTATCCATAGATCGACGACGGCGAAACGTGCCGGACGGTTACTGGCGTTGGTAAGTTCGGACTTGCGGCCCTCCCCAATCCAGAAGGCCTCGCCCGCAGACTTGCGGAGGTGCGAATCGTCCGGCTCTCTTAGATCCACCTCCGAAATCGGAATCAGCAACTCGGCTGCCGGTTTCCCCGGCGGCGGAAACGAATCTCCCGCCAAGAGTTGCACATCCTGCACTGCCGCTGCGCCCAAGTCCATCCCGTTGGCAAATTTGACGTGCGGATCGGCTGGAGCATTGATTCCACCTGCGATATAAGACCATCCCGTGTCAGTTTGAACTCGATAGCCTGTAACTCTTGGATTCAGGAACTCAACCGTGACAAATTGGCATTCCGTGCTGCGGTCATCCCGGATTCCCTCTTCCTGCCCTCCGAGAAAGAAGCCAATGTCTGCTCGGCTGAAGCGAAAATTCTGAATCGCCGATGTGCCTTTCCCCCACATGACGAGTTCGCAATCCCGCAGCGTCACCACCAGGTAGTTGTGTTCATGCCGCACGTAAGCTTTTTCCGCCGGGCCGAAGGTTACCGCAAAAACTCGCACCTGGTCGTTTTCCAGCAGCCTGTGATAGTGCGGATCTTCCGCGATGTCCACGGCAGTCTGAGCCATGGCAAAAGCCGGGCACAGCAGGAGCGCCAGCAACAGAATCGATTTCATTCGCCAATTGTAGTGCGAAGGAAACTAGAACTGGTCTCATAATTAGTTTTTGGGTAGGGTCCGGCTTCAGCCGGGCCGCCCAGAGTCCGGCGAAGACACGGGCTTTAGCCCCTGAGGGCAGCGCTCCCTTTCCCGAGAGGGCGATTTACCGCTTCTAGATAAACACCACCGTCTTTTTCCCGTAGAGAAGAACGCGGTTCTCGATGTGCCAGCGGACAGCACGGGAGAGCACGACCTTTTCCAGATCGCGGCCCTTTTGCAGTAGGTCCTCAATGGCATCGCGATGGGAGATGCGCACCACGTCCTGCTCGATGATGGGGCCGTCGTCCAGAACCTCGGTGACGTAGTGGCTGCTGGCGCCAATCAGCTTGACGCCGCGCTCGAACGCCTGGTGATAGGGCTTGGCGCCCACGAACGCCGGCAGAAATGAGTGATGAATATTGATGATGCGGTTCGGATAGGCGGCAACAAAGTCCGAAGAGAGAATCTGCATGTAACGCGCCAGCACGATGAAGTCCGGATCATGCTGCTTAAGCGTTTGCAGGATTTTCTGCTCACCTTCTCGCTTTTTGTCCCGCAGCACCGGAACGACGACGAAAGGAATCTGGTAAAAATCGGCAATACTCCGGTTATCCGGATGATTAGAAATGATCACCGGAATGTCGCAGGCCAGTTCGCCACTTTTGTGCCGGTAGAGCAAGTCCACCAGACAATGATCGTATTTGGAAACCAGAATCGCCATCTTGGGCCGGTGGGCCGACTGCGCCAGCCGCCAGTTCATTTCAAACTTTTCCGCCATCGGCGAAAAATACTGGCCGAAGGTGGCGAGATCAATATCGAGGTGAGCTGGATCGAACTCCAGTCGCATGAGAAACAGGTTCAATTCTTCGTCGGCGTGCTCATCCACATGCAGAATGTTGCCATTGTGGTGGAAGACAAAGTCGGAAATGCCGGCGACCAGACCTCTGCGGTCCGGACAAGTGATCAGGAGAATGGCAGTATTTTTCATTGGTTGTTAAGTTTTAAATTCCAGAATGGGCTGTACCCATCATACGGGATGCGCGCTGGCCCACAAGTTCCGAAGGTAAGGCAGAAAATCTGGACGAGGTGCTACTTATCCCATTCCCAATTCGTCGGGCAATTCCAGAGGTGTGCCGCAACGCCGGCAAATAACCGCCGAGCAATCGCCACAGGTCAGCGGGTCGGCGACCTCTTGGCTGCACTGCGGGCAGTAGAATGGTTCCGGCTTAGGGTTGTCTTGCTCGGACGATTGCGCGGTTTCCGTCATCAAGACGGAAATGTAGCACACTGGTGGCGTCGTCTGCCCTGAGAGATTGTGATTTTTGGAATGGTGGGATTCCACAAACGCTGGAGGCACATAACTCATGCCGGAAAAATTCCCCACTCCCGATCAGAGGCTGCAGCAGGAATTCAATCGCTGGGCTGATGCCGGGCGCGGTGAGGACATGGAGCGGCATCACCTCGACATTACCGAGAAGACGATCCGCCTCATGAACCTGCGTCCCGGTGAGCGCGTACTTGATCTGGGTTGCGGCGCAGGTTGGGCGACTCGTCTGCTGGCACGCCTGGTTGCCGATGGGCCGGAGGGCTTTGGCCAGGTGGTTGGCCTCGACATTTCCGATGAGATGATCCGCCGGGCGCGAACCGGCTCCAAGGACTTCGAGAATATTCTCTACATCTGGGGATCGGCAACACAGATTCCCTGGGAAGAGAATTTCTTTGACAAGATGCTCTCGGTCGAGTCCTTCTACTATTATCCCGATCAGGACCGGGCTCTGGCCGAACTTTTCCGCGTGATGGCGCCGCACGGGCGCATGTTCATCCTGATCAACCTATACAAAGACAATCCTTACTCGCTGCAGTGGGTAGATAAGCTCAAAGTTCCGGTGCAGGTGCGCTCGGAGGCGGAATACGTAGAACTGCTGAAGAAACATGCCTTCGAAAATGTCGAGGCGCGACGTATTCCGGACAGCACCCCCACCCCGGATGACTACCAGACCACGTCATTTCACAGTTTGGACGATTTGCGAGAGTTCAAGCGGATTGGCGCGTTGCTGCTGATGGCGTCGAAACCCGATTTGCGCACGCCTGCGCCGGGATACGCGATTTACTAAAAGGGGAAACCTAAAGCTACGTTTGAAATTCTCGTCGCAGCTCCAGCAGGGTTTGTGCCGGACTTTCGTGTTCAATTCTGCGCAGAACTATGCCGTCGGCCCTAATTAAGGTGGGACCTTCTTTGAGGAGAATTTTCTTGCCAACTTGGAAATCGGCGCAAGGATCTTCAGGGTATGCCCGTAAGACCATCTGCACAGTCAGACGTTCCCCGGGCTGGATGACAGCTGGCGACACAATGAAGTGCATGCCGTAGTAGATATTGTTGTCAGCGGGCCGCAGATCGGCTCGGTAGGCACTAGTAATAGGTTTCAATTTCTCATTAAAGTGAAGCTCTGCCTCGATGATCAGCCAGGTACTCACATAGCACCTAAGTAGACGTTCCAGCGGACTTCTTCTTGAGTAGCTGACACGGATGATTCCTCAACGAACGTGATGAAATTAAGCTCAGTTTGCCCCATACGCTTTGGCGGAATCGACTTGTCATGATCGTGGTTTCAGAGACGCCTGCCGCACAATAAGCATCAATAGAGCGGCGGCTGTCCTTCGGGACGCGTCTTCCACCTGCGGTGAATCCACAGCCACTGGTCAGGATAGCGGCGCACGTAATCCTCAATAATCTTGGTGAAGAGCTGTGTGTTGGCCGCAATATCCGCGTCGTCGTCCCCGCTGCGGATGAGGCTGACTGCAGGATCAAAGCGCAAACGGTATTTGCCCAGCGCTGGGTCCCAAATGGTGAAGCCGGGCACCACGGCCGCGTCGGTCCGCAAAGCGATTTTCGCCAATCCGCTCGCCGTACAGGCGGGCATCCCGAAAAAGTCAACGAAAATGCCCTGCGGCGGCGTCATGTTGGTGTCCATGAGAATGCCAACGACTCCGCGGTTTTTTATGGCCGAGAGCAGGCCCCGCCCGAAATCATCTTTGTCCAGCATGGTGTTGCCATGCATGGTGCGGTAGTGGCGGATCATACGATCAAGGTAAATGTTGTCCATGGGCCGCATCACTACGTGCATGGGATGTCCGTGCATGGAATGGGTAAAGGCGGAGAGTTCCCAGGCCCCGAAGTGTGCGGTCAGGAACAGCACGCCTTTGCCGCGAGCCAGGGCGCGTTCGTAGTTTTCGAATCCGTCATACACCACGACCTTGCTTACGTTGCTGAGGGTGTATCCGGGAAAGTGGCAAACCTCCGCCAATTGCCGTCCCAGCGAGGTAAATTCGCCACGTAAAATTCGGGCCTGTTCATGCGGAGATTTTTCCGGAAAAGCCAGCGCCAGGTTACGCATTCCGACCCGGCGCAGGCGAGGATGGAGGACATACACGATCCTCGATAGAGAAATAGCTGCCGCGCGAGCCAAGGGACGAGGCATCGCACCCAACGTCTTAATCACCAGCCAGGCTGCCGCGTACTCGAATCGCTGCCGCATCAGGGGAAGGGTGACGGTAGCACCTACAAAAATTCCCTGTCAACAGCAAGGGATGGGCAAAGCCCGGTGGGCGAGCCTTGCCCCCTCGAATCCAACTGCTCTAGCCAGCGGATTTAGCCCATTTGGCCAGCGTGCTCAGGAACGAATCAGCGCCCTTGGGAGCTTCGATTTCGCCGTTCAGAGAGGTCTTGAAGGGCACGAACTTGTCGTAGAACTCGTAAGTGCTTTCCTTGTCCTGCCGGATGAGCGCGCCGTTCAATTCCAGGCCTGCAAACACTCCGCGGGCCCGCGAATAGCTTAGAACCTGGGCTCGCAACTTCCAGTCTGTATCCGCGGCGGCATGGCGGCCGACCGGGCCGGCAGCCACGCTGGCGTCTGCTCCCAGCTTGAATTGGCTGGAAAGCAGGTTCTTCATGCCATTGTCGTTCATGATGAGCATGACCAGATCCACCGCCTGCCCACCGATCTGCAATCCAAAACTGCCACCTTCAACGATGAAAAAGGCGGGAGCGCTCCAGCCTCCTTTGGGAGTGCGGCAACTCGCCACGCCTCGCCCGTAATGCGCGCCCACCACGAAGCCGCCCTTCAGCATGGATGGCACCACCGCTACGCACTCGGCAGAGCCGAATACCTCGGACGGAATGCCGTTGTCCGGCGTATTCATAATCTCATCCAACACGGTGGCCGCCGCCTGCAACCGGTCGACCGATTTTTGATTCTCATCCGCCGCGAACCCGGCAACCGCAAAAGACAGCACTACGCACAGAAGCAGAAGTTTCTTCATGTTCCCCAACTTTCTGGAATCCTGGAAATTAGTGAGTTAATTCTAAACGATTCTTATGATGCGCAGAGGACAGGGAAAAGTAGCTGGTGTGGATATCCGTGAAGAATCAGCAGGTTGGGACAAATTAATGCGGGGCTGGCAGCGGTGACCCTAGATCTCCACTTCCAACCCCGTCTCCCAGGTTCTGTGGTAGGTGAAGCGAGTATGCGGGAAGGGTGGTAAGTCAGCAAGATTACCGAGGGCAGTGTCCCAAGGTAACGGAGCCGCTACTTGGCGGTGACCAAGGAATGGGTGATGGCATGAACCGAGAGCGCGATGCGATTTTGCACTCCAACCTTGCGCATCAGTTTGGCCACATGCGCCTTGACGGTACGCTCTTCAATTCCCAACGCCGAGCCGATTTCCTTGTTGGAGCGGCCCGCCACCAGCATTTCCAGGACTTCTTTTTCGCGATCCGTAAAGGTTACGCGGCCGGCAGGGAAGACCCGTCCCGGCGCCGAACTGACCCGCTCGATGAACATGGAAAGCACGCGCCTGGGCGCCCAGACCGACCCTTGGTTGACAATGCGAATCGCCTGCACAAATTCCTTGGGCGACGCAGCTTCATCCACATAGCCCTTGGCGCCGGAGGCGATGGCCTTGAGAATGGTCTCTTCATCCATCCCGGAACCAGTTACGATAATCCGCAGGTCAGGGCGCGCCGCTTTCAGGCTCGCCATCAAATCGAATAAGTTGTGCCCACCCCGGTTGCCCAGCAAAACCAGGTCAATGGCTTGCAGGGTACTGATATCGGGAAGCGAAGCGGAAATAAGCTCAAAATCCGGCTCGGAATCGAAAAGAGCTCGAAAGCCGACAAAACGTAAAGGATCGCTTTCGACAACCGCGACTCGGATTTGCGGCTTTCTAGCCAATGCTGGTTTCATATTCGGTATAACTTGACCTGGGTCAGCATAAATGGAAACCGGGTCGAATGAGAAGCGCGGTAACGCATTTGCAATTACGGCGGTAACATAAGAAGCGCGGAGTAATAGAAAGGTTGGAAACCATGAAATCGGCGTACCGGAGCGGAATCAAGGCGATGGCGGTCTTCATTCTCGGCGTGGCAGTGTCGTTGGCGGCCGCTCAAACCACCTATCAACCGAAATTTCCAGGCGACCCGGCCCGCTCGGATTCCGAAGCGGCGGCTCTCGGTTACATGCGTACCGTTCTGCGGGCGCAGCATCAATACGAGAAAAAGAACAGCCACTTCGCCACATCGCTGGCCGATTTGGTCCACACCGGCTCGTTTACCCGGCGCATGGTTGATCCCAACCGCGGCGACTACACGGTTGGCTTCCGCTCCCACAAAGATGGCTTTGTGCTAACCATGACTCCCAAACAAGTGGACGCGGAGCACCGCTCTTTCTATGCGGAAGACGATGGAAAGATTCACGCCGATGAGAGCAAAGCCGCGGATGAGGATTCCCCAATCGTGAAGTGAATCAGCGGGTGCTATCGGACTGATTGTGCCCTGGCCGGATTTCTGCCGCTTTGCCATTGCGGTAGGTGATGCCCAGCGGCTTGCCGCCGTTCGCGTAGTCCAACGTCTTGTCGCCGGAGCCACCCGATCCTTCCGGAATCCCCAGGCCAATGGCAAAATTCACCTGTAGTTCGTTCATGCCGGGCTTCACTTGATGATGGTCAATCGCGTCCCAGACGTCCCGCGGCCAATGGTTGTAAAGCTGGTGAGGGTCCTGAATGTACAGCATGTCGTCTGAATAGAAGTGGTAATCTTCATCGCTCACGGTGCCAATGGAAAATGCAAAGGTCATTGCCTCTTTCTCGAAAACGGCCATCACCTGCCGTCCCGGCGCACTGGGCGCGAGGGCGGTAATGATGTCCTTGATGTGCAATTCTTCGATGGGCAGCAATTGTCCGGCCTCGCGCGCGAAGTTCACACGATGGCTGGCGGAGTCATAGGGATAGTAGGTGTAGGCGTAACCGACCTGCGTCCACACTGGCTGCTCGGTCAGTTGCCGTGCTGATTTCAGATCGTACGGGCGCAGCTTTTTGGGGATTACGTAGTAGTCCGGATTCAATGGCGGAGCTTGTTTCACCACCGCCTGGTTCTCCGCGCCGCGTCTCTCATAAAAAATGTAGGCGGTTCGCGCCGTTACCAGGGCGACGCCTACCCAAAGCGCGACTCGAATGTTCTTTTTCATGGCGCGCTCTTAGTCGAACCAGTGACTGCGATAAGCGACCCACCAGCTTACAAAGACAATGGGGATGGTGGCCAGCAATCCCCACCAAATGGGCAACACGAAGTCCGCGATTAGGCCCAGCACCGCGAAGCAGATCCAGAAGATCTTCCGTTCCATCTCAATATTCTAATCTGTCTGTGGAGCGCCGCCGTCTCGGCGAGGGCAGGATCGGCGACGGCAGGATGCCCTCACGACAGCCGGCGGGACGCCGGCGCTGCAAACGAAGCCGAGCCTCCCCTCGTTCAACTTTCCTTTCCTTGGCTAAACGTATAAAAAGGTGCCATGAACTATGCAGGCGTGAAACGCTCCGTCCAAGAAATAGCCGGGCATGTGCGGGCTGTGGTGCAGGGAGACGGCAGCGCTGAAGTGACTGGAGTATCCAGCATCGCCTCGGCCGCGTCCGGCGATATTGTTTTCGTCGAGGACGAGAAGAATCTCCGGCTGGCTCTGGAATCTCCGGCGGCAGCGGTGATCGCGGGCGATTTCGCCAGCGGACAGACCTCCTCCAAACCTCTGCTTCTTTCGAGCCAGCCGCGCTTGGCTTTCGCCCGCGCCGCACAGTTTCTTTCTGCGTCATCGAAGCATGAACCGGGCATTCATCCCAGTGCAGTGGTGCATCCCTCTGCGCGTCTTGCCCAGGATGCGGTCGTGGAAGCGCGGGCCGTCATCGGCGAAGGCGTGGCGATTGGCGACGGTACGCGAATTGGAGCAGGCAGCGTGCTCGGCGCCGGCGTGCGCCTGGGCCGGGATTGCCAGCTCTATCCCAACGTGACTATTTACCCCGGCGCGCAACTGGGCGACCGCGTGATCATTCACGCCGGCGCAGTTCTAGGCAGCGATGGATTCGGCTACGTGCGCGATAGGCAGTCGGGCCGCTACGAAAAATTCCCGCAAATCGGGCGTCTTGAGATTGCAGATGACGTCGAAATCGGCGCCAACACGACCATTGATCGGGGAGCGCTCGAGGTTACGCGCATTGGCCGCGGCACCAAGATTGACAATCTGGTCCACATCGGCCACAACTGCCAGATTGGTGCAGACGTGGTGATCGCGGCCCAGACCGGCTTCTCCGGCAGCATTGTGGTCGAGAACAATGTGGTTCTAGGCGGCCAGGTCGGCGTGGGCGAACACGCCCGCATTTGTGAAGGAGTCATGCTGGGCGGCCAAGGCGGCGTCCTGCCCAAGAAAATCCTGCGTGGTAACGGCGTGGCGTTCTGGGGGACGCCCGCTCAACCGCTTCGCCAGTACCTGAAACAGTTGGCGGCACTGGCGAGACTCGCCAGGAAATAGCTAGCCCGCGCCACTCTGCTGGATGCCGGCGGCCGGAGTACCCCGTTCCACGTGCGACCCGGCACGATGCGCGCTTGACATCTATCCATATTTCTGCAAACATCGAAATATGAGGGATGGCCAAGCGAAGAAATCCGCTGAGCAAGTCGCCAAGTACGCCGACATGTTCTCCGCCATGGGGACAGAGCCTCGACTCCGCATCATGCAATTGTTGCTGTCTGCCCACCCGGAGGGTCTGGTCGTCGGCGAGATTCAGGAAGAGCTGGAGATTCCAAACTCCACCCTGTCGCATCATCTTGACAAGCTCAAAGCGGAGGACCTGGTGCATGTTCAAAGAGAAAGCACCTTTCTCCGCTATAACGCAAACACCGACGCGCTTCAGGAACTTCTCCAGTTTTTGTATGCCGAATGTTGCACTCGCAACAAAGCCGTGAAGCCCGAGGAGATCGTTCAAATTTGCCGCTAGGAGAGATGCCATGAGCAGCCAGGACATTAGGGAAGTCGTCAAGGAAAAATATGGACAAGCGGCCCTGCGCGTGAGCGGCGGTGGCAATTCGTGTTGCGGGGCGACGCCCGGCAGCGGGTGCAGCGACCCAATCACCTCCAATCTTTATGACTCATCTCAAGCCCGGCAGATTCCCGAAGAAGCTTTGCTGGCCTCGCTGGGCTGCGGGAATCCAACCGCGCTGGCCCAGCTAAAGCCGGGCGAAGTTGTTCTCGATCTCGGCTCTGGCGGGGGCATCGATGTACTGCTTTCCGCGAAACGCGTCGGCCCGGCGGGCAAGGCTTACGGTCTCGACATGACGGATGAGATGTTGGCGCTGGCGAACCAAAACAAGCGCCGCGCCGGGGCTCGAAACGTCGAGTTCTTGAAGGGCGAAATTGAACACATCCCACTGCCCGGCGACTCCGTGGATGTCATCATTTCCAATTGCGTGATCAACCTTTCCGCGGACAAGGATCGGGTGCTGAAGGAAGCTTTTCGCGTTCTGAAGCCGGGCGGACGCCTGGCGGTGTCCAACGTCGTGACTCGGGGCGAGATGTTGCCTGAGATTCGCCAAAGTGTGCTGCTCTGGGTTGGCTGTGTTGCCGGCGCTCTCGAAGAGAACGAATACCGCGCCAAACTCGCCTCGGCGGGATTCGAGAGCATCGAGATTGAGCCCACCAGGATTTATCGCGTAGAGGATGCTCGCGAGTTCCTTTCCGGGCAAAACATCGACGCCGATGCGATTGCGCCGCTGGTGGACGGAAAATTCATGAGTGCCTTTGTTCGGGCCGTCAAGCCCGCAGGCGCGGCAGCAAAACCATGTTGCGGGCCGAGCTGCTGCAACTAGGAGACAACGAGTATGCCTGGACGCTACAACGTTTTATTTCTGTGCACCGGCAACTCGGCTCGCTCCATCATGGCCGAGGCGATTCTAAATTTCAAAGGTAAACCTAATTTCACCGCCTACAGCGCCGGAAGTCATCCTTCGGGAAGGGTTCGGCCAGAGGCCTTGAGGCAGCTGGAAATAGCGCATCTGCCAACCAAAGGTCTGCGCAGCAAGGCCTGGGATGAATTCTCTCTGCCCGGCGCTGTGAGACTCGACTTTGTTTTTACCGTGTGCGACAACGCGGCGAAAGAAGTCTGCCCAATCTGGCCGGGACAGCCCATGACCGCTCATTGGGGCATTCCCGACCCAGCGGCGGTTCACGGAAGCGAAGCGGAAGTGGAACGGGCGTTTCGCGAGGCGTTTTTTATCCTGGATCGCAGAATCGGTCTATTTCTTTGCCTTCCACTGAAAAGTCTCGATAGCCTCGCGCTCAAGCGGGAGCTTGACGGCATCGGCCAGACGATGCCGCCCGTCACAAGCGAATAGCAGCGTGTCTCCACGGGATGAATGCGCGTCGGTCAGCTTTTGCCGCGGGATAGGGGTCGCCAATGAATGCAACTAGTCGTCTCAGTGTTCTGGACCGTTATCTGACAGGGTGGATCTTCGCTGCTATGGTCGCGGGCGTGGTACTGGGATGGTTGGTGCCCGGAGTCGTACCGTTTCTAAATCGCTTTAACGCCGGCACGACTTCCATCCCGATTGCGGCGGGATTGATTTTGATGATGTATCCACCTTTCACCAAGGTGCGGTATGAGAAACTGCACGAGGTTTTTCGCGATAAGAAGGTGCTCGGTCTTTCACTCGCGCAGAACTGGGTGGTGGGACCGATTCTGATGTTTGTTCTCGCGATCGTATTCCTGCGCGGATATCCGGAATACATGGCGGGACTGATCATGATCGGTCTCGCCCGCTGCATCGCCATGGTCATCGTGTGGAACGAACTGGCCCGGGGTGATACGGAATACGCGGCTGGGCTGGTGGCCTTCAATTCTCTATTTCAGGTCTTTTTCTACTCTCTCTACGCCTGGGTCTTCATTACGGTCCTTCCCGCCAAGCTTGGCCTTCGGAGTGCCGTTGTCCATGTGTCCATCGCAGAGATTGCGAAGAGTGTCTTTATTTATCTGGGAATTCCGTTCATCGCCGGATTCCTGACTCGTGCCGCATTGGTTCGTGCCAAGGGGCACGATTGGTACAATCGGAACTTCGTTCCGCGCGTGAGCCCCCTCACGCTGATTGCTCTGCTGTTCACGATTGTGGTGATGTTCTCCCTTAAGGGCGGGTATATTGTTCGCCTGCCCCTGGACGTTTTGCGGATCGCGGTGCCGCTCTTGATCTACTTCGTCTTGATGTTTCTCGTGTCGTTTTACATGGGCAAGAAGTTGGGCGCGGACTATTCCAAGACCACAACCCTGGCGTTTACCGCCGCCTCGAACAATTTTGAACTGGCGATTGCAGTTGCCGTCTCGGTATTTGGCATCAACTCCGGAGCCGCATTCGCGGCGGTCATCGGCCCCTTAGTGGAGGTGCCTGTGATGGTAGCGCTCGTCCATGTGGCCTTCTATTTTCAACGCTTTTTCGTCCCCAACCCGGAAGCCGCCAACGTCGAGACGGTTGGTTCGCCTGCTGCCCGGTGAGGAAATGGGCGAACGGCTGACGCGCGGAAACGTCGCCATCGCTCTGCTTGCGAACACTATTGCTAGGAGACGTTTTCCGTGCTTTTCCCAGGAGGGTTTCCGTTGCTTTCCGCCGTCTTGCGCAAATCGTTCAGAATAGTCTCATGGTCCTTGGTGGCGTAGTCTTGCGCAAATCGTGCGAGCGCCTCGGTCAGAATGTCATGGTGGTGCAACGCGTCGAGCCCGGGTTCGCGGGTAATCTGCAGCCATAGGCGATGGAGCATGTGCACGTCTTCAGTTTTCATCGCAGGGGTGTGAGGGCCGATGCGGAAGGTGTCCACCTGTTTGTCGGGACGCACCACCTGAAAGACAAACTGCCGCTTGGGTTCCGGGGTCGCCTCCCAGGCGCGCCCCAGCTCGAAAGCTTGTTCCTGCGAAGTCATCTTGCTGGAGAGCCCCGAAACCACCGCCGAAGATTCCAAATTGATGGCCGTCTGCACGATGGCCGACCACACGTCGCGCGCCGGCACCACCAGCAAAGAGACACGTTTACCGAAGTTCTCGGCGAGCGAGACGGCGCGTGTGAATAAGGTCTGCTCGTAGTCGCTAAAGATCTGCTCCATCGCCAGATCGTAGGCCGCGGCGCCAAATTGGCTGACTCGGGCCGACACGACTACGATGTCCTGCTCCTTGGTGTCGGTGCGTTCCAGCGCCCACTTGAGATGAGTGAGCGTGTTGTAGTCGCGCACCGTTACCAGCACATTGCCGGGATGAATGCCCAGCCCCGAACGTTCGACGGTGTCGGTTTGCAGCAGCTGAAAGTGCTCCTTCATCTGTTGCTGCGCCAGAGCATGCTTGCGCATGTTGACCTTTTCGGAGACGGAGAAGATTACGAAGAAGGCAGCGGCGAACGACACACCGGCCACCGTGGCAATAGATTTGGTGAACAAGTTCACGATGGCGGTCGACAACAGCACCATGAAAACCGAAGCCAGTCCGACCGGAATCTCGCGACCGGCAATGCGGAAGTTTGGCGGCACCTTCCATCCGCGTTCGCCGTGGTATTTGAAGCGCAGCACCAGCATGGCCAGGCTGTTAAAAGTGAAGCTCCAAATCACTCCGAAGGCGTAGGCCTCGCCCAACATGTAAACGTTGCCGTGGCTGACCAGGATGGTGAACAGCTGGAGGATGACTACCAGATTGATGATCCGGTAGGTGGTACCGAACCGTTTGTGCGGCTGGCGGAACCAGTCAGCCATCACGCCATCCTCGGAGACTCGGTTGAGCACTCCGTTGGAGCCGATAATGGCGGTGTTTACCGCGCCCGACAGAATCAGGAAACCGACCACCACCACAAAAGCCCGGAAGGCCAGGCGCAGCAAGTGCGGCCCCCAGAGATACATGGCCAAGCCGGCGATCAGGTTGTCTTTGTAAACCGGAATCCGGACTGAGTCCGGAATAATCATCACAAACAACAACGCCGTGAGCCCGGTAAAGACAAAGCTGTAAATCGCAATGATGACCGCAGCCCGCTTCAGGTTTTTCAGCTTGGGGTGGGCGAGTTCGCGGTTGACCTGAGCCAGCGACTCCTCCCCGCTCATCGCCAGCACCGAGTGCCCAAAGGCGATCAGGATGCCGAACAAGCCGAACTTTCTGGCCAGATCTTGCGCCAGAGTGGCGTGCTTCAGAAATCCCAGCGCCTCGGTGCTGAACTTCAAGTTGCCCGGCACGGGCAGCGGCACCGGCTGATAGCCCTGTTTGAACAGGGTGATCGCCGACCAGCCCAGCAGAAGAATGACCATGACGGTCGTGATCTGCATGACCCGCAAGGCCTTCTCGCTGGACTCGTGAATTCCCTTGGTGTTTTGCCACCAGAAATAGACCGTCACCGCCACCGCGAACACCACCGAGGTGGCATTCACGTTTACTTGCGGCGTGCCGTGAAAAATCGCGTGCATGGCTCCGGGGATCCAGCCATGCAAATCCATCGTCTGAAAAATATCGTTGATGAGCCCGGCTATGTACTGGCCGGCTGACACGCCAGAGATGGGGCCGGTCAGGATGTAGTCGAACATCAGGGCGGAAACACTGACCTTGGCCAGCGTCCCACCCAGGGCTTCTTTGACGACTCGATAGACCCCGCCGCGCACGAACATGGAGCAACTTTCCACGTAGACCGCGCGCACGGTGAAAGAGAACAGCATGACCGCGACAATGAACCATGGTGCCGACTTTCCCACCGCCTGCTCGGCAATGCCTCCGGCGTAAAAAGCCGAGGATCCCAGGTCATTCAGCACAATCGCCGCAGCGCGCCAGTAGGAGATAAACGTCAGCATCACCGAAGTGGCCACCACAATGCGGATGCGATTGGAAAACGGGCCGGGTTGATCAGGCGAGGACATTTAGGCGGGGTGGTTCAATCGTCAGTGTTGGGTGGAGTCGTCCGAGCCGACAAGAGTTTCGATATCCTCGATGCCACTCAGAATCAAAACCACCACCGAGCCGATCGCTCCCAGGGCGAACATCAGTTCCAGCGCGCGGATGGCGAGGGTGACGACCGCATTCATAAGTCATTTATGGTAGCGGATAATTCGAAAACCGCATAGTGCTGGCGAATCAACGGTGCGGGCCAACCAACAGTGGTGAGTCAGTTTCACCCAGGGCTGTTTCAGGGTTCCTTCGTGCACCTGCGTGCATTTCGTGGTTAGGCCGCAGATAGCCGCCCCACTGCTCAACCTGCGGGGATGGAAGGAAGCGGAAATAACGAAAGAGCCGTAGTTTGTTATTCTTTCGGCGTGCGGAAGATTCACAAAAGCGCGTGGCTGCTGGTTCTGCTCTCAGCCTTGTTGCAGATTCTGATTTTCCCCCTGCCCAATTTGTATGTGTTGTGCTGGGTCGCGGTGACGCCGCTGCTGGTGGCGCTTTTGCGGGCACGTAAGCCCGACACTTTGCAGCTTCAGGAAGGGATGAGGCTTCGGCCGGCCAATCCCGCGCAAGCGTTCTTACTCGCTTATGTCTGCGGAATTCTGTGGTATGCCGGCAACTGCTACTGGATCTTCAATACCATGCGCCAGTATGGCGGGCTCGATACTCCAGCCGCGGTCGGCGTCCTGATTCTTTTTTGCTTGTATCTCGCGCTTTATCACGGCGCTTTCGGGCTGCTGGTCAGTCTGCTGGCGGGCAAAAAATCGTTCAACCGGCTGGCCTTGCTGATGGCTCCAGTCATTTGGGTGGCGGTGGAACTCGCCCGCACCCGCATCACCGGTTTCCCCTGGGACCTGCTGGGAATCGCCCAGGTGGATAACGTGCCGCTCGCGCGCATTGCCACGGTGACGGGAGTGTACGGCCTCTCTTTCGAAATCATGGTGGTGAATGCGGCGCTGGCCGCGGCTTTTCTGGTACGGCGCGCCCAACGCAAGCAACTGCTGCTCGCCGCTTTGGGAGCTGTGCTCGTGCTGCAAGGCACGCGGTGGTTTTCACCTCCCGCCGTGCCTTCGGACCGGACCGCCGTTCTGGTGCAGGTGAACATCCCCATCCTCGACGTAGCCGATTGGACGTCCGAATACTTTCAAGACACGCTGCGGGACTTGAACGCGATGAGCTTCGATGCCGCTTCGCAGAAGTCGGCCAGCCGGAATACTCCCATTGGGATTCGATCTCCCAACCTGATCGTTTGGCCGGAATCGCCCGCGCCCTTTTCGGACGGTGACCCGGTTTTCCGCAACGCGGTCAGCAATCTGGCTCGCGAGTCACAGGCGTGGGTCTTGACCGGCGACATCGGTGCCAGCCCCGCGGGACAGAGTTCGCGGCAGATGTACAATTCGGCGTCGCTGGTCAACCCCAGCGGCGAATGGACCGCGCGCTACGACAAGGTTCATCTGGTACCCTTTGGCGAATACACTCCCTTCCCGCGTTTGTTTTCATTTGCCGGAGGACTGACGAAAGAGGTCGGTGCCTTCACCTCAGGCCACGCGCACGTGCCGCTCGATGCCGGCGGCGCCAAGCTGGGGGTCTTCATTTGTTACGAATCCATTTTTCCCGATGAAGTCCGTCAGTTTGCCGCCGATGGAGCACAAGTCCTGGTCAACATCTCGAATGACGCCTGGTATGGCGACAGCGGCGCCTATGCCCAGCACTCAGAGCAAACCCGCATGCGGGCCATCGAAAATAATCGCTGGCTGCTGAACGGCACCAACACCGGCTTGACTGCTGCTATCGATCCGTACGGAAGAATCGCCGCCACCGTGCCGCGCAAGCTGCGCACCGTGCTGCAAGCGCCGTACGCACTGTCCGATGTAACCACGTTCTACACCCGCCACGGGGACTGGTTCGCATCCATGTGTGCGATAATTTCTGTGGCGGCATTGCTGAGCCGCCTGTTCCGCCGCGCCAGATCACTGTAGAGACGTTGCTCGCAACGTCTCGGCTGCAGCGTCTCTGGCCGTGATACCTGGAAAGCGAGAACGCCAGTCATGAGTGTAGAGCTCGATCAGGAATACGCAGCGCTGAAAGACAAAGTCCGCGAACTACGGGAGTACCTTTGACGCGGACAACCTGCGTCCAAGATTAGCCGAGGTCGAAAAGCAAGCCGCCGACCCGAACCTCTGGTCGAATCCCCAGAAATCTCAGCAGGTCATGCGCGAGAAGAAACGCCTCGAGGGCATGCTGTCCACCGAGGCCGACCTTATCCGGCGCAGCGAGGATATTTCCGCGTACTTCGAGCTCGCCGGCGAAGGCGAATCCGTGGATGCCGAGCTGCGCCGCGAAATTGATTCACTTCGGCAGCTAGTGGATCGCCTGGAGACCGAAACTCTGCTTTCCGGGCCGAATGACGAGCTCAATGCCATTGTGACCATCCATCCTGGCGCGGGCGGCACCGAGTCGCAAGACTGGGCCGATATGCTGCTTCGCATGTACCTAAGATGGGCGGAGCGCCAGGGATTTGCCACGGTTCTCTACGACTACCAGCCCGGCGAAGAGGCGGGGTTGAAATCCGCCACCTTTGCCGTCAACGGCCAGTACGCCTTCGGCTTGCTGACCAGCGAAATCGGCGTGCACCGCCTGGTGCGTATTTCTCCATTCGATCAGGCCAAACGCCGCCATACCTCCTTTGCCAGCGTTTACGTTTCGCCAGAGATTGACGACAGCATCGAGGTCATTATCAAGCCTGAAGACATCCGCACCGACACTTATCGTTCCAGCGGCAAAGGCGGCCAGCACGTGAACACCACCGATTCGGCGGTGCGCATCACCCATATTGCCACCGGCCTGGTGGCCAGTTGCCAGAACGAGCGCTCGCAGCACAAGAATCGGGAACGCGCCATGAGCATGTTGCGTTCCAAGCTGTATGAGCATGAAATGGAGAAGAAGCGCGAGGCCACGCGCAAGATCGAAGATTCCAAACTGGATATTGATTTCGGTTCGCAGATTCGCTCGTATGTGCTTCAGCCCTACCGGCTGATCAAAGATCACCGCACCAAAGTCGAGGTCGGCGATGTAGACCGGGTGATCGACGGCGATCTGCAGCCCTTTATCCGCGCTTATTTGTTAATGCGGCGCGGCGAAAAAGGCAACTAGCAGTCAGTAGCCGTGGTAAGGAGATTCGCCCAATGCCGCGCATGATTGATTTGATCCGCGCCTCCGCCGTGCCCTCCAATATTGTGCAGTCGGCGGCCAAAGGCGCGCTCTCCATGCCCGCGCCGGAGATGGTGGAAATTCTCGTCTACCTGGCTAACCACGACAAGGTTTTTGGCCAACAGGCGCGCCAAACTTTGGCGGGATGGGATGAAAAGGTTTCCCTGGCGATCGCTGCCGATCCCCAGGCGCCCAAAGACGTTCTGGACTACATGGCATCGCCCGCGAATGTGCGGCCCGGTCTTGTGCCGGCTCTGCTCGCCAACCCGGCAGTTTCCGAGAAGGCAGTGGCGGAGTTGGCCGCGGCCGCGCCTCGGGAGGCCGTCGACAGCATATTGAAAAGTGCTCGCGCGGAACAGTCCTCGGTCATTCTTGAGGCGCTCCATTCCAACCCGCACTTGAGTGGAATCCAGGCGGAACAGATTCGGAGCCGCTTGTCGCCGCCCACCGTGCCTGAGCCGGCCGCGCGGGTCGAGTCCACCCTCGGGACCGAGCCCTCGCTGCCCGATGATTCTCCGGAATCGCCGGCACGGGCACTGGGGGCCGAGGCTGCGACTTCCGCTGTATGCGGAAGACGACGATGTTCTGAGCGAGGAGGTCACCGCTTATCTCACCGAACACGCGGCTGAAATCGCGGCCAACGAAAAGCCATTCCAGCCCATCGGAGGAATGCACGAAAACGTGCTGGAATCCGAAGAACCGGAGGCCAACGCCGCTGCCGCCGCGGCTCCGGCAGGATCCCTGGCCGGCGCTCGAGGAGTTGCTCCCACCAAGAAGACATTCCTCAGCGCGCAAGAACAACGAGGCAGCGCCCTGCAGAAGATTTCCAAGCTGGATGTCAAAGGGCGAATTCAGCTGGCCATGAAGGGCAATAAGGAGGAACGCTCCATCCTGGTGCGCGATGGCACCAAAGTGGTGGCGCTCGGTGTGCTCGAGTCACCCAAGATCACCGACGCCGAAGTGGAACGGATCGCCTGCCAAAAGAACGTACTGGAATCCCTGCTGCGCGGCATTTCGATGAAGCGCCGCTTTATGAAGAATTACAATGTCGGGCGCAATCTGGTTTCCAATCCGCGCACCCCCCTCGACGTTTCTCTTGGACTCATGAAAAATCTGCTGATTCACGATCTCAAAAACATTTCCGGAAACAAAGATATTCCCGACACGATTCGTAAGCTGGCCCTGAAAATGTATAAGCAGAAGAGGGATTCCAGCAAGAACTAGGGCACCTCTCGTCCATGTGGCGCGGGCGCCCTGTTCCCGTTATCCGCGCTCCCCAAAAATCGCGGTCCCCACCCGCACGCAGGTTGAGCCTTCCTCGATCGCAATCTCGAAATCGTGCGACATGCCCATGGAGAGCACGCTCATATCCACTCCGGGCAAGTTTCGCGCGGCGATTCGCGCTCGCAATTCGCGCAGCCGCCGAAAGTAAGGGCGAGCCTCCTCGGCATCGTCGGCAAACGGCGGCACCGTCATCAGCCCACGAATTTGCAGATCGTTCAACTCCGGCGCGGCCTGCAACATCTCTTCGAACTCGGCCGATTCAGGCGCAGCCCCGCTCTTCGCTGGCTCACTGCCAATATTGATCTCGATCAAAGCTGTCAGTTTCCTGCCGGCTTGTGCGGTGGCGGCGTTAAGCCGGCGGGCTACCCGCAAAGAATCGACCGAGTCCACGCAGCCAAACGACTCGACGGCCTTGGCGGCTTTGTTGGCTTGCACATGTCCGATCATGTGCCATTCGATGTCCCGCAAATCGCGCAGAGCCTCAGCCTTCGCGGCAAATTCCTGCACCCGGCTCTCACCGAAAAGACGCAATCCCGCCGCGTAAGCTTGGCGGATTTTCTCAGGTGGGAACGTCTTGCTCACTGCCATGAGTGCAACGTCCTCGACCCGCCTGCCCGCGCGGTGTGCAGCGGCAGCGATTCGCTCCCGAACCAGGCCGATATTTTCGGCGATAGCCACGCAACCACAATAAACCAAGCCGGGCACCCTCCGCCTTCGCTCAGAGCCAGGCATCTGATAATCCGCGCTATTTACGGCTGGTATCTCCCCTTGACTATCTAGATGAGAGGCGTATCATCCTCTTGATTAACTAGAGGAGAAGCTTCGTGCCGGACAAACCTAGTGAGCTCGTCCAGGGAACGTTGGAAATGTTGATTCTGAAAACGCTTGCGCTCGAGCCCATGCATGGCTACGGCATCGCGTTGCGCATCGAACAGATCAGTCAGGGAGTCTTTCGCGTCAATCCCGGCTCGCTGTTCCCGGCCTTTGCCCGCTTGGAGCGCTCAGGACGGATCAAGGCGAAATGGCAGCCGACGGAAAATAATCGCCGCGCGAAGTATTACGTCCTCACCGAGCGCGGTCGGAAATTCCTGAAGGATGAAACCCAGGAATGGGGAAAGCAAATTGCCGCCATCGCGAGAATCCTTGAAGCCTAACGGGAGATGCCATGGGACTACTTCGAAGTTTCGTCAGGGGACTTAGGGCGCTTTTCCGCGGAACGCAACTCGACCAGGAAATGGACGAGGAGTTGCGCAGCTACCTGGACTCCGCGGTCGAGGAAAGGATGCACGCGGGCATGAGTCACGCCGATGGGCACCCTCCGTTGTGACGCTGTATGTATAATTCGGTACTAACGCTAATGTTGGGAAGACTCGCCACTTACGCTCCGGCCAGCGCCAGCAGTGTAAGCAGAATGCGTTTCAGTCCCAGTTCGCGTCCGTTGCAATCGAACCACTCCTGCAAGGTGTGGGCGCCGCCGCCCGATCCGCCGCCGCCGATGGCAATTGCCTCACGGCCAAGCGACAACGGAATGTTGGCGTCAGTGGAAGCGCGCTGGATCTGGGCGGTGTTGTCCAAATGCTCGTCCACGGCGCGAATCACCTGCAGAATGTGCGCGCCTCGTTCCAGTTCTCCGGCGGGGCGGTTGCCGATCGGGATGAGTTCGTGACTCAATCCCGAGAACCGGCGCTGGGGCGGGTTGCGCAACTCGCTGGCTTCCGATTCCTCCAGCACCGCTCGTTCCAGCGCGTAGCGCAGAGCCGCCTCCAGGCGCTCAATTTCCGCCGTGGAGGTGGAGCGGATGTCCACCCGCATGCTGACGGATTCGGGGATGGAGTTCACCGAGGTGCCGCCGCGGATGACGCCGATGTTGAAAGTGGTCTTGGGCGAGGCAGGAACCGAAGTCTGACTGAAGGCTTGGATAGCGCGAGCCAGCGCGACGATGGGATTGGGCGCGCCGAAATCGCTCCAGGAGTGGCCTCCCGGGCCGCGCACGATCACCTCGAAGCGGCTGCTGCCGAGAGCTTCCGCGACGATAGTATCGGACCCAGCGCCGTCAAGAACCAGGCTGGCGGCGATGGAATCCTTCCAGGGCGAGTTGGAAAAAATATGGCGCATGCCCCGCAAATCGCCTTCGCCCTCTTCGCCCACGTTGCCAATAAACAGAATGGGCGCGTGGTGCGGCACGGAGGCTGCCCGCAGCGCGGCCGCAATGGCCAGCAGCGCGGCCAGGCCGGCGCCGTTGTCCGAGACTCCGGGCCCGTAAAGCCGGCTGCCTTGCTGGCGCACGTTGAGCGGGGTTCCGGCAGGAAAGACCGTGTCCATGTGAGCGCTCAGAGAAACGCAGCGCGAGCCGTTTCCGGGATGCACGCCGAACACGTTACCCACTTCGTCGCTGGAGACTTCTTCCAGGCCGAGTTCGCGAAAACGCGCTTGCAGCCATTCTCCGCGGGTGGCCTCGCCGAAAGGGGGCGCGGGAATGCGCGCCATTTCCAGTTGCCACTGGGCGAATTTCGGCTCCCGGCTGCGCAGCCAGGCCAACGCTGCGCGGGTTGCGGGGAGGGACGAGATCCGAGCAATCTCTGGCTGCAAGCCGTCTAGACCTTCCGAACCGTCGCGTGGGGTATGAGCCATGGGCAAGAGGTCATCTTACAACGCGGTGGAGTTTCACCGCAGGGCACACAGGCGGAGCGCAGAGGAAACCTGAGAACGGGGCTTGGCAACTTTCGGCAGGTATTGGCAATCCAATCAAGGGTTAGAGGTGCCGCTGCCTGCGTTGCAGCTCTCTGAGCGGAGAGAGTCTGCCGCGCGGGCGGGTGGCAATTCAAGCAGCGCTTCCGGCAAAATTTGCTACAGTAAAGCTTATGAAATCCATTTTTTCCGTCCTGTGGGTATTGGTTGTGAGCGCCGCGCTGCTCGGGCCCCTGGCGAGTAGAACCTTAGCGGACGAAGGCGAAGGTGCTCTCGACAAAGCTCAGCCGACCGGGACTACACCCGACCAAGTCATCCAGCGCTTCGCCGCCAAGGAAAAGGAGTTTAAGGACGCTCGCGAGCAATATACATACCGACAGGACGTTAAGGTGCAGACTCCAGACGACGGCGGCGAGTACCACCAAGTCTTCGAACGTCACCTTTGATGACCAGGGGCACAAAGTGAAGAACGTGGTCTTTGCTCCGCAAAACACGCTGGAACGTCTGATGATGACCGAAGAGGATGTGGACGACATTGAAAACCGCCTGCCCTTCGTGCTGACCAGCGATGAGATTCCGGAATACAACATTCTCTACGTAGGGCAGCAGCAGGAAGATGAACTGCACTGTTACGTTTTCGACGTCGCCCCCAAGGAAATCGTCGGCAAGAAGCGCTATTTCCAAGGGCGCATCTGGGTGGACGATCACGACTTCCAGATCGTGAAGACTTATGGCAAGACCGTCCCGGACATCCGCAAGAAACGGGGAAGCGAAAACCTTTTCCCCAGTTTCACCACCTGGCGCGAGCAGGTGGATAACAAATACTGGTTTCCCACGTTTACCAAGGCGGATGACCAGTTGCACTTTTCTACCGGAGATATTCACATCCGGGAGATCGTGAAGTACGAGGATTACAAGAAGTTCGGCTCGAACGTGAAGATCACCTTCGAAGGCAGAGACCTGCCGAAGGGGGACCAGCAGCCGAATCCGCCCGCGCCGGAGAAGCCACAGAAATAGCTGTCGGCTTTCTGCCGTCAGCTCACAGCATTTGACACTTGGCATTTGGCCAAATATCTTTCATGGGCTTGTTTCCTGCGCTCGGCGCGGGCGTTTGGGGAATCCCACCCTTCGCTCAGAATGAGAGAGCCGCAAGGGCTAAGTGCTAATTGCCAAGTGCTGACTTCTGAAAGCTGACAACCGAGAGCTGACAGCTCAATAAAACAAATACTTCCGCCACTTGTCGTCGGAGCGGCCCATCAGTCGCATGATGTGGCGGCTGGTGTGGAGATTGAAGGCACGCGGCTCGCGCAGCAGTTTCATGCCGGCCTCGGGAGGAAAATGGTTTCCCTTGCGGCGGTTGCAGAAGTGGCAGCAGGCTACCAGGTTCTCCCAGGTCGAAGCTCCGCCACGGGAGCGGGGGATCACGTGATCCAGGGTCAGTTCGCTGGACGGCAGAACCTCGGCACAGTACTGGCAGGTGTTGCGGTCCCGCAGCAGAATATTCTTGCGGGAGAGCGCCCGCGACTGATGGGGAATACGGCGATACTCCAGCAAGCGGATCACCGACGGCAGGCGAACGGCCAGCCGGGCGGCATGCAAGAAGTGGCCATTTTCCTCCTCAGTCATGGCGATGCCCTTCAGCACCAGCACGATGGCGCGACGCGCGGCGCACACATTGATGGGCTCGTAAGAGGCGTTCAGCACCAGAACCGGAGCGTGCAGGGCGTGGCCGTCGGCTTCCTGATGGAAGCCCAGGACGCTCGGAGGCAGCAGGTTTGCCGTGTCGATTCGAGCTGCCGAGTTGTTCCAATTGGCTGACATAACGCCTACGCAGGCACGGCCGTGGGGAAACGAATTTCGCTTCTGCCATCGAGTTCCGGATGACTCGCTTCCAGCTTTAAGGTGCGGGCCACCGTGGCTACCCACACTTTAGATGCGCCCTGGCGCCGCAAAATGCGGGCACATTCGGAGACGGTTGTGCCGGTGGTAAAGACGTCATCCACCAGCAGGATTTCCCGGCCCGACACTTCGCCGGGTTTGGCCACCACAAAGGCTCCGCGAATGTTCTCGCGGCGCTGATGACGGGTGAGTCCGATTTGCGACTGCGTGGGCCGCTGGCGCTGCAGCACATCCGCCTTCAGGATGAGCCGGCCCTGCGCGGGCTTCAACTTAAGAGCGGCGCGGGCAATCATCTCGGATTGATTAAAGCCGCGCTGCCGCCGTTTTGCCCGGTGCAGGGGTACGGGCAGCAACCGGATAGGCGCATCCCCGAAGGACGGCGCTAATTCTTCGATCGCTTCCGCCAGCATGCGGCCCAGCACATTGGCTGCGGGCAGCACTTGCTCGTACTTCAGCAAGTGAATCAGTTCGCGCAGGCCGCCGTCGTAGCTGCCATAAGCCTGGGCCCGGATAAAAGGTGGCTCCAGGCGGCGGCACTGCCCGCAGCGTGGCCCGCCGTCGTTCGAGGAAAGCGCGTAGGGGCTGAAAATCCGCTCGCCGCAGACCACGCAGGTTCCACCGCCAATCGGATGAATCGCAGCCAGGCAGTCTTGGCAAACCGGGAGCCGGGAGATTCTTATCAGGGGTACGCCGCACAGGCGGCAATCGGCGGGAAAAACCGTGGCAAACAAGCTTTCAGCGGCACTGCCCAACCACCCGGCCAACCAGTTGCCTGGGGCGGCAACCTTGGCCCCCGGAACGCGGGTTGGGTCCTCACTACTGCTGAAGACGGGCCTCCCTAATCCTGCTGGTACGGCTCGAGGTCTAGGCGGATAAATCTCCCCCAGTATAGCGACCGGCGCAGCGGCGCGCAATTCCCGGCGGAGTCCCCAAGCTGCTTGTGCCTGCAACTTCGCGAACTTTGCGCAGCCAAGAGCCTGTTACCAAGGGGAACGCGGAGGAACTGCTTAGAGTTCGCAAAGCAACCGCGCCGGGCAAATTAGAACACAGTGCAGCTCCCGAGGGATCATGCGGCATTGGTCGTGGAAGGTCCCTTGCCGGCCCGCATTGGCTGAAACACGAAACGGTAGGAACGGCAGAAACATTGGCCGCAGCGCACGGGGCGCAGAAGAAGCAGAAGCAGGAGATATTTTTCGAGGAGATTGCGCGAGCGGGAACGGTACCCTTCGTCACTGCCACAGCGCCTGCACCGAAATCCAGTAGAATCCATGGCAACAACCTGAAAGCACGCCGGCCAGAGAAGCTACACCCTATTTTAACCAAGCGGACCAGCTTCTGGCGAGAAGTTAGATGAATGGCCGGCCTAGCGGGTTTGCGTACTTGTAAAGCTGAGGGTGAGCGTGGTAACTTGCGCCCGTCCTCTCCAAATATGTCAAACTGCCACAATCATTTGCGAGGAATCCTTTGATGAGCATACCGAACGCCGGGTCCGCCGATAGCCCCAAGAAGTTCCGCCCCTATGTGCCGGAAAGCGTGGAGATGCGGGAATTCACTTTCCGGGCCATTCTGCTCGGGTTGGTGATGACCGCAATCCTGGGCGCCGCCAACGCATACCTTGGACTGCGCGCCGGCATGACGATTGCGGCTACCTATCCGGCCGCCGTGATCGGCATGGCGGTGCTGCGCTTGATGAAAGGCTCGCTGCTGGAAGAGAACATGGCCCGGACGGTGGGCTCGATCGGAGAGTCGGTCGCGGCCGGAGCGGTATTTACGATTCCGGCCTTCGTCATGTCGGGCCTATGGCCGGGACTCAACCGGGACCAGTACTGGAAGTCCGTGGCCCTGATGATGATCGGGGGCACCCTGGGCATTTTTTTCGTAACGCTACTGCGACGAGTGATGGTCGAGGATCCAGACTTGCCCTACCCGGAATCGGTGGCGGCATCGGAGATTCACAAGGCCGGACAGCAAGGTGCAAGGGCGGCGAAAATTCTGTTCGCCAACATGGGCTTTGGCGCTTTCATGTTTCTGTTGGGAGCGGTGAACGTGTTCAGTCCGAGCAATACGCTCCACGTGAAAATAAGCGAACTGGGAAAGAGGCTGTTGCTTCGCACCGGCACGAACCCCAATGTCGCGACGACAGTCACCGGGGGCGCAACCCTGTTTAACGCACCCGACATTAGTCCGGCATATCTCGGCGTGGGCTACATTATCGGGCCGCGACTGGCGGCTCTGAACTTCGCCGGAGGCGTGCTCGCCTGGGGATTGCTGGTTCCACTTCTTACCTTTACCGTGGGGCCGTACATACAGGCAGCACAGCCCGCAGGGCAAAGCATCTCCTGGGGCCTGCTGGCTGGCGCGATCTACTATTCGATCGTTCGGCCCATCGCAGTGGGCGGGATGCTGGTGGGAGCGACGTACACCTTGTTCAAGATGCGCAAGCAGCTCGCGGTTGGAATGGGAAGAGCCATTTCGGACTTGAAGAAATCCGCAGCCGCACACGCAGGCACGAATCGCACCGACCGCGACCTTAGCGCCAAGGTAGTCTTCGCGGGTATTGCGCTGGTGTTTGTGGCTATGTTCTTCCTCTATCACTATTTCATCGGCGGCGCCGCAGCGCTTTCGAGTTCCAAAGTGCTGTCTGCCTCGCTGGTTGCGGCAGTCGTCATGATCATCGTGGGGTTCTTCTTCGCCGCTGTTTCCGGAAACCTGGTCGGCATGATCGGCTCGTCGAACAACCCCGTATCCGGGTTGACGCTTTGCACGCTGGTGATCGCGGCTCTGCTGATGGTCGCTCTGGGAGTGTCCGGAACGGGTGGAGTTGCAGCCGTCCTGGGAGTGGCGGCAGTGGTTTGCGTGTCGTCTGCTGTGGCCGGTGAGATGCTGCAGGATCTGAAGGTCGGGCACATTCTTGGCGGTACCCCTGCCAAAATGCAGGTCGGCGATCTCCTCGGGATCGTGGTAGCGTCGTTGGTTCTCTTCTTCCCACTTTCCATTTTGGATAAGGTCTATCACTTCGGCACGGCCGAACTGCCCGCTCCCCAGGCAGGTCTTATGGCGATGTTGTCGAAAGGCATCGTGGGTGGCGACATGGCGTGGCCATTGGTGATTGTCGGCATCCTGCTGGGGATCGCCATGATCATGATTGAGGTGAAGAGCGTGATGCTGTTCTCGGTGGGAATGTACCTGCCGCTGGGAACGACGTTTGCGATCTTTGTAGGCGGCATGATCCGCTGGGCAACCGATGCGCTGCGCGACAAGCGCAAGCTCAATGACGCGCAGAAAGCTCGCGTGGACAATGCGGGAGTGTTGACGGCTTCCGGCCTGATTGCTGGAGAAGCATTGTGCGGCATCGCAGTAGCGGCCGTCATTGCCCGCAGGCTGGCACACAATCCTCACGCGGATGCAACCTTGTATCACTTAGCGATGGGAGACTCGCCAATTACCAGTCTGGTCGCCCTGGCAGCGCTGGTTGCGGTGATGATCCTGGTGCCGCTGGCTAACGCTGGAAGACCCGAAGAGCCGGCTCCGCCAACCGCGATGATGTGATTTCATGCGGTGCGAAAACCCGTGAACCGTGAAAGGCGCGAAGCCGCGCGCAGGAATTTCACAACCACAGGGGCGCGGAGGAGCACCGAGAACCTCTGTGACCGCAAGGTACTCCAGACGCACGCTGTGTGCAGGTTTCACGAGTTACATGGAACCCCTGGGAAGCGGCACGGCAGAGGCGTAGCTGAGCTGCGTCCCTACAGGAGTGCTGCTAAGACTTCTGCTTTACACCTCAACCCTTGGAGTAAGCACTATGACGGACAAAGCTGGCGAGTATCATTTGCCGGGCTACCTGTTCGCGCAGAACTATTCTTCTCTCAAGCAATCCAGTTATGACCGCAGTGGCGGCAATCACGATAGCTGGTCCATCCCCGCGGGCGCGTACGCAGGAGGTCTTTCGGGCGCGGGGCCGGGCATCATTACTCATATCTGGTTCACGATTGGGACGTGCCGGCGAGCACCATCTGAAGGAGATCGTCTTGCGCATGTATTGGGACGGTCAGGAAAAGCCCAGCGTGGAAGTTCCGGTGGGAGATTTCTTTGGCCTCAATCTGGGACAGTACAGCCTGTATCAATCGGCGTTTCTGAACTGCGCGTCTATCCGGGCGCTCAACTGCTATTTCGGCATGCCCTTTCGCAAATCCGCGCGCATCACCGTGACCAACGAAGGCAGACCATGCAGTCGGCGATTTTTATTCCAACATCGATTACCAGCTCATGCCGTCTTTCCGGAGCAGATTCTCTATTTCCACGCGCAATATCGCCAGGCGACGCCCAACGCGGCCGTCGCTTATGCCAGCGAAGACAAAGAACTGAATCTCGACGGCAAGAGCAATTACGTATTTCTTGAAACCCACGGAAGGGGGCATCTGATGGGCGTGACCTTGGGCGTGTTGCAGAATCGCGACCTGTGGATGGGTGAGGGCGACGACATGACTTTCATTGACGATGCGACAAGCCCGCGATCAGGGAACCGGTTGTGAGGATTACTTCAACGGGGCGCATGACTTCGCGGCGGGGCCGTTTGCTTATCTGTACCATGGCGCGCATTTGATCAGCTCGCCAGAACTGGCCGGCGGAAGGTATTGCCTGTACCGCTGGCACGCCGACAATCCCATCACGTTTCGAAAATATTTGAAGCACACCATCGAGGGCGGCCACGCCAACGATCGTGATGACTGCTACTATTCGACCGCGTATTGGTACCAATCCGAGCCTTATACGGATTTTCCGCCGCTTCCGGCGGTGGAGGAGCGCATACCGGCGCTGCGGAGTAAGTAAAGGGACCGCAGGGAGGGATTGTCATTTCGAGCGCAGCGAGAAATCTGCTCTTCCCGAGCGTCGGCAAACAGCAGATTCCTCGTCGCTGCGCTCCTCGGAATGACAACTTCATGGGGTTTGACTGTGCCCGCAGCCCGCTAGAAGCTTGGCCGCATTCGTCCCGCCCGGAAGGGGATCTTCACCACCGCTTCCAGCGCTACCGGGCTTCCGTTTTTACTGGCGGGCCGGAAATGCCAGCGCGCTAGGGCTTCGCGCGCATATTGATCGAGACGGTCATCCACCCCGTTCAGAACGCGCACGTCGCTGACCGTGCCATCGCTGCCGATCACGGCGTAAAGCGTCACCGTGCCCTGCACATGCTGCTTCATCAACTCCAACGGATAGGCGGGGTCTGACATAGCGGTGGCGGCTGGGGCAACCAGTTCGCCCTTGTCTTTATCTTTACCATCCTCGTTCATTTCGGCGAAATGGATTACCCAACTTCCTCCGGCGGAATTCAGGTTGGGGATGTTCAGCGTCATGGAATAGAACTTGCGGTCGCCGAACACTTTCTTTTCGATTTCGCTTTCGGGAGCGTCGGAAACTGCTTCCGCCTGGCGTTGCGGCGTGCTGCTTACGCGAGGCGGGTCACCTTGGCCATCAGCACCGAATCTTTCGATTGTCCCGAAGATGGTCCGGCGCCGCCGCCGTTGCCGTTTCCTTGTCCATGTCCATTTCCGCCAACCGCGGAAGTCTTCGGGTCCGGCGCCTGCGCCTACATACAATCCTGCCGGTACATCCCTGTGGCTGCCATTCCCGCTTCCACTTTCTGAACCGTGCCGTTGCCAGCGATGTCAGGCGTTCCCGCGGCGCCGGCTTTGCCTTGCGGAGTGGCGGCAAAACTTCCGCGGCGGTTTCCGGACGGCGGATCTACCGGCGCACTCGCCACAGCCGGCTGCATGACCAAGCGCAATGAGACGGCCTCCGGAATTTGCCATGCCGGTGCCCGAGACCGATGGCGGAGGCGGCACGACTGCAGAGGCTCGGCCGAGTCCGTCGAACGGCCCAGCCGCGACTCGTTGCGCCTCGACCGCCAACTGAGGTGCGGGGGCAATCACCTGGGTCTGCGCAATGTTCATGTCGCCCAAGCGGCGCATGGAGGCATCCAGCAGGGGAGCACGGCTGCACTACCGAAGGCTGCAGGCTGCGCATCGCATTGCGAGATGATGCCAGCTTCACGTCGGGCGGAGGCTCGACTACGGCAGTATCCAGCGACGGAGCTTTTGACAAGTTATTCCGTTCGGTCGCAGCGATGGGCATCGCCAAAGGCGTTTTCGGCCAGGAGACGACGTTGGGCAAAGGCACGTCATGATCGAGCTTCACGTTCGGAGGGGTCACAATAGTTTGCTGGTGATTGTCGGCTTCTCGCGGCACCGAAATGATGGGCTGCGGAGCGTACACCGGGTCTCCCCTCATGGATTGCTTGGGGTGCACACCGCCGGTATCGAGCGGTGGAAGAAGTTCCGCAGGCTGGTAGTAGATTACGTCCTCGTGGCTAAATGATGTTCGCAGTGCAATCTGCGGCCGGCGCGCCCAGATGATGGAAGATGCCCACAACATCAGGAAGCACAAGGCCATGGTAGAACGCAGACTCCAGAAAACGGCGCCAGGGCAGGTGAGCTGAACGAAGACATCCGGCCAGAACGCTGCCGGTTTAGAAGACAAACGAAGCGGAGGTTGTTGCTTTGGCCGCAATAGGTCGAGCAGGTTACGGCGAAAGACGCTGCTCCAATGAGGGAGTTCGACGAGCAAGTCGGGGACGGCGACCGGGCTTTCCCCGAGGTCCTTGATGGATTCCATAAGCCCTGAGCCAGTTTCCATGCAATTCTCTGCGATTCGGCAAAAATTAAAAGCCATCCCACGAGTTTGGTCCAGAGGAAAACACAATGCGCGCTGCCGCGGGCACAGGGCTCCTCTGGGGAGAGCTTTCCGCTTATTATAGCTGTGGGCGGGAGGCTTTCCGAGCGCCATTCGCTCTTCCAGGCAAATTTCCGTGCTTTAATACCCACTCAGGAGTGCAGGGATGCTTTGCGACCCACGCTCCAGGAAAGCTATGAACAGATTAGTGATGGTTTTCGCCGCTGCGCTGTTGGCCAGTTCGTTGCTTGCCGCCCAGAGCAGTCCTCCAGCCCCTGCCGCCAAGCCTGCCGAGGATTATTCCGGAATGTATAGTTTTCTGAAGGAAGGCGAATTCGTGCAGCTCACCGTGGAAGATGGCCGGGTAACCGGCTTCGTTTCGCGGTATGGCGAGCAGGAGAGCGATCAAGGAGCATTTCTCGACCAGTTCTTCAAAGAGGCGAAACTCGAAGGCAAGAAGTTGAGTTTCACTACCCAGACCGTGCACGGCGTCTGGTATGAGTTCAAAGGCACGGTGGAACGCGGAGAAGGAAAAAGCGTGGGCGACGAAGCCTACTACCTGTTGAAGGGCAAGCTGACGCAATACGTCACCAACGCCGACAAGAAGACATCTTCGCAATCACGGGAAGTCGTGTTCAAGGCGTTCCCCGCCGACCTGGGAGACGAGCCCGCCAAGCCTTAGAACTGGTCTCATAAATTATTTTCTGGGGAAACGGAGCGCTGCGCTTAGGACTAAAGTGTGTGCGTGAGAACCTCGGTCGTCCCTCTGGGACTTGGTCTTTTTTTCCCGTCTTCCCGGCGCTGAAGCGCAGGGCTATTATCGGGACGCCCCTCCGGGGCTGATTTTCGTGCTTGATTGGTCCCACCGAAACAGTCAAGAACTGGTCCTCACGCAGACACTAAAGCTGCGTTTTTATTGGGCTCTGTCCGGCCCGACTGAAACCGGGCCCACCCCAAAACTGTTTATGAGACCAGTTCTTAATATTCCAACCCTAGGAGGCTGTGCGCGCGGCGGCCTCGGCGCGTTCCTGCTCGATGCGGGCGATAGTTGACCGCAGCCAATCTCTGACCGCACTCTCAAGTTCCACCTGGGTCTGCTGGCGCTCGATGGTGTGCACGGTTTCTCCCAGGGGATTCAGGGGAATGTGATGACAAGGGACTTTCTCTTGCTGTCCCTCGGCGGGCACGAAATCGGTAAGCAGGCATTCTCCACAGGGGTGCGCCTTCTCCGGGCTGTTGAAATTAATGCAGGAGAGCGAATCCTGAAACATCAACGTCGGCTTCCAGGGGGTGCGTACGTAGCGGCCGTAACCGCCTTGTTCCAGAAAATTGAGTTCGAACTTGAGGACTTCCAGAATGTCACGCTTGTCGTTGCTCTTGGAATCGGACATGAAGCACCTCGATGGGGTGGACTCATCGGGCCGGTTTCGTTCCTCACCCACTGCCCGCCATTCTGGATCAGACCCTGAAGCTCGGGATGTGATTAGCCTTACCTCAATTTGTGACCAGGATCACCAATAACTCAGGAGTTGGCCTCGAAAGCCCCGGTCCCACTGTGGAACTTAGGCCTTCCACGTTGTATCCTCGGGGGCGTGCCGCGTTTGCCTGCTCCTCGCCGTTCGCCGACTACCGGGCTTTTCCTTGGACTCATCGTCACACTGGCTGCTGTGGTGGCGTACTCGGCTTACACTACGCGCGAAATCTCCAGCCTGCGGGAAATGCAGAACAACCTGGTGGACCGGAACCGCAAGGATTCACTGCAGCTTCTGCGCATCCAAAACGATTTGAACTCGCTGGCCATCGCCATGCGCGACATGCTGGATAACGACGAACCCTATCCTCTGACGGCCTGGTCGGCGCAGTTTCAGAGCAAACGGGAGGACCTGGAGGATGCGCTCCGGCTGGAGGCGCTGGTGGCCGTCCCCGATCGCACCCCGGACCAGAGGAAGTACCTCAGCGATTTCGTGGCACAGTTTTGGGACGCAGCCGATCGCACGTTCAGCCTGGCCCGCGAGGGCAAACAGGCGGAGGCCCGGGCGCAGATCCAGCTGACCTTACAGGCCCGACAAGCGGCGCTCAGTACCGCGGTGGCGCGCCTGCTGGTGCAAAACAATGCCAGCGAGGAACAGGCGGCGCAGCGGATCGGGCAAATCTACGATGGAGTGCAACGGCAGGTTTATTTGTTTCTGACCGCCATCCTGATTGCGATTGTGCTGACCAGTCTTTACGTGATTCGTTCCAATCGCCGATTGTTCGCGCAACTTGCCGTGCTGTCTGAGCAGCGCAGCGATCTGGCGCAGAAGCTGATTGCCACCCAGGAATCCACGCTGCGCCACATTTCGCGCGAGCTGCACGATGAATTCGGCCAGATTCTAACGGCCATGGGCACTATGTTGGGACGCGCCGGGAAACATGCTCCCGAAGGCTCGGCCTTGCGCACCGATCTTGAGGAAGTGCGCGAAATCGCCCAGAACACGCTGGATAAAGTTCGCAGCCTCTCCCAGGCGTTGCATCCCGTCATGCTGGACGAAGCGGGCCTGGAGAGCACGCTTGACTGGTACCTGCCCGTGGTGGAAAGACAATCCGGAATTGACATAAGCTATGAGAAACTCGGCGAACCCTTTACCATCGAAGGCAACGCCGCCATTCATGTCTATCGTGTGTTGCAGGAAGCTTTGAATAATGTTTCCCGGCACGCCGGGGCCAAGCAGGCGTGGGTGCGTTTGCGTTTTTTGCCGGAGGCATTGGAACTTGAGGTGGAAGATCACGGAGGGGGTCTGATAGCGCAAGCCGCCAAGCCCGGAATTGGAATGGTGGCCATGCGCGAACGCGCAGGATTGTTGGGCGGGACGATCGTCTTCGTGACTCCCGCGCAAGGAGGAACGCTGGTGCGGTTGACCGTGCCACGGGAAACACCGGAGCCACATGCCGAATAGGATCAGAGTCCTTTTGGTGGATGACCACGCCCTGGTGCGGCGGGGCTTCCGCCGCATTCTGGAAGACGAACCCGACATCACCGTGGCCGGCGAAGCCAGCGACGGCGAAGAAGCCGTCCGCCTGGCGCAACAGCTTCGTCCGCAAGTCATTGTGATGGATTGCGCTCTGCCGGGTATGAATGGCCTGGAAGCGACGCGCAAGATTCTCGAGGAATCCCCCAGTGCCCGGGTGCTTATGCTGAGCATGCATCCCGAGGAAACGTGGGTACACCAGGCCCTGGCCGCGGGAGCGCGTGGTTACATCCTCAAAAACGCGGTGGATTTGGAACTGGGGACGGCCATCCGGCGTGTAATGGCGGGAGAGAAAGTGCTCGACTCCCAGCTTGACCGTCCAGATGCCTTGAAGGGCGAACGCAACGCTGCCCTAACGCAGCGGGAACTGCAAATTCTGCAGATGATCGTGGATGGCAAATCCAACAAAGAGATTGCCTCGGCGCTGGAGCTTAGCGCCAACACGGTGGCGGTGCATCGCGCCAATATGATGGACACTCTGGGAATCCACAAGACCGCTGAACTCGTGGTCTACGCCATCCGCAATGGGCTGGTAAACCTTCCGTGAACCGCCGGGCTTTTCTTCAGGGCGTGGCTTTTCAGGGCATGGCGGGGTTGGTTGCAGCTTCCAGTTTGCGACTGCCCAGCGTTCTTGCCGCCCCACCCGAACCGAGCCCCGGATTCCGCCTGGTGGATGTCACCGGGCACGCCGGCCTGCAGTTCTTCCACAACAGCGGAGCCTATGGGGGAAAGCTGCTTCCCGAAACCCTGGGCTCAGGATGCGCATTCCTCGACTACGATGGCGACGGCTGGCAAGACATCCTGCTGATCAACGGCATGGACTGGCCCGGGCATAAGCGCCAGCGCAGCACCCTCCGGCTCTATCGGAACAATCGCAACGGCACTTTCACTGACGTGACGCTGGCGGCTGGCCTCGACCTCGAGATGTATGGTATGGGCGTGGCCGTCGGCGATTACAACAACGACGGCTTCCCCGATATTCTGATCACCTGCGTCGGCCAGAACCGGCTGTTCAAAAACACCGGCAAAGGCAGGTTTGTGGATGTCACCAAAGCCAGCGGGTTAGGCGGCCGGGAAGCCTTGAGCACCTCGGCTCTCTGGTTCGACTTCGACCGCGATGGCCTGCTCGATTTATTTGTGTGCAACTATGTGAAATGGTCGCCGGAGCACGACGTGTTTTGCAGCCTTGATGGCAAGCACAAGTCTTATTGCACGCCCGAAGCGTATCGCGGAGAGACTTGCTGGCTGTTTCACAATCGCGGCAACGGAACGTTTGAAGATGTGACCGCCAGCAGCGGAATTTTTGACAGCAGTTCGAAGTCCCTGGGCGTAGCCATGCTCGACTACGATCACGACGGCTGGCCCGATCTGGTGGTAGCCAACGACACCCAGCCCAACAAACTCTATCGCAACAATCGCAACGGTACCTTCAAGGATGTTGCGGTGGAGGCGGGCATTGCTTTCAGCGCCGAGGGCAAGGCGCGCGCCGGCATGGGAGTGGACGTCGCCGATCTCGACAACTCCGGCGCAACCACGGTGGCGATCACAAATTTCGACGATGAGATGATCGGTCTCTACCGGCTATCCAACGGAAATTATTCCGATGTGGCGACGCAGAGCGGCATGGGCATGGCCTCCAAGGACAAATTAGGTTTTGGGTGTGCCTTCCTGGACGTTGACCTCGATGGCGCGCTCGACCTTGCCGTCGCCAATGGACATATTGACGATACGGTCCGGAACATTCATGGCAACGTGGGTTACGCGCAGCCTCCGGAATTGTTTCTGAACGACGGGAAAGGCGAGTTTCGCGATGTCGCGTCGCAGGTGGGCGGCCCATTCAGCCAGCCCAAAGTGGGGCGCGGTTTGGCCTACGCTGACTTTGACCGCGACGGCGACCTTGACCTGCTCATCACCACCAATAACGGTGCTGCCCACCTTTACCGCAACGATCAACTCGGCGGAAACAAAAGTATTCGCCTTCAACTGGTGGGGTCGAAGTCGAATCACGACGCCATCGGAGCGTCGGTTGAAATGTTTGCCGGGGACCTGCGCCAATCGCGTCTGGTGAAAGGCGGTTCCAGCTACCTGTCGCAATCCGAACTGCCCATCACATTTGGTTTGGGGAAACGTGATCGCATCGATCGCCTGGTGATCCGCTGGCCCAGTGGTTCGACCGAAGAATACAAGAATCTGGCGGCTGGCCGTGCCTATAAGTGCCTGGAATCAAAGGGTATAAGAAATTTCTCTAGCTTCTAGTATTTTTTCACTATTGCGCGTTTTTAGGCCAGGGGCTATTTTCAACTCAATTCCGTCCTCACTTTCGGCGCTCTCCGGCCCGCACTTTGAGAGACGACCCACGCAGGGGGTAGGCAAAGCGCCTACCCCCAATTTTTTTGGCAGTGCCTCAGCCGCCAGCAAAGAGCCTTTGACCGCCGAGTTCGCGGAAAAATCCCGACAGAGATCGCGGAGAACGCCAAATCAACCGCCTCCAAAAATTGTCAGGCTGCCGAAAGGTGATTCTCGTCACTCCTGGCCGTGATCGGTTCCACGGCGCGATGCAGGCCATGCCGATAAGGTGAGGTATCAGGGGGACTCCATGCAAACCCAATACAAATATCAGGCAAGCGCTTCCTGGACGCTTCACCGGCACGGTTTCGTGAAGGCTGGCGATGACGTCCCGGCCACATTGGACTTTTCCGTTCCACCGGAGTTTGGTGGCGAGGGTGGCCTGTGGACGCCAGAGCACCTGCTGCTGGCGGCGGTGGCCAGTTGCTTTGTGGCGACAGTCCGGGGCATGGCGGGTAAATCGAACCTCGATTTTCAGACCATCGAGATTACTGTTGAGGGCACCATTGAGAAGAAAGAGGGTAGCCTGCGCTTCACCAAGATTATCCTCCACCCGGAAGCCCTGATTTGCCGGGAAGAAGACCGGGCCCGCGCCACGCGATTGCTGGAAAAGGCGGAACAGGGTTGTTTGATTGCCCGCTCGCTTTCGGCTGAAATCGAAATGCAGCCGAAGATTTGGATAGAGGCGCCCACGGTAGCTTGAGGGGTTAGCCCACAATTCGCCGGCCATCGCCACGCGGCCTGCCGGACTGCGGACTGGAGTCCAACCTCGCTTCTCGCGACTTGGGTGACTTCGCCGTTTCCCTTCCGCGAATGGATGCATCCAAGCTAGGGGTATTTCTGTCCTTCGATTACGGCAAGGTATAATCTTGAACGTTCTGTTGGGAGGAAGTTCTCTATGAACCCGCGCGCTAGCGCTTTCTGGGGGCGCTTAAAGGCGAATCGCCTACCCTATACGCTGAGCATCCTGGCTACTTTATCCGTGGGCATCTTGATCGGGACGGTCATTTCCCATGGAGTCAGGGGAGACGAGACTAAGAAAAGCGACGCAACCCCGCTAAGCGTCCCGGCGCCGAGGCAACTCTCCAATCAGTTTTCCCAGATCGCAAAACAACTGGAGCCGAGCGTCGTCAACATCAACACTGAGTCGATGATCAAGAACCCTCATGCTCGCCGCGGGAATCCCGGGCAAGGCGAGCAAGGCGGCGATGATCAAAGCCCCTTTGACGACTTCTTTGACCGCTTCTTTGGCGGCCAGGGTGGCCAAGGCGGGCAGGGGAGCGATGGCGGATCCGTGCGCGAGCGTTCTTTGGGCTCGGGAGTGATTGTCGATCCCAAGGGCTACATCGTCACCAATCGCCACGTGGTCGAAAAGGCTGACCGCATCCGGGTGAAATTGCAGGATGACCCTCCGACCGTGCTGCACGACGCCAAAGTCATCGGCATGGACCAGGAGACCGATCTGGCGGTGATCAAAATTGAGGTGGACCATCCTCTTCCGGCAGCCAAGCTGGGCAATTCCGACAGCATGCAGGTCGGGGATTGGGTGCTGGCCATTGGCAGCCCCTTCGGCCAGATGGGGACGGTTACGGCCGGTATTGTTTCCGCCAAGGGCCGCAACATCGTTCAACAACGCCAGTTCCAGAGTTTTATTCAGACCGATGCCGCCATCAACCCGGGCAATTCCGGCGGCCCGCTGGTGAACATGGATGGCGAAGTGATTGCCATCAACACCGCGATTCTTACCGAAACGAATTCTTACGCGGGGGTGGGTTTCGCCCTGCCCTCCAATACCGTGGCATCGGTCTATAACCAACTGATTGGCCCGGAACACCGCGTGGCTCGCGGCTCGATTGGCATCCAGTTCAACTCTGAGGAAAATCCGGCCATAGCCCGGGTCTACGGGTCGGGGTCAGGGATCACCATTGCCGATGTGACCTCCGGGAGCCCGGCGGAACAAGCTGGCTTGAAGGTTGGAGACACCATCGTTTCGGTGGACGGCAAGGATGTGAAAACCGGCGATGAGTTGGTGGCTGATATCGCGAGCCGTAAGCCCGGCACAAAGGTTCCGCTTGGTTTCGTGCGGAACGGCAAAAAACAGGAAGCCCTGGTGACCGTGGCCGACCGCGCAAAGCTGTTTGCCTCCCGTCTCGGGGAGGACGATGAAAGCGGTGAAGACTCAGCCCCGAAACAGAGCAAGCTGGGCATCACGGTACGCGCCATTACGCCGGAGATCGCCGACAAGCTGGAGATTCCCGCCGGCAAGGGCGTAATCGTGCAGGACGTCAAAGCGGGCTCTTTCGCCGACGACATCGGGGTGGCCCGAGGGAACGTCATCCTCGAGGTCAACAAGCAGCCGGTCAGCAGCGAGGACGATTTCAGCCATATCCAGTCCGGCATGAAGAGCGGGCAAGATGTGGTATTTCTGGTCCGCCAGCGGGGCTCGAGGGCTGGCGACGGGACCATTTTCCTCGCGGGAACCCTACCCTAACCACAGACCCAGCGGCGGGGCTGGCACTGGATTTCTGAAACCGGGAACATCCAGTGCTAGTCCTTTGGATTGGGAGATCGCTGCTGGAATTTCTGAGTTCGGGGTTTATGCTAAGTGGACGAATTCCGAATGCCTCTGAGGTGAAGTTTGCTCTGGCCTGCTTTTTCCGGGCGGTTTCTGGCCGCCAGTTCGGCCCTGCTGGTGTGGATGCCGGTGTGTCATGCGCAGACCAGCCCGCCCGTCAAGCGAACCTCGCACTCAACCGTTTCCAGGTCCACCGCGCGCCCCAGTCTCCAAACGGCCGCGCACGGTTCGACTTCTCACCATGCGACTTCCCACCATCCCACCTCCCACTATCCGGCCGTAGCCGCGAATCACGGCAAAACAACATCGACATCGAAGGGCCGAAAACGCAAACGCACCGCCAGTTGGCGCAGCCGCGGCCAGCAGAAAATTGATCCGCAGCGCGCCCATGATATTCAGGATGCGCTGCTGCGGGAGCACTACCTCGATGGAAGTCCCTCCGGCGTCTGGGACGACACTACGCAGAAGGCGATGCAACGGTACCAGGCCGACCAGGGCTGGCAAAGTATCATGACTCCAGACTCGCGGGCGCTCATCAAATTGGGACTCGGTCCAGACCATGCGCATCTTCTGAATCCGGAAAGCGCCATGACTGGCGGGGGAGACCCGCCGCATGCCGCGGCGATTTCACCTGCCGCCTCGACGTCCGTCCCGGTTTCCTCCACGCCTCTGCCCGCCCAGGATTCCGCCCCGGTTGAAGATTCGCCGCAGAAGTAAGCGAAACTGCGGCTGCGTCTCTACGAGACCGAAGCAAGAGACCGAAGGAAGAGACCGAACGAAGACGCGGGCCTAACTCTTCATCAGCGGGTTCGGGGAATACGGCAGGGGCAGCCCATTCACGATGGCGCGGGGATTGTCGTCCACCAGAGCCTTGGCTAGTTGAGCGCTGTAGTTCTCCTCGATTTCCTTGCGAGCGGCCGAGAGCACCGGCACCCGATGCTTGGTATCGTGGGCGTCGCTGGCGAGAATATGCACCGCTTCCCGTTGCAGCAGCCACTCTGCAGTGCGCCAGGCACGCTCTCCCCAGCCTCCGGTGATGGCCGATGCGGTCACCTGCACGACGCATCCCATTTCCACCCATTGCAGCACGCGCTGCGGCGTCTGCTGCAGAATAGGATTGCGTTCGGGATGGGTAATCACCGGCCGCAGTCCCTTATCCCCAAGATGGGTGAAGCTTTCCTCCAGATGAGCGGGAATCCCGTAGTTGCTGAGTTCGACCAGGAGATACGGCGTGTCTTCGATGGTGTAACGATGTGGCCGCTGCAGCGCGTCCTGGATATTCTCGTACGACATGTGGAAGTCACATCCCAGGCTGAGGCGAGGGTTGTTGCCCACCAGTCCGGCCAAGCGGCTGAGCACGTCCCGCAAGTATTCGCGGTCATAGGCATAGCGCTCATTGGCGTGCGGGCTGGCGACCATGTGCTCAATGCCGTCGGCGGCCGCCATGCGGCACATTTCCTGCGCCATCTCCCAGGACTTCGCGCCATCGTCGACTTCCGGAAGGATGTGACTATGAATATCGATCATGCCTCGAGGCTCCATGCAAAAGGGGTCGAAACAAAGAGACTTTCTAATGATAGCGCTCCCGCATGAAATCCCCAATGGCAGTGTAGGCCCGCGGCTAGCGTTGACTCATTCGGCAAGAACACGATGCGGAAATGTCTGGTGCCCGGCTTTTGCCCAAAGCCGGAGCCATGCACCACCAAAACGTGTTTCCGCATGAGTAATTCTTTGACGAATATGTCATCGCCTTCAGGAATGTCGATTCGCGGGAAAGCATAGAACGCGCCGCGTGGCGCAACGCAGCTCATGCGCGGAATGGAGTTGCATGTCTTCATGGTCAAATCGCGCCGGGCGCGGAGCTTGCGGTTCACTTCGATCAGGTGATCCTGCGGCCCTTCGAGAGCAGGCTTGATGGCATATTGTTCAGGATGATTGGCGGAAAGGCGCGCCCGCAACAGCCGGTGGACGCCCTCAACATAAGGTTTCACCATGGTAGGTTCGCCGCTTACGATGCCCCAGCCCAGGCGCCAGCCCGGAGCCAGATAGTTCTTCGAGATGCCGCCAAACGTCACTATCGGCAAGTCGGGCGCGATGGATGCCATAGAAATGTGCTCGTCGCCGTCGAGCATGAGCTTGTCGTAAATTTCGTCGGAGAAGATCAGCAAATTGTGCCGCCGCGCCAGTTCTGCAATCTGTTCCAACATGCGGCGCGAGCAAACCGATCCCGTCGGATTGTTGGGATTGATCAGCACGATGGCGCGAGTGCGGGAAGTGATCTTGCGTCCGAGGTCCACCAGATCAGGCTGCCAGGCGTCGTCTTCGTTTAGAAGGTAAGTTGTGATGGGGATGCCCAGCTTGGCGAGCACGGCCGAGTACAGCGGATAGTCGGGGCAGGGCGTCAGAATCTCGTCGCCGGGATTGAGCAACGCAGTCAAGCAAATGTCCACCGCTTCGCTGGCGCCCGAAGTGACAAACACATCCTGCACGTTGCGGATGCCCTTGCGCACGGCTTCACCACGGATGGCCTCAATCGCCTCCGGAATGCCGGGAGAAGGCGCATAGCCGTTCTTGCCGTCGCGCATCGCTTTGTAGACCGCCTCGATGAGGTGAGCGGGAGTCTCGAAATCGAAAATATTAGGATCGCCGACCGTGAGAGTGAGCACCTTATGGCCCTGCTTGATGACCTGATCGGCCAGCGGGGCCAGATCCCGGATGGCATAGCGAACATTGTCTAAACGGTGAGCGGCGGCAATCTCGCGGACTTGGGTCGTGGGCATGTGGATTGACTCCGCTACGATTGTACCGAAAGAGAGGAAACGGATGTCCTCCGTCCTGCCGAAGCACGGTTACTACGGGATCTTCACGTTTTTCGAAAAGGTTGTCATGTGATGCTCTTCCGAATCGGTGACCACTTCGCGGATGCGATAGATTCCTGGTTTCAGCTGGAAGGCCATTCGGACATCCACACCGGCTTTGAAAAGTTCGGGGAATTGCACGTCCAGAACGCTCACCTTTGCCCGTCTTTGCCGCAGCCCAACCATATTTCCATTTTGATCAAAAATGCCGAAGACGAAAGTTACCGTATTCACACTGCGCTCGCCTTCCTTGTGAAAGTGCAACGGCCTTGCATCCAGGTGGGCAAGCAAAGAAAGCTCGCGCGTGTCACTGCTTGATTGGGAAAGGCCGGCGCCGAGCGCTACCGGGAGTTGTTGCAAATCATTGCTGGCAAGAAGCGCCTCGCGAATCTGCTCTTCCGTCGCGTCGGCTGGGCTGGTTGCACTCTTGGGAGCAAAGTAGCCACTGCGCGCTTGCACGCGGAATCCCGCGCGCTTCTCGCTGAGTCCAACCTTCAGGCTGTGAAATCGCCCGTCCTGTCTAAGGTCTGTGGGATTGAAGGCCAGAATGTAATAGGCCTGCGCCGTCCCAGAGAGCTCGTGGAATCCTGCTTTCAAATCGTTATTGTCGTGAAAGTACACGCCTCCGGTTCCGTCGGCGACCTCCCGGAGCACGGTTTCAGGCGTGATGATGAGGTCCGGGTCAAGACTGTCCACCATGGGGCCGCCCGGCGGCGTTTTGGTAAATGGCACTGGAGTCAGGCCGCCGACTATATCCAGCGGGTTGCCCGTGGATGGCTCAAGCCCCCTGGGGTCAAGCGCGTTGATGACAACCTGTGAGCGCAGTGCGCGGTCTATGATCGCATCCACGTGGGTTTGCTGGCTGGCCGACATAAAGCCCGGCGAGACCAGGACAATGGTTCGCTGCCCGGGCATCTGCGACATGCGCGTGACCAGTTGGTCCAGAGTTTGCAGGTTATGCCAGCTCTGCAAAAGGGGATCTCCACCGTGCTGGTTGGGCTCGATTTTGAAAAGAGCCTCGTGAAGCTGTTTCAAATCTGACGTGAAGTCCACCAGGTTGGTTCCCGAGGCGGTGATGAGCGCGGCACGATCCGAGGGCCGGAGATATGCCTTCAGATATTGATCGGCTGCTTCACGGGCGTAGGTGAGATAGCTAAGGGGCGTATCCAGATCGTCGAAGAACAGGGCGATGAAGTGCGCAGGGACGAAAGGCTGGCTCGGAGTAGACATGTCCGCAGCGGGGATTTTCACCTCGAACTGTGCGATGGCTTGTTCTTTCCCGTTATCGAAGAGACGAAAATCCTCTTTGCGAAGATTGCCCACGGGATTTCCATGAGCGTCGTGCACCACCACCCGTACCACTACCAGGTTACTTCGCACTTGCAGCTTGAACGTCGGCTGATTTTCTTGTTGGGTAGACTTGGCGGCGCTGATCGTTTGGGAAGCCGTGCGCGGCAAACATGACAGAAAGCTACAAAACGCCAGCAAGAAGCTGAGTCCCAATCGGTAACTGATGACGCTGCCTGTGCTCTTACGCATGCGATCGCATCCGGCTACTGAATCTTTACGTTTTTCGACAGGGTGGTCATGTGATGCTCTTCCGAGTCGGTTACGACCTCGCGGATGCGGTAAATCCCGGCTTTAGCTGGAAGGTCATATCCACGTCTACCCCAGCCTTGAAAAGTTCCGGCAATCGCGCGTCGGGAAGATCTACCCTGGCTCGCCTTTCTTGGGAATCCAACAAGTTATCTTTTTGATCGAAAATGGCGAAGATGAAAGTCACCGTATTGAGGTTATGGTCTCCGTCTTTGTGAAAATGAAGGGGCTTGGCATCCAGGTGAGCGAACAGGGAAAGCTCGCGAGTGTCGCCTTTCCCTTCGGAAAGTTTCGCACCCATCGCGACGACAAACTGCTGCAAGTCAGTTTTGGAAAGGATGGCCTCTCGAATCTGCTCTTGGGCCTGTGCCTCAGCATCGGAAGTCGCCCGTTGTTTGGCCTCGGCTTCGGCCTCCGCTTCATTTTTCGGAGCAAAATAGCCGCGGCGGGCTTGGATGGTAGCGCCTTTTTCTTTCTCGGCCAGCGTGACTTTCAAGGCGTGGAATTTGCCGTCTGGTTTCACGTCTGCGGGAGCGAAAGCCAGAATGTAATACACAGGAGATCCCGCAAGCGCGCCGAATCCCGCTTTCAGATCGTTGTTGTTGTGAAAGAATTCGCCGCCGGTGCCTTGCGCGAGTTCCGCCAGGACATCGCCGGCAACCGCTTCTCTCTCCCAATCTATATTATGGGTGGGTCCGACCACGCCGGAGTTTGCTGTAGGTGTATAGCTCCGGGATACGTCAGCCTCCCGCATCAGGAGCGCAAGGCCCTTGGGGTCCAGCGAACTGATCACCACCTGCGAGCGTAGCGCCCGGTCGATAATCCGGTCTAATTGATTCTGCTCGCTCTGCGACAGAAAGCCCGGGGAAACCATAATGATCGTGCGCTGCCCCGGCATCTGCGCCATATACTGCACGAATGCGTTCCAGTTCCTGCAAGCTGGTTCGCGACTGGACTTCAGCCTGCGACACGATATTCCGCGCCAACATCACAATATAGGTTTGGGATCAGAGACCTTCGGACACAAAGGGTTATGCGCCATTTCATCCAATGCAATCTTCCAGGCATCGATTTCGGTGTCCTCTTGGAATTTGTCGATTTGCGTCGCCTGATAGTCGGAGAGATCCGGGCACTCACGGAAGTGGTTCAGCGCGCGCGGGCTGGCGTGAAGTTTGGCGAGCGCGTCATGAATCTGCTTTGGATCAGCGGTAAAGTCGGTCAACACAGTTGCCGAGGTGAAAATCGCCACCCGGTCTTCGGTTGCAGGTTGGCGCCAGGTATTTGTGGGCCGCGTCGCGCGCCTGCATCATGTCGGTATCGGAGGTATTCAAGTCGTCGAAGTACAAAGCCAGAAATTTCCCAGGCATCGCAGGTAGCGGTGAAGTCTTCCCGGGGGCGTTGGTCACAGTTGGATTCGACGGCGGAGCAACCGAAGACTCGACCTCAAACTGCGTGATGGCCTGTTCTTTGCCTTTATCAAAGAGATGGAAATCTTCTTTCTTGAGGCCTTCGACCGGCTTGCCTTGCGCATCGCGCACCACCACTCGAACTACCACCAGATTGCTTCTGACTTGCAGCTTGAAGGGGGATTGATTCGTGGCGTCGGCGGTAGGGGCAGGGGACGCAGTCTCGTTCGTCGTCTGAGCGACAATCCGCGGCGGACCCGATAGGAGCGCCAACACCGCCAGCCCAATTGCGATCCTTAGGCGCGGGAAGTTGAGCCGAGTTACATCTCTATGCACTACGCCCCCTGCCATTCAAGATCTAACGCACTTCCACGCTGCGGGAGAAAGCCGCCATGTGGTGATCCTCGGAGTCCGTGACCACCTCGCGGATCGTATAAGTCCCGGGCTTGAGTTGAAAGGTAACTTTGACGTCCATTCCGGCGGCCAGGAGATTCGGCAACGCATCGTCTGGCAAGTCGACCCGGGCTTGTCGTTGCTGTCCAGTCACGTATTTGCCGCTTCCATCGTAGATCACGGAAACGAAGGTCACCGTGTTCTGATTGCGCTCGGCTGCTTTGTGAAAGTGGAGAGTTTTGGTGTCAAGGTGAGTGAGAACTGCAAGCTCGTCGTTGTCGGCAGCTCGAGAAATTTCCGTACGCAGTTCGATGGGAAGATCTTGCGAATCCGTTTTGGAGATGACTGCTTGCCGGATTCTCTCTTTTTCCTGAGCGGCAGGGTCAGTTGATGGAATGGCCCGCGTCTCAGGGAGTGGCCGCGCCTCAAGCTGCGGCGGTTCCTCCGCTACCGTCCCTTCTTTCGTGGCAAAATATCCCCGCCGCGCTTGCAGGGTGACTCCCCTGTGTTTTTCCGTCAACGTCACCTTCAATCCGTGGAATTTGCCGTCTTCCTTTGCCTCCGTGGGCGCGAAGGCCAAAATGTAGCCTTGCGAACCTGCCAGCGCGCGGAAGCCCGCGGTTAAGTCATTGTTGTTGTGGAAGAATTCGCCGCCAGTTCCTTCCGCGACCTCCGCCAGAACATCGCCGGCCACCATTTCACGGTTCGTATCTACGGTGTGCTGCGCCCCGACCGCACCTGAGTTGGCGGAAGGCGTATATCCACTGGTGACATCGGCCTCGCGCATCAAGAGCGCCAGGCCTCTGGGGTCCAGCGAGTTGATCACCACCTGGGAGCGCAGCGCGCGGTCAATGATGCGGTCGAGATGATATTGATCGTTTTGAGAGAGGAAGCCGGGCGAAACCAAAATGACGCTTCGTTGTCCAGGAGCTCGTGCGAGGATATCCACTACTTGCTCCAGACCCTGGAGGCTGGCCCGCGCCTCCATTTGGGATTTCTCCACGATCGTCCGCGCCTCATTGCGAATGTAAGCCTCCATCATGTCCTGCATTGCCTTGATACGGACTCGTTGCATCCCGGGGGTGGTTTCTGCGGATTTGGCATTGCAGCGGTTGATGTACTCGTCAATGGCCGTTTTCCATGCATCGGACGTTGCGGGTTGTCATGCTCCGCTGATTTCCAGCGCCTGATAGTCGGAGATTCTGGACAATCCGCATGGCGGCGGCATGCCGGATGGGGATGCAGCCGGGAAAGCGCGTCATGAATCTGCTTCATGTCCGCGGTAAAGTCAGACAACATCGCCGACGACGTGAACAGCGCCACTCGTTCGTCGGGTTGAAGATTGGTTGCCAGATAATGATCGGCGGCGTCGCGGGCGTCGATGACGTCGGTGTCGGACATGTCCAGATCGTCAAAGTACAGGACGAGGAAACGCCGCGGCGCGAGGCGCGCATGTGCCGGCGCGCCCGGCGGTGGTTGGCCCGGCATGGCAAGAGATGGCGGGGTTGGAGCTTGCGGGACTGAGACCTCAGCCTCAAACTGCGCGATGGATTGCTCCTTGCCGCGATCGAAGAGATGGAAATCTTCTTTCTGCAGCCCTTCGACCGGCTTGCCTTGCGCGTCGCGCACCACCACCCGCACCACCACCAGATTGCTGGCTACGTTTAGCTGGAATGGAGATTGGTTTTGCGAAGGCTGATCGTTGGCCTGGCTCTGTGCCCGCAGCGGAACGCGCGGAGCCGCCAAGACCATTAATAGGGTAATCGCAGAAAAACGTAACTCGGACATCCTGAACTTTGGCATCGGACTCGCGCCTCTAAACGGGAAGATAGTCTAGTCAAACATTTGCGGAATCCCACCCTGAAGTCGCACAGAACGCGACTAGAATGCGGCACCCTCCGTGTTTCCAGTATCTTCAGTCTTTGTCAATCTGCGCTTTTTGCAGCGTGTCGGAATAATCGACGTAGATGGACTTCCACTCGCTATAGAAATCGATGGCCCCGATTCCGCCTTCGCGATGGCCATTGCCCGTGGCTTTCACGCCACCGAAGGGCAAATGCACCTCCGCGCCAATGGTGGGCGCGTTGATATAGGTAATTCCGGCTTGCAGATCGCGCATGGCGGCGAACGCTCGATTCACGTCTCTGGTGTAGAGCGACGACGACAGACCGTACTCGATGCCGTTGGCAATTTCGATGGCATCTTCCAGACCGTCGCAGGGCAGGATCGAAACCACCGGCCCAAAAATTTCCTCCTGCGCGATGCGCATCTTGCGATCCACTTCGGCGAACACCGTCGGCTCCATGAACCAGCCATATTGATATGCGCCCTGATGTAAACGGTTCCCGCCGCATTTCAGCTTGGCGCCCTCCGCCTTGCCGATCTCCACATAGTTCAGATCGGTTTCCAGTTGGCGCTGGTTGATCGCGGGTCCCATTTCGATTGTTTCATCCAGGCCGTTGCCCACTTTCAGTGTTCGGGCCCGCTCTACATAGCGCTCCACGAATTCGCCATAGACGCCTTTCTGAACAATGATGCGGCTGGTCGCGGTGCAGCGCTGGCCGGTGGTCCCGAAGCCGCCCCACAGTCCACCCTCGATCGCCAGGTCGAGGTTGGCGTCATCCAGTACGATCATGGGATTTTTGCCGCCGAGTTCGAGCGAGCAATGCTTGAAGCTTTGCGCCGCAGTGGTGCCCACGATGCGGCCCACGGCCGAGGAACCGGTGAAGGAAATCGCCCGAATCGCGGGATGTTCCAGCAGCGGCGTACCGACACTGGCACCGAAACCGGTGACAATGTTGATTACCCCTTTCGGTATTCCGGCATCGCTAAGTACGCGAACCAAATTGAAGGTGGAGAGTGGCGTGTCCTGCGCCGGCTTGATCACGCAGGTGTTGCCGCAAACAATGGCAGGCAGCAGCTTCCACGAGGGGATCGCCATGGGAAAATTCCACGGCGCGATCATGCCGCAAACGCCCACCGGCTGGCGTACCGCCATGGCGAACTTGTTGGGCAGCTCCGAGGGCGTGGTGGGCCCGAACATGCGGCGGCCCTCGCCCGCCATGTAATAAGCGGTATCGATGGCTTCCTGCACGTCGCCGCGAGTCTCGTTGAGGACCTTGCCCATCTCTCGCGTCATATCGTGGGCGCAATTTTCTTTACGCTCCAGCAGCATTTCGGCGGCGCGGTAGACCATCTCCGCGCGCCGCGGGGCCGGGACCAATCTCCACTTCTGAAACGCGCGCGTCGCGGCTTCAACCGCGGCGTCCACATCGGCTTTGCCCGATTTCTGGAAGATACCGACCACGTCGCGCCGGTCGGCGGGATTCAGGTTTTCGAATGTCTCCCCCGTCGAGGATTCGACCCATTCTCCATCAATGAAGTTCTTGTAAGACTTGGTTTGAGTGCTGCTTCCTAAGTTTGACGGATCAGCGAGAGTGTCCATGGACATAAGAAGTCTCCAGAGGATTCATGCTACAACCGGGTAGTGGGGGCAGCAAGCCAACGCGGACGCGCGGGAAGCTTTCATGCGTTTCGTATGAACTGGCGGCGGTCTTGGGCGGCGTCCTGGTCTTTCGGCGGTATAACCATTTTTAGGGTGCGCAGCCCTCGGAAAGTCCTGTTTCGGCGGTTTGCGATTGCCCTCATCGATTTTTTGCACAAATGTAACCTAGGCGTAGCCCAATCCAGACAGTAAACTAGGTGACAACAGGCAGGACTGCACGGAGTCGGCGAAACTAACTAACAACGGGGACACAAACGTGAGCCAGGCTGCGTCGGTCGGCGATGACAACAGCTACATCCTAACCCTGGAGGAGATTGGGAACCTCACGCAAGAGGGCGGCAAACCCGCCGAAACCCTCATGAATGTGGTGGCCTTGATCGCCAGGCGATTCAATACGGATGTGTGTTCGGCCTATCTTCTGGAGCCGGACCGGGCCAATCTGGTGCTGGCCGCGACCCTCGGCCTGCGGCCGCAATGCATTGGCACTCTGCGCATGTCGGTGCACGAGGGTCTGGCCGGGCTGGTGGCGGAACAGGTGCGCCCGGTCGCGGTGGAACAAGTGAAGAACCATCCTCGCTTCAAGTACTTCAAGGAAGCGGGAGAAGATGCCTTTCAGTCCTTTCTGGGTGTTCCACTCATAGACCGGGGCGTGTTGCAGGGTGTTCTGGTGGTGCAGACGGTGACGGCCCGCGTCTTCAAAGACGAAGAAATCCGCATTCTGACCGAAACCGCGGCCCAGATCGCGTCCACGGTGAGCGAAGCCCGCACCCTGGACCGGTTTATTGCGCCGGTCCATGAGCGCCTGTGGTCTGCTGGCGCGCAATTTATGGTGGAGCTGGGATCACGATACCAGCGGCTTGTTTCGAGAGCTCGACCCTGTGCGCTGGCGAGCCCTGGACCACAATCCGGTTGCCCTGCTCACCGAGATGCCCCTGGCCACAATCGAGCGCCGGGCCCAGCAACTGGTGCTGCACAGCCGAATCAATTATGCCTACCGCCGCCAGCGTGAATATCTCGAGGCCGACCGCACCTGGGGCGCGATGCACGCCGGCATCCTGCGAACCCGGCCGGTGGCGTATTTCTCCGCCGAGTTTGGCATTCACGTCTCGGTGCCGGAATATTCGGGCGGCTTGGGCGTTCTGGCTGGCGACCACATCAAGAGCGCCTCTGACCTGGGCATCCCTTTGATTGGCATCGGCCTGTATTACGGCCAGGGGTATTTCCGGCAGCGGCTGGATTACCATGGCTGGCAGCAGGAAGAATACCTGGAAACCGACGTCAGCCAACTGCCCATGGAGCCTGCCATCGGGCTGAACGGCGAGCCGGTCAACATTGAGATTGAGACCCGCAGCGGGCCCATCCGCGCCAAAGTCTGGCGGATGAAAGTCGGGCGCTGTAGTCTGTTTCTGCTCGACTCCAACGTGGAAGGAAATGCGCCCGAGGACCGTGAACTCACTTCGCGGCTCTACGGCGGTGACGGCCGCATCCGCATTCGGCAGGAGTTGTTGCTCGGCGTGGGAGGCTTCCGCGCTTTAAAGGCCATGGGAATCATTCCTGGGGTCCTTCATCTGAACGAGGGCCACAGCGGCTTCGCGGTGCTGGAAGCCATCCGCAGCCGCATTCAGGAAGAGGGTTTGAGTTTCGAGCTGGCGGCATCCCGGGTCTCTCGCGAAGTGGTCTTCACCACCCACACCCCGGTACCGGCCGGCCACGACCGCTTCAATGCCGGTCTGATGGAAGAACACCTCGGGCCGTTGCGCGACGTTCTGGGGATTTCCCACGAGGGACTGATGGCGCTGGGCCGGGAGAATCCCGCCAATTCCCACGAAGAATTCTGCATGACCGTGCTCGGCCTGAAGCTCTCGCGCCGCGCCAACGCAGTTTCAGCCTTGCACGGCGAAGTATCGCGGTCCATGTGGACCGTCCTGTATCCCGGCAAGGCCGAAGATGCGGTTCCCATCGGGCACATCACCAACGGAGTGCACGTGCCCTCCTGGCTGTCGCCGCAGATGTTCCGCCTGTATGACCGGCACCTGGGGACGGGCTGGCACGAGCACAGCGGCGAGTCGCGCATCTGGGAAGGCATCGAGAACGTGGACGACGGCGAACTTTGGGAAACTCACCTCAGCCTGAAATCGCGGCTGCTCGAATTCGTGCGCAGCGCGCGGTGGAACAGGCGCGAGCGCCGCGGGGAATCGGCCGATGCTCTGCAGCGACTCAGCCGGGTGCTGAGTCCCGACGCGCTCACCATCGGCTTCGCCCGGCGCTTCGCCACCTACAAACGCGCCAATCTGATTCTGGCGGATATCGATCGGCTGGCCTCCATGGTCAACGATCCCAAGCGCCCGGTGCAGTTTGTTTTCGCCGGCAAGGCGCATCCGCGCGACGAACCCGGCAAGCGGGTGCTGCAGCAGATCGCCGAGTTGATGCGCGATCCGCAGTTTGCCGACAAGTTCGTCTTCGTGGAAGACTACGATATCAACGTGGGCCGCCATCTTCGTGCAGGGCGTGGACGTGTGGCTGAATAATCCGCGCCGGCCGCTGGAAGCTTCGGGCACCAGCGGCCAGAAAGTCGTGCTGAACGGCGGCCTGAACCTCTCCGTGCTGGATGGCTGGTGGGCGGAAGCCTACGACGGCCTGAACGGCTTCGCCATCGGCACCGGCCGCACCCACTCCAATATGGACGTCCACGATACCCGCGACGGCGAAGACCTCTACCGGGTGCTGCGCGAAGAAGTGATTCCGCTCTACTACCAGCGCGACCACGACGGCCTGCCGCGCGGCTGGATCAAGCGCATGAAGCGCACCATTCGCACCCTGGGATGGCGCTTCAACGCCGACCGCATGGTGATGGACTACACCCAGAAATGCTATGTTCCGGCTGCCGGAGGCACTTCCAGCGATATGCGGGTGACGCTGTAGTTTTGTACACCCAAGCCTGCTTTTGTGCCCCAGGTTCGCGGCGTTCTTGGCCGCTAACCTGGGGATGTTGACCCATCACAGACGCCGGCTCGTTCAGTCCTTACATTCCAATCTGTGCCCCACGTTCGCCGCCCGTCTTTGGCGGCTAACGTGGGAGCGGAGCTCACCCATGACCCGCGGTCTCATCCGTTTCCACGACTCCGGACAATCCCACCTCATCACCTTCAGTTGCTACGATCGGCGCCGTTACCTCACTACGTGCTTCGGGAAATGGGAGTCGTGCAGATTGAATCCGAGTGGTCGGCGAAATCGGGAATCGACAACCCGCGGAACCGGACAACGCCTATTTCTGTACCCAGGTTAACGCGCAACCCCGGCGCGTGAACCTGGGGCACTCATGCCGATTTCTTCTTTAGCTTATATGTGCCCCAGGTTCGCGGCGTTCTTTGCCGCTAACCTGGGATTCTGCGTTGAACCACCCTGTGATTCCCGTCACCGCCATCGATCAAGGGGGAGATCCGACGATCACCGGGCACCGCCACTTCGG
>CAWDCI010000028.1:0-19511 GCA_963800745.1 uncultured Acidobacteriaceae bacterium
TCTGAAACGATCTTCTTCTGTGATGTTCCTTCTGCCGCGTAATGTATTCCCGAACTGCGGCAGATCCTGACTCACTTACGCTGAATGCGCCATATCCAATTTGCCAGGCGAACTCCCGACGGTGCGGCCACTTCTCATGCACCCATTTCGAAGAGTTCGTCTTGATCAGGCGAGCCACATCCGCCACCGAATGATCCGCCGGTATCCGCACCAGCAAATGAACGTGGTCGGAGGTTCCACCGATACAGAGGGCAATACCGTCAAGCTGGCGAACGATTCCGCCAAGATATGCGTGCAGATCGTTCTCGAACTCAGGACTGATAAGAGGAAGACGTTCTTTGGTGCTGAAGATAAAATGCACGAGCAGGTTGGTGACCGTGTGCGGCATGACTCTTTCGCCCCTTCGGGGCTGATTTCTTCCACTCCGCCCCACGGCTTGCGCCATGGGCTAGATTCTTTTGCCGCTTCGCGGCTAACAGCTACGAGTCGACCTTCGGTGGAACGGGGTCAATCTGTGCCAAAATATTCCTAGTCCAACGCTTGAGCATCCTCACGCCCAGAATGTGCGGTCTAGGGTGCGGTACTGGATCGCTTCAGCGATGTGCTTCGGCTCGATGCCGGCCACGCCTTCCAAGTCGGCAACCGTGCGCGCCACTTTCAGGATGCGATCGTGGGCGCGTGCGGTTAGGCCTTGCTGAGTCATGGCCCGTTCCAGAAGCCGCTCACAGTCCGCCGAGAGTTCGCAGCTGGTGCGAATGTGGCGTGGACCCATCTGAGCATTGCAGTAGAGCTTCTCGCGCTTGCTGAGGGCGAATCGCTTGAGTTGAATTTCCCGGGCCCTCAGGATGCGCTCGCGGATGGTGGCCGAGTTCTCCGGCTCGCTGCCTGCCCGCATCTCTTTGTAGTTCACCGCCGGAACGTCGATGTGGATATCGATGCGGTCAAGCAGCGGTCCGGAAATCTTCGACATGTAGCGCTGGATCATGGGCGAGGTGCAGTGGCACTCGCGGCTGCGGTCGTTGAAGTATCCGCAGGGGCAGGGATTCATCGCCGCCGCCAGCATAAAGCGCGCGGGAAAAGTCAGGGACATGGCGGCCCGGGCAATGCAGACCGTGCCATCTTCCAGCGGCTGGCGCATGACCTCGAGCACGTTGCGGGGGAATTCAGGCAGCTCATCCAGAAACAGCACGCCGTTGTGCGCCAGCGAAACCTCGCCGGGACGCGGCACGGCGCCGCCGCCAATCAATCCCGCGTCTGAAATCGTGTGGTGCGGCGCGCGAAACGGCCGCACGCCTACTAAACCAACGCCAGCATCGAGCACGCCCGCGACGCTGTGGATTTTCGTGGTCTCCAGCGCTTCTTCAAAGGTGAAGGGAGGCAAAATGGTGGGCATGCGCTTGGCTAGCATGGTCTTGCCCGAGCCGGGAGGCCCAATCATCAAGATGTTATGACCGCCGGCGCAGGCAACCTCGAGAGCGCGCTTGGCAGTCTGCTGGCCGCGGACATCCTTGAAGTCCACCACGTAGTTCTGCGATTCGCTGAGCAGGTGATCGCTATCCACCTTGAGCGGAGCGATTCCGTTGCCGCTGTTCACGAAATGGATGACATCAATGAGCGACTTGACCGGATAGACTTCCACGCCGCCCACCATGGCGGCCTCGCGGGCATTCAGTTCGGGCACCACCAGGCGCGCAATCTTGCGGCCTCGGGCTTCGATGGCAATGGGTAAAGCGCCGCGAACTCCGCGCACCCCGCCATCGAGAGAAAGTTCCCCGACAAAAAGGCAGTCCGGCACATCCTTCTTATTGAGGCCGCCGTAGGCGCCCACAATGGCTAAGGCCATCGGCAGGTCGAAGCCCGAGCCTTCTTTGCGGATGTCGGCAGGCGCCAGATTAATGGTGATGTTGGTCGGAGGGATGTCGTAGCCGCAGTTTTTCAGCGCGGCGCGAACCCGGTCGCGGCTCTCGCGCACGGCGGCATCGGGCAGGCCAACGGTGTGGAAATGGTCTTCGGGAGTCTTGATGCCGGAGACATCGACCTCAACTTCAATGATGCTGGCGTCGACACCATAGACGGCGGCACTGAGAGTTTTATAGAGCATGAAGGGCGACGGCTACACCCCGGCCAGCATCCCCAATCGATGAAAGTTATGGCGGATGAGGCCGAGCGGGCTGTGCAATCCTTCACGGTAAATGGAGGAACCTCGGAGCCACGGTGACGGGTGAACCGTGTCAATGTGACGTGTGGACTTGCAACCGGGGGCAGGCCTTGCGAGGAGCCAACGGAAGGTTAGCGCTCCACCGCCATTGCCACCGCATTGCCTCCTCCGAGGCATAAGGCGGCGATGCCGCGCCGAACATCGCGCCGCATCATCTCGTAGATCAGTGTTACCAGAACTCGCGCGCCGCTGGCGCCAATGGGATGTCCCAGGGCAACCGCGCCGCCATTTACGTTGACCTTGGCAGAATCGAGCCCCAATTCGCGCATCACACCCAGCGCCTGCACCGAGAAGGCTTCGTTGAGCTCGTAAAGATCCACGTCATCTTTTTTCCAGCCAGTCTTCTCCCAGATCTTGCGGACCGCCCCGACAGGCGCCATCATGACCCACGCCGGATCAATTCCGCTGGTGGCCTGGGCGACAATGCGCGCCATCGGCTCCGCCCTGAGTTCTCGCGCGCGCCCGGCACTGGTGACAACCACGGCCGCGGCGCCATCGTTCACACCGGGGGCGTTGCCAGCAGTCACGGTTCCGTCTTTCTTGAATGCCGGCTTTAGAGAACGCAGAATCTCGATGGTGGTGTCCTCACGCGGGCCCTCGTCCGTGGTGAACAGAACGGGCGACTGGCCTTTCTTCTTTGCCGGCAGTTCAACGGGGACAATCTGCGAGTGGAAGCGGCCCTCGTTGATTGCGGCTAGCGCCTTGCGATGCGAAGCGAGGGCAAACTGATCCTGGTCTTCCCGGGTGATGCCGTATTTTTCCGCGACGTTCTCTCCGGTGATGCCCATGTGGTAGTTGTTGAAAACGTCCCACAGGCCGTCCTGCACCATCGCGTCAACGATCTGTCCGTTGCCCAGGCGGTATCCCTTTCTCGCCTGCGGCAAAAGATAAGGAGCGTTAGTCATGGACTCCATTCCACCGGCCACCACGATGGTGCTATTCCCGGTTTGAATTCCCTGCGCCGCGAGTGCGATGGCTTTGAGTCCCGACCCGCAAACTTTGTTGACAGTCATGGCACCTACCTGCGGCGGCAGTCCGCCGAAGATTGCAGCCTGGCGCGCCGGGTTTTGCCCAAGTCCGGCGGAGACCACGTTGCCCATGATGCATTCATCCACCAGTGGAGGATCGAGTTCAGCGCGCCGCACAGCTTCGCGCACCACGGCGGCGCCCAGTTGTGGCGCTGTCAAATCGGACAGGCTTCCCTGGAATTTTCCCACCGCGGTGCGGCAGGCGGAGATGATGACAACCTCGTCCAAAGCAGCCATTGACGTGCCTCCGCGCTGATTGTGAGCGCATGCAGATTATAATTCCGGGCGGACTTTGCAGCGGACAATTCTGCGGGCCGACCGACCTTCCCGAGGGATTTGCGGCAGATTATTTTTCTCAGCCAGCAACATCACAGGGTGAGAATTCGGCGCTGTTTTTTCGGGAAAACATCGTCGCCATGCCTCCGCATCATAAAAATTTCTTCTCAGCGGCATCGCTGTGACTTTGGTGCATCGGTCAGATGCGCACCGACACATCATTTTTTTCTTGACTTCATTTTTTATTAACTCTATACATTCAATCAGTCGCAACAAAATACCGTTGCATTATCCATGAACAATGGAAGGGAGAATAGATCCATGGCAACCAAGAAGAAAGCCGCGAAGAAGAAAAAGAAACACTAACTCTTCGCCATTAGGCAAAAACAAGAGGGGACGCGAAAAGCGTCCCCTAAGTTTTTGCGGCGAACCATCCAGCGTTGGCCGCGCGCCGCATTCACCGGTCACATGTCGTCAAGCTTTTCCCCGCCGCTTTGCTCTGCCCGATTCCAGGGTGCTCTCATCTCGCAGCACAAACAGACGCTTCTCCGTGGCCGGACAAAGATTGCGATACGGGCAGAAGTTGCAGTGGAAGCCCGTTTTGGCCGGGAAATCTGCGGCGGCAATCTGCTGCGCGACATCTTCGACGGTAAGCCGCGCCTCTTCCAGTTGCGCAGCGCTGCGGCGGGTAATCAGGGGGGCGTTCTCCTCCAGGTTGTAGAGGACGAGTGCATCCACGTCGTATCCCCACTTGGCGCGGGCAGCCAGGGCATAGATAGAAAGCTGCAGGCTCTTGTCGGCATCTTCCTGCGACTTGGGCTTGCCGGTCTTGTAATCAGTAACCACGACCCGCCCATCCGCAGCGCGATCCATCCGGTCGATGCGCCCGACGACGGTGGCGTCGCCCACCGCCATGTCAAACCATTCTTCGCTGTGCAAAACTTCTGGCACAGGATGGCTTCTGCATTGGCTCAGGAACTCCCGCAGTTGCTCGATGCCCTGGTTTTCGTACAGTTCAAACTGATAGCGGTCTTGGATCCCAGCCTGGGCGAGATCGTCGCGAAACAGTCGAATCAGTTCTTCCGGCGCCATCGGACGCTGCAAGCGGATCGCATCATAGTAGGTTTTCAGTACGCGATGAATGGCCGCGCCATATTGCAAAGCGGCAGGGACATCGCGCGGGATCCTCCACTCCCGCTCCAGCTTGAATCGCAGAGGGCAGGTCTCGTAGATCTCGACCGCGGTAGCGCTGAGGCGCTCGTTCAGATTGGACGTCGGCGGCATCTCTAACCACTGGCTAGCTCGCGAGGCCAGGGGCGGCGCGACCGCGGCCGCGGCGAAGAGATCTCCCGCGAACGCCTGCGCCTCCCGCCGGCGAAACCACTGCCCGATGCCGGAGTTCGCCAGCAACTCGCGCAGGTAACCGGGGGGCGTAGGATCTTTCCTGCCCCGGCCTTGCTGCGCGTACATGGCAAGCGAATCGCGCGCCCGAGTCATCGCCACATAGAACAGGCGGCGTTCCTCTTGCTCGTGCAAGGTTTGCCCGTCATTTTGCGAGATGGAATCATCCTCCCGCAGGTCGGCGGGAAACTCAAACAGCGGCGGCTTGTAAGACCAAGGGAAGGAACCGGAAGTGGCGCGCAGGATGAAGACGTGATCCCACTCCAAACCCTTGGCGGTATGGGCGGTCATTAGCGCGACCGCATCCTCGTCGCGAGAGCTCATGGGGATGGTGCCGGAGGCTTCGCGGAAGTACTCCAGGTATTCCAGGAGCTCGGCCAGTTCTTTCGTCCTGGTGATCGCCTTCTCTTCCCACGCAGCAATGAAGTCGAGAACTGCCAGTAGCGGAGGCGAGGCAGCATCGAACCCGAAGCGGCGGACCATGATCTCCGCAGCCGAACGGCTCCTGGCGTTGGTCTGGGCAATTTCCTCACGGGCCTGCTGCAGAGCGTTCAGCACCGGCCCACCGCCCTCAATCTGGCCCAGCACCGTAGCCACGCCGGCGTTTTGGCCGGAGTTTCTGGGCAACGACTTCATCCCCGCTCGTAATTTGTCGGGATCGATGGCAAACTGCGGCAGGGCGGCAACCCGAAAGAGGCTGGCGCCGTCCCGCTCGGAAACAATGGCGCCCAAACAGGCAAACAGGTCGCGAACCTCCGGCGTATCCATCACGTCCATGTTTTCGATGGAAAATGGGATGCCCTGCGCCGCCAGTTCCTCGGCCACTCTGTCGCGATGGTTATGCAGGCGATAGAGCACGGCAATCTGCTTCCATTTGCAGTGGGACTCGCGGCGGCGCTGCCGGATGGCTGCCACCACGTCCATGCTCTCCACTTCCTTGCCCACGGAAATAACCGCTTCGGTGGGAAGGTTCGGCGGCTGCTTCCCTTCCCGCATGCCGTCTTCGTCGCGAGCTGAGACCAGGGGTGCGCGTCTGGTGGGGAAAGCCAGCCCCTCGCCCGCAAAAGCCTCTGGATTTTTCTCAATGACCGCGAATGCAGTTTGCAGAATGGGAGTTGTGGAGCGGCGGTTCTTTTCCAGCTTGACCACTTTGGTGCCGGGAAAATGGCGCTGGAAGAGTCCGAAGGCCGCGCTGGAAGCGCCGCGAAACTGATAGATTGCCTGGTCCGGATCGCCCACCGCAAAAACGTTGCGCGATTCCCCGGCCAGCATTCGCAGAATCTTGACCTGGGCGTAGTTGGCATCCTGAAATTCGTCCACCAGGATAAAGCGGCTGCTTGCCTGGGCTTTCTCCAGTTGCTGGGGGTCTTGCAGCAATTGGTAAGCGCCCGTGATCATGTGGCCAAAGGTGCCCAGATTCTCTTCCCGCAGCATCCGCTCCACGGTGGCAAAGACCTGGGCAATCTCCTGGCAGCGGCTGAGCACCTCTTCATCGGTCAGGGCGTTGGCGTCCTTCTTCTTGCTGACCCGCGGCAGAGGCAACTCGCCACGCTCCAGCCGCCGCACATAGTCGGCGTACTTCTCCGGACCCACCAGTTCATCCTGGCAGCGGCGCATGAAGTCGAGCAGATCGTTGAGAAACTTGCCCAAGTCCGCCGCCCGCACGAAGTGTTTCAGGCGCAGTTCGCGAATGCGCCGGCGCAGGAAAATCCACAGGTCTTTCTCGTCGAGGACGCCGAACTGCTTGCCGCTGCGAGCCAGCAACTGGTTGCAATAGTCATGGAAAGTGCGGACCTGTAGCCCGGCGAGGTTCGTGCCCTTGAGCTCGCGCCGCACGCGTTCACTCATCTCCTGGGCGGCATTCCTGGTATAGGTGACGGCGAGAATTTCATCAGGACGGGCATGGCCTTGGCCAACGAGCCGGGCAATGCGCCGGGTAAGAACCGTGGTTTTCCCCGTGCCCGCGCCAGCCACCACCAGCATCGGACCACTTACATGTTCGATCGCTTGGCACTGGCGCTCGTCGGGCTCGAACCCGCGAGGTGAGGAGGTCAACTCAGAAACTGCCATTGGAAAGGAGCTTATCAGAGAGGGTTGAGGATATTCAGGATTTGACGAAGTAACTCGGCGTGCTCAGCAGCATTCTTTGCGATCTCTGCGGTCAGAGGCTCTTGACCGCCGAGCACGCTAAGAGGAACCCCGAGGCTGCAAAGAAAAGCCTCCACCATTTCAATCTGGATCGTTGCGGCTCGGGAGGAGAATCCCGTAAAGCTCGGCGGCCTCAGCAGTACTCTTTGCGATCTCTGCGGTCAAAGGCTTTTGACCGCAGAGGGCAGCGAGAAGAATGTCGAGTGCGCAGAGAGAAGCCGAACCATGTCAGCCCGGATCGCTGCCGCCTAGTTCCGACATTACCACCACCAGTGCCGCGATCGCCGCAGTCTCAGCGCGCAGGACGGTGTTTCCCAAGGAAGCTAGAATCCATCCCGTCTTGCGGAAAAGATCGAGCTCGTATTCCGTCCAGCCGCCCTCGGGACCGAGGGCAAGCACGACCTCGCCATCGGAGAAATACGGACGTAGAGTTTTCTTCAGCGGCATTTCCTCGTCGGCCTCCGCCAGCACGATGCGCGCCGCCCCAGGCAGCAACACCGCCTCCTTTAAGTTCATGGGCTGAGAGATTTCCGGAGGCGCAACTCGCCTAGCCTGTTCCGCCGCCTGGCGGGCGACTTTGCGCCAGCGCTCGGTGCGCTTGGGCGCAGCGTCCGCTAGATGGGCTTGGGTGCGGCGGGCAATCATGGGAACGATACGAGTGGCGCCCAGCTCCGTGCATTTCTCGATTGCCCATTCCATGCGGTCAAACTTGAAGATGGAAAGAATGACGGTGACGCGGATCGGCGCGCTCATTGGAACTTCGGCGCCGAGTTCGAACTCGACTCGCTCGTCCGCAATGTTCACTACGCGGCCGCGCCGGACCGAAGCTCCAATGCCAACGTCGAATTCCTGCCCCAGCCGCGCCCGCAGCACGCGGACAAGGTGTTCGGCATGAGAACCGACCAGGGCGGCACGATTGCCCGAGACTTCATCGGCGATCCAGCGGCGGCGGGTCATAAGACGAGAACTTACTGCAATCGGCGACGAAAGGAAAGCAAATGGAGTTCATTAGCGGCGCAGCTTGAATCTTATTCGTCAAGAACCAATTCATGTAATATTGTGTCGCAGTGGATTCGATTATCGTTCCAACTTTGGTGGTCGAATGCGTCACAGGTCCGACGTGCTACGCCGGGGAGAATGGCTTCTCGGCGCTAATCGCGTACGTAAAAGCTGACGATGCCGCAATAGTGACCCGGTTAAGGTGCGCTGCTAACGAGGGCAGCTCCGTGCTCATAAGATGCGCGGCTCTTGAAGTAGTGGGGCAAGTCGGAAAACTTCAATTCAACACACGTGAACCAACGGCGAAGATTGCCATAGCGGTTGACGATCTGCGATATCTCAAACCTCACCGCAAATGATCCGCTAGTCTGGCTGGACTTCACCTACACAAACATGTCCTTCACCTTGCCCAGCAGGCTGCGGCGCTGTGGCTTGTTCTCGACTGGGTTCATCCCTTCCAACTCTTCCAGCAACTCGCGCTGACGTTTGCTCAGTTTGCCCGGAGTCTGTACCCGAACTTCTACGAACAAGTCCCCCTTGCCGCGCCCGTTGAGTACGGGCACGCCTTTGCTGCGGATGCGAAACGCAGTGCCGGACTGCGTCGCTTCCGGCACTTTTAAGGTGTAAAGACCTTCCAGCGTAGGGACTTCAATTTCCGTGCCGAGCGCGGCCTGGGCAAACGAGACAGGAATCACGCAGTGCAGATCGTTCCCTTCGCGCTCAAAAAAGGGATGCTCCTTCACGTGCAGCACGATATAGAGGTCGCCAGCCGGACCGCCTTGAAGCCCGCTCTCGCCCAATCCGGCATAGCGGATGCGCGTGCCGTCCTCGACGCCGGCGGGAACCTTGGTTTCCACTGTTCTTTGCCGCAGAGACCTTCCCGCCCCTTTGCATTTCAGACAAGGATCGGTGATCACCATGCCGGCGCCCTGGCAAGTGGGACAGGTTCGCGCAATGCTAAAAAAACCTTGTTGATAGCGTACCTGCCCGCGTCCGCCGCACGCCCGGCAAGCCGCCGGAGGCTTGCCCTCGGCGGTGCCCGAGCCATGACAGGTTTCGCAAGCTTCGTGGCGGCGCACCGTGACTTCAGTCTCGGTGCCAAAAACCGCTTCCTCGAATTCCAGGGTCAGGTCCTCGCGCAGATCGGCGCCGCGTTGTGCCCGGGTACGGCCGCGTCCGCCCTGGCCAAACATCTCACCAAAACCAAAGAAGTCGCCGAAAATGTCGCCGAAATCCTGAAAGGCGGAGCTATCGAAGCCGCCCGCTCCCGCCCCGCTGCCCACGCCCGCATGGCCAAAACGGTCGTACATGGCGCGCTTATCGCTATCGGCCAGGATGGCGTAGGCTTCGCTGGCTTCTTTGAACTTCTCTTCCGCATCGGGATTGTTGGGATTGCGGTCAGGATGGAACTGTAACGCCAGCTTGCGGTAAGCGCTCTTGATCTCCTGGTCGGTAGCGGCGCGCGCCACCCCCAGAATTTCGTAGTAGTCGCGTTTTACGTTGCTGGCCAGAATGGTCCTTCCCAATTCGTTATAAGCCCGTGACTCTTAATCGGTACGTGCCCTACTCTTGCGCGTTCTGTGGGCAAGAGCGGAATTCCACAAACGCCCCTCCGCGAAGTCGCGCCAACCGCTTCGCAGCCTGCTCAATGCGTCGGATTGCGCGCCACCCTCACCATCGCCGGACGCAGCAGCCGTTCCTTCAACTTATAGCCACGCTGCAGTTCTTCCAGAATCTCATGATCTTCGGCCTCGGCCGTGTCCACCATCTCCACGGCTTCGTGAACGTGCGGATCGAACTGCTCTCCTTTAGCCGGAACCGGACTCACTCCCAGCTTTTGCAGAGCGTCGTTCAGCTGCTTGTGGATCAACTCCACCCCGCTGCGCAAATCAGTCTGCGCCGGAGCCACTTGCAGCGCACGGTCGAAACTATCGAGCACGGGCAGAAGCGCTTTGATCGCGTCCGCCACCGCGAACTCGCGGAACTCCTGCTGCTCCCGGACCGCGCGCTTGCGTGCGTTCTCAAACTCGGCCTGCAAGCGTGCCAAGCGGTCCAGCAGCGTATCCCGTTCCGCTTTCAGCTTTTGCACTTCGGCATCACGCCCGCTCGGCTTCCCTGCGGCCCCAGCTTCGGCCGTCGTGCCTGGTTCACTCAGGTCATCGGATGCCGGTAGTTCGTGGTCCGCGTCCAGGATTGGGTCCATCTCGGGTTTTCCGTTTCCTCTTGCCATAAAGCTTGGCTCGACTCACTAGTCCGATTCGTTGAGAATTTTGTCAAACAAACGGGCAATGTAGGAGACCGCCGTCATGGTGTGCTGATAGTCAATCCGGGTTGGACCAATTACCGCCAGCGATCCCATCACTTCTCCGCCTACCCGCGCCGGCGCGCCGATGAGCACGAAATTCTGCATCGAAGGCAGCGCCGCATCCAGCCCGATGACGACCCGAACCGCTTCCTGCTTGGCATCGAGATACGCTCCCAGCAGTTCGACAATCTTCTGCTTCTCTTCCAGAGTCCTCAGCAACTCGCGCAGCCGCTGGCGATCTTGATCGTTGGTGACCAGGTTCGATGCGCCTTCGACAAACACCGCTTCCACTCCTTCGTCGCTGGTCAAAGCGCCTTGCCGGTACAACTGCTCCACCGAAGCCATGAGCCGGTCATATTCGCTGCGCTCCTGCTCCAGCCGCCGGGCCAACTCGGAGCGCATGGACTCCATGGTCCAGCCGCGAAAATTCGCGTTGATAAAATTCGCCGCCTCATCCAATTCCGCCTGCGGCAGATCCATACGCAACACCCGATCCCGGACCAGGCCCGACTTGGTTACCACCACCGCCAAAACCTTCTGATCGCCCAGCCGCGAAAAATACACGTGCTCCAGCGCGTTCTTAGGCCCCGCCATTGCCACCGCTACACCCACATTGTGTGAGATGAGCGAGAGCACGTGCGAGGTGCGTTCCATGAATTCCTGCACATCGGTAATGCCATGCAGAGAATCGTGGATGATGTCTTCGTCCGTATGCGACAGCCGCGCTTTGCCGGTAAGCTGCTCCACGTAATACCGGTAAGCGTCGGAACTCGGAACCCGTCCCGCCGAAGTGTGGGGCTGCTCCAGGAATCCCGCGTCCACCAGATCTGCCATCACATTGCGGATCGTCGCAGGACTCAACCCCTCACGGTTGGAACGCGAAAGTGTGCGCGACCCTACCGGCTCTCCCGTGGCAATAAAAGTCTCCACGATCGCCGTTAGAATCTCCCGCTCGCGTTCTCCGATGGGTGCGCCGCCCGGCATGAATCTCCTTGTACTAATTCCCCCTGCCGAAGTATCCTTTGGGTCGCTTTTCCTTAGGTAATGACTTTTAGATTCATTATCTTACGAACAGGCTACAGGCAGGTTCACCTTTGATTCTAGGAACGCCCCCTCCCCCTGTCAAGGGTTGGCACTCGGGGCCGGGGAATGCTAACTGCAGGTCGGAATCGATCCCGAAAGCGATTTAACCTTAATTACTGGGCGAAATTACGCCGGGTTCGCGCCTACTGGATCTGAATCACGCCTTCTTGCGGCGCGGTGGCGTTAATCTCGTCGACCCGCGCTATCACTTTGCGGGCAAACTCGTACAACGACTTGGCATGCGGAGAGTTTTCTCCTTCGAGCACCGCCGGCTTGCCGGTATCTCCGGCCTTGCGCAACTCCGGATCGAGCGCAATGTTGCCCAGGAATGGCACGCCGAACTGCTGCGCTGTCTTCTCCGCCCCGCCGCGTGAAAAGATATCAATCTCGTGCTGGCAGTGTGGGCAAACAAAATAGCTCATGTTCTCGACCATGCCAACCAAGTCCACCTTCATCTGGCGAAACATTTCGATAGCTTTGCGCGCATCCTGCAGCGCAACGTCGGAAGGCGTAGAAACCACCACGGCACCGGTTAGGGGCACGGTCTGAATGAGCGACAGCGCCACGTCGCCTGTGCCCGGCGGCAAGTCCACCACCAGATAGTCCAAATCGCCCCACTGCACTGACCCCAGAAATTGCCGGATGATGGAATGCAGCATGGGACCGCGCCAGATTACCGGCTTGTCTCCGGGATTGAGAAAGCCCACCGAAATTACTTTTAACCCGTGAATTTGAATGGGATCAATCTTGCCATCCGGATTCGCCTGCGGCTGCGCATTCGCCCCCAGCATCAGCGGAACGTTTGGCCCGTAAACGTCAGCATCGAGCAGCCCCACCTTATACCCCAACTGCACCAGCGCCACAGCCAGGTTGACCGAGAGCGTGGTCTTACCCACGCCGCCCTTGCCCGAGCCGACGGCGATAATCGAATCCACTCCGGGCAAAGGCTGTGGCCCTTGCGGAGGTTGTCCGGGATGAGCGTGCGTGTGGGAACTCACAGAAACCACCTTTCAGAAGGGTATTCTTGGCACTTCGAGACTCATTCGATTATACAGAGGGGATGCGGAGGATTTCGGACGGATATCTCTCCGTTTCGGGGTACGGAGCACAGCATTACTTAATCTGGCCAGCGATAAACATAAGCGTCATCAAACGATATACCCTTCGTGCTAGAGCCTCCTCGTGCTAGAACTTTTCTAGCAACACCTTCCATCGTCCGCCTGAATTCCGCAAAGTTGCGGGAGTCTGGGCTCATGACAATAATGTCATCCAAAGCCAACTGTAGATCGAGCCCTACCATAGCCTTTTGAATCTTTAGGTACGCTTCAAGAGGCCCCGGGCGATTGGCAACGTCGGTAACGATGACTAACTTCCAGATCATCGGTTCAGGCTGATAGACCCACACGGCCGCCCGCACCGGAACTTCCTGGGCATCAAGCTGCGCAAGGAGCGTCCTTCCATCTTCAATCAGCCGTTCTACCAATACACTCTTATACATTGGAGAACCCCGTGGCCTGCATGTGAGACGGCCTCGACCATTTGCTCTGCGTCTTGTTGTGTGCGTTTCATACCGGCTCTCCTCAGTCCACGCGCTCACTTGTGCCCAATTCGCTGCAAACGCCGGGTCGCTTTGTCCAGCCTGATCCACAATTGCCGAAAAGCGTGCATGGCTAGCTAGCTCTTTTAAATCATGTTTGAAAATGTTTTGAGCTAATTTCTTGTCGTAGAAATCTTCTGCCCTGGTTAGTTTTGCGATACATGCTTTCAACCCGCATTCGACCGCATACCCGACAATGTAGTAAGCCGCGCCGCTCGCGAGCAACGCTTGCGCGTCGGCCAGCCGTTCTTCGGCAAGCGCTTGCAGGTCCGTTCGATTCATCGACAAGCCTAGGATACATCAAAAACTTGCTGTCTCACTTTCCCAGCACCCAGGCGATGATGGTCTCGCCGGTAGCCCCGGTGGCGCTTTCAAGTTCCTGTAGCAGTTCCCCTTCAAGGTGGGTGGGATCGGGATGCATCTCACACGCTTCGACCTCGTCATCGCTCGCGCCGTTGAAACACAAATCGCAAACGATCAAGTCTTCTTCGTTTTCGTCAGACTTCACGGGAGGACCGAAGGTGCGGCAAAGGAAGGGACGATATTCATAAATCTCACACCTCCCGTTCTCCGGGTGCAGAGCCGGACAGGGGACATCGTTGGCGAAATCATCCCAGCGCTTGGAGTCCTCGTCGGTCTCGGCTTCCGCGAGTACGCCGGTCGCCGGATCGCCGGGAAAGTCCGGGGAAAGTTTGGCCACGGTGACGCGCGCCCGGGTGCGAATCCGCGCCGCGAGTTCAGGGTCCTTCTGTTCCAACTCCGCCATTCCGGTGCGCAACCGAGCGGCATCGAGCTGGTTGATGGCAAACACTCCTACGCAACACTGCGAGCAGCCAGGCTTGCAGGCCAGCCATTGGCCGCTGCGCTGCGCCGAATCGGCCAGCGCCGCATTTACAATCTGGACCAACTGCTGGTCGCCGGCAGGTAGAGAGTGGCAAGGCATTCCGATAGCATACCCGAACGTGTGGCGCGGGTGCCCCGCCCGCATTTTTTCGGTTGTGGGCCACAAAGCAGCCCACTACCGTTTTTTCCATTCACCCCATAGGAATTGTATTTCTTAGTCCGCTCTCACACCTTCAGAAAGATCCCCTTCCGATACTGCACCCACACCACCACCCAGCAAAACGCCACGTAGGCCATCGCATAGAGCAAGGATGCATTCGCCGGACTGGCCAGCGGCGCGAACACGCGCTCGTACACCACCTCATGCCATGACAGGACGCCGCCGTCCGCCAGATGGACCTGCATCCGTTCGAGCAGATCCGCCACAAGTTCCGACAAGACATAGGCAGCGATGGCGTTCGTTCCGAATACCAGAAATAACCTGGTCCAGGGGCCGCGCCATCGCCGGATGTCCAGAACCCAGTAGCACAGGGCCAGACCAATCAAGGCGAGACCCGCCGTAAGCAGCACAAACGAACTGGTCCACAATTTCTTATTGATGGGAAACCAGAGGTTGAAGATCTCGCCGGCGACTAGCAGCGCTACTCCCGCGCCCGCCATCCCCATCATTTTCGTGGTGAGGCTGCGATAGGAACGCAGCCATCCGCCAGTCAGCAGCCCGATGACACAAGTGGCCACCGCCGGGATGGTGCTTAACAAGCCTTCCGGATCGCGCGTCCCCTCGTATAAATGCCCCCACAGAAGCTTGCGGTCGAGCCATGCCACCAGGTTGCGATCGGGATCAAGCAGCGGGATGTCGTGGGCCGGCACTCCATAACCCGGCACGGAGATATAGCGCATCATGATCCAATAGCCAATCACACAGCCCGCCGCGATTGCGATTTGCGTCCGGCGTCCAGTCCACAGCGCCAGAACCGACGTAATCACGTAACACAAAGCAATTCGCTGCAGCACGCCATAAATCCGGATGGTGGCCGGCTGAAAGTGGTTGGGAAAGCTATTCACAACGATTCCCAAAGCGAACAGCACCAGGCCGCGCCACAGCACGTGCGCAAACAATCTGCCGCGTGAGCCTCCGCGTTGGATGCGTGAGGTGAATGAAAAAGCCATGGCCACGCCGACGATGAACACAAAGAAAGGAAAAACCAGGTCGGTGGGCGTCCAACCGTTCCAACGGGAATGTTCCAGCGGCCAGTAGGCCACGCGCCCGTCGCCCGCATCGTTTACCAGGATCATGGCGGCAATCGTCGCCCCGCGGAACACATCGAGCGACATCAATCTTCCGCCCGCAACTTGCGGCTGGCTGGCCGACTGACCGTCAGTTTGCAGTGTAGTGGACGACATGGAATCCATGTTTCCTAAGCGGCGCATTGTAGCATTGCCACGCGCATCGCAGAAAGGCACCCTGATGCTACATTAATTTGGACAACTTGCAATTTTGAGGAGAACCTATGCCGACGCTGATCTCACAAGCCACGCGCATCCGAGCCGCGGGCAACAAACCAAAACTGATCGACGAATACATCGGGCGCGTCAACTCGAAAACTGAAGCGGTCAGCGTGGCTCACATGCGCAGCCCGCAAGGCTGGCAAGAGCCAGGACAGACTCCCGAGTTTGACGAGTTCACGCTGGTGCTCAAGGGCATGGTGCGGGTGAAACATGGCGGCGGCGAGATGGATGTGGCAGCTGGCCAGGCGGTGGTTGCGCACGGCGGCGAATGGGTGGAGTATTCCACTCCGCAGGAGGGTGGCGCGGAGTACATTGCGGTCTGCCTGCCCGCGTTCTCCATGGAGACGGTGCATCGCGACGAGTAACTCAGCCAAAACGGTAGGCGGAGACGGTGGCTCCCATCACTCGGTCGGTGAAGATCCGGCTTCCCACGTCTTCGCCAGCTGCGCCTGCCGCGACCATCAGCGGCAGAAGGTGTTCTTCACGAGGATGGGCGTTGCGGGCTGCGGGCGCAAGCCGCCACTGCTTCAGCTCCTTGTTCCTGGCTTCGGGATCAGGCATGCAGACGGCCGCAGTCAGCCAGGCATCGAACTGGTCAGACTCCGGAAGGATGCGGCCCCTCATCAATCCGCGCATATTGTGATAGCTCATGCCGCTGCCGGCGATCAAAACGCCTTCGTCACGCAATGGCGCAAGAGCAAGTCCAGCTTCAAGATGCGTCGCAGGATCGAGGCCCGCCCTCAGAGACAATTGCACAACCGGAATCTCAGCTTGGGGATAGATCACCTTGAACGGGATGAAGACGCCGTGATCAAAACCACGCTCCGGATCGGAACGGGCGGGAATGCCCGCTCCCGTGAGCAGGCCGACGATTCGCTCCGCCAAATCCGGCGAACCGGGCGCGGGATACTTCAGTTGGTAAGTCTCTGGAGGAAATCCGGAGTAGTCGTAGATCAGCGGCGGATGACTGCTGCTGGTCACCGTGAATTGTGGCTCTTCCCAATGTCCGGAGATCACCAGAATGGCTTTCGGCGCGGGAGTGATTGACTTTCCCAGCCCGCCGAGCCACCCTGCCATCTTGTGCCAAGTGTCGGGAGGGCCCATGGTCCAGTCCATGAAAAAGCACGGCCCGCCGCCGTGCGGGATGAACAAAGTCGGTAGTCGATTGTTCTCAGTTGTCATGGATGGGATTGCGTAGAACCCTTAAAACCTACACTATCGCCAGTCGTGGAATCCCATCCTAGCGCACAGAACACGCTAGGATGGGGCACCCTCACATTAAGTTGTGTACGCGAAATCATGCGGCTTTCTCTTCCGTGTAATCGCTGGCGGTATTTAACTTCTCGAGGGAATCATGGTCCAGTTCGAGCTTTGTAGCTTCCAGCAGGTCATGCAGTTGTTCGAGATTCGTGGCGCTGGCAATGGGCGCGGTGATGCCAGGACGTGCCATCAGCCAAGCCAGAGCGACCCTCGCGGGTGAAGAGTTATGCGATTTGGCGACTTCATCCAGCGCCCCCAGAATACGCAAGCCGCGTTCATTCAAATACTGCTTGACTCCACCACCTCGCGGGCTTTTCCCCAGGTCTTTCTCGGAACGGTATTTGCCACTGAGAAATCCCCGGGCCAGAGAAAAATAGGGGATCACACCCAGTCCGTTGGCTTCGCAGATTGGCTCAAGCGCCCGCTCGTAGGCGGCGCGGTCGTATAAGTTGTACAAAGGCTGCAGGCTCTCATAACGCGGAAGATTGTGCTGCCGGCTCACTTGCAAGGCCTCCGCCAGTCGCTCGGCGCTGTAATTGGAGGCGCCAATGGCCCGCACCTTCCCCTCCTTGATCAATTGCGCGTGGGCCTCCAGCGTTTCCAGCAGCGGCGTATTGGGGTCGTCCTCGTGAGATTGATAGAGATCAATGAAATCGGTCTGGAGGCGGCGCAGGGAATCCTCGACGGCGCGCAGAATATAGGCTTTTGAAAGACCCTTCTTGCCAGGTCCCATTTCCATGCCGGCCTTGGTGGCGATGATTACACTTTTGCGTTTGCCGCCTCTCTTCAGCCAATTGCCAAGAATGGCCTCAGACTCTCCACCCTGATTGCCCGGCACCCATTTGGAATAGACATCCGCGGTGTCAACCGTATTAAGACCAGAATCTAAAGCAGCGTCGAGCAATCGGAATGCGGTGGGCTCGTCCACCGTCCAGCCAAAGACATTGCCACCCAAGATAAGAGGAGGGACTTCTAGCGCGGAGTTGCCCAGTCGACGGAGTTTCATGAATCGTGGTCTCCTTCCCGCCATTTAGATTACACGGCAGCCGTTTGGATGCAGAGGAGTAGCCCCGCCAACGGCGTTTCACACCCCATGAAGCCTGGAACGTGGCGGTCGCCGCGCGAAAGGCGTTGCACTGAGGGAATATTGCGCATGGATGGGCCCCGATATAAGTTAGCGTGCGGCACCAGGTCAAATCAGATATCCGGCATGTTGGAAGGAGCTGTGAGTTCCATGTTCTCCAAACTGATGGACTACCAAGTTGATGGTCAGTTCAGGAAAGATCCGAGCGGGCGTCTGGTTTTTCTTCCCTTCAGCTCCAAGGGGAAAGCTTACTTCGTGGACTCCAAATCGGATGAAGACAAAATCAGAGCATTTGTCAAAATGTACCGCAGCGCGACGGTGCTGATGTCCTGGATGGCTTATCCGGGAATTTATGTTGGTACGATGCTGAATTTCTATGCCGGTGCGACACCCCTGCGAACTAGATTGGAGGCGGTTGCCGGAATTTCTTTGTTTTTCCTGCTGGTCTTTTTTCTATTGTTATGGGTTCTCTGGGGCGTTTACAAGAAAACGGTTCCGAGTCTGACTTCATCACTCAGCGAGGTAGGACCGAGCTCAAAGGTCAACTCAGAAAGATCTCCCCGGCGCCACAGCGTTTACGAACGGTAGCGCTGCTCTGCGTGATCGCCATTATCATCCTTCTCATGGGCGCGGTGATCCTGGCGACATCACGCCATTCTCGCGTGATGCGAAGCTCTTCCAGCGCGGTGTGCCCACCCACTGCGCACAAAGAGTAGTTCGCCGCCGTACTTCACCCTTTAGCTGCCGCCTTCCGCCTGCTTTACCGCCGATTCGGCGGTTTCGGAACCCATTTGCTGTGGGTACCATCGCAGAATGGCTTGTTCACGGAAGCGCCGCAGCGGCACAGAGCGAAGTTCTGTTTGCCGGTAAGGTCGTACTTGTTGCCATCGGCGTCTACCAACTCTACCGGGCATTGTGAAGCGTCGACCAAATAAGGGCCATTCTTTCTAACCTTGATTTCAGCTCAGCCATGAAACCTCCATGGGATTTGTTCTGGTGCTTATAAGCAAAGATATCATTGAAAATCGTCTGGGAGCGTGCGACAAGCTATGAACCGCTGAACTGGAGAGAATCTCCGCAAGTCCGCGGAGAATATTTTCCGAAATATAGACAAGACTGGACGGCAGGGATCGCGGGCGAGGGCGCCCGCGCCACATAAATAGCTCAGGCGGCGATCGGCTCCGCCCTTAGCATATTGCGATACAGCTGGAAATATTCGTCCAACATGCGATGGGTGGTGAAGCGCTGGCGGGCCCGCTGGTAGGCACGGTTGCCGTAGGCGCGGCAGAGGTCGGGGTCGTGCCGCAAGCGGCGGATAAGCTCCGCCAGGCTGGCTTCGTCGTTGGCGTCGAAAAAGAGTGCCGCGTCTCCCCAAATTTCCCGGAAAGAAGCAATGTCGTTGGCCACGATGGCGCAGCGGGAAAGCGCGGCGTCAACGACGGAGACGCCAAACGGCTCGTAACGAGAAGTTGCAGCGAAGATGGAAGCCCGGCTGTAAAGGTTGCGCATCTGCGCTTCGTTTTGCGGACCTCGGAGAGCGAGATTCACATCCGCCACGGCCAGTTTCACATCGGTGCGTATGGGGCTCTTGGCGGCCAGCGCCGGAGTTTCATCACTCACAATGCACACTGGCAGGGGATGTGTGCGCTGGGTCAAAAGCGATACTCTGTTCGCCCGCGTCCCAGAACCGGCCCACGGCAAGAACCGAATCGCTCGGTCTTACGTAAGGATTAAACAAAGGGGCGGGTTGCGGCCAGGAC
>CAWDCI010000029.1:0-15530 GCA_963800745.1 uncultured Acidobacteriaceae bacterium
AAGGAGTTCTTAGCATTCGTCAAAAAGAACGGGATTGTCGTGGACGAGCGATATCTTTGGGGTTAGGCAGGCGGGTCTTCCGCCTTACTTCGGGGCTTGCTGCATTTCCCGCGATCCCCCACAGCTTACGCCGTGGGCTACACTCTTTTGCCGCTTCGCGGCTGCTAATTCCTCACGCAGAGCTACGATGGCGTCCACCCGAGTTGCCCGCGTCGCGGCGGTAGCCCCCGGGCTTTGATCTCGGCGGCATCGCCACGACAGTGGGTGCCCCATCCTTTCGCGCCGTTTGCGAAAGGGTGGGAATCACGCACGCGTGGGCAGCCGGATTTGTGAGCCCAGGTTTTGATCTCGGTGGGCGTCCGCAATACAGTGGGTGCCCCATCCTTTCGCGCTCTTTGCGAAAGAGTGGGAATCACGAACGCGTGGGCAGCCGGGGCTGGTGAGGCGACATCTATCAGCGAACATATTCATACCGTGGAACGAGCCCACGTCTATGGGTAGCATCGCAGCCCACCCTTGCAAGAAAGGCTGTTGCGAAACTCAATCCCGAATCCGTGCGGTGGAACAAATTACGCCTCAGCCGCGTAGCGGCGTCATGGGAAAGCCCGGCACGGCAGTGCCGGGAAGGCTAAAGGAAAAAGCCGAGTCCGCTTTAGCGGACGGCACGAGTTGGTGACAGGCTCAAGAACGCAAGGATGGGGCACCCTCAGTTGAAATGGAGTGGACAAAACGTCAAGCAACAGGCGGGCCATCACAGTTACTGCGCAGTCGAAATTCCTGTGACATTCGACGGCTTGGGATAACGTCTCAGGGATGAGAAATCGACTTTCCAGAAATCCAACTCGAGAAGCTGGCCGTTGCTATCTGAGTTTACGGTGATGCTAACCAAGACTCCGTCACTGTCCAGATATTGGGCTTCCGCTAACCCCTTTCCGAATGATTGCGGTTCACGCCTAACAAATCGAATGCCTCCCATTCCGCCGTCCTGCATATCCGTGACGCGAGATGTCGCAAGCAGGTTTTCTAGCGCTGCGGGCGTGTACAACCCGGAAAGCAGAGAACAGATCAGTTCATGCTCTTCTTTGCGCAATATCCGACCTGGCAACGAATTATTGAACTGTGATGCGTCCGACATTGGCTTTCCACTGATTGGTCCGCGCCGCTCCCGCTTCGCCGTAAGCATAGTCCCGCAAGATCGGCCAGCGCCACTGTTCGGACTTGACGAACAGCTGCCCCGAGACAAGAGGACGCACGATCTTGCCGATGATCCCCAACGGCTTTTCCGTGTCAAGCCCCCAATTTCACGCATTTCTCCGCAACTCCATGATTACAATCCAGATATAAAGGCGTCAGCCATGTCCCATTCGTCCGCCCTGGAATGCTATCCTTAATGTAGAAGTCGGAAGAAAAGTGGGCGCGGCCTCAAGCTGCGCCTTTCCATTCGTAAGTGGTTTATTTTTAATATTTTACGAATAACTCCTGTGAATTCAAAGATCTAGGCCGGGTCCACAGAATGGATTCATTGTTTTCTGTGATTTAGCACCCACAAGGGGGGGAGGGGCCCTCCTTGGTGCGGGGCCGCGTTTACGTCCCTGACGCCAATAAATGACCTTCTAGATGTGTTCTTGCAGGATACGTGGCGGATAATTTTCTTGACCTTGGCCCCTATTCTCGCTAAATTAACAAGTTCCACGGACATTGACTAAGTTTCAGGGCTGTCCCGGACGAACCTCCGCAGGCAATTGGGCCAATCCTAAAGAATTAAGAAGAGAAGAAACTTTCGGCTCCGGCGGAGCATCTATTATTGGTAGCGGAAGCTATCCCGTACAAACCATCTAAATTCAGTGACTTAGGTGGATCGGCGCGAATAATGCCCTGCCGCCAAGCGAAAGCTCATAAGTTAAGGAGAGAGGATTCATGAAGCGTTCAGACCGTGTTTTTGATGCTTTACATACATTGCGCAACCGTTATATGCTCTGTCAGCTTGCCTCCAAGGCTACGCGTAAGTTTCACAAGCCTAATACCAGAATCCAAGAAACCATGAATGAGGTTTTTGAGCGGATTGCCAGTTCGGAGCGGCAAGCGGTTCTAGCGGAACCGGAAAACTTCAAAGAGGCACAACGGCGGGCTGCCTAACCAGCCCCGCCGCCCGCCCCGCGTTGTAAGTCTTCCCTTGTAATTGACCCCCCTTTGAAAAATACCCTCGCAGGTGACCAATGACCATTGCTGAACTCAAAGAAAAGAACATTACGGAGCTGACCAAGATCGCCCGGACCTTGGAACTGCCCGGCGCCAGCGGACTGCGCAAGCAGGACCTCATCTTCAAAATTCTGCAGGCGCAGAGTGAAAAAGAAGGTCACATCTTCGCCGAAGGCGTGCTGGAAATTTTGCCCGACGGCTACGGATTCTTGCGCTCCCCGGACTACAACTATTTGCCCGGCCCGGATGACATTTACGTGTCTCCGTCGCAGATCCGCAAGTTTGATCTAAAGACTGGCGACACCATCAGCGGCCAGGTGCGGCCTCCGCATGAAGGCGAAAAATATTTCGCGCTGGTGAAGATTGAGGCCGTCAACTTCGAATCGCCGGATGAAGCGCGCAACAAGATCCTGTTCGATAACTTGACGCCGCTGTATCCGCAGGAGCGCTTGAAGCTGGAAACCGCCCGCGAGAATATCAGCGCGCGTGTGATGGATTTGCTTACGCCGCTCGGCAAAGGGCAGCGCGGGTTGATTGTTTCTCCGCCGCGCGCCGGCAAGACCATGCTGCTGCAGAACGTGGCGAACTCCATTACCACCAATCATCCGGAAGTTGTGCTCATGGTGCTGCTGATTGACGAACGCCCGGAAGAAGTCACCGACATGCAGCGTTCGGTGAAGGGCGAAGTCATTTCTTCGACCTTCGACGAGCCGGCGGCGCGGCACGTGCAAGTGGCCGAGATGGTCATCGAAAAGGCAAAGCGCTTAGTGGAACACAAGCGCGATGTCGTGATTTTGCTGGATTCGATTACGCGCCTGGCCAGGGCCTATAACACAATTGTTCCGCCCAGCGGCAAAGTGCTTTCCGGCGGCGTGGACTCGAATGCCCTGCAACGGCCTAAGCGGTTTTTTGGCTCGGCCCGCAACATTGAAGAAGGCGGATCGCTGACCATTATCGCCACGGCTCTCATCGACACCGGGTCGCGCATGGACGATGTGATCTTCGAAGAATTCAAGGGCACCGGCAATAGCGAAATCATCCTGGAGCGCAAACTGGTGGACAAGCGCACCTTCCCGGCCATCGATATTCAACGCTCGGGCACGCGAAAAGAAGAGTTGCTCATCCCCAAAGAAGATTTGCAGCGCGTCTGGGTGCTGCGCAAGGTTCTCAATCCGCTCTCTCCGGTTGAAGCCATGGAGTTGCTGATCGATAAGTTGAGCAAGACGAAATCCAATGCCGAGTTCCTGTCGAACATGAGCTCGCTGTAGAACCTGTCTTCAGCGCTCGGCCTTCAGCGATCAGCCCTTCGCGGGAAACATTTCCTCAAACTGCCCGCGAAAACGTTTAGCCATATACAGGCAGACTTCCCACAAGTCCGCAACCGGCTGGCGCGAATGGGGAAGGGTCTGCATGTAGTTGGGCGGACCGAACTCCGGGTTGAAGGTAAGGTATTTCGCTCCCGCCGCAAACCGGGCCTGGGCGATGGCTTTCCACCATGCTTCGTGGGCTTCCACCTGCGCTGCCCACTCTGGGGCGCGTGGATCGCTGACTTGCGGGCCTTCTTCGTATCCCACTCGCCCGTGAATGTGCCTGGTGCGGGAGATGCAAATCTCCAGCGCGCTGGCCAGCGCAGGATCGGCCGACAGAAGACGTTCGCAGACGCAAACGAAGTGGCTGAAATCCGCGGTGATGTGCAGTTCAGGAAACTCTCCGAGCAAGGCTGCCGTGTTCCAGGGATTGTAAAAGGCTCGTCCGCGGTGGGTTTCGTGATTGATATCGATGCCCGCACGGCGTTCGATCTCCACCGCTCCGGCGAAAAAAGCCCGCTGCTGAGCGAAATTCCAAAAATCTCGGCCGCTGTGAGAGTTGATGAACCTGGGTTCGTAGGTCCGCGCTTTTTCGACCTGGTCACGCAACGAGGCGACGTGATCGTCTCCGTCGGTAAACACCATCAGGATGAGGTCGAGGTGGGCGTCACCCAGCAGTTTCTGCAGATCGTGGGGACTCCGATCCGCCGGAATAACGATTTCGATTGCCTGATACCCAGCTTCGGCGATCTGGTGCACCTGTTCTTCGAGGGTGCCGTCCATCCCCCAGGTTGCTTTTGCGAGATGTAGCTTCATGTCTTCTTCTTCTCCTAAAGTTCAGTCCGGAAGTTCTCCCGGCAACACGTCAATCTTCCAGAAGAGATTCGGCATGCGCTTATCGACGGGAGGCAGTGGCTCGAATTTCTTGTGCGGCTCGGTCTGGTACCAGTAGGCCGTGCTGGAAAAATCATCGCTGCGCGAGTTGGCGTGGCCGTGCTCGATGCCGCCCAGCAACGACTTGGTGAAATAGATGGGATCCTGAATGTGGAAGCGGTACATGGTGTGAAAGCCGGTCGCATCATCGTTGCCTTTGCGGGAATAGCCGATGAAAGGGTAATTGAATTCATCCTGGAAGCCCCAGGCGTTTCCAAAATAATCTTCGAGTCCCGTACCGTGAACCGCCGGAGGCCAGCTTTCGCCGTCCACAAACCACATGTCGTCGCCTTCACCCCACCATCCGGTGGAAAATCCTTGAACGTTCAACACGACCCCGACCAACTGGCCTTTGCCGGTGGCGTCTACAAAAATGTAGTTATTGTCGCCGCTGGGATGCAGCCTGTGGGTTTGTTCGGTGGGAATTGCCTTTGTCGGATTCTCCCGTCTCCACGCCGCATGGAAGCGGCCCTTGTCGGCGACCGGCGCTGCCGAGGGATAGACCTCGTAGTCCACTTGATAGAAAAGATACTGAACATCCTGAGAGCCGTCATTGGTGATGGTGATTCGAGCCTGGCGGCTGAAGGGCATGGGAAAATAGCAGTTGAGCGCCTTACCCTGCACGGTGAGCGGCATGGAATGCCAGGAGTGATACATGCCGAAGCCGGTGCCGAAGAAGTCGCCTGCCGGAACTTCCACGCTCGGGTTGGTCTCGCCGTCCCAGTACATGCGCAGGACGAGTTCGCGCAGGTGATACTTGCTGGGAGAATTGATGGTCATCCAAATATGGCGGACCGAGCCGGCGCCGCTGGTGTCGAGGAGAGTCAGAGTCTGCCCCGCTTTCACCGGGACAGCATCGATGTAGCCGCCTTCGCGATCGAAGCTGGAGGACCGTTTGGTGACCGCATCGCGCAAGGTGGAGAGGCCGCTCAGAGGGCCGTCACTTTGCGCGGCGGCGGTGATAGAAACTAGCAGAAGGATCGGCAGAAGAAGGCGCTTTCCAATCATCGGTGACTCCTCGTCCAGCTCGGCCGGCGAAAGCAAATACGAACAGGGAACTATATCGCAATTCTCCGCCTTCCTCGGTGAGTTGCGGAGAATTGTGCGAAGATTGTCAGGGGGATGGGGAAGGACTCGATCGCGGCAAAAACGCTTTGATCGACAACAGTTTGAAAAAACGCGAATGAGTGAGACAAAACTGAAGTTTTCCCCAATTCTGGAATTATTGCGTGCGGATGGACACCTGCACAGTCAGACTGCCCGCGCGGTGCCCTTGACCGGAGGAGTTTCTTCCGATGTTTTTCTGATTGAGGATGGCGAACGGCAATTTGTTGTCAAGCAGGCTCTGCCGCAGATGAAAGTGCAGGCCCTGTGGCAAGCCGATATCTCACGCAACCGCACCGAGTTCGAGTACTTGAAGTATGTTGGGCGTGTCCTGCCCGAAGCCGTCCCCCGGGTATTTGCCGCGGGGGATGGTTACTTCACCATGGAATATCTGGGCGAGGGCTTCGAGAATTGGAAGCAGATGCTGCTCGCCGGGCAGTGCCGCCCGGAGCATGCCGCGCAGGCTGGGAAAATGCTAGGAGTGATTCACCGTATTTCGTCCGGCGACGCCGAGGCAGCGCGGATTTTCGATAACACCGAAACTTTCCACCAATTGCGCACGGATCCCTATCTGGTTACGACGGGACAGCGGCATCCCGAGTTGCGGGAGTATTTCGAACGCGAAACGGTCCGGCTGGAAAGCACCCGGGAGTGCCTGGTGCACGGGGACTATAGCCCCAAGAACATCCTTATTGGAAACGGGCGCCAGGTGATCCTGGATTGCGAAGTGGCCTGGTATGGCGATCCTGCCTTCGACCTGGGCTTCTTGCTGAATCATCTGTTGCTCAAGAGCCTTCACCATGCGCCCAAGGATGTGGGTCTAAGCAGGTTGGTCGAGCGGGCAATCGGCGCCTACTATTTGGAGCGGCGTTTGCCGCAGGACCGGCAAAGCGAGTTTGACCGGCGAACCGCGCGCTTGCTGCCTCTGTTGCTGCTGGCGCGGATTGACGGCAAGTCCCCGGCGGAGTATGTGCGTGGGGAAGCCAAGAAAAACTTTGCCAGGAAGTTCGTGGCCGCAATTCTGCCGGTACCGGAAATGAGTTTGGCGGAGCTCTCCGGGCGCTGGTTTGCGGCGTTGGCGAAACAAATCCAGGGCGATGAAATCCAGGGCGATGAAATCCAGGAAGCATCGGGAGCGCGATGAAAATTCGTGAGGTTTCGGCATTTCAAATCTTCGATTCCCGCGGAAATCCCACGGTTGAGGCGGAAGTCGCGCTCGAAAGCGGAGTGCGCGGATGCGGGCTGGTGCCTTCGGGCGCTTCGACCGGGCAATATGAAGCTTTGGAACTACGCGACCAGCAAGCGTCACGGTTTCGCGGCAAATCCGTGGCCCGGGCCATCGAAAATGTGAACGGCGAAATCGCGCAGGCGGTGCGTGGAATGGACGCCAGCGATCAGGCGGCCATCGACCGCACTCTGATCGGGCTCGACGGCACTCCAAACAAGTCCCGCCTGGGAGCCAATGCGATTTTGGCGGTCTCCCTGGCGGTGGCAAACGCCGCTGCAGCGGCAAAGCAGAAGCCGCTCTTCGAATCGCTGGGAGGCGCGGAAGCCACTCTGCTGCCGTTGCCGGAAATCCAGATCATCGGCGGAGGCGCGCACGCCGACTGGCGCACCGATGTGCAGGATTTCCTGGTGATCGCCAGCGGCGCGCAAAGCTATCCCGAGACTCTGGAAATCACCTTCAATATTTATCAGGCGGCCAGGGAAGTCCTGCGCGAACGCCAGAAATATTTTGGAATCGCCGACGAAGGCGGCTTTTGGCCAGAGTTTGCCACCAATGAGGAAATTCTCCGGGTCCTGGTGGAAGCGATTCAAAGAGCGGGCTACACACCCGGCAAAGAGGCCGCCATCTCGCTGGACATCGCCGCCAGCGATCTTTTCGATGAAGCCACTGGCAAGTACCACTTCCGGCGCGAAGGCCGCGAATTCAGCTCCCAACAGTTTGCCGAGTTAATGGTCCGGTGGTGCGAGACCTATCCCATCATCTCGATCGAAGATCCGATGGCCGACACCGATTGGGCAGGCTGGCGAAGAATCCACGCCGCTCTTGGCCACAAGATTCAACTCATCGGCGATGACTTGTTTACTACCAACCTGCCGCGCATCCGAAAAGGTATAGAAGAAGGAGTCGCCAACGCCGTGCTGATCAAGCTGAACCAGATCGGCACGGTCACCGAGACGCTGGATGCGATTCGACTTACCCAGCAGGCCGGGTGGCTGCCGGTGATCAGTGGGCGCTCCGGCGAGACCGAAGATGCATTCATCAGCCACTTGGCGGTGGCGACCAACGCCGGACAACTCAAGGTAGGGTCGTTCGCCCGCAGCGAGCGCATGGCCAAGTGGAACGAGGTCCTGCGGATTGAGCGCATCCTGGGAGAGCGAGCGCGTTTCGAAGGGGCCAGGATTTTCAGCAAAATCCGGAAGCCGCAGAGCAAGACAACCTGGTAAATTGCCGTCTGTTATTGCTGCTCCTCGCCGGGCCCGAATCGCCGCCTAAAGCTAGAAGCTATTTTAGCTGGCGGGGCGATCTCCGTCTTTGGTAGTTTCATATGATGATAAGCTTATGCCGATTCGCGGTTTTTGGCGGTTCCTATCCCCTGCAGTGATCACAAAACTGTCGCTAAATGGGCGGGTGTCAGCGGCACCTTAAGTATTCAAGTAAACCACTGATTGTATTAAACATATACGAATGTTGTGACTCCAATCACAAGGTGAAAATTTCATCGATTTGAAGGGTAATCAAGATTATTCAGGACTAATTCCGAAATGTCTTGACAACGTTTGTAGACCATTAGTACTTTTCGCACAGCTTTAAGTAATGGTCTCGTTCGGCTCGGTTTGGCCACTCACGAGGCTTTGCGTTGGTTCGGTGGGTCGTACAAAGGCAAGATTCACGGCGCTCTTGAGAAATCCTCTGGCGCGGAAAGGTATTGAACTAATGGCATCATCACAGAAGAACGTTCGGAATCGATTGTTCACGAACAACTTCACAACAATGCTGGCTATGACGGCATTGTTCCTCATGCTCGGCGTACAGGGCTTATTTGCCCAGCAGGGCCGCGCCAACATCGGCGGCACGGTGACGGACTCCCAGGGAGCGGTGGTTTCTGGAGCTACGGTTACGGCGACGGAGTCGTCGACCGGCGTATCGACTCCGACTACCACGAACGGGGCCGGCATCTATCAAATTCAGCAACTCGTCCCGGGCACCTACACCCTCAAGGTGGAAAAGGAAGGCTTCGGAGCGCAGCAGAAGGAGCACGTAGTTCTCACGGCCGAGCAGAACTTGGGTGCGGACTTTGCGTTGCAACCCGGCAAGGTAAGCGAGAAAGTTACGGTAGAGGCTGGCGCTGAGCTGGTGCATACCGAGAGCGCCGAGCTAAGCCAAACCGTCAACGAGCACGCGATCACTGAGTTGCCGCTGAACGGCCGCAACCCGGCCGCGCTTGTGCTGCTCACTCCCGGCACGGTTGATTCGTTCACCATCCCCGGTGGCGGCGCGCAGGGCTACACCACGTTTCCCACGGAGACGGGAGCTTCCACCAACGGTGGACGGCAGGGAAGCACCTTGTACTTACTCGATGGCGCGTACAACGTAGACAACTACGATCTGGCCGCGGCGCCATTTCCGAATCCCGACGCGACCCAGGAATTCAGCGTAATCGGCAACAACTTTGACCCCCGCTATGGATTCGCTCCTGGCGGCGTGGTCAGCATCGTCACCAAGTCCGGAACCAACGCGTGGCATGGCGACGTTTTCGAGTTTTACCGCAATGGCAGCTTCAATGCGAAAGACTACTTCACCGGCCTGACCAACGAGGTTCACCGGAACCAGTTTGGCGCTTCGCTCGGCGGCCCGATTATCAAAGATAAGCTCTTCATCTTTGGCAACTACCAGGGCACGCGGCAGAGCATATTCAATGCCGGCAGCAACGGCTTCGTGTGGACGCCGGCTATGATCAATAACGGCGACTTCTCGGCGTATTGCCAAACCGGTTTTGCCACGAGCGGTGCCGACGTAGGACTTTGCAATGACCGCGACAGCACCGGGACACTCGTAACCGATCAGATTTATCACGCCAACTTCGGGAGCCCGCAGGGTTATCCTGGCGCAGGCGTTCCGCTGAGCGAGATCGTCAGCACCGGCGTGAGCGCGGGAACCGGGGCGACCCAGACGATCGGGTACTACCCCTTCAATACCATTTGTCAGACTGCTTCGCAGCTGACGGCTGGTGGGACGCCGTGTATAGCCTCTGCAGTGACTCCATACGATGCGACCGCGGTGAAGTTTGGCAACGCCATATCCCAGGGCCTGACGCCGCAAAACAAGTACGGCAGCATCGAAGGGGCGGGATATCCAACCCTGACCCCATTTGACGAGTACACGGTGCGGGCTGACTACAACATCAACGATCACAACCGCCTTAGTGTTCGTTCGTTCGATAACTTCTTCAACCAGCCGCCCTACAGCGGTGGCAACGTAGTAAGCACGAACCGGTCTTGGATCACCAACTGGCAGAACTATGCCGGTACCTGGACTTGGACGATTAATCCCCACGTCGTCAACAACCTTACTGCGGACTACTCCCGCATGTACGACAGCAGCAACAGCGGTATGAAGGTCAACGGTGGGCCGATTTGCTATTCGCAATACATCGCCGTAGCAGACCCGTCAACTTCACCCTGCTCGCTGGAGTATCTGGGCATCAACGGAGGCTATCAAAGTTCCGGCGGCTTCCCCATCAATACCCAGAACTTTAACGGCATCAACCGCTGGACCTTTGGATTCTCGGATAGCCTGAGTATTTCCAAGGGCAAGCACCTGATCGTGGCTGGCGTGGATGTGCTGCGGCAATATTGGTATGAAAACACCAACTGGTTAGGTGCGCCGTTTGTCAATTTCAGCGGCGGGCCTCAGGGGCAGTTCACCGGCAACGGATTCTCGGACTTCCTGCTGGGCTATGAAGGGTTCTTCGAACAGGGTGGCGGCGAGTCCAACGCAGTCAACGCCTGGATGATCGCACCCTACGTTGCAGACCAATACAAGATAAAGCCGAATCTCACCCTTTCGTATGGTTTACGCTGGGAACCATGGATCTCGCCCGTGCCAGTCAACGGACGTGAAGCAGTCTATGATCCAGGCCATGCGGAAAGCGCACGCTATCCGAATGCCCCTCTGGGAATGGTCTTCCCGGGAGACCCGGGTGTCCCCAGTACGGGCACGGCGAGTGACTATGCCAGGTTCTTCGATCCTCGGGTTGGACTTGCCTGGTCACCCAAGGCTTTGCCCAACACTTCCATCCGGGCGGCTTTCGGCATGTACGCCACGCCGATTGACTACTCCTCTTGGAACCACGCGTCGGATACGCAGCCGTTCAGCCCCACGTTTGCTTACAGCACGACAAACGTTGTGGCCGGCGCGCCCATTCCGATCATTCCGTTTGACAGCCCCTGGTCGGTTTATTCGCCCACCGGGAATACCAGTCCGTTCCCGCCGTTTTCCGCTCCGGGCACGAATCCTGGGGCAAGCGCGCCCTTTGTTACCCCGGTGTTCATTCAGTCTGGTTTCAACCTGCACTACACCGATGGACGAACTTACACCTGGAACTTGAGCCTCGAGCATCAGTTCGGCACGAACTGGCTGGCCAAGGCTGCTTACGTAGCCAGCGAGTCGGACCACCAAAACTACGTGAACGACGCCAACCTCGGCTTGCCGGTCTGCGGTCCGGTCAGCGAGACCTGCGCCCAAGTCACTGGCAACAACTTTACGAACCCACTCTTCACCAACGTGTTGAACGTCTTTTCCGATGCAACGGCAAACTACCAATCCGGCCAGTTCACCTTGGAACGGCGGTTTGCCCATGGCCTGCAGTTCACGGCGAATTACACTTATTCGCACACCATCAGCTGGTGGGATTCAGGCACCACCGCTTTCAACGGAGCGATCTACAACCCGGGTTGCCCAAAATGCAATCGGGGAAATTCGTTCGCAGAACGTCCCGCAAATCTTTGTAGCGAACTTCATCTACGAAACGCCGTCGCCGGCGGGATGGAACAAAGCTGCAAGGCTGGCGCTGGGCGGATGGCAGATCAGCGGCATCTACCGGGCGCAGTCAGGACAGGCGTCGTTCGGACAGATTTCCGCCGGACAAACCACGTCATGGCAGCTCGACGGCAGCGATGCCGCAGACTATGCTCCTGGGGTTAAGAGCGTAAAGATCAATCCCGGCAGCCTCACCAATTACCTGGATCGCAGCCAGTTTGTGGTTCCCCAGCAGGGCGGAGCCGGCGACACTGGCAAGAATCCGACGGGGCTGTTCGGCCCTGGCGTTAACACCTGGGACTTGGGCTTCAGCAAGAACTTCCACATCACGGAGCGGTACCGCTTACAGATCCGCGGTGAGATGTTCAACGCCTTTAACCGGGTAACGTTCGGCAATGCTGACAGCAACATTTCCGATCCTAACTTTGGCAAGATCTTCGGGACCAACGGCAACTACCCATCACGGGTAGTGCAGTTGGCCGGCAAGTTCAACTTCTAACCTAACCTCGAGTGGATGGGCAGTCTTAAAGCTGCCCATCCATTTTTTCTAGCAAATCCACAAAGGTTGTCATTTCGAGCGTAGCCAGAAATCTGCTTTTTCGGGGTAGCCGGTAAACAGCAGATTCCTCGTCTCTGCGCCCTCGGAATGACAAGCTGTCGTTCTAACGGTCCTCTCTTGCAGTAAATTCTTCACTACTTATGCGTCAAAGACCGGCGCAGCCACTAAGCCGCACGCATTGTTGGAAGAAATTCCGAGAATTATTCGACACGTGGTCCGCGTGCGATTACAATGCCGAGTGCTGAAATCCTCAAGCCAAAGCACGCCAAATCCAAAGCAATCTCAAGGAAACCTTCCTGAAGGTAAGGTGCGATGATCAACCGCCGCAATTTCCTCAGCACTCTAGGCGCATCAGCGGTTCTTGGTGCGGTTCCCGCGTTAGCAAAGCAACCCGAGCCGGTAGTTTCAGGCTCCCGAAAGCGCGTGCAGCTGAATGGCGAGTGGGAGCTGCGCGTGGATGGCCAGGTGTGCGACGTCATTGAGGTGCCGTCGTCTCTGCATCCCTACGGTTTCTATACGCTGGGACGGAACTTCGTGCTGCCGCGCCTGGGCCGCGGCGAACGGGCGTTTGTGCACTTTGACGCCATTACCTATTGCGGCCGCCTGGCGCTGAACGGCAAGCCCCTGGGCACCATGGGGCCATATGTCCCCTACGAATTCGAGTTCACGCCTTCGGCCAAAGAGGGAGACAACCAGGTCGAAGTGGAGATCGCCGACGTTGCGCCCTGGCCGGATGGAACCGGAAAGGACGAAATCGCCCTGGGCGTGCACCCTGGCTGGGAGGCCTACGGCGGAATTATTCGCGATGTGTGGGCGGAGATTCGGCCCGCGTCGTTTATTGAGAATGTGCGCATGGCGTACCACCTGGCGCCTGACTATGGCAAGGTGACGCTGCAGCCGCGGGTGATGGTGTCGAGCACTGAGACCGGTAGCAGCACCGTGGAAGTCGTGCTCAAGCACCGCGGCGTCGAAGTGGGGAGATCCAGCAAGCCGGCGCGGCTGAAGCCGGGTGCGAATGACATTGAGCTGCAATTTGAGTTGAAAGATCCTGCCTTGTGGTCCCCGGAGGAGCCCAACCTGTACGAATTAGAAGCCCACCTCAAATCGGGCGCTGCGGAAGACAGCTGGTCGTGCCATACGGGGTTCCGCGATCTTCATGTGGAGGGAAGGGAGTTCCGGCTCAACGGCAAGCGGCTGGTGCTGAACGGCGTGGCCCGCCACGATATGTGGAAAGAGCAGGGCTTCACTTTGACCCGCCAGCAGCAGGATCTGGACATGCGGATGATCAAGATGCTGGGCTGCAACTACATCCGCCTGGTGCATTATCCCCACGACCGCAGGATTGTGGAATTGGCGGAGGAGTTGGGCATCCTGGTGAGCGAAGAGCCGGGCTACTGGAACCATGATTTCACCAATATGCCGCGGACCGAAATCGAACTTGGCTATCGCATTCTGGAGGCCACGATCCGGCGCGACTGGAATTCTCCGGCGGTTGGGATCTGGCTGCTTTCGAACGAATGCACCCTGACCACGGAAGTGCTGAAGGAAGGGAAAGAACGCTGCAACCGGCTGGATCCCATTGGCCGGCTGGTCTCTGCGGCGAACAGCATGAGCGCGAAGAAGTCGAAGCAAATGTTTGTGGACGCCGGCATGGACTTTTTTGACCAGCATCCCTACACCTTCGATATCCAGGACTTCAACAAGGAAGCGGATTATGACGGACCAAGCAAGCCGCTGACGTTCACCGAGTGGGGCGGCAAGGCCATTGGCCAGATGGAAATCGTGATGAGCCACACCGTAGACCGCTTTCTCGATCTGATCGAAGCGGGAGAACTCTCCGGGCACGTGTTTTGGTCATGGCAGGACATGCGGCAGTACAGCCGCATTGACGGCGAAATGCGCGACGGCATTTTGGAATCGGGCGTGGTGACGGAAGGGCGGGAGGTGCGGGACGAGGTTTATCGGGAACTGGCGCGGCTGTATGAAGGGCGGCGCCATGAAGACCTATTGCCTGACACCCGGCCCGAGGTTGTGCCGCTTCGCTGGGCGCCCTGGTCGAAGAAAAACACCTTCGAGGTCGTGGATTTGCAGGCTTTGGCGGAAGGCGCGGATGCGGATCGGGCCTGGAGCAGCTTTAAGGATTACCTGTCGAAGTACTGGGCAGCTGCGGCGGACGATCAGTGGAAAAAGACCGGGCAAGACTTTCTGCTGTGGCAAGGGAGCAGGATTGAGATTGCCGGGGTGGGTTTTCAGACTCCCGTGGTGAACAAACTGGCGCGGCCGCTGGTGGCAACGGCGGAGGCGCCGGAAATTGTGATTCCGGTGAACCGGCAGTGCCAGAAGCTGCACATTCTTGGGCAAGTGACCTTTGGCAAAGGGTATCCGGTGGTGGGGAACGATGGCGACAAGGTCGCCGCCTATTCCCTGGAGTACAGCGACGGCACCACGCGAGAGATTCCGCTGCGCAACGGTTACGAAGTGGTGCAATCGAACATCATCGTGGATGCTACCAGGCTGGGCGCCGAACCGACGGAAGCGCAGCGGGCGCTGCTGTTCGCCAAAGACCTGGCGCGGGAACAGTACCAAATTCTGCTGTATTCGATTCCGGTCGAGGGCAAGAATTTGGCTAGGTTGCGCTGCAAGCTGAATGCGGGGCAGCCTCCGCTGGGCGTGTTTGCCATCACCACGGAACGGTCCTAGTCATTTTGGCGTGCTGAAGACGGGAGCTGCTTACGACCCAGTAGCGCCCCTTAATCTACAAATGCGAAACGCGGGAGCAGATTAACAAAAATGGACTCGCTCAGTTTTGGCCGAGCTGTGGTAAGTCTGAACGGCGATTGGGAACGGCACATTCATGACAAATTGATCGACATAGTTCGCGTTCCTTCCTCGCTTCGTCCCTGGGGTGTCTATCGCCTGCAGCGCAACTTCCTTTTGCCGCGACTATCGAAGTCAGACCGTGCGGTCTTGCATTTTGAAGGCATCACGTACTTTGGCCGGGTGTTTCTAAATGGTCATGAACTGGGAACCATGGCGCCTTATGTACCCCATGAGTTCGATTTCACCGCGGACGCGCACGAAGGCAAGAACACGGTGGAAGTGACCATTGTGGACGCTTGCCCCGAACCCGGAGGCGCGGGCAAGGACGAGCTCGACTTCGGATTGACTGTGGGTTGGGAAACTTATGGTGGGATCATTCGGGACGTGTGGGCGGAAGTCCGGCCGTCCGCGTATATCGACAACGTGCGCTTCGGGTACGAGTTGAAGAACGCTTACAGCATTGCAGCCTGCTCACCACAAATTTTGGTGGATTCCAACACCGCTCTGTCATGTGAATATGAGCTGGTACTGATGTCCGGGCAAGCCGAGGTTGCCCGGGCAA
>CAWDCI010000030.1:0-112110 GCA_963800745.1 uncultured Acidobacteriaceae bacterium
GCCATAGTTCGCCACTGTTCGAGAGTAAGCTGGATCTCGCCTCGACCATTGCCCTGCTGAACAAGGAACACGTCAACAACCGTGTCTATGTCTCGTTGTTGGAAGCCGATCCCGAGGCGGTGGTGGCGGATAAGGTCATGCCGTCTCTGCCGATCTCGATCATGAACGTGATGGACGGGATGCGCGGCACTCAGGAAATGGTGGTGCAAGCCGAATCCTCGGTCAACGAATCGCGGACCCCGCCGCTGGACTACGTGGTCTCCGGCGCGCAGGTCTTGACCATCACCATTCGGTAGAGTTCGGCTCGTGGAACTGGCCTGGCGAGCCGGGTTCTTAACCCTGGGGTTGGTGGTACGCTAAATTTTCCGCACAAATCTTAATCGAGGTTAGAAAATTGGCTGCTGTCCTGCGAAAGATGCTGGTATTCCCTGCCGTTCTCCTGCTGGCCACGGCCGCTCTTGGCCAAGGCACTCGCACCTGGGAACAATCCAAATTCGATGATCTCAGCAAAGGCACGACTCAGGGAGTAGCGATTCGCAGCGCGGGAGGGCTTGAGCTTGCCCCGGCGTTCAAAGATCTCTATACCACGCCATCCGCTTATATCTGGAAAATTGCGGCCGATCCGCAGGGAAACCTGTACGCGGCCGCGGGCGGTCCAGCGCGGGTTTACCGGGTTACGCCGACAGGCCAATCCTCGACAATTTTTGAGACGCACGAGTTGCAAGTACAGGCTCTCGCAGTAGGCAAGAATGGCGTGATTTATGCCGCCACCAATCCTGACGGCAAGATATATAAGATCGAACCCAGCGAAGCCGCAGGCAAGGACTCCGGCGGCGGAAAGACGCCGGCGGGCTCCTGGAGTTCGTCGGTTTATTTTGATCCCGGCACCAAGTACATATGGGACCTTGCACTGGACGCCGCGGGCAATCTCTATGTAGCTACCGGCGATCGCGGCGAGATTTTCCGGGTAACTCCCAAGGGCGAGCACTCTACGTTTTTCACCAGTGATGAAGCCCACATTCGGGTGCTGGCCTTCGATGCGAAAGGCAACCTGATTGCCGGTTCCGACGGCAGTGGCCTGGTCTACCGGATTGCGCCCGATGGCAAGGCGTTTGTTCTGTACAGCGCCCCGAAGAAGGAAATCACGGCGCTGGCTTTGGATAGCGCTGGAAATATCTATGCGGCCGGGGTTGGCGAAAAGCGGGCTCCTGCTTCGGCTCAGCCTTTGATGATCACCCCGGCACCGGCTCCCACAACCCAACATCTGGAAGGAGCGCAGGCCGCAATCACCATTACCGGCGTCAGTCCTGTGGGACCCATGATGATGACCAACTTCCCCGCGCCGGGAGTTGGCGCTACCGGCGGATCTGAAATCTACCGCATCGCTCCCGACGGTTCGCCCGACAGAATTTGGACTTCAAAAGACGATCTGGTCTACGCGTTGGCGTTTGATCAACACGGGCGCTTGCTTGCGGGCACCGGAAACCGCGGGAATATTTTCGCTATTCGAGGCGAGGACGAATTCACTCAACTGCTCAAAGCCAGCGCCAGCCAGGTTACGGCGTTCGCCGCTGCTCCCGCAGGCGGGCTTTACGCCTCGACCAGCAACCTGGGGAAGATCTTTCTCATGAGTGAAGCTCCTGAATCGGAAGGCAGCTACGAGAGTGACGTATGGGATGCGCACATTTTTTCCCATTGGGGCCGCGCGGAAGTTCGCGTCCAGGGCAACGTGGAGATTCTTGCGCGCAGCGGCAACGTGGACAATCCCGATCGAAACTGGAGTCCGTGGGAGTCGGTGGATCTGCGCAAAGACGCCGAACTCAAGGTTCCGGCGGCCAGGTTTGTGCAGTGGAAGGCGGTGCTGCACGCGGGCAATCCTGCGCCCGAAGTGGCCAGCGTCACCCTCAACTATTTGCAAAGAAACGTGGCGCCGGACTTCAGTGATATCACAGTGCAGAGGGATGTTCGCTACCAGCCGTTGCCGAAGCAGGCTTCTGCGGACTCCAGCGCGCCCGGCCAGCCTCATTTTGACATTCCCGCGCCCTTCATCACCGACCGCAATTCGATTGGAGCCAAATGGACGGTACACGACGACAACGATGACGACATGATTTACTCGGTGTACTACCGCGGCGATGGTGAAACCCGCTGGATGTTGCTGAAGGACAAGCTCACCGACAAGTTCTACTCCTTCGACGCGGCGCTGCTTCCAGATGGCGGTTACACGATAAAGGTTGTGGCGTCGGATGCGCCGTCGCACGCTCCGGGGGAGGCGCTGACTGCGGAAAAAGAGAGCGACCGCTTTGAAGTGGATACCACTCCGCCGCTGATCGAGAATCTCGCCGCCTCGGTCGAAGGCGGCCAGTTCCACGTGGCCTTCCGCGCCGCCGATAGCTTTTCTCCGATCCAGCGCGCGGAATGTTCGGTGGACGCTGGCGATTGGCAGTTTGTCGAGCCGGTGGATCAGATCTCGGATTCCAAGACGGAGAATTATGACTTCCGCATTCCCGTGTCGTCCGACGCGGGAAGCAGGGCGGCGGTTGGCGTGGAGCACGTGGTTGTGGTGCGGGTATATGACCGTTTCTAACAACATGAGCTCAGCCAAGACGATCATCCGAGTGAAGTAGCCCGCCATGCGACTGCTGGCGCAAACGCTCGCCTGGGCGGCTTGCTGTGTTTACGCGACGATTCCGTCCTTTTGGCTAGCTATCCATCCCTGGGCCGAACATTGGCGCGCGCGGCGACGCTCGCCCTACCGCGTGCTCATCCCTGTTTGGATTGCAATGTGGATCCTGGCAGCGGCAATAACGGCGCCATGGCGGCATGTTCAGATCTATTCGACTCTTTGGGCGTGGATTCCGGCCGTCATGCTTTTTGCGGTAGGCCTTCTCGTCTATGCGCTTTCCCTCAAGGGCTTCAGCGCAAAGCAACTGGGAGGCTTGCCCGAGGTGATGCCGGCTCACAAAGAGCAGCGTCTGGTGACTTCCGGCATTCGCGGTCGCGTGCGGCATCCCGTGTATCTGGGGCATCTGTGCGAGATGTTGGCATGGAGCGTGGGGACGGGACTTGCGGTTTGCTATGGGCTGACTGTGCTCGCGGTGGTGACCGGCGCGATTATGATTCGAATGGAAGATGCTGAATTACGGAAAAGGTTCGGCCCGGAGTACGCTGCGTATCGCGAACGCGTGCCGGCGGTGCTGCCGCGATTAAATGGATGAGGGAGTCGCTCATATTTTCATGGGCTGCCTGAGCGGATGCAGGTGCCGGGATGTGGGAGAGACGCTAGCCGGAGAATTTGTCGGTCGCCGCTACCAGGGCACGACTGTTGGGCGGGTCAAAAGCGCTGTGCCCGCTGTCAGGTGTGATGACGAGATCGGCTTCCGGCCAGACACGGTGGAGCGCCCACGCACTTTCCATCGGGCAGACGACGTCGTAACGGCCCTGCACGATAACGCCGGGAATGCGGCGGATAATCGAGGCGTTGCGCAATAACTGGTCATCGCTTTCGAGAAAACCTTTGTTGAAGAAGTAGTGGACCTCAATGCGCGCGAACGCGAGCGCGAACTCATCCTCTTCGTAGTGACCCGCAAAGTCTGCGTCGGGCAGGAGCTTGGAAGTGGCGCCCTCCCATCCGCTCCAGATCTTTGCGGCCGCAAGTCGCACCCCAGGATCGTCGCTGGTAAGCCGGCGGTAGTATGCGGTTAGCATGTCGCCTCGTTCAGTCTCGGGGATGTGTGCCAGGTACGGCTCCCAGGCATCCGGATAGAGGACCGATGCGCCACGCTGGTAGAACCAGTCGATTTCCTGCTTGCGGAGGAGGAAGATGCCGCGCAGGAGGAGTTCGGTGACGCGCTCGGGATGAGTTTGCGCATAGGCGAGAGCCAGGGTGGAACCCCACGATCCGCCGAATACCTGCCAACGCTCAATCGCGAGGTGCTCGCGGATTTTCTCGATGTCGGCGACCAGGTCCCATGTGGTGTTCGCTTCGAGGGACGCATAGGGCGTGCTCTTACCGCAGCCGCGCTGATCGAAATTCACGATGCGGTACTTCTCGGGGTGGAAGAAGCGGCGCTGTTTGGGATCGGATCCACCGCCGGGCCCGCCATGCAGAAAAATCACCGGCCTACCGGAAGGGTTACCGCTTTCCTCGAAATAGATCTCGTGGACCGGCGAGACCTGAAGTTTGCCCGTCTTATAGGGCTCAATGGGAGGATAAAGCCAGGTGACTGGATCTTTCATCGGGGATGCGGACAGAGCTTGGTCGGGCATGGTGCGCAGTATACCTGTTTGCCTTCAGCAGGTGCCGGACGTATCACCGACGGGGATTGTCTCAGCTTCAAGAACTCCCGACTTCGAGACTGTCTTGATCAAAGCCTGGTCGTCTCCGGCATTCGTGCCCGAGTGAGGCATCCGGTCTATCCGGGCCACCTCTGCGAAATGTTGTGCTGGAGCATCGGACCGGACCGGTGGTCTGCTGGGGTCTGACGGCGTTTGCGGTAGCGACCCGCGCGGTAATGATCCGGTTGGAAGATGTGGAACTCGAACGCCGTTTCGGGGAAGAGTACAACGCCTATCGGAGTGAAGTTCCCACGCTACTCCCGAAAGTACGCTACTGAGAACTTTCCGCAGGTTAACTGCTTATAATTGGGGCAATAAGTCCATGGTTCAAAGGAGCATTGTGGCGTGATCTTCGCGGAGGCATTCTATGTTGAAACATTTGGTCGTCTCATTTTTCCTGGTTGCGACGGTTTTTGCGCAGGTGCCCGACTTAAGGTCGGCTGCGGGATGCGGTCCCGCGGACGTCAAATTCGATGTGAAGACGGACAAGAGACATGTTGCCGTCACTAAATCGGTCCCCGATAAGGCTCTCGTTTTTGTAATTTCTCAACAAAAGTCTGCGGTCAACGTATCATCATTTCCTTTCGGCACGGAGAGAGCCATTACGCGGGTTGGACTGGACGGAAACTGGGTAGGAGCTAATCACGGCAACTCATACGTTTCATTTACAGCCAATCCCGGCGTACACCACGTATGTACGGATTGGCAGTCAGTTGTGCCATCCAAGCAGAAACTAAGTGGCGCCGCAGATCTGCCGGCGGAGGCTGGAAAAACTTACTACTACCTTGCTGAAGTGATGATCGAATCGCAAGATCATCCTCCTCGATTGTGGCTCAAGGCAGTCGACGAGTCGGAGGGACTCTTGCTGCTTTCGAAATCCGAATCGAGCACGGGGAAGGCAAAAGATTGAGGGCTCTGATTTCCTGGGTACACGCCAGCGCAGAGAGGAGCGTTCGCTCCCATGCGCTTTGAACTCTTCATCGCCTCCCGCTATCTCCGCGCCAAGCGCCGCCAGGCTTTCATCGGCGTCATCACCGGCATCTCCATCGCCGGAGTTGCCGCGGGAGTCGCCTCTCTCATCATTGCTCTCGCCATCAATAACGGCTTCCGCGAGGATTTGCAGGACCGCCTGATCGGCTCCACTTCGCACGTTGACCTGATGCGCGTGAAGGACGACGGAATCAAAGACTGGCGCGCCCTGACCGACCGCCTGTCGAAGCAGCCGCATGTGGTGGCCGCCGCTCCTGCGATCTACGATCAAGTGCTGATCTCGCTCGGGCCGAGGGGCCGTGGCGCTGAGTTGAAAGGGATCATTCCTGGGGATGAGCGCAAAGTCAGCGATCTGTTGAACTCGGTTAAGATCGGCTCAGTGGAGGAACTGAATCCCATCGCAGGTGAATTGCCGTTGGTAACCTCCGACAACGCGGGCGGGGGCCCCGCTCGACTTCGCTCAGAGGAGGTCCGCGCCACCCAGAGTGAGAATCCCCCTGATGATCTGCAAGCGGTCGAGAAACGCCTGGCCTCGATGCCGCCTATCCTGCTCGGCAGGGACATGGCAGACGCCCTGGGTGCAAACGTGGGATCTGCGGTCATGGTGATCAGCCCGCAAGGCGAGCTCACGCCCTTCGGCATGACGCCTAAGTACACGCGTTTCCGGGTGGTAGGAATCTTCAACTCAGGCTTTTTCGACTATGACAGCTCCTGGGCCTTCACCCGGCTGGCGGATGCACAGCAACTGGAAAGCGTCGGTGATCAGGCCACGGTGATCGAATTCAAGATAGACGATATCTACAAAGCCCCTGTCGTCGGTGACCAATTGGAGCAAGCGGCCGGGCCAGGCTTCATGACCACCAACTGGATGCAGCAGAACCAGGCGTTATTTCATGCTCTGAAGATGGAGCGCCTCGTCACCTTCGTCACCATCGGGCTGATCGTCTTCGTCGCTGCCCTAAACATCCTGATTTCGCTCATTATGATGGTGATGGAGAAGACTCGAGACATCGCCGTGCTCATGTCCATGGGAACCCGGAAATCGCAGGTGCGGCGGGTGTTTATCGCGCAAGGTCTATTGATTGGAGTGGTTGGCACGGCGGTTGGGCTGGTTCTTGGCTATTTGCTTTCCTGGGCGGGAGGTCACTACCACGTCTTTTCGCTGTCTGCCGAGGTCTACTCGATCGATTATGTTCCCTTCGCGCCGCACTTTTCGGATGGGATATGGGTGGCCGCAGTAGCGCTGGGAGTCTCGCTGCTGGCCACGATCTATCCTTCCTGGTCAGCGGCGCGAATCCTTCCGGCGGAAGCTCTGCGCTATGAATGATCGAGGAAGTTCCTGGGGGAAACGCCCTTCTCCACCCTGCTCCGACGAGGGCGTCCGGGCCTAGGCGATTTTCGGGGCGCGCTTTGCGCCTTTTCCTGAAGACTGGTACATCACCACGCGCCGTGATCCAAGTCACTGCCGGGGCAGATCGCATCAGCCTACTGTGATAGTGATTGCCTGGAAAGCGGAAAACGCGAAACTCGATGTTCTGGCATGCTTCACCATGGGTTAATCTAAGGCGGCGATTACCGTAGGTTTGCGCCCCCAGTGGCGCTAATCGCGACTTTGATCCGGAAGGCGTGCTATTTGCATCTAATGGACCAGACAATGTTGCGGGTGGAAGGTCTTAAGAAGGTCTTTCGCTCGGGTGGCTCGGATCTTGTGCTCTTTGAAAACTTGTCATTCCAGGTGGCCAAGGGAGAGATGCTGGCCATCGTGGGCGAATCGGGTGCGGGCAAGAGTACCTTGTTGCACATCCTGGGCGCTCTTGATAGCGCTTCCGCAGGTGACGTATACTGCGCCAACTTGCGGCTGAGTTCGCTCTCGCAGGATGAGGCGGCCGGCTTTCGTAACCGCGAAGTCGGCTTTGTCTGGCAATTCCACTACCTGCTGCCGGAGTTCACGGCGCTGGAGAACGTGGCCATGCCGCTCCTGCTTCGGGGCGCCGCACCCGGTGAGGCTGAAAAAGCAGCTTCCCAGTGGCTGCAGCAGGTGGGATTAGGGCAACGCTCTCACCATCGTTCCGGCGAACTGTCGGGTGGCGAACAGCAGCGGGTGGCCTTGGCCCGGGCTCTGATTGTCGAGCCGAAGCTCTTGTTGGCCGATGAGCCGACCGGCGATCTGGACAGCCGCACGGCGGAGTCGGTGTTCGAACTGATCTCCCGGTTGCACCATGAGCACCAGCTAACATCTCTTATTGCAACCCATAACTTTGCTTTCGCGCGGCGCTGCCACCGGGTGATGCGATTGCAACGCGGGCTGATGGAGGAAGTCGCGCCGGAGACGTTGCAGGGCTAGGCTTACGAGGGAATGTTTCGGGTGGCGAAGGTCATGACTGATTTCGGTGTGAAGGACTTACAGGCTTGCGGGAAGGTGGCACGAAGGTGCCTTTGGTAACGTGGGGCGGGATGATAAGTTATGATTTAAAGGTATCGTCAGGGTGGTACCTTGATTGCTGGATGAACCTTTGGTGAGAGGTTTTCAAGGGCGAGGGCAGAACGGTTGAGCTCCCGTTCCCTGAAGATCTCAGGGGGAAAAGGGCTATATGTTTGAACGGTATACAGAAAAGGCGAGGCGCGTCATCTTCTTTGCGCGCTATGAAGCCAGCCAGTTCGGGTCTCCTTACATTGAGACGGAGCACCTTTTGCTGGGGCTTCTGCGCGAAGACAAAGCCCTGACCAATCGTTTCTTGCGTTCCCATGCGTCGGTGGAGTCCATTCGCAAGCAAATCGAGGGGCATACCACGATTCGGGAGAAGGTTTCGACTTCGGTCGATCTGCCGCTCAGCAACGAGTGCAAGCGGGTTTTGGCTTACGCGGCTGAAGAGGCGGAACGGCTGTCGCACAAGCACATTGGGACCGAGCATCTGCTTCTGGGTTTGCTGAGAGAAGAGAAGTGCTTTGCCGCAGAAATTCTACACGAGCGCGGACTGCGGCTTTCGACCATCCGGGAGGAACTGGCTCGCACCAGCCAGGAGAAGGCGCAGCCTCAACGGCAACGTGAGTCTTCTCTGCTGAGTGAGTTTTCTCGCGATCTGACTCAGGCTGCCATGGACAGCCAGCTCGATCCTCTGGTGGGCCGAGATGGCGAACTGGAGCGGGTGGTTCAGATCCTTTGCCGCCGCACCAAGAACAATCCCGTGCTGATCGGCGAGCCCGGAGTGGGCAAGACTGCCATTGTCGAGGGCTTGGCGCAGCGCATTGCCGATGGCGAAGTGCCGTCATTCCTGGCCGACAAACGCATTCTGGCGCTCGATCTTTCGCTGATCGTGGCCGGGACAAAATATCGCGGCCAGTTCGAAGAGCGCCTCAAAACCATCATGAAGGAATTGATGGAGTCACAGAATTCCATCATCTTTATTGACGAGCTTCATACCCTGGTGGGCGCGGGATCGGCGGAAGGTTCGCTCGATGCCGCCAACATCCTGAAGCCAGCGCTGTCGCGTGGCGAAATCCAGTGCATTGGCGCCACAACTCCCGGAGAATATCGCAAGTCCATTGAAAAAGACCGGTCGCTGGAGCGGCGTTTCCAGGCCGTGAAGGTTCCGCCTCCCAACGAGGCCGATGCCATTAAAGTTCTGTTCGGGATTAAAGACCGCTACGAGAAGTTCCATGCGGTCACCTACACCGACGAAGCCATCAACTTCGCGGTTTCGCATTCCAACCGCTACATTCCCGACCGCTTCCTGCCTGACAAGGCGATTGATCTGGTGGATGAAGCCGGCGCCCGCGTCAAACTGCGCCAGACTTCGTTGCCCGAGGAAATCACCGAGGTCCAGAAGCGCATCAAGTTCATCGTCCACCGTATGGAGAACGCCATCGCGAACCACGAGTTCGAGAAGGCGCGCTTCTACTCGGACGAGGAACGCAAAGAGCGCGAGAACCTGCGCGCCCTTCGCGAAAAATACCACCTCGATGAATCCTCCACCGGCGTTGTCGGTCGGGAGGACATCGAGGACGTGGTATCGCGCTGGACCGGCGTGCCCATCACCTCGATCAAGGAAGAAGAAACCCAGAAGCTGCTCCGCATTGAAGAGGAGCTGCACAAGCGGATCATCTCGCAGGACAAGGCCATCACCGCCCTGGCCCGCGCCATCCGCCGCAGCCGGGCTGGCTTAAAGAGCCCGAACCGGCCGATTGGCTCGTTCCTGTTCTTAGGACCGACTGGTGTTGGCAAAACCGAAGTCGCCCGAACGCTGGCGCAGTTCATGTTCGGCAGCGACAAGTCGCTGGTGCGTTTCGATATGTCCGAGTTCATGGAGAAGCATTCCGTCTCCAAACTGATCGGGTCTCCTCCAGGATATGTGGGCTACGAAGAAGGTGGTCAGCTCACCGAACGGGTGAAGCGCGCGCCTTACTCCGTGGTGCTGCTCGACGAAATCGAAAAGGCGCATCCCGATGTCTTCAACATCCTGTTGCAGGTTTTCGAAGACGGCCAGCTCACCGACGGCCTGGGCAACACGGTGGATTTCAAGAACACCATCATCATCATGACGTCGAACATTGGCGCGCGGCACTTGCAGAAGCGCGAGGGCCTGGGCTTCCAATCCACCAACGACGAAATGATTTCCGGCAAAGTGGAAGATCTGGTCAAAGGTGAAGTCAAGCGAACTTTCAACCCCGAATTCCTTAACCGCTTGGACGAAATCATTCTGTTCATGGCGTTGAGCGAGGCGGATCTGATCCAGATTCTGGAACTGATGGTCAACCTGTTGAACCAGAATCTTTCGCAGAAGTCGATCACCGTGACCGTGACCGACGAAGCTAAAAAGTGGATTCTCAACCAGACACTGACCGACCGCAGCTACGGAGCGCGGCCGCTGCGCCGGGCTCTGCAGAAATACATCGAAGACCCGCTATCCGAGGCGCTGATCCAGGGCACCATCACCACCCGGCCGGCGTTCATTGAAGTCTTCCTCGACGGCAACAAGCTGTTCTACCGTCCAGTGGACTCGGAAAAGGCCGAAAGCGCCGTGTTGCTGTACGAGCAGTAACTAGGAGCCTTCAGCAATCAGCCTTGAGCCGTCAGCGAAAGCTGGCGGCCTTTTGTTTGCGCCCGTGCGGAGCCAGGTCTTCGACCCGGCTAGGCCGGCCAGCATGTTTGCTTACTTTATCGTCGACAGGACTTGCCGCTCTAGAATTTCAGATTGCCATTCCTGCCAGGATTCTCTCAGCCGATCTTTTGCCGAACTTGTCGGCAATTTGTCGATAAAGATGGCACCTTCGCGCCAGTGATCGAGCGCGGCATCAAAGTGATGGCCGGCGCAAGGCAGAGCGGCTGCCAGTCTGATCTGGAGCAAACGCCCCATCAGTTTTGGTTTCTTTACTTGAGAGGCCCATTTGTCAGCCAGGAGCACATCGTCCCGGAACCACGCGCTGAATACTGCTGCCTCATAAGCGATCATGTCTCGAATTGAAGGACGGAGAATGGGGGATAACTCGAGACATCTCTCCAAACGGGCCGAAGCCGATAGCTCATCCTTCCTGTCGTTTGCCGAAATGTAGGCGATCCAAACGCCGGAGAATTCATCAACTGACCTATCTCGCACTGAACTGGCCGCCTTCAGCCATGTTTCTCTCCAATGTCGCGCACGTACGCCATTGCGTTGCTGGCTTCCTACCGCAATGGCACTGAGCCATCGGCGTGATTTTTCGCGAGACCTGAGCAGCATCGCAATCCGGGAACCATCGCTTGAGAAATCCCCGGCCAGCGGCCCCAAACTCAAAACCCCCGACATAAAGGAAAAGACCACAAATTCCGCCGCAGGTGCTGCCACCCAAGTGTCTCCAAGCCATGGGAATGCGTAGTTGACCAAAAGGACCGTAGCCGGGATCGATAGCAGGTTCGCAGCCGGGCCTGCTGCGATGTAAATCAGCAAGCGATGCCGCAGCCGCCGAACTCCGTCTGTATGCATCCCGGCATAGCCAAGCGCAGGCATATCTCGACGAAAACGAATTTTCAATGCCCCATGTTCCAGGCTTAAAGAGAGAGGTCCGATGGACACAGAACTAAAGCTAAAACCAAGTGTCCAGCCAGCGAGCAGGTGGCCAAGTTCGTGGACTGTAATTGCGAGGGTAATTACGATAACAAAAATGAGAATTTCGAAGTCACCAGACAAGCCCTTGTAGGCTTGCTCACCTACCTTCGCTAAAACAACGCCCGTCGTGAGACCGAAGACTAAGCCGACAACAACACCGGCAATGGTTTTCCGCCGAACGCGGGCGGGAAGCAGCCCAGAGTCGAGAATGGGAGTTGCCGAGACGACGGGTTCAGATTCATCCGCTGACATTCAAGAGGCATGCTAACCAGAGATGTGGTCGCAGTCCAGTGGGCCCGAAGCCTAAAGAACTGAACCGGCCGCCCAGACTCTCGGTTGTGCCCAATCCTCAATTTCACAACGCCCTGAGCTGCCGAAACACCCGATCAGCTGCAGTCATCGGTCAAATGAAGGGAAAGCGAAACCTCTCTTTTGTGCGTCCGTATCTCCTTAACAATCAATAACCTGGCTGTAGCGACAGTACTGTAATGGCGATGTGTTCCAACTGGAACACTTTGCGCATCCCCCAGGTACCGCCGTTCTCTTGCCAAATCCACCCCAGACTGAGAACCTGACAGGTGGACCTCCTCGTTTATACCTCCTTCGGATGCTCGGACTGCCGCGTTGCCAAGCGCTTTTTTGCAACAACACAACCTTAGTAAAGCTTAACGACCTCTTGGACATAACCTTCCGTACCCTAGGAAAGCCCCGTCCGGCGGGCGAGTATAAGGAGTTAAGCCTCCCCGGGCAGCATCGAAGTCCCTCCCTTAGTTACTGCCAAGGGCGGTGTGTTTTTCATGATCGAAGATTACTCGCAGACCGAAAGCGAAGTGAGAGCCAGGTCCTGGCGGCATGGGTTGCAGCTTGGGCTGGGGGTTCTCGCGCTGGTTGGGGCGGGTTCGATGGCCCACTACTACGCTCCACCGCAGACCAGTGAACTGCAGCAGCAGGTTCAGCAGCTTTCGCTGCAAGTGCAAGCACTGCAACAGGAACAAGCCATGCCAGCCATGGTCTTGAAGCGCTACCGCAACTCCATTTGTTACGTTTTCGGGATATACAGAGTAGGGTTTGCGGGCATGCCGCCGGCACTGCGGGTGCGCGTGTCCGGTACCGGCTTCGTGGTGGCGGATGGTCTGGTGGCCACGAATCGCCATGTGGCGGAACCCTGGTACGAGGATGCTGAAGCCGCTGCCCTCATCCGTCGCGGGGCCGCTCCTCAGCTTGAGCAACTGGTGGCTTTCTTTCCTGGCCTGCCCGCGGGAGTGAACCTTACCCCGGTCGTATTTTCGGGGCACGGGGATTTGGCGGTGCTCCAGGTGCAAGATTCCCCGGGAATCCATCAGCTTCAGGCGTTGCCTCTGGCCGTGCAGCCCTCCCATCCCGGAGAACTGGTCACAGTGATTGGCTATCCCATGGGCGTGTTGGGGATGGTGGCCAAGTCACCGACCGCTATCTATGACCGGCTGGCTTTTCGTCGTGACGATGCTGGCGCAGCCAGCGAGTTGGCGGCGCTATCGTTGATCCGTCCCTCGGCGACCTGCGGACATCTGGGCGATGTCGTCGGCGACAAGCTCATCTACGATGCTCCCACCGCCCACGGCGGCAGCGGCGGACCGGTGTTCGACTCCAAGGGCCAGGTGATCGGGATTAACTCCGCCTACCTCGACGGCTTCTCCGGCGGCACGATGGGAATTTCGGTGCAGACGCTGCGCCCGCTCATCACCGCCGCGCAAAAAGGTCTGGCGGCGGACGCGAAGAACTCCACTCAGAAATAACTGCTTCCGGATTGCCCGTTACTCGTCCATTTGGTTCGATAAACGGGTTGGGTGCGCCAGCAGGTTTCCCGATTCGTCATACTGATCGATCATGAACTTTCCGGAGTACGCATTCTGGTCTTTCGCCAGAATTAAGGTTCTCTTTTGATCTGTCCCGGTCCGAGCGGTCCCGATAGATTGCTCGCGTCCCAGCCGATGCCGAAGTGATTCAGCTTATAGACTCCCACACCCAGGTTCTCCCACACATCGAGGAGAAGTTGCCCGAAGCCGGCGGCCGCAACCCCGAGTTCACAATCTCGGGGCCTTCGGCATGCCGCTGCGCTAATTCACTATCGACTACCGTTCCGTCGTAAGCAGTTAATACAACTCAAAAGGCGCACCGAAGAAATCGAATCGTCTCTTTTGTCAACGGTCATTGACGTAACATCGTCGTCACACTCATCAACCCACGAGGCAGCATCAAAGATACTCACGTGGCGGCATAATCCGGATGTACGCGCTGCGCCCTTGGCGAGCGCGTGCATCGCGTGTTCTGCTTCACGGAACCGGAACTGGAACTGGAACGGCGGATGAGCTGACGTGCGTCAATAACCACCGTCCGTCGATCTTTTTGGCTTCACCGTCAAGGCTTACGTGGCTCTTGGCTGTCCAAAACGGCTGGCCAGTGGCTGGATTCAAGGACACGTCGAAGTAATGGCATTCGAAATACACCGATGATTTCCATTCGCCGTCATCATTCTTTACAGGGACATACTTCGTTTTGTACGCCGGGGAAAGCGACACAAACTTATTGGTTGGCTGCAACCCGCCGGAAACATACTTGAAGAACGTGCACAGCGTGCCCTGTTGACCGGTGGCAGACGTGTCGCCCGAGGGTAGAGGGCAACTTTCGGGGTCATCCGGATCGCCGTTGCCAATATAGTTTCCTGCCGTGGCAGTAGTGTTGACAACCGTTAGTTGGGCGTCTTTCGTCCAGATCGAGAGCGCGTCGCGAATTCGCTGAGTTATCACTTCCGGCGAATCCCCATTCACTGGATCGTGCACGCTGACTGCCGCGTGAAAGGTCACATGAATTTGCTGTTCCAATTCAGCCACTTGGGCTAGCTTGTCCTCATCGTGCCGCCCGTCGCCTGCACGGGCAGTTCCTATCGCCGCGATAATTCCCACAGCGAGCAGGGCCACAAAACGTGCGTACCTGAATGTCGATTTCATGTCCGTCTCTCCTTTGATCTTGGGGCGCGGTTTTCGTTCTCACCGCGCCTGTTGTTTGTCTTCACTCCATATAGCGGAAATCGCAGCGGAAACCTGTAAGTGGGAAAGAAAGCTTCCTGGGGCGCCTGATCCTGAAACTGCCGGGTGGTGTGGTAAAGTTTACGCAATTGGCCCCTCCCCCGGCCTAGGGGTTTGGATGGACGACGCTCTCGGACACGAGATCACCCAACTGCTTCAGGCATGGCGCCGGGGCGACGAAGGTGCCCTGGACAAGCTGACTCCTCAGGTTTATCGCGAGCTGCATCTGGCGGCCAGGCGTTGCATGGGACGGGAACGCGACGGTCATACGCTACAGACGACGGCTCTGATCAATGAGCTTTATCTGCGTCTATCCGATCTGAAGCTAATCGACTGGCAGGACCGGGCGCATTTCTTCGCGCTGTGCGCACGACAAATGCGGCGCATTCTCATTGACCAGGCCCGTGCCCGGCGATCGCACAAACGCGGCGATGGAGCAAAAGCGATTTCATTGGACGATGCCCTGGCAATCTCCCCGGAACCCTCCGTTGATTTGGTGGCTATAGACGATGCTCTCAATCAGCTGGCGAAGGTGGACGAGCGCAAGAGCCAGGTCGTAGTGATGCGTTTTTTTGGCGGTCTTACAGTTGAGGAAACCGCGGAAGTTTTGAAGGTTTCACCCGACACCGTGGCGCGTGATTGGCGGCTGGCCAAGGCGTGGCTAATGCGCGCCCTGAGCGAAAATAAATCCGATGAAGCCTGAGCGATGGAGCAAAGTCGAAAGCATTTTTCACAAGGCTCTCGAGGCGGACGAAAGCCGGCGCGGCTCTGTAATCGAGGAATTGTGTGCTGGCGATGAAGCCCTGCGCCGCGAGGTGGAATCGCTGCTCGCACATCACAGCGACTCTGCCAGTTTCATCGAGCAGCCAGCATTCGCGGATCAGGTCGACAGCAATAGCTTTCGGCGCGCGGCCGCAGCAGCAGCGCCGCGGGCTGACTTGAAAGGCGTTACGCTTGGGCACTACCGCATTCTTGAAGAAATCGGCTTTGGCGGCATGGGAGTGGTATACAAGGCGGAGGACACCAGACTTGGCCGCCTGGTCGCGCTGAAATTTCTACCTGAGCACATGGCGGTGGATTCCGTCGCGTTAGAGCGTTTTCGCCGCGAGGCCCGATCCGCTTCGTCGCTGAACCATCCCAATATTTGCACGATTTACGATATCGACGTGTACGAGGGCCGGGAATTTATCGTAATGGAATATCTCGATGGGCAGACGCTCGCTATGTATATTGCGGGCCGGCGAGCGGTTGGCACCGAGCTCGTCGCGAAATTGGGAATGCCCATTGCCGAAGCGCTCGGCGCGGCACACTCCAAGGGAGTAATTCATCGCGATATCAAGCCGGGCAACATCTTCGTTACTCAATCGGGGCTGGTGAAAGTCCTCGATTTCGGCGTGGCAAAGCTGGTGGCGGAGGCCAATCAATCCGACGCTGCCGGGTTGACCGAAACAAACACTATCACGGGCACACTGCCGTATATGTCGCCGGAACAATTGCATGGTGAGAATCTCGACACTCGGTCCGATATCTACGCCTTGGGGGTCGTGCTCTATGAGATTGCCACGGGGCAGCGCTTGTATAGTTCATCGCTGCATGCGCGCCTGGTTGATGAAATTCTGAATCGTCCGGCTTCTCCGCCGAGCACCGTCAACGGAAAGCTGTCGGCAAAGGCTGATGACATTATTCTCAAGTGTCTCGCCAAGGACCCGGAGGACCGATACCAAACTGCTAAAGAAATCGCGGTTGACTTGCGGCATTTGAGCACAGAGGCGACAAGCCGAACCGTCTCAGCCGGGACAAGTAGCGTAGGAACACGAAGGAAGGCCTGGCTGTGGCTGCTTGCTGCGGCGGCGGCATTTACGGCATCACTTCTTGTCAGCTTGAGTGGATCTCGTGGCTCAATAACCCCACTGGAAATGCAGCAGATTACTTTTACAGGCGACAAAAAAGACGGGGGGATGGTTACCGACGGGGCAAGGCTCTATTTCCAAAGCGATGGCCACCCTGTCCAAATGTCTGCAACCGGGGCCGCCATGCAACCGTTGCCGGCATCTGTCTCGGAAATGAAGATTCAGGGCATCTCTCCTGATGCTTCCCAGTTGCTGATGTTCAAACCGGAGCTAAACGACGAGTCAGGCCGCGGCACTCTATGGACTATTCCGGTCCTGGGTGGCTCGCCACGAAGGCTCGGCAACCATCTTGCGCGTGGCGCAAGTTGGTCTCCGGATGGGCATTCGCTCGCGTATGCAGATTTGAACTCGGTTTTTGTCAGCGATGCGAACGGCGCGAATTCCAGGGAAATCTGGAATGCGAATCGCATGACTGAGGGTTTGCTCCGCTTTTCCCCCGATTCGAAGCGAATTCGGGTGACTGTGGACGGACAAAAATCAAACGATCCAGCTCGGATTTTCGAGATGAACGTGGATGGCAGCAATGTTCACCCACTCCCTCTCGATTGGCCGTCTTATGCCGATCAACGTGACGGCCAATGGACCGCCGATGGCAGACATTTCGTATTTGTCTCGAGCCGTGATGGGTTCAGCAGCACTTACGAACTAGTTTCTCCGCCGTGGTTTGAATTTTGGAAGAAAGCCTCGACCGTACGTCTTACGCCGGAGCAAATGGATATTGTAGCTATGACCCCGACCCAGGACGGCGCCAACCTGCTTGTGATTGGTAGAGTCACTCAGGGATCGATGCAGGCTTACGATTCTAAGGAGCAACGTTTCATCCCTTTCCTGAACGGCCTGGCCGCCTCGAGCTTCGTGATTTCTCCTGACCGCCAATGGATGGTTTACGCCGACTACCCCCGTCATTTGTTGTGGCGCAGCAGGCTTGACGGCAGCGAAAGGCTCACGTTGACGGACATACCAGCATGGATGCCGGAATGGTCTCCCGACAGTAAATGGGTGGTCTTTTGTAATTTCACGGCAATTTACCGCGTCTCTATTGATGGCGGCGTTCCCGAGCAGCTCACTTCGGAAGGTGAACTCGAGGTCACTCCCACCTGGTCTCCAGACGGGACATCCATCGACTTCAGTGACGTCCCGACTCCAGGACACTTCACCGGTATCAAAGTTCTGGATCTCGCGAGCAAGAAGGTGTCCGTGTGGCCGGGCTCGGAGGGTACTTATGTCCCTTCCTGGTCGCCTGACAGAAAATACATGGTAGCGATCGCAAACCCACCAAAACGCATGGTCGTCTATTCTCGAGGAACCAAAACCTGGAGAATCTTGAAAGAATTCGGGGCTGACTGGGGCTTCTGGAGGTGGTCAGGCGATTCCAAGTCCATATTGATGGCAAAAATCGCCGCAGAACCAGGAGAGCAACCGGGAGTTTACCGGTTGAATGTTGCCGATGGCAAATGGACTCTGGTTGCCCTGTTTCATGGGTTGAGCGTTAGTTCGAGTCCCATCGAGAACTTTCTCTCGATTACATCCGACGGGCGACCCGCTATGATGAGCGACACCAGCGTGGTGCAAATCTATTCTCTGCGGTGGAATCCGCAGTAGCTTCTCCGGTCAGCAGTTGGTAATCGCGATATCCAGAAAGTTTCCTCTGCGGTCGAGCAGTGCTTTGCAAGCACCGGAAAGAACGGGTGTCACTGGCCGGATCGTAGGCCATCCGGACATTATTGCAGCGATTTGCGATTTCGACAGCGGAGGGAAGGGTAACTGTCTAAAGATCGCAGACTCTGCCGTTCGCGCCTAGAAGAACTTCCCAATCCAGCCCGGCTCACGCACATGTTCGTCATCCAAGCGGCGCAGGCGCGCGGCCATGACGCCCGGTCTTCCTAGATATCCCACCGCTCGGCTATGATCTTTGCGGTCCACTACCGGGAGGCGGCCGATGTTGTTGCGCAGCATTTTGGCTGAGGCCTCATGCAAGCTTTCGTCAGGGTAAGTGACGATCGGATTCCGCGTTCCGGCTTGGAGTACGGTCATGGCTGGATCCTCGCTGACCGCCCGCAGCACGTCTCCGCGAGTGATGATACCGGCAAGCTTGCCATCCTTATCCAAAATCAACATGCCCTGGTGCCGGCTCACACTCAGGATCGTTGCGGGCGATGCGCTCGGCCAGTTCCCCCACGGGCAAGTCCGCGGGCAGCCCCAGGACTTCATGGTCCATGGTTTCGGAGACCGCTATTTGGTGCAGCACGTCGGTTTCGTACTCCTGGTGGATGTGCAGGCCGCGCCGCTCCAACTTCTCGGTCATGATGGAGGACTTCGGCATCAGCAACATGGCGATCCCGCTGGCAATAACGCACACCAACATCAGCGGCAATACGGAGTTGTAGTCGCGGGTGATCTCAAAAGCGAAAATGATGAAAGCGAACGTGGCCCGCGAAGCTGCGCCGAAGACCGCTCCCATGGCGACCAGCGCGAACGCTCCGGGGGAGAGATGAGCCGAGGGAAAAATCCAGTTCACGCCCATGGCAAACAGGCCGCCCAGCGCCGCACTCGACATGAACATGGGCGCCAGCAAGCCGCCCGAGGTTCCCGAGCCGAGCGAAATCACCAGAGCGGCAGCCTTGGCCACCATCACCACCAGCAACAGCTTGAGAGCCAGGTTGCCGTTTAGGATGTCGCCAATCGTGTCATACCCTACGCCCAGTACGCGCGGCACGAAGTAGCCGATAATTCCCAGGCCGAGCGCTCCAATGGCGGGCCACCAGAGATCGTCGACCGGCAACTTTTCAAATTGATCTTCGACCCAATACAGTGCTTTGCTGAAAGCCACTGCCGCCAGCCCGCAAACCAATCCCAGCAGCAGATAAAACGGCAATGCAGCCGGGACGCGGAAGTCCATTGCTGTGACCGTGAACATCGGGCCAGCGCCCAACAGTTGCATGTGCACGGCTGTGGCCAGCGTGCTGGCAATCACCAGAGGAATGAAGGAACGCGCCTTGAATTCAAACAGAAGCAGCTCAATAGCCAGGATCACGCCCGCAATCGGAGTGTTAAACGTGGCGGACATGCCCGCCGCCGCGCCACATGCCAGCAGAACCTTGCGCTCCGATGCCGTGGTGTGAAATACCTGCCCGACAAGCGACCCCAGCGCACCGCCTGTCTGGATAATGGGGCCTTCCGCGCCAAAGGGACCTCCGGTGCCGATTGCGATGGCCGCCGAAATCGGCTTGAGAATCGCCACCCGAGGCTCGATCCGGCTGCGGCTGATCATCACCGCCTCCATGGCCTCGGGAATGCCGTGCCCTTTGATCTTGGGCGATCCGTATTTGGCCATGAAGCCCACGATGATCCCGCCAATCACGGGAATCAGGATCACCCAAAGTCCGAGGTGGTTGTGGCGCGCACTGATAAAGTCGGAGGAGAAACGGCCGTAGAAGGCGAGGTTGGTGAATAGTCCGATCAGCCGGTATAGAGCGAAGGCGATCAGGCCGGCCAGGAGACCAACGCCAGCCGCCAGGAACGAAATGAGCACCATGCGAAACTGCGCGGGTGCAGCGATGATGTCGCGGACAGGGCCACCGGCCGCATTCGCGGGGGCCCGGGAATTCCCGTTGCGGCTTTCCGGTTCGAGTCCTGCCATTCTTATGTCCTGTCCTGCTTGGTTTTCTTGCGGGCTTGCGTGGTTGCCGCAACCGAGCTACTGCCCTGCATGGCTCGTTTAAGCGCGTCGACCAAGGCCGGACCTCGCATACGAAGTTCAACCTGGTGGTGCAAGGAGAGTTCACTGAGCAACCGTTCGCCTTTCGGAGTCAGGTTGAGCAGCACCTCGCGCCGGTCGTCCCCGCCCCGCTGACGCCGCACATAGCCTCCGGCCGCCAGGCGATTGACCAACTCCACCGCGCTGTGGTGCTGGATTTGCAGCCGCTCCGCTAGTTCCCCGATGCGAGGACGCACGCCTTCGGGTAATCCCTTGAGCGCCAGCATTAACTGGTGCTGACGAGGTTCCAGGCCGGCATCGCGAGCCGCCTGCTCGCTGAAATGGAGGAAGCGGCGTATCTGGTACCGCAGTTCCGCTAAAGACCGATAATCGGGCTCGGGTGCGCGCTTGGTCATCGTCCGAATATATCGTAGTAAGACTTATGCTGCCATATATCGTACCACGATATTATCTAGCTTGCCGGCTGGAGTCAAAAGCTCTTAACCGCCGAGAACGCCGAGAACACCCGCGAAGTTCACGGAGAATTCAGGCCTATAGGCTAGGGCCCGATCCGCTGGAATGCTTGTAGTCAGAACGATCGTTCTGCGTTTAGAATCTGGGGTTCTCATTACGAGGTGAAACGCCTTGATCCCACGCTACACCCGCCCGGAAATGGGCCGCATCTGGAGCGAAGACAATCGCTTTCGCACCTGGCTAACCGTGGAAGTCGCAGCCACGGAGACGCTGGCGGAAGCCGGCATCGTGCCCAAAGACGCGGCCCGAGCCATCCGCGAACGCGCCGACTTCGACGTGGAACGAATCAACCAGATTGAGGCCGAGGTCCGGCACGACGTAATCGCTTTCACGACCGCGGTCAGCGAGGCGGTGGGCGCCCATTCCCGCTGGTTTCACTACGGGCTAACGTCGAATGACGTAGTGGACACGGCGCAGGCTCTTCTTATCGGCCAGGCGTCCGCGGTGATTTCGGCTGACTTGCAGAAGTTGGCAGAGGTGTTGAAGCGGCGCGCCTGGGAATTCAAAGACACGCCGATGATTGGCCGGACGCACGGCGTCCATGCGGAGCCGATTACGTTTGGGTTCAAAATCGCGAACTGGTATTCCGAGGTGCAGCGCGACATTGCCCGCTTCGAGCTGGCGGCGGAGGACTTGCGGGTGGGCAAATTTTCCGGCGCGGTTGGAACCTTCGCCCATTTGACTCCGGAACTGGAAGAGAAGATTTGTGCCCGGCTTCGCCTGAAGGCGGCCGCAATTTCTTCCCAGGTAATTCAACGCGATCGCCACGCTCATTATCTGGCAACGCTGGCGGTGATTGCGTCGACGCTCGACAAGATCGCTACGGAAGTCCGGCACCTGCAGCGTACCGAGGTCCGGGAGGCCGAGGAATTTTTCAGCGAAAAACAAAAAGGCTCCTCCGCCATGCCGCACAAGCGTAATCCGGTCAATGCCGAGCAGATCAGCGGGTTGGCGCGGGTGGTGCGCTCGAACGCACAGGCGGGATTCGAAAATGTCGCTCTATGGCACGAGCGGGACATTTCGCACTCTTCCGTGGAGCGGATTATCATCCCGGATTCCACCACCCTGGTGGACTATCTGCTGCAGAAAGCCACCACCCTGGTGGACACGATGTTCGTGTATCCGGAACGCATGCGGGCGAACCTGGAGAGTACTCGGGGCCTCGTCTTTAGCGGGCAGTTGCTATTGGACCTGGTGGAGCACGGCGTTTCGCGCGAGGACGCCTACCGTCTGGTGCAAGGCTATGCCATGAAGGCCTGGCGGGAAGGCCTCGATTTCAAGGAGTTGGTGCTCAAGGATAAGCAAATTACCGGCCGCGTTCCCCGGGCACAGATCGAGCGCGCGTTCGATCTGCAGCGCCAACTGAAAAATATTGACAAGATCTTTCAGCGCGTCTTCCCAGACGAAGCGCCAAAGACCAAGGCAAGAAGCACCCCTAAAACGGCGGAGGCGAAACCTCGGGTGCGATCTGCCCACAAGCGGAGGAAGTAGAAGCACTTATTCTTTTTTCCTGAAGCCTGCTGGTTTGTGGTTGGCTTGGCGCAACTCCCCGCGCCATTCTGTGTTCATAAGCTTAGTGGATCGGTTAGTCGCGGTTGCCGTGAGGATGGCAGTTTCCAGGAATATTCGGCCTTATCGAATGGAACATCCTGGGGCGCGATTCCGGCATCTAATTAACTAACCAGTTAATCAAGAGGGAGGAGACAAGCATCGTATGAAATCAATCTTGAGAGGTCTAAGTTCGTTCTTGGCAGTGGCTGCTCTGAGCGTAGGATTGGCCGCGCAGACGGCCACCGCAGCCCGCTATGATGCCGACATTCAGGCACGGGCAGCCCAGCAACTCGCGTCCAAGGCGCAGTTTCATAATTTGAACGCGTCCGTCGAGGATGGGATCGTAACCCTGACCGGCAGCGTGGATCTCTACCAGCAGAAGCTGGATGCCGCCAAAAAAGTGCGCAAAATCGAGCATGTGGATGGCGTGCGCAATCTGGTCGCAGTGCAGGGCAAGAATGTGCCCGATACTGAACTAGCCGTGCAGCTCGACCGCAAGCTCTACTACGACCGGATTGGCTACGACAACCAGTTCAACTATGTCACTGCGTCGGTGACGGATGGCATAGCGACCCTGAGCGGAGAAGCTCGGACCGACGTGGACCGCGATTCCGCGTTGTCGCTGGCGAGTTTGATGCCCGGTGTTAAAGAAGTCGTGAACGACATCCGCGTAGCTCCGGTGTCAAGTTTTGACGACGATATCCGGATTCGCGCCATGCGAGCGATCTATGCCGATGCCGAACTGGGGCGATATGCCAGCGATCCAGCGCTGCCGATTCGCATCGTGGTCAGCAATGGCAAACTGAGCTTGTACGGCACGGTGGAGAACACGTTGGATAAGAACATCGCGGGGATCAAGGCGAACCAGGTGTTCGGCGTGTTCAGCGTGCAGAACAATCTGCAAGTCAGTCACACCTAACAGATTGCCGATTGGATTGAGGAGAGGCACGGCGCAAGCCGTGCCTTCTTTATTTGGGCGGAGTGTGCGCGAACGGAAGTTTGGTGTAGCGCGCTTTGTCCACTTCAATCACGAGCGCCACGCGACCTTCAGGCGCGCGCATGGGAAAGGGCTTGCCGATATATTTGTGAGAGATGATGTCCATGGTCTTTAATTCGGGATCTGGCCGGCGCTCCACTACGCGGCCGCGAATCTGAGCTTCTTTGTAGGGGTCGTGGAAATCAATCACGGATAACGCGACGCGAGGATCACGGCTGGTGTTCTTGGCTTTAAGGGAGCCTTCCCCCGTGCAAATGACAATGCGATCGCCCTCGCGCCCGGCCCAGACGGGGACGGATTGTGGAGAGCCATCCGGCATTAGCGTCGCCAGGTGGACGAAGTTGGCGCCGTCCAGCAGTTGCTTGATTTCTTCCGTGAGTGGGATGCCCATGAGAATTCCCTCCGTTTCGCTGGTAGTTTACGGGAGCCGGTTAATCAGCGCCGCTACGTACCCCGCGCCAAATCCGTTGTCAATATTCACTACACTTACGTTGGAGGCGCAGGAGTTCATCATTCCTAACAAAGCCGCCAGCCCTTTGAACGCTGCGCCGTAGCCGATGCTGGTGGGCACGGCGATCACGGGAACGCCAACCAATCCGCCCACCACGCTGGGCAAGGCGCCTTCCATTCCGGCGCAGACGATCACGACGCGAGCCTGCGTGAGTGTATTGCGATTTGCTAATAAACGATGAATGCCGGCGACGCCGACGTTGTAGACGTGCTGCACATCGTTACCCATGATCTCGGCCGTGGCGACCGCCTCCTCGGCTACCGGGATGTCGCTGGTTCCGGCAGAAACCACGACTATGGTTCCCTTGCCATATTTCTTGGTGTCGCGTTGTAACACGATCGCCCGCGCCAGCACCCGATACTCTGCTTTGGGTACGCGCCGTTTGACTGCGGCAAATTGTTTCTCATCGGCACGCGTAGCCAGGACATTGCCCCCATGTTTGGCCAGCCGTAAGAAAATTTGCGACAGGTTTGCGGGCGTCTTGCCTTGGCCAAAGATGACCTCGGGCATGCCGACGCGCAAAGCGCGATGGTGATCGACTTTGGCGAAGCCGAGGTCTTCGAAAGGCAGATGACGCAGGCGTTCTACGGCCTCGTCGGGGGAGAGTTTTCCCCCGCGGACTTGTTCGAACAGCTTGCGGATTGAATCGGCATTCAAAGCGATATCACAGACTACTTGTCGTAGTGCAGCAAGGAGAGCACATCGTAGCCTTGAAGTTTCTTGCGCCCGCTGAGGAAATCGAGTTCCACCACAAAGCCAAGGCCCGCGATTTTGGCGCCTAGGGATGAAGCCAGCTTTGCGGTGGCCTCGGCGGTACCTCCCGTGGCCAGCAAGTCGTCTACGATAATCACACGCTGGCCTTGTTCGATGGCATCTTTGTGGATCTCGAGCGTGTTGCTGCCATATTCCAGGTCATATTCAGCTTTCGCGGTTGCAGAAGGAAGTTTACCCGGCTTGCGCACGGGAACAAAGCCCGCGTTCAGCCGGTACGCCAGCGCGGGACCGAAGATGAAGCCGCGCGCCTCGATTCCCAGCACCAGGTCGACCTTCTGTGGCAAATAGTATTCGGCGAGAGCATCAATCAAAGTGGCGAAGCCAAGATTGTCTTTCAGCAGGGTAGTGATGTCGTAGAAAAGGATGCCCTTCTTGGGGAAATCCGGAACTTCGCGGATAAGCTTCTTGAGGGGTTCGCAATTTGCTCCAAGATTCGACATTACCACGCTCCTTCAATGCGAAATGTAGTCAGTTCAGAAATAAGCTCGGCTTCGAGTTCTTCCACGTCATCCACTCGGGCGGCGCGTGGACCACCCCGCAATCTCGACCGCAGGCCGGCCAGTTGATCGCGCGTGCCCATGGCGAGAATTTCCACGCTGGAATCGGCGTTATTCCGCACCCACCCGGCGATTCCCAGGATATGCGCCTCGCGCTCCACGAACCAGCGGAAGCCTACGCCTTGAACCCGTCCGCGAACCAGAAAACGACGGGCTTGGATTGCTTTTTCTGTGGAGGTCATTTTCCTTACTAACGGCTTAGAATGCAGGTCCTTCGACTCCGTGGGAAATTCGCATTCGCGAATTTCCCACTACGCTCAGGATGACAAGATTAAACTATGCCCGCGACAAGTAAGTTCCTTCCGCCGTATCCACGCGGATTTTCTCGCCTTCGTTGATGAACGGCGGCACATATACGACGAGCCCGGTTTCGGTTTTCGCTGGCTTGGCGACGCTGGAGGCGGTCGCGCTCTTTAGTCCCGGCTCGGTCTCGATGATGGTTAACTCCACCGTCTGCGGGAGTTCGATCCCGACGGCCTTCCCGTCAAAGAATTCCACCTTGATTTGCAGGTTGGCAATCAAGTAGTCGACGGCATCGCCCAAAATCTCTTTGGTCAGGTGAGTCTGCTCGTAGTTAGTGGTGTCCATGAAGTAGTAGTTTTCGCCATCGGCGTAGAGAAACTCCATCTCGACTTCATCCACGTTGATTTTTTCAATGGGATCGGGCGAGCGAAAACGGTGTTCGAACATGGCGCCGGTGCGCAGATTGCGTAACTTCGCCTGAATAAAGGCGCGCAGATTGCCGGGAGTGCGATGCTCCACGCTGAAAACCGAGTGGAGATCGTTGTTGTGCCGGATGATCATGCCGGGACGAAGCTGGGTGGCAGGAATAGACATTGCTGGACAAATCTCCTTAGATGGCAGCTCATTCGGTCGAGCGGCCGGTGGGCAGGCCACATTTTCCGCCGGACGGAGGTATCAAACAACTAATTCTAAACGGATTGAGGCTGATTTGGGAAACGTGCTGCCGGCCCAGGGTCCCAAAATGAAAAGGTTTGTGCGCCAGCCATCGGGTAGGCAGCTACAATCATCAAAGTGGAGTCCGAAATACCGAAGGACGCCAGAGGTAATCATATGAGTGATAGGAAAGAGCTTGCCAATCAGGTTGGTACCGCGATTACATTTCTGCTGATCGGGATGGGCGCCGGCGCTTTGATCGCGCTTTTATACGCCCCTAAGAGCGGCGAAGAGCTGCGTCGCGACATCCGCCGCAAGTACAAAGACGCGCGGGATGCGGTGGAAGATCTTGCCGATGAAGCCCGAGACCAGGTGGAAGACGTACTGGAGCGCGGCGCCGACTGGGTGGAAGAAGTGGGAAAAGATGCCCGGAAAAGAGTGGCGCCACTGAAGCGCGCCTTGCAGAAGGACTAATCCGATCTCCGATCATTGAAGTGAAAGCTAGGAAGTGACCGCTAGGCAGAAGCGGCAGGCTGGGCCGGCTCCACTACTCCGTCAAGGTGCAGCAGCGTTTCTGCCACGGTGAGCGAGTACATTTCCCGTCCCACGCCTTCGCCCGACTCGAGGGCTGTCTTGAGATAGTGGCCGGCAATTTCGATTGCCAGCGGATCGGTGATGGCCTTGCCGGTCCGCTTTTTGTATTCCACCCAGGCAGGATGCGGCAATGCCACCCATACCGGGCGGCCATCCACCAGGAACTTAATGTCGACGGCATCGGCATGCCGGGTAGCGATGGCGACGATCAGCGCCTGATAGGTGCAGTGAACTTGCTTCTTGGTCCAGCGGTCGGTGGCGTGAAAATCACGATACATGGCTAGCAAGACTATATCGAACCCGGCAAACAGCCGCAAACGGCAGGCAAGCCGGGCAGCTTTTCTCTGTGTTCCCGGTGTCCCATGTGGTTAAATTCTTAAAGAAATTTCCATGAAAAACCTGGCTATTCTCCTCTCCGGACGCGGCTCGAATTTTGAAGCCATCGCGAAAAGTGTGTCTTCGGGAAGAATTCCCGATGCGCGGATCGCGGTCGTCATTTCCAATCAGCCCGAGGCCGGAGGCATCGAAACCGCCCGCCGTCTTGGGCTTAATGCCCTGGTGATTGCCTCCAAGGGTAAGGGCCGCGAGGATCATGACAGAGACGTGGTCGCCGCGTTACAGAGGCACCAGGTTGACTTAGTCTGCCTGGCCGGATATATGCGGCTGCTCTCACCCTGGTTCGTGCGCCAGTTCCCGCATCGCATTCTGAATATTCATCCATCACTCTTGCCCGCATTTCCGGGGCTGGAAGCCCAGGAGCAGGCTTTTGCCTATGGGGTGAAGGTGTCCGGCTGCACCGTTCACTTTGTGGACGAAGAACTCGATCACGGTCCGATCATCGTGCAAAAGACCGTGCCTGTGCAGGATTCAGATGATGAGCGCGCCCTAGCCGCACGAATCCTAGAGCAGGAACACATCGCGTATTCGGAAGCGATTGGGATTGTGTTGGAAGGCAGATATGAAATTTCAGGCAGAAGGCTAAAGCAGCCCCGAAACACGTAGAGAAAGCCGCCCATGGCTGTCCGGGAGAGCGAAGCTCGCCAGGTTCTGTGATTTGGCGAACGGACTACGACAATCCTTTATGCGCCAATATTAATTGCCGAGCTACCGCTTGGCTGGACAGCCGAGGGCGGCTGTCCCTACGCGAGCCGTAACCCGGCTGTCCCTAGGTGAGTTTGCCGCTATAATCGTTCGCTTATGCCCACGTTCGCCCCGGTAGAGGAACAACTCACCTACATCAAGAAAGGCTCGGCGGAGGTCGTCAAAGAGTCAGAGCTCTCCGCCAAGCTGGAGAAGTCGCGCACCAGCGGCAAGCCGTTGCGGGTCAAGGCCGGCTTTGACCCTACTGCGCCCGACCTTCATCTCGGCCACACGGTCCTGCTGCGCAAGCTGAAGCACTTTCAGGACCTGGGCCACGCCGTCATCTTTCTGATTGGCGATTTCACCGGCATGATTGGCGATCCCACCGGACGCTCGGCGACGCGCCCCCCGCTCAGCGCTGAAGACATCATGCGCAACGCGAAGACTTACATGGCGCAGGTGTACAAGATTCTCGATCCTCACAAGACTGAAACTCGCTTCAACAGCGAGTGGTTCGACAAGCTGAAGTCGGCGGATTGGATCCGCCTGGCGGCCCGGTTCACGGTTTCACAGATGCTGGAGCGGGAGGAATTCCACAAACGGTTCCAGGAAGAGAAACCCATCGGCTTGCACGAATTGCTCTATCCGCTGGCGCAGGGATATGACTCGGTCATGTTGCAGGCCAACGTCGAGTTGGGCGGAACCGACCAGAAATTCAATCTGTTGATGGGACGCGAGTTGCAGCGCACTTCGGGCCAAGACCCGCAAGTCGTGCTGACCATGCCGATTCTGGAAGGTGTTAATGGTGTCCAGAAGATGTCAAAGTCATTAGATAACGCGATCGGCATACAAGAAGCACCATTCGAGATGTACGCCAAAATTATGCGTATCTCGGACCCACTTATGTGGCGCTATTACGAGTTGCTGACCGATGTACAGGAGGCCGAGATTGAAGAGATGAAGCAGAAAGTTCACCCTAAGGAGGCAAAGGAAGACTTAGCCCGCCGGATCATCACGGATTTTCATTCAGCCGAAGCGGCAAACAGGGCTGGGGAGGACTGGGTCAACCGGGATGAAACCCCGGATGACAGCGGGCCGCACGATGTGTCTTTGGAAATGACACCCGATGGCAAAGCGCGTTTGGATAAGCTGATATGGAGGGAAGGCCTCTCGGATTCGGGAGCTGATGCTGTACGCAAAATCAAGGAAGGAGCAGTGAAGGTAAACGGAGTGGTAAAGACCGATCCCACGACTCGCCTGAATCCGGACGAGCTGATCACTTTACAGGTGGGAAAGCAAAGACCTAGGAAGCTTCGTATCAAGCTAGTAGTCGGAGTTAAGCCGATACAACAATAAATTCTCTGTCATCCTGAGCGGAGGGAGAATTTCGCGAAGCGAAGTTCTCGCGCAGCCGAAGGATCCCTACCAAGCCCGCACTGTCCGTTCTCTGAAGGCTTTCTCCCCAGCATAGAGCCCCCACACGTCCTGCAGGCGGACGTGGAGGCCCAAGGGATCTTTCGACTACGCATTGGCTTTCGCTTCGCGAGAGCCAATGCTCCGCTCAAGATGACAATGTCTTGGTAGCTCGTTAGGCCCTGCTTCCGATCAAAGTACCGCTAAGTCACGTGTGTTTGATGATAAATACCGTTTTGTCGTCGATCTCATCGCTGTGACCCATCTGCCGAAGCCGGTCGTCCTTCTTTACCGCATACTCCAGAATCGCGTTGCAAACTGCTTTGGCGGGTTGCTGTCTGCACCCGCTGATGATTCGTTCTATTTCCTGATGGACAGCCGCGTCGCTGCCGTCATACACGCCGTCAGTGTATAGAAAAAGTATGTCTCCACGGCCCATGAGCGTGATTTCTGCGACATCGGAGGAATTCATTTGCCTCTTTCTGAAATCCAGCGAAACGTACTTGTTCCGGTCAGGATGGTCTTCGGGGATTTCCAGCCCGAGCGCAAGGAACTGCACCATCTGATCTTTGTCGATCTCCACAAACTTCCCATACTTTTCCGAGAAGACGAGCGGCGGCGGATGGCCAAAGTTCACAAAGCGGAAATGCCCGCCGGGGCGTATTTCACCGTAGAGCATAGTCGCGATTTCGCGCGAGTTGCCATCCTGGCTCCGTCCTAATGCATTTCGCGCGGTCACCGATTGCGCGAGCCGCAGGTTGAGCTTTTCGAAAAGGTCGGTAGTGCCTTCCCCGTTCCGGTCGAGTTCCGAAAGCATGAACGCCTGGAACGTATCGTGCACGGTGGAGGCGATCTTAGCGGCAACGATGCCGTGCCCCTCCGCATCCACCAGCAGCACTCCCGCGGTGTCATAGAGTGACCGCAGGTTCTCGGCGACTCTCAGTTGTTCCGAGCTCTTCGCTTTTCGGTACCCGGCAATGTCCGCGGACGTGGTGCCGGGTTGGGACTGTAGCCACTGAACATGTACGTCGGCTTCGTTTCGCGGGCTCGCTCCTTCGGCAAGAGGCTCGAGGTATTCCTTGGATAACCTGCGCGCGCGTGCGATACGCGCATCGATGTTGTAACGCTGCTGAAAGTTGATGTATTCGAAGACATCGCCGCCCACGCTTCCGGCGGGAATGGAATTGCCGTACATGTCGATGCCGGCCAGTTGAGGAATCGCTCCTTCAACAGGCATCAATTTCTTACGGAGATACTCGTCTATGCTGGGAGAGGCGGGTTGCGTGCTTTCCACACGCAATATGGTACCTTACTGCCCCGCAGAATGGCCGCGCGCCCGATCTCGATGTCATGCGCCACCATGCGAGACGTGCCGGGAAAGCGCTACCTCGCGGGATTTGGCACCACGACTCCGCCTTCGATCTTCGGAATCCCGAAGTGCCCGCCGAGATGGAAGAGATCGAGTGGACTGATAGACCCGGAAACCACGATAAAGTTGACGTCATCCGGCCGGACAACCAGAATCGCAACGTCGCTGACGGCATTGTTTTCTAGACGAATCCAGAGATCGGTCATGCCCGGGCCCCCGCCCTTCTCGGGGTTGTTCACCAGTTGCGTCCAGCCCGCTTGGTGGTACTCTTTTTTCACCGAACTTAGAGCTGCCGGATCATACATCCACGCGCCGGGGAAGTGGTAGCTGTGTACCGAGAGTCCGCTAACTCCTGCGATCACGCGGCGAAGGTCCTCATTATTCGGGTCCAGCTTAGACGCAAACACCAGCATGGAATGGTCCAGCGTAAACTCCGTTTTCGAGGATGCGCTTTCCCGCAGAGCCTCAACGCCTCGAGGAACCCAGTCCTGCGGCGACTGCTGCCCCTCGGTCAGTTTGGCTGCAGACGCGACGAGCAAAACCACAAAGACGATGCGGATCAACTTCATAGAACGCCTCAATTAGCGGACGGAATGCATTGCAGCCTCACTTCTAAGACAGTATTCCCGGCCCGGGCAATGCACGACGGGTAAACCATGGCTCATTCCCTAACCCTATGAATACAGACGCGTTATTAACAGAAGTCAACCGCTGCGAAAGTCTAGACCCGGCCTTGGCTAGGGCGAAATCAAAAGGCGAGGTCCCGGCTGAGGCGGCCAGGGGATTCGGGGAATCGCGACGCGTGTACTGCTTCCTCCGGCACGAAAGCAGATTAGGTTATTACTTTGCAGTTACGCGGTCCGAAATCCTGTCATATTCGCTCTTGGAGACAACATGCCGGGTGACGAACTGGCCTGGATCGCCGTAGGGACGCCGGTCAATGACCCGATCCGCATCGTCTCTGGTGATTCCGGGGAGGGCCAACAACTGGTCCTTGGTTGCGTGGTTGAGATCGAGCGGCTTGTCGCGGCTCCAGCCTTCGCGCACGCCTTCAGCCACGGCTTTGGCGTCGCTCTTCAACGTTGCCGTGGCTTCGGCAGTTTTCTCTTTCAGGTCTTGAGGGCTCTCCTGACGCTGCGTGCAGCCAGCCAGAAGAAAAACCAGCCCAGCACCTAAAAGGGACACAAACGAATTGATTCGCATGTTGATTAACCTCATCGCGCGCAGGATCACCTCAGCACGGTGGTTTAGATGTCGAAAACCCGCCAGACGGCTGGCGCAGTCGGGAAGTTTGCGGTCGCCTGAAAACCCCCATGCTATAATTTTGCATCTCAGAGTGGCCCTGTTTAGCTGACGGAGGATCGTATCGATAAACGCTTTATCCGCACCAATGATCGCATTCGGGCGCGGGAAATCCGGGTGATTGACGATGAAGGCAATCAAATCGGGATTATTCCGCCCTACGAAGCGCTAAAGATGGCCCGCGAACGTAACCTGGATTTGGTCGAGATCTCGCCCACCGCGAACCCTCCTGTATGCCGCATCATGGACTACGGGAAATTTCTCTATCAACAAGAGAAGAAGGAACGGGAGGCGAAGAAGCACCAGAAAACCATCACGGTCAAGGAAGTGAAGTTCCGCATCAACGTGGACGATCACGACTACGAGACCAAGAAGAATCACGTGCTGCGTTTTCTGGACGAAGGTGACAAGGTCAAGGCAACCATCTTCTTCCGCGGGCGCGAGATGACCCGCACCGGATTGGGGCGGCAGATTCTCGAGCGCCTGATCAAGGACGTCGAGGAGAAAGCGTTGGTGGAATTCCGGCCGCGTCAGGAAGGGAACACACTACACGCGATACTGGCGCCGAAGAAAGAAGCTACGCCGCACAAGCCGGCGGCAGCGCCGCAACCGCAGAGCCGGGTGAATCAAGCATAAAATCGGCTGCTAGCTGCTAGCTTCTAGCTAGGAGCGAGTAGCTAGGAGCTAGAAAGCCAAATGCCAAAGCTAAAAACACATAAGGGCGCGGCCAAGCGCTTTAAGAAGACCGGGACGGGAAAGGTGAAGCGCGGGCATTCACATCTGCGCCACATCCTGACCTCAAAAAGCAAGAAGCGGAAAAGCAAGCTGGGACATTCGGTTCTGGTGAGTGACGCCGATACGCCCAAAGTCAAGCGAATGATTCCGTATTAGGTTGTGTAGTGCGGCCGTCCTCGGCCACAGTTTTTGGGTCAGATTGAGACGCGGGCGAAGCGCTCGCGCCACATACCTAGCCCCGGTGAGTGAAGAGGCGATCGGACCAAAGGTCTCCTGCCTCCAACCGCCGTTATAACGTAAGTAAAAAGGAGCAGACCATGCCTCGTGTAAAACGTGGAACGAAACGTCGCGCCAAGCGCAAAAAGATATTAGAGCGCGCGAGTGGCTATTTCCTCACAAAATCGAAATTGCACCGGGCCGCCAAAGAGGCGGTGGACCGCGCGCTGAAATTCGCCTATTCCGGCCGCAAACAAAAGAAACGGCAATACCGGTCGCTGTGGATTGTACGCATTGGCGCCGCGGCCAAGCTGAATGGGATGAGCTACAGCCAGTTCATCCACGGCCTGAAGAAAGCGGGCGTGGAACTGGACCGCAAGATCCTGGCCGATTTGGCGGTGAAGGATCCCGGAGCGTTTAAGGGCCTCGCCGAGCAGGCGAAGAGCGCGCTCGGCGGGGCGGCTTAGTTAAACCCGGCCATTGGTTTAGCCATTAGCGTTCAGCTTTTCGGGTAGCGCCGCCGTCCTCGGCGGCCTTTGGGCCGGCAAGATGCCGGCGTTACGCGTGCATTCCAGACGACTAGTCTCGGACATGACTCCTAAGAAAAAATCCGAATACGCCGTTCCCAAGCTGAAGGAATTTTCGGCGAAGGCTCTGGATAAGGCAGGTTCGGAGCTTCAGGCTCAACTTGAACGCGAGATAGCTGACCTAGCTGTCGCGGCCGTCAAACAAAGGAAAGGCGGTGCAGAACCAGATCTCAAAGGTTTTCGCGATCGGTGGATGGGACGCAAGACTGGCTACCTCACCCAGATTAACGACCTTTGGCTAAAGAATGCTCCACCCGATTCGAAACGGGAAGCAGGCAAGTGTGTTAACGAACTCCGGCAATGGGTAACGGAAAAAGTCGCCGATGCAATTGAAAATGTCCCTATCGTTACACGACTGAGTGATTCACAACTGGAGCGGACCCTCGGCGTGAGCAACTCGGACGGCCAGTTCATCGATATTACCCTCCCTGGCATTCGCCGGCCGCTGGGCGCGGAACATCCCATTCTCAAGACGATGAACGAAATTGTCGGAGTGTTTCGCGATCTTGGGTACTCGGTTGAGGAAGGGCCGGAGATTGAGACCGACTACTATAATTTTGAGGCGCTGAATTTCCCTCCTAATCATCCGGCGCGGGATACGCAGGATACTTTGTTTATCGCGGGACAGGAGTCGAGGCCGCCACGCGACCGGTTGTTGCTGCGTACCCACACTTCGCCGGTGCAGATTCGCACCATGCAGAAGATGAAGCCTCCGGTGCGGGTGGTGTGTCCGGGCAAGGTGCATCGCAACGACGCGCCCGACGCCACGCACTCGCCGATTTTCCATCAGGTCGAGGGCCTGGCGGTGGATACCAATATTACCTTCTGCGATCTGAAGGGTACGCTCGATCACGCCATGAAAGCGCTATTTGGATCGAGCGTGAAAACGCGATTTTATCCGTCGTTCTTCCCTTTTACTGAGCCCAGCGCGGATGTGCAGATCAGCTGCATTTTCTGCGGCGGCAAAGGCTATCGCGATGGCGGCCGCTGTCCCAATTGCAAAGCCAGCGGCTGGATTGAGCTGCTGGGTTGTGGCATGGTGGATCCGAATGTTTACGGCTTTGTGGACTACGATCCCAAGAAGGTCAGCGGCTTTGCTTTCGGTATGGGCGTGGAGCGGATTGCGATTTTGAAGTATGGCGTGGATGATATTCAGCTGTTTTTTAATGGAGATGTGAGGTTTTTGGAACAGTTTGGATAAGAGCTGTCAGCTTTCAGCTATCGGCCATCAGCAAAACCGTTCTCTGCGATGGCCGAGGTCTGATAGCTGATAGCTGACGGCTTCCTTCATGAAAGTTTCTCCCTCATGGCTGCGCGAGTTCGTTGACCTGCAGGTGAACTATCACCAGTTGGCGGACGATCTTACGCTCGCAGGCGTCGCGGTTGAGTCTGTCTCCGGCGAAGGCGAGGACACGGTCTTCGAGATGGAGATTACGACCAACCGGCCTGATGCCATGAACCACTATGGCGTGGCGCGTGAGGCGTCGGCTCTCTACGATCTGCCGCTCAAGCTCATCGAACCAGTTTTGCCGGTGCCGCAGGGCGAAGTGGATTTCAAAATTGAGGTCGGGAACAAGGATGATTGCGCGCGCTATACGGCGCGAATCATTCACGGAGTGACGATCAAAGCTTCTCCTGAGGCAATTGCCCAACGTTTGATGAGCGTTGACCAGCGCCCCATCAACAATGCCGCCGATGCTTCCAACTACACGCTGTGGGAGATGGGACATCCCACGCACGCCTTCGATCTTGATTTGCTCGAAGGTGGGAAGATTTTGGTGCGGCGTGCGCTTACTGGGGAGACACTTAGGACACTTGATGGCGTCGAGCGCAAACTTTCGCCGGAAGACTTGGTCATTGCCGACGCGAAGAAACCGATAGCGCTGGCGGGGGTCATGGGCGGCTTCGACACCATGATCACCGAGAAGACCAAAAATATTCTGATCGAGTCGGCATGGTTTGATCCGGTGGCGATTCGCAAGAGTTCGCGCCGCCACGGCTTGCACACCGACGCTTCCCATCGTTTTGAGCGGGGCGCGGATTTTGGAGCAACGTCTTTGGCCTGCGCGCGTGTGGCGCAAAGAATTCTGGAATCGGCAGGCGGCGAGTTGCAGGGCGCAGAAATTGATGTGGTGGCGCGGCATCTCGATCAGGCTCCGGTGGAGTTGCGTCTTTCCGAGGTTCGCCGCGTCCTCGGTGAAGCTCTCGGCGTGGACGAAATTCTTCGCACCCTGCGGCGGCTGGGTTTTGATCTCATGCCGGAGCCAGGGGAAGACACTGAGTTCACCGTTCACATTCCCAGCTGGCGGCTCGATGTGGAGCGCGCGATCGATCTGATCGAAGAAATCGCCCGTCTGCATGGCTACGACAAGTTTGCCGACACGTTACCCGCCTATGCGGGCGCTGTGGTGGAACTTCCGGACGCGGAGAAGAACGAGAAGCTGCATTCGTCGCTGCTGGCACTGGGCTATAACGAGGCAATCTCTCTTACCTTCATTTCCCACGAAGAAGCCGAGCAGTTTGCGCGCGCGCCCGTGATCGAACTGGAGAATCCGCTCAGCGAAGAAGCCTCCGTGATGCGGACTTCGCTGGTGCCAGGCATGTTGAACATGCTTGCCTACAACCTGAACCGCGGTAGCGACAACGTGAGGTTGTTCGAGAGTGGCAATGTCTTTGAGCGGGCCGACAGGAACGCGGTCGAACTGAAGCATGTTTGCTTGGGAGCGACCTCCCCACCCACGCAAAAAACGCCCGGATGGGGAACCCACGACGGCGGTTTTTTTGAGCTGAAGGGTGATGTGGAAAATTTGTTGCGTGCCTTTCAATACAAGGCGGTGTCGTATGACGCGCAGGCGTCGGAGTATTATCATCCCGGCCGCTCGGCGCGAGCCCTGATGGATGGAACTCCGGTCGCACAGTTCGGCCAGGTTCATCCGGAGATTGCAACCGCTCGCAAGCTGCGACAGGATGTCGTTATTGCCGAGATTTACCTCGAGCGGCTCTACAAGCACCCCTTGCGCGAGGTGCGGTATCGGGCGCTGCCGCGGTATCCGGGGGTGGAGCGGGATTTTTCGTTTGTATTTGACGACGCGGTGGTTTTCGCGAAAATTCCGCAGGCAGTGCTGGCGTTAAAAATCCCCGAACTGCGCAATTTTATTCCCGTGGAGGTTTTCCGCGGCGGGTCCGTGCCGCCGGGAAAATACTCTCTTTTGCTGCGGGCGACGTTCCAATCCAATGACCGCACGCTGCGCGAGGAAGAAGTGGCGGGGTGGTCGGCGGGGATTGTTCAGGGAGTGGAACAATTGGGCGGAGTGCTGCGAGCTTAACCGACCACTCTTCTACTCCAAAGCCAACGCCTTTCTCGGAGCACGATCCAATTCCCCAAAACAGTACTATGGAACCGCACATCACCCCACGCCGGCGCTATGCCGAATATGCTAGGCTGCCATCATGTCTGAGGTGAGCGTTCAGAGCAAATCCTTCCGAAGCGGGCGCGTAGAGGGCTTTACCGAGTCGGTCATTCGCGAGATGACGCGGCAGGCCCTGCTGCATGGCGCGGTCAATTTGTCGCAGGGATTCCCGGATTTCCCCGCCCCCGAAGAGGTGAAACAAGCGGCGCGAGAAGCCATTTCCAAAGATATCAATCAGTACGCCATCACTTGGGGCGCGAAGAACCTGCGGCAGGCGATTGCGCGCAAATGGCAGGACTGGCAGGGACTGGCGATTGATCCTGAAACGCAGGTGACGGTTTGCTGCGGCGCCACCGAGGCCATGATCTCGACGCTGCTTGCGGTGTGCGATCCGGGCGACGAGGTCATCATCTTCGAACCGTTCTACGAGAACTACGGGCCGGATACCGCCCTGTCGGGAGCGAAGCCGCGCTTTGTGAAGCTGCGCCCGCCGCATACCGGGACTGGAGAGTGGAGTTTCGATGAGCGGGAATTGCGTGGGGCTTTCGATAATCACACTAAGGCCATCATCGTAAATACCCCGAACAACCCGACCGGCAAGGTTTTCACGCGGGCTGAACTCGAATTGATCCGCGACTTGTGCGTGAAGTTCGACGTGCTGGCCATTACCGACGAAATCTACGAACATATTCTTTACGATGGCGCGCAGCACGTTTCCATGGCCACGCTCGACGGCATGCAGGATCGCACCGTGTCCATCAACAGCATGTCGAAGACTTACAGCGTGACCGGATGGCGTGTGGGATGGACGGTGGCCCCGCCTGCGATGGCAGCGTCTATCCGCAAGGTGCACGATTTCCTAACCGTGGGAGCGCCAGCTCCGTTGCAGGATGCGGGGGCTTTGGCCCTGGCTTTGCCAAAGAGTTATTACGACGACTTGGCCAAGGCATATTGCACGCGGCGAGACCGTTTGGTGCCTGCACTCGAGGCGGCAGGCTTTCGGTGTTTCCATCCGCGCGGCGCTTATTATGTGATGACCGATATCAGCGGGTTTGGATATCGGGATGATGTGGCGTTCACCGAGCATCTGGTGCGGGATGTGGGCGTAGCGGTAGTGCCAGGGTCGAGCTTCTATCGTGATCCGCGTGACGGAGCACAACAAGTGCGGTTTGCCTTCTGCAAGAGAGATGAGACGCTGGGCGCGGCGGCGGAGAGGCTGAAGAGGCTACCCAGAAACTAGCGGAGCCTCGCTCCAGACAGCCGAGGGCGGCTGTCTCTACATGAATAACTCGGGTGATATCTCCACAGGGTTCTGGGTTATACTGCGCTCAAGTTCGAATTTCCCCAGGAAGTGCCATCATGTCCCTGAAGCTTGCTGAAGAGGTACCTGCCGAGGTTCCCGCCGACGATTTTGTGGCGCTGGAAGAGAAGGTTTATCGCACCATTGAGCTGTACAAATCTGCGCGCGAAGCGCGGGTGGCGGCGGAACGGGATGTGAAACGCCTGCGCGAGCAACTGGAAGAGCGCGAAGAGGAAGTGGACACGATGCGCCGCGAGATGGTGCGCCTGCGCAAGGAGCGCGAAGAAATTCGCGGCCGCGTGGAGAAAATGCTGGCGCAGATCGAGACTCTGGCCGAGGAGCAGGCTGCGAGCTAGGAATCGTTCGACATCGCGCCCTGCAAGAGGAGTATACGAGCCATGGCGACTGCCACGAGACAGACCCCGGTCAAGGATTCCAACAATAACAGTGTGCGGGTGGAAATCTTCGACCAGGCGTATAACTTGCGCGGGTCGGATCCTGAATACATTCTGAAGCTGGCGGAGTACGTGGACGCCAAAGTGCGCGCGGTCGCCGAACAGACCCAAACCGTGGACACGGCCCGCTTGGCCGTTCTGGCGGCGCTTAATATTGCGGACGAATACCACTTGCTAAAACGCCGCCAGGACGGTGGCTCGGCTGAGTATTTGAAGCGCGCGCACAACCTAGCCGACGCGCTTGACGAGGTGCTGGACGAGCGCCAAGCAGGATAGTTTTATCAGGCTGATTGTTTCCTTTCTGTTGTGCTCGCTGGCCAGCGCGGCGGCTTTCGCGCAAGAACCCACCTTTCGCAGTCAATCCAATATTGTGCTGGTGCCAGCTCTGGTGCGGGACGCCGAGGGCCATGCCGTGTATGGTTTGCGGGCGAAAGACTTCACTGTGGAGGACAATGGAGTTCCGCAGAAGGTTCGTCTAGATGAGGACGTGGAGGGAGAGCCGCTGGCGATTGTGGTGGCCATCCAGACGGGACGAAGCGCGGAGCGGGAGTTTCCGAGAATTCGCGGGCTGAGCTCGATGCTGGGGCCGATTCTGGAGGAGCCGCGGACGAAAGTCGCGATTGTCGAGTTCGACAGCCAAGTACGGCTGATGCAGGACTTCACGCCGGATGCGCAGCAAGTCCAGCGGGCGCTGGAGAGTATCGAAGGCGGGGATGGCAAGGCGGCGATTCTCAGCGTAGTCAGGTACTCGGCGGAGCTGCTCAACCAACTGCCGGGACAGCAGCGACGCGTGATCCTGCTGGTGAGTGAGACCCGCGATCACGGCAGCCGCGGAATTGCAATCGACGACATCGTAACCCTGATTGCAAACAGCAATATTGCCGTTTACTCATTGGCATTCTCTCCGGGGCTGGGCGACGTAATGGATCCTTATCGAAGCAAGGATCCGGTGGAAATGAATGGCGGCCTGGATTGGATTGCTTTGATTGCTTTGGCCCGGGAGGCCATGAGGCGCAACACCCCGAAAGCAATCGCCAACCAGACCGGCGGCGAGTATGAGACGTTCGCCACGCTCAATGCATTCGAAAATCACATGCTGGATTTTACGAATCATCTGCACAGCCGCTACCTGCTGAGTTTTCAGCCGCAGAATCCGGAGCCGGGGCTGCACCGGATTGCGGTGCGGCTGGTGAATCCCCAGGGCAACACAGTGCTGGCACGAGAAACTTATTGGCCTGTCGGCTCCGGAACGGACTTATATCACGAAGACGTGCGGTCGGAATTTGCCGGCACGTGGAAGGGTAGGATCAACCCCGGAACCGGAAAGGCTGCAATCACGTTTAACATTGCGGTCACCGAGGGGATCGCGGGGGGAACGGCGGTGCTGGTGAATCAAGACGGGAAGGAGCTAACTTCCGCGATCCTCAATCCGGAGCTCAGTGGCAGGATGCTCAGGTTTGATTCGGTATTCGAGAATGGGGCGAAGTTTTCCTGGCATCTTTCTCTGGACAAGAGTGGCGGCCAGGCGAAAGCGCAAGGAAACTCGGGCCCGATGGTGATTGAAGAAGTTCTCTTCAAGCAGCCGTAGTAGGGAGACTCGATCCCGAGGCGGTCCGCGCAGGCAACCAAAGTACCATCTTTTTTGCTGCTTCCTCTTGCCAAGGTGCGCAGCTTTCCCCTAGCATGCAAATTGAAAGCCGGCCTGCCGGGTTGGTGATGGCGGGTAACCGATTTTTGAACCAATGCAGAATGAACGGGTGCTCGACTCGAACTAGGATCCGGTGTGCAATGCTCCGTCATGCGGAGATGCCTAAAGGGTCTCGGCGGGCGCCCAACGTCTACCGACGGGTTCATTCTCGGCCCCGTCACACGGCACAGTGGGTCGGCTTGTTAAAGAAGCTTCTAGCTGCTAGCTCCTGGCCTCTAGCCGAGTGTTTGGCTAGAAGCTAGCAGCTAAGAGCTAGAAGCTTTTCCTTCCTGTTAAACTGTTCCGTTGCATATTCTGGTTGGCTTGCATCTAATCATCTAGTGTTTCCCCGACTTTTTCATATCGGCAACTTCAGCGTACCGACCTATGGATTTCTGGTCGCACTCGGCGTGCTGGTCGGGTTGTGGATCAGCGTGCGCAACGCGGAGAAGCAGGGAATTAATCCTGACGACGCCTGGAATTTTGGCATCGTGACCGTGTTGTGCGGAATCTTCGGCGCCAAGGTGCTGTACATCATCCTCGATTGGAGCTGGTATGTGGCCCATCCGCGTCAAATCTTTAGTCTGGATGTGCTGCAGGCGGGCGGGGTCTTTTCCGGGGGCCTGCTGGCGGCGCTGATCGGCGCCGTGTGGTATATGCGCAGGCATCGCATGCCGGCTCTGGCAACGTTTGACGCCTTTGCTCCCGGGCTGGCGTTAGGGCATGCTTTTGGCAGAGTGGGATGTTTTTCCGCGGGATGTTGCTACGGCAAGCCCACGAATCATTTTTGGGGCGTGGTGTTCACCAATCCGCTGGCCTATTCGATCTCCGGAACTCCCTTGAACGTGCGGCTGCAGCCTACCCAGCTTTTTGAATCCGCGATCGAGCTGGTGATCTTCTTGATTCTTACTTGGCAGTTTTCGCGCAAGAAATTCGACGGCCAGATTTTTGGGGCGTATTTGATGCTGTATGGCGTGGCGCGGTACTTTCTGGAGTTCATTCGCGACGATCCGGGGAGAGGATCGGTATTTGGCGGAATCATGAGTGGAACGCAGCTGATCTCGATCTGTTTGGTCCTTGCAGGCGGGGTTATCTGGTGGCTGCGGCCGGGGATGAAGGCGGTTCCCGCGCAGGCTGCGCGGTAGAGCTTTCACCACAGGGGCACAGAGACGCGGAGAAAGTTTTTTTAACAAGATTCAAGGACTGCCGGTCTTATTTCCTTCACTCATTCCCTCTTCGCGATATCCTTGCCACGGTCCAGTCTGAAACAGAATCCAGCAAGCGAGAGATACCGGGTCATCGCTAAGCGTGGCTGAGCAATTCCCCATCACGATTGTGGTTGCGCCTGGAGATGCAGGCCGGCGGCTCGACCAGTTTCTCGCAGCGCAACTGCCCGACACTAGCCGGGCGCGGGTTCAGCAGCTAATTGCAGAGCAGCAAGTGCTGGTGAATGATGCACCTGCCAAGGCGTCGTTACGCTTGCGTGGCAAGGAGCAGGTCCGCGTGTTGGGCACGGTGCAACGTCCGCCTTTGCGAGCCATGGCGGAGGAAATTCCGCTGGACGTGGTCTACGAAGACGACGATCTCGCCGTGATCAACAAGCCCGCCGGAATGATGGTGCACGCGGGCGCGGGCGCCACCGAAGCCGAGCGCAACCGGGGAACGCTGGTGAATGCCTTGTTAGGACGGTTTGGCAAGCTCTCTGAAGCCGGAGGGGAACTACGGCCGGGGATTGTGCATCGGCTGGATAAGGCGACCAGCGGGCTGATTGTGGTGGCAAAGAATGATCTGGCACACCGGCAGCTGGCGGCTCAATTTGCCCGGCGGGAAGTCAAGAAAACCTACCTTGCGTTGGTGCACGGCTGCATGAAACAGGACCAGGGAACGATCAGCAGCAGCATTAGCCGCGACCGGGTGCGGCGGATTCGCATGACCACGCGGCGGGAAGGTGGCCGGGAGGCGATTACCCATTACACTGTGCAACAGCGGCTGGAGACTCCTGCCGGAAAGTTCACGCTGCTGGAGTTGCGGATCGGCACCGGGAGGACGCATCAAATTCGGGTGCATCTGGCATCGCTGGGGCATCCTATTGTGGGGGATGCGCTTTATGGTGCGCCGCGAAGCCTCCGCCTGGGGAATGACGAGAGTATTTCCCTAGGCAGGAATTTCTTGCACTCGGCTGCTCTGGAATTCATCCATCCGCGAACTGGGGTGGCGATGTCCTTTTCACGACCCGTGCCGAAGGAGTTGAACGATTTTCTCGCTAGGATTCGAATGGAATAAGGCTGGGCAGTGTACTGGTTTGAGTGATCCGGAACTCCCGACCCTTCTTTAATCTTTGCGAGCTTTGCGGCTAAAGATTTTGGAACGGCTGGCCAGGAAGGTAAAGCCTTTAATCGCAATGAAAGCGGAGAACTTCTGCAAGGGTTCGAGAAGGAATCAGCGGTAACGGATCAGGACACGACCCAAGGCCTAGAGGCGAGGAGTTTGTGGCTATAATGAAGTCAAGAATGAGGCTGCGCAGGATCATTTTAGGGATAGCGGGCGTCTTGCTGATGGCGGTGCTGAGCGCCGGCCAGGATTCCCCCAAGCAAGACTCGGCAAAGCAGGGTCCGCCGGCTCAGGCTGCGCCCAATCCGGATTCGAGCAAGGATAGCAATCTGCCCTCGGCCCCCTCCGCGGCGCGGGCAAAGCCAGTTCCTCCGCCCGCACCTGCTGCAGTTCCGCCCGCGGCCGGCGGCCAGGGCACAGCTCCCGCGCAGGCTTCTCCCGCTCAGCCGCCGGCCACCGATAAACCGCAGAGCACGCCCGGCCAAAGCGCTCCAGGCACCGGACCGGATTTGGGAGCTCCTCCTGACAGCGAGGTTTCGACCACGATCATTCAAAGGGTCAACGAAGTGCCCGTGGTCTTTACGGTCACCGACCGGCATGGGCACTACGTGAAGGATTTGCAGAAAGAAGATTTCCAGATTCTTGACAACAACCGCCCCCCGGAGGAAGTCCGCAGCTTTCACCGGGAGACCAATTTACCGCTGGAAGTCGGCCTGCTGGTGGATGCCAGCAATTCGGTACGCGACCGCTTCCGGTTCGAGCAGGATTCCGCGATCGAATTCCTCAACCAGACGGTGCGGGCGAGATATGACAAAGCTTTCGTGGTGGGATTTGATGTGACCCCCGAGGTGACGCAGGATTTTACCGACAACACGGAATTGCTATCGCGGGGGGTGCGCAGTTTGCGTCCGGGCGGCGGAACGGCGATGTTTGACGCGCTGTATTTTGCCTGCCGCGACAAGCTGTTGAAGACCCAGCCGGGCGGGCTGGTGCGGCGCGCGATCGTGCTGCTCAGCGACGGAGAAGACAACCAGAGCCATGTGACGCGCGAAGAAGCCATTGACATGGCGGAGCGCGCAGAGGTGATTGTCTATACCATCAGCACCAACGTGACGGGAAGTCCGGATAAAGGCGACAAGGTTTTAGAACGCATCGCCGACGCTACCGGAGGGCGTGCTTTCTTTCCGTTCGAACTCACCGACATCGCCACTAATTTCATGGAGATCCAGGAAGAGCTACGCAGCCAATACATGCTTTCCTACGCGCCGGCGGATTTCAGGGCGGACGGCAGCTATCACACCATCGACATCATAGCGAAGAATCACAAGAATCTGCGGGTGCGCAGCCGCCGCGGCTACTACGCTCCCACCAGATAGACTGCACATGGCGGGCTATTCAGGAACTCCCTTAGTCGAGAAACTCGGCATCAAGCCGCAGTTCCGCGTAGCGTTCCTCAACTTGCCACCCGAGGTGGAAGCGGAACTGAGGAAAGATTTGTCTAACTGCCGCGCGGTGAAAAGTGGTGAGCTCGACTTCGCAATGATTTTCGCCAAAGAGCGACCCAGCTTAGAACGAGAGTTTGCGCGCTTTGCCGGGCGGCTCGCCCCGGCGGGAATCTTGTGGGTGAGTTGGCCGAAGAAAAGTTCCGGCGTGGTTACTGATTTGACCGAAAATGAAGTGCGCCGCATCGGCCTGGCGGCCGATTTGGTGGATGTGAAAGTGTGCGCCGTAAGCGACATCTGGTCTGGATTGAAGTTTGTGATTCGCCTGCGGGATCGGGCGAAGGGGTAGCAGAGGGCTCGCTGAAGCGGCAGGCCTGGACCAACCCGCGCCCGTAATCAGGAAATCTCCAGGAGGAAGCGTTTGTGGAATCTACACTTCGACCACCGGCCCGCCCAAGGGACACCCGCCGCACATTGGTTCGACGCGAACCCATCCACTCCCACGGGAAGGCTCGCAGCGGCTATAATTCTCAACGCGAGAAAGTTTCCAGTGCTCGCTTTCTGAGGAGGTCTTCATGTCGCAGGCAATTCCGGAAAAGTATCGTGATCTTTTTACCAAGCGCGCGTTTGCCAGCCTGTCCACGCTGATGCCGGATGGCCGGCCGCAAGTGACGCCGGTGTGGTGCAACCTGGAGGGCGATCTAGTGGTGTTCAATTCGGCCAAGGGGCGGCAGAAGGACAAGAATGTGCGGCGCGATCCGCGAGTGGCCATGGCGATTGTTGATCCAGACAATCCGTACCGATATTTGGAAATTCGTGGGCGAGTCGTGGAGATTACCGAGCAGGGGGCCGACGCGTACATTGACAAGCTCGCCAAGAAATACTTGGGTGTCGATAAGTATCCCTACGGGCAGCCGGGCGAAGTGCGAGTGTTATACAAAATCCAGCCGGAGCACATGACGATGATGGGGTAGATTCGCGGCTCGCCGGCGCGCTACGCCGCCTTTGCCTGCCGGGACAATGGGCGGCGAAACAGGCTGATGACTCGCGGTTGAGCGCGGGAACATCATCCGGCTTTCGGCTGGAGACTACGGTTTCCGTCAATCACCACGTCCTGGTCCATCCACTCCGCTCCGCTCCGCATTGCGAAGATCGGTGTTAAGAGAGGGCCAGGAGGCCTTCCGGCGCCCTCTCGCCGCCCCGGCAACAATAAGCCGTGGAGATCCTGCATCCGAGCCTGCTACAGAACTACGTCCACTGCATACTCCGCGCTCCATTCGGTAAGGTTCCAGGAACGCATGCTCGTAACCTTTGGGGAGACGATGCGAGTATCGGCCCCCGCCTCATCTAACGCCTGCCGAGGCTTAACCATTTCCACTTCGTCGAAGCCGTCCGTAATCAGTAGTCCTTTAGAATTCTCCATGGTTTCGCTCCTTCCCGGGCTTTCTAATGCGGATCACATTGGCGCCGTTCACGTTTGACGACTTTTCTTGCTTATCCGCGCCGACCTCCCGGAATGGCGGCCGGAGCGGATGCGCTCCCCGTAGTTTATGGGCCGAGATCTAGTAGAAACGGATTATTGACCCACCCCCGGGTCTCCATCACAATGCCTGACCAATTGGTGTGGAGAATATTTTCGAGAAAAACTGCGAGAAGCACCGCTCAGCTTTCGATCCAACGCTGAGGTGTAACCAACCAAGACTGCTCGCTGGAGGACCCGTGCTTACTCGAAAATGGCACCCTTCGAGACCTTGAAACTTTGCCTTTAGGAGAAGGTATGAAACTGAAGTTTGCCGGCTTGACTCTGGGACTTGTTCTTGTTGCCGGAGGTTCCATATTTGCGCAGCAGCCAGCGTCCGTTCCAGGAAGTCCGGATTCGGCGGTTCAGCAAGTTGCCCACCTGGATTCGTCGCCATCAGCCGCTCCGCAGCAAGGAATCGCTCCGGCGGCAAACCCGGCGCCGGGTTCACCGGCAAAACACAAGCTTGGACCTCTGGAGGTTTCGGTCAATTGGCGAACCCGCACCGAGGGTTGGAATTGGTTCCAAGGCAATAGCGGGAACAGTGGTTATCCTCTTTGGGATTCGCTGTTGCGTGTGGGAATCGGTCAGACCGGCGAACATTTTGATTGGTTTCTTGAAGGAGAACAACCGTCCATCCTTGGTCTGCCTAACAACGCCGTGGTGGCCGCGCCCCAAGGCCAGCTCGGACTGGGCGGAAACTACTATGCCGCTAACAACAATCACACCAACGTCGCTAACGGATTCGTGAAGCAAGCGTTTGTAAACTTCAAACGCCTTGGACCTGGGGGCCTGAAGATAGGCCGCTTTGAATATTTTGACGGTCTCGAAGTCAAGCCGCAGGATCCTCTGCTCGCAACCGTCATACAGACAAGAATCTCCAGCCGCTTGATCTCGAATTTCGGATTTTCAGCCGTTCAGCGAACCTACGACGGATTGCAGTTAACCGCAGACTCCGGAAAGAACAACTTCACCTTCTTTGGCGCGCGACCGACCCAGGGAGTGTTTCAGGTGAAGGGTATGGACGAACTAAATGTGGACACCTATTACGGCGCCTATACCCGGTCCGTAACATCCGCGAACAGCGCCGGGGAACTGCGGGTATTTGGACTCGGCTACATCGACCATCGCACGCTGGTGTTGAAAACCGATAATCGCCCCACGGCGGTTCGCGCGGCGGACCTGGGCAAGATCGAGATCGCAACCTGGGGAGCCGACTACGTGCATGTTTTCAATACCAGCAATGCCGGCAAGTTCGATTTTCTGGGTTGGGGCGTGGCGCAAACCGGCGCCTGGGGCAACCTGACGCAACGTGCGAGTGCGTTCGTTGGCGAGGCGGGATGGCAGCTACCGGTCAAAGTTCTAAAGCCCTGGTTCAGTGCAGGTTATTCCTACGGAAGCGGCGACCGAAATCCCAGTGACTCGACCCATGGCACGTTTTTTCAGGTCTTAACCACGCCGCGGCAGTATGCGCGTTTTCCGTTTTACAACATGATGAACAATGAGGACTTTTATGGCACGCTAAATTTGCGGCCAGTATCGAAACTCGCGCTGCGCAGTGAAGGACACGCCCTCCGTTTGGCCAGCGCGTCCGACCTTTGGTACTTGGGTGGAGGAGCATTTCAGCCCCAAACCTTTGGCTTCACGGGACGTCCTGCCAATGGCAGCCGTAGCCTGGCTAACGTATGGGATCTGAGTGCCGACTACCAGGTAACGCGCTCCTTCAGCGCTACTCTCTATTACGGTCACGCCTGGGGTAAAAGCGTGATCGCAAAGATTTATCCGAAAGATGCAGATGGTCAGCTCATATTCTTGGAGACCAATTACCACTTTTGAGAGTAACCCTGCTCCGCAGGTGCCGGTCTCGCCGTTCTGCCAGGACGCGGAAACCTTCCCCCGCAGCGACGTGCAATAAGCTGCGCGCCGTTTAGGGTTGCTCTTGCTCTAGCTCCTGATAAAACTTCTGCAGGACGTAGAATGCCTGCTTGCGTTCTCCGCGATCGGAGATCAGGCCTTTGCGGTTGTGGTAGTCCTGCACTCCCGGCAACGTCCGCCCGGGTGCGCGGAAGTCCACCAAGATCCACGGAGTCAATCCGGCAATGTTTGGCATGCGCTGGATCATGGGGAGTTGATGGCGGTAAACATCGGCTTGGTACTCCTCGGTCCAGCGCTCATCGGAGTCGCCGTGCCGGCCGTACAGAGCCTCAGCGCCAAATTCACTGACGATCAGCGGCTTGTTCCAAATACTCTTCCATTGCAGCGTGTCGGCGTCTTCTGCGCGTCTTTCATACCAGCCGATGTATTCATTGATGCCCAGTACGTCGAGAAATTCTCCCAGGGGATCGCGCAGAGTGAACTGGTTCGGGCCGTCTGCGTCGACGTGATCCATGGCGGACGTGATCAATCGTGTCGGATCGAGTTCACGCGCATCGGACGCTAACCGTTTCAGAAAAACCAGCCGCTGCGGTTTGATCGGAGTTTCATTGGAAACTGACCACATGACGACCGACGCCCGGTTGTGGTCGCGAGTAATCATCTCCTGCAGTTGAGTCTCCGCATTGGCGAGGGTGGCTGGGTTCTGCCAGTTGATGTCTTGCCACACGGGAATCTCTGACCACACCATCAGCCCCATGCGGTCCGCCAGGCGAATTTCGTTTTCGTTGTGCGGATAGTGGGCCAGGCGGACGAAGTTGCAACCCAGGTCTCGGGCCCATGTCAGCAAAGTTTGCGCATCCTCTGCGCTGAACAGGCGGCCACCGCGGAAGGGCGCTTCGTCGTGCAGGTTGATACCGCGCAGAAAGATCGTCTTGCCATTGAGCAGAATCTTGGAGCCCTGGACTTCAATGCTGCGGAAGCCGATCTGGTCGCGGACTTCGTCAGCTCCGCTGGCAATGGTGACCTCGTAGAGCTTGGGTTGCTCGGGCGACCACAGTTGCAGCTTAGCGGGAAAACGAAACGTGGCGCGGCCACCGGCGTCGGTTTTGACCTGCTGATGAATTCCGGCCTCGGGGATGTCCACAGAGACCGACTGCGGAGTGCTCGCGCCATTCAGTTGCACCCATCCGGCGATCTCGTCGCGAGAGCCTTTGGCGAGTTGCACGAAATAATCCCGAATGAAAACTGCCGGCACTTCGACCAGGCGAACGTCGCCGGTGATGCCGCCATAATTCCACCAATCGTAGCGAAGGCTGGGGATGGCGTCAGCGGCGCGGGCGTTGTTAACTTCGACCACCAGAAAGTTCGCGCCGTCGCGCAGTTGGCTAGTCGCTTCAAAGTTGAATGGGGTGAAGCCACCCTCATGCTCGCCCAGTGCTTCACCATTCAGATAGACGCGGCACCGATAGTTCGCCGCGCCAAAGTAAACGAAGACTCGCGTGTCCGCAGGCCTGTGATAGGGGAAGGTGCGCCGGAACCAGACCGGATTCTCGTAAAAGAGCAGTTGCTCGCGCTGCGCGTTCCAATCGCCCGGAACATTGAGTGAGGGCGAAAGGTCAAAGCTGTATTCCACACGGTCACTTTTGTCTTTGGGCTTGGCATTCTCGTAGAACTTGTTGCCTAAGCCGCTTTCAATCGGATCAACAATCGCGGGCCACGCGCCGTTGAGGCTGATGGTGGTTCGGCCTGCGATGTTGGTGATCAACGTGTTCGGGGCGGTCGCGGCAAATACGAAAACAGGTGAAAGGAGGAGAGCAATGGTGAGAAAACGCCGGGGTTGCATAATGCCGCCCATCGTATTGGATGGGCGAGGAGGCGGTCAATTGAGAAGCAAACAACACCCAGCCACGGATATCTATCCGTGGAAATCCGCGGCAAGTTCTTGACTTACCTAGCCGCCGGGGCGACATCTTCCACGCTGGCCTCACGCAAGAACTTGGCGGCCTCTTCGGGCGGAGTGGGATTGATGTAGAAGCCGGTGCCCCATTCGAAGCCGGCGGTCTTGGTCAGCTTGGGCATGAACTCGATATGCCAGTGGTAATAGTCATTGGTTGGTTCCTGCGCCGGCGTGGTGTGAATCACGAGATTGTAAGGAGGATTGTCGAGCACGCGGTCGGCTTTCATCAGCAGAGTCTTTAGCGCTTTCGCCAGATTCTCGAACATGTGCGACGAAGAGTTCTCGAATGCCGATTCGTGGCGTTTGGGCAAGATCCAGCTTTCGAAGGGAAAGCGCGGGGCATAGGGGGCCAGGGTGACGAAATCCTCGTTTTCCGCGACCACGCGAGTGCCAGCTTCGATTTCCTGGTTAATGGCGTCACAAAACACGCAGCGCTCTTTGTACATGAAATATTGCTTGGCGCCTTCCAGTTCCTCGGTTACGTAGATGGGAATGATAGGCAACGCAATGAGCTGCGAATGGGAGTGCTCCAGCGAGGCGCCGGCCGCCTCACCGTGGTTCTTAAAAATGAGAATGTATTTGAAGCGGCGGTCCTTCTTGAGATCGAGAATGCGGTCGCGGAAGGTCCAGAGCACGTCTTCAATGCGCTTGGGCGGCAGCGTGGCCAACGTGGCGTTGTGATCCGGAGTCTCGATGATAACCTCGTGCGCTCCGATGCCATTCATCTTGTCGAACATGCCTTCGGCCTGGCGGTTTAGGCTGCCCTCGATGCCGAGCGCGGGAAATTTGTTGGGAACCACGCGGACGGTCCATCCCGGCGTGTCGCGGGGAGGCGGCGAGCCACCGTTGGGATTGGGGCGATAGGCCTGAATTTCAGGCGGAGTCTTGTTTTCGTTGCCGTAGTCGAAGGGACAAAAACCGCCGCGTATCTTGACAGCCTCACGCGCGAAGTCGGTTGGCCGCTTGGCACGGTCGGTCGAAATGATAACCCAGCGGCCGACAATGGGGTCTTTGCGAAGCTCAGGCAAAGCGGTAGGTTCCTTTCATCTTAAGAAGAGTGAATAAAGGTTGATTTTACGCCACGGCGAGGACATTCTGAAACAACTCGAACTCCGGCTGAGCGAAAGTCGCGGGGTGGTATACGCTGACGATGTCCAAACGCCACTGGCAGGGCTCTGGCAGATGGCGCAGGTATTCCCGGGCCATGGCGGCGAGTGCGCGCTGTTTGTCCTGGTCCACGGCAGCCTCGGCGGGTTTTACGTCGCGCGTGGTGCGCGTCTTCACTTCGATAAAGCACAGGACGTCTTTATCCCAGCCGATGAGGTCAATCTCTCCACGCCGATGGGGTGAGCGGAAGTTGCGGGAGACGATCACGTAGCCCAGCTTGCGCAGATAAAAATAGGCAGCTTCTTCGCCGCGCCGGCCGGTGCGCTGATGCGCGGGGCCTTTGTCGGGCGAGAGTGTGCGCTCCGCCAGCCAGTCGAGGACCCGGATGGTGGCGTGAGTGAAGCGACCGGAGGACATGCAGACTAGCCTAGTCTGGGGACGCGCCATGGGATGTGACGGATGTCACAAGAGCGTTCGGCCGAGCGATGCTCAACCTGGGCGGGTCGAAGACCCGCCCCTGCACGAGCCGTGCCTATTTACGCTTCTTTGCCGACAATTGCGATTGCCTCTTCCAGAACATCGAGCGCGACATCGGCCTCCTCTTTGGTCACGATCAGCGGCGGAGCGATGCGGATGGTGCTGGGGCCACATCCGAGAAATAGGATCCCCCGCTCGAATGCCAGTACGGCGATGCGGTCGCGTTCGGCGGCGGCATACTCTTTGGTCTTTTTGTCTTTCACAAATTCCACGCCGAGCATCAGGCCGCGGCCGCGAACGTCTCCTACCAGCTTGTGCTTCTTAGGCCACTCCGCCATGCGCTGCAGCATGTGATTGCCAACCGCGCTAGCGTTGCCCAGCAGGTTTCCCCCTTCGATCACATCGAGTGTGGCCAGCGCCGCGGCGATGCAAACCGGATTACCTCCGAACGTTGAAGCATGAGAGCCGGGAACCCAATCCATAATTTCGGCGCGAGTCATGGTGATGCCCAGCGGCATGCCGGAAGCAATACCCTTCGCCAGGCAGACCATATCCGGCTGCACGCCGGTATGCTCGACCGCCCACCATTTACCAGTCCGGCCCACGCCGCTTTGGACCTCATCCACCACCAGCAGAATGCCATGGCGGTCGCAGATGTGCCGGAGCTCCTGCATGAAAATGCTGGGCGCGACCACATAGCCGCCTTCGCCCTGGATGGGTTCGACGAAAATGGCGGCCACTTCCTCGGGCGGCAGCGTGGTCTTGAAGAGCTTGTCTTCGATGAAGCGGGCGCAGCCGAGCGCAAACTTCTCGCCGTCCTCGACTCCCGCCGAGCAACCGCGATACACGTCGGGATAGCGGACGTGCGCCACGCCGGGGACCAGCGGAGCAAAGCGCCGCCGCTGCTGTGGCTTCGAGGCAGTCAGGAAAGCGCGCCCATGGTGCGTCCATGAAACGCGCCGTAGAACGCGATGATGTTCTGCCGCTTGGTGTGATAGCGGGCCAGCTTGAGCGCACACTCGATGGCCTCTGTGCCGGAGTTGCCGTAATAGAACTTGTGCGGGCCGGGCATGGGCGCGATTTTCGATAGGCGCTCGGCCAGCGTGACCAGGCTCTCGTAGTAAAAATCGGTGCCCGACATGTGAATCAGTTCCGCCGCCTGTTTCTGGATTGCAGCCACGACCTCGGGATGGCAATGGCCGGTAGAAGTCACGGCGATGCCGGAAGAAAAATCAAAGAACTCGTTGCCGTCGACATCCGTCACGACGATGCCCCTCCCGCTTTTGGCCACCAGCGGATAGGAGCGCGTGTAGGACGGTGAAATGTATTTCTCGTCGCCTTCAAGAACACGCTTGGCGTTGGGACCGGGTAGAGCCGTGCGGATGTGCGGTCCGTTCAGAGTTTTGGCTGGCATGGGATCCTCCAAATTGCGGTCGTTGGTCATTCGCCTTTGGTCGTTGGCCTGCGGGCGTTGGCTCTGAGAGCAAGATGTTTACACTGCACTGCAAGACCACTGCCACCAGACCACGTCAAGCTGGGAGGATCAAAACTAATCGCTACCGAAGAGGCTGGGGCGCCGGCGCGAAGGGAGTACCGCGCGGTAGCGGCGAGGACCCACCAAGAAATGCAGCCAGCACTCGGGCAAGTGTAAGTTGGGGGTTTCGCACTGATACATAAACTCAACCTCTAAACTGTGTGGATATTATAGCTTGGCGCGGGTTCATAGAAACATCGAAGGTAATAGGCGCGCCGGCCGGAGCCCGTCCGGAAATTCGCGTAAATTCCCGCCGATCGGACCGTCCTAAGGCTTATAATTGGCTGCCTGAGAGGTGACACTATGTTCTGGCGCCTCTACCACGCCCGGGCTCTGATCCCCTGTGGTGTGCCTTGCTACTGCCGGGGGCACAGGCGCAGACGAACGCGGACTTCCCCAGCAAGTACTGCCATCCGGAGCGTGAGCTTCGAGCACACCGCTGCACTCTCCGCCGAGGATCGGCAGAAGATCACTCAATTCCTGCAACAGGAAGATACTGCCTGGGTAGCCAGGCAGCGTTAGATGTTCTTGCCAGTTTCATCAAGAACGCGGTGCTTACCAACTTACCAGGATCGCGGGATATTGGCGGGCGAAAGTGTCCGCGAACGTACGTGGGTGAAAGGCCACGATGAATCGCGGCAAGTGGACGTGCTGATCAGCGCGATAAACGAAGGCGCGCAGTACTCGCTCAAGGAGATTCGCCTGACCGGCGCGCAGTTTTTTCCGCTGGCGAATTGCTCGGGTTGGTGCCGATCCATCCCCAGGACCTGATGAGCCGCACCAAAGTCGAGCAAGGCTTGGAGGCCATGCGTGAGCTTTATGCTTCACGCGGGTACGTTGCGTTCACGGCGATTCCGCACGTGAGCTCGACGACAATGGCGCATATGGTGTTGCTCGACATCAGCGTACAGGAGGACAGCGCCGTTTCGCTTCGGGAACCTTACCACGGAAGGCCTGGACGGGTCACCAGCCGGAACTCCGCCAGGCATGGGACCAGGTTCGGGACCAACTCTATTCGGCGGATAAGTTGCGCAGTTTGCTGGGCAAGTCTTTGGCGTTGCCCCCCGGAGTGGATCCGCTCGATTGCAGTGTCAGTAATCTGGACTTCGATACCCACACTGTAGATGTTCTGGTAAGCTCCCCGCCCGCGACCCAGGCAGAAAAGACGGAACGGTGAAGGGCAGTGGGTGGAGTGCAACCATTGTCTAGCGTGCAGCACCTTGACGTTTGTAGAGGAAGGCAGGCCAGCTAAATCCGGCGGGTAAATCCACTTCCGGCTAGTGCCCCGACTCCTTCACTCCCCAAACTACACCCAGGAATGAAGAATGAGGGCATCGCCCGCCGTCAAATTGTTCGGGTCCGCGACAATCTGGTAGGCGTAAGAAACAACCGGGTCAACCTTGATACACCACGGCTTGTGCCGTATGACGCCTTCGCAGTGCTGGCATGCCGGTTGCGCGCTGTAGCGGTTGCTGTGATATCTGACAGTGAAGCCGTTGTCCGACATGGGCAATCCCCAGAGCCTGGTTTGAACCGAGTCGGTCGAGCTTACAGGCTCGCGAACATTGTATCTCAGTACGTTCTAAGCTCGCTGGTATTCCCGAAGTGTGGCTGGAGTTACCTATGTCTGTGATTTGGGTCACGTCCGGTTTGATTGTTTCCGAAGGCCTGGGCACAGCGGTCAGGCTCACACTATCCCCGCACCCCGATAACAAACCGAATCCTCAATGGCTCTGGCCGCGTCTGATATCTTTGTAAGCGTCACCGTAAGTTACCACCTTTCATGTCTCCTGAGCAGCGCCGGCATCGCTTTCTCACCATCTTATGTTTTGGGCTGGTCTATGTGTTCTGGGGTTCGACCTACCTGGGCATAGATATTGCCGTCGAACATATTCCTCCGGCGTTGATGTGCGGCGTGCGCTTTCTGATTGCCGGAACTCTCATGCTGCTGTACTGCCGCTTCAAGGGGGAGAGTGTTTCGTTCAGCTCCAAACAGATGTTGCAACTGGCGGTGATTGGCGTGCTCCTCCTGATGGGCGGCAATCTCACGCTTTCCTATGCTGAGCAGTACGTGCCCTCAGGATTGTCGGCTTTGTTGATCGCCATCACCCCGCTGTGGTTTCTGGTTCTGGATACGCTGTTGCTCGGGGACCATCGCATTTCGCCGCGAGGACTGGCTGGGTTGGCGCTGGGCGCTGTGGGAACGGTCGTTCTATTGTGGCCAGAGTTGACGGTTACCGGAAAGTTGGATCGCAAGGAACTGTGGTTTTCGCTGGGGTTACTGGGTGGATCGTTTAGCTGGGCGTTTGGCTCGGTGCTCTCCAAACGGTGGCAGCCAGGCCAGGTTTCGTTGAGTGCCACGGGATGGCAAATGACTTTTGCCGGCCTGGCGAACATGCTGTACGCCGTCGTGAACCGGGACTTCGCCCGCGCGGTCTGGACCCCGCGGGGCTTGGGTGCCATGGCGTATCTGGTGGTGGGCGGATCGTGGATTGGATACACGTCGTACATCTGGCTGCTGGGCCATGTGCCGACCTCCAAGGTTTCCACTTACGCGTATGTGAATCCGGTGGTGGCGGTTTTTCTGGGATGGCTGGTTTTGAAAGAGCCCGTAGACAAATTTATTCTGGCGGGGAGCGCTATTATCGTGGCTTCGGTGGTGCTTGTGACGAGCGCCAAGGTGCACTCGCGGACAGTCGCAGAAGAATTGCCCGCCGTAGAAGCTGTGGGAGACTAAATGGCAAATTGCATCACCTGTGGACGACCGTTGCCGGCATTCACTTTCGGAGCGCGCAGCGACGTTTGCGCCAACTGCCGCGCCAGCGCGATTGATGTGCCGCCGGGATATCCCGGACAACCCGCCGCGGCTCAAGTTGCCGTCGCCCGCGGAAAAGCTCCGGTCACACGGGTGCTGGTTGGAATCAACATTGCGGTATTTGTGGCCATGGCGCTCTCCGGCGTGTCGTTAGCAGAACCGTCCACGCTGCAATTGCTGAAGTGGGGCGCCAACTTCGGGCCGCTTTCCCTGGGGCCACAGCCGTGGCGGATGCTGACTTCGAACTACCTGCACATAGGACTTATCCACATTCTCTTTAACATGTGGTGCTTATGGGATCTGGGCAATCTGGCCGAGAGGATTTTTGATCGCTGGACTTATGTGCTCACGTACACGGTCTGCGGACTGGCGGGGAGCCTGGGGAGCCTTTGGTGGCATCCACTGGTGATTGGCGCGGGTGCTTCGGGGGCGATTTTTGGACTGGCGGGGGCGCTGATTGCCGCGCTTTATTTAGGCCGCCTTCCGATTCCCAAGCAGGCGGTTCAACGAACTCTGCGAAGTCTGCTGATGTTTGCCGGATATAATTTGTTTTTCGGCGCCGTGGGCGCAGGCATTGATAATTCCGCGCACTTGGGTGGTCTGGCGGTGGGATTGGCGCTGGGCGCGGTGCTGGCCAAGCAGTTGACCCAGGCGGAAGAAGTCCGCAAGCGTTGGCGAACCGGCGTGTTTGTGATTGCGGCGTTGGCACTTTTGATCGCATTTACTTGGGTGAGGCAAGCCAATGGTCATCTGGCCCCGGCCGAACAAAGTGTAAACATCCTCCCTGGCCAGAAATTGCTTTAGCCGGCCCGAAAAGACAATCAACCACAAAGGCCACTAAGTACCGCGAAGGAAATTCCCTGAACCAAGGCCGCTCGTGAAACTTCGCATTCTTTGTGGTTTGTGTCTTGGCCGATGTGAACTGACCCTGTTTCTCCGCCCCTCGATGTCCATCGCGGACGCAATCCGTTACAATGGCGTGTTAATTCACGACCCGGCGTACCCTTGCAAACCAGACCCCCTGTCACCTACAGCATTGTGGTGCCTGCTTACAACGAGGCGCAGCGCATTGGCGCCACGTTGGAGAAGGCCATTTCTTACTCTGCGGAACGGGGCTGGGCGGCGGAGATTATTGTTGTCAATGACGGTTCCACGGATGCGACGGCCGAGATCGTTCGCAGCTTGGCGGCGAAACATCCGGTTTTGCGCCTGCGGGAGAACCCCGGCAATCGAGGCAAGGGATACAGCGTTCGCGATGGTATGTTGCAGGCCCGGGGAGAGGTGTTGTTGTTCAGCGATGCCGACTTCTCTTCTCCTATCGAGGAGGCTGAAAAGCTCTTTGCTGCGATCGCGCAGGGCGCCGATATTGCAATCGGCTCACGTTGGCTAAGGACTGAGCTGCAAACCCGTAAACAGCCCGTTTACCGCCAGCTCTATGGGCGCTTGTACAATCTTGCGCTGCGATTGGTTTTGGGACTCAACTTCAAAGACACGCAGTGCGGCTTCAAGGCATTCTCCCGCCGCGCGGCGAATGCCATTTTTCCACTGCAGAAGGTCGAACGCTGGGGGTTCGATCCGGAGCTACTCTATTTGGCCCAAAAATTGGGGTTCAAGACTGTGGAAGTGCCGGTTGCCTGGGCGCACCGCGACGGCACACGCCTGAGCCCGCTGCGCGACGGCCTTCAGATGGTCGGAGAGATGTTCAGGATTCGCTGGAATTCCTGGAGCGGCAAGTACGCAGTTATCCCACGAAGCGCACCGGCCCAGCCGAAGTAGCCGCTCCGGCTGCCTTGGCGCGCAACAATGGGCGCGGCACCACTCCTCTACCCTTTTCAAAGACTAAAGTCATGGTGGGCGCGCACTGTTCGCAAAGCCAGAAGAATTCTATGCGCCGGGTGGCGCTTTGCAGCTGCGCGTCCGCGCCGAAGCTCAGTCCCTTGCCGGTGGCCGCTGCAGAAGTGTCCCAGCGGTACAGCTTTCCCTGACTCAAATAGAGGAAGCTGGCCGAGCAGCCCGGGTTGGCACACTTTGAAAGCATACTGATCCCGTCCGGGGGGAAAAGGTACAACCCTTCACTACAATGTTACGCTCCGCCGATCTGGATGCAAGGGTTTGCAACCAAGAGACACTTGTGGAAATCTCTTGCGGGTCGCAAGCAGGAATGACTGCCAGGATGGGAACCCCGCACAATTTTCTTACCCGATGCCAATCGGTGCTAGTCGCTGGCCTGGGATCGCGTCGGGTTGGATGATTTCTCGATCTTTTGGACCACTCTGCGGCCGATCTCTCCGGTACTTAAGCTAGGCTGGCCCGGCCGGGCTAAATCTCGGGGCCGAGCCCCGGACGTCAAAACGCTAGCCACCGCGGATTCAATGCTGGCGGCCTCGGCTTCCAGCTTGAAAGAGTACCGCAGCAACATCGCGGTAGAAAGAATGGCGCCGAGCGGATTCGCAATGCCCTTGCCGGCGATATCGGGCGCTGAGCCGTGCACGGGCTCGTACAGCCCCACCCGGCCTCCGATGCTCGCTGAAGCCAACATGCCGAGAGAGCCCACCGCCGCGCCCGCCTGATCGGAAAGAATGTCGCCAAACATGTTCTCGGTAAGCAACACGTCAAAATCGGTGGGACGCGCCAACAGCGCCATGGCGGCGGAGTCCACCAGCATATGCACAAGCTTTACGTCAGGATAACTTTGCCCGACACGAGTGACCACGTCCCGCCACAGGCGCGAACAGTCGAGCACGTTGGCCTTGTCAACCGAAGTAACTTTGCGGCGGCGTGAGCGGGCCAGATCGAAAGCGACCTGTGCAATGCGCTCTATTTCCGTCTCGCCATACTGCATGGTGTCCACGGCCGTGCGATGGCCAGCGGCTCCTTGAATCGATCGTGGCTCGCCGAAGTAGAGACCGCCCAGCAGTTCGCGGACGATCAGAACGTCCATTCCGTGCACCACTTCCGGACGCAACGGAGAGCAATCCTCGAGGGGAGCGAAACAAATTGCCGGCCGGAGGTTGGCATAGACTCCCAGTTCGCGCCGAATGCCCAGCAAACCGGCCTCGGGGCGAAGATGCTTGGGCAGACCGTCGAACGCCGGTCCTCCGACCGCCCCGAGCAGAACGGCGTCGGACGCAAGGCAGGCTTGCACGGTATCGCCCGGAAGTGGATCTTTGCTGCTGAGATAGGCCGCGCCGCCAATATCTTTGCGGGTTACGCCGAGGGAATGGCCGAAGACCCGCGCCACGGTTTCGAGCACGCGCACGGCTTCATCGGTCACTTCTGGACCAATGCCATCGCCGGGGAGAACGGTGAGTTTGAGGTTCATGGATTTCAAGAACAGCGGATTGCAGCCGGAATCTACAAACGCCTGACAGTTTGGGGGTCACACTCCCCAAAGATAGTCGTCTTGCTCGCTGTGGTGCTCGGTAGCGTGACGCAGCGGCAGAGTGGCCGCGCTGATGTCGGACGCCGGGGGAACCGGAAAGGGCTTCTGCGACTCGGGCCCGCCCGCGCCAGTATTGGCCGCAGCCGCTTCCGGCGCGGATTCTTGCGTTCCTATGCTTGGCGCCCCCGGGACGGGGCGGGAGCTGAGATGCGTCTCCCGAATGAGATCGAGCAGATGATGATCGGCCACATGCTTAATCTGGTCGGCCAGCACCACGAACCGGCGATAGACTTCGTCGAGCTCCCGGCGGTCGAATTGATAGCCCAGTTGCTGGCAGCGCAAACCCAGCGCGTGCCGCCCGGAGTGCTTGCCGAGCACCAGTTTTGAATCCGGCACGCCCACTGACTTCGGGGTCATGATTTCATAGGTCAGGGGATTCTTGAGCATGCCGTCCTGATGGATGCCAGCTTCGTGGGCAAATGCATTACGACCCACAATGGCCTTATTGGGCTGCACCGAAACTCCGGTAATTTCTCCCAGGGTTTGGCTCACCGGGTAAAGTTGCTCGCTCACAATGCCGGTCTCGTAAGGATAGCGGTCCGGACGAACGCGGGTCGCCATCACGAATTCCTCGAGCGAAGCATTGCCCGCCCGCTCCCCGATCCCGTTGATGGTGCATTCCACCTGGCGCGCTCCTGCAGCGACCGCAGCCATCGCGTTGGCGACAGCCAGCCCGAGATCGTTATGGCAATGCGCGGAGATGGTAACCTTCTCGACGCCTTTTACCCGTTGCCGGATGGTGTGAATGATTTCGGCGAACTCCAGCGGCACGGTATAGCCGACGGTGTCCGGAATATTCAAAGTGGTGGCCCCGGCCTCGACGACCGCCTCCAGCACCTTGCACAGAAAATCATGATCGGTGCGGGTGGCGTCTTCCGGAGAAAATTCGATATCGCCGCACAATGATTTCGCCAGCCGCACCGCCTCGCGGGCCTGCTCCAGGCACTGCTGGCGGGTAAGCTTGAGCTTGTACTTAAGATGAATGTCAGAGGTCGCGAGAAACACGTGAATGCGCGGCCGGGCAGCGCCCTCCAAAGCTTGCCAGGCGCGTTCGATATCTTCTTTGCGGGCGCGGGCCAACGCCGCGATTATGGGACGGCGAATGGCTGCCGCCACCGACTGCACGGCGCGGAAATCGCCCTCGGATGCGATGGGAAAACCAGCTTCTAAAACATCCACGCCCAGGCAATCGAGTTGATGCCCCAGACGAAGCTTTTCTTCGACGTTCATGCTGCAGCCCGGCGACTGCTCGCCATCGCGCAGCGTGGTATCGAAGATTGTGATGCGAGCCGGTACCATGCGCAGCCCTTCCTTTCCGTGCGAAATCTTATCTTATCGTGGACAGCGGCGTAAAGTAAACCTTATAATCTACGCAATAACATTAGTAAACTCAAAGACTATAAGAATTTCTGATCTGCGGTGCAGTTTCTCTTAAAGGCCTGCTTTCATGGATCTGGCGCACCTCGAAGTTTTTCTGGCGGTGGCGCGGGAAGGGCGATTCTCCCGGGCGGCGGAGAAATTGCAACGCACCCAATCCGCGGTAAGCCAGACGATTCATAAACTGGAGCAGGAACTGGGCGAGCCTTTGTTCGACCGCTCTTCCCGCGAAGGCATATTGACCGACGCGGGGCGCGTCCTGCAAGAGTACGCCGAGAGGCTCATCAATTTGCGCGGTGACGCGCGGGAAGCCCTGATCGAACTGCGGAACTTGAACCGGGGCAGGCTGGCCATCGCCGCCAACGAATTGACGGCGCTCTATCTTCTCCCCGTGCTGGCCGAGTTTCGCCGGCTGCACCCCATGGTACGGCTCCTGGTGCATCGTTCGCTGGGCAGCCAGATTCCCGACGATGTGCTGCGCCACAATTCCGAAATCGGCATTTTGACCTACCATCCCCAGGAACCGCGACTGCGCTCCATCGTTGTCTATCAGGACGAACTCATCTTCGTGGTGCCGCCGCAGCATCCACTGGCCCGCGAGCGGCAGGTGAGCATCCGGCAACTCGGCGCCGAGTCTTTTGTGGCCCACATTGTCTCGTCCCCTTATCGCGAAAAAGTGATCCAGGTTTTCAAGCGTTACAAGACACCCCTGCACATGGACCTGGAACTGCCCACGCTGCAGACCATGAAAAGCTTCGTCGCCAGCGGGAACGGCGTTGCCTTCTTGCCGGAGATCAGTGTGAAGGATGAACTGGCGCGCGGAGAGCTCGTCCATATTCCGGTGCGCGAACTGAGCCTGCACCGCAAACTGCGCCTGGTTCACCGCAAATCAGCGAGCCAGTCCCACGCGGCCCGAGCATTCCTGAAAGTGGCGCAGGCCATCGCCACCCAACGCCAGGGCAACTACCGTTTCGAGCGGGAGACAAAACGTCCACGCGCCGGGATCTGTCGCAGGCCGAGGAATCGGATTGAGTGGTTTCCAGGCCTGAAACCGCTAGACCGCCTGCGCCTGGGCGCGCAGGGCACGCAGCGCATCGTTTACCGTGGCATGGATTTCAAATGCCGACGCGACCCGGGTGAGTTCCAGCAATTCACGGACAGCCTTGCTGGGAGCGGCAAGTTTTATGGTGCAGCCGCGCTCCTGGGCGCGGGCCAGCAGCGCCAGTAACTCTCCCAGGCCGCCGCCATCCACGGTTTCTACCTGGCTGAGTTCAAGCACCACCTGCCGTGACTGTGGCAACAGATCGGCCACGGTGTATGACAACGCCTCGGCTTCATTGCCATACACGATGCGACCCTTACAGGCCACTACGGCGACGTTGTCGCACCTGCGAATTTCAAGACTCAACTTCAACTGCGGCTCCTTGTTCCACTCCCCGAGGAGCGGTGCTCCCGGCCATGCCGTTTGCGAAGATGTTTGCGTCATAAGATGAACTCCATCCCTGGACTAATAGTACGAAAGCTGGGAACGGTAAGTTTCATCTTATTCCCTGGGGCGACGGCGAACATTTAAGAATCGTAAAAAGTTGGTAAAGTTCGTCCCGTTACGCAAATGTTTCCTGCCAACTTTCATTCATGCACCGCATCTAATTAATTTGATTCCACATCTGAACCAATTGAGGGACGATAGTGTATAGACGCATTGCAGTGGGATTGGTCATTTTATTTTTGGTTACTGTCGCCCCGGCCCAAATTCCCACCAAAGGAAACATTTTTTTCGGTTATTCCTATAACGGTGCGGACTTTAACTCAGCCGGACACGCCAACCTGAATGGCTGGGAAGGATCGTTAGAGGGGAAGGTCTTGCCGTTCGTCGGGATTGTTGCCGACATCAGCGGACACTATGGCGTTGGCGACAGCGTGCACAACGTGATCTTTGGACCGCAAGTTTCCGTTCCCGTCGGCAGATTCACCCCGTTTGCCCACGCGCTGCTGGGGGTGGGCCACATCAGCGGGAATTCCGCCTCAAATACGTCGTTGGCCGATGCCTTGGGCGGAGGCATCGACTACCGCGTGTTCCATGTCATCGGCTGGCGATTTCAACTCGACGCCTTGCAGACACGCTTCTTCAGTCAAACCCAGAATGATGTGCGCTTCTCTACCGGGGTCGTACTGCACTTTTGAGCGGGCATCCCGCCAGCTTACGTCTGCCAGTATTTGTGATCGCGCAAGAAGAAACGCCGATTCCAATAATTGAAAGCCGTAGCAAAAAAGAGCCGCGCCACCTTCCCGTGCCCCATCCTGGTGAGACGCCGATTGGTGGTGTAAACTCCGCCGCCGACGATGCCGAACTTGCTTCGGTCCACTCGCTGGCTGAGCAGATAATCCTCGGCAAAGTGAACCTGCTCATTGAAACCTCCGAGCTCCGCAAAACGCTTTCTGTCGAACAGCATGAACATGCCGGTGCTGAAAGGCTTGTGGATGCACGACAAGTACTGGAACAAATTGTTGGTCAAATAGAAGAGCCGGTCAGTCAGGCTGCCGCCTTGGCAGAGAATGTTGGTAGTCACGCAGTGCAACTGTTTGCGTTGGGCCAACTCCACGGCATCGCGAATCAGCGAGGGCGAGGCAGGCTGGATATCAGCGTCCATGAACAAGACGTAGGGTGTATCGGCCAGGGCGGCGCCGCGGTTCCGTCCCGCAGACGGCAGACCGCCGGGCACCACGCTAATGTTCAGCCGGTCGCGAAAGCTCATGACGATTTCCGGAGTGCCATCGCTGGAGCCAGCGTCAGCCACCAACACCTTCGTACTCGGCATCTTCGGATAATCCTGATTCATCAGCGAGTTCAAAAGCCGCGGAATCAGCTGGGCTTCGTTCTTCGCCGGTATGACGATGGTCAGATCGTTCATTCTGTTCCTTTTCGCAATCTTCCCTTTGGTAATCTTCCTTTTCGTAATCGTGAATGCGGACTCCATCCGCGTCCACCGTCACGTACGTGGGATTGGAATCAATCCATCCCCCCGTGTTGTAGTACTCGACGCCGTCCTGCTGGCGGTGTAAAGCCGCATGGGTGTGCCCGCAAAAAATCCGCTGCGCTTGCCGGAACTGGGCGTGCGACAAGGCTCCCGCAGCTACCTTCGGCGTGAGCCGCAACCAGCGTGTACCCAACCGGTCCACCAGTCGGGAGAACCATTTGCCTTTGAAGTCCAGACGTTGCAACTGCAAATGCACAAACGTATTTATGCTGCTGAAGAACCAGTTGTTGAGCACAAAACGGTCGAATTGATGACCGTGGATGGCGAGATGGCGCACCCCGGCAAATTCCCAGGTGTACTCCTGATAGACCTTCACTCCCACCAGGTGAGACATCACCGCCGACAGACCTTGATCGTGATTGCCCTCGACCCAGACCACTTCGACGCCGCGCTTGGGATTGGAAAGCTTGCGGATATGGCTCAAAAACTTCCAGTGTTCCTTGGTGAGCCGGCGGAAATTCAGATCGGAAAAAATGTCTCCCAGCAGGATAAGCCGGCGAAAACAGTTCTCCTTCAGCATGCGCGTGGCCTCTTCCGCGCGGCTGACTTCCGACCCGAGATGCAGGTCGGAGAGGATGAGCGTGTCGTAAAACGCAGAACTCATCACGCTTAAGTTGTATCGAAAGAATGTTACGGGATAATGAAATCTGCACAAAGAGCAGGGCAGATTAACCGTGAAGTAACCCCCGCACGCCAAGTCGGGTACTCCCGCAGGAGGCAAGAGTAGCCAAGGCGAGCTATTTGGGGGGCGGGACGTACTCCTTCGGCAGAACCGAGCCTTCGCCGAAAAAGAACTGTTCCATCTGGCGGACGATCGCCTCTTGATCCTCTTTGCGGGCAGGATTCAGGCGGTATTCATTGAGCAGCATTTTGCAGTGTTCGGTCCACATTTGCCAGGCCTGCCGGGAAACGTTTTCGTACACTTTTCTGCCCAGATCGGTGTCAAACGGAGGCTCATCAAGGCCCGGAAGTTCCTGGTGCAGCTTGGCGCATAAGACTCTGTGTTCTGCCATGATTTTCCTCGAATCCCTGATTTAGGCACCACCGTAATAACTAAACTCGTAGATTAACCGGAACGTCGACTCTAAGTGTGCTAACACCTTCTAAAACAGCGGTTTGTAATGGAAAGCACCACTATTCAAGTGGTGGGCCCTCCAGGATTTGAACCTGGGACCAATGGATTATGAGTCCACTGCTCTAACCGCTGAGCTAAGGGCCCGCTGCAAGCCAATCTAGCACATTTGGCGAGCCGGGATGGGCTTAGTAATCGAGCGTAAGAAGGGGACAAAAGGGCAGGCAGCCTGCCCGAAATCTCAAAAAGCCGGCATAACCCGGGCCTCTTGTACCCAGCTGCGAGGTCACAAAATCTCAGCTATCTGCTGCTGATCCAGGCACGGAGGATTCCCAACGTCCAGTTACGAAAGTTTCCTCAATATCCTGTAAGTGATTGTCCTGTAGCCATTTACTCTTCACACTAAGTGGGATCGAGGGGGTTTTCTCGGGCTCCGGAACGATAGCGGGGAGGAGCCGAGGGAGAGATATGGCTCGGGGCGCGTTTTCGACAAATGTGGAACTCAGTGCCAAGGCCTTTATTGGCTTTGTCATAATGGCGGGCGCTGGTGTGCTCCTCTACAGTACCGCTCATTTGAAGAGCGGAAACGTCGCCGAATTCGTTTGCTACATGCTGCTCGCGCTGCTGGCCTCGCAGCTCCGGGTGAGCTTGCCGGCCATGGCTGATACCTTGTCGGTCAACTTTCTATTCGTGTTGGTGGGGATTTTGGATTTGAGCTTCACCGAAACCCTGATGCTGGGGTGCGGCGCGGTCATTGTCCAATGTCTTTACGGGGAGACTGTGCGCCCGGTGCGGGTTGCATTCAACATTTGCTGCAGCGCCTTGTCCATAGCCTTGGCCTACGGCACCTACCACTCCATTCCTCCGGTTTACGGACATCTGCGAATCGGGCCCCTACTGCTGGGCCTTGCGGCGTCGGTTTACTTTGTGGTGAATACGGTTACGCTCGCCGCCATGACCGCGTTTTCGGAGAAGAGATCCTTCAGGAGGATCTGGGTCGAGGGCTACCGCTGGTCTTTTCCCTATTATCTTGGCGGCGCCGCGCTGGCGAGCATCCTCGGCTGGCTGAACCGTTCCTTCCAGTGGCAAAGTTCTTTGCTGGCTCTGCCCCTGGTTTACCTGATCTACCGCTCGATTCGCTTGTATGTGGGCAAACTGGATGGCGAGAAACGCCACATCGCGGAGATGGCGGACTTGCACATGCGGACGATCGAAGCGCTCGCGCTGGCCATTGAAGCCAAGGATCACACCACGCATGACCACTTGCAGCGAGTCCGCATTTATGCGATTGAAGTGGCCAAGGAGATTGGCCTCAGCCCGGGCGAACTCGAGGCTCTGCAGGCGGCATCTTTGCTGCACGACATTGGAAAACTGGCGGTGCCCGAGCACATCATTTCGAAACCCGGCCGGCTGACCCCGGAAGAGTTCGAAAAGATGAAGATTCACCCCGTGGTCGGGGCCGAGATCCTGGAACATGTGCGTTTTCCCTACCCAGTGGTGCCGATTGTGCGGGCGCACCACGAGAAATGGGACGGTTCTGGTTACCCCTTCGGTCTGCGGGAAGAGGAAATTCCCGCGGGGGCACGTATCCTTTCCGCGGTGGATTATCTGGATGCCCTGGCTTCCGACCGCCAATACCGCAAGGCACTCCCGCTGGAAGAGGTCATCCGGCTGTTGTCGGAGGAGTCAGGCAAGGCTTTCGATCCCCGGGTTGTCAGGGTGTTGCAGAACCGCTACCGTGAGCTGGAAAGATTGGTGCGGCAGCAATTCGGCGCGGCAGGAAAAATCCAAACTCTCGACGGAAGTGAAGGTGGAACGGGGCACCGCACCGGACGCTGGCTTTGAGAGCAACGTTGGCAAAGAGGGGCAGGAAACCAATTTTCTCTCTTCCATCGCAGCCGCGCGCCAGGAGGCGCAGACGCTTTTCGAGCTCAGCCAGGATCTGGGCGCATCGTTGAGCCTGGGCGAAACCCTCTCGGTTTTTTCCGTGAAAATCAAACGGCTGGTTCCCTACGACGCCATCGCTATGTACGTCCGCCGGGGTCAGGAACTGATTCCGGAACACGTCAGTGGCGACAATTTCCGGCTGTTCGCTTCCTTACGCATTCCACTGGGACAGGGGCTTTCCGGCTGGGTGGCGCAGAACAAGAAGCCGATTATCAACGGCAATCCTTCGGTGGAACCGGGATACCTCAACGATCCCACCAAATTCAGCACGCTGCGCTCGGCGCTAGCCGTTCCTTTGGAAGGCCTCTCCGGGGTGGTCGCGGTGCTCACGCTCTATAAACTTGAGAACGACGCATTCACCTCCGACCACCTGCGCATCCTGCTCGCCATCAGCTCGAAGATGGCGTTGGCGATTGAAAACGCGCTCAAGTACGAACAAGCGGAGAACTCGGCCACTACAGACTTCCTGACCGGACTGCCTAACGCTCGCTCGCTCTTCCTGCAGCTGGACCGTGAAGTGGCGCGCTGCAAACGCGAAACCTCTACGCTGGTCGCTATGGTTTGCGACATGGACGGGTTCAAACAAATCAATGACCGTTTTGGCCATTTGGAAGGCAACCGCGTTTTGCGTCTTTTCTCGCAAGCTCTTAAACATAGCTGCCGCGACTACGATTATGTGGCCCGGATGGGAGGCGATGAGTTTGTAGTGGTCGCGCCCGGTTTGACCGTGGACGCGGCGGCTACCAAGTCACTCCAACTCAAACAGATGGCACAACAGGCGGGCCGTGAAGTCTGCGGCGAAGACATTCTTTCCCTCAGCATTGGACACGCGCTTTATCCCGAGGATGGAGCGGATGCGGAAGCTTTGTTAGCCGAAGCCGACCGCCGCATGTATTTGGAAAAACAGAAACAACCATTCCGTAAGAACCGCAGAACGTATCCGCGGATGAAGTGCCGGCTCACCATCGAGTTGCGGGCCGACGGCGGGGACCGCCCAGTATTGGGACACCTCACCGACATCAGCCTGGGGGGATGCTTTGTGAAAACTAGCGTCCTCATGTCCGCGGGCACCCGGCTCAAACTCCTCTTCTCGATGGATGACGGGAAACTCCAGGCGGAAGGCTCCGTACTCCGGCTTGATCCGGGCACGGGAATTGCCGTGACCTTCGGGGACGTGAGCCGGGGTGACCGCGCCAATATTCAGAAGGTCATGGAGTACGTCCAGAGCGCCACGGCGGCGTATGACGACCGTTACTTCTCCAAATTGCGCGAATTGTCAGTCTGAGACTAACCGCCAGAGTCAACCTTAGAATGGCTTGCCGCGAAACAGGAAGAACAGTTCGATGATCAAAATCACCACCACGGTCAGTTCGAGGATGAACGCCCTGCTCTGGTTGAATTGATCCACCATGAAGCGGTAAAGTTCCTCCGCGGTATGCACCTTCTGCGTAACCAGGTCCTTGTAGTCAGGAACGCCCACCTTAGCCGCCGCCAGTTTATAGAGCCGGGCGGAAAACATATCGCTGAGAAACTTGATGGCGTTGTCGGCGTGCTCGGTCAGTTCGGTAACATCCAGCAGAACCGTATGCAGCTTGGTGGCGGCGCGAGCCAGACGCCAGCGAGCGAGCGGGCCGGTTCCTTTCTCCAGTGAGTCGTACACGCTCTCCAACTCGCGGGTGAGCAGTTCGTCGTAGTGGCGGAATTCCAGCAGCTGCGAGTTGGCGTACTCCAGCAACTGAATTGCAGTCTCTGCGCCCGCCTCGCTGTCATAAAGGAATGCCGCGTTCCAGCCGATCACGGCTAAATCATTGGGATAGTACGAAATTCGCGATTGCAGGATCTCGGCGCGCTCTCCGTCTGAGAGCTGCGCCGTTTCGCCGCGCACAATCTGAGCAATCTCTGCCCCGTGAGCCCGGCAAAGCTCCTCCGCACCCGGCTTGCCCCCTTGTTCCCGCACATGAAAGATAAAGTAGTCTTCGCTGAGCCATTCGGGATAAGGCTTGACCAGCGCGGGAGCCGCGCGTTCCAGTCTCTGGCGGGCAATCCGCGAGGCGTGGCGCACGAAGTCCACATCCCATACCCAGCGCCCTGCCAGGCGAACCAGAGTGTCCCATTCCCCAGAAAATGGCAGTTCGAAGACCACGCTCAGCACGCCATAGTCGTAGTACTTGATTTGCCCGTGCAGGCGTTCGCCACTTTCCAGCACCAGAGGATCGATCGGCTCCAGGACCGGAGGTCTCTGGTAACGTACATAACCTGGGGCGGGATGCTTGAAACTGGGCTGTTCGACGGTGCGGGCGCCAAATATCTGGCGGAGTTTGTCGAGCTTGATCTCCTCGCAAACATCGAATTGAATCAGGACCAGAACTGAGCCGTGCAGCGAAGCATCAGGAACAGCTCCCGGCTGCGCGACCCCGTCCGCGACGGGGAGAGAATATTCGCTATTGGGAGTCATGACGGAGCGCCTCCGGGGAACGGTCCCGCGCCTGGGCCAGCACCTCCTATTTTCCCAGAATCGGGAGGCGCTGGCGAGGCCTCAAGGTTAAGCGTCTGCAATCAATTACTTAGAGGCTGGCAGAGCCATTTTGATGGCTTCCGCCAGATGCACCGCCTGACGGCCAGTGCATTGCGAGATCTGCTCACGGCAGCTGAAGCCGTCTGCAATGATCAAGGTATCGGGTAAGGCCTGGCGAACTGCCGGGAGAAGCTCCAGTTCCCCGATGGCGAGGGAGACGTCGTATTTGTGGGCCTCGAACCCAAAAGAGCCTGCCATGCCACAGCAGCCCGCCGCGGGAGCATAGAAATCCACTCCCATTCTGTGGAGAACGGCTTCCTCTGCACCCATGCCCATCACCGATTTGTGATGACAATGACCGTGGACCAGGGCCTTGCGCTTCAGTTGGGGCCACTGAAAGTGCGAGGCCTGTTTCTCCAGAAATTCGCTGAGGAGAAAGGTCTGCCGCGATAGCTTTTGGGCGCGCTCGTCCTTGGGGAAAAGATTGATCAGTTCGTCGCGGAAAACGGCGGCGCAGCTAGGCTCCAGCACCACCACCGGAATTTCCGCCTTGATCTCAGCTTCCAAGGTACTGAGAGTCTGACGCAGCAGGCGCTTGGCGCGGTCCAGCATCCCGAAATCATAGAGGGGACGGCCACAACACAGAATCCGCCGCGGAAGCTGGACATGGAATCCAGCCGCCTCCAGAACTTCCAGCGCGGCCTTGGCAGTATCCGGAAGGAAATAGTTATTGAATGTGTCGGGCCAGAGCAAAACCGGCGGGCCCTGCGGATTCTGGGCTTTCCTCTTGTCAAACCAGCTGCGAAAAGTCTGCGGCGCAAAGACTGGAATCTGACGCTGCGGTGGCATGCCCATCGCCCATTTTGCAAGATCACGCAGCAATGGCAACTGAGTGGGCAAGTTGGCCAAGAATGGGAGCTTCGAGGCAAAACGCGCCCAAAGATCGATGTTGGCGAAGGCGTAGGCGCTGCGCGGACGGACCCGGTTTTCGTAATAGTGGGAAAAAAACTCCGCCTTGTACGTGGCTACGTCCACACCCACGGGGCAATCGCTCTTGCAACCTTTGCAGGCCAGGCAGAGGTCGAGCGAGTTTTTGATACTTTCATTTTTCCAGCCGCCGCGGATGACTTCTCCCTGCGTCATCTCCCAGAGCAAATGAGCCCGGCCGCGGGTGGAGTGCTCCTCTTCGCGAGTGGCGCGGAAACTGGGACACATGACTCCGCCTTCCGACTGACGGCACTTCCCCACTCCCACGCAGCGCAACGTCGCCTTCGCCAAGCTCCCTTGATCCGCCGGGAACTGAAAGTGAGTTTGCGGCTCCCAGGGTTTGTAGGCGGCTCCCAGGCGCAGGTTCTCATCCAGACGGTAGGGCTCGATGAGCTTGCCGGGATTCATCTTCCAGTCAGGATCCCACAAGGCTTTGAATTCGCCGAAGGCCCGCACCAGTTCCGCGCCAAACATTTTCGGCAGTAATTCGCCGCGGGATTGCCCATCTCCGTGTTCGCCGGAAAGCGATCCGCCATAGCTGACCACCAGGTCAGCTGCTTCTTCAACAAATGCACGGTATTTTCGGATTCCGGCATCGCTCTCAAGATCGAAACCGATGCGCACGTGTACGCAGCCGTGACCAAAATGACCGTAGAATGAAGCCCAATACTCGTAGGCATTCAGGAGCTTGCGCAGATCGCGGAGATAGTTGCCCAGTTTTTCTGGCGCGACCGCGGCGTCCTCCCACCCTTCCCATTTCATGGGTTGCCCGGGGACATGGGCAACTACGCCCAGGCTCGACTCGCGAACCTCCCAAACCAACTTGGCCTCGCGTTTGTTGGTGACCAGGCGGATCCGCGGGGGATTCGGTCCCCGGCTCAAGGCGCTCATCGCGCTCCGGGCCTGAGCCTCAGCCTCCTTGGCGGTATTCGCGCCGAACTCGGCAACCAGCCACCCTCCGCCCTCAGGCAGCAACGCGATTCCTTCCGCGTTCATGCCTTTGCGCTGGCTGTATTCGATCAGCAGGTCATCGAAGCCTTCGAGTCCGATGGGATGGTGAGCCATGACGTCCGGGATGCGGTCGCCGCACTGGTAAACGTCCGGATATCCAATCACCAGCAAGACCCGTTCGGGAGGGCTCTGCACCAGGCGGCAAGTGGCTTCGAGAATGGTGACACAGGTGCCTTCCGATCCGACCAGGGCGCGCGCGACGTGAAATCCGTTCTCCGGCAGGAGATGATTCAGGTTGTATCCGGAAACGCGACGCGGAATGTCTGGGAACCTGGAGCGGACCAGGTCTCCGTAGTGGGAGCTCAGAAATTTCAGCCCGGCATAGATTTCGCTGCGCCGGCCGCCTTCGCCAATGATTCGGTTGGCTTCCGCGTCGCCGGTCTGGCCTACTTTCATGCGCAGGCCGTCGTAGGTGAGGATCTCCAATTCTTCGATGTTGTCGTCGGTCTTGCCCGCCATGATGGAGTGCACACCGCAGGAGTTATTGCCAATCATTCCGCCCAGGGTGCAGCGGCTATGCGTGGCGGGATCCGGAGCAAAGGTGAGGTGGTGTTGCTCGGCGGCGTTGCGCAAATCGTCGAGCACAACCCCAGGCTGCACGCGCGCAATCCGCCGCTCCGGATCAATCTCGAGGATTTTCCCCATGTAGCGGGAAAAATCCAGGATGACCGCTACGTTACAGCACTGTCCGGCGAGCGAAGTCCCGCCGCCCCGGCAGAGAATGGGAGCGCCAAATTCGTGGGCGAGGGAAATCGTGGCGAGAACATCATCCGTGTCGCGGGGCAAAACGACTCCGATAGGAACCTGCCGATAGTTGGAGCCGTCGGTTGCGTACAGCGCCCGGCTGCCGTTGTCGAAACGGACATTCGCCACGAATCTTGCGGCGCAGCACAGCCTCGAGTGCGGCCGCATCGACGACAACGGATTTAGAGGCCGCGGCGCGGGCCACGAAATCATTCCGCGAGGGTGTGGAGGGAGTCAGTTTATTCACCGATGGCATCGGGCCTATAGAATCGCACAATCGCCGCCGTTCGGCACGCAAGTGGGCAAATCTTGCCGGGCAGGCTTTGCCGGGGGTAGGGTGCAGGACAGTGAAGAATGAGTCGGTTTTTTGCGAAATCAGGGTAGCTCATCGCGCCGGGCACGCCGAATCAACAAGATCGAGACGCTCATTGCGCATCACTACTTTGGCCGCCAGCTTGCACTCATGCCTGCGGATCCGAATCAAGCAGTTCAAGGATTGGAATATGTCAATCGCAGGCATCGCCAGTAGCCTATTCTCTCAGCTCGGCACTTTGCAAAGCAGTAAGAAGACAAGCTTGCAAAATGAGTTCCAGCAACTGACTAAAGACTTGCAAGCGGGCAATCTAACTGGGGCGCAAGCCGACTTCGCTGCCTTGCAGCAGAGCGCATCCGCCAGTCAGTCCGGCGGGAACACACTCTCCCAGGCCGTCAACGCGCTAGGCAATGATTTGCAATCCGGCAACCTGACCGCCGCGCAGCAGGACTTCGCCAACATCCAGCAAGATGTCCAGCAAGCCGCGCAGGGCGGACAGGTTCATCACCACCATCATCATCACGCGCCGGAATCGCAGAATTCCAGCTCCAGTTCGGCGCAGCAGACTTCCATCGCTCAGTTGTTCAATACCCTGGGGCAGGATCTGCAATCCGGAAGTCTGACAAACGCCCAGCAAGCTTATGCTTCGTTGCAGCAGGACCTGCAGTTGTTCTCGACCAGCGCATCCAGTTCGGCGGCATCGGCGCCGGTTAGTGTAAGTGCCTGATTGCGATTTGAAACGCGGCTGGACAAATCGTCCGCCGCGTTTCAGTCGCCCGTTAGTTGGAAGATGTCCCCATCATTTTCCCGGTGATCTTGGCGATGTGGATCCGCGTCTTGCCATCCCTCGAATCGATGTTGATCGTAGTCATATCGTTCTTGTCTCCGGACATGATGGAATAGTGATCGCCCTGGGCCGACATCACAGTGGCGTTCGGAAACTTAGACTTGTAAAAGTCATTGACGGCGCTGGGAGAATCACTGGTGTCGAGCTCCACGGTTGCAGTGTGCATGCTGCCGATAGTCATGTTCGCCGAGCCATTTTTCGCCACGGTTGCGCCCGGATACAGGTCTACCCCTACATTTCGAGCCGCTTCCGCGGGATCCTCGGTGCTATCCACCGTGCCAAAGGGAGTTTCGACGTGCACGTTGCCATCCTGATCGCGGACATGCATGCGGTGGAGCGCACGATGCACCATAAACGCGCAGGTGCCCATACTCAGGATACCTAGCCCCACAATCACGGCAAGCACAATCAGGATAATTTTGAGAGCGCCACTGCCTTGTGCGGGTGCTGCCGGAGCTCCCGATGCCGCGCCAGCCGCCGTGGACGACGCCGCGCCGCACTTGGGACAAAACTTCGCTCCGGCTTCCATCGCCGTACCGCATGAATTGCAAAATGCCATAAGTCACCTCGTGGGTGAGTTTGTCACCGGGGCCGGAGTATACAGCAAATTGGCCCGGGATGCCCCCTGATCAGTTCCAAAGGCGGGTCGCATAGTCGGAAAGGCTTAGTGCCAGAAGAATGAGCAGCCAGAAGATGGCGGAAACAATAATCACTTTGGTCATCTTCTCGCTGGTGTATTTGACATGCATGAAGAAAAGCACGACCAGCACGGCTTTCAGGCTGGCGATCGCCAAGGCCACCACAATGTTCCACGGTCCCAGGTCGATGTGCGCCACGCCCACTGTCGTTGCGGTGAGGACGAGCAGACCAACCCAAATGCCGTAGTAGAGTTTGGTGGAGAGAATGTGTTCAGACATGGGCAGCGCTCACTTGTTATTTCTTCAGATCAATTAGATAGAGCAACGGAAACAAATAGATCCATACAATATCCACAAAGTGCCAGTACAACCCGCCGTTCTCCACTGGCGTGTAGTATTCCGGCCCGAACCGTCCCTTCCACGAGTAGTAGGTCAGGTACAGAAACATGCCAATGCCGATGATCATGTGCAGGGCGTGCATCCCCGTCATCGCGAAATACAAAGAAAAGTAAAGTTGGATGTGCTGGGGATCGATCGGTTTGCCGTCCAACTCGGTCTGCTCGAAGTGGAACGATGCCCCAGGAACGTGATGCTCCTTGAACTTCGAGGTCCATTCGACGCCCTTGATCCCCAGAAATGCCAGACCGAAGACCAAGGTTAAGAGCATCAGGACGACCAGCAACTTGCGCTTACCCATTTGGGCAGCGCGCACCCCCAATGCCACGGTCAAACTGCTGCAGATCAGGACCGCGGTGTTGACGGCCCCCAGGGTCACATCGAGGCTGCGGCTGCCGGCAGCGAACTCCGTGTAATACAGGCGCCGGTAAATAAGATAGGCGCAAAACATGCCGCCAAAGAACATGATCTCCGTGCTCAGGAACAACCACATGCCCAAAGAAGCAGCCTGCTGTTGCTGCCCCATATCCACAAAGTGGTGCCGCAGTTCTGGGTTGTGTTCCTCGATGGCGGCTGGACTATCGCTCAACCGGCACCTCCTCAGGGGCTGGAATATTGGCGTAGTCGTACGCCTCCCAGGTGACGACAGGAGTTTCCTCAAAGTTGAAAGTGGGTGGCGGAGAGCTGGTCATCCACTCCAGTCCGGAAGCGCCCCAGGGATTGTCCGGCGCGATCTTTCCGTAACGCATGGACCACAGGAAATACACCATGGGCAGAACATACCCGACGGCCAGGATGGTCGAGCCCGCGGTAGAGAACACGTTCAACACCTGGAACTCCGGCGGATACTGCCAATAGCGCCGCGGCATTCCCATGTAGCCCAGCAGGAACTGGGGAAAGAACGTTAGATTAAAACCGAGGAAAACGATCAGCGCCGCCAAGCGGCCCCATGATTCCGGATACATGCGGCCGGAAATCTTGGGCCACCAATAATGCATTCCTGCCATATATCCCATGACCGCGCCACCCACCATGATGTAGTGAAAGTGGGCGATCACGAAGTAGGTGTCGTGGACATGCGGGTCAACTCCTAGGCAAGCCAGGAAAAGCCCGGTCAACCCGCCCACGGTAAACAGGCCGATGAAGCCAAAGGCGTAGAGCATGGGCGTGGAAAATGTGATGGTGCCCTTGTACATGGTCGCGGTCCAGTTAAACACCTTGATGGCGGAAGGCACGGCGACCAGGTAACTGAGCAAGGAAAAAACCAGCGCGGAATACAGCGAAATGCCGGCCACGAACATATGGTGTGCCCACACCAGGAAACCGACCACCGCAATCATGATGCTCGCCAGGGCTATGAACTGATAACCAAAGATCCGTTTCCTTGAGAAACACGGGACAATCTCGCTGACCACACCCATCGAGGGCAAAATCATGATGTATACCGCGGGGTGGGAGTAGAACCAGAACAGGTGCTGAAAGAGCAGCGGGTCGCCGCCCAGCTTGGGATCGAAAATTCCCAGGTGGAAAGCGCGTTCCAAGACCACCAGCACCAGGGTAATCGCGAGCACCGGGGTTCCCAGCAGCATGATGATGCTGGTGGCATAGTGCGCCCAGATAAACAGCGGCAGACGCGACCAGGTCATGCCGGGCGCGCGCATGCGATGAATGGTAACCACAAAATTCAGCCCGGTAAGAATGGACGAAAAGCCCGCGATGAAGACGGCGAGGCCGGCCTCAATCACTTTGCTGTTGCTGAAAGCTGTGCTGAAAGGCGTATAGAAGGTCCAGCCAGTGTCCACGCCGCCCGTCAAAATGCAATGCAGATAGAGCCCGCCAGCGATAATGTACAGATACCAGCTCAACAAATTAATGCGCGGAAAGGCCAGATCCTTGGCCCCAATCATCAGCGGCACCAGAAAATTGCCCAGTACGGCGGGGATGGACGGGATCAGGAAAAAGAAAATCATCACCTGGCCGTGCATAGTGAACAGCTTGTTGTAAGTGTCGGCCTGCACCAGATCGCCGGCCGGGGTGAGCAATTCCAGCCGGATGAGCAGGGCAAAAAAACCTCCGATGAAGAAGAAAAACGTGATGGACATCAGGTAGAGCAGGGCAATCCGCTTGTGGTCCACGGTGAGCAGCCAGGAGCGGATGCCGTACTCCTGATTGAGGTAGTGCTCGCGTTCGGGCGTAACTGCTGCGCTAGCCATGGTTATTGCACCTTCGGTTCTGGCGGTTCTTGGAGGGCGGCCTCCGAGGGATTCTTGGTAGCTTGCCCCGGCTGCGGCGCGCCCAGCGATTTAATGTAAGCCACCAGCGCGCTCACTTGCTCCTCGCTCAATAGCCCTTGAAATACCGGCATGATGGGAGGGAAACCTTTGACCACCTGTTCCCGTGAATTCAAAATGCATTGGCGAAGGTAGTTTTCGTCGGCGGTGAGGGTGCGCCCATCCTCGAGCGCCACCGGCTTGCCAAAGACTCCCACCAGATTCGGTCCGCGGCCCTGAGTATCGGAGCGATGACAGGTGACGCAACCCATCTGTGCAAACAGCTTCTGCCCGGTATCCGCCAGCGGCACCGCCGTGCCTCCACTCAGCCAAGCCGCGTACTGGTCGGGCTCCATCACCACAATATCTCCGATCATGCCCGAGTGCGAGGTCCCGCAATATTGAGAGCAGAACAGGTGATAGGTCCCCGCCTTGATGGGGCGGAACCAAATGGTGGTGTAGCGCCCAGGCAAAACATCCTGCTTGACGCGGAATGCCGGAATGAAAAAGCTGTGGATCACGTCCTGTGAAGTCATAATCAACTTGATGTTACGGCCCAGCGGAACGTGAAGCTCGTTGATCTCGCGCGGCCCTTCCTGATGTTGCAGCTTCCACATCCACTGTTTCGCCACCACATAAACCTCGGTGGAATCGCGGGGTGGAGTACGTTCCTGAAAATAAATCGCCGCTCCCCACGCGAAGATGAAAAGGAAGATGAACATGGGGATGATGGACCAGGTCAGCTCCAGAGCGGTGGAGCCTTCAATCTGCTCCGCTGCTCCTCCGGCGCGCCGCCGGTACTTCAGGGCGAACACCAGGATCGTAGTAAAGATCGCCGCGCACATGAACGCGGATAGCAGCACTAAAAAAATGTAAAGCGCGTCCACGTTCGCGGCGCCGGACGAGGCCCGTGCAGGCCACAGTGGGAAGTTATCAAACATAGCGATGAGACCCGTGTTGCTCCTTGTCCTGATATTGCGGACCGCGCCGGAACAGAATCAGCACCATTCCACCGAGCACCAGAATGGTGGCCAATCCGGAGAGCTTCAAAATCCGGCTGATGATCGCGCCGTACTTTCCGGTGGCGGGATCGTAGTGATAGCAATACAGGAACACTTCATCCACCAGGTTGCCGATTTTGTGATTCGAAGCCTGAATCAGCCCGAGCCGCAGATCCTTGGGCGCAAATTCCACGCCGTAGTAATACTGCGCCACCCGCCCGTCGGGAGTGAGCACCATGATCGCCGTGGCGTGCGCATACTGGTCGGTCTTGGGATCGTACTGATATTGGAAGCCCACCGCCTGGGTGAGCGCGGTAATGGATTCCTGAGGTCCGGTCAGGAAATGCCAGCCCTTGGCCGCGGCTGGACGGCCGTAACGCTCCATGTATTGCGCCTTCGAAGCGGCGGCTAGTTCCGGTGTCTCGTTGGGATTGAAGCTAACGCTGAGCACATTGAACTGATTGCCGGCGTCAAATTTTATAACTTTGAGCGCGCGCGTTAACCCGCTCATCACTTCGCTGCACAGCATAGGGCACTTGTAATAAACCAGGTTCAAAATCACCGGCTTCTGCCCGAAATAATCCCGCAGACGAACCGCTTTGCCGGTTTCATCGCGGAACGCCAGATCAAGCGGAACCTGCTGATTGAGGCGCTGCTCAATGCCCACATGCTCTAACCCCGGCGGCCGCACGTTGGCTGGAGGAGACATAATCCCCTGGGTCATGCCCTGGCTCCACGCGGGAAGGGACAAAAACAACATCCCCAACGCGGCAAGCCACTTCGGATACGCTTTCGAATTGTTCCACTCACTGCGCACTGCTTTAGCCCTCATGGCTGCGCCGCTTGGTTGGGGACAGTCTTCTTTTTCCCTGCCGAGTTCGCCGGCAATCCCGAATTCGTCTCGCCCGTGCGGACCGGCAAACCGCGTTCCGCCACTAACTGCATGGCCCGTTCAATCGGTATATGTGCAACTCCCGCTTTTTGATCCACCCAGCCATAGCTATTAAGCTGCTTTTCCTCTTGGGCGCGGAACTCATTCAACTCGTTGCGTTCATCAGTTTCCAAAAGCGGCTGAGGAAAAGTGTTTTCGATCCTTCGTGCGACCTTTGATGCTTGAAGGTCGCGGGTGTCGCCCTCGGTACTTTGCTTCAGCGGACTTTGTGCAGGCTGGTGGGCTTCAGAGTAGGCGTTCAGGGCGCGGTACGTTCCCTTCGCCGCGAAATAGACGAGCACTCCAAGCACGGCCAGCCCGATCAAGAAACCAAAGATGGCCTTCGCGCCCAGGTCCTCGCGCTCGAAGCCGCCGTTGCGCCCGTTCTGATGTTGGTCATTCATGGGCAGGCTCCAACACTTCCTTGGCGGAGGGATCGTATAGGGGCAACAATGGCATCGCAGCCAGATTGCGGAAGAAATATGCCAGCCACAAACCACCCAACGCGATGGGAACGACCACGTCCGCCAGGGTGACGTGGAAGCGCGCCGAAAAATTCGGCTCGATGATCCAGAACAGATCCACGTAGCGCATCAGCATCAGCCAAACGGCGAGCCACACCAGTTTCGTGATATCGCGTTTGAATGGCCGCGAAAGCAACAAGGCAAAAGGCACGGCAAAATGAAACACCACCAGCCACAGTCCCACGTAGGCCCACCCGTGGCTCAACCGGGTCATGTACCAGGTAATTTCCTCGGGCAAGTTGCCGGCCCAAATGATGAGCCACTGGGAAAATGAGAAATAGGCCCACACCATGGTGAAGGCCAGCATCCATTTTCCGTGATCGTGCACAAAATCGGGCCGCAAAAGCTCGGACATGGGTTTATAGCGGGCTAATATCCGCTCGATCACGACCGCAAAGCACATGGCGGAGAGTACTTGTCCAATCAGGATCAGCAAGCCATAAATGGTGGAAATCCAACTGGGATCAATGGACATGATCCAGTCAATGGCAGCGAAAGAAATCGTGAAAGCGTAAAGAATCAGCCCTGGTCCGCTGACTGCCTTAAAACGCGGGGTGTTGTCGCGAGCTCCCGGACGGTCTCCCTCGGCCGACCACTTAGTAAGTAAAAGGGACAGCAAATTCCAGATGGCGAAGTAGATCGCGGCGCGCAAAATGAATCCGTGCACCGAGAGATACGTTTTGACACTGCCCTGCAAATGCTGGCGAAGACGCGGATCGGCCACGGAAGCGAGGGGCCGCGCCCACACGTACAACCGGGGCATCCCGAACAGAAGGGGGATAAAGAGAACGGTCATCAGCGGAATGCAGCGCATGGCCGCGCCCATCACGCGGCGAATCACCACGCCCCAACCGCCGCCGGTCAAATGCCGGATCATGAGAATTGCCATCGAACCGAGAGTTACGCCGAGCCAGGCCATGAATGCCAGCAGGTAGGCAGGGAAGAATTCATCGGGCCGGTTGACGGCAACCGCGACGGAGATCACGGCGAAAATCAGTCCGACGAGCAACGAGCGCTGCCGCATCGTCCTGACTACCGGAGGGGCCGCGAGATCCAGCGGAGTTAGCTGTGCCAGGCTCATTTCGGCCCCTCTTCTTGCCCTGGTGCGGGCACCGGAACCGGAACCGGCAAGGTTGCGCCTGAACCTGGCAACTCGAATTTTGGAGCAGTCGAGGGGACCGGCTGCCCGGCGGGCACCTCCGCCATGGTTGCATTCTGACTCAGTTGCAAAGCTTTGATGTAGGCCGCGATGCACCAGCGGTCGCGCGCCGGAATCTGCGAGGCGTAGTCGGGCATGATGCCAAAGCCGTTGGTCATCGTGTCGAAGAGATATCCCAGCGGCGCTTTGCGCAGCCGTTCAATGTGATAGGAAGGCGGCTTGCGGGGAAAGCCGCGCGCCGGGACCGCGCCATTGCCATCGCCAACCCGCGAGTGGCAAGGGGCGCAATAGATGTTATAGCGTTCTTGTCCACGCGCCATGACTTCCGCGGTGACCGGGAAGGGCATGTAGTCGCCTGCATTGCTGCCAATCTTGCCGGTATAGAAATAGGCATCTTCGTGCAACTGCCCGCGCGCCACTGTGCCTTCGACGGGATCGCGCGCCGAGCGGAGATCGCCGTAGAAATCGCTCTTGGCCAGCGGCTTGAAACGCGGCTGGTCGTGCATGTCCTGGCGGCAGCCCGCCAGGGCCAATACGGCCAGCAGGACCAAAGGCGTGAATTTTCGGAGGCTCAGCATGCCTAGCTCGGCACCTCCGCAATGGAGCGCGGATTCAGCGCCTCCAGAAACTTGCGCGTCGCCGCTGCATCATATTTCTTGTCGGAGGCAAACACGATCAGGAAAAACCGGTCTTTGGTAGCCAACGCGAAGCGGGGAACGTTAAAGGCCGGATGGTACGGCATGGGCAAACCGTTCAGCGCCAGCATGCCAAACACCGCGGAAATAGCGGCGAACAGAATCGTCATCTCAAACGTGATTATGATGAATGCCGGCCAGGAGTTGTAAGGTTTCCCGCCGATGTTCACGGGATAGCTGACCGCCGACATCCAATACTGCATCAGGAATCCGCTGGTCCCACCGACGATGCCACCGATCAGCGTGATCAGAGGAACCAGGTCGTGATGGAATCCGATGGCTTCCGCTAATCCTTCTACCGGGAAGGGGCTGTAAGCATCAATCTTTTTATAACCGGCTTCGCGGGTGCGATCCGCCGCCGCCACCAGATCGCTGGCCGAATCGAACTCCGCCATCAAGCCGTAGTTGGAAGTGTGCTTCATTCCGGCTTCACCTCCGCTTCCGGCAGGAGAGTGCGCATTTCAAAGATAGAAATCATCGGCAGAATGCGCACAAAAAGGAACATGGCCGCCAGGAACAGTCCAATCGTCCCGATGTAGGTCATCCAATCCCAGCGCGTGGGGTAGTACATGCCCCAGGATGAAGTCAGGAAATCGCGGTGCAGGCTGACCACTACGATGATGAACCGCTCCAGCCACATGCCCACCAGAATCACGCCCGAAACCAGGAAGAGGGCGACCGAACTGGTGCGCAGTTTGCGAATCCACAGGAGCTGCGGGATGAAAATATTGCAGATCAGCAGTGCCCAATAGGGACCGGCGTAGGGGCCGTGTAGCCGGTTCCATAGGGTAAACATGTCGTAGCGGTTGCCGCTGTACCACCCCATGAAGGCTTCAATTCCATAACCGTAAGCTACGATGAGCCCGGTCGCGAGCATGACTTTAGCGGAATTCTGCAGGTGGCGCTCGGTAATGAAACCTTCCAACCCATAAATCTTGCGGATGGGGATGGCCAGCATCAGCACCATGGCGAACCCGGAATAAATGGCTCCGGCCACGAAGTAAGGCGGAAAAATTGTAGTATGCCAACCGGGAACGATAGCGACGGCAAAATCGAAACTCACGACCGTGTGCACCGAGAGCACCAGCGGCGTAGCCAGGCCAGCCAATAGCAAGTACGCGGTCTCATAGCGATGCCAGTGGCGGGCCGAACCCCGCCAGCCCATGGAAAGAAGGCCATACACAATTTTGAGCGGGCGCTTGTCGGTACGGTCGCGCAGGGTCGCCAAATCAGGAATGAGTCCAATGAACCAGAACAGCAGCGATACCGTGGCGTAGGTCGAGACCGCGAATACGTCCCAAACCAGCGGACTGCGGAACTGCGGCCAGTAATTCATGGTGTTGGGATAGGGAAACAGCCAATACGCCAGCCAGGGACGCCCCACGTGAATTAACGGAAAGATTCCGGCGCAAGCCACCGCAAACAACGTCATGGCCTCGGCAAAACGGTTAATGGAATTGCGCCAGGATTGCCGCAGCAGCAGCAGGATGGCCGAAATCAGCGTGCCGGCGTGGCCGATTCCGATCCACCACACAAAGTTGACGATGGCGAAGCCCCAGCCAATCGGGATCGGTCACACCCCAAATGCCGGTGCCCTTCATGAAAAGATAGCCGATCGCAGAACAGCATCATCATGGCGAGCACGAAGCCGATGCCAAAGCCGACGAACCATCCGTTCGAAGTCGGGCGGGTCAGCACAATCGCGCTGATTTTGTCGGTGATGGTGGCAAAGGTGTAACCGGGCTCGATCACTGGAGCCGATTGGAGTTCGTCTGCCGTTTGTCTTTTGCTCAGTCCATAGTTTGTAATTCTATTGCCGGCCTCAGCCTTCTATCTCCGGGATTAGGATTACGAAGTGCCGCCAGGTATGTGGTTCGCGGCCTGGTATTCAGATCGGCCAGCAAACTGTAATTCGCTCTTCCGCCTTCATCTTGGCTACCCGGCTGTTGGGATCGTTGATATTGCCGAAAACGATGGCGTTCGCCGGACAGGTTGCCTGGCATGCGGTCTGGATTTCGCCGTCGCGCACTTTGCGGTCTTCCTTCTCGGAATCGATCTTGGCGTGATTGATGCGCTGCACGCAGTAGGTGCACTTCTCCATCACGCCGCGGCTGCGCACGCTCACATCCGGATTGCGCATGCATCTTCGACTGCGGCGTCTTGAAATCCGAGAACAGGAAGAAATTAAACCGCCGCACTTTGTAGGGACAGTTATTGGAGCAATAGCGCGTGCCCACGCAGCGGTTGTACACCATGTCGTTCAGGCCTTCGCTGCTGTGCTTGGTGGCCCGACCGGGCAAACTACCTCGCAGGGCGCGTTCTCGCACTGCTGCAGGGCACCGGCTGGAATAATCTTTGGGATTGTCGCGGTCACCCTGGTAGTAGGCGTCCACCCGAAGCCAGTGCATGTGGCGTCCGATGATGCAACCTGCTCCTTGCCCACCACTGCGATGTTGTTTTCCGACTGGCACGCGACAATGCAGTTGTTGCAGCCCACGCAGGCGTTCATATCGATGGTCATGCCCCAGGCGTAGGTTTCGTCCTTGTAGTCGTAGGGCTTGTAGAGCGTAAGTGCCGGAGAAACTTCTTCTTCCCTGGCGAAATTAGGTTCCTTGCGGTATTCCTCCAGGCTCGCCGTGCGAACCGACGGACGCGATCCACCGTCGGGCGTTTCCATCGTCTGATAGCCCTGGGTAGTGGCCAGCTTGTAAGTACCGCCCGCTTTGGCAATGCTGACGCCGGTTGCGAACCACGGCGCTGCGCTGGTGCGCAGCGGATACATATCGAAGCCTGCGCCGGTTCCGCCCGGCCCGCGCGACGGCGGCCGTAGCCGAGAAATACGGTAATCGAATTGTCGGCGTGGCCGGCTCGAATCCATACCGGCGCCGTGACTGACTTTCCGTTGAGGCTGATCTTCACCAGGTCTTCCGTCTTCAGCCCCATCCGCGATGCCATCGCCGGACCAATCAGGACCGGATTGTCCCAGGTCATCTTGGTCATGGGCTTGGGCAGTTCCTGCAACCAGCCATTGTTGGAGAATTGGCCGTCGTAAATCGAGGGATCGCGGCGGAAGTTGATTTCGATGCCTTGCACGGCGGCATTTGACTCGGAAGCGAGATTCCCCGTTTTCAAGGTGACGGATTTTGGAGCAAGGGCGGTCCCTTCGACCCATCCGTCGTGCAGAGACTTCCTCCAGAACATATCGAAGTCCGCGGCTGGATGCTGTTTTTTCCAGTAACCCTGGACGATGTCGTGCCCCGGCGTATCCGGCTGCCCAGACAGCGTGGCCAGCAACTCCGGCGCGCTCTTTCCCTCATACAAGGGTGCAAGGAGAGGTTGCACAATACTGAGCTGTGCCGTCGTAGGCGCGAGCATCTCCCCAGGCTTCGAGATAATGGGCTTGGTTGATATGCCAGTGGCAAAGTTCGGCGGTTTCGTCTTGGTAGAGACCGAGATGTACGCGTATAGGAATTTTCGTATTTTGTAACGCATCTGCGAAGCCGAGATCAGCGGGAGCGTCGTAGATGGGATTGCCATCTAGAATGACCAGCAAATCCACCTTGCCGCCGCGCATGTCGGTAACAAGGTCCTTCAGTGACTCCGTCTGATTGACCGGGTTTGCCATCACCGGGTCGGTATAGAAAACCGTCTTGCCGATATTGCCGAGTGCCTGATTCACCCGATGAGCAAACGCAATCACAGCGGGAGATTGATGATCACCCGCGACAACCAAACTAGAACCGAGATGCGCCTCAAGATCCTTGAAAATCCCTGCCAGAAACTTCGCCGGCTCACCATTCAGGGTCTGAACTTTAGCGCCGGTTCCATCAGCGCCGCTCAAGTTCTGAGCAAACTCCTCAATTGCACTCGAAGATAGTGGCAGCCGATGATCCGCCTTCGCTCCCGTCGAACTCGGCGTGCTCTCGACTACATACAGCCGGCTCATCTCGCCATTTTCCGGATTGCGCCGCTTAGCGAAATCGCGGATATAGCGCGTCGAACCCGGGAAACCCGCGGACAGAAAGTCCGCGTCGAGAGAGACAATTACATCCGCCTTGGAGAAGTCGTATCGCGTCTCGACCGGCTGGCCGAAGGCTAGCTTTGCGCCTTCGAGCACATTGTCACGGTTCACCGGCTCATAGGTGTGCACCTTGGCCTGCGGATAAATCTTGAGAAATGACTGCATCTGGTCGGCCATCGTCGGCGACGAGAATGGCCGCGTCAGGATGCGGATTCCCGCACCCAGCAAAGTTTTCTGTATAGCCAACGAACCACGAATGGCGCTGAGAAAATCCTCCCAGGTGCGCACATCGCCGAGATAAGTGATGGTCTGCGACCGATCGGGATCGTACATTCCCAGGATTGAAGCTTGTGCAAAGATGTCAGTCCCGCCCAGACTCGCCGGATGCTGGTCATTGCCTTCAATCTTCGTGGGGCGATAAAGGTGGCTCTCGACCAGCACCGGGCTGGCGTACCCGCCGAGACTAAACGCGGTCGCGTAAAACAGAGGACGCCCCGGAATAGTCTCTTCCGGCTGCTTGACGTAGGGAACGATGGGCTCCATTGGCTGCTTGGTGCAGGCAGTCATGCCCGCCATGGCCAGCGATGCGCCCATCAGCTTGAGGAATCCGCGGCGCGACACCGAATCCAGCCACTCGGAGGCACCCTTGGGAAACTCGCGGTGCATCATCTGCTGAAATTCCGCGCTGCCCGCCAGTTCTTCCAGGCTGCGCCAGAACTCCGGCCCCTTGGTCTCCGCGATTTGAGCGCGCGCCGCCTCCAGATCAAGCGTGTTCCGCTTGCCCGGGCAAACATCCTCGGGCTGCGGTTTATCCTGCTGTTCTTCCATCTTCATTCTTCATTTTCTCAATGTCATCCTGAGCGAAATCTCGCGCAGTCGAAGCATCCCTCGGACCTTAGCGACTGCATGCCCGCATAGGGGAATTCAGCTCCGCCTTTGTGCAATCCCACCCTAGCGCAAAAAACGCGCTAGGATGGGGCACCCGTCATTCAAAACAAACACGAACGTCAGCGATGACACGTCGAGCAACTCGTAATATCCGCCACGCTGCGCAAGTTGTACTTCTTCATCAAATCGCGCCCCAATGAGTCCTGGTCCGTGTACGCCTTCCCATCTACGACCACCGGCTGACTGCTCGCGGGCTGCTCGTAACGCATATTGAACACCTGGTCTCGCGGCCGCAAATATTGCTGGGCGTTGCGATGGCAGTTCAGGCACCACTCCATTTGCAGCGATGCATAGTTGTACATCAAAGGCATGCGGTCCACCGGACCGTGGCAAGTGTTGCAGCCCACGCCTTTATTGATATGAATGCTGTGGTTAAAATACACAAAATCTGGCAGATCATTGGCCCGCGTCCACACCAGCGACTTGCCGGTGCGGTAACTCTCCCGCACGGGCTCCAGCAACTTGGCGCTGGTCCAAATCTGCGAGTGACAGTTCATGCAAGTCTTTGTCGGAGGGATACCGGCAAAGCTTGAGGTTTGGACCGAAGTATGGCAGTAACGGCAGTCAATCCCCACAGCGGCCACGTGATGCTGATGGCTGAACGGCACAGGCTGCGGCCGTGCCACCTCTGCGTAGGTAATGTAGGGAGAGCACTGGAACTCATTCAACGCCCAGAACAACACAGCCACCACAAAAACGGCGCCATAAATCGTCGCCCGGGCAATGGTGTTCGTGCTGCGATGAAATATCTGCATTGGAATGAGATTTTGGTGCAGCCGGGGGCCACTCCTGTCCCCGGGTGCAGCGTTATTCGGTCATACGGTCACAAACAGCAGCGAGCACCTTCGAGAAAACTGGTGATTATATCATCTGTCGCGTTTCACTTCGTAATGCGACTTTATTTGCCTCAACATAATGAACAAAAACTGTAAGGAATCTTCCCCGGCAGCGATGGAATTGTGCCCGTAGCGGGTCACGGCTCCTGATTCGAAACGCCATTGCAAATTGACTTTCATCGAATATTCATCACCAGGAGTTTTGGCTCGGTCATCTCCTCGATTGCATAGCGCAGCCCTTCGCGACCCAGTCCTGAATCTTTCACCCCGCCGTACGGCATGTGATCAATGCGAAAAGTGGGCACATCCCCGGCAATGAGACCGCCCACTTCCAATTCCTCGAAGGCGGTGAACAGACGTTTGACATCGCGGGTGAAAATTCCGGCTTGCAGTCCGTAGGACGAATTGTTGACCTGGCGCAGGGCCTCATCAAAATTGTCGTAGGCCTCAACCGTCACGACGGGAGCGAAGATTTCCTGGCAGTTCACTTTCATCTCCGGCCGCGTGCCGGTTAACACGGTGGGTTCCATCAGCGAACCGTTTCGATGCCCACCGCACAAGAGGCGTGCTCCACCCCGTACTGCCTCCTCCACCCATTGGGTGGCCCGGATGGCATCGCTTTCGCGAATCATGGGGCCCAGATCCGAGGACTCGTCCAGAGGATCACCGGTTCTCAACTTTGCCACTCCCGCCAACAGCAACTCGGTGAATTTCCCGAGCACGGAGCGCTCCACCAAAATGCGCTGTACCGAAATGCAACTTTGGCCGGCATAGGCAAAGCTTCCGGCGACGCAGCGGCCCGCGGCGTAGTCCAAATCAGTGTCACCGTGAACGATGACGCCGGCATTGCCACCTAGTTCGAGGACCACTTTCTTCTTTCCGGCACGACGTTTGATGTCCCAGCCCACGGGGACGCTCCCCGTGAAGCTGATCAGCTTGATACGCTCGTCTGTGACCAGTAGCCCCGCATCTTCGTTGGAGAGCGGCAAGACATTCAGCGCGCCATCGGGCCATCCTGTTTGCTGTACCGCCTGCGCCAACATCAAGGCAGTCAGCGGAGTCTGCGGCGCGGGCTTGAGCACCAGGGGACAGCCCGCCGCAATCGCGGGCGCCACCTTGTGAGCCACCAGATTCAGGGGGAAGTTGAACGGCGTAATTCCAGCCACCGGTCCCAGCGGAAAGCGCCGCACGATTCCCCAGCGTCCGGCGGTGAATTCCTGCCAGTCGAGCGGCAGGTACTCGCCCTGGATGCGGGTGCTCTCCTCCGCGGCTACGGTGAAAGTGAAGATGGCGCGCTCCACTTCGGTCCGCGCCGTCTTGAGGGGCTTGCCAGCCTCCTGCGCCATGGTGCGGGCAAATTGCTCTTTGCGTTCGGTCAGGGTCTGCGCCACTTGCCGCAGGACGCGCTGCCGCTCGAACGCCGGCAATCTGCGCGTTGTGCCAAATGCTTTGACGGCAGCCGCAATGGCGGTTTCGGCATGTTCGCGCCTGCCCTGAAAGACGCGTCCTACTACAGTGCCGTCATAGGGTGAGTGGATTTCGACCGTGTCCCCCGCCCCAATCCATTTGCCATCGACCAAGAAGCTTTGCGGGCTCGCGGGAGTTGCGGTCATTTCGGCCATGGTGGTTTTCAGTCCCTGCGGAACGGATTTGGCAATTATAAGACTGATGCTCGATCCTGGCTGGAGGCGGCAGGAATCTCCGTTGGAATCTGTCCGGTACGTATATGGAAGTCGGTTTTTGAACGATAATTGGCTTTCTCCAAAGATTAGTGATGACAACATGCCCCACGTCCATTCTCGAACTCGCGCACTTGCTGCGGACCAAGGCGCTTTCCCCGGTGGAACTAACGCGCGACTGCGTGGAGCGCATTGAAAAGCTAAATCCTTCGCTGAACGCATTCATCACCGTCACGGCGGATCTCGCGCTAGCCCAAGCCGCCGAGGCTGAAACAGAAATTTTGCGCGGCCAATGGCGCGGTCCGTTGCACGGAATTCCTATCGGCCTGAAAGACTTGATCGACACCGCGGGCATCCGCACCACTGCCGCCAGCGCGGTCTTCAAGGATCGTATTCCGGACCAGGATGCTGACGTGGTGTGCCGCCTGAAGGCGGCGGGCGCGGTATTACTGGGAAAACAAAACCTGCATGAGTTCGCCTACGGTGGCAGTTCCGTAATCAGTTATTTCGGAAAAGTACACAATCCGTGGAATATCGAGCACATTGCCGGCGGATCTTCAGGAGGATCCGCGGCGGCCGTGGCTGCGGAACTTGGCTACGGCGCAATCGGCACCGATACTGCCGGTTCTATCCGCGAGCCCGCGGCGCAATGCGGAATTGTCGGGCTTAAGCCAACCTACGCCCGAGTCAGCGCACGTGGCGTGATCCCGCTCTCCCCATCGCTGGATCACGTGGGGCCTATCGCGCGCACCGTCGGGGATGCGGCGGCAATCCTGCAAGTGATTGCGGATCCCGCAGCCCAGAACAACACAGGCACTGCCGAGCACGTGCCCGATTATGTCGCAAACCTCCGCCCGGATCCGAAAGAACTCCACGTAGGAGTGCCGAGGTCGTACTTTTTCGACGACCTTGACCCGGAGATTGCCACCGCAGTTGAAACTGCGCTGTCCGTAATCAAGTCGTTGGTGACGGAGGTTAGAGAGATCACGCTGAGCGTGGACGCGGGCCGCGAACTGCAGGGCTACGAAGCGTATCTCTATCACGCCGAATTTCTCGGAGACCGTTCAGACCTCTATCAACCCGAGACGCTGCGGCGCATTCTGGCCGGGAGGTCCACCGAATGGTCCGGCTACACCCGAGCCGTTCTTAAGCTGAGAGAAAATCGCAGGCAGATTTCATCGGTCTTTCAAAAGGTGGACTTGCTGGTGACTCCGGCGGTTCCCATCCCCGCTCCCACCATCGCCGAACTTGAACAGCATCCTGAACTGCTGCGCCCTCGCGAGCTGGTCTTGCTGCGGAACACTCACCCATTCAACCTGTGGGGACTGCCCGCGATCTCGGTTCCTTGCGGATTCACTCGGAGCGGACTTCCCATTGGTTTGCAAATCAGCGGTCCCCACTGGAGAGAAGCGCTGGTATTACGTCTGGCGCATGCCTATGAGCAAGCAACTACGTGGCATCAAAGGAGACCCGGGATTGCCAAGACCTAATCGTTAAGATTTTGTTTCCAGCTTCCGCATCGTCCTTTGCCTTGATCGATAGGCTCCCTTCGCTGCAGAATCATCCGTGGAGTCCAGCAAGTTACCTGGGGACCCGTTTTTTGCAGAACCTCGCACCCAGGAGGCCGAGCAGCCCAGCGCCAACCGAGGATAGCTCCGAGGGTTCTGGCATGCTCACGGGGGCAACGTTGAGCGCGACATCGGTAAAGGTATTGCTGCTGAAGCTATAGAGCAGATCGTCGCCACCCGCCGGGTGGGGACCCTCGTTGAACTCGAGTTCGTATTGCTGGCCGTTGGCCGTAAATATAACTCCAGGGCCAAAATCGGGCAGGTTGAGACTGGATTGAACGATGGCGCTGGACCCGGGATTGTCCAGGGTCATGGAAAAGCCATCCAATGTGCCCGTCACCGAAGTGATGGGGTACACATTAAAAGCCCCGAATTGCGGGCTCTCGGTTACGGGAGCGGTCACAAATATTCCACTCGCGTCGACCGCTCCACACCCACCCGAATAATTCGAGCAACCAACAGGGTCGGTTGCAAATGTGAATTGGAAATCGTCAGCTTGCGCCAAGGCCTGCAGCGCCAAAGCCATTAGCGCAACCAGGGCAGCGAACACGACAGTCCGGACTTGAATCCTCATAAATCTCCTCCACCAGCGGCGTCTCTCAAATCAAGCGGAAACGGTGGAAAGCCAAGCCCACACGAGGTTCTGCTCGCACGCCCGAGCCAGACCCGCACCTGGGCTATTTCTTTTGGGGGAGAGCTTGGATGTTAGCACGGGCTCGCGCCAACGCAACGGAATGTGTGCCCTAGATATTGTGGAAATCGGCACCTTTCATGATTTTTCCCCCGACCAAAGCCCCATTCACCCTTCCGCCAACCGCGAAGATTCCATTTAATATGGTTTCGTGCCCGCAAAACCTTCGGTCCCCGTCCTACAGGTTGGTCCAATGTCACGGCTTCCCTGGCTGATTCACGGGTTTAGCACGCGATCCGGTGGATTCTCTAGAGCCTACGGAGGAAAAACCCTCAATCTGGGCTTCACCCAACAGGATTCTCGCGCCGCCGTCGAACGCAACCGGGCTCTATTCTTGCGGACACTGGGCGCGGCGAAGGGTAAAAATGCGTGGCCGCTGATTACCCTGCGGCAGGTTCACTCCGACTTGATTCATTGCATCTCCTGCGTGCCCACAAATCAACTGGCGGGCGACGGCCTGCTTACTGCGACGCCTGGGCTTCTGCTGGCGATACTGACGGCTGATTGTCTGCCTGTCGTTCTGGTGGACACGAAACGGCGCGCGGTGGGTGTCTTTCATGCTGGTTGGCGGGGCACGGTGAAGCGTATTGTGGAAAAGGGCGTGGGAGAAATGCGCCGTTATTTCGGCACTCGCCCGCTCGATATTAAAGCTGCCGTCGGCCCAGGGGTGCACAAGTGCTGTTACGACGTTGGCCCGGAAGTGCGCGACCATTTCGAATCGCAGTTTGACTACGCGGCGGAGTTGTTCCACGAAGTGAAGGAGTCCGACCCGGTCCGCGAAAAATATCCACTGTTGTTCTTGACCGCGCGCGCACCCGGCCACAGCGAATTACCGAATAAGATATTCCTCGATTTGGTGGAAGCTAACCGCCGGCAGTTGCTTGCAGCCGGAGTCCCGGCGAAAAACATCACCGCTTCACCGCTGTGCACGTCCTGCCGTACCGATATTCTATTTTCCTACCGGGCAGAGAAAGGAGTAACCGGAAGACTCATAGGCATGGCGGGAATCAAACTCTAGCCAACCACCCCGCTCTACGGCGTAGGCGGGACGGAAACGACTGGCGCGGCCGCGGTCGGGGCGCTATTCACCAGATCTTTGAGTTCTTTGCTGGGCTTGAAGAACGGAATCTTCTTGGCCGGGACTTCCACTCGCTCACCGGTCTTGGGATTGCGGCCCACACGCGGCTTGCGCTGCCGGGTACGAAAGCTTCCAAAGCCCCGGATTTCAATCTTGTCTCCAACGCGCAGTGAACGCACCACGCTGTCGAAGATAGTCTCGACAATTACTTCGCTGTCTTTGCGGGTCAACTCCGCGAGCCGCGAGACTTCCTCAATCAGATCGGCCTTTGTCATAACCTCTTCGCTCCGTCGTGTGCATCAGTTCTAGGGTGCCAGCGGTCTTACCCCTGCCCCGGCGTCCGGTGGGTACCCATAACCTTCTCAAATTTAAGGGGTTTTATGCAAGTCTTTCCGGAGCAGGGTGGCTGAAGCAGTTATTACCGAAAATCGTCAAAACCGGGTAGTGACTCGCAAAATCTCGGACCCTGCACCTATTTCCACAGATAGTAGAACCCCACATGCTGTTCCAGCAGCTTTTCCTTGCTGGGAAGCCATTGGGAAACGTCGCCGGTCATAAGATCCAGCAGCGTCTTTCGATCTTTTTCCGGGTGCACCAGAACGGGCTCTCCCGTGATGCCAACCGCCTTGGCGGTGTCGTGGACCACATCCTGGAAATCGCCGACTTGGTCAATCAGCTTCATGGCCAGCGCCTGTTGCCCAGTCCACACCTTGCCATTCGCGATAGCCCGGATGTCGTCGGCCTTAGCATGCCGGCCATCCGCCACGGCCTGTACAAACTGGCCATACATGTTCTCGATCAGCGCCTGCAGGTAAGCTCGTTCGGCCGGAGTAAGCTCGCGCGTCGGATCGCCCGTGTCCTTGAACTCTCCTACGGTGAGAACTTCCGGCTTCAGTTTTGCCCAGCGCATCAGATCGCCGTAGTTCACCCACTCGGAAATTACGCCGATGGAGCCTACCACGCTGCCGCTGTCGGCATAAATCTTGTTGGTGGCGGAAGAAATGTAGTACGCGCCGCTGGCGCCCACGGTGCCGATCGAGGCCACAATGCGCTTCTTCTTTTCATCGCGGATACGTTTGACCTCGCGGTAAATCTCCTCCGACGCGGCCACCCCGCCGCCGGGCGAATTCACATGGAGAATGATTGCCTTGATGGAATCGTCGTCCCCAAACTTCTTAAGCTCCGTCACCACCGTATCCGGATCGAGGATGACGCCTTCCAGTTCCACCACGCCGATCTTGCTGCCGAAACCGCCGAATGCCGAAGCTTGCTCACCCCCGGCGTGCAGCGTGAGATAGACCAGCGTAAATACCGCCAGCACGAAGAGGAAGAATGATCCTCCTCCAATTACAATCCATAGCCAGGTGCGGGAGCGCTTTTCGTCGGCCATACTGAGGGCTTAGTGTAGCACCAGGGAAGAAAGGTAAAAAGCGGCAGAGGTTGAACCGCCAACCCCGCCGGGGGGCGGCGTCAGAGAGTTGCTTGCGCTGCCCAGCAGGTGGCTCCCGGCTTCCCATCATGCCCGCTCCTGGGCAATCCTTTTTGCGCCGTCTTCTATAGAATGAATCTTGAGGTTCTGATCCGCACTTTCATACTTATAAGGAGCATTTCATGTCAGCCAAGCGCGTTGGTATTCTTACCGGAGGCGGCAACGTCCCGGGACTGAATTCGGTCATCAAGTCGGTAGTCTACCGGGGGGCGGAAATCGGATGCGAGGTCATCGGCATCCGCCGTGGTTGGGAGGGATTGACCCACGTCGACCTGAAAGATCCGGCCAGCCGGTCGCGGTATATCCAGCCGCTGAACCGCGAGAACACCCGCACCATCGATCGCACCGGCGGCACTTATCTGCACAGCTCGCGCACCAATCCCACCAAAATGCAAAAGCTGCCGCCTGTATTGGAAGGGCAGCAGTTTGCCAGCAAGCAATCCACCAAGAAGGGCGTGACCAGCACGGTGTTCGACGTGACCCCGGCGGTGCTCAAAAATATCGAGGCGTTGGGGCTCGATTACCTGGTCGCCATCGGAGGCGATGACACCCTTAGCTATGCCGCCGAACTCGACCGGCAGGGCATGAAGGTGATCGCCGTGCCCAAGACCATGGATAACGACGTGCGCAATACCGAGTATTGCATTGGGTTTTCCACCGCCGTCACCCGCGCCATGGACGCCATTGAGCGGCAGCGGACCACGGTTGGCTCGCACGAGCGCATCGGCATTTTCCGCGTGTTCGGCCGCGACGCCGGATACACCGCTCTCTATACCGCGTACGTGACCGGTTTGCGTTGTTGCATCCCCGAGTACAAGGTGAACTTGAAGCACTTGATCGAGATCCTGGTTCAGGATAAGCACAACAATCCTAGCAATTACTCGCTAGTGGTTCTTTCCGAGGGCGCCGAATGGGAAGGCTACACGGTGAAGGAGTACGGCCCCGCCGATGCCTTCGGCCACCATAAGAAGATGAGCGTAGCGGAGGACCTGAGCAACGAGATCAAGGCTGCGACCGGTGACGAGACAGCGGTCAGTGACCTGACCTACGAACTGCGTTCCGGCAGCCCGGATTTCGTCGACCGCATGGTCGCCAACACTTTCGCTGGAATGGCGATGGATTCTTTGCAAGAAGGAAAAACAGGCCTGATGACGGCGATTAACAGTGGTTGCTATGCCATGGTGCCGATCCCCGATCCCAAACTAGGGCCGCGCAAAGTGGATATCGCCACCATGTACAACACGGAACGCTACCGGCCCAAGTACGATCACAAGATGGGTTTACCGATCTTCCTGACTCGCGCTTAGGGTGCGCGACTCGGAACCTGCGCCGGGTGCAGTCTTGGCTGCGGGGGGCCTCGGCTGCATTCCTCTCAAATAACGCGATCGCTGTCATGAATCGGTGTGATTAAATAGGGCGTCGTCAATTCCACTTCACGGCCATCATCCTCGCAACCACACAAGGAGCCTTTGATTGGCTAAGCACGCAGCGAAAAACATTTCCCCCAAAGGCATTTACGCGCCGACCATCACTGCCTTTAATCGCGATGGCAGCGTTAACTTGAAAGGCAGCCGCGAATTTGTGCGGTTTCTGCTGGACCAGGGAGTCCACGGACTGGTTCCGCTGGGAAGTTCCGGCGAGCCCATCGCCATGACTCTGGACGAACGCAAGGCAGTTCTGGAGGCTATTGCTACCGAGGTCGCGGGCAAGGTTCCGATCTACGCCGGAGTCGTGACCTACCTCACCAGCGAAGCGATTGAGTTCAGCCGTCACGCCAAGGCGGTTGGTTGCGCCGGCCTGATGCTCATGGCTCCCTATGTCTTGCGGCCACCCAAGCGGGATTGCTTCGATCATTTTCGCAAAGTGCGGGAAGCGGTGGGCCTGCCCATCATGCTCTACGTGGTGCCGGTATTGACTGGCACCGACTTCACCGCGGCCGAGGTGCACCAGTTAGCTGAGGAAGATGTGATCCATTCCGTCAAATGGTCGCATCCCGAATACAACCGGGTTCCCGAAACCCGAGTCTTATGCGGCCCCTCGTTCCCGATTTTCGCGGGAAACGACGGCATCGCCTTCTCGGCCCTGGCAGCGGGCGCCGATGGCTGGATCGGATGTTTGCCGATCATCACGCCTGGCTTGACCGTGAAGTTGTACGAGCATCTGGCCGTGGACCAAGATCTGGATGCGGCGCGCGAACTTTGGTATCGCTTAATGCCGCTTGTGCTCATGGAATTTTCGACGGTGTACTCGAACAATAATGATCCGCACTGGCTCTCCATGTCGCGCGATTCCGCGATCCTGCGTGGGCTTCCGGTTGGCCAGGCGCGGCCGCCGTTAACTGGTCTGCGTCATCATGATTTGGAACACTTGAGAAAGTTGCTGGCGGATTTGGGGGAGATTTCGCCGAACGTCAAAGCCAGGCGCAGAGCCTGAGGCGGCTCCGGAAGCGTGAAGACACATGAAGGAAACCTGGCGATGGTACGGACCGCAGGATCCGGTTCCGCTTGACCACGTCAAACAAGCCGGGGCGAGTGGAATCGTCACCGCGCTTCACCACCTGTACGGCGGCGAGGCCTGGCCGCTGCGCGAAGTACTCCGGCGAAAAGACGAGATCGAGGCGGCCGGCCTGGTATGGTCCGTCGTCGAAAGCATTCCGGTTCATAACTCCATCAAGCTGCGAAAAGGACCCTACCGGCAATTCATTGCAGCCTGGAAGGACTCTCTCGCCGCGATTGCCCAGGCCGGCGTCAAAACGGTTTGCTACAACTTCATGCCGGTGGTGGACTGGACCCGGACTGACTTAATGTGGCGTCTGCCCAGCACTGGGTATGCGCTGCGATTCGATGCCGTCGACTTTGCCGCCTACGATCTTTTTATTCTGGGCCGTCACGGCGCGGAAGCGGACTATGAGGCCGGCCGCGTGACTTTGGCGCGGGCGCGTTTCGATGCCATGTCAGCGGAGCGCCGCGGCGAACTGGAGCGAAATATCATTGCCGGGCTGCCGGCCTCGGAATCCTCGTATGACCGCGAGGCGATTCGCCGCGCCTTGGCGGAATATGCGGGCGTGACTGCCGGCGACCTGCACAGTAATCTCGCCGCGTTTCTCGGGGAAGTTGTTCCGGTGGCGGACGAACTCGGGATTCGTCTCGCCATTCATCCCGACGATCCGCCTTGGCCGCTGTTCGGCCTGCCGCGCATTGTCTCCACCGCCAACGACGCGCGAGCGATTCTTCGTGCCGTTGACACCCGCGCCAACGGGCTCACATTTTGTGTCGGGTCGTATGGCTCAAGAGAAGATAACGACTTGATCTCCATGGTTCGGGAGTTTGCCGACCGCATCCATTTTGTTCATCTGCGCCAGGTTGCACGCCAGACGGACGGCTCGTTTCACGAAGCCGACCACTTGGGCGGCAGCTCAGACATGGTGGGGATTATTCACGCCCTCATGGCGGAAGAGTTGTGCCGGCGCCGCCAAGGCCGCGCGGACCACGAAATTCCCATGCGCCCCGACCACGGGCACCTCTTGGCGGATGATATCGGCAAGAAGGTGAATCCTGGATATTCGCTGATCGGCCGGCTTAAGGGGCTGGCTGAACTCCGCGGCGTGGTGCAGGGCCTCAAACACGCTCTTCCCGAACTCGCGAATTAGCCGCCGCAAGGCCATGCTGAGTTTCTGTTTCGAGCATCCTCTGGAATGATCCTCGGATGGAATGACCCTCGGACTCGGCGCGGGATTCCCCTGGATGCCCAAAGGGGGTGAGTCGAAGTTCGGCGCCGCGCCTCACTTTCCGCTGACGGTGTTGCCCGCGTGGCCCTCAAGGCTTGCCATCTCCGCTTGGACTTTGGCGGCTTTTTCTGGTTGTTTCAACGCCGCGTACTCATCGATCAGGTCCTGGCGCGCGTCCTGCAGCCAGTTCGCTGGCGGCTTGTTTTGCTGCGTCAGATTCTCGTACCCGGCTCGGCTCTCCGCCTCTGCCTCCGCATAGCGACGCTGGTGTGCCAGCGCATCGCCCAGCCTGACCTGGGCGATACCCACCAGTTGATGGTTCGCTGGCAGAGTTTCGGAATACATTTCGAGCGCTTCGCGGAAGATAGGCTCTGCCCGGTCATACTGCCTCTTGTCTACGTAAACACCCGCCTCGTTGGAAAGCGCGACCCCGATGTAGTAGTGCTTGCCGTCATACACCTTCCGGTAGATCTCGGCTTCGCGGCGGAAGTCCACCGCCGCTTCATCGAATTTTCTTTGCTTCTGCGCGATCTTGCCCAGCTCGTTCAGAGTGGAGGCAATCCGCGGATGGGCTCCTTTGTAGAGCTGTTCCTCAACCCCCAATGCGTCCCGCAGCATGTCGCCCGCCTCGCTGAGCTGCCCCTCGGCCACCAGTGCCCGAGCGGTGAGAGTCATGGCCGACGCGGTCTCCGGGTGATTTCTCGTATAAAACGACTGCATGATGTCGAGCGCCTGCCGGTCCAGTTGCTCGGCGGCTTTGTAATTCGCACGCTCGTATTCGATGGCGGCGAGGTTGATGAAGTCCTCGGCCACGTTGGGATGGCGGTCTCCGTAAAGCTGGCGATCCATGGCGAGGGCGCGCCGGTTGAGAGACTCGCAAATATCGTAATGGCCAAGATAGAAATGTGAATTTGCCAGCGAGGTTAGGCTCATGGCCAGATCGGCCGGCACGCCTTCGGGCGAGGACTGGATATTCACCGCCTGGTTGAGCACTTGGATGGCTTCGTCGTAGTCGCCGCGATCCACTTTCAGAGCCCCCAGCGCGTACAGAGCCTTGCCCACCGCCGGGTGGTTGGCGGGCAGGTGCCTCCTGCTCATCTCAAGTCCCTGGCGAATCAGCTTTTCGGCTTCGTCGTACTGCGCCTGATCCGAACGCACCCCGCCGAGCGCCACCAGGCTTTCGGCCACTTCGGCACTGTCCGGGCCAAACAACACCTTGCGTTTCTCCAGGGCGGAAGTTTGCAACTGATCGGCTTTATCGAGCTTGCCCAGCTGCTCGTAGATGCCTCCCAAGCTGTACAGAAGTTCGCTTTGTATTTTCGGATCGGTATTAAGATTCTGCGCCTCCTGCACGCCGCGATCCAGCAAAGTGATTACCCGCATTTCATCGGAGGGTCCCACCGATTCGTCGCCCCCCTGAAACAAGTTAGTCATAAATTGCTGGATGCGCTCCGTTCGGGCGGCTTCGGCAAGCGCCGCATCGCGCGCTTTTGCCAGCCGCACCGTAAAAAAAATAACCAATCCCACTACCGCCGTGAGCACTAAGGCCGTCGCGGTAACCGCGCGGCGGTTGCGTCCCACGAACTTGCCCATACGATAACTAATGCTGTCGGGCCTCGCCTCGAGCGGTTCGTCTTTCAGGTAGTGATCGATATCCCGCAGCAACGCTTCCACCGAGCGATAGCGCCGCTCCGGATCCTTGTGCATGGCGGTCAGGCACAGCACGTCCAAATCTGCCCAGGCGGCCCCGCTAAGCGACAAGGCATCGCCCGGCGCCTTCACCATTCTTCTTGCCCCAGCCGACGGCTTGCCCGGTTCGTGGCCCACCACGACGGTCGCCGCTTCCCCCGGAGTCAGATTGGACAGGTCGAAGGGAAGCTTGCCGGTGAGCAGTTCATAAAGAATGATCCCGAGGGAATAAACATCGGTGTGAACTCCAACTTGATCTCCTCGGATCTGCTCCGGCGCGGCGTAGGCGGGAGTCAGGAGACGCACCGCGGTCCGCGTCTGATCCACGGCCGCGTCTAGACCTTCCAACTGCTTGGCAATGCCAAAATCCAGCAGGCGGACGCCCCCATCCTTCTTTACCAGAATGTTGGAAGGCTTCAGGTCCCGATGGATGACCGCATGCTGATGCGCATACTGGACCGCTTCGCACACCTGGCGGAACAATTGCAGACGCCGCTCGATTGAGCAGTTGTACTTTTCGCAGTATTCAGTGAGCGGCAGGCCCTCGACATACTCCATCACAAACCAGGGCGTCCCATCGGCGAGCGTGTTCGCGTCATAAAGGCGCGCGATGGCGGGATGAGTGAACCGGGCCAGGGTCTTCTGTTCGCTGGCAAAACGCTCGCGACGTGCCGGAGACAGCCATGCATCCCGCAAGACCTTGATCGCGACCCAATTGCCCAGATCCTTGCGTTCGGCCAGGTACACTACCCCCATCCCGCCTTCACCGAGTACAGATCTGATGATGTAAGGGCCGAATTCTTTTGAATTTGCCGGGATTTGCTGCGTATCATCCAGCACGTGCGCCGCCAGGTGGGCCACGTCGCTGTCTAACACGGATTGACTCTGGCCGTCCTCGTCAAGCATGGCGAGAACTTCCGACACCAGCGTGCTATCGCCGCCACACGCGGCCGTGAGGAAGGCAGCCCGCCCGCTTTCCGGAAGGTCGGCCGCATCGTGAAACAGCGATTGGATTCGCTCCCAGCGCGCGCTGTCCATCGACGGTTCCCGCCTGATTGATTCAGAATTGTGAACGGTTATCCGGCCTGCCGCAGTGCTTGCGCCAACCAGGCTTTGGCCGCCCGCCAATCGCGAAGGATCGTCGCTTCCGATACATCCAGCAAAGCCGCCGTTTCGCTGATGTCAAAGCCGCCAAAAAACCGGCTTTCAATCATCGTCGCTTGGCGCGGCTCAATCCGGGCAAGCTCATCCAGAGCAGCGTCGAGCGCCAGTAAATCCCTGGCGCAGGTAGCCGCCGGTTCGAGGGACTCGTCAAAAGTGACTATGGTAAATTCCGTTCCCCGCTTGAGCGAGTTACGGCGCCGTGCTGCCTCAATCAGCAGTTGCCGCATGGCCCGGGCGGCAATCCGCTTGAAGTGAAGGCGGGAGGTGAAAGCCAAATTCGGAGAGTCGGCAAGCTTCATCCACGCTTCGTTGACCAAAGCGGTTGGGTTGAGGGTGGCGCTGGGATCCCCATGCCTCACGCTGCAGGCCAGTCGACGCAACTCCTCGTAGGCCACACTAAACAGGTCGTCGAGCGCCTGCCGGTCTTCCATCACCAAGTGTGATTCGTCAGGTCGAGACCCCGAAGCCGTCTCACGATTTTCCAGCGCCATGACGGTTTTCCTCACTCTTTTGCGCAATGCGGGGTGGAGGGCAATATCCGGGGTCTGCAGGTTTGCCGAGTCCTGCGACTCGTCTCCGGAATTTCGCGAATGTTATCACCCTTCCACGGGCCGGCACAACTGCTTTCCGTTTCTTCAATTCGCTTCAAAAAGGAGATAAAACACATGGCAAAAAGAGGCAAGATTTTGCGCGATCCGCACGCTGGGCCCGGGCTTTTGATGGTGGAAGGACAGCAATATTCCTTTTCACTGGAAGGGGTATGGAAATCGGAGACCCCGCCCAAGCCGGGTCTGGCGCTGAATGTCGAATTCGATGCGGCAGGAGCGATCAGCAGCATCACCGCGGTGCCGGAATCCCAACTCGCCAAAGAACAGGCGGAAGCCGCTCTGGCCGTCGCCAGGGAACGAGGCGGGAAGCTCTTTGGCGAGGTGGTTGCCAAAACAGGCATGGCAAACCTGATAGCTGGGTTACTGCTGGTGATCGGATGGTTTTTCCTGACTACGGTTTCAGTCCAGATTCCCTTCCTGGGGGGAAAGCTGGAATATAGCTTTTGGCAGGTCTTGGGCTTTCTCAACTCCAGCAACGCCATGGAAACCATGGGCCAGAACGGACATCCCAGCCCCGGCTTCTATGGCTTTCTCGCCATCGTTGCGCTTGCCGGCCCGTTCATTCAGTATTTCTGGAAAGATAAGCGGGCGGTTCTGGGCGGCCTGGCCCCCTTGGTGTTCATGCTGATTGCCGGAATCATGGTTCGCAGCAGCTTGCACAGCGCTTTCGGCGGCAATGACGCGGGAAGCCTCGGACAGCAAATGCAGGATCAGGCCATGAGTGCGGTATCTCTGGGCTTGGGCGCATATTTGTCCATCCTGGTGAGCATCTATTTTGCCGGGGTGGGGACCCGGCAGTTTCTTGCCGCAAAAGGAAGTGACGCGCTGATCCTGGAAAAACCGCGCAAGAATGCAGCCTAGCTTGACCCACTGGCGTATGCTTTCTAGCACCTAATCTTAAGGAGGAGTGAGAAATGAAATCAGGGACTGTGGGGCGGATGGGAACTCTTGGAGTGCTTTTCTTCGTGGTCATTCTGGCGGCCTGCACCGGCGTTAAGGGTGACTACACTTGCCAGGGCGGTCTTCTCGATTCCTTGAAGCTGGAATCCGGGGGGAAAGCCCAAATGAGCATGACCTATCTGGGCACGAAGATGAATACCGCCGGAACTTACACCGAGGATGGCGACAAAGTAAGTGTAGTCATCAACGGCCAGACCGCTGTCTTTGTCCATTCGGGCAAGACCTTGGACGGCGGAGATATGAACGGCAAGTGCACGGCTCAATAGTGGCCCTGCCGCCAGAGTTTGCGCCTCGAGTTGGGTCGCCTCGAGCTGGGTAAAGAAGCAACCGGCCTCATCCGCCCGCCAGCGCTGAGGCTTACCTGGCTCGGGGCAGCAACAGTTTTGGCGCCGATGACGGTGCCAGGGAAACCGTCGGCCCGCTGGTGGCCATAGCGGCGCCCGAGAATGAAATTGCCTAGCCCTTGCCCAACCGTTCCAGCTTGATGGGATAGCTTTGACTGGACCACCACTGGGCCACGTACAGCGCTCCCGCGGCGTCCACGTAAACGTCATGCGGATGATTGAAGGTGTAGTTGAAAACCTGCAACGGCTGCAGTTTCCCATCCACATAAATCGGAGGCTCGCCGCCCACCACCGACACCACGCGGTCCGAGCCATCCAGAATCAGGATCATGCCGTTCAAGCTGGCAACGGCCAAATGCTCGCTCAAGTTGCCTCGGTATCCGCCAAAACGAGCGATATTGCAGGGCTGAGCCCCGGGTATGGGCACCACGCGCTGCAGGTCGCCGGAAAGCGAGAACCACTTCAGCATCTCGTTGCCCCGGTCGCAGATCATCAATAACGGTTTGCCGGAACGGGTATCAATCCATACCGCGTGCGGCGTGTTCAGATTAGACGGCGCACTCCCCGTGCCCCCGAAGCTCGAAATGTAGCGCCAGTCGGGATCGAAGTGATGCACGAAGCTGGAACCATAGCCATCGCTCACAAAAAAATCCCCGTCCGGGGCTAGCGCGGAGTTGGTGGGATGATATTTGCTGAGGTCGGGATATTTTGCCGCCACCGCATCTGGTCCCAGACGGCGCAATTCGTGTCCATCGGCGTTGCACATGGAAACCACTTGCACGTCATGGTCCGTGATCCAGTAGCGGTCTTCTCCCTGTTGCTCGCTGATGTCAAAACCGTGGGCGGCGGGGAAACGATTCTCCCAGGCGGCCAGAAAGCCCCCAGGTTTGCCATAGGCAACGAGATTGTTGTGCGTGTCGTTGGTAAGCAGAACGATCCGCCCGCTGCGGTCTTCGGTGATGCCGTGGCAGTCCCTTACGGGATAATGCGCGCGATCCAGCAAGCCCCAATGACGGTGGGCGCGATAGCGAAAGTCGCCTTGGCCGAGAATTTCTCCGTCGCACGACTGGTCGCCAATTCCCGACTTTGTTCTGGATGTCGCATCGGCAGCCTTCCCGGTGGCCCCCAGGCCCGCGGCCGCGAGCGAAACCGTTGCACCCCGCAAAAGAGAACGACGCGAGAACCTTTGGCTATTGAACATTTTGGAATCTCCACATTGGATCAAGTCTATCTTGAGCCGTCAGCGCCGTCATCAAAATGAAAGTTTACCTTTCACGCCCTCCGGCACTTGAACATCGGCTGGGATCTTGGTTTCTCCCGCATACAGATGTTGCAATTTGGGCAACCGGGCCACAACCGGCAAGGCCGCCGCAGTAACCTCCGTGCCGAACACATTCAAGGATTCCAATTGATCCAGCCCGCCGAGCGCCCGCACGGTGGCATCCGTGATCTGGGTGTGCATGAGGCGCAGCACGCGCAAGCGCCTCATGGCTGCCATGGAAGAAGCTGAACGGTCCGTAACTGCCGTGCCGGAAAAATCCGCGATCACGATTTGATCTTCTAGGGGCTTCAGTTCGGCCATTCCCGCATCGTCAAACTTGGCGCCCATGAGCGAGAGGTTCGCCACCAGGCCAGCGGAATTCCGGGATTCGTACTGCAAAACGTCCGGAAAGCGCTTCTGCAATTCGGCGACAGCCGCTGCAAGTGGAGCGCGCAGTTTAGCGACCGCTGCGGGATCAACCTCCTCGATCGTCACTTCGGCAACTGCCGGCGAGGCACTCGTGGGAGCGTCCTTGATCGCGTCGGCGGCGAGCGTTGGCGAGGCTCCCGCGGCAATCCATAGTTCCACCACCTTCACCTCATCCGCCGCCAACGGCCGCTTGCCTTCGGGGGGCATGAATTTGTCGTCGCCGGCCGGCAGCGTGACGCGATGGAACAGTTCGCTGCCCTGCACGTTCCCGGCCTTGATGACAGGGCCGCCCTTGCCTCCCCGCACCACGCCCTCATAAGTATCCAGCCGCAAATGCGACTTGCGTTTGGAAAGGCCATGGCAACTGGTGCAGTGGGCGGCGAACACCGGTTCCACGCGCACCGTAAAAAACGAAGTGCTGCTGGCTGCGCTCGGACCTTTGTCCTCGACCGCAAGCCCCAGCCAATCGCGCAAATCTTCCGGCATATGTTCGGTGAGATGGTTTTCGCCTTGCGATAACTGGCCCCCGCGATACCCTGTCCACGATACGAGACCGACCGCGACTACCAGCCCGAAAGCGTACACAAAATCTAAACGCTGGCCGCCCATGCGTCCGCGCAACATCCAGCACAGCCAGCATAAGGCCGCAACGGATACGCCGCCCCACATGTGTTGCGTGACCAAGGGTCCCGCATACCCGCCGCTCCGCCCCAGGCACCAACCCAGGGCTGCGGCCACGACGGCGCTGAAGGTGGCCAGCGCCAACACAAAATCGATGCAGGCGCGCAGATCGGCCAAGCGCCGGCTCCTCCCCGCCAGCTCCAATACCGGTACCAGCAGGATAAGCGCGATGGGAAAATGTATGGTCAGCAGATGAAAGCGTCCGATGAACTGCGCCCAATCGGCACGCTCCACCCCATCCGGTGGAGAGAGAATCAACAGGCCGAACAGCAGCAGGATCGGCGCCAGTGCCAGCCAACCAATGCGAGCCCGCACCGACATCTGGCGAACCGAGAATGTCATGAAGGCAAGGCGCCCCGGTACTGGAGAGCACAACCGTAAAAATCGCGAGTCCCCGCAAACTCCCTCATGCCAAGACCTCTGCCACCACTCGCGCTGGTTTCACGCTGGTGAGCTTCTGGTCCAGCCCTTGAAAAGAATAGTTAAGTTTGCGGTGATCAAAGCCCAGAGTGTAGAGCATGGTGGCATGCAGATCGCGAATCTCCACCGGATCCTTTGCGATTTCATACCCCATGGCGTCGGTCTCGCCGTAGCTTGTCCCTGGCTTGATTCCGCCACCGGCCATCCAAATGGTGAACGCGCCTGGATTGTGGTCGCGCCCCACAAACTGCATCACCTGGCCGTTGCGATTTTCCCGCATGGAGGTTCGTCCAAATTCGCCGCCCCACACCACCAGCGTATCCTCCAACATGCCGCGCTGCTTGAGATCGGCCAGCAGCGCCGCGATGGGCTGATCGGTTTCCCGGCAGCGGTCCGCAAACCCAATATTCAGCGCGTCTTTCGCCGTAACCCCATGGGTATCCCAGCCCCAATGGTAGAGCTGAATGAAGCGGACGCCGCGTTCCGCAAGGCGTCGCGCCACCAGGCAATTATTGGCAAAGCTGGACTCCTCCGGCTTAGCGCCGTAATTCGCCAGCGCCGCAGCGGGCTCTTTGTGGATGTCCAGAGCGTCGGTGGCATCCATTTGCATGCGGAATGCCATCTCGTACTGGGAAATTCGCGTGACGGTTTCAGGATTGCCAAATTCGGAATAGGTTTGCCGATTGATTGCGTCAATCGCATCCAGTTCGCTGCGCCGCAACGAACGGCTTACGCCTTGCGGGTTTTGTAAGTACAGGACGGGTTCGCCATGGGAACGGCATTGCACGCCCTGATAAACGCTCGGCAAGAACCCCGAGCCCCACAGTTGTTTGCCGCCATCCGGCTGCTTGCCCCCCGATACCAGCACAATGAACCCAGGAAGGTTCTGATTCTCGGTGCCCAGTCCATAAATCACCCATGAGCCCAGCGAGGGATAGCCCAGGCGAGCATTGCCGGTCTGCACCAGCAGTTGTGCCGGCGCGTGGTTGAACTGATCGGTGTGCATCGACTTGATGATGCAAAGCTCATCCATATGTTTTTCCAGATAGGGCAAGCGGTCGGATATCCACTGGCCGCTCTTTCCGGCCTGGTGAAATGGATATTGCGATCCCAGCAGCTTGGGCACGCCGCTGATAAAAGCAAAACGCTTGCCGGCCAGAAACGACGCTGGACAGTCCTGGCCATCGAGCTTGGTTAGTTCGGGCTTGTGCTCAAAAAGTTCCAACTGGCTGGGCGCGCCCGCCATGTGCAAATAGATAATGCGTTTGGCGCGCGCGCTAAACTCCGGCGGCAAGGCTGCGAGTGGACGTGCAGGATCGCGGCTGAAATCCAGGCGCGGCGTGCCGTCAATGTTGAGTTCCGCTGCCCTTGCCGGGCTGACTAACTGCGACACCAAAGTTCCCAGGAACATGGTGCCCACGCCCGCGCTAAAACTACGCAGGAAATGTCGCCGAGTTTGAGCCTGCAGCTGCGCCAACTGTTCCTCGGGATGCATTTCTCGAGGACATTCGCCATCGCAGGGATCAGCATGCGGATTACCTGGATTGCGGATTTCGGAATCTGACATAACCAATCACCTGGTAAGAGCGGCATCGAGATTAAAGAGAACACTTCCCACAGCGCTGAGCGCATCTAGTTCTCGTCTTGGATCTTCTTTATCTACATTCCTCGAATCGGCAGATAATTTTATACTTGCATTCACCAAAGCCGCCGCCTGCGGCGCCGCGAGAGCTTCTTTGTAGAACCCACGCAAAATCGTCAACTCGCGCGGCGTGGGACCGCGAGACAATACCAATCGTGTCTCGTAGACGAGCCGGGCATCGAGCACATCATCCCCGCCGGAACCATCGCCGGCTTTCGCCGGAGTATCCTTCATTACCCGCTGCGCGAGCGCCGCTGCGGCTTCCTGATACACCGGATCGTTCAGTGTGACCAGGGCTTGCAAAGGAGTATTGGTCGGGATGCGCCGGGGAAGGCTGGTGTCGCGATCCGAGGCATCGAACATGAGAAAGCTCGGATAACCGCTGGTGCGTTTGACGTAGGTATAGACGGCCCGCCGGTAGCGGTTGGGGCCGGTCGCATCCGTCCATTTGGAATCGTTATAAACCGTGTTCCAAACTCCGGCGGGTTGCGGCGGCATGACCGGAGGTCCTCCCATGTCGGTGCTGAGCAGGCCGCTGGCTACCAGCGCTTGATCGCGCACCATCTCCGCGGTGAGCCGTTGTTGCGGGCCATGCGCCAACAGCCGATTGCGCGGATCTCTCGCCGTCAGAGCCAAAGTTGTCGCCGCGCTCTGCCGGTAGGTCGCGCTGGTCACCAACTCGCGTAACAGAGCCTTCATGTCCCAATGAAGATCGTTTTGGAAATGCAGCGCGAGCCAATCCAGAAGTTCCGGATGACTAGGCTCCTCGCCCACGCTGCCAAAATTCTCCAAGGTCTCCACTATCCCCGTGCCAAACAGCTCTTGCCAGTAGCGATTCACCGCAACCCGCGCCGTCAGTGGTTGCCCGGGCATGAAGAACCACGTTGCCAGGGTCAGCCGGTTACGCGGAGCGCCCGCTGGAAGCTTGGGGAAAATTCCGGGCACGTCCGGAGCAAGATCGGGACCGATCTTGCTGAGAAAATTGCCGCGCTCGAATTCCAGCGTAGCTCTTTGCTCATACGGCTGCTCTTCCACCATCACCGGCAGCTGAACGCTGGGAATTGCGGCCAATTGCTTTTCCAGCTGTTGGAGACGCCCCATGCTCTGATTGCGGACCGGATCCCCAGCCAAAAACGTCCAGGCTGGATCATCGCTGGCCGCCAGCCTTATCCGCTGAATAAGGGCGGGCTTGGAGTCGATCTCCTGTACTTGTTCGATCCCCACCTTGATGCGGCTGCCGCTCGCCAGTTCGACCGGTTCGGCGGGAACTCCCACCATCCAGCGCGTGCGAAAAAGTTTGGGAAAGGCCTCGAAGGCGCTCGGAACGGGGTCCACATCCTCCGGCTTTTCTTTCGGGTTTTCCCTCGGCTTGCTGCCGGTCGAGACCGCGGCTTCCAGATTCGGTTCCGAGTCCTGCACAAAATAGCGGAAGCCAATCTTGTCTTGCTTGCCGTTCGGCTGAATCACCCACGCCTCAACCTTGTCCACGATAAAGCCGTCTTCCGGTGTGTGCCGGGCTTTTTCCGCGTCGAGCGGCGGGACCTCGATGCGCAGCGCGGTTAGCGCAGGAAGGTTGGCATTCGCCGTCAGCTCGTAAAAAGATTGCGGAGGAGTCTTGGCGCCGGTGAACACCTCGCCATCATGAACGCTGAAAGTCTTTGCCGGGCCGGTAGCCTTGGCGTGAGCGAGTCTGGTCTGGCTCTCTCGAATGGCCTCGCGTATGTCTTTCAGCTCATCCGCCTTTTGCTGGGCCGGCATTTTCTTCCGTTGCAGTTTGGCGAGCTTTTGCTCCAGCACTGGAAGCATCGGCTCCAGCGCGCGCACTTCATCGGCCACGGCGCTCTGCACCGGCAGCGGCTTCCATTGCGCTTTATCTTCCAGTTGGCGGTCCGAGGTTTCGACCGAGTGGAGCAACTTGGCGATCTCGTCCTGGATTTGTTCTGCCTCCCTATAGCGGGCTTTGTCTTTCGGCACCGTCAGGTTTGGCGAGTCATCGTCAACGTCCGCGTCGTTTTGCGTATTGAAGAAGGCCAGGGACTTGTAATAGTCGGTATGGCGGATGGGATCGTATGGGTGCGAATGGCACTGCACGCAATTGATGGTGACCCCGTTCAGTACCGACCAGGTCGTGGCCACCCGATCCATCACCGCCACCATGCGATATTCCTCGTCGTCGGTTCCGCCTTCCGCGTTGTTAGGCGTCTGCCGGTGAAAAGAGGTGGCGATCTTGTCTTCGAAGGTGGCGTTGGGAAGTAAATCGCCCGCTACTTGTTTGATCACAAACTGGTCGTAGGGCAGATTGCGATTGAATGCGTCAATCACCCAATCGCGGTAGGGCCAGACGCCGGGGCGCTCGCGGTCGGCTTCGTAGCCTTTGGTATCCGCATAGCGCGCCAAGTCCAGCCACATGGACGCCCAGCGCTCGCCATAGCGCGGCGACGCCAGCAGGCGGTCCACCTGCTTTTCGTAGGCTTCGGGCGATGAATCCACCAGGTACGCTGCTTCTTCCTCGGCCGTTGGCGGCAGTCCGGTGAGATCGAATGACACGCGCCGCAGCAACTCCGCCTTGTCCGCTTCCCCGGATGGCTCCAGCCTCTCTTTTTCCAGGCGCGCCAGAATAAATTGGTCCAGCGGCCGGCGTACCCAATCCGCCCGCCTCACCTTGGGCAAGGGCTGCTCCTTGGGAGGTACAAACGCCCAATAGTCTTCCCACTTTGCTCCCTCTTTAATCCATTGGCGAAGCAAGTCGATCTGCTGCTGTGGCAGCGGCGGACCGTGATAAGGCATGCGCACTTCGGGATCGGTCGAAGTCACGCGCGCCATCAACTCGGACGCGCCGGGGTTGCCAGGCACGATGGTGCGCCGTCCGGATTTCCCCACACCCAGCGCCTCTTCGCGAAAGATGAACGAGACGCCGTTTTTCTGGCGAACCCCTCCATGGCAAGCCACGCAATTCTGATTCAGGATGGGCCGGATATCGCGGCTGAATTCGACCTTATCGCTCGAAAATCGGTGGTAGATGGGCCGCGCCAGTAATGCGCCGATCAGAAACAGGGAAAGGGCTGCGATCTTGAGCGGGCCGCGGCGCAGTGGAGAAGACTCAGGCATGGGGTACGGCTTTAAAATAATACTAGACTTCTCAACCTTAAGGCCAGCTTAAGACTTCGTTATCGCATTGATAATAAATCAGTTAAAATTCTAGCGTCCGGTCGGTTGCAGGGAATCTCATGGCGGAGGCTCGCTTGGCCCAGCACAGATTTACCGTCAAACTATCGTCGCCACCAGGTTTGGACTCAGCTGCTCTCGAACCTCCTTTCGATGTGGTCAAAGTCTTTCAACGAAAGGGCCGCGTGCCGGTGAAAGGCACCATCGACGGTTTTCCCTTCCGCAGTTCGCTGATGAATATGGGCGATGGCCACCGGATGGTGGTCAATGCGGAAATGCGCGCCGGGGCTCAATGCAGAGCCGGAGATACGGTCACCGTGATCATGGAGCTCGATGAAGAAAAACGAACGGTCGAGCTGCCCGCGGACTTGAAGAAGCTCATCCATGGCCATCCCCAAACCAAAGAAGCCTGGAGCAAGCTCTCCTTCAGCCATCAGAAAGAGCATGTGAAAGGTATCGAGGCGGCCAAGAAACCGGCGACCCGGGAAAAACGCATTGCCGCCATGCTGGAATCGCTACACAAACCTCACCGCAAGAAGTAATCTTTCAGGCGGCTGACCGGTTTGCTATCCCTATGGCTTACTCCTGGTTCATACTCCTGCTGGCAATCTCGGGGACGGCTCTCCTGCTGTTGCTGCTCCATGGAACGTCTCTAGGCGACGCCATCCACGAGCGCATTCCTGACCGGCCTCAGCGCCGGCTCTTCGTGGCGTCGGTAAGTTTCTTTCTCACCTTCGCCGGGGTTCGCGCGGTGGTATACGCGGTTCTGCATCAAATCCCGCCTTTTCATTTCATCGAGGCCGGCGGCCGTCACATTCACCACCTGGTTTTTGGCATCCTGATTCTGCTCGGGGTGGGATACGGTTGGCTCGCCGACCTAGGCACCGGTGAGGACAATACATCGCTGCTGCTCAGCCGCCTCATGGCCATCCTCTACGGGGTGGGCGCGGCGCTCACCCTGGACGAATATGCTCTCTGGTTAAATCTGCGCGATGTTTACTGGGCTCCCGAAGGGCGAACCAGCATCGACGCTGTCATTCTTTTCGGGGCACTGTTGGCGGCCAGTGCGTGGGGCGCTCCGCTATTGAATCCGGGAAAGAAATCCATCCCAAAGTCATCCTCGAAATAAGATGCGGCCGCGCCCAACTCAAAATTGTTTATTTTCGCGTGACGGTTTTTCCTTCCTGTTGACGCAATGGGAGGTAGCGGAGAACTGCGTAACCCGCGGTGACTTCGCGAATCCCGGCGGGAGGGTGCGATGAATCGTGTGAAGTTCGGTATCGTCTTTCTGCTGGCTTTTCTCTCAGCCGGCCTCGCTTTCGCCGAGCAGTCCTTTCAAACTGGTGTCACTTACGTTTGTAATGGCGAGCGGATGGTGATTGAGAGCTGCAATATGCAGAATCTCTCCGACAATGCCAGTTGCATGGTCGCGCACCCTGACCGTCCCCTGCACAACGGGTTCATGGCCTACACCAACGAAACTCGCGGGGCCTTGAATAAGCTCGCTCCGACTTGCAAGCCGCCCTCCGCCAATGAAGTTGCGCGGGCGCAGGCCATGCAAAAAAAACAGGAGGACACTTACAACGCCAACGTGCAGAAGGCCAACAATCAACTCAATGCCGCCACCCAGCCGGTCACCCAGCCTGCCAACTACGGCCAGCCACAAAAGCCGAGGACGCCTGAAGAGCGCGCGCTGAACCGCTGCATCACCTCCGGACGGCTGCCTGCGTCCTGCACCGGCAACTCACTGCTCGGAGCGTTTAGTCAGATGATTTCCCAGGTTCTGCCCGCCGCCGCCAAAGAGCCGCCTGCCGGTCCAAACATGGCGGGTGTGTTTCAAGGCGCCGGCAATTGGCGTCTCGACTTCATCGACAACGGCGTCCTGGTGAACTGCTCTTTCCTCTCTCCCGATCAACACAGCTACGTCATCAAGTTCGAAAACAACCGTACCGCCATTATCATCGACACCACTCCGAAAGCGCTCGTTCTCACGCTCAAGGCCGATGGAACCATGGTCGGTCCGGGTCCCCTCCAGATCGACGGAGTGGTGGCCAGTGGCTACACCAGTGGGGACGGCGGAAATCCTTACAGCGGTGGTTATCACGACCAATACGGGGGCTCCATAACGAACGCGGCAGCCGCTTCAGGCGCGGGGCCGGTATACGATTCAGGCGGCAACCGCGTCTATGGCGCCGTCAATGCTGGTAACTCCGGCCACACCACCTTCGCTTCCAAGACAGCCACCTGTCCGGCGCTGAACCTCTCCTCTAAGGGCGCGGGGGTTGGCGTGCAGACCATGCAGACCGATCTGCTCAAGACCATGTTTGGCGGAGACAAAGGGCCGCCGACACCGCCCGGCATTCGCATGCACGGCATCTTCGCGGCCGCCACCGGCTTCAGCGTCCAGTTTTTCCCCGAGTCCGCAATACTCGGCTGCGGCCCTGACGCGGCCCGCGCCTATCCTTACACGGTCGTGGCGGACGGAACTAAGGCAGTGATCCAAATCGCCGCAGCCGATCACCCGCTCACCCTCGCCTTCAGGCCTGACGGAGCGCTCGACCCTGGCGCCTCCGGGCCGTACCAGGTGCATGGCCGCATCGTCACCGGACAAAACGACAACGACGACTTTACCTTCGCTCCCCTGGAGCAGAGTTGCAACCTGGCTGTTTTGACTCCGAGCGGCACCATTCCTTCGGGCGGCGGTTCCGTGGGAACAACCGTAGCCGCAGCTTCCTCAAGCATGGCGAAACCCACGGGGCTTGTAGCCGCGACTCCGTCGGCCTAAAAAGAACGGCGTCTGTCAAGGCGGTTATTCAGGCAATGGCACGGTGTTTAGTCTTTCGTTGAACAATCTCCTTGTGAACGGCGGGTTTGAAAGTTATTTCGACGGCTGGTCAGTCTCCGGCGACACTGAATTTACAGAAACTGATAATGGTTCCAACACGGGTATTACGCCTCACTCTGGCAATGAATACATGGCATTGTGGCCTGCGAACTCGACTGATTTTGGTTATCTTTCACAGACTCTGGATACCATTCCAGGCCAGAATTATTCCGTTTCGTTTTGGCTTTATGTCTATAGCGACGCTTACAACAGCCCACTCCCTGATGAATTTCTTGTGAATTGGGGTGGAAACACGATTTCTGACCAGACCAACCTTACTAGCGCCAGTTGGGGTTTTCTTCAATACAACGTGACCGCCACGGCACCAACCACGGTTCTCCAATTTGGATTTCAATCGGCAACTTATTTCGGTCTGGATGATGTCAGCGTAGTGGCTGTTCCACCAACCAAACCGGTCCTGTTTCCAATTTCCCATGGCAATGGGCAATTCTCGTTAATGCTCAACGGCATCACCGGCACCAACTACATCGTCCAGGTGAACACAAACATTTCCGGGAACAACTGGATTTCCATCTCCACGAATACGGCCACCGGCGGCACGTTCAACTTCACTGACACACACGCGACCAACGCGAGCCGCTATTATCGGGTCGTGCAACAATAAGACTTCGTCTGGATATTACCGCTTCAAGAAATTGATTCTTTCGACGGAAATCATTTTGATATTTTAATTGTCGCCGAAAATCTGGTCGAGCATGACCTTGACATAGTGGCTGGCGTGCCAGTCGCAGTGGTAATAAAAGCTGCCGGTCTGTTTGAGGACGCGGGCGAGTTGCACGCAGCGCGGGC
>CAWDCI010000031.1:0-73375 GCA_963800745.1 uncultured Acidobacteriaceae bacterium
GGTCGCGAAGCTGAACAAAGCAGATTTTCAGCTTCGCGAAGATGGCAAGGAACAGAAGATCGCGGTGTTCGATAAGGAATCGCCGCTGCCGCTTTCCATTGTCCTCGACATCGACACCAGCCTGAGCACGCGCCGGGACTTGCCCCTGGAGTTGGCTTCGGCCCGCCGCTTTACCCATGCCATCTTGCGTCCGGTGGATGGCCTGTCGATTTTCAGCATCAGCGAGACCGTGGATGAGATGGTGCCTTTTACTTCCGATCTCAACCGCATTGACCGCGGCATCGATCACATTCGTTTGGGATCGGCCACCGCGCTCTATGACGCGCTCTACCTGGGCGCGCAATCGCTGGAGCGCCGGCAAGGCAGGAAGGTTCTGGTGGCAATTACCGATGGGGGCGATACCGTCAGTAAGGTGGATTATCAAGGGGCGTTGCGCGAAGCCCAGGAGGCGGAAGCGATTGTGTACAGCATCATCGTGGTTCCGATTGAGGCGAGCGCCGGGCGCGATTTGGGCGGCGAACACGCCCTTATCCAGCTTTCCAACGATACCGGCGGCCGCTACTTCTACGCCACGTCGGTGCCCGAGTTGGATGACGCCTTCCGCCAGATCAGCGATGAGCTGCGCACCCAGTACCTGCTGGCTTACTATCCTTCGAATCGGCTTTCGGAGTCGGACTTTCGCCGTATCGAGGTCCAGGTCAGTTCGCCCCCTGGGTTGGTCGTGCGCCACCGCACGGGTTATTACACGTCTAAATCAAGCTTCTAATCCAGCCTGTGACGAAACATATTCAATTTTGAATAGTTAGAATACTGTATTTGGTAGATTCGGTCGGTGGAGTCCGTCGTGAGTAGATTGGCGGTCGCACGATCAGACTGTAATCGATTGTTTAATAAGGGCTTATGCGATAATTATTTAATTGTAAAGAAATCGACCGGGTGGCTTGCAGATTGCACTTCCATGGGGCAACCAGGGTTGGCAAACGGTCTCCCACTGTTTCAGCTCTCCCCTGAATGTTGATTGGAAAGGTAGGTCCCAGACGATGTCCTTTCTTACTATCCCCCACCGCAGCATCGTGTATCGATTCGCCATTGTTTTGATCGCTATTGCCACTGTTCTTGGGATGGCGGCGAACGCCGCCGCGCAAGCCTCGATTTCTACCGGCAGTATTCAAGGCTCGGTGACGGACCCGAGCGGCGCCCTTGTGCCTGATGCCAAGGTGACGATCATCAATAAGGGCACGGGTCAGGCGGTGGTCTTGACCGCTAATTCCTCGGGTGCCTACAACTCCGGTTCGCTCATTCCTGGTGAATACAAAGTGCGCGTCGAGGCCAAGGGCTTCCGCACCAGTGAACTTCCCGTAACCGTCGAGGTAGGAACGATCTCTTCGGGCAACCTCAAGCTAGAAGTAGGCGAAACCAGTCAGGTCGTCGAGGTGCAAAGCTCAACGGTGCAAGTCAATACCGAACAGGCCACGGTGCAGGGAGTGGTTACGCCGGAGCAGATTGAGAATCTGCCGATCAACGGGCGCAACTTCCTGTCTTTGGCCGGGCTGGAACCCGGCATCCAGGTTCAGGATGGCGCGGGCTTTGATCCCACCAAGAACGGTTTCGAGTCGATCTCCATCGGCGGACGCGCGGGCCGCACGGCGCGCATCATGGTGGACGGCATCGACGTATCGGACGAAAACGTGGGAACGACCACGCAAGACATTCCCTCGTCGGCGATCCAGGAATTTTCCATCGCCCAGTCCAGTCTCGATCTTTCTTCTTCGCTGACTTCTTCGGGCACGGTTCAGGTCACCACCAAACCAGGCACCAACGATCTGCATGGAGAGGGTTTTTATGGGTTCCGCGACCAGCGCGTAGGCTTCGCCGCGTTTCCGGGTGGGGCGACTCCCCCCTTCCAACGCAACCAGATGGGTGGAAATGTGGGCGGGGCGATTATCAAGGACAAGCTGTTCTTCTTCGCTGACGCGGAACGGACCAAGCAGGATTTTGGCAACGCGACCACGTTCTCCGCACCATTTACCGATCTCAGCGGAGTCTACAGCGCCCCCTACCGCAATAACGAAGACGTGGGCAGAGTGGACTGGAACATCCGCTCCAGCATGCACATGTTTTACAAGTTCGAATACAACAATAACAGCGATCTTAAGCCCGGCAACGACTACTCGCCCTTCTTGAACCGGGATAACAGTCCGTCCCATACGGTTGGATTGGACTTTACCACCGGCGGATTTACTCACAGCATTCGCTACGGATACACCTACTTCAACAACACTCTTGGGGCTGCCGGTTCCGGGGGAGGACTAATTATTCCCGACCCGAACCTGCAAATCCTCGAGAACAACGGCGCATTCGTAACCGGACCGAACGTGGATGCGCCTCAAGGAACGATTCAGGCGAACCATCAGATCCGTTATGACGGGTCGAAGCAGTGGAGAAATCACATTTTCCGCTTCGGGGGAGCCTTCGACAAGATCTCCATCGGAAGTTTCGCGGCTTTCGGCGCTTTGGGAGCGCAAGTAAATGGAACCACGACCACTGCGAACGAAGCGGCCATCCTGGCTAATCCCAGCGCGTACGCGGCGGCGCTGGCCACCGGAGGCTCGCCGACTGACAATCCGCTGAACTATCCAGTGACTGCGGTGACCGTTTTTAACGGGCAAGGCGCTTTCAGCGAGAAGACAGCCTTCGGCAAAGCGGCTTACAGCGGATTTTTTGACAACCGCTTCGAGCTTTACGCGGGTGACGGCTGGAAGGTGCGGCACAATTTGACGTTCAACTTCGGAGTTCACTACGTCCTCGACACCAACCGAAATAACAATGATTTGACCGCAAACCCGACTCTGGCCTCCGCTTTGAACCAGTTCGGGCCGGGTCTGGGAAACCAGGCCAATGCCCCGAAGCGAGACTTTTCGCCGGAAGTGGGACTCGCCTGGGACCCGTTCGGGAACGGCAAGACCGTGTTTCGCGCCGGCGCGGGACTCTATTACGAGAACACGCTGGTCAACGACCTTCTCTTTGACCGCGTACTGCGCTTGCCGACCGGATTGTTCTTCGGCCAGCAGTCCTTTTGCGGTTCTACCACCTCTGTCCCATTTCCTGACGGCACAACCGTGACAAGCTCCGACGGAATACCGCTCACGGGGGCAGCAGGCACCGCGATATGCGGTTCGCCTCTCTCGGCTACCATTGGTGGAACGACCGTGGCGCAGGCGATTGTGGATCTGCAGAAGGCCTACCAAGCCAACACAGTGACCGTGGGACCCGCGTCGAACGGCCTTTTTGAACCTGGGTTAGGCACCACCCTCGGGCAGATGCTGGCCCCCAACTACGTGACGCCCCGATCTTTCCAGTGGAACGCGGGGTTCCAGCACCAGATCGCACGCGGCACCGTACTTTCGGTGGATTACGTCCATAATATGGCCACTCACTTCTTACTGGGAGTGGACGCAAACCATGTGGGCGCGGCGCGTAACCTGAATGTCCCCAATGCGCTTGCCGCGATTAACGCCACTTTACAAGCAAATGCCCCGGGCTGTGCGTTGGCGACGAGCGCGGGCGCCAGTTCGCAAGCGGCGGTGACCTGCTATCTGGCCGCCAATCCGACCGCCAACATGGTGGATTTTGCCAGCAATGGTTTGGATAGCGCCGGCACCTTCGCCAATCCAGCGGCGGCGTTTCCTGGGACGAATCCCAACGTGGGTGAAGGCGAGTTCTTCCAGCCCATCGGCGACTCCCGCTATGATGCGCTGCAGATGTCTGTGCGCTCCAATGTGCAGCATCCTTTCCGCGGCGTGAGCCAAATGAACCTGGTCGTCTCCTATGCGCTTTCGCGCCTGGACAGCAACTATCCCTACACGGTCAACGTCGGGTCCCAGGTTTCGGGAGACCAGGACTTCCTGAACCCCGCAGTGGATTGGGATCACCCCAACCGGTACTTCGGCCCATCCGCCCAGGACCGCACTCACCAGATTTCCTTTGGCCCAGTGTTTCAAGTTGCACACCGCGGCCCATTGGTGAGCTTCATCGGGCACATCGACTCGCCTCTGCCTTTGACCATGTACCTGCCCCAGCTCCTCGGGGGTGGTCAGCCGGGTGAAATTTTCCGCACCGATGTCACCGGGGACGGCACCAGCGGATACCCGACGGGCGACGGCGGCGATATTGTTCCGGGCTCGAATGTCGGAGCGTTTGGACGCAGCATCAGCCCCAGTAATCTGAACGGCTTCATCAGCAATTACAACAGCAAGTATGCCAATCAGCTGACTCCGGCGGGACAAGCGCTGGTTACAGCCAACCTGTTCACTTCTTCTCAACTCGCGGCGCTGGGAGCGCAAACTCCGCAGATCGCATCCGCTCCGTCCGGGAACATCGGGATGGCGTGGTTAAAGTCGGTAGACTTCCGCTTTGCCTGGCCGATTACGATTCGGGAACGCTTCACCATCGAGCCGAGCATTACGGCCTTCAATATGTTCAACTACGCCAACTTCGATACTTCAGTCAACTCACTGAGTGGCATCCTGCAAGCGACCCCGGGGAGCTCGGTGAACAACGTCACGGGTTTCTCCGCGAGTTGCCCCGCGGGCACTTGCCGTGCCGCTGACCGGGTGGGGCCGGGATCCGGTGTGTTCTCGGAAGGGGCGCCGCGTGAGCTGGAATTTGGGCTGAAGTTCAAGTTTTAGCTGAACGCGCTGTAGGGAATTTACTCTGGCCGAAATAGGGGGAGGGCTGCCGGCATGGTTGCCAGCGGCCCTTTTCTATTCTCGAAAATCTGGATGTCCGGCGGGCGGAGAAGCCTTAAACCGCGAAGATCGCGAAGAACTTCGGCGAAGGTCGCGGAGAACGCAAACCCGCACCCACGTGTAAAATAAGCCTATGCCCTTTCGCGGTAAGGATAAGCCTCACGCCCCTCAAAAAGGCAGAACTCCGCCAGCCGCGGAAACGTCCGAGGAAACGCGTTACCTGAAAGCTTTGGCGGAACAGCAGACGCCGGTCAGCATTAAGCTGGTGGACGGGGAAGTGGTTGCGGGTTGGATCGAATACTACGACCGCGACATGCTGCGGCTGACGCGGGAGCATGCGCCGAATTTATTTATTTTCAAACACGATATTTTGTACCTCGCCGAAGACAGAGAGAAGCGCTCCTAGCTCTTAGCTGCTAGCTTAACCCCGCATTGTCTGCGGTGAATGTCGAATTACGGAAAACAGCGCCTAAAGGCGGATTCATAACACGGCACCTACGGTATGCCTGAAGGCATACCCCGATACAAACCGCAACTGCATCACGGGCTGCTGGCTGCGGGCTCAAGCCCACGCCAGCTAGCAGGTGGAAGCAAGCGGCCAGAGCCAGAAGAAGCCAGAAGCCAGAAGCTAGAAGCCAGAAGCTAGAAGCCAGAAGCCAGGAGCGCTGCAGTTGACTTCATCTCATTCCGATCAGCCTAGTTTTGTTCCCGTCATAGCGCAGATTGCGCGCGAGGCTGGCGCGTTGCTCATGAGCCACTTCAACCGTCACATCAAGATTGAGTACAAGGGCGAGGCCGATCTGGTGACGGTGGCCGACCGCTCGTCGGAAGCGCTGATTCGCGAGCGCATTCGGCAGCACTGGCCCAGCCACGACATCCTGGGGGAAGAGCAAGGGCTGGTGGACACGGGCAGCGACTACCGCTGGTATGTGGACCCGCTCGACGGCACCACCAACTTCGCTCACGGGTTTCCGGTGTTTTGTGTTTCCATGGCGCTCGAACACAAAGGGCAGCGCATCGCCGGGGTGGTGTACGATCCCACACGCGACGAACTGTTTGCCGCGGAGCAGGGAAGCGGCGCAACCCTGAACCAGCAGCGGATTCATGTTTCTCCGGTGGGGAAGCTGGCGGAGTCTTTGGTGGCGACGGGTTTCCCCAGCCACAAACGGCACAAGAATCCGAACATTCACTTTTATCACCAGATCACGTTGCGCACGCATGGGGTAAGGCGGGCGGGCTCGGCGGCGCTCGATCTGTGCTATGTGGCTAGCGGGCGGCTGGAAGCCTTCTGGGAGTTTAACCTCAACCCGTGGGATACGGCCGCAGGCGTGCTGATCGTGGAGGAGGCTGGGGGCAAGGTCACGAATTTCGCGGGCGGCGCCTTCAACATCGATAGCCGCGAGGTTTTGGCCTCGAATGGCTTGCTGCACGAGTCGTTAGTCAGCGAATTCCAGCAGATTTTCGCGGGGCGTGGACTGGAACCATTAGCCGATCCGCGAGAACACAAGAAATAAGCGGAGCGCCAACGAGGCCGCGGGAGCGCCCGTTAGTGCCAGGAAAACGGCTGTTCATTGCATTTGAAGGTGCATGACCGGCCGATTGGCAGTACTCTGTACGGTCAGCCGCATTCTTGTTAGAATGCGTTTTTGTCGAGCCCTGCCGAGCTGAGGAGAAAGAGCCCATATGGCCTACGTGATTGCAGAACCGTGCATCAATACCAAGGACACCGCTTGTGTGGACGCTTGCCCGGTGGACTGTATTCATCCTAAGAAGGACGAAGAAGCCTTCGCCGCGGAAGAGATGCTGTACATCGATCCGGTGGAGTGCATTGATTGCGGGGCCTGCGTTCCGGTATGTCCGGTGTCGGCCATTTTCGCGCTCGATGACCTGCCGGAAAAATGGAAGGCCTTCACCGAGCGCAACGCCCAGTGGTACGGGCGGTAGCGGCGGGATTCCTTTTTAGTTAGGATCGAATTACAAACACACTTAGTCCTGGCGATTCGCGGACTGGTCACCATGAAGGTGAGATGGATAGCGGTACTGGCGTTTTGGCTTTTCGCGGCCCTGTCGCTAGCGATGTACAGCCGTTATCCTTGGATAGACGCAATGTGGCTTGGCGCATTTTTATGTCTTGCCGTCGCAACGTCCGTTTATTTGGTGGTTGATGTAGTCCTGCACCCCCGCGATCCGCAGTCAATAAATGGCTATCCACGCTGGTTCCTCGGTTTCGCGTTCGACGCGAGGAAGCCGGCTGTGACGGAAGAACAGAATTCACTCTCTCACCCTCGCCATAGTTCTTGAACCACATCCCCTTCGGCGGTACTATTAGCGGCTCCCAATTTTTCGATTTGGGAGGCTGACCGAAAGCGCTCATGCCGCAAAACTACGTCCCGATTTTCTTGTTCATCGTGGTGGTGGCGGTGGCGATTCCCTTGCCGCTGCTGCTGGCGAAACTGGTCCGCCCCGACAATCCGGGCAAAGAAAAGTTGATGCCGTATGAGTGCGGCATTGATCCGATTGGAACCTCGCGCGGACGATACACCGTACGTTATTACATTGTCGCCATCCTTTTTGTGGTCTTCGATGTGGAGACCATTTTCTTATTTCCCTGGGCGGTGAAGTTCAAAGCGCTCGGCGGATTCGGACTGGCGGAGATGCTGATTTTTCTCGGCATCCTGGTGGTGGGGTACATCTGGATTTGGAAAAAGGGCGCGCTGGAGTGGGTGTAAGGTCCGCCATGGCTGAAACAACTTCCGCAATCGAGACCTTCGCCGCCAGCCGGTGGACCAAGGGAAATTTGCTTTTCCCCACGCGCATCTCGGTGAGCCCGCTGCGCGTGAGCCGCATCAAGCCGCGGATGTTTGGCAGCAACGAGGAAAGTATCGCCATCGGCCAGGTGGCCTCGGTGCACATTGCGACGAAGATAATCTGGTCGGATATCGTGATTGAATCTTCGGCCGGCACGGATCCCATGACCAGCCACGGCCATCGCAAGGCCGATGCGCAACGGATTCGGGATTTGATTGAGAGCTACCAGGCCGCAAGCCACGCGGGTGGGCTGCCGCCAGCGAGCAATCTTCGTTGACACCAGTACGCCAAGCTGCTAGAAGTTAACGTTCTTTTGGATGGTTCTGCTTCTGAGAGTTCTGCGGATGCCGTGGGTTTGCGCCCGCTATGCCAGACCAACTCAAATCGCCTCCCCCCTCACCTGGTGGTGAGAAGCCGGCCGCCGAGTCATCTGCCGCTGCGCCCCCTGGGCCGGCCCATCCGGCACCAGCCAAGCCCGCCGCGGTTGCGGCGATTCCCTGGGAATCGGAGATGGTGACCCGCATTCAGCAGCGCCACGGTTCGGGGGTCAATGCACTGGCCTATCTGGGGCAAAACTACCTGGTCGCGGACGCTTCGATCATCGCGGAGTTGCTGCAGACCCTGCGAGACGAAGAGCAGTTTGCCTACTGCGTGGATGTGACTGCCGCGCATTACCCGGAGCGCGAAAAGCAATTTGAAGTGATCTGGATTTTGTATTCCTTCGCCGCGAACCTGCGCATCCGGGTGAAGACTTTGATTGGGGATGGCCAGAGCGTGCCCAGTTCCGTCTCCATCTGGCCGGCGGCGAATTGGCTGGAGCGCGAAGTCTTTGACATGTTCGGAATTCGGTTCGAAGGGCATCCGGACCTGAAGCGGATATTGCTGCCCGATGGCTGGAAGGGACACCCGCTGCGCAAAGATTATGGGATTATTCAGCAGGACAACGAGTGGGTGCAGATCAATTTAGGGATCGAAAGCGGACAATAACGCTTAACAGCCTGTGGTGAATGTCGAATTACGAAGAACCGCGCCTGAAGGCGGATTGATAACACGGCACTTTCGGTATGCCTGAAGGCATACCCTGATACAAACCGCAGTTGCACCACGGGCTTTTGAGCCGAATGACCGACGCGACCAAGACCGACACGACCAAGACCGACGTGACGAAGACCGACGCGACTAAATATCTTTCGCACCTCGAACTGGGGGAGCCGGACCAGACCTTTCTCGATTCCAACGAACTCATCATCAATATGGGACCGCAGCACCCGGCTACCCACGGCGTGTTGCGCGTGATTCTCAAGCTGGATGGCGAAAAGGTTCTGGGCACGGAGTGCGTGATCGGGTACCTGCATCGCGGCGTGGAAAAGATCGCCGAGAATCGCACTTACACGATGTTCAATCCCTACGTAGACCGCATGGATTACGTGGCGGCGGTCTCGAATGGCCTGGGATACTGCGAAGCGGTAGAAAAGCTGCTGAACATTCAGGCGCCGCCGCGGGCCAACTACATCCGGGTGATTCTGACCGAACTGAACCGGCTGGCCAGCCACATGCTCTGGCTGGGCACGCACGCGCTGGATATCGGCGCGATCACGCCGCTGTTCTATACCTTCCGCGACCGGGAAGAGATTCTCAAGATCTTCGAAAAATATTGCGGGGCGCGGCTGACGACGCATGCGTTCCGCATCGGCGGATGTCTGTATGAGACGTATGAAGGCTTCGAAGATGACGTAAAGAAGTTCCTCAGCTTTGTCGCGCCCAAGATTGATGAGTACGAGGAACTGCTCACCACCAACCGCATCTGGGTGGAGCGGACCAAAGGTGTAGGGACGATCTCCGCCAAGGACTGCATTGCCCTGGGCGTGACCGGTCCGGTGCTGCGCGCCAGTGGCGTGAAGTGGGATATACGAAAGGCGCAGCCTTACGCGAACTATTCGGAATTTGATTTTGAGATTCCCACCGGGCAAAGCGGAGACACCTACGATCGGTACCTGGTGCGCATGCAAGAGATGCGGCAGTCGCTGCGCATCATCGAGCAGGCCGTGGGCAGAATTCCCGAAGGGCCCATCATGGCCAAGGTTCCCAAGGTGATAAAGCCGGCGGTGGGCGAAATTTATCACTCGATCGAAGCGCCGAAAGGCGAGCTGGGATATTTCATCGTCAGCGACGGCTCCACACAACCCTATCGCATTCGCGTACGGCCGCCCTCGTTCGTGAACTTACAGGCTTTGGATTTGATGGTGCGCGGGGCTTTGGTAGCGGATGTCATCGCGGTGATCGGCACGCTCGATATTGTTCTCGGCGAGGTGGATCGCTGATGTTCGAGAGCATTCTTAATGGCATCAAGGCTTACCTGGCCAGTAGCAAAGGGACGCCTGGCGAAGCTGGCAGCATCCCCGGAAGTGTTTTTTGGGCTCTGGTTTACATTCTGCTGATCTTCACTGGGCTTTCGGTCGCGGTGATCGCCATGAACTGGCTGGAACGCAAGATTCTGGCGCACATGCAGGTTCGTCTCGGCCCCATGCGCGTCGGTCCACATGGATTGTTGCAGCCGATCGCCGATGCCCTGAAGCTATTAATCAAAGAAGACATCACACCGACGGAAGCCGACCGCTGGGTATTCTGGCTGGCGCCGCTTTTTGTAGTAATCACAGCTTTTACAGTGTTCATTGTGGTGCCGTTCGGACCGCAACATGCCGTCACCGACATGAATATTGGAATCTTATTCATGCTGGGGGTTTCATCGCTGAGTGTGCTGGGCGTGGTGATGGCGGGGTGGGCGTCGAACTCGCATTACCCGCTCATGGGAGCATTGCGTTCCAGCGCGCAGATGGTTTCCTACGAAATCGCCATGGGGCTGGCGGTGATCTCCGCGGTTTTGATGACCAGCCTGAACCCAACCGGAACCGGCACGCTGAGCATGATTGGCATTGTGCAGGCTCAGCAACTGCAGCACACCTGGTTTGTTTTCAAATTCTTTCCCCTGGGATTGATTGCGTTCTTCGTCTTCGCCGTCGCCATGGTTGCGGAAACCAATCGCGCGCCGTTTGATTTGCCCGAAGCAGAATCGGAATTAACCGCCGGTTTCCACACCGAGTACAGCGGCTTCCGCTGGTCGTTGTTTTTCCTGGCGGAGTATTCGGCAATGATCGCGGTGTCATCCATCGCGGTCACGCTGTGGCTGGGCGGATGGCTGAGGCCCTTTGCCAACTTCCTGGGCGGCGATACCTGGGACCTGGTGTTCTCGCTGATTCCCGGATTGACGTTCCTGTTTCTGGCGGGGATGTGCTTCTACAGCACGGCGCGCATGCCCAAGCATCCGTACTTTCGCGTGCAAACCGCCGGACTGGCGGGGTTCGGGACAGTGCTCGCTCTGATCGGAGTGGTCTTATTTATTCCTCCGGTGCGGGACTGGGTGCAGGACATCTACTGGTTTTCCGCCAAAGTGGCGGCGTTTATGTATCTGTATATCTGGTATCGTGGCACGTTCCCGCGTTACCGCTTCGACCAGCTCATGAAGGTGGGATGGAAGGTGTTGCTGCCGATTGGAATCGGCGTGCTCATCCTGACCGCGGTAGCTGGAGTGGTTTTCTAAACATGCAACCTGTCGCCACAACGTTTTTCTTTTATATGCTTTCAGGCCTCGCCATTTTCGGCGGGATTCTGGTGATTACGCGGAAAAATGCCGTGCACTCGGCGCTGGCGCTGATTCTCACTCTGCTGGCGCTGGCCGGTCTCTACCTGATGCTGTACGCGCCCTTTGTTGCCGGCGTGCAAATTATTCTTTATGCCGGCGGCATCATGGTGCTGTTCTTGTTTGTGATTATGCTGGTGGATCTGGAGCGCTCCCAGAAAGAAGAGCAGTTCAACCAGCAGTGGATTGCCGGTGTTCTGGCGGCGCTGGCGCTGGGAGGATTGTTCATCGGTATTTATGTGAAGGGCAGTGCGCTGCTTCCGGTGCATCCGGTGAAGATGGTGGAAGAGTCGAATACGCAGGAAGTAGGGATGCTTCTTTATGGGAACTATATGTTCACCTTCGAGATTGCGTCGCTGTTGCTGCTGGTAGCGATCATCGGAGCGGTGGTCATGGCAAAGAAAAGGATTTAGCCGGAGAGAGACGTAGCTCAGTTAGGTCTCTACGCGAAATAAATATGGCTCCAATCGGCACATTACATTATCTCGTCGTTGCTGCAGCGCTCTTTATCCTGGGTGTGATCGGCGTGCTCACCCGTCGCAACGTGGTGATTGTGCTGATGTCCATTGAACTGATTCTCAACGCGGTAAACCTGAATTTAGTGGCGTTCTCCCGGCTGTGGAACTTGCATGGCCAGGTGTTTGCGGTTTTTGTGATTACCGACGCGGCCGCGGAAGCGGCGGTTGGATTAGGCATATTGATCGCCTTCTTCCGCAACAAAGAGACGGTGAACGTGGACGAAGTAGATCTGATGAAGTGGTAAGTCAGCTTTAGCTCTTGGCTTTAGCTAAGAGCTGAAAGCTGAGAGCTAATAGCTAACAATGTTCTTTCTCGACCACATCTGGCTCATCCCGCTGCTGCCGGCCTGCGGCGCGGCCCTCATGTTTTTCTTTGGCCGTAAGCTGCAGAAGCAGACAGTGAGCGCGGTCTGTGTCGGAGCCGTGGTTCTGGCATTTGTTTTTGCCTGCGGCGCCTTCTGGCAATACCCTGACTTCGCTCGGGCTCATCCGGAAAGGGTGGGCTACGAAAAGACGATGTACACCTGGCTCGGCAGCGACACCGGGCATACCAACTACCTAAAGCACGACGGCACGCCCGCGGCATTCAAAGCGGACGTAGGCTTCCTGCTCGATCCGCTCTCGGCCATCTGGCTGTTGTTTGTGACCGGCGTGGGCATGTTGATTCACATCTACTCCACCGGCTACATGGCGCATGAGGGCGGCTACTACCGGTTCTTCGGGTACCTCAACCTTTTCATGTTTTCCATGCTCACCCTGATCCTGGCGAATAACTACGTGTTGATGTTCGTCGGCTGGGAGGGCGTGGGCCTGTGCTCTTATTTGCTGATTGGTTTTTATTTCCAACGCAAGTCGGCGAGTGACGCGGCCAACAAGGCTTTCATCGTCAACCGTATCGGCGATGCCGGCTTTCTGCTGGGAATGTTCACCATCGCCTGGTACTTCGGTTCGCTGCAGTTCACTACGGTGACGAACCTGGCGCGCAGCGGCCATTTCGCCATCGGCGATCCCATCCTTACCGCCGCCACGCTGCTTCTGTTCGTCGGGGCCTGCGGCAAATCGGCGCAACTGCCCCTCTACATATGGCTACCCGACGCCATGGAAGGCCCCACGCCGGTTTCCGCGCTGATCCATGCCGCCACCATGGTCACGGCGGGCGTCTATATGGTGGCGCGGTCGAATGCTTTGTTCGTGCTGGCGCCGACTTCCATGAAGACGGTTGCAATCATTGGCGCGCTGACCGCCATCTTTGCGGCTTCCATCGGGCTGGTGCAGAACGACATCAAGCGCGTGCTTGCCTACTCCACGGTTTCGCAGCTGGGATACATGTTCCTGGCCATGGGCGTCGGCGCCTTCGCCGCAGGCGTGTTCCACGTGTTTACTCACGCCTTCTTCAAAGCACTGCTGTTCCTGGGCGCGGGCTCAGTCATTCATGCCATGAGCGGCGAGCAGGACATGCGCAACATGGGCGATCTGGGCCGGCGTATTCCGATCACTCATTGGACAATGCTGGTTGCGACCCTGGCCATTGCCGGCATTCCGCCCTTTGCCGGATTCGTCTCCAAGGACGAGATTCTGTGGCAGAGCTGGGCGTCGGAAGGCAACGCATCCACTTTGCTGTGGTTCATCGGATACGCCACCGCGCTCATGACCGCCTTCTATATGTTCCGGTTAATGTATTTGACGTTTAATGGCCATCCGCGGATGAGCCATGATGTCGAGCACCACATTCACGAATCGCCGAAGTCGATGACCGTGCCGCTGGTAGTTTTGGCGTTCTTCGCGCTGTTCGCTGGATTTCTCGGATGGCCGCATAGCTTGGGCGGGCGCGACCGTTTTGAAGCCTTCCTGCATCCGGTATTCGCCAGGGATGCGCGCCTATTTCTTATGGAGGGCGAGGCCGGGCAGTTAACCGCAGGCAAGAAAGAGGAACATACCGACCGGATGGAATATGTGTTGATGGCCCTATCCATCGGTGCGGCGTTCGCGGGTTGGGGCATGGCGGGACGAGCCTACAAGAATGCACAGAAGGGCTACACTGAGCCGATCGCGGCGGCGCTGCCTCCGGTCTATGCCACGCTGCTCAACAAATATTACGTGGACGAAGCCTACGACTACGCTTTCACCGGGCGGCGCAAAGTCGGCAAGGTGCGACTGGGAGTGATGGGCCTGGGGGAAGGATCCTCATGGTTCGATTCGCACGTGATTGACGGCACGGTGAACGCCGCCGGGTGGATGACGCGCTTCGCGGGTTCAGCTTCGAATCTGTGGGATAAGTGGATTATTGATGGGATCGGCGTGAACGGTCCGGCTACCCTGGCGCGCATGCTGTCTTATCCTTCGCGCTTGTTGCAGTGGGGCCTGGTGCAGTGGTATGCGCTGGTGATGGTGGCCGGGTTGCTGGGATTTGTTTTCTATTACGCCTGGCGTTGATTTGTAGCGCCGGCGTCCCGCCGGCTGTTGCGTGGGCGTCTCGCCCGCGGAGAGGGCAAGATGCCCTCAAGGACAGCCGCCGAGACGGCAGCGCTACAGTCTGAAAATTGATTTTTTATGCAAACTCACATCCTTTCGATCATTCTTTTCACGCCGCTGCTGGGCGCGCTTCTGCTCATTTTTGTGCCGAGCGAGAAGAAAGACGCCATCCGCTGGATTGCCAACATCTTCGCGCTGGCCGGATTGCTGGTTTCGCTGCCGCTGGTGCCGATGTTCTGGGCGCAACGCTTCGAGCCCGGCTTCAAGTTCATGGAAGGCGCGGCCAATAACTGGATTCCCTCCATCGGCGCGGGCTACGTGCTGGGCATCGACGGCATCTCGTTCCTGCTCATCATGCTCACCACATTGCTGGGATGGATTTCGATCCTCTCGTCCTGGACCGCCATCGAAAATCGGGTCAAGGAATACTACATCTGGTTTCTGGTTTTGCAGACGGGCATGCTCGGCGTCTTCATGGCGCTGGATTTCTTCCTTTTCTTTATGTTTTGGGAAGCCATGCTGGTGCCCATGTATCTGCTGATTGGCATCTGGGGCGGCCCGCGCAAACTTTACGCCGCTATCAAGTTTTTCCTCTACACGCTGCTGGGTTCGGTACTGATGTTGTTGTCGGTTCTGTTCCTTTACTTTTATAACTTCCGTCAGACCGGCGTCTACACCTTCAGCATTCAGGCCTTCTATCAAACCGCGCCCAAGATCTTCCACGATTCGGCCTATGGCCCGACCTTTGCCATCTTCTTGTTCTTGGCGTTCTTCGCCGCTTTCGCCATCAAGGTGCCGATGTTCCCCTTCCACACCTGGTTGCCGGATGCGCACGTGGAGGCGCCCACCGCGGGTTCGGTGATTCTGGCAGGTGTCTTGCTGAAAATGGGCACCTACGGCTTTATCCGTTTTGCGCTTCCGTTCTTTCCGGATGTAGTGATGCACCCCAAGGTGCGCTTCTGGATGATTTTCCTGTCCATCGTCGGAATCATCTACGGCGCGCTGGTTTCGCTCATGCAGAAGGATATGAAGAAATTGGTGGCGTACTCCTCGGTCAGCCACCTGGGCTTCTGCACCCTGGGGATTTTTGCTCTGACCCCGCTGGGCTTGAGCGGTTCGGTGTTGCAGCAGATCAATCATGGCATCTCCACGGGCGCGCTGTTCTTGATCGTCGGCATTCTGTATGAGCGGCGGCATACCCGCGAAATCTCGGAATACGGCGGCATTTCCAACGTCATGCCGGTGTACGCCACCATCACCATGATCATGTTTCTTTCTTCGATGGGACTACCACTGCTGAATGGTTTTGTCGGCGAGTTCACCATTCTGCAGGGAACGTTCATGGAAAACTGGCGCTGGGCGGCGTGGGCTGTGCCCGGAGTGATTCTGGCAGCGGCCTACCTGCTTTGGCTTTATCAACGCGTGTTCTTTGGGACGGTTACGAATCCCAAAAATGAAAAGCTGCATGATCTGACGCCGCGCGAGGTGCTGACTTTCGTGCCCTTGCTGGTGATGGCATTCTGGATCGGCCTTTATCCCAAGCCCTTCTTCGAGATTCTCGAGCAACCGGTGAATCAACTTGTGCTAACCGTTCGCCCAGGTTATCCGGTGAACGGAGTGGTGAATGCAGCGGGGCAACCGGTTCGTACGCTTGCACCTGCCGAGGCAGCGGTCACGGCAGTTCCCGTTGTCCCCATCAACGGAGAAGGGAAGAAATAAGTGCCCGGCAGCCTGACACAATATTTCACGGCCACGGATTACCTGCTGTCGCTGCCCATTATTTTGCTTACGCTGTTCGCGCTGGGAATTCTGCTGATTGATTTGCTGGTTCCCCCGGAGTGGAAGTGGCTGAACGCCGTCACGGCGCTCATTGGCATAGCGTTCTCAGCCGCTGCGGTGATCAAGGTCCAACTCGCGCAAGCCCCCATCGAACATGCCGGCCGCAGCCTGGAGTGGGCTTTCATGCAGTCCATGGTGATGGACCACTTCGCCATCTATTTTTTCTATTTATTCCTGGGGGGCGCGGCTCTCTCCATCCTGATCTCGGTACGTTACCTGGAAATTGAACACGAGAACCACGGCGAGTTCTATGCCCTGATCCTGTTTTCGGTTGTCGGCATGATGTGCATGGCTTCTGGCTTCGACATCGTGCTCATCTTCATCGGCCTGGAGTTGATGGCGATCTCCACCTACGTCCTGGTGGGCTTCCTGCGCACCGACCGCCGCTCCAACGAAGGCGCGCTGAAATATCTGTTGCTGGGCGCGTTCTCCTCCGGCATCTTTGCCTATGGCCTTTCGCTGCTCTATGGGCTTACCGGCAGCACTAATTTGCTGGTGATTGGTCCGCGGCTGGCGGAGTATGTGTCGGTACAGCATCGCACGGACCCGGTGGTGATTCTTGCCTTACTGACCACCAGCACTGGCCTCCTCTTTAAGATTGCGGCCGTGCCCTTCCATCAGTGGTTGCCGGACGCCTACGAGGGCGCTCCCACCAACGTTACCGGATTCATGTCGGTGGCGGTGAAGGCGGCCGCCTGGGCCATGCTATTGCGCATTTTCCTGTGGGGCTTTTTCGCGCTACGGCCGGTGTATGTGCCCATGCTGATCTTCGTTTCCGTCGCGACCATGACGGCCGCCAACCTGGCCGCGCTGACCCAGAGCAATCTCAAGCGCCTGCTGGCGTATTCCTCCATCGCGCACGTCGGCTACATGTTGCTGGGCTTGATTGCCGGCAATTATGACGGCATCAAAGGCATTCTGCTGTATTTGCTGGTCTACACCTTCATGAATTTGGGCGCCTTCGCGGTGGTTACATCATTGCGCCAGCGGAATGTGATCGGCGACGAAATTGACGACATCGCCGGACTCTTCTCCCGCGCCCCGACCGAAGCCGTCCTGATGCTGATTTTCCTGCTCTCGCTGGCGGGCATTCCGCCGCTGGCGGGGTTCTATGGAAAGTATTTCATCTTCCTCAGCCTGATTGAAACCAAGCATTACCTGCTGGCCTCCCTGGCCGTCTTGTATGCGGTGTTTGGCCTCTATTACTACATGCGCATCGGCAACGCGATGTTCATGCGCGATGCCAGCGACAAGAGCCGCCTGCCCATGAGTGTGGGAATGCGAGTGGCGCTAGGGGTGACGGCATTCGCGACCGTCTATATTGGAATTCTTCCCGAGCAGTTTATCCGTACCGTGAACTGGTCCTTGAACATTGTGCAGAGTGCGCCGGTGGCGAGCCTGATGCGATGAAAGTTATCAGCTGTCAGCTTTCAGCCGTTAGCTCTTAGCCCTTAGCCGATTCCCGCAGCGCCAAGGAAGTGGTCAAGAGTTAGAAGCTGAGAGCTGATAGCGGATGGCTTCCATTCCATGCCCAACGATCCTCCGAAGAAGCCGAACGCCTGGTTGCAGATTGCGCGCTACAGCGAACTGGCCATTATTTTCCCTGCGGCAACGGTGGTCGGATGGCTGGGCGGGGTTGCCCTCGATCGCTGGCTGCACACCCACTGGCTGTATTTGCTGGGACTGATTCTGGGAATCGTGGCCGGATTTGTGCAGCTGATCCGCATGGTGAGTTCCCCCGAAGCGGATCAATGAAGGTGGGGCCGGCTTACTTCACGGCGCGTATAAATTCCCCGGTGCTGGCATTGACGTCAACTTCCAATTTGGCGTCGTTGCGGCTGTTGCCGTAATAAACGTGCCATATCAGTTCCGCGGTGGGCCCGCTCCAGTCGAGGCCGTAGAAAATCGGGGTGTCGGCCTCTTTCTGCAGGAGCTTTTCGCCGCCATGTTCTTGCGCAACCTTCAACACCTCGTCAGAGTCGACCTTGAGGAATGCGATATCGAAGACCTGGGTGGAGGCGTTGCTGGGGTTGTAGGTGTCTTCCGTTCCGAAAGAAACTCCGCGCGCCGGAGCATCCGGCACATCCGTGCCCGACCAGACGTATGGCTTCACGCTGCGCCCGATGGCGGAGGCGAAAGAAGCGCGCCACACCGCGGATTTTCCGTCCTGCCCCTTGGAATCAGGGGTGATTTGCGATTCCAGACGAAAAGGTTGCGCGTCGCGCGCCCAGCCGTGCGCTGCAACGTAGAGTTTTTGGAATGCGGTACGCCCGCTGACAAACTCCGCGGGCTTGGGTTGCGGCTTTTGCGGCGCAGGGGACTGCGAGCTACAGCCTGCCAGTATTCCCACAGCCAGTAACGCCATCGCGACGCTAAGCTTTATCATTGCCCCACCTGTTTTGATGTGAAGTGACTTGCAGACAAATAACTTAAAATTCATTCTACTAGATGTAGGGCGCAAACTGCTGCTGGCTTGGAGTTTTGGTGATTTCTGGTTTGGGATTTATTTTGCCGGAGCCGCAATCAAGCTTTTCACCGCAGAGGCCGCTGAAAACAGCCAGCGAGGCCGCTGGGAAACCGGCGGAAAGCGAATTTAGACGGTTACCGGAATCCGCAATAAGAAAAAGCCTCTGCCGCAGCAGAGGCTTCATAGGGGTGAGGCGCCGCGTTTCCGCGCTACTCGCGCATCATGGAGGGCACACCGGCTTTGCGAGCCTCCTCTTGCATGTCATCCAGATGTTGCTTGGCTGAGTCGAGGGCCTTCTGTTTATCCGCGATCTGTTGCTTGTACTGGGCGTCCTCTTTATCCCATGCGGCGGAGTTACGCAGACGCTCCCCGGCGTCGGCGTAGAACGAGGCGGCACGCAGCCGGTATTCGCGTTGCACCACATCCAGTTCGCGCGATAGGGTCTCAATCTCGTCTTTCTGGCCGGCGATCTTCTGCTTCCACTGGTCATAGGCCTTCTGGCGCTGCTCCGTGGAGTCCGGGCCCTTTTCCTTCTCCTCGGTCTTTTCTGCGGACTTGTCTGCATCGGCGCCCTCTTCTGGCGCAGCCTCGGCGTTTCCCACGATGCTGAGCTTGTCATCAGTGGGCAGGTTGTCATTATCGAACTTCTTATTGGCGGGTTGTTCCTTGGTTTTTTCCTGGCGAACCTTGCGAGCATAGTCCCCCAGTGGCTGGTCCTGCGCCCGCGTAGGAATGGCCAGGCCACCCGCAAAGATGATGCCCGCTAACCAAACGTATGTGATCTGCTTCATAGTCGCTCCACCCTTCATGGACTCAATGCTTCATGCCGCTGCTTTATCGCCAACAGCCGATTCAATCCAACTAAATGCCCGAGCCGGCACTGGCCGCACTCGCGCCGCTGAGAAATCCGCCAATCGTCGAATCCAGATGAGCCGCTTCTTCGACGATGTCTCCCGCCAGTTGGCGGGCCGATTCTGGATCGCGGCTGCTCTTCAGTTGCCGTGCATAGCCTGCGATCGCATTGACCGAGTTGTGCAGCGCTAACGCCATCTCCGACGAAATTTCGCCTTGCCTCTTTTGCTGCTGCCGAATATGAGTAACTTCGGTCTGATCGTTGATCAGGCAGGCCGCGCCCAGAACCTCTCCGCCCGGAGCCCGGACGGCGGTCAGAGTGATGTCGAGCGTTCGCCGCTCACCCGCGGGAGTCGCATAGCGGGCTTCCATTTGCTGAATCGGCGTTTTTTCCCGCAAACTGAGCTGAATCATTTCTGCCACTTTAATTCCTTGGTAGCCAGAGTTCCCGAGCAGCGCGGCTTCACGGAAAAGTTGTGCCGCGGTCACTCCGACCGGGGAGGCGAAGCCCAGAATTTGACGCGCGGCCGGATTGGCCTGGCGAATGAGTCCATCTGGAGTGAGAAACATCACGCCGCTCGAAAGATTAGACAGCACCGCGGCGCTGATGTTTTCCGAAGTCTTGGCGCGGCGCCGTTCGGCTTGCCGCTCCGTCTGCAGTTCATGTTTCTGCTGCTTGAGTTGTTGAATCACCGCGTACAGCTGCGATCCCTCGGGATCCGGAACGTCAGCGGCGAACGACCCTTCCGCGCTCAAGCTGCGGCGTATCCGGCGCATGAGCAGAACTGCGAACAGGAACGAAAACGCGATTCCCAGCAACATCAAACCCATGCGCAAAGCCAGGGGATTGGCCAGGAATCTCATAACAGCCCCCAGTACCAGCGCAGCATCTGGTTGCCAAAGAAGAAGGCGATCATCGCCATGCCGCCGAGAAAGACGCCAAAGGGCATTTGATGGCGGCGCAGGGCAATCGCCGCCGATTCCCAGGCTCGCCGCCGCGCTGCCGTTGCGGACTCATGCTGACGGGCCATTCGCCGGCGGGTGCGCTTGCTCCAAACCACCAACACCGTCCCCAATCCAAAAAACGATCCGGCGATCGAAGCGGTGAACAGGGTGAAGATTGTCAACTTCAGGCCAAGAAACGCTCCCACCATGGCCATCAACTTGACGTCTCCGAAGCCCATGCCGTCGACGCCGCGCGCCCGCAAGTAGATGGCCCCGGCACCGTAAATGAATCCTGCCCCGGCGGCGGCGCCCAGTAAGGCATCCAGCAGAGACAGAAAATGCCAGGAAAAATCCGAACTCACCGGCAGCGAAACTAGGCCGGGCAGCCATTGCGAGGCCAGATCATTTACCGGCACGACCAGACTGAAGACCAATCCCAGACCAAGCCCGGGCAAGGTCATTTTGTCGGGCAGGAGCTGGGTTTCAGCGTCGGTGAAGATCAGGCCCAGGAGGAGAAATCCGAAGACACAGAATTTCACCGTGGACAGGGTGAAGCCGAAATGCGCGTAGCAGGCGAGAAAAATCGCTGCCGTGAGTAACTCCACCGCCAGATAGCGAGGCGTGATGCGCGCCTGGCAATTGCGGCAACGGCCCCGCAAAATCAGCCAGCTTAATACCGGGATGTTGTCGTAAAAGTGAATGTTCTGTTTGCAGTGAGGGCAAGCCGAGCTGGGAAACACCACCGACAAATCGCGCGGCAGGCGGTAGATACACACGTTCAGGAAGCTGCCGAAGGCCAGCCCCAAAGCGAAAATCGCCAATGCGAATGCGGGATCCACGGGTGCCCTTGCTCCAAGAAACACGAATGCTTTCTGCGGACGTTTCCTAGCAGATTATACGGTTCTTCGGGTGTCGGGCCGTAGGTACCAAAGTGCTAGAGCTGCGCTGGAGTTCCGCTAAGTCATTGATAAATAAGAGTCTTGAGCAATGTGGGCGGCTCCGTCGGGACCCGGCAATCCGTATCAGCCACATTTCCCAATGCGGAAACAGAACCTGCGCTTGCTGGGCGTCTGCAAGCTCCAACGTACGCAGAACGAGTCGAGAGGTCCGAGATGCGGAATCACGTTGATCGCAGCTCTTATTTTTCCTGCAGCGATTCGATGTACTTGGTCAGATTCTGCATGCGCAACTGCACTTCGCCGGAACTTCCGTGGCTCACGCTCCAAAACAGGTGGCCCCAAACCGGCATTTCCTTGGAGCCATGCGCCGGCAGATCCGCCGTTCCGCTGAGGATCGCACTGACCTTATCGGAGGGGAACTTGCCGCCGTTGTTCTTGCCGAGAACCGTCAGGTCTGAGGGCGGCACTTTGAGGGCGGAGGCGGCCGGACCGCCCCCCTTGCCATCCGTGCCATGGCATGCGGCGCAGTAAGTGGTGAACATCTCGTGGCCGGAGACGGCAGAAGTAGATTTGATGGGAACATGCTTAACGACTGGAGTCGAACTCTGATCGAGGGCGGCCACGCCAACGCTAGTCAGCATTACTGCCAGTACCCACATGAATTTTCGTTGGGACATGACCCCTCCTGGAATGCGCTGCCAATTGAAAGCCTAGGATGGCACTTTACACCTTGCTGTGAGCTTCGTCACGGGGAGGTGTGATGCGAGTCAAGCAATCCTGCGGCAGCCAATGGAAGGAAAGGGGACTAGCCGGAGGCTGCGCCCTCAAGCACAGACTACTTTCGCTGGGTGGAGTCCGGTGGAGGTTGGGTGGTGTCCGCAGGAGGCTGGTCGGAGTCGACCCTGGGCTGAGTGGACTGCAGCCGAGGCCGGTCTGTGTCTGGCCCTTGTGAGGTGGGCACGACCGTCAGCGGCGCCTGCATGGTAAAGGTCAAGACCGTCTCCGAGGGCAGCTTCACCTGCGGAGCCTTGCCCATCGCCTGCGCGCCGCCGCCCACCCCCGCGCCAGCTCCCGCGCCGATGGCTGCGCCTTTGCCACCGCCGGCAAGGCCGCCGATGATGGCCCCGATCACGCTGCCGGCACCGACCTTCTCGGCCGAGTTCGTGGTGCGGGATTTGGTTTCCCTGTGATACGTATCCGTCTGAATATCGTAGCGCTTACCGCCCATAATGACGCGATCCAGTTGCAAAGTCAGTTGCGCCTTACCGGTGAACTTGCCGCCATTTTCGACATCCACGATGTGTCCCTCAACTTCGTAACCGGCAGGAATGGCAACCTCCCCTTCCACTGACAGCGGCGAGTTCAGCGTGGCGTGGAAAGTCTGCCCTTGCTGGCTGGTATCGGAGCCTACTGCATCAACTAGTCGAACCGACATCGTCGTGCCGGAAGGGATCGTGACCTTCTGTGGTGGAGGGGGTGGCGGCGGCAAGGGTGCGGCGGGTTCTGGCGCGGCTGCCGGGATCGAGTTCCCCGCCTGGGCCATCTGGTTCGAAGCCTCAGATTGATTTTGATTCGAGGAATCGGCAGAGGATGCGGTGTGGCGTCGGCGATTCGGGCTCGGTTTTTCCGCGGGAGGTGGTGCTGGCGCAGACTGAACCGCCGAGGAGGGTTGTGCCTGCGCGGCGTCCGTCGGCGCCGGTCCAGCCCCAACCTGCAGATCGTTTATCACTTGTTTTACGCCAGGGGCTGCTGCGGCGTAGCGCGACGCGGCCGTACGCTGCGCGTCATTGTCCACCGCACCCGACAGCGTGACTACTCCATTTTCCGACTGAACGCCAAGCTGCTTTCCCTGCAGTCCAGAATCGGCGTTGAAACTGGATTGAATGGTGCTCGTAATCTTCGTGTCGTCTGCTTTATGAGCGCAGCCCAAGGCCATCGCGACTATGGCGAGCAGCGCAATCGCAAGAAAGATGGAGGAAATTCCAGGTTTCATATGAATGCTCCCGATGAACTGGCTCTGTCGGAATTCTACTAATTTGGATGCACAAAAAGGCGTGGCTTTGCAGAAAATTATGACGGGATACCGTGACCGCAATGAACGACGGGTCTGCTAACTCGCCAACTCTATACGCTTGTCGTCCGCGTTGCTAGTTCAGGATCAGGTGGTCGCCAGGCAGGAGGGGCAGGTGAAGTGCATTAGGATCGAGTGGGTCGAGCTGGACAGGAGTAAGCCGCCCTTTATACGAACGTAACAACTCAAAATGGTGAGTTTCCGCTGCAACACTCCCGAGGAGAGTGCCCCAAAGAATGCTTCGGCGGACCCCATTAATCACGACCTCCATTTCGACCGAGACCGAACACACCTCAGGGAAAACTGTGCAAGGAGAAGATCTTCCGCGGCAAACCGAATCAGGGTCGGCGAGCATTTGACTAGCAAGGTGGTTGAGTTCGACCATTGAATCGGCGCCAAGTAAAACGGAGCTGCGCGTATGTCCGTCTCGATTAAAGCCAATTGCAAAATAGAATCGCTGGTACCGGTAACCCTTTTGTAAGGTCGGTATCAGTCTGTCAACCGGGAGCTGGTCGTGAGGGCGATTTTCCATCCGCTGGACCGAACGCAGTCGCAGCCCACCATCAGGTGGCACCTCGTATCGCGCCGTCTCTGTAGCTAAGAAGCCATCCATTCCTCGTTTTGGCATGCCCTCTCGGTAATAGGCATTCTCGATTCGAAGTTCCATCTTGGGGCGCAGATCAACCGAACCCCAGCTAGCCTCGGAAAAATTGTTGTAGGCACGAAGTACTTCGGCAAATGGAGTGTCAAGTGAATCCGGGGACCGTAGAAGATAATCCGGTTTGGCAGGAAGAACGCGAAATGATTGTAAAGATTGACGTGCAGCACAGGCTGTCAACATCAGCACACATAAGAAGAAGGCAGCATGATTCATCGCGTGCTTTGTTTTGCCCATGACCTATCCGACCCGCAAGGCTGCCATTGGATTGATTCGCGTCGCGCGACGGGCCGGAATGTAGCAGGCGATCAATGCCACCATCACAAATAACAAGGCAATCCCTATGAATGTTTTTGGGTCAGTGGCGCTAACTTGGAAGAGAAGACTTTTCATCACCCGTGTGACGGCTAATGCAGCTCCGATACCAAGCGCGACTCCAACCAATGTGATACCTAGTCCCTCACCGAGCACGAGGATGAGAATGTCACCCCGCTGTGCCCCCAGGGCCTGCCGAATTCCGATCTCCTGTGTGCGTTGCGCCACCCAGTATGCGATTACCCCATAAATTCCGACAACGGCAAGGAGCAGGGCCACGCACGCGAAAGATCCCAGAAGCACCATCGTCAGGTGGCGCTGCCCAAGCGGAGCCTCGAGCAAGTCATCCATCGTCCTGATCTCCGACATAGGTTGATCCCGGTCAGTCGCCAGCACCTGACCGCGTACGGCATTGGCAAATAGCAGCGGATTACCCGCAGTACGCACCACAAGGTAGGCCACCTGTGGAGCGTGCACCGCAGTGGGGACATAAAATTCCGGCAAGGGGAGCGAATCTAGGCCGCGCTCGCGAACATCCGCCACGATGCCGACGATTTCCATGCCGCCGGTTCTGTCTATTCCCTCCCCAATGTGTTGACCCACAGGGTCCTGTCCACGCGGGTAACTTGGCCAGAATTGGAGGACAAAGCTTTCGTTTACGATGACCACGGGTTTAGCCCCTGAGCTATTGTCCTGCGGTGATAGTTCTCGACCGCGCAGTAACGGAATCGCGAGCGCGTGAAAATAGCCTGGCATAACACTCTGGAATCTGGCGGTCCCCTCATTGCCGCCGTCGCCGATCAGATGGTCCTCAAACAGGACGTTGGTTGCAAGCCAATCGTCTGTGGTCGGAAGGGACAACGCTACAGTGGCGCTGTCCACTCCGGGCAAGGAGTCCAAGCGCTCAACAAGTTCGCGAAAGAATGCAGCTTTCTTTTGATTGGTGTCATAGCGGGCCTTCGGCAGAGAGATCTTTGCGGTCAGCAAATTCGCGGACTGGAATCCAGGATCGACGCTGTGCAGGCGGATAAAGCTTTTTATCAGGAGTGTTGCGCCGATGAGCAACACAACTGACAAGGAGATCTGTCCAACTAACAGCAGAGCGCGCACATTGATGCCCAAACTTTTCCGCTGTCGTGATGATCCAGGCCGGGCGCCCACGCCGCTCTCTCGTAATTCACCCATGAGATCTTGCCGTGATGACTGGAGTGACGGCAAAAGTCCGGAGAGAACCCCAGTTATGATAGAAAGCGTCGCCGTGAATCCCAGCACCAGGCTGTCCAGCCGAATCTCTGCGACACGTGGCAGGTTAGGTGCGCCAAAATGCTTTATCGCATACAGAATGCATTCCGCCAGAAGCGTGCCGAGTGCACCACCTGCCGCCGCCAACACCAAGCTTTCAGCTAACAACTGGCGAACAAGCCTGCCACGCGTAGCTCCTATGGCCGCACGCATCGCGAACTCCCGGGAGCGGGAGCTTGCCCTCGCTAGCAGGAGACCTGAAACGTTGGCGCAAGAGATCAACAGAATGAATCCGACCGAGCCGAACAGCATCCACAGCGTAGGACGCGCATTTGCTACAAAATAATCTTTGAGTGGCGTCAGGCGCACTACTACCTCAGCTCCTGCGTCCTGCCTCTCTGAATTTGCGAGAACATACTGTCGGTTCAGCACATTCACTTCCGCCTGAGCCTGCGAAAGACTGACATTCGTTCCTAACCTGCCAAATCCATTGAGGATGGTAAGCCAAGCTCCGCCAGGAATAACGGACCATTCCGCAGGTCTTGTAAACCAAACGTCAGTGCCAGGAAAGGGGAATCCAAAACCGTCAGGAAGAACTCCGACAATTGTGTACGGTGTCGCATTAAACGTGGCGGTCTTCCCGACCACCCCCGGATCACCTTGGAAACCATTTCTCCACAACTTCGCACTAATCATCGCCACAGCGGGGCCGCCTGGCGTATCCTCTTCCGCAAGAAAACTGCGGCCTCTCAATGGTTTGACCTTCAAGATATTCAAGAAGTTTGCAGATACACGGGATCCCTGTAGGGCCCGTGGTTCCCCGCTGCCGGAGAGCGACACCGTTTCCGGATATTTTAGAAATGCGCCGATCCCGCTGAAAGACTTGGCGGACGCCCTCAGTTCTTCCAATCGCTTTAGCGAAAAGGCCCCATCCCGCTTGTTCCCGTACATATTCTCCAGTGAAAATCGTACCAACTTGTCCGCATCGGGGTATTCGAGTGGTTTCAGCAAAACTGCGCGGACCACGGTGAACATGGCAGTATTGCCGCCAATTCCGAGGGCAAGGATGCCTGTCACAGCGAGCGTGAAACCGGCATTTTTGCGCATCGTTCTCAGAGCGAAGCACAGGTCCTGCCAGACACTCTCTAAAAGGAAGAATCCCCCAACCTCGTGACTCTGCTCTTCGAATCGTGTGGCATTTCCAAAATGACGCATCGCCGCGTAATGCGCTTCCTCGGCAGTCATTCCTTCAACTTGGTGATCTTTTTCCAATTGCTCACGATGGAAAGCCATTTCCTCTTGAAGTTCGCGAGCAAGACCGCTTTTTCGGAAGAGCATCCAGAGCTTCCTAGTAAATCGCCGGATTGATTTCATGGCTGCGTACCTCCTAGGTCCCTTCGAGAGAGTCTTTTAGCACGCAGGCAATGGCCGCGATCATCTGTTCAAACTGAGTAAGCTCAATGCCGAGCTGTTTGCGACCGGCCGACGTCAAGGTATAAAAGCGAGCTCGACGGTTGGTGTCTGTCCTTCTCCACTCGGCTTTTACCCAACCCTCCAAGAGCAGGCGCTGTAACGCCGGATACAGGGAACCTTCTTCGACGGTGAGAAAATCCTGGGAAAATCGCTTGATGGAGAGCGCGATTCCATAGCCGTGCAGCGGGGCGCGGGTCAAAGTCTTTAGGATTAACATGTCTAAGGTTCCAGGGAGCAATTCAGGCCTTTTCACCATATGTCCAATACCTATAGATCATCTATGGATTGGACGTTAATGGTTCGATAAAGATGACTGTATAGAAAACAAAACGAAGAGGAGCAAGTAAGTTGCCGCGTGCCCCAGGTCTCGCCGCTTCCGCGAGACCTAAGACCCATACAGTGACGCGGCCCGCCGGAGGCTCAAGACCGTCCCGTCTTGGTCCCGTATCAGGGCTCAGGCTTCAGCGGTGCCGCCCAGGACTCGAAAGTAAGGTTAGGCGCCATACGGCGCAACTACGAGGAAGCTGGATGTTTTCGTGGCAGTTGCGCCCCACGGGCGCGTCGCCCGACGCTAGCACAACATACGGCATGGCTGAAGCCCATGCCCTTTCAAGACTGCGCTGGCCGACCTTATCTGGAGCCCGTTGAGACCTCGCGTTTCGTCTGGTCTCGACTTCCGCGCCCATCATGGGGCGCAACTGCCACGATCCCCGTTCCCATCTACGACCACGCGCTCTTGCGGCGGGCCCCAGAAAAGACTTGCCGGTATACTATGCCTGTAGTAGCATGGCACACGATCATAGTAGAGGAGCCGTGAACGAACCCAAACTAAGCAAGCTTGAACTGCGGATTATGGAGACGCTGTGGACTCGCGGCACCGCTTCCATCCGCGAGATTCAGGAAACGTTTCCCGAGAAAGGCCGACCAGCCTACACCACCATCCAGACCACCGTGTATCGCATGGAAGGGAAGAAGGCGGTGCGCCGTGTCCGGAAGGTGGGGAACTTCCACATTTTCGAGGCTGCGGTCTCCCGCGATGCCGCGCAGCGCCGGTTGATTGACGATCTGCTGGCTCTGTTCGGCGGGCGCACCCAACCGGTGATGGCGCACCTGATCGAATCGGGCAAACTCACGCTTGAAGATGTAAAAGACGCCGAGAAGACTCTCCGCAAGCTGGCGAGAAAGGACAAACCGCAATGATCCTGAAATATTGTTCGACGATGTGGGCGGCCATTGCACCGGCGCTGGGCAATCACTTGTGGCAGTCCACGCTATTCGCCATGGCGGCTGGATTATTAACGCTGCTGCTGCGAAACAACCATGCGCGGATTCGGTACTGGCTCTGGCTGGCGGCGTCGCTGAAGTTCTTCATTCCCTTTTCGTTGCTGATCAGCATGGGAGGCGAGTTCGCATGGTGGCATCGTTCGGCGGGTCCGAATGAGGGCGTCTATTTTCTAATGGAGCAGGTGGGACAGCCTTTTGCGCTGGCTCGACCCGTGGTTAGCGAGCCCGCGACCCTGCTCTCCGTTACCACTCGCTTTCTGCCGATTTTTCTCTTGGCGGCCTGGCTCTGCGGAAGCCTGGTGGTCCTGGTGTTGTGGTGGCAGCGGTGGCGGCGCGTTGCGACTGCGGTGCGCCACGCATCGCCGGTGAACTCCGGACGTGAGTTCGATGCGCTGCGGCAGATCGAGCGAAACCTGCGGATTCCAAAACCGGTCGATCTTCTGGTCGCCGAGTCCTCTCTGGAACCTGGGATCGTGGGCATTTTCAGTCCCGTGATGTTCCTGCCCGACGGCATCGCGGAGCGCCTCACCGACCAACAGCTTGCGGCGGTCGTCACGCACGAACTCTGCCATGTCCTGCGCCGCGACAATCTGGCCGCTGCGCTGCATATGTTGGTGGAGGCCACCTTCTGGTTTCACCCCCTGGTTTGGTGGCTGGGCGCGCGATTGGTGGAAGAGCGCGAACGCGCCTGCGATGAAGAAGTGTTGGAACTGGGCAGCGATCGGCAGGTGTACGCCGAGAGCATTCTGAAAGTTTGCGAATTCTATGTGGAGTCGCCGCTGGTTTGCGCGGCTGGTGTAACCGGCTCAAACCTGAAGAAAAGAATCGAGGAGATTATGAATCACCGCATCGCGAGAAAGCTGGAAGTCGGGAAGAAACTATTGTTAGCCTCAACCGCAGCGGCCGCAGTCCTTGGCCCACTCATCATAGGCGTTATGAATCCAACGCCAAGCCGGGCTGAGTCACAGGCTGAAGGCACGCTCAGCGCCGCGCCTGCGTTCGCGAGCGTTTCAATCAAACAGAACACAACCGGTGTTCCCATGCCACCGTTCAAGATCATCGGGGACCCGGGGCAAATACGCGGCATTAGCACCGGCGACGGAACCCGCTTTCTCGCCACCCTTTTCCCGCTGCGGGGCCTCATTCACTTCGCTTACGGAATTCCCGAAAATCAGATCAAAGGAGGACCGGGGTGGCTCGACACGGCGAAATACGACATCGTCGCAAAAGCGGACCAGTCACAGATCGATGAATTGGGGAAGCTGAGCCAGGACCGGCGCGAATTTGTGAGCAAGCGTATGTTACAGGCGCTCTTGACGGACCATTTCAAATTGGCATTTCATCGCGAAATGCAAGAACTTCAAACCTATGGGATGGTCGTCGGAAGCAATGGTCTCAAGATCATTGAGGTGGCGTCTGCCCCGCAGCCAAACGACCAGAGAATAATCCAGAACCAAGTGATAATTAAGCCCGGCCATTTGGAAGCCGCCAATACATCGATGGAACAACTGGCTCTGGTACTCACGGATCAGACCGGTGTTAAGTTAACTGACAAAACGAATCTGAAAGGGTTCTACAACGTGACGCTGGATTGGCAGGTCGACTCATCTGATTCAGCGGATTCGCTGGCAACGGCGCTGCGCGACCAACTTGGTGTTGAATTGAAGGAGCAAACCAGCCCGGTCGAAATGTTAGTTGTGGATCACGCCGAGCAGCCCGAGCCCGCCTCTGGCGAGACGAACTCAGCCTTATCGCGGCAGAGTCTGCTGGTCGACAACACAGCGTTAGCGAACCTATCGCCATCGGTGCATCCCGCGCTCATCCATGTGCGTGAGGAGGTTATGAATGGGCTCATCCTGCAAAAGGTGCCTCCGCAATATCCCCAGGCGGCTCGCGACGCGCAAATCCAGGGAGCGGTGATTATGGATGCGACGATTGGCAAAGCTGGAGACATCGAGAATTTGCAGATACTGAGCGGACACCCGATGCTCGCACCGGCTGCACTCGAGGCGGTGAAGCAATGGAAGTATAAACCGTTCCTTCTGAACGGGGAACCAGTCGAAGTCTTAACCCAGGTGGAGGTGGACTTCACACTTGGATTCTGAGGGGCGTTTGAGGTGACGGCAGGTCCGTATCAGGGCACGAGCTTCAGCCGTGCCGTATTCTTGACTGACGCGCCCGTGGGGCGCAACTACCTCTGAAGCGTCCATCTCCGTGGTAGTTGCGCCGTACCGGCGCAATTTCACGTCTATCACTCGGGTGGCACGGCTGAAAGCCGTGCCCTGATACGAACCTAGATTCCCGGCCTCGGCCCTCCTGAGCAAAAGCCCATCTCCCCACAAGCCTTCGGAAAATTAGGGCCACATCACCGGTGTCGTGATTCGAATATTCGTTTGCGAGTAACGGCGGTCCGTAGCAGGGCACGGGCTTCAGCCGTGCCGTATTCACGTCCGTCTTGACTGACGCGCCCGTGGGGCGCAACTGCCTCTGAGGCGTCTGGTTTCCTCGTGGTTGCGCCGTACCGGCGCGTGATTTCACTCCGTCTCGCAGGCGGCACGGCTGAAAGCCATGCCCTGATACGAACCAATCCCCGAGCCTCTCGCATCCCCGTTGAGATCTAGTTTCTTCCTAGAAACTTGTAGTCGAGCACGGTGGCTGCCAGGGCGACGCCGGCCCCGGCCTTGGACCCAGGGCGTAACCGAGTGATCCGGCCCTGGCACAGCACATTGCTGTTCTTTTGCCCAGAGATTTCCTCCGGCATTTCGAAGATCATCTCCACCAGAGTATTTTGCGGTAGCGTTTCGTCCCCATGGAACAGCACTCCCGATTGGCTGAGGTTTTCAATCACCCCTTCATGCCAGAAGCTCTGCCCCTTGGCGCGATAGCGTACCGATGTCTCCAACTTCAGACGCCGGGCGCGAGGCACCCAACTGGGCTTTCGGCTGCGGCTTCCCGGATTGGAAGCCAGCGCTTCGGCGGAGGTGGTGTCCATCCGCTCGGTGCGCCGCATTGCCTTCCAGTCATACTTGTACTGGGTGGCGCATAGCAGGCAGACCTGGTAGTAGTCGCCGTCAGGCGCCCGCCGTGGCCAGGAGAATTCATGCGAACAGTGCCCCAGAGAGATTACTTCCAGCAACTTCTGTGACATGGGTATGCTTTCCCGGCGATAATTGCCGGTCGTATGGATCATCGGGCAGCGCGGCAAGTTTGCCTAGATTACGTTCGTCTAGTTTCCACAGTGATCTGGCTAGCCCGTGTATTATCAATCGCGTGGACGGAGTCACAGCTTTCATTTTGGCGGGCGGCAAGAGCACGCGCATGGGTGCGGATAAAGCCTTCATGCAACTGGGATGCCAGACCCTGCTATCACGGGCCCTGGGGCTGGCGGCGACGGCGGCGGCAGAAGTGCGTATTGTGGGCGATCCGGAGCGATTTCTGCCATTTGGGCGCGTGGTGCAGGATGTGTTTCCGGGACGCGGGCCCTTAGGCGGAATCCACGCGGCGCTGAGCGAAAGCGAGACCGAATTGAACTTGATGCTGGCGGTGGACCTGCCTTTTGTAGAATCGAGATTCCTGGAGTACCTGATTGCCAGCGCGGGCCAGTGCGCCGCGGTGGTTACCGTCCCGCGCAGCAAGGATGGCTGGCAGCCCTTGTGCGCCGTCTATCGCCGGGAATTTGCGGCAGTGGCGGAGCGGGCCCTGCGGAAGGGCAAGAATAGGATTGACGCATTATTCTCCCAAGTGGAGACTCGCGCCATTAGCGAAGAAGAGCTGCTGCGCATGGGTTTCTCAGCAAACATGTTTCGCAATTTGAATACGCCGGCGGAGTGGCAGAAAGCCGCGGCAGAATTTGAGGCGCAGGAGGGGAATCAGGCAGGGCGATGAGCACTGACCCACAATCCGGACCGTACATCGAGTTCCAGCACGTCTCCAAATCTTTTGAGGAGAATCACGTGCTCGATGACGTCAGCTTTGACGTTATGCCGGGAGAAACCGTATGCATTCTGGGACGCAGCGGTGTGGGCAAATCGGTGTCTCTGCAAAACATCATGGGCTTTCTCAAGCCGGATTCTGGCCGAGTGATCGTCGCCCACGAAGACATTACCGACTATACCGAAGAGCAGATGGAGCACATCCGCAAGAAGGTCACCATGGTCTTTCAGAACGGCGCGCTCTTTGACTCTTTGACGGTCGGGGAAAATGTGGCCTTCCCGTTGCGCGAGCACAAAGATATGTCGGAGGAGCAAATCTTTCAGATCGTGGACGGCCTGCTCGATATGGTGGGAGTGAAGCCCATGCGCGACCTGCTGCCCTCGGATTTATCAACAGGGATGAAACGTTCCGTGGCCATTGCGCGGGCGCTGGCGGCGCGGCCGGAGTGCGTTCTCTACGATGAACCCACTACCATGGTCGATCCTCTCATGGCGCAGTTGCTCGGCGACCTGATCAAGCGGCTCAAGGCTCAGCTCCACCTGACCAGCGTCGTGGTCACGCATGACATGCGCCTAGCCAAAAAGCTGGCCGACCGCGTCGTCTTTCTTCACGAAGCCAAAGTGCTCTTCTTCGGCACCTATCCCGAGATGGAAAAGTGTCAGGAACCCATCGTGCAGGAGTTCCTGCAGTTGGATGAGTTGACGCTGGGAGTGTAGGGAAGAGCTGCGCGCGGGGAACGCCGATGAATTGGGGTCAGTAAGCGCGCTGGCGATTACTTCGCCAACTGGGAAAGGCCAGACCAATCGGCGGAGTCTCCCTCGCCACCACTTGCGAATTGCTGGGGAAAGCATGTCCGGCACTGGCCCCTGGCGAAGTGTCTCCGAACTATAGTTCCAACCAACGCTAACCCGCCTAAAGATTCGAGCAGACCTGTCGATAGTAGAAGGGACGACCCCGGCGGACCCGTGCGCAACCATGATTTCCCTGAAGAAGTATCTGGATATGGATCCAAGCAAGATGGATCCGCAAGAGAAAGACTCAGCCAAGAAAGATTCAGCTAAGAAAGATTCAACCAAGCCGAGCGCAACCAGTCCCGACTTGGACAATCTCGCTTCCGTCGTCCTCGAGTCCTATCGCTCGGCATTGCTGGCCATGGGGAGCAACGGGGTCCGGGCCTGTGCGCACGTCGGTTCGAAACTGCAACATGCTCTGGCCAGCTTGGAAGACCGCCTGCCCGCTCAGCCCACCGCCTCGCTAGTCAGGGATACCGAAACCCAAGTCGAACAGCACCTCGAACAATGGGGAGAGAGCAGCGCAGAGTATTTCAAAACCAAAGCCAACGAAGTCAAAGAACTTCTGATCGTGATGGCGCGCACGGCGGAATCCATGGGCCAGCGGGATCAACGTTACACCAGCCATTTCAGCGAGCTCGAGGCTCAGTTGCAGAACATTGCCGACCTGGAAGATCTGGCGCAGATTCGTTCATCCCTGGTGCGGCAGGCGACCGAACTGAAGACCTACGTCGATCAGATGGCGCAAGACAGTCGAGAGGCGGTCTCGCATCTGAAGGCCGAGGTCACAACCTACGAGACCAAACTTAAAGCGGCGGAAAAGCTCGCCGCGCAAGATCCTCTAACCGGTCTGGTGAATCGCCGCAAGATCGAGGAGCTGATCGACTGGCGCATCGCACATGAACAGATGTTCTGCGTGGTCATCCTTGACCTGAATCGCTTCAAGCAGGTCAATGACAGCTACGGACACTCCGCAGGGGACAACCTGCTGCAGCAGTTCTCCCAGGAGTTGCGATCCAATATCCGGTCCAATGACATCGTTGGCCGCTGGGGTGGAGACGAGTTCATCGTGATCCTGGATTCCGATATCGTCACCGCGCAATCTCAGGTCGAGCGTTTGCAGAAATGGGTGCTGGGCGAATACACGGTCAAGATCGCTCCCGGCTCGAAAGAGGTAAAAGTTAAAGTGGACGCCTCGATTGGCCTTGCGCAATGGCAGGCGGGCCAAACCAGGCCGGAACTAATTGCGAGCGCGGACTCAGCCATGTACCGCCAAAAGGCACTGGCCGCCAGCCAGAAGGCATAACCAATCAAGTCCGCTAGTGGCGGTATCCGCCAGCCAACAAACTTTCTGGGCGATGCCGCGGTTTCATCGGCTCTGATCTCGTCTTCGTTCGCAACTTCCGTTAGCGTCCAGCCAGGCCAGCAGAGAGCGCACACTGGCCCGAGCCAGAGCAATCGCGCAATCGGCGGCTCCGTAGTAGAGATTAATGGTGTCGCCATCGGGGTCGATCGTGTACCCGCATGGGAAAACTACATCGTCCACGTCGCCATGACGCTCGTACTCGGCCTCCGGCCCAAAGATCCAGGAGTCTCCCCGCAGCAGGCATTTTTCCGGATTCTCCAGGTCGAACAAGGCCAGGCCCAGGCGGTATAGACACCCGACGGCGTGTGCCGTACCCCGTGGTAAAACACCAGCCATCCCCGGGACGTTTCGATGGGCGGCGGCGACAAGCCTATTTTGTTCGCGTCCCACCAGGCGCCGCGGCGGGCTTCCAACATCAGCCGGTGCCTGCCCCAATGGCGCAAGTCGGGAGAATAGGAAATCCACATGTGCGATCCCAGCGTGGTCATGGGCCGATGAATCAGAGCCCAGTAGCCATCAATTCTCCGGGGAAAAAGCGCAGAGTCCTTGTCATCGGGTGGCATAATGACGCCGTAGCGCTCGAAACTGCGAAAGTCCTTGGTTAGGGCCAGAGACACTCCTGGGCCACCGCGCGAATAAGACGTGTACGTGACCACATGCTGCTGTAATTCGGGCACGAACACGATGCGAGCATCCTCAATCCCCCAAATTTCTTCGGGATACTCGATGGGGCTGGGCATCATGGTGGGTTCGTGGTCGATTTGCCAGCCATCCACGCCGTTTGGAGAACGAGCAGCGCAAAGGTGGGATAGACCCCGCCGATCCTCCACCCGGCAGAGCAGCAGGGTTGATCCATCTGCAAGCAGGGTCGCGCCGGCATTGAACACACTATTAATCGGGTAAGGCCAGTCCTTGCCGGTCAGGATTGGGTTGCCCGAATGGCGAATAAGCAGAGGCTCGTAACCTGTGGTTGTGGCAATGCTCATAATGATTTCACGGGACAAGAAGAAACGATTTTAGACACGTGCGGCGACCTCATCGCTGTCAGTACAAACGCCGACTGAATCGCCGCTTGCTCGATTACCATCCACTTCTCCCAGCAAGCGCATTTCAACCTGGGCCAACAGAAACGCCAGGGTTGATTCCGCGCCCTGGTTTTCATTCACGCGCTCCGGGTGCAATCCGTCTCGACAACCGCCGGTGGTGGAATCGTACAGGGCGATTTGCAGGTCATTGTCTCCCAGGAACCAATTGAAGGCGGACCAGGCTTGCTTGCGCCAATGGTCCTCTCCGGTTGCGCGATAGGCTTCGAGACACGCGGAAACGGCGCCGCCCGCTTCTACTGGCTGTTGATCGAAGCGCGCTCTCTCGCAGCCTTTTCGGTAAAACCCTTGCGACCCGATGGGCACGAAATGACCGCGCTCCGCACAACGCTGTACTTCGCACAGCCAATCGAGTGCTCCGAGGGCAACGGAGATCAGCGGTTGATCAGAGCTGTGCCGGCCGCGCAATCAAAACAGCTTGCGCCAATCTGGCATTTGAGTAGGCTAGGACGTCTTCAAACCAGGCCCAGCCCGGTGACTGGTTGGCGCGGTGGATGTCGACCAACCGGTCGGCCAGAGCAGAACTTAGCCTTGAGCGTCCCGGTCTCCTGGAAAGCTGTTCAGATACTCCTGAATCCCCAACAATGCGAAAGCCCAGGCGCGCGGACTGCTGAAACCCACGACTGCGGCAACAGCGGTCTCGAAAAGTCGCCCCGCGGCACCTCTAAGAGCTTGATCTTTCGATCGCCCCAGAACAGTTCCCAGCGCCCACAATGCCCGGCCATGACAATCTTCCGATCCCTGGGCCTCGTTCCAGGTGCGCTAGTAACTCAAGAAATTTCTGAAGCGGCTGTTTGCCGGATCAAGAGCAAGTCCCAGGAAAGCCAAATACTCGAAGCCAGGCTGGCAATGGCGGTTGGCTCGGTTTCTTCCGAGTTGCTCGAGGAGAATGGTGAGCACCAGCGCTCGCGCGTTATCGTCGGTGGTGTATCCCTCGGAGTAGTTGGGCACCGTAAAGGTCGCGTGCTGCAACATTCCGGTGTCGTCCGTCAAGCGCTGTAAGTGGTCGAGTTTCAGCGCCGGAAGCTATTGAGGCGCTTTTCCAATAATTTCTTCCGCGAACCTGGCACGCCGGCGTCCCGCATGCGGTCACTGCGAGCCCGTTCAAGACTCGCCATGTAACCCTGGGCCGCCTCCCAGACCATCTCCCGGGAATAAAGGTAAGCGCGCTTGCGCATGGCGTGGCGTACTGCCGGAGTGTCCAGGAGTTCGACGGTCTTTCGCGCAATCGCCTCGGGATCCTGGAAGGGAACCAGCGCTCCGCGGCGGTCGTCCAATAACTCGATCGCGTGCCAGTACGGAGTCGAAATGATCGCCTTGCCTGCTCCCAAGAGCGTAGGCAAGCGTCCCGGAAACCACCTGCGCTTCATGACGGTACGGAGTAATGAAATGTCAGCCGCGCCAATGAACTCGACCATCTCCGGCGGGCTTACGAAGCGGTTGTGGAACATCACTTGGGATTCGACCCCCACTTCCTTCGCTAACGCTTGCAGGCCGGCCCGGTACTTATCGCCTTCACGGCGGAGAATATGAGGATGGGTCGCTCCCGCCACGATATACACGACATTCTTGTGTTTCGACAAAATCTGCGGCAGCGCTTGAATGACGTTTTCGATTGCCTTATTCGGCGAGAGCAAGCCGAAGGTGAGGAGCACCGCTTTTCCTTCCACGCCAAAGCGGTCTTTGTAGAAATTCGGGTCCAGGAATGGCAAGTCGGGAACGCCGTGAGGCACCAGGTCGATCTTGTCGCCCGGCACTTTGTAAATCTCTTGCAGAAACTGGGAAGACAGTTGGCTCATCACAATAAGACGATCTGAGAGCGCGGCGATCTCCTGCATCACCAGTCGCTGGTCCGGGTTCGGCTCGCGAAGGATGGTGTGGAGAGTGGTGATAACGGGCATCTTGAGCCGCCGCAGCAGCGCCAGAATGTGGCTGCCGGCGGTTCCACCAAAAATTCCGTACTCGTGCTGCAGGCATACCAGATCAAAATTGGTGAAATTCAGGAAGTCAGCAGCCTGCTCGTAGGAGAACAAATCATCCTGCGCGAGAGCGAGCCTTACCCTGGCTGGGTAGTCGTACCCGGTTTCCGTATCGTTGACCGGAACCGCGAATAGTCGCGCCGTACCATACTCGGACGAAATCGCGTCGCACAAATCGGTGGTGAAAGTGGCGATCCCGCACTGGCGCGGGAGATAGTTGCCAACCACCGCGATCCGGCTGGGGAGCCCCGCGCTCGCTAGAGACCGAATGGACGCGACTCGGCCAAGCGCCATCGGGCCCCGGCTGATCAGCTCCAATGCTCCGGTCGAAGGTAGTGGCATCAATTTTCTAGTTTTATTTCTATTTGCAGACGGTTTGATTTCCAGAATGAGCGTGCGCATCACCCGCGGTGCATCGGGAACGGGTAGCGCTTCATTTCGCTCGCTTTACGAGGGTTTCCCTCGGACTCCCCTATCGCAAGTGTCAGCTTTTTGGCCGTGAAAGACTGGTCAAAATTGACCAGACTGCAATCGAAAGGGCAGACGGGCAGCGCCGGGTGAACATCCCGGGGACGGCTTCAATCCACTACTTTCAAAAACCTTGGCTGACCAATCGCTCCACCGTAAGGCCGCCGCTGCCCGAGTCGCCACGCAGCATCTTCTCCACATATTTTGCGATCACGTCCACTTCCAAATTCACCGGATCGCCGGACTTGAGGGATTTCAAGTTCGTCATCTCAACCGTATGCGGAATGATCGCCACCGTCACGCTGGTTCCTTCAATTTTGGCTACGGTCAGGCTGATGCCTTCAATCGAGAGCGAGCCTTTGAAGATCACGTAACGCGCCAGTTCAGACGGAATTTCAATGCGCAGCCAGTAATCGTCTGCGTCGGGAATCGGATCGAGAGCGAGGAACGTTCCGGTCCCATCGACGTGGCCTTGCACAATGTGGCCACCGAAGCGGCCGTTGGCCTGCATGGGAAGTTCGAGATTCACCAGCGCGTCTTTCTTGATGCGCGAGAAGGAGGTTCGCTCCCAGGTTTCCGCAGCCAGATCCGCCGCAAACGATTTCGGAGTGATTTCAACCGCCGTAAGGCAGACGCCGCTTACCGCGATGCTGTTGCCCGTGCCCAGTTCTTTCACCAGTTGGGAAGACGAAATGGTGAGCCGCCGGTTGCCATGCTCCTGAACGATGCTGGCAACTCGTCCAACCTCTTCAATGATGCCGGTAAACATGAGACCTCCAGGAATGGTATGAATTCACCACAGAGACGCAGAGGAACAGAGAAATTCTGTTGCTTTCTTGCCACGAATCTCTCTGTGCCCTCGGTGGTCCCTGTGGTAAACGAAGTTATTCGTGATAGGGATCCCGTAAATATCCTTCCACAGCAAAGTCTTCGCCGAAACGATGCAGCCGGATGGACTTCACCCGGGCCGCATCGTTCATACGCGGGAACCCGTCTCCGGCGGCAAACGGTACAGACCCGGTCCCGGCGAGAATCTTGGGGGCATAGTAAAGAAAGACTTTGTCCACCAGTCCCGAGGCCAGGGCTGTCCAGTTGATCATGGCGCCGCCTTCGATCAACAGGCTGGTGATTTCCATTTCGCCCAGTCTCCCAGCGATTCCAGCCATATCCGGACGCCCATCCACCGTGACCGACGGAATCTGTTCTACGCGAATGCCATGGTCCTGCAGTTGCTTCTTCCGCTTTTCTTCGGCAAACGAACACAGCACGACCACGTCGTTTTGGGCGGTCTTCACCACGCGCGAGGTCAGGGGCAGGCGAAGTTTAGAGTCTACGATCACACGCAGCAGCGAACGGCGGCGGGACTTTCCGGTGCGGTCGGTTAGCAGGGGATCATCCGCGACGATGGTACCCACTCCCACCATGATGGCGTCGTACTCATGGCGCAACAGTTGCACGTGGGCGCGCGCCGGTTCGCTGGTAATCCATCCGCCGGTAGCGCCGCCCGCTCCCAGCGCAGTGGGATTGTGCGACTCGCTCGGTGGCGGCGCGATTTTGCCATCCAGCGTCATCGCGGCTTTCAGCATGATAAGTGGAATGCGGGTGCGGATGTATTTGGCAAACGGCTCATTCAGGGCTTTGGCTTCTTCTTCCAGAATGCCGGATGCCACATTGACTCCTGCCTCTCGCAGCATTGCGAATCCCTGCCCGCTCACCTGCGGATTCGGATCTTGCATACACGCCACCACACGCCGCAGTCCCGCGGCAATCACCGCGTCGGCGCACGGACCGGTGCGTCCCTGGTGTGAGCAGGGCTCCAGATTGACGTAAAGGGTTGCACCGCGAGCCTTGGCCCCGGCTTGCTCAATGGCCAGGATCTCCGCATGCTTCAGCCCATCGTAGGTGTGAAACCCTTCCCCGGCGACTTCGCCCAGTTCATCTACAATTACGGCGCCCACGCAGGGATTAGGCGAAGTGAGGCCGATGCCTTGCTGCGCCAGGCTGAGCGCGCGGCGCAGAAAATACTCTTCGGTTTCACGGGACGTGCTCACTTTGACAATTATTTCACCACAGAGCCGCAGAGACACAGAGAAGAGCAAGAACCAAATCAAATCTTACCGCGTTCGTGGGGTGCGGACCGGAGCAAATGGATCGACCTGGCCCTCGACCGGTTCAGCCGGCGCACCTGGGCGCAGAAGTCTCCGAATTGCCCGCCACGCAAACCCGACCACAAAAATGGCAATGAGGATTTCCACCGCAATGTACATACCACCTCATTAGCTCGGCGGCTCTATGCCTCCGTGTTTAAAACGCAACTACGCGAACAGCGATTCTACAAACTCCTTCGGATCGAACGGCAGCAAATCTCCCACCTTCTCTCCGACTCCCACATAGCGCACCGGCAACCCGAGCTCTCGCGAGATGGCCACCACCACGCCGCCTTTGGCGGTGCCGTCGAGTTTGGTCAGCACAATGCCGGTTACTCCCGCCGATTGGGTGAACATTCGCGCTTGCTGCAGTCCATTCTGCCCCGTGGTCGCATCCATGACGAGCAGGGTTTCGTGCGGCGAGCCGGGAATAATTCGCTCGGCCGTGCGCCGCATTTTTTCCAGTTCCGTCATCAGATTCGTTTTGGTGTGCAAGCGTCCGGCTGTATCCACAATCACGTAATCGGTCTGGCGCGCAATTGCCGCCTGCAAAGCGTCATAGAGCACGGCTGCCGGATCGCCTCCGGCCTTGGTGCGAATCACCTCGGTCCCGGTGCGGTCACCCCAGATTTCCAGTTGCTCGATGGCAGCGGCGCGAAACGTGTCCGCCGCGCACAGCAGAACCGTTTTGCCCCCAGAGCGCAGCACCTGCGCCAGTTTGCCGATGGTCGTGGTCTTGCCCGTGCCATTCACCCCCACCACCAGAATAACTTCGGGGCCTTCGACTTTACGCGCGGGCAGGCTGTTCGCTCTCTGCAGGATGGCCAGCAACTCCTCTTTCAGCAGCCGTTTGAGTTCATGCACGTTCTTGATTTGTTTGCGGTCGGCTTTTTCACGCAACTTTTCCAGCACTTCTTGCGTGGTAGGTGTGCCTAAGTCGGCGCCGATCAAGGTGGCTTCCAGATCGTCGAGTGTTCCCTGGTCGATTTCCTTGCCGAGAGAAACGACATCTTCAATCCGCTCCGCGAGATTTTCCCGCGTGCGGGTAACCGCTTCCTTCATGCGTTCGAAAAATCCGGGTTTTGGTTCGGTGCTGCCGAAAAGGGTCTGGATCATGGCGGTTAGAGGATGGCGCGCAAACTAAATTTAATTATAGCGGGCGCAGTCGCGAAACGATGGACACGGCGACGTTTTCAGAGCACGCAGGCAACCCGAAAGGATGGGATGAACTGTCCAATGGAATAAAACGATGCTAGGCGTGACCGCTGCTCACCGTAACCACCTCTGGCGGAGCACTCGGAGTTCCATTGCTAGGCTGAACCGAGGCGGGCGTTGCCGGAATCACGGGGAACGGTGGTGGAACTGGTTGCAGGATGATTTCTCCCCGCTGATAAATGCCAATCAGGGCTGCGGCAGCGGCGGGATCCAAACGCTTGCCGGAAAGCCTGCGAATAATCCGCAAGGTTTCTTGCGGGTCATGCGCCAGTTGGTAGGGGCGGTTGGTAGTCAAGGCGTCAAAAGTGTCGGCCACCGCGATAATACGCGGCAGCAACGGAATTTCGTCGCCCTGAAGCCCGTGCGGGTAGCCGCGCCCATCCAGCGATTCGTGGTGCAGTTCGATGCCGGGAATCATCTCCTTCAACTGGGCCACCGGACGCAGGATGTTGGCGCCCTTGGTGGTGTGCGTCTTCATGATGGCGAATTCTTCCGTGGTTAGAGCGCCCGGCTTCTGCAGGATGCGGTCTTCGATCCCGATCTTGCCCACATCGTGCAACTGGGCAGAGACGCGCACCACTTCAATGGCATCCTCCGACAAACCCAACTCTTTTGCGATCATCATGGAGTAACGCGTGACCCGGTCGGAGTGGCCTCGGGTGTAAGGATCTTTTTCGTCGACCGCGCCCGCCAGCATCTGAATCGACCCCATGAACAGCTCACGGTTCTGGTTGGCCGCATTCTTCAGGTCGAGCACAAAGTGCTCCAACTCCTTCGACATGTGATTGAAGGTGTCAGCCAGTTCGCCGATCTCGGTGCGGCTCTCCAGCTGCACCCGCTGCGAGAAATCGCCACGCGCGATCGCCCGGCTCGATTCCGTCAGCACTTTCAGCGGATGGGTGATGCGCTCGGCCGCGTAAATACTCAGGCCGATGCTCATCAGGACGGCCACCAGAGCCAGCAGGCGCGCCGTGTGCTGCATCTCAAACACCCCGCTGTAGGCCTGATCCCGTGTCTTCTGCACCACCACCGCCCAGTCCAGGTTCAGCACCGGACTGTAGGTGCCGAGCATGGCCACAGTCTTCTTCCCGGTGGTCATGGTGAACTCCCGGGTGGCGACGATCAATTGCGCCTTGCCGCCTTGCTCCACGAATGTCTTGACGATCTCCAGGCCGGTCATGTCCTGCCCGGTTACGTAGTCTGGCGTGACGCCAGCCACCAGGCGGCCCTCGCTATCCACTACGTAGGAGGTGAGGCCGTTGCGTTGCAGGTCCTGCAAGCGCCGAATCAGGAATTGCAAATCGACCACCGTGCCAATCATGCCCAGAAAGCGGCCGCTATACATCACGGGAGTGCTCACCAAAACCACGGTCCGCGCCGCTTTTCCATTGCCCACCACCAGCGCCGGTCCGTTGTAAGCCCGGCCTTCGCTGGCGGCGGCGTAGGCGCGTTCCAGTTCCCGCCGCAAAAATGCGTCGGGCGCAATGCGGCCCGCGGAAATGCCCTTGGCCTCGGAATTCAGCAGGGTGACGTACGCCAGATCATCGGAGGAGGAAACAAACGTCTCCAGCAAGGCGCGCAATTCCGGTGCTCCCACGTTGTCCCCGGTCAGGTCGTTGCCACTGGCCACTTGCAGTGCCGAGGAGAGATTGGCCAGCATCATGCGCAGCGAGTCCTGGCGCTGCGAAATTTCGTCGGCCAGGGAACGCGTTACCGTGTTCTGCAGCAGTCGCTCGTTGGTGATCAGCCGGTCCCGGTTGATGGACTCCACTTTCGCGGAGTAGAAATACATGGGAACTACGCTAATCACAACGAGCACACTGAGAATGACGTAGAGAACCGGGACCCGCGATGGGATGGAGAACTTAAATGACAAGATGGCCCTTCAACCCCTTGCAGCCTACGGCCAGAGTTAAGAGATTCCCTAAGATTTTACTTTGAGTCCAAGCTTCACACGGGGAAGATCGCCTCCGGCAGCGGTTACGAAGGTACCTTCGTAACCAAACCTACGTCATCATTTCCCGGGATTGGGGGCGCCGTGGTCAATTCTCGCGCTTCGCGCTGCGCGTCATCAGGTCGTCAATAGCTTGGCTGGGCGGTTTGTGATCCTGCAGGATGGCATACATCTGCCCGGTGATCGGCATCTCGATCCCGCGCGACCGGGCAAGGCCCATCGCGGCATGAGTCGTAGAGACTCCCTCGGCGACACTGCCGTGCATGCCCGCGATGATTTCCGACAACTTGCGGCCGCGGCCCAGTTCGACCCCCACACTGCGATTGCGCGACAATCCCCCGGTACAGGTGAGGACAAGATCACCCAACCCGGCCAGCCCGGACATGGTCTCCTTCCTCCCGCCGCAGGCCACCACCAGCCGTGTCATCTCGGCGAGCCCACGAGTAATCAGCGCAGCGATGGAATTGTGCCCCAGCCCAAGGCCATAGCAGATACCCGCGGCAATCGCGATCACGTTCTTCAGAGCGCCACCCAGCTCCACGCCAATGACATCGTCGTTTGTATAAACCCGGAACCGTGGGTCGCTGAACTCACGCTGAATGGTTTCCGCAAGCCGCATGTCGCGCGCCGCAATGGTCAACGCGGTCGGATCGCCGCGAGCCGCTTCCACGGCAAACGAAGGACCGCTGAGCGCGCCCACGCGAGCTTCAAAACCGCCTTCTCCCGCTACCACCTGTGAAATCACTTCTGTCATGCGGAGAAGTGTGTGCTCCTCCAGCCCCTTGGTGGCGCTCACCACCAGCATTTCAGGTTTCAGAAAAGGCCGAGCCTTCTGGAACAAGCCGCGGCAGTGCTGCGACGGCATGACGCTGACCACAATCTCCGTGTCGCGCAGCGCTTCCTGCAGGTTGCCGGTGGCGCGAACCGATTCCGGAATGCGCTGGCCGGGCAGAAACTGTTCGTTCACCTGGCGGGTAGAAATGGCCTCGCGCACTTCCGGCTCGTAAGCCCACAAACGGATGCTGTGCGCTCCTTTGCGGCCGAGAACAATCGCCAGGGCCGTTCCCCAGGCGCCGGCGCCGATGATTGCAATCCGGCTCACCCGCGCCTCCACCGGAAACGCGCTTCCGTTCCTGTCCGCAGACGCCGCATGTTGTCGTGATGCTTCGCGACCACCAGAATCGCGGCCGCGGCCATGAAGCCGAGCACCGGCTGGGCGCCATAGTCGTGCAACCACCAGGCGAAGATGGGGAAAAGGGCGGCCGCGACGATCGATCCCAGCGAGACATAGCGGAACAGCAGCACCACGGCCACGAAAACCCCAATCACCAGGAGAACTGCCTTGGGCGCCAGCATGACAAATGCACCCAGACTGGTGGCCACGCCCTTGCCGCCGCGAAATCCCAGCCACAGCGGGAAAATATGACCCGCCACCGCACAGAACGCGGCCACACCCGCTAGAACTCTCTGGCCGGGGAAGAGAGCCCGAGTCAGAATGACGGCGGTAGCGCCTTTCGACGCGTCCAGCAGCAGCGTCGCCACGCCCAGTGCCGGGAAAGCGCGCGCAACATTCGTGGCTCCGATGTTTCCGCTGCCGCTCTGGCGCACATCTTGACCGCGAAAAGCGCGCACCAAAACATACCCGAATGGGATCGAGCCCAGCAGATAACTCAATAGCGCGGTGATGAAGAAAACAGTCATTGGTTTCGCGGCGCTGGCCCGCCGGCCTTTTCGAGAGCGTGCAGACCCTGTTGTTAATCGAATCCAAAGCGCGCGATCTTGGTATAGCGCGAGCCGCCTCGCAAGAGCTGGCTTTCATACAAAAAGAACTCGCGGGCCGTCATGGTACCAAAGTCGGGAGCGGGCCGCGCCCCTAATTTTTCCTGCAAGACCCGGAAAGCCTGGTTCGGTCGATCCCCCTTCTGCCGGCGCGGCGCACCTGAGCCTCCGGCGCCGCGAGCTAAAGTCAGATGCGGGCTGAATGGATGTTCCTCCGGCGGAATCCCAAGCATTTGGGTCGCCTCATCCACCGCCTTCGCCAGCGCAGCCAGTTGTGGTCCGCTCTCGATACCCAACCAGAATACGCGCGCGGCGTTCGGAGCAGGAAAGAAGCCATAGCCGCGAAACGTCAATTCAATTGTCTCAGCGTGAACGGAAGACAAAGCTTGCTTGATCTGTTCAATGTTGACCGCGGGCTTCTCACCGATAAATTTCAAGGTTAGATGTAATGACTCCGGCCTCACCCACCGCGCCTCAGGGGCGAAGCCGCGCAGACCGTCCATGAGGCGCGCAATGCGCTCGCGCACGGCGTCGTCAATGTCGAGAGCAATGAAGATGCGCATAGAAGTCTTCCGCCCTCAGTCTTCGGTCTTCAGCAGTCAACTACCAAACAAAGTCAATTAGATTGATAAGCTGAAGACTGAAGACTGAAGACCTACGACTGGCCTTTCACATCAGCTTCCGTCTCACCAGATCCAGCGCTTGTTGTGAAGCGAACCAGCGGATGCGCTCGCGGTCGCCGGGAAAATTCCGCTCAACCACTTCCGTGCCCTGCTCTGAAGCCAATGCCAGAAAGACCAAGCCCGGCGGCTTTTCCGGAGTTCCTCCCGTCGGACCGGCCACGCCGGTCACGCCGATCCCCAGAGTCGTGCCACAGCGCTTGCGGATTCCCTCCGCCAACGCTGCCGCCACTTCGCGGCTGACCGCGCCGTGAGCTTGGATCACTTCGGGCGGCACTCCGGCGAAATCGCTTTTCAGATTGTTGGAGTAAACCACTGCCCCGCCCGCAAAATAGCGGGAGCTGCCACTCACCGAGGTCACGCGCTCCGCCACCAAGCCCCCAGTGCAGGATTCGGCCACGGCTAACGTGGCCCCGCGCATTTGCAGGAAGTAGCCGACGATCTGCTCCAGCGAATCGCCGTTATCGGAGAAGACAAAATCGCCCAGCTCATCTTCGATTTCCTCCGCCAGTTGGTCCACGCGCTGCAGCGCGGCATCTGCCGATTCGGCGCGAGTTTTCAGGTGCAGCTGAACTTCGCCTCTTCCCGCCAGAATGGTGGTGTCCACATCCGTATAACGTTTGTAGATGGGCGCTACCCGCGCATCGCATTGCGATTCCCCCATCATGGCGATCTTGAGCACGCGCGTGGCAATGTGCACCGGCGGAGTCTTGGCGCGCAGCCGGTCCCAGCACTGTTCGTCGAAACAGCGCCTTCATCTCATGCGGTGGGCCCGGAAGCAGAATGACGATCCGCTCCTGCCCTTCGTACTTTCCGCTGATCCACTGTCCTGGTGCAGTGCCGTTGGCGTTGGGCAATACGATGGCTCCTGCAATCACGTCCGCTTGTTTGGCATTGTTGGCAGACATCTTCCAGCCGCGCGCGGCAAACCGCCGCTCAATGCCAGTAATGATCGAAGGGTCGCGATGCAACCCAACTCCCAGCGCCTCGGCCACCGCCTCCCGCGTTAAGTCATCTTCGGTAGGCCCGAGTCCGCCCATGAAGATCGCAATGTCCGCCCGCAACAGCGCCAGATGCGCGGCTTCCGTGAGACGTTCGCGGTGATCGCCCACGATGGTCTTGAAGATCACCTCGACCCCCATCTCGTTCAATTTTTCGGTTAGATAAAGAGAGTTCGTATCCTGGCGGAAAGGAGTCAGCAGCTCCGAGCCAATGGCGATGATCTCGGCGTTCACCTTAGCAGTTTAAATGAAATCCACGAATCGGCTTGGGGGAAACGCCACAAAGCTACAACCACAGAGCTACAACCACGAAGGCCACTAAGGTACACGAAGGAAGCTCTTTAAGGTCTCCTTCGTGTACCTTAGTGGCCTTCGTGGTTCAGGTACCTGATGTCCGCAGCGTTAGAGTTCTTCAGGCACAAGGGGCAATCCCTGAATATTCCAGGCCAAGTGATGCACCGCGCTGGTTGTCGCCAGAATCGCGGATCGCGCGGGACCAAAGGCCAGTCCCACCAGACCGTGCCCCGCCACTTGCAACGCCGCGTTCCCGTCGGGCGTAATCTTCACAATGCCCCGCCGCCCCGCCAGGGAAGCAGCCACATACAGATTGCCTTCCACATCGAACGCCAGCCCTTGTGGTCGCCCCAACCCGCGGTAGAAAGTCGAGACGCTGCCTTGCGTGTCAATCTTGTGCACCCCATCAAAACTTGAGGTTGTCGGCCCGGTCACGAACAAATCGCCTTGCGGGCTGAAGGCCAGGTGATACGCGGAAATGCTCGGTTCCAGCGTGGCGAAAACAAAGGTCTGCCGGTCAGGAGCGATCTTGAAAATGGTTCCGCTGCGGTCGCCCACGTAGAGGTTTCCAGCGCGGTCAAACGCAATTCCCGTGGCCACTCCCATGCCCTCCGCGTAGGAGGACATGGTTCCATTCGGCGCCACGCGGTACACGGTTCCGTCAAAGCGCGAGGAAACGTACATTTGTCCGGCGCGATCGAAGGCGATCCCGGTGGGATTCATCATCTCCGCCAGAAATGGTTTTATGTTGTACGCGGTGTCAATCTTGAAAATTGCGACTGGAACCTTCTGCCCCCGCGATCCGGAAAATGTGACGTACACGTTTCCTTCCGCGTCCAGCGCAGGATTGGTCACGGGATGCAGATTTTCCGCGATCAGCGCCGCCACTCGAATGGGCTGCGCATTGCTGGACTGGCCATTGCTGGAAACGACCACCGGGCCCGACGCTCCGAAAGGCACGCGCGCCACCACAAACTCCTCTGCGCTCACCACGACCGCGCCCTCGACCTCGCCGAAGCGCACAGCCGGCTGGCGGAAGTCATGAGGCCCCAACCCCTTCCCCGTGATTCGTACCTCGCCACCAGGCAGCGCCGCATCGGGCACGACCGCCTCAATGTGGGGGTTCCCGTTGACGTTCTTCTTGCCTAGCACGCGATCAGTGATTCCCATACAAATCCAACTTAGACTCTTTCAGCGTTCGACTAACGCGGCAACCAGCCCACGCGCAGCAGGATTTGCATCACCGCTAACGCGTAGAGACCCGCTCCGACATCGTCAATCACAATACCCGCACCCTCCGGAAGTTTTTCCAGGCTTCGCAAGGGCGGCGGCTTCACCATATCGAAGCCTCTAAAAAGTATAAATCCCGCCAACAGAGATTGCCACGACACGGGTACGAAGATCAGCGTAATCAGCTGTCCCGCCACTTCATCGATCACCACAAACTGTGGATCCTTTAGCCCGGTGGCGCGGGAAACCTGGGTGGCCGCGGGAATGCCAATCGCAACCGCCAGCACGGCCAGAAATATTGCGGCCCGCGGGTTGTAGCCCTGGCGCCAGCCCGCGGGTCAGTCCCCACCAAAGAACGACGGTTGCCGCCGAAGCCATGCTTCCCGGTCCGAATTTCGCCAGGCCAGTCCCGAAAAAAGTCGCGGTAATCGTAGCCCACAGTGGAGCATGTTTTCGGCAAGTCATGGTTTTGTAGCGCCGGCGTCCCTTCGACTCCGCTCAGGACAGGCCTCGCCGGCTGTGCTGGGGGCGTCTCGCCCGCGCCGTTTACGATTCCTCGGGTTCCGCTTCCTCAATGACGCCTTCATCCGTATCCTGCAACGGCGAACTGATCACATAGGCGCCGCTCGCCCACTTTCCCAGATCAATCACCCGGCAGCGCTCGCTGCAAAAAGGAAAGTCCGGGTCTCCGCTCTTCACCACTTTTCTGCAAATGGGACACTTCAGGCTAAGGCGTGGCTTGCGAACCCTGGGTTTCTCCATGGATCACCTACACGATCTGCGCTACCAGATCGTAATCGTGCGCTTCCGTGATCTGGCAGCGGTAAAATTCACCCGCCGCCGGCTGCACCCCTTCCGGAACATTATTTACATACACTTTGCCGTCAATTTCCGGGGCGTGCATGGCGGTGCGGCCTTCCAGCAGAAACTCGCTCTCCTCAGACGTTCCTTCCAGCAACAAATCAAATTCCTGGCCCACCAGCGCCTTCTTCTTGCGCTTGCTGATCTTCCGCTGCATCTGCATCAAGTGCTTGCGCCGCCGCTCGATTTCACGCGACCCAAGTTTTTCGTCCAGTGAAAAAGCGCCCGCGCCCTCTTGATCCGAATAGCTGAACGTGCCCATCCAGTCGAACTCCGCCGCGCCCACAAACTCGCATAGTTCCTCGAATTCTTTTTCCGTTTCGCCGGGAAAGCCCACGATGAATGACGTTCGCAGCGTCACTCCAGGAATGATCCGGCGCATCTTCTCAATCGACCGCAGAAAAACCTCCGCCCCCCCGCCGCGCTTCATGCGCTTGAGAACCGTCGCGGAAGCATGTTGCAGAGGCACGTCCATGTACGAGCAAATTTTGTCGTGCGCGGCAATGGTGTCGAGCAGCTTGCTGGTGATCTTGTTGGGATAGGCGTACAGGAAGCGCACCCAGCGTAACTCCTCGATCCCAGCCAGTTTTTCCAGCAGCAAGGCTAGCCCGTCCTTCAAGCCAAAATCTTCGCCGAAGCAGGTCGTGTCCTGCCCAATCAGGGTAACTTCCCGCACTCCCTGCCGCGCCAACCGCTCCGCTTCGGCAACTACCGATTCAAACCGCCGCGAACGAAACTGCCCCCTTAACTGCGGAATGATGCAGAAGCTGCAAGGATGGTCGCAGCCTTCGGCAATCTTGATGTACGCCATGTGGCGTGGAGTCGCGAGAATACGCGGCGTAGCGTCGTCGTAAAGATAATTGGGCAGGTCCGCGATCGCTCCGTCCCAGGTCTCGCGGGAATAGCGGCCCTGGGCGGCCCTCGCATCTCCCTCGGCGCGCGACCCTAGAATCTTGAAAGGTGAATTCACCGCCGGCGTGGATTCCATTCCCGCCGCAGCAATAATTTTGCCCAGTTCCCCCGTGCCCACCACGGCGTCGACTTCAGGAATATCCTGGCGAATCTGATCGCGGAATCGCTCCACCAGGCAGCCCGCCACCACCAACTTGCGGGCTCCTCCCGAAGCTTTGAGCCGCGCCATCTCCAGGATGGTGTCCACTGACTCTTGTTGCGCATTGGCAATGAAGGAGCAAGTGTTAACTACAATCACATCAGCATCTTGCGGAGAGGCTGTCAACTCCGCCCCAGCTTCCGCCACCATGCCCATCATGACCTCGGTATCCACCAGGTTCTTGGGGCAGCCTAAGCTTACAAAGCTGACCTTAGTGGTGGGTTTCGAGGCGGTTAAGCTTTCGGAAGAGTCCGGGAGAGCAATCTTTGGCATTGAGTCAAGCATCCAATTCTTGATTCTAGCATTCAAGGTGTATGACCCTTTTGCAGCGGGACGCAAGCGGTCACCGCAGGGGGGTGGTCCAGGCCGACACCAAGGTAATAACCGAGGAATGGACTATGTGAATTTCCTTGCATACGGACGTGCTAATCTAAGAAGATTCCAACCAAACCTTAATTGCACGGAGGAAAGATGGCGCGGAAATATTTTGGGATCGTGGTTCTACTGACGATGGCGATCCTTGCGGGGAATGCTGTCGCCCAAAAGAGTAACGAAGTGGCGGGAACCATCGGCCGGACTTTCATCGCTAACCAGTCGGCGGGCGGCGGCACAATCACTTTCGGCGATGGGCTCACTTACGAGGCGAATTACGCGCACCGTTTTCTCAACTTCGGGGTTTTCGGAGTTTCGGTAGAAGTTCCTTTTGTGGTAGACCCCACTAACAAGGTTCACGACAACGTCAATGCCTATGTAGTGCCGCTCGCGTTCAAGTCCTATTTTGTCACGCCGTCAGCGCGGCTGAATCTGTTTCCCACAACGTCCTTTTCTCCTTGGGTGAGCGTTGGAGGCGGGTTCGGATACTTCACGCCCAGCTCGACGCTGGAACTTGGCGGGATTCCCAACCCTGGCAAATCTAGAACTACCGGAGTATTTCAGGTGGGTGGTGGTCTGGACGTGCGGGTGCTCGGGCCCATCAAGATTCGGGGAGAGATCCGTGATTTCTATTCCGGCGAACCGCCTATCAATGTCAATGCTTCGGGCAGGTACAGCAACTTGTATGCCGCCGCGGGCGTGGTGTTCAGCTTCTAAGCCATTGTTCGAGGGATGGTTTCTTTAGCGGCGGGTGGAGGCCACGACGCTTTCATAGAGTTCCGGCAACCTGCTGGCGTGGTCTGCCGAGCCGCCAAAGCGCGCCCACTCGTAGTGCTGGGTGAAGCGTCCCACTTCTTCCCGCACCACTTCGTTCTCAATCCGCCGGGCGAATTCGCCCGGCGTTTGTGTTGCCAGCTTGCGCCATCCCTGGCGCGCCAGACGGTGAAGCATTCGCCCATACCACAACTCCGCAGCCCGCCCGGGAGCTTTTTCGGGATGCGCCGCCAGCCGCCGGTGCGCCAGGGCGCGCCCCAGTCCCGGCCCGATAATCAATAAGAGAAGCGACAGGACCGTGGCCGCCACCGTCGCCGACCAGCGTCTCCAGGAACCTGCAACCCCCGTGTGCGCCTGGCGAGCCCCGGCCAGCAGCCTTGCGTAGCACTGTCTGATCCAGCGCCGCATTCGAAAGAACGAATTGCGGCTGGAGTTGATCGCGCTCGCCCCCAGCGCCACTTGCTGGTTCGCGTTGTACTCGATCACCCGCTCCCGCCAGAAAGATTGCATGGCGTCCACATAGAGCATCACTCGGCCCCACGCCGTGTGCGCTTGGGCGGGACCGCCGGGGGTGGGATCGAAGCTCACCCAGCCGTATCCGGGGAAGTAGGCCTCCACCCAGGAATGCGCGTCGCTGTCGCGAACCACATACTGCGACGTCAGGTCGTTGAACTCGTTGGAGCGGAAGCCGTTGACTACCCGCGACGGAATCCCCAGCATGCGCAGCATGACCGCCATGGAGGCGGCGAAATACTCGCAGTGTCCCTGCTTGCGGATGAACAGAAATTCGGCAATCGGATCGCTCGGCGGTGTCCGGGAAAGCTGCAACGTGTAAGTGAAGTGAGTCAGAAGATAGTCCTCGATCGCCGCCGCCTTGTCGTAGTTATTTTTCGCCGCAGCCGTAATGTTGCCGGCCAGTTGCTGAATTCGCGGGTCGAGCCGCGGCAACGCCAGATACTCAAGCTGAACCTCCAGAGGATAATTGCCCGCAGCCGCCCGCAACTCGGCCGCTTCCGGCCGCGAGATGTCCGACCAAGCCTCGTAGCTGCTCACCGGGCGATCGGAGTCCACATCCAGAACCGTCTCTCCCCGGTCCATCGAAATCTGGCGATAGCGCCCCTGCAGAGCCGTAGGCCGGGGCGCGAGAAAGAATACGTTAGTGCCAGTTGGTTCCATCACCACGCGGTAGTGGATGGAATGGGTTTTTCCGCCGGGCCCGCTTTCCTCAGACTCGGCGTCCCGCATGGGTGCCGACGATTCGGATGGCGCGGGCCACAAAGCAAAACGCCCATCCGGCAGCCGTGGCGCCAGGTGCAGTTCGTGCGAGTTCGACCAGGCCCGCCCGTCGAACACATTCAAGGTCACTCCCCGCCATTTGAGGTTGAAAGCGCCATCTTTGTCTCCGTCAATCTGAAGGTGCATCACCACCGCGCTCGACTGCTGGATCTGGCCAATCTGCCCCAGTTCGACCCGGTCGCTGAACCCGGTGGCCAGTTCATGGCGCAGCGCATAGGCGCTCAGGTAGCCGGCGGAAACCCGGGGCAGAACAAAGAAAATCGCCGCCGTCCCGATCAGAATCTGCAGCACAATCAGCGGCGCCGCGCCGGCCAGGGAAATTGCCATCCGTCGCGCCGTCGTCGCATCCCCTGAGCCTTTAGCTTGCATGGCCGCCTTGGCCGAGGAGTGTCGCATCTCCATCAGAATGAAAGTTCCCACCGCGGTCAGCATGAATACGCTGAAGGCCAGCAGGAAAAGACTGTCCACGGTGAGCAGCGACGCCGCCAGAATCATCAGAAACGCCAGCGCCGCCAGAAAGTAGTAATCGCGCTCACGCTTGGCCGAGAACAACCGCACCACCATCACGAACAACACCAGGTGAACGGTCGCGCTCAGAAACGAACCCGAAATCAAAGCGTAATCCGCCACATAGAAGCCGACGTATGCGATGGTGGCGACGTTCGTCCAGCGCTCGGAGATCAGAAAGCTGCTCTGCTGGATGAGCAAGTATCCCCGGAGCAGAAGCGCGCCGCTGACTAGAAAGACCACGGGAATATCCAGGCCGCCAGTGGATACTAGGGCGACAAACGCAGTCAGCAACATCAGATAGAGCGCACGTTCAAAGTAACGCTCCAGGGCTGCCGGAAGACCTCCTCCGTCCGGATTAGAACGAAAATGTCCGCCCTCAAGCTCGCCCGCATGAAGCATGACTGCCATTGTTGTTGATTTTAGCCGCAGGGAAAAGAGTACGTTCGGGTACGTGGACGGGGCTCACCCCAAGTCGCAACTGACCCTAGAAGGCAAACCGGGTTCCCAGCAGGCTGTACAGCAGAATCACCAGCACAATCAGGGTGAATACCACGTACATGCGGTCGTGTTCTTTGGCGAATCCCCAGACGGCGAAGGCCACCCGGGCCACCGGAGTCGCAATCAACAGCAAAAGCCCGAGTTGGATAATGCCGCGTCCGCGCAGCGCCAAGACTTGCCGGAAAATGCCGCCGACCGTCCGATACTCAGACGGTTCGCCGTGGAAGGTGCGGTAATGAGTGGGTTCGGTTCCGTGCCGGGCCAGGTAGAGGATGCCTCCGAGCAGCACCACGGCGGCCGAAAGCATCACGCCTGCCCGCAGCAGGTTGCCAATAACGATTTCCATTTTTTGGTCGGACCACTTCCCGTCAGACCATTTCTCGTCGGACCTTTTCTGGTCGGACGGCCGTGGCTCTGCCAAGTCAGAACCTCCCCGCCAGGCCTTTGTAAAGCATCTCCAGGCCAAGCAGCACAATCACCAGACTGAACACAACCCGCAGGACTTTGGTTTCCGCCTTCACCAGAAGACGCGCCCCTTGCAGCGAACCCGCGAGCACGCCCAGCATGACCGGCATCGCCAGGCCAGGGTCAATATAGCCGCGGCTCAGATAAACTCCCGCGCTGGCAGCCGCGGTGACGCCGATCATGAAGTTGCTGGTGGTGGTCGAAACTTTAAACGGAATCTTCATCGCCTGGTCCATGGCCAGCACTTTGACCGCGCCCGAGCCAATTCCCAGCAATCCTGACAGCGCCCCCGCGCCAAACATCAGGCTGAACCCCGCCGGCACACCTTGCACGTTGTAATGCCGCAGGCCATCGCCTTCGGGGAAGTCGCCGTTCAGGCGTAATTTCGTGGCCAACTCATCCGGAGGCAGGTTGCGTTCATGCGCAGGGCGAGGTTTGCGCGAGAGGTACGCCGAGTAAATGAGGACCAGGCCGAAGATCACCGCCAGCGCCGCGGCGGGAACGACAGTTGCCAGAAACGCTCCGGCGAGTGCTCCCAGCGTGGTGGCAATCTCCAGAAACATTCCAATGCGGATGCTGGAGTAGCCCTCTTTGACATAAGCGGCCGCGGCGCCGGAAGAAGTGGCAATCACCGAAACCAGCGAAGCGCCAATGGCGTAGCGGATATCCACGTGAAAGAACAACGTGAGCAGAGGGACCAGCACCACCCCGCCGCCCAGCCCGGTAAGCGAACCGAGAAAACCGGCGACGAACGATCCCATGCAAACCAGGCCGGTAAATTCGAGAACATTCATGCCGAGGCTTATAGTCTGCCACAGTAGAGAAGTATCTGCCGCTCCTGCGCCATGACTACTTCGGCTCTACGTGTTTGGAAGTCTATTCTCCGCGTACTCGGAGGTTAAGAACTCTTGAGCGCTGAGTGCGCCGAGGATTTCCCCGCGAGCACGCAAAGACCATCCGCTGTCATCACAAGGAACGCTGAACAATTGCAGATGCTAGAATAATTCCGGTCAGGCATCGGTCCCGCGCAACGTACTCTCGCCAACCCCGCCAGGTCCGGAAGGAAGCAACGGTAACGGGCTCTTGCGTGTGCAGTGGGCCGCCGGTGCCTGGCTTAAATTTCTGCATCCGGCCAGATTAGCGGTTACGTTTTGCCCGCGTGGAGACCTAGCTCGGCTACGTCTCCCTCGACCGGCATGCCGTTAGACATTCGTTCCACAATCATTCAGAGTACGGAATTCTTTACTCGGAGCCAGCATTGAATAAACTCGCCCGTGCCCCGTTCAGAGCCAAGATCAGCGCCCTCGGAACTTATGTTCCGCCCCGCCTCCTTACCAATGACGACCTGGAAAAAATGGTGGAAACCTCGCATGACTGGATCATGGAGCGCACCGGCATCCGCGAACGTCACATCGCGGATAAGGGCATGGCCACCAGCGACTTGGCGGTTGAGGCCGCCAGAAAAGCCTTGGCGCGCAGCGGCATGGTTCCGACGGACGTAGAAGTGATCATCGTGGCCACGGTTACACCCGATATGTTTTTTCCGTCTACAGCATGTCTGGTGGAAGACAAACTCGGGGCCAAGGGCGCCTGGGGTTTCGATATTTCAGCCGCCTGCTCGGCTTTCGTCTATGCCTTGCAGACCGGGGCGCAATTCATCGCCACCGGCGCCCACCAGAAAGTGATGGTCATTGGCGCGGACGTGATGTCTTCCATCATTGACTACACCGACCGGGCGACCTGCATCATCTTCGGCGACGGCGCAGGCGCGGTGATCCTCGAAGCGGCCGAAGACGACTCGGTTGGCATCATTGACTACCTGCACGAAATCGACGGCTCCGGTGGCTGTTCGCTTTATATGCCGGGCGGCGGCAGCCTGAATCCTTCCACCCACGAAACCGTGGATCAGAAAATGCACTACGTCCATCAGGACGGGCAGGCGGTATTCAAGTTCGCGGTGCGCAAGATGGCTGAGGTTTGCGAAAAGATCCTGGAGCGGAATGGATTCAAGGGCAGCGATGTGAAAACCTTCATTCCCCATCAGGCCAACAAGCGCATCATCATGGCCACCGCCGAGCGGCTGAATATGCATCTCGAGAACGTGATCATCAACATCGACCGCTACGGCAACACCACTGCGGCCACCATCCCCTTGGCCATGGAAACCGCCTGCCAGGAAGGCAAGCTCAAAAAAGGCGATCTGGTGCTGCTGGCTTCGGTGGGCGCTGGCTTCACGGTGGGGGCAACCCTGCTGCGGTGGGCGTATTAGATTGTGTAGGGGCGGACGCCCTCGTCCGCCCGGAGCGTAGCGAGAGGCCGCCGGCGAGCTAAAGCTCGCGCCCGGACGAGGGCGTCCGGGCCTACGTTCTTTGCGTTTTCGGCGATTTCCGTTTTTCTTGTCAAGCCCCTCCAACCCTCCAAAACTCCCTAAGCGGCTCATAACAATGCCGAAATAAAGTTGTAATGCATGTCCCATTTACCCGGTCCAAATTGCTATGCTGGATATAGGGATCGAGGACGCTCCGCGATGCGAGTCGACCGCTGGAATCCCGGGCAAGACGGTCCGCTGGACGAAGCAGTTTTCCGCCAAACGCTCGAGGCCATGGGCTACAGCGTGAGCCGCTACGTTTATGCGCCGGGGACGTACTTTCCCATGCATACGCACGAAGTGGACAAGATTGATGCAGTAGTCTCGGGACATTTTCGTGTCACCATGGGCGAAGACGAAATGCTGCTCGGGGCAGGGGACGCTGTGCACATACCCCGCGGCGTCGAGCACAGTGCTGAAGTCGTAGGAGACGAGTCGGTGGTCAGCCTGGATGGCGAGAAACGGCCGTCCAGCTGAATTCCCATTTGCGGCGTCGCCTATTTTGAAACTCGTGGTTCTTTCAAGCTCAGCGGCTCATGCCAAACCACCCTTGGCCGATCTATGCAAAGGAGTAGCGCCCCGGTTTCCTGGGACGGCGTGGTGAACTTGACGCGAGCATCTTCCGGCCATCGCTTATGACGACTCCTGCCATGGGCAGTCCCAACGCTGTGTCTTCCGCCCGTTGGCCTGCCATTCTGCAGCACGCCACGGCGGAAGTTTTTTCCATGATGGCGGGAGTGGAAATCAGCGCTGCGCCGGACTCGCCGGCGCGGCCTACGGGAAATATTCCCGCCACCACGGTCACGGGGACGGTGGGCATTGCGGGTGCATTGTCGGCGATTCTCAGTTTCCGATGCAGCAGCCAGTGTGCCACCAAAATCGCCTCGCGAATGCTCAGTGTTCCCATCGCGGAGGCCTCTCCTCATCAATGCGATGCCATCGGAGAGATCTGCAACATGGCGGCGGGAAACTTCAAAGCCAAGATCGGACTGGAAGACAAATGCATGTTATCGGTTCCCACGGTAATTACCGGCGGAAACTATCAACTTCACGCGGCCTCGGCCACCCATCGGGTGGAACTCCCGCTGGTGTGCGAAGGCGAGCTGGTGTGGTTAGCCTTGGAGATCCGGGGTTGAACCCAATGAATGTTTCTTCAGGTTTCGGTCTCGCAGCCGGGAAACTCGTGGTCGAAGTTTCTGGATTCGGACGGTAGCGGGTCGAGCCGCCGGTCACGATCGGCAAAAATCGACAACTGCAAAACGAATTCGCCGGATTCGAAAAACGGGAAAGCGCCATCGGGTTAATCGATCAAGCGTCTTTCTTTTCAGTGCTTAACAATCCGCCTTATCCCCACCATAGATTTAATTGTTCAAACTATTTTTAATGCCTGCCAAAAAAACAATCAATTGGACCGGGGCATGAAAAAACTATAAAAACGCACAATCTTTGGGGGATGGAAAATCGCAGCGGCGAAAGGCTGCTGGGATGTTTAGAAACTGCAAATACGCGAGCAATCAATCAAAAAAAGGGGATCGATGCTATCCATGATGAAGAAAGATTCCGCCATTCGACTGACGATGTTCGCCTTCCTGGCGATCAGCCTGGCTTTCGCAACCGTTTCCAGGGCACACGCCCAGAGCGATGCGAGCCAGCCGAGCGCGGCCGACTTAGCCAAACGCATTGATGATTTGGAAAAAGAACTGGCGGCATTGAAAAGCCAGGTGGCAGCGCAGCCCGCGGCAGCCCCTGCGGCTGCTGCCGCTCCGGCCGCGGCGGCTGCAACCAGTGCACCGGCTCCGGCAGCGCCGGCGGCTCCAACCATTGCCAGCCTGCTGGGACCGACCACGCTCAGCGGGTTCGTCGATACCTACTATGGCTACAACTCGAATCAGCCGTCGTCGCGTACCACCGCGTACCGCAACTTCGACGTGAATTCGAGCCAGTTTGCTCTCAACATGCTTGAACTGGTGGCAGACAAGGCGCCTGATCCCGCAGCCAGCCACGTGGGCTTTCACGTCGCGCTGGGATTCGGCCAGGCGATGAACATTGTCAACGGCGGAAACTCAAATTCCGCGCTAGGGGGCACCGAGTATGGCTTCGATCAGAACCTGAAGGAAGGCTATCTCGAATATCTGGTGGGGAAGAAGCTGCAGATCAACGTCGGTAAATTCGTCACCCCGGCCGGCGCTGAGGTGATTGAAAGCAAGGATAACTGGGACTATTCGCGCAGCATCCTCTTCGCCTACGCGATTCCTTATTTCCACTACGGCATGAATGCCAAGTACACGTTCAATAGCAAATTTTCCCTAACCGGCTACCTGGTGAATGGTTGGAACAACAGCCTTGACAACAACAGCGGCAAAACCGGCGGTTTTTCGGCTGCCTGGACTCCCAATGCCAAGTGGAGCCTGACCGAAAACTATCTGGGAGGGCCGGAGCAGTTCAATAACAACACCGATTTCCGTAACCTTACTGACACGGTAATCGCCTATACGCCTAACGCCAAACTCTCTTTAATGGCTAACTACGACTACGGCCATGACCACATTCCGAACTTCGTCACCACTGGATACGACAGCGCAGTGTGGTGGAGCGGCATTGCCGGCTACATCAAATACGCGCCTAACGCCAACTGGTATATTGCCACCCGCGGTGAGTGGTTCGATGACCACAACGGCGCTGCGACCGGGACTCCCGGTTTTGCGCCAGGAACCCCGCAGCAACTAAGTGAATTTACGCTCACGGTGCAGCGCCTTCTGGCTAGCAAGATCATGGCCCGGCTGGAGTACCGCTACGACACGTCGGATCACAACACGTTCCCCTTCCGGACCAGCGGGCTTGAAGGCTCGCTCTATTCGCCGACCGGGAGCCAGAACACCATCACGCTTGGTTTGATCTACGCGTTTAGCAGCGCGGACGCCAAATAGCGCCGTAGCTGTATGGGTCGCCGGCGGTTGCGGCTTGGGTTAGAACTTGAGGAACGGCCCAAGCCGTAACCGCTCCGGGCGGCGCTTTGGGGGCTTGGGGCGGCGGAAGTCACCAGCAACGCTTATCGGTCCAATAAAAAATATGAATTTTACAGAGCGTGGATTTCGGAGCAATGTTGTGGCGCAAGTTATAAAGATTTCGTAAAGATTGCGGAACCCTCTGGAAAGCCGCTCGGTGTGGAGCGGTCACAAAAAAACTTCGACGCTGAAGGAGAAATACAATGGCAGATGCTCCCGTAGAAATGAAGGCGACGTTAGGCCTGACTGGTTTAACCATGAACGCCATGGCGCTGATCGCCCCCGGCGCCTTCCTTTGGCTAACCTTTGCTGGGCAAGCTGGCGCTGGCACTGGCCCTAGCAACACCTCGCCGGCGATGTGGCTGGGCATCCTGTTCGCCACTGCATTGTGCCTGGCCACCGCCGTCTGTTATGCGGAAATGGCCAAGCTGTACCCCGGAACCGGCAGTTCCTACTATTTCGCCGAGCAATCCTTCCTCAACCATGAATCGGCATGGCCGTACGCCCGGCTGGCGAAATTCATCGTCGGCTGGGGCTCGCATCTCTACTACTGGATCTATCCCGGGGTGATGGTGGGCGTGATCGGAGTCATCTCCGGCTACCTGGTGGGCACGCTCTGGCCGACTTTCATGAGCGCCTCCAACCCCGGCCCCATGTTCATGATGGCGGTCGCGATCTTCTTCTCCTTTGCCGTGGCTTATATCGCCCACCGCGGCGTCAATGGCTCGACATCAGTGAACATCGCCATCAACGTCATTCAGATCAGCGCTCTCATTGTGTTTGCGGTCGCGGCGTTGGGCTACCGCGCGAAACATCCCGCAGGCAGCGAGGCTGCCCAGTTTGATCCGCAAACCAGCGCTGGCTACAGCTGCGAGTTCGCCACCACAAAAACCATGGTCAACGGAACCGCGACCGACACCATAGTGCGCGCCGCCGACGGAACTCCGCAATGCGCCGTGGATGCGGCAGGAAAACCGGTACCGTACCACATCAGCTATCCGGAGACTGACTCCACCGGCGCTTTCGTTTCGCATCCCAACGCCTATTCCGTCATCCGCATGCACAATTTCGGCTTTATGTTCGTGCAAGCCACCATCGCCATCCTAATTCTGGTGGGCTTTGAGTCGGTCACTTCTATGGGCGGGGAAGCCAAGAACGCCAAACGCGACGTTCCCATCGCGGTTGTCACGTCGCTCCTGGTGCAGGGCTGTTTCTGTTACCTGTTCGAGTACTTTGCCGCGAACTATTTCCTCAATAGCGGGTATCCGATGGGTTTCGCCTCAGCATCGGCTGCGCCTATCGGCGACATGATGACCATGGTGGGCGACGCCTTGTTCGGCGCCGGCCGCGGACGCATCTTCATGCTGGTGGAAGCCGCCACCGTGTTCCTGGCGCTGATCGGTACCACGCTCTCCTGCATCAACACTGGAGCACGCGTTACCTACGCCATGGGCAAAGACAAAGAGTTGCCCGATTCCATGGGCGCGCTGCACAACAGAAACCTTACCCCGCACAAGGCCATCTGGACTTTGGCGATTATCTCCGCTATCGTCGGTTGCATCACGGTGGCGGTGTTCTTCGGCGATGGCCTCGCTCCTTCGGACGCCTCGATTGCTGCATTGCCTCACGGCTTCTGGTCCAGCTTCGGCTATACCACCAACGCCAAGATGGCGGCGTTGCCGAATACCTTCTTGACCACCACACTGGCTTCCAACTTTGGAACGTTCCTGCTGTATATGTTGAGCTGCATCACTTGCATCGTGTGCTACCACAAGCACCCGAATTTCAAGTTTGTGCGTCACCTGTTGATTCCCATCTTCGGATTGCTCGCTAACCTGGCCTGCATGGCCTTTTACGTCATCGGTCCGTTCATGGGGTTCGGCACCAAGATGGAACCGTTGCTCGCCTTGGGTGTCGCGCTTGTATGGGCCATCTACGGCGGCATCTACTTTATGGGGATCAGCAAGAAGCACGGGAAGACGACGCTGGTGGAGAGCCGCGTAGCCAGTTAGTCGACCGAGGTGAGAAAGACAAAGGGCGATGGGGCGGGCTCACCAGGCCCGCCCGTTGTCTTGGTTGAGGATGCGCTGCCATGATCCATCACCGCTTGTTTGACCACGGCCGGTTTGGCGAAGACGCGCCAGCGGGCCGTCCGTTACAATTTCCTATGCTTGAACTCGAATTCGCGCAGCTTTCCGATCCCGGTAAGGTGCGCGAAGGGAACGAAGACTATCTCGGCTACGTCGCACCCGCCACCCCAGAGGCCGCCAGTTCTATCGGGTGGCTGTTCGTCTTGGCGGATGGGGTGGGGGGGCACGACAAAGGGGAAGTGGCCTCGCGGACGGCTGTGGATACGGTGCTCGCCGGATTCCGCCGGGCTGCGGCGGGAGAGCCGCACGCCGCTCTGATGTCTCGTTTGATCCAGGAGGCGAATACGCGAGTGATGGAGGCTGGCCTGGCGGGGGGCCCCGGTGGCATCCCGATGGCGACCACGCTGGTGAGTTGCGCTTTGCGTTACGACCGCGCTCTGGTCGCGCATGTGGGGGACTCGCGCTGTTATCTCATCCGGCGCGGCCAAGCTGCCGTGCTCACCCGCGACCACACGCTGGCGGGAGAGCAGGCGCGGATGGGGTTGCTCTCGGCGCAAGAGGCTGCCGATTCCCCCAACCGGCATTTGCTAAGCCGCTCGCTGGGCAGCGGCATGTTTGTCAACGTGGAGACCAACGAGCACCAGTTGCTGCCTGACGACATCCTGGTGCAATGTTCTGACGGCCTGCACGGGGCGGTCGAAGCTTCGGAGATTGCGGCGATCGTGAGTCACCAGGCCGATTTGAACGCCGCCGCGCAGAGGCTGGTAGCCTTCGCCAACCAGCAGGATGGCGGCGACAACATCAGCGTGCAGATTATTCGCGTGCGCAGCGTGGAACGGGTGGGAATGTACCGCGGCAGGCCCTACCGGCTGCGTTGATGTCCCGTTGTATACCTTCGCAATCCTTCTAAATTTTATGGATTCTTTATGCTCCGCCGGGAGAGATTCTGGCATCATGGAACGGGATGGTGGGATGAACCAGATTGTGTACTTGCGGCCGTTCCCGCTGGCCGCTGATTCTCGCGGATGGCAGGATTGAGCGACGATCCGCGCTGACCATGACCTCACTCCACACCGGCGAACAACTCGACCATTACAAGATTGAAGGCGTAGTCGCCCGCAGCGGCATGGCCTCGATTTTTCGCGGCACCGATCTGCGCGACGGGCGTCAGGTCGCCATCAAGGTTCCGCATCCGGAGATGGAGGGCGATCCGGTTCTCTATGACCGCTTTCAGCGTGAGGTGCAAATCGGGCAAAAACTGGATCATCCGGGGGTGATGAAGGTTTTCAGCGACGAGGACCGCAGCCAACTTTATATGGTCATGGAGTGGGTGGAAGGGCGCTTGCTGCGGCAAATCCTTAATGACCAAAGGAAGTTTACCCCCGAGCGGGCGGTGAGGATTGCCGTCGGCATCGGCGAAGCCCTCGACTACATCCATTCTAATGGCGTAGTGCACCGTGATCTCAAGCCGGAAAATATTATGGTGAACGGCGATGATCAGATCAAGCTGATTGACTTTGGCATCGCCTCGAACCTGGGATCGCGGCGGCTTACGTTCGCCAAGTTTTCCCAAACCATGGGAACGCCGGACTACATCTCGCCGGAACAGGTGAAAGGGAAGCGGGGCGACGGGCGCAGCGACATCTACGCGCTGGGGGTGATGCTCTACGAAATGCTTACCGGGAAGGTGCCGTTCACCGGAGCGAATCCCTTTGTGATCATGAATGACCGGCTGCTGAATAATCCGGTGCCGCCGCGTGAAATCGATTCCAGCATCTCTCCGCAATTGCAGGAAATCATCTACCGGGCGATGGAACGTGAGCCTGCCAATCGTTATCCCAACGCGCATGAAATGATATGGGATTTACAGCACCTGGATCAGGTTGGAGTCGCGGACCGCCCGGAACTGCGCGACTGGAAAGTGCGCCGCGAACCTTTGACGCGGAAAATTCTTTTCTACGTGATGCTGGCGTTGATCCCGGTGGTGGTTTTTGGATTGCTGTTGTGGGTGGCGCGGCACTGAGTGCAAGCGGTGTACCGCGCTCCCGGTCTGCTCTTGATGCCCAGCCAACGACTACTGCATTGCTGTAGCGGTCAGTCGGCGTGATGAACAAGCTCCGGTTCGCGGGGTGTGTACTCTCCCTCCTGGAGGACCGCCGAACCGCGATCAAAGGAATGGCCCGTCACCAGCCCGAGCACAAACCAGCCCAGCACCAGCGCCCCAAAAGCGAAGAGGGTGTCGCCAAACATGCGCATCCAGCGCAGCCGGGTCAACATGGGCGTGTGCAGGAATTCAGCCGAGCGGGCGTACCAGGTTCCGAATTCGACCGAGGCCCAGGCTTGCGCCAGCCCGATCGGCAGCGTGCTGAATAGCACCATAGTCGCCAGTCCAATGTTGATGGACCAGAAAGCGATGGCCAGAGGCCGGTCCTTCCACATCAGCCCCGGACGCAGGGCGCGCAAGCAGAACAGCATGAGTCCCAGACCCAGCATGCCGTACACACCGAATAACGCAGTGTGTCCATGCACCGGAGTCAGGTTCAATCCCTGCACATAGTAAAGCGCAACCGGCGGATTAATCATGAAACCGAACAGGCCCGCACCCACAAAGTTCCAGAAGGCGACCGCGACGAAGAAGTAGATGGGCCACTTGTAGGCGCTGATCCAGGGGTTGTCGGCGGTTCCGCGGGACAAACGTATGTTCTCCCACGCCTCGAATCCAATCAGGACCAGCGGTACTACTTCGAAAGCGCTGAACACCGCTCCCAGCGCCAATACCGCATTGGGCATTCCGGTGAAATAGAGGTGATGGAAGGTCCCGATAATACCTCCCGAAAGATAAATGATGGTGGAGAACAGTACACCTCGCGTGGCGGTCGAGACGGAGAGCAGCTTGAGCCGGGTAAGCAAGAAAGCGATGACCACGGTGGCAAAGACTTCAAAGAATCCTTCTACCCAGAGATGAACCACCCACCAGCGCCAGTACTCAGCGGTGATAAGCGGGCTGCGCTGGCCATACATCAGCCCTGCCCCATAGAACAGGGGAATCGCGATGCTGGAAATCAGAAACAATAGCAGTAGCGAATAATTCTCGTCGCGCCTTGCCAGCGCCGGCTTCAGTCCCCGCCACATCAACCACAACCAGAAGGTGAGTCCGACGAACAGCAGAATCTGCCAGACGCGTCCCAGATCGACGTACTCGTAGCCTTGTGAGCCGAACCAGAACCAGAGGTTGCCGAGTTTCTGTTCGATTCCCAGCCATTCGCCGGCAAGGGAGCCGACGACTACGGCGACAAGCGCGACAAACAGGGCATTCACGCCGAGGCGCTGTCCCTTCGGTTCGGCACCGCTGACCGCGGGGACAATAAATAGGCCGGTCGCAAGCCACGAAGTCGCGATCCAGAAGATGCCGATCTGCAGATGCCAGGTGCGGGCCACGGAATACGGCAACCACTTGGCCAGCGGGATTCCGTAGAAACCGCCACCCTCGACGCCGTAGTGCGCCACAATTGCGCCCAACGCAACCTGCACGACCCATAGTGCGGCCACCACGAAGAAGTACTTCACGGTAGCTTTCTGAGAAGGTGTCGGCCGCAAGCCCAGCAGCGGGTCCTGGCGGGGCATTACACCGGTGGATGGCTTGTGTTCCTGCGAAGCGAAGTACCAAACCATCCCGCCAATTCCCGCAAGCAGAAGAACAAAGCTAATCACGCTCCAGACAATCGTGCCGCCAGTTGGACGGTTGCCGATCAATTCTTCGTGTGGCCAGTTCTGGGTGTAGGTGACGTTCCTGGCCGGGGCGGTTGGTACTCGCCGCCCATGCCGTCCACCAGAAGAACGTCGCCATCTCCCGCTGCTTAGTGACATCGGTCAAGGCACCGGCGGGAATCGCATAATCATCACGTCCGTTGCCATAGACGCCGGCGTAATACGAGGCCAATTCTTCGAAAGCGGCCGCACGATCGCCGTCAAGCACGATGCGGTCAGTCGCAGGGTCGTAGGTGTTGTGCCGTGTCAGTTCGGTGAGTCGTCCGATCAACCCGGCGCGAGACTCGGCTGGCATCGCGTGATAATCGGGAAAACCCTCTTGACGCGCCCATCGATTCAGTATGATCTCGGATTGGCGATGAAGATAGTCAGCGCTCCAGTCGGGCGCGACATACGCTCCGTGCCCCCAAATGGTCCCGATCTCCTGCCCACCAGTGGATTGCCACACGTTCTGACCATTGCGGATGGTCTCGCCGGTAAACAGCACCTGCCCGTCTGCGGTAACGACGTTTGCTGGGATGGGCGGTCCGTTATTGACGGCTTTGTAACCGACGCCCCCCAGCACCGAGAACGAGACCAGCATGACAAGGGCGAACGCGATCCATAGCTTCTTGTAGGGCATGAAATATTTCTCCTGTAAGGTGGACAAGGTCTAGGACTTCGGTGAGTGTGTCTTCTCCATCGCGATCGCACGCGGAAACAGAATGTTATTTTCAAGATGAATGTGCTGGTGAAGGTCGGCCTCAAATTCCGCCAGGGTCCTGTACAAGGTCTGGTAGCTGATGCACGCCTCCGGCGGAGCGGCATAACCACGGCTGGCTTCGCGCAAGGCACGCAAGGCGTTGCCGGCGGAATCATGCTCATGCTCCATCATCGAAATAGGATTTTGCACGCTGCCAAACGGTGACGGCAGGACCGGTTCTCTCTGGATGACGGCCTCCTCCATGCGCGCTATGAAGGGAAACAGAACCATCTCTTCTTTCATCATGTGGGTAGTCAACTCCTGGGCCAGGCCGCGAAAGCTGGTGCGAACCGTTTGCAGTTCGGGATGATTCTGGCCATGGACGGAGCAGACCTTGTCGAGAAGAGGAGCGAGACGGGCGATCTCCTCCCGCGTGTATTTGTGGTGGGTGTTCGTGATATGGGAGATCAGGTCGGCGAGCGGCTCCGTGGGCCAGTTGCGGACCGATTGCGCGGCACGGGCGGCGTGGTCAGCCATCTCAAGTGAATCCAGGACTTCGTCCGTGGAGAGGTTAGCGGTGCGGCAGGCTTGGTCGAGCGACTTATTGCCTCCACAGCAATAGTCGATACCTAGTTTTTCAAAAACCCTGGTGGCCGCGGGGTTTTCCAATGCCCATTCACGCACGGTCTTCTCGGCCGTCATGCTCATTGCATCCTCCTCGCGACCCGGTTCCATGCCTGGAGGTCGCGTTTGATGTTCCGAAGTTAGCGGAGCGGCGAACCCCTGCCGATGACTTATGTCACAGAGGGTGCTCAAGACAGCGATGGACGAACCTGGCCGGGATGGCGAGCCAAATTGCAGGGGGGACTATTTGAAACTCATTCGGGGGATGCTATCTCGGCTGCCAAAGTCTTCACATCGCAGATGGTTACCGTGCGGCCGTCGATTTTGAGCAGGCCTTCGGCTTGCAGGCGCGAAAGATTGCGGGAAACAAGTTCACGAACCGTGCCAATCTGCGAGGCCAATTCCTGATTGTTGATCGGTAGCGTGATCTCCACGCCGGCGGCGGAACGCTTGCCTTCCTTCTGTGCGAGACGCAACAAAAGCGAAGCGAGCCGGTGACGAACCGTGGTAAATGAGAGTTCCTCGATAATGCCGACCAAGCGGCGGAGTCTTGCACCCACTACCCGCAAGACTTTCAGAGCTACCTGGGGATGGGCCAGACACAGCGCTTGAAAATCCTGTTTGCTGATAAAAACCAGGGTAGCATCGTCGATGGCCGTCCCCGACGCCGGATAGTTGCCGCCATCGAAGACCGGAATCTCAGCAATCGAACTGCCCGGGCCATCAATGCTCAGCACTTGCTCGCGGCCGTTGGCCGAGCTTTTGAAAATCCGGACATGGCCGGATTCAACGACATAGAGTCCAGTACAGTGTTCACCTTCGCCAAATACGCTTTCACCTGCCGAGTAGTGGCGGGGCACGGCGCGCCCCGCAAGAAAACTCAATTCGTTCTCCGTCAGTCCAGAGAAGGTGGCAACTTTCGCGAGCGTTTGACCAAGCGTGATGACAGGTTCGGGCACGGTGGCTATTGTACGGGAGCACGGTGGTGACGGCGACTCCGCTTACCGGGCTAATGGGGCAGGTATTCGTCGGTGTGCGTGATGAATTCCGGATACGCCTCAGCGCCCGTTCACACAAAATTGGGCAACGCCCCGTCTGTTTCCGCTGCCAGCACGCGGGCGAGGCCCCCTTCGACCTCGCTCAGCGCGGGCATTTGTGGAATCCGACCCCAGCGCACAAAAACGCGTTAGGATGGGCCACCCATCTTTCAAAAGTCACGGGCTCTCAGGGCAGGTCCGCGCCGCACAACTCCCCGATAAACTGTTTCCTTCCCCGGCTTGATATGGGACAATCGCACGACCGTTTCGACACGGTAATTCCTAATGTTTGACGAAACCGCCACGAGTTGCCTGACCCTTGACGTTGCCCGCAACGGCAACGCCGCTATTGTGCGATGCGGCGGCAAGCTGGTGGCGGGGGTAAACGATCTTCTCTACCTCGAAGTCAGCAAACTGATTCCGGAGTCCAAACGAATCGTGCTGGACTTGACGGATCTCATCCAGATGGACAGCACCGGCCTGGGCACGGTGGTGCGCCTGTACGTTTCCGCCAAGTCGGCGGGCTGCGACTTGGAACTCATCAATCTGGGCAAACGGATTCGGCAACTGCTTGGCGTTACGAATCTTCTGACGGTGTTCACGGTGGTCGGCGAGCATAACATCAGGATGCCCTGATATCCCGGCGCGCGTCGACTCACTCGCGGGTGCTTCGCTGGCGCGGGCGGGACGCCGGCGTTACGGCTAGTGCGGCAGGTATTCTTCCGTGTGGGTGATGAATTCGGGATAAGCTTCAGCGCCCAGCTCGTGCAGGTCCATCCCTTGCCGCTCGCCGTCGCGGGCTACGCGCTGCGGGCGGAAGCGATCGAGAGTCCAATTCAACGCATGGGTGAGCGGCAACACGAAACCGAGTAACGTTGCGATGCCAATCACCTGAGCCAGCCACTGATCGGGCTTCTGGTCGGGAAATTGGGCGAACAATCCCAGCGCCAGCACGCCCCAGATTCCACCCACGGCATGCACCGAAACCGCGCCGCAGGGATCGTCCACCTGCAATCTGAATTCAAACCATTCGACGGAGAAGGTAACCAAAGCGCCAGCGATGATGCCGACGATAACCATCTCCGGGGGCTTGAGCAAGGCGCATGCGGCGCTGCTCGCCACCAGCCCTCCAATCCATCCGTTGGCGGTGAGCGAGGCGTCGGGTTTGGTGAAGCGTACCCGCGTGATGACGGCGGCGGTCAGGCCGGCCGAAGCCGCTGCCAGAACGGTGTTGATGGCAATCGGCACCACGCGGCCAGCCGCGATGCCGCTGAACAACAGGGCGCCGGCGGAGTTCAAGCCCAGCCATCCCAGCAACGCCAGCAAGCAGCCGAATAAAACGTGGATGACGTTGTGGCCGGGGATGGCGGAGGGCATGCCATTCGAAGAATATTTTCCGCGGCGCGGGCCCAAAATCCACGCCATCGAGAGAGCGGTTAGTCCACCCACGGCTTGAATGGTGCTGGAGCCTCCAGCATCGAGGAAGCCGTGCCCGATGCCGAAATTAGCGCCGAGCTGCGCTAGCCAGCCGCCGCCCCACACCCAGTGCGCGAAGATGGGATAGGTGCATCCCGCAAAAAGCGCGGTGGAAGCACAGATCGCGCTTAGCCGCCAGCGGTCGCCTCCCGCCCCCAGAGGAATCAAAGCGGCCACACCCACACTCAGCATCTGCAGCAACACAGCCAGCGAAGCCGGGGAGCCGTCGAGATCCAGCTTGCGCAAGAAAAACGGCAAGGCGGCAATCCAGTCCCACGGCTTTCCTCCGGCCGTTATTACGTGCGACGGGAGGCCGGGAAATCCCTGCCAGGCAAAACCGCAAACAACATACACCAGAGCCGCGATGGCCGTGACGCAGAGCGAAGCCATCATGGAGTGGCCGGCGCTGCGGGACCGTCCCAAGCCGGTGTTGATCAGGGCCAACCCGATGCCGGCGAAAGGGACCAGCAAAATAAAAAAAACGCACAGCGCGAATACGGTTGGTTGGGGGGATGACGCGGGCAAAGGGATCACCCTCTTTCCTCAGGAAGGATTCGGTGAGTGCGGGCGGCTAAGACCAGTCCCAGGATTTCGACTCCAAGGCCAGCCAGCACGAATCCAGTGCGGGCCGCGGGCGAAGGCAAAATAGCTAACGCGGTCAGCACCAGCGCCCATCCCGCGAATAAGAGCAAAAATCCTGCCAGCTTCATGCCAAGAATCCCAGCCAGAGCGGTGAGCAGCTATACCGGCTCTGAGGTGAAACATCACAATATAAACTACGGGGTTCCACAATAGAAACGTTTCACTACGCATGCAACCCAAGAGCCTTTAACCGCCGGGATCGCGGAGGTGGGTGCTGAGATCGCGAAGTAACCTTGAGATTGTCATAGAATAGCCTGCTTGCCGGCTGCGAACGAATTCGACTCTCTGCGCGTGGTGCTGGTGGCGGCGCGCAATCCGCTGAATATTGGCGCGGCGGCGCGCGCCATGAGCAATTTTGGATTCTTCCACCTGCGGGTGGTGAATCCGTATGCGGTGGCGTTTCGCGAAGCGCGTTCCGCGGTGGGCGCGGCTGCCTTGCTGGCCGACGCCGAAGAGTACGGCAGCATTGCCGAGGCGGTCGCGGATTGTTCCCTGGTGGTGGGGACCACGGCGGTAGGGAAGCGGGAATTGCAGCATCCGCTGCACCGGCTGGAAGAGGGCGGGCGCCTCATCCGGCGGCAGCTTCGAGCGGGCAAGGTAGGGTTGCTGTTTGGCTCGGAGAAAGTGGGTCTTTCCAATCACGATTTAAGCCACTGCCATTGGCTGATGCGCATCCCGACGCGCGACGAGCATCGCTCCATGAACCTGGGGCAAGCCGTGGCCATCTGCCTCTATGAGTTGATACGGACCGCGAAAATTGAGCGTCCCGCCAAGCCCGGGGAGGTTGCCGCTGGGGAAGAAATCGAGCGCATTACAACCGTACTGTTCGACGTGCTGCGAACTACGCGGTATTGGAATCCGGGAGCGGGCGCCGCGACGGAAGAGAAAGTGCGCCGCCTGGTGCGCCGCCTGCATCTGCAAGCCGACGATGCGGAAGTAGTGCTGGGCATGCTGCGGCAAATCCTCTGGAAGATACGAGCCGGAGAAAAGCGCGGCGGTTGAAAAGCGCAGGACTGGCAGCCAGCGGGCGCTCGCGGGCTAAGGAAATTCCAAGTAGATTGCGGGCTTTGCTAGAATCATCCCGCGAACCGCTTGGCCAAAATGTTGCGCAGGCTGAACCGGCGCGCCGAGGACAACCGAATGACAAAAGTTGAAGCCATCATCCAGCCCTCCAAGCTCGATGCCGTGAAAGATGTTCTTCTGGAAATTGGAGTCGAAGGCATGACCATCTCCGACGTGCGCGGGCACGGGCGGCAGAAGGGGCATACCGAGCACTATCGCGGGCGCGAATACACCGTCGATCTTCTGCCCAAGATCAAGCTGGAACTGGTGCTGCCCGACGAACGCGTGGAGGAGGTGGTCAGCGCCATCCTGCGCAGCGCCGCCACGGGGAAGATCGGTGACGGGAAAATCTTCTTGTATAAAGTGGATGAAGCCATTCGCATCCGTAACCAGGAGCGCGGAGCCGCAGCTTTGTAGCGCGCCAGGCTGGACGCGGCAACGCGGTCAGGAACCGCCGCGCGTGGAAGGCGGCGGGCTGGGGGGCGAAGAAGATGCTTTCGAGAACTTTCTTAGGCGCTCAAGCGCCTGGGTTTGCGCCTCCTTTATCTGTTCGGTAGTAAGAGACTCGGCCAGTTGCTTCTTGGCGGCGCTGATCTCATCCCGCATTTCCAGGTTCGTCCGCTCCGATACCAGACACCACATGTAGGCGGATGCCAGATCCTTGGCCACGTTTTTCCCCTGGCGGTACATTTGAGCCAGCGAGAATTGCGCGTCCGGTGAACCCTGGTCGGCGGCTTTGCGACGCGACGCTAGTTCGCCTGCTTGGTGATCGCCTTGTCCACTCCCGGGCGCGGGATCGTCGGCGCCGTCCGGAATGCCTGCGGCACGTCCGGGCGGCTGAGTGAGCGTGAGCGACAAAAGCTCCAAGCGGCTCGACACGCCTAATTTGTCGAAGACCCGGAAAAGATAATTCTTGATCGTGTGCTGGCTCAAGCCGAGGCGCTCGGCAATTTCGCGGTTGGTCAATCCCTCGGCCAGGCAGTGGACCACATCCAGTTCCCGCTTGGAGAGCAGACTTAATCCACCGGCCCCGAGGGTGCGCAGGGCGGGAGCGGAAGCCAGAGCCTCGACCGCAAATAGGGTCTGCTGGCCGTTCGCCCAGACCTGGCCTTCGTGTACCGCGCGCACGCACCGGCTGAGGGTTTCGAGAGATTCATGCCGGCTGAACAAGCCGCGCGCGCCGGCGCGAAAGGCCTCCACGACGGCTTCGCGCTTGGAAGAATCCAGCAGAAAAACGGCGTGCGTGTCGGGATGCGAGTTGCGTAGTTCGCGCAGAACCTCCAGCCCGCGCCCCGCTTCCTCGTCAAGATTCCAAGCCAGCACCACCACGTGAATTTTGTGGGTGGTGACAGCCTCCAGCAAGTCGCGGGAATGGGAGGCCGAGCCAATGACTTCCAGGCGGCGGTCCCGCCGCAGCGCCTCCGCTAACAACTGCGTGTGCATGCGGGTGTTGTCGGCAACCAGCACGCGAATCGTTTCCTGGCCAATGTTTTGATCGAGGGCCATAGTTCACTCGAAACCGGGCAAGAGAATTCGTCTTATCGTTGAGTCCGCACTCTCTCGGAGAGTTCTTTTCCGTGGCGCTTTTCTTGTCGGGGGAGGATAACTCTTGAGACCCTGTGCAGTAAGTCTGGTCGCCAAGCGGAACTCAGAAAGTTTACAACGATAGTAGGGAGTTGGCAATTGAAGTTGCAATAACCTGCATAACTAGTGTCCTGTATCTGCAATGTGTCTCACTATGATATTCATGGCGGAGTATCTATGATGACAGCCTCAGGATGCTCGACCATAGTTAGCAATTTTTGTTATACGCTTAAACTAATGAAAATAAGCATGATATATGAGCTGCTATTCAGTTTCACAGGGCACCGTTAAAGGCTAGCTCCAAGGTGCCTCGAACCTTCGTGCCAGAAGTAAAACTAAGGTGGTGTGGATTATAGACTCTAGTACTATAAGACCTATCGATGGTAACTTAATCCTCAAAATTATGAGAACTAGAAACCACACACTTTATATCTCTTGCAGGCAATTGCATGTAGCGTTAGGCTGCAAATGTCAACGGGCTACATGATTGCAATCCCCTCCCCTTGCCCGGTAACACAACCTCAGCTATGCATTTTCTTTCAGGGCCAGATTCCCAATGGGACTCAGAGGGCGAAGCTGTGAGACTGGGCGGGGAAGTCTCTACGCGGGTGGCTGCCTGCGGAGACGAGTTGCGCTGGTATGCGGTGCACACGCGCGCCCGTCACGAGAAGCTGGTAGCGGAGCGTTTGCAGGAACGTGGCTTGATGACGTTCCTCCCCTTGGTGAAAGAGACCCATCGTTGGAGCGATCGCAAGAAAACGGTTGAGCTGCCGCTGTTCAGCTGCTACACGTTCGTGCGCATGGCTGCAAGCCCCGAGGACCGTCTGAAAGTCTGTCAGACCAACGGCGTGCTGCAAATCGTCGGTCCGCGCGGCGAGGCCACGGCAGTTCCCGACGATCAGATTGATGCGGTGCGAATCCT